>NZ_OZ347065.1:0-1401827 GCF_977011065.1 Wolbachia endosymbiont of Dactylopius coccus | reverse complement strand
CTGAAGGAGAGAAAATTGTTGAAAGGAATAAGGAAGATATTCAGTTGGAGTTACTCGAAAATGCAAAACTTTCTGTACTTTCTAATCTTCGTGCTCATTATGATAACTATACTCACCAATACACAGGAGTATCTCATCAAAAGTCTAAATCGTATCAAATACAAGAAAAAGCCGCAAAAAGCATTCTAGCATCACCAGAATCTATAGATGAAAAAGATGCAGAAATTATAGAGCCTTTAGCAAAAGTCCGTGGTATTACAGTTATTGAAATGGCAAGAATAATTGAGGAAAAAGTGAAAAAAGCAGTAAAAGCAATAATTAAATGTGAAGAGTTGGAAGACATTACCAAGAAGAAAATTGAAGAAGCTAAAAGTGAAGTAGAGCTACAGACTTTGCTCAATGATTTTAAACAAAAAATGCAAGAAAGTTAAAAAGAAAAAATGCCAGAAGAATTTTTACACGGAGTAAATGTTATTGAGGTAACCTCAGGGACAAGATCAGTACGTACAGCTAAATCATCAGTGATAGGTGTAATTGGTACTGCATCTGAAGCCGATGAGCAAAAGTTTCCACTGAATAAACCAGTGTTAATTGCAGGAAGCTTAAAGGAAGCAGCAAAGCTTGGAAAGAGTGGCAGTTTACCTTCTGCAATAAATGGAATATTTTCCCAAATTGGTGCAACAGTAGTAGTTATTCGAGTTGAAGAAAGTGAGAACAGCGATCCAAAATTAAAAAAAGAAGAAACGCTGAGAAATGTAATTGGAGGAGTTGATAAAGAAACCGGGGAATATCAGGGAATTGAGGCATTTCTCAGCAGTGAAAGTATAGTTCATGTTGCTCCAAGAATATTAATTGCACCTCAGTTTACTCACCAACTACCAGAAGATGGCAAAAATCCAGTAGTTTCAGCATTAATTCCTATAGTAGAAAAGCTGAGAAGCATAATAGTAGCAGATGGACCAAATACCAATGATGAAGAAGCAATCAAGTGGAGAAAAAGTGTAGGCAGCTCAAGAGTTTACGTGGTTGACCCATGGATTAAGGTATTTATTGAAGGAAAAGAAGAAATCTTGCCATCAAGCCCATTTGTAGCTGGTTTAATAGCGAAAGTAGATAGCGAACAAGGATTCTGGCATTCACCTTCAAATAAAGAGATAAATGGTATTGTTGGAACAAGCAGGCCTATTGATTTTACGCTTGGTGATACAAATTGTAGAGCAAATCACTTGAATGAAAATGAAGTAACAACAATAATTCATCAAAATGGCTACAGGCTTTGGGGAAATAGAACATGTTCAAATGATTCGAAATGGGCTTTTCTGTCAGTGAGGCGTACTGCAGATTTAATCAATGATAGTTTACTTCGAGCTCATCTATGGGCAGTTGATCGCAATATTACCAAAACTTATATAGATGATGTGATTGAGGGGGTGAATTCTTATTTGGCTAATTTAAAAGCGCAAGGAGCAATTATCAGCGGAAAATGTTATGCAACCCCAGAACTCAATACACCAACAAATATTGCAAGTGGAAAAGTATATTTTGATTTTGAGTTTACACCGCCATATCCAGCAGAACAGATTACTTTCAGGTCACATCTTGTGAGTGGTACAATATTATAAAAATGGGAGAAAGAGATGTTACCGAAGATTTTAAAGAATTTTAATGTATTCGTAGATGGTCGGGGTTATGCAGGAAAAATTGATGAGATAACCTTGCCGAAGCTCACCATTAAAACTGAGGAATATAGAGCTGGTGGTATGGATATTCCAGTAAATATAGATATGGGGATGGGGATGGAGAAACTTGAAGCAGATTTCACTTTTTCTGAATACGATACAGAGCTCTTTCGGCTATTTGGGTTGATAAATGGAAATTCGGTATCTTTGACGCTAAGAGGAGGATTACAAGGCAGCGGAAACAATGATATTGAAGGAGTAATTATCAACCTTAGGGGAATATTTAAAGAGTTTGATTTTGGTGGCTGGAAACCGGCTGAAAAAGCAACGCTAAAGTGTACTGTAGCTGCCCATTACTACAAACTTACCATAGGTGGTAATGAATTAATAGAAATCGATGCTGAAAATATGATTAGAAAGATAAATGGTGTTGATCAAATGGCCTTGCTGCAAACGGTTTTAGGCATATGAAAAGATTTCGAAATTTTATTTTAAGGAGGCAATAATGCACACTATAACACTAAACAACCCAATTACAGTTGATGGAATTTCTGTCTCAGAACTTACTGTTAGACGTCCAAAAGTTAGAGACTATCTTGCAATTGAACGCTTAAATGGTAGTGACCTTAGTAAAGAAGTAACTTTGACTGCTAATTTGACATCAGTTGCAAAAGAAGCAATTGAAGAGTTAGATATTGCTGATTATGTGAAAATTCAAGAGGTATTAAAGGATTTTTTTTCACCGATTATCCAAAAAACTTGAGATTAGAAGTATTAATGTTCAGCTCTGTTGTAGGAGGCGGGGTTGAACAAATACTTGATATGGAGATTAATGAATTTATCTTATGGCATAAAGCAGCGAGGAAGGTACAATGTCAACATTATCTATAAAAATCGGAGCAGTTTTAGATGGCAGTTTTAATACTGTAATAAAGGGAAGTAGTAGTCAACTCTCTAATCTTGGTGAGAATATAAGAAAGCTTGATTCATCTTTCAAGTCAGTATCAAAGTTTAAACAGTTAGGTCATGATGTTTTGACCAGCAGGAGGTCGTGGAAGGGCTTTGAAGATCAAGTAAAATCTTTAGCTAAACAAATGAAAGCGGTGGAGAAACCAAGCAAAACTTTAAAAGCAGAGTTTGACAAGGCCAAAACCTCCGCAACAAAAGCAAAAGAAGCATATTTGAAAAAGAGAGATGCTTTACATTCATTTAATGAAGAAGTAAGAAAAAGTGGAAGAAATATTAAGTCATTAGTAAGTGACCAATATAAACTTGGCTCGTCCATTGAAGCGCTGAAAGGCAAGTATGGTAAGCTTGGGTCTGCAATACGTAGTCGCCAAAGTTTTTTAGCAAGTAAGGCACATTTTAAGTCACAAATAATAGAAACAATTGGGCTTGGATTAACGCTTGCAGCTCCAGTTAAAGTTGCAATTGATTTTGAATCGGCTATGGCTGATGTAAAAAAAGTTGTCAATTTCAATAATGAAGCAAAGGAAGCTGATAAATTTGCCAAGAAGTTAAAAGAGATGTCACGTACTATACCATTATCGGCCGCAGAATTAGCACAAATAGCTGCAAGCGGTGGACAGCTTGGTATCAAGAAAGAAGATCTTTTTAAGTTTACAGAAACAGTGGCAAAAATGTCTACAGCATTTGATATGTCCGCAGAGCAAGCAGGTGATTCCATAGCTAAACTCTCTAACATTTACGGAATTGATGTTAGTGAAATGGAGCATGTTGGTAATGTAATCAACCACTTATCAGATAACACTGCTGCTAAAGCAAAAGACATGATTGAAGCTCTAGCAATAGTTGGTGGTACTGCAAAGCAGTTTGGATTAAAGTTTGAACAAACAGGCAGTTTAGTAAATGCTTTCATTAGTTTAGGCAAACAACCAGCAAAAGCAGGAACTGCCATAAATGCTTTACTTTCTAAGCTGCAAACTGCTGAAGGTCAAGGAAAAGAGTTTAAGGCAGCACTAGAAGAAATGGGTATAACCACAGAAGAAATGGTACAAAGGATCAGTGAAAATGGGGAAGAAGCACTACTTCACTTTTTCCAAACTCTAAAGAAAATGGACAACCAGGAACGCTCTACAACCCTGATGAAACTTTTCGGTCAAGAATATCAAGATGACATTGCATTATTAGCTGGAAGTTTCAGTAAGTACAAGGATGCAATAAAGTTACTGGCTGAAACAGAAGAGTATAAAAGATCTCTGCAGAAAGAATTCAAAAATCGTGCAGACACCACAGCTAATAAATTACAATTACTTAAAAATGCAATAGTTGAAGCTGGCATGAATCTAGGGTCAGTAATGTTACCTACCTTGAATTATGTAGCTGGAAGTGTGAAAACAATAACAGAGCATATAGCTTCTTTTGCAGAAAAACATCCAACTTTAACTACGGCAATCATGAGTACTTTAGCAGCTTTGATAAGTTTAAAAGTCTTAGTAGTGGGAGTAGGCTATGGAATTACTTTATTAGGAAGTACAATTTTTGGTCTTAAAGCAACGATACTGGCAACATTTTCATTTTTATCAGCTACAGTTTTTCCTGCAGTAATAACAGGGCTAAGAGCAATATCACTAGCTGTAATAACTAACCCTATAGGACTTTTAATTGCTGGACTTGTCACTGGTGCGGCTTTTGTTATCACTAATTGGCAAAAGGTGAAAGACTTTTTCTCTAGCTTTTGGAAATTGATAATAAAACCCATAGAAGAAGCTTTTTCATGGATAGGGGAAAGTGTATTTGGAAAAGTATTAGGGAATAGCCCACTGAAAGAGTTTGAAAAAAGAAAAACTGAAGTAAAAGCAGTACATAGTCCCCTAAAGAGTAATATTCTCAACAGTGGAAATCCTTTGCTAATACCAATTCTCATTGTTGGTCATTCAAATAGGATACATAGCAGAGTTGTTTAATTGTGGAGTAGGTAAGAGAAGTAATAAATTTACACAAAGCACTCTCAAGCAAAGCAATAGTATCGTATATTTTATTGCGCAAAATGTTCTGTTTTACATACAACCAAAGCCTCTCAACTGGATTGAGTTCAGGTGAGTATGGTGGTAGGTATATAATCTCAATATTTTTAGGTACCTTTAAACTTTTCGACTTATGCCAACTAGCACAATCCATAACAAGAAAGGCTTCTCGTGGTCCCAAATATTGAGACATTTGCTCAAGAAATATATTCATACAATCAGTGTTGACATTCGGTGCAAACAAGCTAGAATTCTCCCCATTTCTAGGATTAACTGCACTGTAGAGATAAAAATTTTCCCTACCTAATTTTACCTTAACTTTTGTTCTGACGCCTTTTTTAAACCATCCATGCCCGGTCTTTGAATGTGTGCCAAACCGCGATTCATCGAAGAAAAACAGCTCTTTTTCAGGATACTTGCCAATAACTTCGTTGAGATTTTTTTTTGAATTCCTCTTATTTTCTTTTATCTTGTACATTGTGTACTGGTCTTGGTGTAATATAAGAGAATTTCATCTTTTGCATATAGCGGTGTACTGTAGATTTGCTAATATTTAAGCCGAACTTTTCCTGGATTCTTATTCTCATTTCTTTAATGGTAATATTAGGATTTTCTCCTACCCATGCTTCAACTTGCTGTAGTTGAGCCTGATTTAATTTAGTTTTTCTACGCCGTTGTGGAGGAGCAAACAATTTTTCTTCTCTGCCTAATTTCAAGAGTTTTATCCACGAAGTTAGTGCGCTTCTTGAAATGCAATATATTTTTGCTGCAGCCGTTATACTATGCTTTTTTGCTGCAATTACAGCATTTAGTTTTTTTGCAACATATGCATTGTTCCTTACTTTCTTCAGCATTTTTTTTGCTGATTTTACTACTTCTTCATCCAATAATTTTGATCTTAGTGCCATTTATACCTCGACTATTTCACTTATTTCATTATGGCTTGTCTTCTATTATTGTCTATCTGTTTGCCGTGTAATGGGAATTGGTATTACTCCTGGCCAGAGGAATGAAATTACACAAGCTGAAGTATTAACAAAAAATGTCTATAACTCCATTGTAGTAGCTGATAAGGGTTATGACAGCAATGCTTTTGTGGTCAGCCTTGAAAACAGGAAATGTGAAATCGTAATTCCATCAAAAAGGAATCGAAAAGTGCAAAGATACTATGATGAGCATATTTATAAAGAACGTCATTTGATTGAGTGCTTTTTCGGTAAAATTAAAAATTTTAGGCGCATTTTTTCCAGATTTGACAAGACCGCAGAGGTTTACATGGGATTTCTAAATTTTGTTGGAGCTCTCATATGGCTTCTCTAAAATTTTGTCCACAGAGCCTAGAGACTTTTAAAATTTCTTCAATAGCTATACTATCTCCACATAGTATAGCACAAGCAAGTGGTGTGACAGTTGCTCTCCGACCATCTAGATATTTTATAGTTGTTGTTGCGTCAAGAATATCTTTCAGAATACCGTTCTCCTTAGAGACTTTTAAAATTTCTTTAATAGCTTTGCTATTTTTACATAATATGGCATAAGTAAGCGGTGTGTAAATTAATGAATCATCACTAATGATTTTTGCATTAAGAACACTCTTTAAAAGGTTGCTCAATTTGGCTTGTTGCAAAATATCCTTTACAGTTTGACTATTCTCGCAAAATATAGCATGAGTAAGTAGTGTAAAAGTTGATTCTTTACCCCGATGTTTGCTTACTTCCGTAGTAAGAATCCTTTGTTTTTCCTTTTTAGATATTTTTTCTAGTTCTTCAGCAATGCTACTTTTTTTGCCTTTTATTTTTGATGCTAATTTTAAAATACTTTTTTCATCTTTCTCTTTCAATTTCGAATCGTTTACCTGATAAGTCATTTTTTTCTCAAGGTCTTTCTTATTAAACTAAGCATAACATTTCCTCTCTTCGTGGTTATAATATTTGCTTTTATGAATCAGTTGTGTTGATAATGTATTAATTGCATAGTTCAGACATTGTTTTATAAAGCAAAATTTTAGTAGACCACCTTACAAGAACGTTTCTTGCTAATTCTGAATCAGAAAAAAAGACGCAGTAAAGTCATTGTAAGGGAAGAACGAAACTTGTAGCTAGCGTGAATCAGATTTACCGACAATTTGAAAAATGACAAATTCGTCATCCCGCTACTTGTTAGCGGATGAGATACCGAGGCGGTATGACGTAGGACTGCTGTCATTCCAGTGCTTGACACTGGAATCCAGCTTCTATGCAACCTCATCAAAAACATTCATTTAGTATAAGATCAGCTACTTTCCATGCTAGTTTGCTTATAAACAAGCAAACTTTTCTGGATCCCAGTGACCTTTGTTGTATTGCCAAAGAGATGGGTCGTTGAGCGCTCTTTTGCTTAGTTGGAAAAGTGTAGGCGGTTGTGGAAAAATTGCGAACGTAAACTCAATACCAGCTTGCAAATGATTGTCCTTTCCTTCATCTCTCTCCTATTACGAAGATTTTAAACAGATTCTTAAGAAAGTTTTAAATTTTTGTAGACCATACCTAACAATAAACAACTTTAGGTTTAAATTTATGAAATCAGTTGTTATATACATCAGCAAATACGAATTTAACTGGTGTTATGGACTTAAATAAATTTACCGAAAAAGCAAAAAGTCTAATTCAAAGTGCTCAGATGAAAGCGTTGGGAGCTGGGCATCAGATTTTTATGCCTGAGCATTTACTCAAAGTGATGCTTGAGGATGAATTAGGTTTAGTTCAGGATTTGATAAACGCTTGTGGTGGAAATGTGCAAAGTATTTCTGATGCTGTGGATAGCGCAATAAAAAAGTTGCCAGTAATTGAAGGTCCAGGAAGTGGTGGCCTTCAGCTTTCAAGAGAAATAGCAAAAGTTTTTGAAGATTCAATTGGTATTGCAAAGAGAAATAAAGATTCATTTGTTGCTGTTGAGCGTTTACTGCAGGGCCTCACTGCACAAAAAGATGATACTGTAGGCAAAATTCTGGCAGAGAATGGTGTGACTCCACAAAAACTGAACTCAGTTATTGCAGAAATGAGAAAGGGCAGCAGTGCGGACTCGCCAAACAGTGAGGAAAAATTAAACGCAGCAAAGAAATATACAAAAGATGTTACAGAGCTTGCTATGCAAGGAAAGCTTGATCCTGTAATTGGTCGTGATGAAGAGATCAGAAGAACTATGCAGGTATCACTGAGGCGGACAAAAAATAATCCAGTGCTGATCGGTGAACCTGGTGTTGGAAAAACTGCAATAGTTGAGGGGCTTGCAAATAGAATTGTTGCAAACGATGTACCACTTGGTTTGCGTGATGCAAAGGTCTTAGCCCTCGATCTTGGAGCACTAATTGCTGGCACTAAGTTTAGAGGAGAGTTTGAGGAAAGGTTAAAAGCAGTGATTAATGAGATTTCGAGAGCGGAGGGAAAAATTATATTATTCATCGATGAATTGCACACTTTAGTTGGAGCAGGAGCAACAAGTGGTGCAATGGATGCCTCGAATCTGCTGAAGCCTGCTCTTGCGCGTGGAGAAATTCGCTGTATAGGAGCCACAACTTTAGATGAATATCGTGAACATATAGAAAAAGATCCTGCACTTGCAAGGCGTTTTCAGCCTGTGTTTATCTCTCAACCAACTGAAACTGATACCATTTCAATACTGAGGGGTTTGAAGGAAAGATATGAGGTGCATCATGGTATAAGAATTACAGATGGTGCAATAATTGCTGCTGCAACGTTGTCCAATAGATATATAACAGATAGGTTTTTACCTGATAAAGCAATTGATTTGATTGATGAAGCAGCAAGCAGGGTGAGAATTGAAATGGATAGCAAGCCTGAAGTTATTGATGAACTTGAGAGAAAGGTTATACAGCTAAAGATTGAAGCAGAGGCTTTAAAAAAAGAAAGTGATGAAAATTCTAAACAGCGTTTAAAAAAGATAAATGAAGAGATCGAAAACCTAAACAGTAAATTTGCTGACTTGAACAGCAAATGGCAGATGGAAAAGAATAAAATAGCTAGAATACAAGAAACAGCCGAAAAATTAGATAACGCTAGAAAAGAGTTGGAATTAGTTCAGCGTAGTGGGAATTTGGGAAGAGCAGGAGAGCTGATGTATGGTGTGATTCCTCAGCTTGAGAATGAATTAAAAAATCAGGAAAAGGTTACTGATAGTTTCTTAAAGAAAGAAGTGACTGGAGATGATATTGCAAACATTGTTTCAAAGTGGACAGGAATTCCAGTTGATAACATGATGCACAGCGAAAAGGAAAAACTTCTTAACATGGAGAATGAAATAGGAAAAAGAGTAATAGGGCAAAAAGGCGCGATAGAAGCAATAAGTAATGCAGTTAGGCGCTCTCGCTCTGGTGTGCAAGATACTAATCGACCTTTCGGTTCATTTTTATTCTTAGGCCCAACCGGGGTTGGTAAAACGGAACTGGCAAAAGCCCTTGCTGAATTTCTGTTTGACGATCAATCAGCGCTTTTGCGTTTTGATATGTCAGAATATATGGAAAAACATTCTGTTTCAAAGCTAATTGGCGCGCCTCCAGGGTATGTTGGCTATGAGCAGGGTGGCAGATTAACCGAAGCAGTAAGAAGAAGGCCATATCAGGTTATTCTGTTTGATGAAATAGAGAAAGCAAATCCAGATATATTTAATATATTGCTGCAAATCTTGGATGAGGGTAGACTCACTGATAGTCATGGCAAATTAATTGATTTTCGCAATACCATACTGATTTTAACTTCTAACCTTGGCGCTGAGATAATGCTTAAAGGAGCAAAAGAAAATAGCTCTCTTGAAAAGCCCTCTGTCATCCAAGTAGCTGACACTGGGATCCAGGAAAAAAAGTGGATTCCAGCGTCACGCACTGGAATGACACCAGAGAGATCAAATGAAGTGATGCAAATAGTTAAATCAACATTTCGTCCAGAATTTTTAAACAGGCTGGATGAAATTATTATATTCCACAGTTTAACCAGAGATAACATCTATAAAATTATAGATGTTCAATTTTCTTATTTACAAAAAACACTTGCTAAGCGTAAACTGAGTATAAGTTTGTCGCAGGAAGCTAAAGAACTAATAGCACAAACTGGCTATGACCCTGAATATGGAGCAAGGCCCTTAAAAAGGGTTATACAAGAGTGTATTCAAAATAATTTAGCTAAATTAGTTTTATCAGGGGAAGTAGTAGAAAATGATGAGCTAATAGTGTACGCTCTTGATAATGAAATCTTAGTTAAAAAGGTTTAAGTTCACTGTGTATTTTTGTTAAAAAAATGTGTATAGATCATAATGTTGACACTGAGTCTTTATTTAAGTTAGCTGATCAAGAAAATCAGCAAGATAAAGAAAAAATTAAAAAATTTATTAAGTATTTTTATAGTTTTGTTTATAAAAGCGACCTGAAAGCCAACGATAAGTTTTTGCTATATATTGTAAGCGATGCTTACAATTTTGTTTCTCAAAAAGAGAAAGATGAAAGTAAGTTAGTAGTAAGCAATATAGATGATATACCAGGAATAGAAGGCGATTTTACCGCGATTAAGATAACAAGCGATGATATGCCATTTTTGGTTGATTCTGTTATTGCAACTATTAAATCGCACAATTTAACCATATGCTATTACAGCAACAGCATAATTAACATTAAAAGAAAAGATGGCCTAATAGACGAGATTTACTCTTTGGAAGAAAGCAATGGAGTCAAAGAGTCAGTTATATATGTAATTATCAAAGGTATAAGTGACAGTTTTATTGATATATTAAAAGAATCTCTACAAAAAACGCTGAAAGCAGTTAATTGCGTTGTGAAAGATTGGCACTTAATGCTCAAGAAACTTGATGAGGCAAGTCTTTCTGTCATCCCAGTACTTGATACTGGGATCCAGGAAAAGGACACGTGGATTCCAGTGTCACGCACTGGAATGACACCAGACCGAAATCAAGAGCAAAAAGATTTTCTAGTTTGGTTAAAGAATAATAATTTTGTATTTCTGGGTTATCAAGAATGCACCGCAAATCAGGATGAAAAATTCCTTGCTACTAGCAAGGAAAATCTTGGTTTGATGAGAGCAAGTGAAGAGTATCAAAATGCATCGATCTCATCTGAGGATCTAGGTTCTTTGTATATATTTAGGTCAGATCTAGTTTCAATAGTCCATCGGCGTACATACATGAATTGTATAGGAGTAAAAGAATTTAATGACCAGGGTAATGTGGTAAGGGAACGGCGTTTTTTTGGTTTATTTACTTCTGTAGCGGAAGTCCAAGATATTCGAACTATTCCAATAATAAGAGATAAAGTTAAAATTATAGAAAAAAATGCAGGGTTTGTAACCGGGGGTCACAATAACAAGGCTTTGATTTCTATTTTACAAACATTCTCTTGTGATGAATTATTCCAATCAAATGAAGACGAATTATTTAAAATTTGCATTTCGATCATGTCTCTTGCGATTAGACCAAGGGTCAGGTTATTTTTAAGAAGAGTAGGGGATTTTATTAGTTGCATAGTGCTGATACCGATGCGTTATGCTAGCGCTAGGCTAATGTTCAAGATACGTGATATATTGAAGGATGAGACAAGTGCAGAGAGTTCAGATATTTATAACAATCACATTATCAATGAATATGATTTGATGAAATTGCATGTAGTGCTAAAGACCAAAAATGCTAGCGTTCTTGATGATGAAGTTTTGCGTATCGAAAACAAATTAAGGAACATTACGGAAAAGTGGGAAGATCGTTTTATAGACAATTTATATAATACTTTTAGTACTGTTGAGGATATATTCATCCGTTATTGCAAGGCATTTCCAATAAGCTATCAAGAGAGTTTCGAACCTCATGACGCATATTACGATATGAAAAAATTGGAGATAGTGAGGAAAAAAAGAGTTAGCGAGGTCGATTTAAGACTTACTCGTGACAATCTTAATTATCAATTAAAGGTTTACACTTCGAGCAATGGAGGTCTTGAATTATCGAAGATATTAAGAATTACTAAGAATTTGGGAGCTAAGATTCTATCTCATAATGGCTATTACATAGAAATTAACGGCGGAATATGGATACACCATTTTGTGTTGTCAAGAGTTGATGAATTAATAGACAACATTACTCTAAAAGAGCAATTTGAAATAACACTTGCGAAAGTGTTTAGAAAGGAAATTAAAAATGATTATTTCAATAGTTTGGTCATTATTGCTGGACTGGAGTGGAAAGAAGTGCTTCTGGTTAGAGCGTTAAGTGCTTACCTAAAGCAGACGTCATTTAACTACAATCCAGAATATATCCAAAAGGTAGTCTCAGAGTATCCAAAAATAGTAAAGTATTTGATACAACTATTTCATGCAAGATTTGATCCTAGCATAGACATTGATAGAGCAGAAACCACGGACATTTTCATAGAAAAGATTGAGGAACTTCTAAAAGAGATCAGCAATGTTTCACATGATTACGTTTTGCGCTCGATATTTAACTTGATAATGGCTATTTTAAGGACCAGTTATTATCAAGACGATAAACCATATTTATCTACAAAATTTGACTCAAATAAAATAAATGGTTTGCCTGATCCTCGTCCATATCGTGAATTGTATATTTATTCAAATCTTTTTGAGGGAATACATCTAAGAGGAGGGGAATTGGCCCGTGGTGGCTTAAGGTGGTCGGATAGGACGGAAGATTTTCGCACTGAAGTTTTGGGGCTCATGAAAGCTCAGATGACAAAAAATGCGGTTATTGTACCTGTTGGCGCAAAGGGTGGGTTTGTAATTAAGCAAGTTTATAAAGACAAAGATATTTTAAGAGAGAAAGGTGTTGAATGCTATAAGAGTTTTATCAGGGGAATGCTTGACATTACTGATAATGTAGTTAATGGCAAAATAATTCCACCAGAGAATGTGATTAGGTATGATGAGGATGATCCATATCTCGTGGTTGCTGCTGATAAAGGCACTGCTTCATTTTCTGATTATGCCAACCAAATAGCCTCTGAATACAATTTTTGGCTTGGCGATGCATTTGCATCTGGTGGATCAGCAGGTTATGATCACAAAAAAATGGGTATTACAGCCAGAGGTGCATGGATTGCAGCGCAGAGGCATTTTTGGAAAATGAATAAGGATATTTACCAAGATGCAACTATTATTGGAATTGGAGATATGGCTGGCGACTTATTTGGAAATGGTATGCTGCTTTCAAAAAATATACATTTAATCGGCGCATTTAACCATATGCATATTTTTATTGATCCAAATCCTAGTGCAGAAAAGAGTTTCACAGAGCGTAAACGCCTTTTTGAGTTACCATTTTCAACTTGGATGGATTATAACAAAGATTTGATTTCTAAGGGTGGAGGAGTATTTGAGCGTAGCAGCAAGCAAATAAACATTTCTCAAGAAATAAAAAAACGCTTTGATATAAAGGAAGATATGCTACCTCCAAGTGATTTGATTAGATATCTACTCAAAGCAGAAGTGGACTTCATATGGAATGGAGGAATTGGCACGTTTGTTAAGGCAAAGAGTGAAAATCATAGCATGGTCGGTGACAAAGCAAACGATGAGCTGAGAGTAAATGGTAAAGATATTAGAGCTTCTATGTTTATAGAAGGCGGAAATTTGGGATGCACACAGCTTGGAAGAATAGAATATGCTGAAAGAGGTGGATATATCAATGCAGATTTTGTTGATAATTCAGCCGGAGTGATATGTTCGGACCTTGAAGTTAACATCAAGATTGCATTTGTTTCGGCTATGAAAGCAGGGGGTGTTTCTTTAGAAAAAAGGAATGAAATACTGGCAAGTATGGTGGACGAAGTTGCATCCAAAGTGCTTGAGAACCACAACAGAATTGAAACAAAAGCATTACTTCTTGAGTGTTTGCAAGCTAAAGAGAGATTGGAGCAGCACCACAGGTTACTGCTCAGTTTAGAAAAATCTGGGCTGTTAAACCGAAGCGTAGAATTTCTTCCAACTGAAGAAGAGATAGCAAGGATGTTAACTGGTGCAGAAGGTTTCAGTTCTCCTCAGCTTTCTATTCTAATGTCTTATGCTAGAACAGCAATAAAAAATGAAATTATACATTCCGATCTGCCTGAAAAAGATCTTATATCTAATGACTACTTGCTAGGTTATTTTCCTAAAAAGATGATAACAAAGTTTAAGGATTTCATATTAAAACACCAACTTCGTAGAGAAATTATCTCTACTTGCATTGCAAATGATGTAGTGAATAGAATGGGCTGTATATTCATCAATAATTTGGCTGAGAACACTGGAATTAAGGTACAAGAAGCGGTTAACATATATATTGTTGTTAACCACCTGTATGATTTAAACAGCCTGTGGCAGAAAATTGATGAATTGGATGGAAAAATTGATGTTAACTCATACTTACAAATAGTGAGGAACGTGCAGAAATTTATTGGCAGAGTATCATTTTGGCTAGTGAAAAATCTTGGCAAGCTTAGCTTTGTAGAATTGGATGATGTTACAAAATTTAAAGATGCAATTGAAACTTTAGGCCAGAACTTAACTGATGTTTTAGATGAACACCTATTAAAGGTCTATAGCCATGAATCAACTTCTTTAGTAGAACTTAATATAAATAAAGATCTAGCAAAAAAAGTTGCTGATCTATGCGTTCTTGCTTATGCACTGGACATTATATCTGTTGCTGAACAGACATCTTTGTCCATTCTTGATGCTGGTAAAATATACTTTGAGTTAAAGTCGCTGTTAAGATTCGATCTGATTAAAACAATTGCCATCAAGATGAAAAGCCGCTCTTCTTATTGGGATCGCAGCTTAGTTAATGATTTATTGGACGATTTAAGCAATTACCATCACAAGCTAGCTGTTAAAGTCATAAAAGCTACTGATAACCCTGAAGATAAGGTTCAAACCTGGGCTTGTAATGATAAGGACTACATAGAACGTTATAATAGTTTTTTAGATGAGATGGTTGCTTCTAAACTTGATTTAAGCAAATTAATATTTATAATCAGAAGGATTAAAGTACTTGCTTCATAGGAAAATGTTCAATATAGGTCTTTCAGAAATTTTAGTTGTAGCTTTAGTGAGCATAATTGTTCTTGATAAAAATAAGGTACCTGTATTTATTGATCTTATTAGGAATACATATAAGTATCTTATGATTATAAAATCAAAAGCTAGGAGGTTATTGAAAGACGCAGGAATTGAAGACTTATATAAAGAGTGTAATACTGAGAAAGTAAATTACATAGTTGGTAAAAATGGTAAGCTTTATCCTACTTACGATATAGATAATATATCCAAAGATAATGACAGCAAAGATCCTAGTAGTAGATGATGTACTATGTAATGTTAAGCTTTTAGAAGCTCGACTAAAAGCAGAGTACTATACGGTTATCGTGGCCTATGATGGTGAGGAAGCCATGGATTTAGTAGCAAAACAGCAGCCCGATATTATATTACTCGATATTATGATGCCAAAAATGAATGGCTTTGAAGTTTGTAAGGAGCTAAAGAATGATCCCTTGACAACCCATATTCCAATAATTATGGTAACTGCGCTGCATGACGCTCATGATAGAGTACAGGGCATTAATGCTGGTGCAGATGATTTTCTGACTAAACCAATAGACGAAACTGCTTTATCTGCAAGGATCAAGTCTCTCACGCGCTTAAAAATGATTATAGATGAATTGCGTTTAAGAGGAGAAACCAACGCTGAGATTGGCGGAGTAGCAGGAAACAGTATTATGGATTATTCTAATCAGATTTTTGATGCTAACATACTTGTTGTAGATGAAGATGTCTTTCAAGCAGAGCAGATATATAATGTACTAAAGCACCGCTTTAGGTCAATTAAAATACTGAGTGATCCAATGGAAGCATTGAAGGTTGGTATTAAGAATAATTACGACCTGATCATTTCTGATATGCAGTTTTCAAAAACTGACGGCCTGCGTTTGTGTTCTAAGTTTCGTAGTAAAGTAGAAACACGCTATACACCAATTCTGATTCTTTCTGAGGATTATGATAAAAACAATTTAGTAAAAGCACTTGATGTAGGTGCTAATGATTATTTAACAGTACCTTTGGATGAGGGTGAGTTAATAGCAAGGGTTAATTCGCAAGTAAAACGCAAAAGATATCAAGATGCCTTGAGAATGAATTTATTTAATAATGCGGAAATGTCTATAAAGGACCCATTAACTAACTGTTATAATAGAAGATATTTTGATGCACACTTAAGAAACATTGTTAAGGACTCTGTGGAAAAGGATAGAAGGTTGTCTCTTATGATACTTGATATAGACTATTTTAAGATAGTGAATGACAGTTTTGGGCATAGTGCTGGAGATGAACTTTTAAAGCAAGTACAGAAAAGAATTTCTGAAAATATCAGAGTGACAGATTTACTAGCTAGGTTTGGTGGTGAGGAGTTTGTTGTTGTAATGCCAGATACCAATGTATCAGATGCGTATACTATTGCGGAGAGAATACGAAAAATTATTGCTAAAGAACCTTTTGTACTTGCGGATAAAAATACAACCCATAATGTAACTGTGAGCATTGGAATTGCAGAAATGCAAGGATCTGACTTTGATGATATTAAAAAATTTATAGTACGTGCTGACAGATATTTATATAAAGCAAAAAACAGTGGTAGAAATAGAGTGGTTACTGGCTATAGCTAAAGTGGCTTAAGTTTACCGACAACCGTCATTCCGCTACTCGTTAGCGGAATCTATGCTGAGATACCGCGAATGAATCGCGGTATGACGTGTTGCTTGGGTTAGCTATAGATTTCTGAAATGATTTCAAAAAAATGATAACTAAGATTAAAGCGACAACATGAGGTTTCTCAGCTCTGGAAATTTCATGTTTAACTGCAAAAATATATACTTATTTAAAAAATATCCTGTGACTTTCAGTCCTAACTGAAATTCTTGGAATGAGTAGCTGTTTTGTAGGGTATTATTGTATACATCATGCAACATTTGTGGAAAAGGTAGGAGTTTATCTGCATAATAATCTCCTACTTTTTTTGACACTGCTCTACCAGTTTTTGGAGAAATAAATTGCAGATTTTCCTTAACACCTGTTACAGCGCATTTGGATAAGTCTAACTTGAATCCCAATTGCGTAAGAAGCAGAAGCTCTAAGTTAAGATAATGGCTTTGCCAAGACTGATTGTTGTGTTTAATTACATCGATGAAATATCGAAAATTGTCATACAGCATGGCACAGGGTTCACTTTCTGGAAGCACTTTTTCTAAAATAGAGGAGAAAGAAACAATAGTAATGCTTTTTAACCTATCTTGAAAGAAATGATGGAATGGAGATTCGATTAATTCGCACTTAAAAAAACCTAGATTTTCAGGTAACTTAGCACTCCATTCTGCATGTAATAGATTACTTATCTGAAACTTATAATTGCTATTGTTTGTTAGCTTAGTTAATCCCCTGCGCTTTCCATGATTTTTTGTAAACAGAGAAAGAATTAAGTTTTTATCGCCGTATTTTTTAGCAGCTATAATGATGCCTTCATCTTTCCATCTCATTTAGAGTATATTGACCGTATGATATTATAGAATAGTACACCTAGAGCTTGTAATCCATAAAAATCACTTACTCCGTTACTATTCCAAAGTTTCAAGGCTATGAGAGAGTAAGTTATTGGCTGCCACTCTTCTTCCTGAGCCTCCATGCTGAGCTTTTGGTTTGCTAAATAATTGTTTGAATGATTTTAGTAGCATTACTTTTCCTTATCTGAAACTTTCGATAATTCAGCTTCTAATTCTTCTATTGTTGGCAGAGCTGTTTTTATGTTTTCTGGTAGATTCTCAGTGATTTAATATTCTGCAAGACCTATTGGTTTGGTCATGTCTCGGAGTGCATATTCAGCAAGTACATTATCTTTAGATTTGCATAAAATTAATCCTATTGAAGGGTTATCTGTTGAATGTTTTAGCAAGTCATCAACCATTGATAAGTAAAAATTCATCTTTCCAGAATGTTCTGGTTCAAACTCAACTGCTTTAATTTCTATTACTACAAAACACCTAAGCTTTAAGTGATAAAATAGGAGATCTAAGTAGTAATCCTTTTGTCTAACTGTTAAATGGTATTGGCGCCCAACAAAAGAAAAACCAGCGCCGAGTTCCAGTAGGAATTTCTCAATATGTGCCACTAACCCTTTTTCTATTTCTCTCTCATGAGCGTCTTTGCCTATACTTAAAAAATCAAAAATATATGGATTCTTAAGAGTTTGATTTGCTAGATCTGATGTTGGATAAGGCAGTTTTTCTTTAAAATTTGTAATTGCTTTACCTTGCCGTTTATGAAGGCCAAGTTCTATTTGATGTATCATTATAGCGCGTGACCAACCATACTCTGAAGCATTTCTTACATAAAATAGCCTTGCTTCGTGATCTGTTCCATTAAAACGACATGATGATACCATGGTAATATTCCAGCAACTTGCTGGAGAAATTCAGGATTAGGATAAATCTCCGCAAAACGCCTCATATTATGCAAGTTAGCAATACCAAATCCTTTCATTTCCGGGAATTCAGCCTTTAAGTCTCTACTTAACTGCTCAATTACTTTAGCTCCCCAACCCTGACTCTTTTGTTTTTCTAGAATCCGCGTTCCAATATAATGATAAAGCAGTAGCAGTTCTTTATTTACTGTTCTTGCTGCCTTATAACGGCTTGTTGCAATACGATCTTTCAACTGCTCTAAAAATTCTGTATATTCTTTTGCTATAATTTTTGTCATACGGTTCCTTTTAATCCATTATACAATTCCTTTGTCTGTCGAGAAGACAATCTTCCGCTTGCCTTCAGCTTTGAAGGGATTCCTTATTGACTTCAAACTCGTCCATCAACTAAAATATATTGACTTTACGTGCAATATTAGCTTTAAACCAGTAAAACAAGCTGCTTAACATATGCGTTTTTTCTATTCTAATTATATTCTTTTTTTGTCTTTATGTTGTTTTTTGCTTTTTTCGTTATCTTCAACAAAAGCCCAAACGAATGATACGGTAGCTGTTCCTATACCACAAAGGAAAAAAGAAATAGTTGAGCACACTGTTGTAGCACAACCGAGGCAAATTATCGAAATGCAAGAAGAAGTCATTATTAACGAGGGTAAAGAATTCATTCCAATTCCAAAAAGAAAAAAAAGTGTAGAGAAAAAACTAAGAAGGGATGTTAGAGGGGCAAAAAATGAAATAGGAAACGAAAAAAGCGTTGAGAGCAAAAAGGATGAATTAGTTGTAACAGAAATTATTAACTCTATAAGAGACAAGCTCACAAAATGCTGGAGCATTCCTGAAAGCATAGCTTACAAAGAAAATTTTAATATAAAAATTAACTTATTGTTATCCAGTCAAGGCGAGATAATTATGGCGGATGTAGCAGACAGTGATTCCTATCGAAATAATCCACTTTTCAGGTCGATAGCAGATAACGCAATGCGTGCAGTATATAAATGTAGCCCATTGACCGGCTTGCCTACTCAGCACCACCACATTTGGCGTGAAGTAACACTAGATTTTATTCTATAGCTAAAGTAATTCTATAATTTAATAAGCCCACTGTATCCGTTCAGGATAGCAGCAAGACCATAGAGTAAAAGTGAGTTTACAACAAATGGTGTCATCCCAGTGCTTGACACTGGGATCCAGTTTTCTTTACAAATTCACCAAAAGTGCTTCATTCTATAACGCAAAACCCATACTTACCAAACCCAATGCATTACTTGCAATTAAGTTTCCTGGATCCAAGTAGTCTGGGCACTGCCGTCATAAAGGAACTAGTGTCAACTACTTTCATGACACCCTTCTGGTAGGCCCAAATCGCAATGTTCGTACAGTTATGGAATGAACCGCGGTATGACGTAGGAAGATCTGAGCAAACTTTCAATCAGAAACAGCCAAAGATCTCTCTAAGATGTCAGTTTCTTTTGTATCTTCAACTTTACCGTCCTGGTCGAATGAAATTTGCAGAGACTTACTACTATACTTCCTTTTTCCTAAAAAGTTGGCTTGTTTAATTTTATATGAGACATAGTACCAAACATTGTCATCGAACTTTGATACTAATGTTGGTGATCCTAAAGTGTGAACCACTTTTTCTTTATCGTCACCTACTTTTATCTTGCTCCACAATTCAACACTAATGCCAGGAGCTCCGTGATTGTGAATAGTGTGAGTGCAGCTCACTGTAAATAATAAAATAAAAGATATTAATACTCGCATTTCTGTTGATAAATTACTTGAAGCTATAATACACTAATAAATTATCTGCCGTCAAATTTCAAAAAAGTTAAATTGACTGATTCTCAATATCACTTAATATAATATTTACTTTAGAAAATAATAGGTGTCTTATGTCATTGTTAGAAGCAGATCCAATATACAAACCTTTTAATTACCCTTGGGCGTATGATGCGTGGCTGCAGCAACAAAGAATCCATTGGATACCTGAGGAAGTTCCGCTTGCTGATGACGTAAAGGATTGGAAAACTAAACTTTCAAACGTAGAAAAAAATCTACTAACTCAGATTTTTAGATTCTTTACTCAGGCAGACATTGAAGTAAATAACTGCTACATGAGGCATTATTCAAATATATTTAAGCCAACAGAAATATGCATGATGCTTGCAAGTTTTTCCAATATGGAAACCATACACATTGCAGCTTATTCTTATCTTTTAGACACAATTGGCATGCCAGAAAGCGAGTATCAAGCATTTTTAAAGTATGATGCTATGAGAAAGAAATATGAATACATGCTAGAATTTGAGGAAAGCAAAAAACATGATAAAAAACATGTAGCTAAAACCCTAGCAGTGTTTGGTGCATTTACCGAGGGGTTGCAGTTATTCGCATCGTTTGCAATTTTGCTCAATTTCCAACGCTTTGGAAAAATGAAAGGAATGGGGCAGATAATCGCCTGGTCAGCCCGTGATGAAACTTTGCACACCAATTCAATTATTATGTTATTTAATACATTTGTTAAAGAGAATAATGAAATTTGGAACGATGAGTTTAAAGAGGAATTATATTCTGCATGCCGCACTATTGTTGAGCTTGAGGATGAGTTTATAAAGCTTGCTTTTAATTTCGGAGACGTTGAAGGACTATCTGCAGAAGAAGTGCGCAATTACATACGCTACGTAGCAAACAGACGGTTAATGCAATTAGGTCTTGAGTCCATATATGATGTTGATGATAATCCTATTCCGTGGCTTGATGAAATACTAAATGGCGTGGAACATACGAATTTCTTTGAAAATAGAGTAACAGAGTATAGCCGTGCAGCAACTCAAGGCACATGGGAGGAGGCTTTTACTGAAAACGACACGAATAATAAGTGAGTGCTAATTTCACTCTTCTTTGTCATTCCAGTGTCAGCTACTTTCATTACACCATTTGCTGTACAGTTTAGACAGTTTTGCTTTACTTAACAACTAACTTACCATATATATGTCCATAGGACATTGGTATATAAGAACGTGCTACAACTATTAATCTTACTCACGGTCATCACTTCAGTTGCATTCTTTGGTCATTTAGTTCCAATGGAAGCAAAAACCTTCTTGTACTCAACGAGCCTGAGTATAAAAGAGGTTTTGCTATTTATAATGCCTTTTATTATTTTTACGTTAATCTTTAGCAGTGTTAACAATCTTAAGCAGTCAGCTATAAAGTTTATATTGTTACTTATTATAATGATCTTCTTATCGAATCTGGCTTCAAGTTTAATAGCTTATTCTGTTGGGCATTTTATCATACAAAACACTTATTCAATACAAGATATAACGTATGAAGAAACAATTGTTCCTTTATGGTCGTTTAGGCTTCCGCTACTCCTTTCTAACTTTCATGCTCTTGCTTGTGGATTTGTGTCCAGCATAGTAGTGTCTATACTGCTACCTAAGAAAAGCAAAGAGCTTTCGAACAAAATGTTAGATTTAACTCTCTTTATTTTGAAGACGTTTTTGACGCCGATTATTCCAATATTTGTACTTGGGCTTGCTTTAAAAATGCAGCATGATCAAGTTTTATCTATAATATTTAAGGATTACTCAATAATTTTCATTATTATAGCATCTGCAACCTACCTTTATGTTTTCCTCTTATATGGAGCAGCAAATTCATTCAAGATCACAAGCTGGATAGCTAGTATAAGCAATATGATACCGGCATTTATTACTGCGATGAGCACAATGTCTAGTAATGCAACTATGCCGCTTACTCTTGAAGGAAGCAAAAAAAATGTAAAGCAACCTGATATAGCATCATCTGTTATACCAATAACTGCTAGCTTCCATTTAGTAGGTGATTGCTTTTTTATCATAATATTATCAATGATAATTGCCTCCGGTTATTCATTGTGCACAACAGACTATGTAACTTTCCTTCTCTATTTTTTGTTATTTAAGTTTGCTATCGTTGCAGTGCCGGCAGGAGGAATTATGGTAATGCTACCTATTCTTGAGAAATACCTCAAATTTTCTCCAGAAATGCTTTCGTTAATCACAGCCTTGTATATAGTGTTTGATCCAATAATCACTTCAGCAAATGTTATGGGTAATGGTGCCTTTACTATGATGTTTACAAAACTCTATGATAAGCTTAAGTAATGTCTATTTTAGCGATTGATACTGTAGGTACTGGTAGTTCAATAGCAATAGTTGATTATGATGGTAATTGTTTTGTAGAGCGCAATTCCGCCAGCAACAATCATGTAGAATCATTTTTTCAAATTCTGAATACTTTGTTTGATAAGCACAATTATAATTACGATAAAATAGATCATTTAGCGGTAGTAGTTGGACCAGGAAGTTTCACTGGAATTAGAGTTGGTATATCAGCAGCACAAGGTATAAATCTTGCTACAAATAAGCCATTATACGGAGTTAATGCGCTAGAAGTTCAAGCTTACACAATATCTTTGCTTTGTACGAATAGCAAAAAAAATATCAGAGCTATAATCAAAAATGCTCAAGGGTTTTATACGCAGTTATTTGATTTCAATTTATTGCCGCTATCTGGTCCAACTGCAGCACGTGACCCTGGTCACGCTACAAGCAGTACACATATGGATTGCAATTTAAATGCTAGCCATGCAGGACTATTGGTTCATTATAGACTGAAGAACAAGCAAAAATTAAATGAAGTTGAGGCTCTATATTTAAATGAGCCTCAGTATATGAAATCATTATAGACTATTCTTTCGCGTACATACAATGTGGCTAAGCCTGTGCATCTGGTTTACTATCTCTTGAGCTACTTCTTTTATACTCATATCTGAATTTTCTATCTCTATGGCACTCGGTGGTATAAATAAATTGTTAATCCTAAATTGCTCTATCATGCTATTTACATTAGTCACCTTCCTATTTTTTCTTTGCCTTTTTAATGCAATACGCTTTTGTAATGTCGGTGGATCACACCTAAGTACCATAGGAAGGATTTCTGTGTTCATTTTTTTACTAAGCCTTACTATTGAATCATACATCCTCATGTTCTGGTCATTATTTTCCATCAACTCATCAATAAATATGTAATTTTTTGAGTGAATCGGATAATTTTCTATTACCTGAAGCATAATTTGCATAATGCCATATATTCTATCTTGAACTTCTTTAGGTATTTGATCACGTTCAAAGACACCATCGTATATAGAGCAAGCTTGAACATTGTTATAGAACTTACTATTTACAATTAATGCGTCTATCATATTGGACAATTCTATTGCTGTGGAAAGTTTACCACTTCCTGAAAGACCAGAGAGATATATGAAAAATCCTGCTGGCTGTTTTTTTGTGTTAATACTTACCATATTATTTTCAATCTTGAAACTTACATTTATAATAACATAAAAATGAAGCTTTAAAACATATGAAATATTATATAGAAAATTATTTTTTTAGTTAAGATATTATGTAATTTAGAAACGTAAATTCTGTATATAAACTCTATAATAACGATAACTATTTTTAAGCAAGCTACAACACAAAAGTGTTTGGTATTCAGAGAGCAAGACAGAGTGGAATAGACTTATTAGTTTACTACAAGCCTTTTTTCGTGTATAAATCTTCAGAAGATTCTAAGATGTACAGTCCCAGAGTGTGATGGTATAAGTTTAATATAAATAATTCAGGGGCATTGTAAACACATAAATTCACAAGGGGTAAAACCTTTGAGGGGTTTTAAGTCTTTCAGCGTAATTGTAAGCCATATAAAGATGCTTTGTGAGTTGCTGATGTGATTGGCAGTAGTATTTTTTAAAGTTTCGTTCAACTTGCCCAAGATTTTTGTTAGACGATGTTCAATATTATGTTCTTCACAAACTCTATCAAATATGTGTTGGAAAGCGTATTTATGGCGTTTCTGGTTGGTAAATTGTATACCGTTGTCTGTCAAAACAGTGTGTGGTAGAATTTTAATCAAATTACGTAAAAACTCAGCAGCTATGGGTTTTGTAGCACGTTTATGTAACTCAACATAGGTGAATTTGATCTATAGCAACAAATAGATATAGTTTTCCCTCCTCTGTTCTGACTTCTGCAATATCAATATGCTATAGGATATTTCTTAAATTTCTTTTTTGGTTTAATCAACATCTGGCAGTTTGCTAATGTTATAACAGCGATGCAGGCTAGAAGTGCGGAATTGTAGACTAGCAAGGCAATCATCTAATGGTAGAAGTGTATGCTTCCGAAATGCGATCTTCTTCTAAAGTTAGAACAGTTGATCTTGGATGTTTTGGACCCATATCTGGTGAATGAGCGTTTTCGACAATAGTTTTTGGATTAAGGTTTGGAAAGCTTTGCTATACTATTTTGTATTGCTCTACGCTGTTGTCCGGGTGCACCCATGTAACCACAATTCCTCCTTCGATGGTATCTTTTTCTTACATTTTATCATACCATCACACTCTGGGAATGTACATCTAAGAAAAAATAAACAGCTATTATTTTTTTAGTAATTAAGTAGAATAGAATAAAAGATTACGAGGAAGCTTTGAAAAATAGGATAAAAAAGATAGTAATTTCAGGAAAAGAAGTGTGGCCAATCATCGAGGGCGGCAAAGGCATCGCAATCAGTGATGGAAGGTCAAGTGGAGCATTTGCTGCAGCAGATGCTGTGGGTACGTTTTCTGGTGCAAATGCTAAGCTTATTGATGATAATGGTGAGTTAGTGCCACTGATTTACAAAGGCAAAACAAGAAATGAAAAACACAGTGAATTGATTGAGTATAGTATTAAAGCGGGAATCAGTCAAGCAAAAATAGCGAATGAAATATCAAAAGGTCATGGGAGAATACATATGAATGTGCTTTGGGAGATGGGAGCAGCAGAACGCGTGCTTCATGGCATATTAGAAAAAGCAAAAGGCTTAGTTCATGGTATTACCTGCGGTGCTGGTATGCCTTATAGGCTTGGAGAAATTGCAGCTAAATATCAGGTTTATTATTATCCTATTGTCTCATCGGTGCGTGCTTTTAAAGCATTATGGAAGCGTACTTACCAAAGAATATCTTCCTGTTTGCTTGGTGGAGTAGTGTATGAAGATCCATGGCTTGCTGGAGGGCACAATGGACTCAGTAACAGTGAAGACCCAGAGCTACCACAGGCTCCATTTGAAAGAGTTGCAGAGCTTAGATCTTTCATGAACGAGATCGGTCTTTCAGAAACACCAATTGTTATGGCAGGAGGAGTGTGGCATTTGAAAGATTGGGAACATTGGTTTGACAATTTGCAAATTGGCCCTATAGCTTTTCAGTTTGGCACTCGTCCACTTTTGACGAAAGAAAGCCCAATTTCTGCAGAGTGGAAAAAGAAGCTACTCACTTTAGAAGAAGGTGATGTATTTTTAAATAAATTCAGTCCAACAGGGTTTTACTCATCTGCAGTAAAAAATAACTTCATACGTGAGTTGCAGGAACGAAATTCACGTCAAATAAAGTTTTCAGAAAATGCCAGCGAAGAATTTAGTAGTGAATTTGCAATGGGTAGCAGAGGTAGAAAGATTTACCTTACTGCAAAAGGCAAAGAGCTAGCAAATACATGGACTAAAGCAGTTTATACAGAGGCAATGAAAACTCCAGATACGACTGTTGTTTTTGTGACGCCAGGCAAATTTGCAGAGATAAGACAAGATCAAATCAATTGTATGGGATGCTTAAGTCATTGTTTGTTTAGCAATTGGAAGGATCACGGCGACCATTCAACGGGACGAAAGCCAGACCCACGAAGTTTTTGTATACAAAAAACACTGCAAAACATTATACATGATGGCGATATTGAAAACGAACTCATGTTTTCCGGTCATAATGTATACAAGTTTAAACAAGATCCATTTTATGGAGATGGCTACGTACCGACAGTAAAAGAACTGGTGGAAAGGATATTAACTGGGTATTAGGTTATGATTGAATTGACAAGAAGACACTACTTTGTTATAATAAATGTTTATTAATTTAATCTTAATGTAAGAGGGTATTTATGGTAGCAAGTGATAGTGTTTTAAAAAGGTATGCGTTAGCCTATATAAAAAAATCAGGTGGTAACAGTAATGTTGAAAGGTTTTTGGAATTTTGTAATACGCAAAACACCACAAATTGGAGTGAGGAGAATTTTAAAAATGCGTATGAAAATTTTACTACAAGTTCAAACTCAAGCAGTAGGCACAATACAAGAAGCGGAAGCAATCAATATAATGCGGGGAATAACGGGCAAACTACAGGCCCTCAAGTTATATATGCGAATACACGAGATGAAGGCTTAAGTTTTTGGGATTGTTTACTATTACAATGCTGGATTAATTCTTTATTCGGTGGGCGTGGTCACACTACGGTTAATAATATAACAAATATTAACTATGGTAATAATAACTATCAAAGTAGAGAAGATAAGAAAAAAGACTCGGAAGACAGTAGAAAGCTATTAGCCTTAGGTATGGTAGCTGCAGTTGTGTGTGTTGCTTTCCATACTGGTATGTGTTTTTGGTATAACAGCAGCAGAAAAGCGGCTAGAAAAGAAGAAAAAATAGATTATCTTGATAATAAGCTTAAGATGCTTAGGAATATAGAATTTGCGGTTAGCGCTATTTCTTTAGCAGCTTTGATAGCTTGCGCTGTCTACCCAGTCTTACCAGTGTGGGGTTTAGTTATCCTTGGCGTTAACTCTCTCGTATGTTTTGCCGGTGGTTTAGCTTTTCATATGAAGCATGAGAAAGAATCAGATGATATTGAGAAGGCTGAAAAAGCGGTTAGGGATTATGGATCACCTCCTCCTTACTCTTCTCAAGATCCTAACTCTGTTCCAAGTGCTCCTCCTTGTAGTGAATTTGATAATCCTAATGCAACACAGCGGTCTGAAAATTATCAATCAGAATACGTTTGCTAGTACAGGTTGGGTTTTCCTACGTCATACCGCCGCGGCACTAACAAGCAGCGGGATGACGGTTGTCAAGGTGTCATCAAAGTAACCCCTTCTCCTGTCATCCCAGTGCCCCGACACTGGGACCTCTTTTTCCGTCATCCCGCTGCTTGTTAGCGGTATCTAGAGATACCGTGACGGTATGACGGTCTGCGGTGGCATGACGATAACCTCGTCATCCCGCTGCTTGTTAGCGGGATCTAGAGATACCATGACGGTATGACGAGGGAGAACAGTCAATGGCGTCAACTTAAGAACCTTCATTAGCAAACTCTCCTAAAGACATGATGGCGTTTAGGCTTATCTACTTTATCGCGGCTATACAATCTTCCCGGTCGGATCTTAACTTTAGCGCGTATACTTAAAAAGGGCTTGAAAGTTTTTTGGTGCAACAAGCACTTGATTGCCTCATCACACCAAATAAAACTGAAAAATTTCTCAGCAATTTGATCTGGGAAGGCCCTTATGCATCACACATATGAAGCGATAATATATTGCACATGACCAAGTTTGCCCAAAATTCTTGTAATACAGCCTCTCCAGAAAAATTCTCTAACTCTGCTCCTACTTTGAGTCGTTTCCTCTATGTGCCACCTTATACCAATTCTCATTGTTGTGCAGTCAAATAGGATACATAGCAGAGTTGTTTAATTGTGGAGTAGGTAAGAGAAGTAATAAATTTACACAAAGCACTCTCAAGCAAAGCAATAGTATCGTATATTTTATTGCGCAAAATGTTCTGTTTTACATACAACCAAAGCCTCTCGACAGTCAGGTGAATATGGAGGTAGGTATATAATCTCAATATTTTTAGGTACCTTTAAATTTTTTGACTTATGCCAACTAGCACAGTCCATAACGAGAAAAGCCTTTCGTGTCCCCAGATATTGCGACATTTGCTCAAGAAATACATTCATGCAATCAGTATTAACGTTTGGTGCAAGCAAACTGGAACTTTCTCCATTTTCAGGGTTAACTGCACTGTAAAGATAAAAATTATGCCTACCTAATTTTATTTTAACCCGAGTCCTAGTGCCTTTTTTAAACCACCCGTGTCCAACTTTTGAATGTGTGCCAAACCGCGATTCATCGAAGAAAAACAGCTCTTTTTCAGGATACTTGCCAATAACTTCGTTGAGATTTTTTTTTGAATTCCTCTTGTTTTCTTTTATCTTGTACATTGTGTACTGGTCTTGGTGTAATATAAGAGAATTTCATCTTTTGCATATAGCGGTGTACTGTAGATTTGCTAATATTTAAGCCGAACTTTTCCTGGATTCTTATTCTCATTTCTTTAATGGTAATATTAGGATTTTCTCCTACCCATGCTTCAACTTGCTGTAGTTGAGCCTGATTTAATTTAGTTTTTCTACGCCGTTGTGGAGGAGCAAACAATTTTTCTTCTCTGCCTAATTTCAAGAGTTTTATCCACGAAGTTAGTGCGCTTCTTGAAATGCAATATATTTTTGCTACAGCCGTTATACTATGCTTTTTTGCTGCAATTACAGCATTTAGTTTTTTTGCAACATATGCATTGTTCCTTACTTTCTTCAGCATTTTTTTTGCTGATTTTACTACTTCTTCATCCAATAATTTTGATCTTAGTGCCATTTATACCTCGACTATTTCACTTATTTCATTATGGCTTGTCTTCTATTATTGTCTATCTGTTTGCCGTGTAATGGGAATTGGTATTAATACATAAGCTTTACTGATATCTTCCAAAGTCTCGATCAAAAAGCTCTGTTTCTCCGTTAGCTAATGTCAGCACTATAACTCTTACTTTCTGTCCTTTCATTTTATTTTTTAGCTTTTCATTTTCTAATATAAAATCAAAATCTAATTCTCCAGATAAAATTTGTTCCCATAGCTTGCTATAATTTCTTTTTTGCAAGCGAAAAATAAAATCTACTCCCAAATCATAATTTTTGAAGATAGCTAGGCTCTGTGGACAAAATTTTAGAGAAGCCATATGAGAGCTCCAACAAAATTTAGAAATCCCATGTAAACCTCTGCGGTCTTGTCAAATCTGGAAAAAATGCGCCTAAAATTTTTAATTTTACCGAAAAAGCACTCAATCAAATGACGTTCTTTATAAATATGCTCATCATAGTATCTTTGCACTTTTCGATTCCTTTTTGATGGAATTACGATTTCACATTTCCTGTTTTCAAGGCTGACCACAAAAGCATTGCTGTCATAACCCTTATCAGCTACTACAATGGAGTTATAGACATTTTTTGTAATACTTCAGCTTGTGTAATTTCATTCCTCTGGCCAGGAGTAAGTATAAATTTTAAAGGATTTCCCAATGCATCAACAAGTGCATGAATTTTAGTCGTAAAGCCACCTTTACTTCGCCCTAAAGCCTCTTGATCCTTCGAATCTTTTGTATATCCAGCCGAACATGGATGGGCTCTAATGATCGTACCGTCGATTATGACGGCTTCTAAATCTGGCTCTTGTTTTGTGTACTCCAATAAATTTTTCCAAATACCCCTTTCGCACCATCTCTTAAATCGTTTGTGTATACTTCTGTAATTGCCATAGATTTTCGGCAAAAGTCGCCATTGGCAACCACTTCGCGCCATATACCACACTGCTTCTATGAATATTCTTAAACGTTTTTCGTCTTTACTATGCATTCCTTTTATGCCTTTTATGAATTCTAAAATTTGTTTCCAATTTCTTTCTTTTATATAATATTCCATTCGGTAGTTTCTCCATTTTTATGTTCATTTGGTTAAACTACCACTTTTTTTCTCCCTCTTCATATTTTTTGTCCACAGAGCCTAGTTTCTGTATTTATTTTAAATTGAAGAAAGCTCAAATGAAAGATCGTGTTTTGCTAAAATCACAGAATGCAGTCTGGTTACATTACTCTAGCTATACGCAACAACTTTACTTTCAACGATTTTATTAGCAATAATACGACTTTCACAATCAATATTTATTATATCAGATAGTGAATTAATATCAGTGTAACTATCAAAACTTTCCATTGTTGATTCCACTATCTCTACTATTTTTAAAAAGCCAATTCGTGACTTCAAAAATTCATTAACAGCTATTTCATTTGCAGCATTGAGCACAATACTGTTTGTTTGTGGAGCAGAAGAGTTTAACACTGCCATGCTAAGCTTTAGCGCAGGAAAACGCTTATGGTCTGGTTCTTGAAAGGTCAATTTTCCTTGCTTTGTTAAATCTAATTTACGATTTAAAGCTGATCTTTCCGGCCAAGACAAAGTATATGAAATAGGAATTGCCATGTCAGTTTCTGCAAGCACAGCAAAGTTGAACCCATCCTTATAAGTTACAATTCCATGTACTATTGACTCAGGATGCACTATTGCTTCAATTTTATCCGGGCTGATGTTAAACAAGTTATGTGCTTCTATTATCTCTAGTGCCTTATTCATCATTGTTGCGCTATCAACCGAGATTTTCTTTCCCATATTCCAAGTGGGGTGACTAAGCGCCCTATCTACCATAACATTTCTTAATTGCTCAAGGCTATAATTTAAGAATGGTCCACCAGAAGCAGTAAGTATGATCTTTTCTACGCATTTGTCGTCATTTTGCAAAATTTGAAAAATTGCATTGTGTTCAGAGTCGATAGGGATTATTTGTACGTTTTTTTCTTTAGCTTTTTTGAGTAATAACTTTCCACCGCAAACAATGCTTTCTTTGTTCGCTAGTGCAATGACTTTAGTGCCACTTTCTATGACTTCTATAACTGGCCCAAGGCCTGCAATACCAACTATTGCAATAACTGAGAGATCAACGGGTAGGGAAGCAACATTTACTAGACCTTCAGCGCCAATTGCTATTTTTACATCTGTACCAAGTAGGTTTTCTCTTAAATCTTTGTAAAACTTTTCATCGGAGATAGCAACATATTTTGCATTCAGCAGCTTTGCTTGGTGTGCCAGTAGAGCAAAGTTCGAATGGGCACTTAGTGCTTCCACTTGGTATTCTTCTTTTCTCTTTGAGAGCAAATCTACAGTCTTTTTTCCAACACTTCCTGTTGACCCTAAAACTGAAACCTTTTTCACTAAGACAAACTCATGTTAATTATAACAACAGCAACTTTTCTTATTAGGCCTTCTCGCATACTATTCAGCAGTTTTTAAGCGTTTAACCAAGTTCATGCCCGTGGTCATCGCCAACAGATGGTGAAGGACCAGGTGAAAAAGATTGACCATGGTGATCACCTGCATCATGCATGTCTTGCAAACCATCAGCATTATGAGCTATTTCGTTATTGGCATGAGGGTAATCATCTGAGTGATGTCCATCATCACCATGAGCCATATCCATTCCTTCTGATGGCATATCTTCCCCACCTCCACCTGAAAAATGTTCTCCAAGGCTTTCAAGAAATTTTATGCCAAGCATATTACCTGATTTTCCAAACAGTGTTACTAGACTACTGCCACTCACCAAACTTTCAAACACGTTACTATAAGCAGCAATCGCCCCTTCATGAAAGTTGAATAACCATTTCATTCCATCCACGACTGTTGAAACAGAGTCACTATGACCAAGACCAAAACCACTTTTCTCACCAGCGGCTTCTTGGTGTTGCTGCTGTGCTTGCCATTCTGCAATATTTGGACCTTGAGCTTCACTCATAAATTTTTACTCTCAACCTTAAGCTATTATTTTATCACAAATATTGCAAAATATCAATAGAGCTTTTGAATATAGCTAATACAAACAATTTCTATCATCTTATATAGGACCCAGTTTGAAAAAAATCCGAATTCCAATGTCTGCTACCTTATATAACGAATGAATTTTTTTATATATTCGTTATTAGTATTTTGTATTCCCTGAACAGTTCCATGGGAAATGATCTCCCCTTCATATAATACTGCTATTTTATCAGCTATTTTAAATGCGCTATGAATATCATGTGTAATCGTGATAATTGTAGGGTTAAAGTCTTTAGATAATTTTATTATTATCTCGTTTACTATATCTGACATAATTGGGTCCAATCCTGAAGTTGGTTCATCCAAAATAATGATTTCTGGATTGTGTGCAATCGCCCTTGCAAGTGCTACTCTTTTTTTCATTCCGCCTGATAGCTCTATTGGAAACATATCTGCTATGTTTTCCTCCAGTCCAACATCATTTAATTTCTCGATTGTTAGCTGTTTTGCCTCCTTTTTGCTGATATTAAAGCGCTTTTTATAATTAAAAGATATATTTTCCCACACTGTAACGTAGTCAAATAAAGCGGAATTTTGAAATAAAACCCCAAATTTATTTTTGCTTTTACTATTTATTTTAACAGACCCTGAGTCTGGCGCCAGCAAGCCAATGATTGTTTTTGTTAATACAGACTTGCCGCTCCCTGAGCCGCCAAGTATGACTAATGATTCCCCTTTCGATATATCAAAATTTAGATCTTTTAGTACTGTCCTATCATCAAAAGATAAGCTTAAGTTCAATATTGATATTATGGGGTTACGCATGTATCAAAGTAATCATGTAGTTTGCTAAAATGATCAGCATGGACGATAAAACAACAGTTGATGTTGTAGCAACACCTACTCCTCGTGCACCTTCTTTGCAATGGTAACCGTAATAGCAACTTGAGACAGAAATTATTGCGCCAAATGCAGTTGCTTTTATTAGCCCAGTTATAAAATCGTACGTATTAAAGAACTGAGCTGTGTGTTTAATGTATATATTTAAATTGTGGTTAAATTCGAAGACTGCAGTGATACATCCTCCAAATATTCCTATTAAATCTGCACATACTGTAAGTATGGGAAATACTATGATTGACGCTAAAATCCTTGGTGCAATTAAATATTTAAAAGGGTTGATATTCAAAGTTGTAAGTGCATCTATTTGCTCGGTGATGCGCATTGTACCAATTTCTGCTGCAACTGATGATCCAACCTTTCCTACCATTATTAAGCTGATCAAAACTGGTCCTAACTCTTTAATGACAGTGATCGTAACAAGTTTGGGTATTATCTGCTCTTGGTTAATTAATGAGTCACTCAAGCTGCTTTGTAAAACTATCGCCGCTCCTATGAAAACTCCAGCAAGCCCAACAATTGGCAGAGAGAAAAAGCCTATCTCTATAATTTGTCTTGCTACGTTGCTAAAATAATATGGCGGCACAAGGCAGTGGTATAGAGATTGAATAAAAAATATGAATGCACTACCAAGCCTTAACAAAAAATTGATAAAGTACCTACCAATTATTCTAACACTATTTATATCAAAAAAGCTCACTTTGTATTCATTTTAGCTAGAGTTACTGATTTTATTAAAATTTTTATTAACTTTATCGCAAAGTATAGCTGAGATATGTTTTAAGTTCAATAGCTAACGTAACTTTACCTTATATCGCACACAACTATACGAACGTTTATCTTTCTGAAAGCAATTTGCATAGCAAATGATGTCATTCCAGCGCGTGACGCTGGAATCCAGTTTCTACACAATTTAATCAAAACGCTGTATGATATGTTTTTTGTAATCAAGTTTCCTGGATCCCAGTGTCTGGGCACTGGGATGACACCATTGTGCTTGAGGTAAAATTGACTCCAGAATTTAATGGACTGCCTGCAAAAGCAAATGTTTGTATAAATTGCAAGCTTCGCAAGAAGGATTTATAACTTAAATTACATAAGCAAACCTTACTTATTTTACTATCCCTGTTTACTTCCTGTAAAAAACATGTTACTAATGAATTGAATTTTGTAGTAGAATGGAGGAAGTTTTGGCAGTTCCAAAAAGAAAAAAGTCAAAGTCAAGGCGTAATATGCATCGTTCTCATCATGCTATCCAGCCTAAGAATGTTGTGGTATGTTCAACAACTGGGGAATTCATGTTGCCTCACAATGTAGCAGTCGATGGCAGTTACAAAGGGAAACGAGTTTTCATTAAGCAACAGGCAGAATGACTATTATGATATGTTATCTACGGTCAATAATAATATAGTTATTGCACTTGACGCTATGGGGGGCGATTTTGCGCCTCTTTCCGTAATTCAGGGTGCTGGTTTTTTTTTAGACAACCTTGTTGACTCAGGCATTAAAGTTTTTTTTCATATTTATGGAGATAAGGAAGAAGTATCTCCTTTGCTTTTGAAATATAAAAAAGTAAGTAACAATTCTGAATTTACTCATTGTTCTGACAATATTCTTGCAAATGATAAGCCATCTTTTGCACTGAGACATCGTAAAGACTCAAGTATGAAAGCTGCAATTGTTGCAGTGAAAGAAGGTAAAGCTTTCGGAGTGGTATCTTCAGGCAACACCGGAGCGTTGATGGCAATTTCCAGATTTGTTTTAGGAACATTACCAAATATTTATCGTCCTGCTATTGTCTCTATCTGTCCAACTAAGACAAAAAGCTTCGCTTTGCTTGACCTTGGTGCAAATGTCGATTGTAATGCCGATTCGTTATTCCAATTTGCATTAATGGGAAGCATATTTGCAAAAGTAGCGCTAAAAATTGACAATCCTGAGGTTGCTTTGCTGAATATCGGCACAGAAGAGGTGAAAGGTACTGACTCAGTGCGCGGCGCTTTTGAGTTGCTTAAAAACGCTCCAGGCATTAATTTCAAAGGGTATATAGAGGCAAGTGAATTTTTAGAGGGTAATATAGATGTGATTGTTGCTGATGGTTTTGTTGGCAATGTAATGCTCAAAACGGCTGAGGCAACCGCTAGTACCTTTATCAATCTAATAAAGCAGGAAGTACTGAGCTCATGGGCAACAAAGATGCTTGTTGGTATATTGTTAAAATCTAAACTAAATAAAGCATTAACGCGTTTTAATCCCAAAATTAGAAGTGGAGCTATGTTTTTAGGGCTGAATGGTATCATCATTAAAAGTCATGGAAATTCTGATGCTATTTCTTTTGCCCATGCTATAAAATTTGCAGTAAATGCAATTAGTGAAAATTTAAATCAAAAGATAATTAACGGGGTAAGTCATATTGAATAAAAGTTTCATATTAAGCACTGGATCTTACCTACCAAGAAAAACGTTGAGTAACAACGAAATTGCATCGATAGTTGAGACAAGCGATGAATGGATAAGGCAGAGAACAGGAATAGTTCAAAGGCATATAGCAGATGAAGGAGAATTAACGTCAGATCTAGCTGTAAATGCAGCAAAAAGTGCTATAGAAAAAGCTAAAATTTCAGTGGATGAAATTGATTTAATTGTAGTTGCAACAACAACACCTGATAAAACTTTGCCTAGCTGTGCAACGATTGTACAAAGTAAGTTAAAATGTAAAAATGCATTTTCTTTTGATGTACAAGCAGCATGCTCTGGTTTTATATATGCAGTTACAGTTGCTGATTCGCTCATAAAATCTAACAATAGAATTAAATATGCGCTCGTTATTGGTGCTGAAATAATGTCTAGGATTGTTGACTGGGAAGATAGGTCAACTTGTGTACTCTTTGGTGATGGTGCTGGTGCAGTAATAATGAAATCAGCATGTCATTTTAACGTCATTCCAACAAATGATGCTGATACTTGGGTGGCAGAGAAGGGGGTTACAAAAGGTATAATTTCAACTAGCCTATATTCTGATGGCAATGTGAACATATTATGTACGAACGGAGGGATATCCTCAACTGGTGATTCTGGAAAAATATGCATGAATGGAAGAGAAGTGTTTAAACATGCAGTGGATAAGTTAACAGCCTCAGTAGAGGAAACTCTGAAATGCAATAATTTGAAAATCACTGATATTGACTGGTTAATTCCTCATCAAGCAAACATTCGTATTATTGAAGCAGTAGTAAAGAAATTAGATTTTCCTATAGAGAAAGTGATTAATACCGTTGATAAGCATGCAAACACCTCAGCGGCATCAATTCCACTAGCCTTAGATTATGCAATACAAGAATCAAAAATAAAATCAGGAAACCTGGCACTGCTGATTGCAATAGGTGCAGGTCTCACATGGGGTTCCGTGTTGCTGCGCTATTAGACTTCCTGCATTATACCTGTAATGGTCTTACTCCTTTTGAATTTATATGTTCTCAGTGCTCCTGAATTGTTTATACTAAATCCTTACCATCACACTCTGGGACTGTACATCTAAGTTAAGATACAAAAAACCTACTTGACAAACTCCGCCAGCCCCCTTATCATGAAACTGAAGGTATTCAGTTATCTTCATCTGTGCAGATTAAACAGCAAGAAAACAACGTAGTTGGCGTCTTATTTTTAATTTTTTGCACTATGTGCACCTTATGTCTTCACAACATTTCTGGGTTTTTACCTATATAAGCTGAAAAGCGCTTATAAAGCGTTTAAGACATCACCCAACGTCAAATTTTAAAATAAAGAGTGGAATAACTAGCTACTCCGGGGATTCTTTGTCTTTTTTTTCTGCCTGGTAAATTTCTTAAACATTAAAGCTAAGGTTAGTTGCATTTAAAAGCAGCTGAATCGCGGTTATTAAACGTTTAAAACATAAAAAAACGCCAATACTGAAAATAGACAATGACCAGGGCTTCTTTTGCCTTTTTTTTCATTTGGTAAATTTCTTAAATATTTATGGCTAAAGATTGCACGAATGTTGCAATTACAAAAACGATTTCTACTAGGCTCTGTGGACAAAAAATATGAAGAGGGAGAAAAAAAGTGGTAGTTTAACCAAATGAACATAAAAATGGAGAAACTACCGAATGGAATATTATATAAAAGAAAGAAATTGGAAACAAATTTTAGAATTCATAAAAGGCATAAAAGGAATGCATAGTAAAGACGAAAAACGTTTAAGAATATTCATAGAAGCAGTGTGGTATATGGCGCGAAGTGGTTGCCAATGGCGACTTTTGCCGAAAATCTATGGCAATTACAGAAGTATACACAAACGATTTAAGAGATGGTGCGAAAGGGGTATTTGGAAAAATTTATTGGAGTACACAAAACAAGAGCCAGATTTAGAAGCCGTCATAATCGACGGTACGATCATTAGAGCCCATCCATGTTCGGCTGGATATACAAAAGATTCGAAGGATCAAGAGGCTTTAGGGCGAAGTAAAGGTGGCTTTACGACTAAAATTCATGCACTTGTTGATGCATTGGGAAATCCTTTAAAATTTATACTTACTCCTGGCCAGAAGAATGAAATTACACAAGCTGAAGTATTAACAAAAAATGTCTATAACTCCTCATTGTAGTAGCTGATAAGGGTTATGACAGCAATGCTTTTGTGGTCAGCCTTGAAAACAGGAAATGTGAAATCGTAATTCCATCAAAAAGGAATCGAAAAGTGCAAAGATACTATGATGAGCATATTTATAAAGAACGTCATTTGATTGAGTGCTTTTTCGGTAAAATTAAAAATTTTAGGCGCATTTTTTCCAGATTTGACAAGACCGCAGAGGTTTACATGGGATTTCTAAATTTTGTTGGAGCTCTCATATGGCTTCTCTAAAATTTTGTCCACAGAGCCTAGGGTGTCATCCCAGTGCCCAGACACTGGGATCCAGGAAAGTTTGCTTGTAAACTAACATAGAAAGTGGTTACAACGTTCTTGATTACGTTAAATTAAAAACTGGATCCCAGTGTCAGCTACTTGAATGACATCATAGGGGCGCTGGCCCTGACAACCGTCATCCCGCTGCTTGTTAGCGGGATCTATGTTAAGAGATACCGCGGCGGTATGACGTAGTACTGCTGTCATTCCAGTCTGGAATCCAACTTTTTCATAATCATCAAAACGTTATATTTTAACATAAAACGGCTACTTTTATACTTAATAAAATTCCTGGATCCCAGTTCTGGGCGCTGGAATGACACCGTCACAGGGTGAACCAGCGTCATACACACATCCCTTTGGTGACAATGTTTGTTGATGTAAGATTATACCTTGAAAAAATTAAGTTTTAGTGCTATTAAATAGTTGTAAATTTTGTCTCTGTGGTAGCTTTATGAATGTTGAAAGTAAGAAAATACATGATACTAAAATAAAATTACCAATATTTCTTGATTATCAATCTACTACTAAAGTGGATCCCCGTGTTTTGGAGGTAATGATACCTTATTTTGGTGAATTTAGTAATGCACACTCTCGCAGCCATTCATTTGGTTGGACTGCTGAAGAAGCAGTGGAAAGAGCAAGGAAACACATCGCTGATCTGGTGAACGCAGATAGCAAAGAAATTATCTTTACCTCAGGTGCAACTGAGTCAAATAATACAGCAATCAAGGGCGTTGCTCACTTTTACAAAAATAAAGGAAATCATATAATAACTGTCTGCACGGAGCATAAGTGTGTTCTGGATTCTTGTCGGCATCTGGAAAATGAAGGCTTTAAAGTTACATATTTGCCTGTTAAGCAAAACGGAATTATAGATTTATTAAAGCTTGAGGAAGCAATTACTGATAAAACAATCCTGGTTTCAGTGATGATGGTAAATAATGAAATCGGAGTAATTCAGCCTGTAAAGGAGATTGGTAAAATATGCAGAAAGCATAATATATTTTTCCATACAGATGCAGCTCAAAGCTTTGGAAAAGTTCCAATTGATGTTAATGAGATGTGCATCGATCTTATGAGTCTCTCTAGCCACAAAATTTATGGACCTATGGGAATGGGCGCATTATATGTCCGTAGAAAGAATCCTCGTGTTAGGCTGATACCATTGATTAGTGGTGGTGGACAAGAAAGAGGTATGCGTTCTGGAACAATTCCAACACCTCTTGCAGTTGGTTTTGGTGAAGCGGCACGTATTGCTAAAGAAGAAATGGAACCAGAAGCAAGCAAATTGGAAGGACTGAGAGATATTTTGTACAATAAGATAAAAGAAGCATTTCCTGATATCGTTTTAAATGGTGACTATGAAAATAGGATTCCTGGCAATCTAAACTTGAGCTTTCCCTATGTTGAGGGTGAGTCTCTTATCATGGCAATCAAGGATTTAGCAGTAAGTTCTGGTTCTGCGTGCACGTCTGCGTCTCTTGAGCCTTCCTATGTCATACGGTCGCTAAATAATGGTCATGACCTTGAGCATTCATCAATTAGATTTGGCCTAGGCCGATTTACAACTAAAGAAGAAGTTTTGTACGCAGCAGATCTTGTTGCTAAAAATGTTGGCCGATTGAGAGAAATGAGCCCACTTTGGGAGATGGTACAAGAAGGAGTAGATTTGAACACCGTGAAATGGGACTTTCATTAAATATATCCATTCAGCGAGTCCAACTGCAAATGCACTTTGAAATTACTCTGTAACCATTCACACTTAATTCTGCAATTCTTTGATCTCACTCATAGCTGTACGAACATTCGTTTTTGAAGGTAAATTGCACAGCAAATGGTGTCATTCCAGTGCTTGACACTGGAATCCAGAAATTTTGCTTATAACTGAGCTGATGAGCTAAAGGTAGTTGTCTTACGCTAAAACAAACGTTTTTAATTAAGTTGCATAGAAGCTGGATCCCAGACTGGGATGACACCCTCCTGATGGGCCAAAATCACAACGTTCGTACAGTTGTGGATACCGTGACGGTATGACGGTTCGCGGCGGTATAATGACTCGTCATCCCGCTTTGTTAGCGCCGCGGCGGTATGACGGTTAAGTACGTGTTAGCGGCTAATAGATACCGCGGCGGCATGACGTAGAGCTCGCATTAGCTATAAGATTAGCTAACATTCTGCACATCCATAAAAAACAAACCTTCTTTTTCGTCTTGAACGCTAATAATAGTGTGAGTGTTAAGAGGTAAAGGGTCATTTGTATGTCCATGGCCTACTCCTTTCATTGTAAATACAGGAAAGTTAACACTTTTTGCAAACCTTTCTTTTACAACTTCAACAAGATTATCATTATAACAGTTAACAAAATCCCCAAAGATTACTGCATGCACTCCATCAAAAATGTGAGCTTGTTTTAGGTGATCTAAACTGCGCTCTATTGCGTATGGGTAAACTCTTATGTCCTCTAAAAATAGAATTTTACCTTTTGCATTTATTTGCCAAGTAGTTCCTATACTATTTTCAACTAAAGTCATATTACCACCGATGACTTTAGACTCTAATTTGCCATCTTTTAGTCTAATGCCATTGTTTATCATCTTTAGGTTATCAAATCTGATAGAATCCCGCTTGCTAAGAATTAACTCTTTCAATTTTTCAACAGAGCTTTCAGAAACGGAGCTATTTACTATCATTTCCAACATGGTGCCGTGAAGAGTTTGCCAATCATATTTAGCTTGTAGATAGATGTGCAAGGCAGTTATATCGCTATAGCCTATGAGGATTTTTTTGTTTTGAGCAATCCTTTCTTTTTTATCATTGGGTAACTTTTCTAGATAGGGAATTAACCGAGAAGCCCCTTCTCCTCCTCTGATACACCAAATTATTTTACTATCATTAGTTAGTGCACTAACCAGATCATTTGCTCTGAATTCATCAGAGTTGGAATAAAATGGATTGTCATTACTATATATTTTTTCCGAAATATGGGGATTAAAATCCGAAGCTTCTACATATTCTTTTATAGTAGTCAGATCTGATTCTTTTCCCTTGGAAGAAGGAGCAATAATATCAACTCGGTCGATTGCATGAATACCTGTGTTAGCACCATAGCTGTACGAACATTCATTTTTGAAGACAGCAAATGGTGTCATTCCAGTGCTTGACACTGGAATCCAGAAATTTTGCTTATAACTGAGCTGATGAGCTAAAGGTAGTTGTCTTACGCTAAAACAAACGTTTTTAATTAAGTTGCATAGAAGCTGGATCCCAGTGTCTGGGCACTGGGATGACACCTCACTGGTGGGAATTGCTCCCAAACTACAACGTTCGTACAGTTGTGTGTTAGCACATAAAGTGAAAATAAAATATAAAAGGTAAATGATCATTAAAATATCTTATAAAACTCTTTTTTTAGTATATCATCGAGTTCAGAAAGTAGAACTTTAACTCCTAATTCTTCCATTGATGTAACGCCATAACCTTGCAGTCCACAAGGAATAATACCCTTATAGTGAGAGAGATCTGGAAAGACGTTAAGCGCTATGCCATGATAAGTTACCCATTTTCTTAAGCGAATACCAAAAGCTGCAATTTTTTTTTCTACTCCATTGTTATTCACCCAAACACCTATTCTATCCTCTTTAAATTCTCCAAGTATATTAAATTGCTTTAAAACATTTATTATCCATTTACTTAGGTCTCTAATATATAGCTTTATGTCGCATTTATTTCTTTTTTTAAGGTTTAACATTAAATATATAACACGTTGTCCTGGCCCATGATATGTGTATTTGCCACCCCTGCCTGTTTTATATATAGGAAATAGTTTTTCAACAATATCATCAGCTGTTGAACTGATTCCTGCAGTATAAAGTGGAGGGTGCTGGAGTAGCCATACCAATTCGTCTGCTGAATTATTGTAAATTTGTTGAATTTTTTCTTCCATGAATTTTACAGCATAGTTATAATCAATAAGCTGATTAGATATTAGCCATTCTGTCATGTTCTATTTCTTTTCTTTTTAGTATAGCAGTGCGTTCTTTTCCTGTCATCCAAGTGCTTTCCTTCCGTCATCCCAGTGCTTGACACTGGGATCTATGTCTTAGTTTAACTACAGAATCTAAAACACTTTTAACTTTTAAACATCTTTCATGAGGCACATATGAATTTCAATATTTTTCAAAGAAAAAAAAGTGCAGTATTTACTAAATATTCTGCTTTGCAACTAATGATGGAACCAAGTTGGAGTAAGCGTGATTATGTAAGTTTTGCTGAGGAAGGTTACATAAAAAATGTTATTGCCTTTCGAGCAATCAATATGATTGCAAGTGCTGCATCTTCGGTACCTTTTACTCTCTGCCGGCTTACTGATCAGGGAAAATCACAATTAAAAGTTCATCCATTACTGAAATTACTTTATTCTCCTAATCCAATGACATCAAAATCGGAATTTATTGAGGGGATTGTAACTTATCGGTTAGTTAACGGCAATTCTTATATATTGATGGTTGAGTCGCAGAACAATAGAAAACCACCAACAGAGCTTTATCTTCTGCGCCCTGATAGGGTTGAAATTGTTCCAGGGAGAAATAACGTTCCTTATATCTATCGTTATACCATAAATAACAACGGTTATGACTTTAAAGTTGATAAACTAACCGGACGTTCAGCAGTGTTGCACCTAAAGACCTTTAACCCTTTGAATGATTGGTATGGATTATCACCAATTGAGGCAGCTGCATACAGTATAGATCAACATAATCAGGCGGGTGCTTGGAATCAAGCTATGCTACAAAATGGAGCAAGACCAAGTGGTGCAATAGTTATGAAATCAGCGAAGGACGGGAGTGGTGGAAGTTTAAGTCAAGAGCAGTACCAACGCTTAAAAGCGCAGATAAATGATCATTATTCAGGTCCTGTTAATGCTGGAAGACCGATATTACTTGAAGGAGGCTTGGAGTGGAAGGAGATGAGCCTATCGCCAAGAGATATGGATTTTATTGAGTCCAAACACAGTTCAGCTCGTGATATTGCCCTGGCTTTTGGCGTCCCGCCGCAGTTGCTTGGCATACCGGGTGATAACACTTATAGCAATTTAGTCGAAGCACGCTTATCCCTCTGGGAGCAGACGGTTTTACCAACGCTAGAAAATATTATCTGTCACCTGAATTCTTGGCTGATACCAAGATTTGGTGAAGATCTGTGCTTGTCGTATGACAAAGATGCAATAGAAATTCTCATGGAAAAGAGACAAAAGTTGTGGAAATACGTAGAAAATGCAAGCTTTATGACACTCAATGAAAAAAGGGAAGCATTTGGCTTGCCACCGCTGCCGGGTGGGGATAAGCTGGATTAAAATTTTTATATACAATGTAAGTATAATAATAGACTTCTTGTATAACCATTGTTTATATGAAAAACCGGTAGCCCACTCTTTGGCAGCGTGTAACGCTGGAATCTCATTCCTTAATTTCACAATGTAAAAATTGCACCTATTTGCAAGCAATAATTTGTATCTGTTCAGGATAGCGGCAAGACCATAGAGTAAAAGTGAGTTTACAACAAATGGTGTCATCCCAGTGCTTGACACTGGGATCCAGCCTTGCCGTAATCTCATCAAGAACGTTGTATAGCACTTTTATGCTTACCAACTTAGTGCTCAATCAAAATTCCTAGATCCCAGTGTCAAGCACTGGGATGACAAGAAAGAGGCACTGGGATGACAAGAAAGAAGCACTGGCTCTTGGATGGAAACCAGTGTCAGCTACTTTCATGACATCGTTTACTATGTCCATATTGCAATGTTCGTACAGTTGTATGTCACGCTACTTGGATGACAGGAGGTAATGCAAAAAGCCTATTGTTCCCTAAACCGTACACCTAAGTAAATTAACTATTTTTCTTGCCAACCAGAGCGATGAAGATTTGGTCTACATCAAAACTCATCTTAGGACGCCAAATAGGGCCATCCAAATGCATATCGATATAGATTGGATTACTATAATTTGGTGGTATGAAAAAGAACCTGAATATAGAATTTAAAGTGAAGTTAGATAAGGTTAAATTAGAAGAGATCGACCCTGATGCTTGATCAATCCCGAATTGTAAACTAGTTGAACATATGCCACTCTTAATACTTGCTTTTCCGCTAATATTTTCAAAAAATGTACTGCCATTATATATATCAACATAAGCAAATATGGAAATTTCAGACTTATTCTTACTGCTTAACAAATTAGTGATAAATGAATTGAAATCTACATTAGTAACTTCTATTCCTTGCGCTTGTAAGTTTACATCTCCTGATAAGTTACTAGCCCAATCATGAAAACTTTTTCCTTGAGTTTTGATTTCACCATTTAAGCTTACCTGACCATTTACATTGTCAATTCCTATAACCTTACCAATCTTTTTAGTGTCCAAATTTACAATAGAAAACCTTGTATTTATTGAGTCTGATCTTAAATAACCCTGAAAAAACACTTGCCCGCGTTCTAATACGTAACTTGCCTGCCTGATAGTGATAGTGTTGTTTCTTATTACCGCATCCAAATTAAAATCTTTCAAAACATTATGCTCGGTTTTAAATTCTGCAGTATTGATTCGCACATTTGCATCAAAGCCTTCTTTATCATCCAAAAAATCAAGCTGCTTTGTTGACCATTGAATTTGATCTATCTCATTTCTTTTCGTCTCTACTAAATTTGGTAATGTAATAATTTTTCCATTAAATTTACTGCCCGTAAGGTTAACATCTAATAAAGGTTTGGCGTATTTTTGATCTGCTAATATTTTTGCATTACCGGTAATATCGAAATCTTCTCCAGATAGTTTTATTTTATCTGCAACTAGCTTACCTTTTTCCATTTTCAGCAAAAAATCCAAATTTTTAATTTTCGTATCATTCAATGTAAGGTTATTAACACGGGCCTTTATATTTGCATCATACTGAAAATTTTTCAGCCATTGCATTTTAGGTAAACTGCTAAATAATGAATGATCATATTTATCTGCATCAAGATTATGCATGCTAAATTCACCATTGACCACATTGTGTTTTTTTGTATGGCTTACTCTAATTGACCCTTGCAAGGATTCCTTATTATTTAGCAGTCTAATGTCTGAGATAGATAATATTCTTGGTGCAAGGTGCAGTTTAGAACTTAGTGTAAATTGATTTTTCTGGTTTTCTTTCATCTTTATAGAAGGGAAAAAACATGAAATGAATGACTCAAAACCATTTCCTTCTACTAACAAATCACCGTTGAATTCAGATAGGACATTATTGTTTGAGACCTCTCCTGATAAGTAAGATATATTATTGATTCCAGGAAATTTAAGAAGCGTATTAACTTTTACTTTGCCATCAGTGGATTTTAGTACAGCACGGAAATTGTCCAATATTTTGTTTTGATATTGAATGTTAGAAGCTTCCATATTAAAATTTAAGCTCAAGTTCTTTGGCACAACTGCTCTAAAACATTCCAGAAGATCCTTCATATTCATTGTTTTTTGTAAATCATCTTGCATGAAATCTAAATCAACTTTACTGAAGCTAATATTGAGATTAGTGTGATCGCTTTTTCTATCGTTTTGTATTGTACCACTGGCTTGCATGCTTTTGGAATCAATTTTTAAGTCAGTTACCGTAAACTCACTTTCGTTAAGACTTATATTGGATGATATCTTGATATTTTCGCTAGGAATAACACAAGGGAGAAAGCTAAGATTAATGATTTTTGCTAAATTACTCACAGAACCGGAACTATTATTAATCGTTAGTGTTAAATTACCCTGGAGTTCTTCTTGATTTCTATTACCTGTAAATAGCAAATTTACAAAATTTGATTCAACACTAATGTATGCATTCTTTTTTGTGATATTAACCTTTCCTGAAAAATCGTAATTATTATCACCTACCTTTACTTTACCAGAGAATTGCCTATTTTTTTTTACAGCAACTTCCTTTATATTAACAATGCTGCTATAATTAGCAAAATCATTCTTAAAACTTACTTGGCTGTCTTTTATTACTATATCGACTGTGTTACCACTGGCTTTTGTATTTATAATATTAATTAAATTTTCTTTATTGCTTTTCATGCCAAACAATTTGATTGACTTTGGTTGCAACGAGAATAAAAGCAACGATAGGAACGATGGCCTTATTTCAATTTTTCTTACACTAATTAAATCTGATAGCTTTTGCTCTTTATTTTCGTTGTATTGTATATATACATTATGAATAGTGAGCTTTGGAGTAATGAGTGAAACTTCAACTTTCCCTCCAATATGCACTTTAGCATCATACGTCCTCTCCAGCTCTTTTATGATATATTTCCTGTAGCCACTCCAATCCTTAAAAGTTGCAGCAACGTGCATGAGAATGAGTAGCAGCAAGATTGATAATATGGCATATAAAGAAAGTTTCATAGTAGACCTATCATGATGTCATTCCAGTGCTTACTGCACAGAAGTTGTAGTATAAGAGTGATTTCCAATAAGATAGGTGTCATCCCAGCACCTATTCCTGTCATCCCAGTGCTTGACACTGGGATCCATCTTATTTTCATCATGGGCATTATTTCAGCGTATGCTCCTAGAATCTGTTGTCTATTGCATAATTTGCAAATATTTTTATATCTGGATCCCAGTGTCAAGTACTGGGATGACATTATTTGCTGTTCCTTTAGCAAAAGATCTAGTTTATACATATTTCAAATTATTCAAACTTCCTCTAAAAGTTAGGTAAAGAGTACCAAAATAAACAATAACACTCAAAGCTATTAAAGTCGTTAAATAAACAATACGAGCCAACATTTTATCAAAAAATAATCCTGCCAACAAAGAATTAAAAATATAAAGGGCTATTGACATGACTACCGTTGCTACAAAAATTTTCATGACATTTAACAATAACGCTTGGCTAACCTTATACATTTTATTTATTGTTAAATAACTAATTAATAGAATGGAGTTTATCCAAGTGGAAACGGAAGTAGCGATAGCAATTCCCGTATGCTGATATTTGTTCATTAACAAAAGGTTTAGCACTACATTAATTCCAAGGCACATTAGTGAAAACATAGTTGGTATTTTCAGATTGCCTTTAGCAAAAAATGTGGGTAGCAATACTTTATTTATAATGAATGCAGGTAAAGAAAAAGAAAATGCTATTAAAGTGGGAACAGTTTGCTGCACTGCATAATGATCAAACCGGCCGTAAGAAAAAAGCGTAAGTAAAATTATGTCGGGAATAATGATAAAGGCAGCAGTTGTTGGCATAATTAACATTAATCCTATGTTGAGAGCCTTGTTCTGTATTTTGACTATATTTTCAGTATCATTCATCTGCTTTGAAATTAAAGGAAGAAGCACTGTACCAATCGCAACGCCAATCACTCCCTGTGGTAATTGATTTAGTCTATCAGCATAATATATATAAGACACCGCATTTGGTATAAAACTCGCCATGATTGTGTCAATCCATACACTTATTTGTATAAAACAGTGGTTTATAATCGAGGGTACCACACGTTTAAAAAAAAGCCTTACTTTGTCACTCAATTCTAAACTAAAAGAAAAAAGCGTGTTTAATTTCTGCGCGCTAAATAGCATCAGCAATAACTGCAAGGCCCCTCCAACCAACACAGCTATAGAAAGATTATATTCTGGAGTTGCGATATACGGTATAAATAAACTGATTATCAAACAGAGGTTCAAAATAATTGGTGCAATAGCTGTTGAAACAAAGTGTTGCTTTACTTGAAGCATTCCACCAATTAGTGCTGCAATTGAGCTAAAAATTATGTAAGGCAGCATAATTCTTGAAAGCGTAACGGTAAGAGCAAACTTGCTTTGATCAAAGCCAGGAGTAAATATTTGAATCATATAAGGCAAGGAAATTTGCATAATAAGACAAAAAACTACCAGAATAATAAATGTGATAGATATAACGCTACTTGCAAAGTTAAATGCCTTTTTATTATCATGTGATTCTGCTGAGTATAACGGTATGAATGAGGTAGTAAATGCTCCCTCTGCAAAAAACGATCGAAATAAATTAGCAAAGCGAAATGAAGAAAAGAATATGTCTGCAAGAGAGGTTGCACCAATAACTGTAGCAATCAATACATCTCTTATTAACCCTGAGATCCTTGAAATAGCCGTAAAAAAACTAAATGTGAAAATACTTTTAAACATACCGCTACTTCATTAGTACCAATACAATTAACTATAATAGTAAAAGTATCAATGAAAATATTTATTGGCTAAACTTAAAACCCTCTGCAAAAGGAGAGTTAAATAATCAATTGACTATTTGCGCTCGTATGTTAGATATTTTATATCTTGGCGGGCGTAGCTCAGTTGGTAGAGCGTCAGTTTGTGGTACTGAATGTCGCCAGTTCAATCCTGGTCGCTCGCCCCACTAAAATTTTCTGCTTGACGGAGATATGAACAAATGGTAATATATCAATTAATTAGGGAGAGTATATGGATGACGAAACTAAATTTTTATTAATGCTCTGCGGTGCAGCATCAGTAATAGGTGCACTCACAGGTTTGTCACCTTTGGTTATAGGTGGAATTATTGCTGCCGTTCCTATAATATTACTCATTGCATGTAATATATGCGGAGAAGGATGCTCCAAGAAAGATCTTTTCAAGATGGCCATTTTATGCGTTGCAAGCGCTGCAATTGGAGTTGGCCTTGCTGCAGCCGCAACTGCTATTTTTCCTGGTGCAATGCTTGGAATGGGCTCTGCAGCTTTAGTAGGTGCAGCAATAGGCGTAATAGCGCCAATTGCAGGGATATTTGCTGCTGAAAAAGTGAATGAATATATTATTTCTCCTATAGTTGAGCACTTTTCTTCAAAAGAGAAGGGGTACGAATCACTTTAAACCAATTAAGTAAGGTTTCTGCTTTCTGTTATTCTAGTGTGCAGCATATAGCTGTACGAACATTTGTTTGCAAGGGTAGTGTGTTAAGTGTTATAGCCGGTTTTGCCTCAAACACAAAGGCAGTGCCTGGACTCTTGCTTCAATGTTAAACAAAATACCATAGAATTCAAAATGCAAAAAAAATGTTCAACATTGTATTAGAATGGTGCTATATTGGGCCTTAACTTGATGCGTATGCTTTTTTGAACATTCCCCAACCTCAATTTACATTAAAATACTTTTATTAGTATCTTTTTCTTGTGACTCAGCAATACGTTTAGCCCAATCCAGTGGCCTTTTATTTCTGTTACCTAATGCAATTCTATTGCGATCATAACTATCAGTGTGTTCCGTTAAAGTATCTTTTCTTTCTTCTTCTATTACTCCAATTTTCAGTTGTGCTTCATCTTTCTCTAGTAATTTATATAGATTACTATTTTTATCTACAATTGAGTTAGTGTCATTGTTTTCTTGTTCTGCCACTGTTTTTATGTCTGTTGAATTGTCTTTTAGCAGTCCAGCTTCTATTAGGTGTTTTTTAGTTTGTGGACTAACATAACGTGTTTCAGGGTTGATTTGTTTTAACCCATAGTTCTTTTGATTTAATCTTTGTGCAAGCTCCTTAAGTGGAGTTAGATCACTTTGTTTAACATATTCTTTTAATTTCTCCTCTAATTGCCCAAAATTTGTTTGAGATTTACTGTGGTCAGTGTGAGTTGGAGATGAATAGCCCGAATCATTTGTTTTTACATCTGTTGAGCTGTCTTTTAGCAATCCTGCTGCTAATAAATGTTCTTTGGTTTGTTCGCTCATTTCTTTCTGATCCACCGGTTTTAGTGGGAACTTCTGAGTTTCTTTATCCAACTTACTGGTAAATTCCGTAAGTAGAGTGTCATCTCTTTGTTCAACATTCATTAGGCTCGCTTTTAACTGTCCAGGATTTACTTGAGATTGTCCATGATTGGCATGAGTTGGAGATGAATAGCCCGAATCATTTGTTTTTACATCTGTTGAGCTGTCTTTTAGCAACCCGACTTCTCTCAAGCGTTTTTTAGTTTCTTCGCTAATCTGACTCTGATCAGCCGGTTTTAACCCGAGATTTTCTTGACCTAATGTATTTTTAAGTTCTTCAAATGGAGTTAGATTAATATGTTCTTCTAATTTCCTTCCTACCTGTTTTAAATCTGTTTGAGATTTACTATCACCATTAGTTGGAGATATATAGCCTGAATCACTTATACTATTTGGTGTTGAAGCAGAGACACTAACAGTTGGACCTTCTACTGTTTTTACATCTGCTAAATCGTCTTTTTGCAATTCAGACTGAATTTTCTCTGGTGTATTAAAACTAGTCTCTTTAACATCTTCGTTAATTCCGTATTTCTTTAGCCGTTTTTCCTTCCAACTTTCTAATGCTTCACGTGTGTTTTGGTAATTTAACCTTTCTTCTTCAGACTCTTGTCCACTCCTGCGAGAGCTTTCTGGAACTACTACTGCTTTCATATCTGTTAAACTATCATTTTCTCTACTGCGGTCTATTGATACTTTCTTATCATCAACACCAGTGCGCCGTAAGCTGTTTCTCTTGAAATTTCTGATGTCTTGTAATAGATCGCCTTTGTTATTTCCTTCTTGTTGCTGGGTTTTAGGTTGTTGCTGATTATTAGGTGTTTGCTCACTTCTATCTGGTTTTTGGCTTCCAGGTACAGCATGTCCAAATGTAGGATTGTCATAACGTTCATCTTTTTGCCTATTATCTTGATTGTGGCTTACAGACTTGGTGAAAGTAGAACTGTCCGAAGGATCAGAAGTTGCACCTTTTTGCTGATTATTAGGTGTTGGATTATTCTGTTTATCTCTTTGCCCACCATCTTGGCTCACAGGCTTGGCAGAGGCATTCCTCCCTTGCTCATTGACAACATTTTCTTTAGGTGGAAGTGAACTAGTTCTAAGTGGCGGCAGCGGAGGGGTCTGAGACCCAATTTCTCGATTCATATGAGTAGCTTGGTGTTTTTGAACAGGTTTTTTGATCTCTTGCTCAATATCTCTACTGTTACTTTTTATTGCGATTTCAGATGATTTGTTAAGGACTTGATTGTCTTTTCCGTCATGTTGCACCTCATTCACTTTTCCTTTTTCCCTGAATTTTATTTCATGCAAGAATAAACCACCTATTTTTACGTCTTTGTTTACTTCTAATTGCTTCTTTAATTGCTCCGTAACACTGTTAGGTTCAATAAGGTTTACACCTTCTTTATCAATATTGACTTTAATAGTACACTTTTCTCCATTCACATACCAATTTAGCGTCATTTCATATGAACCATCAGTTACGACATAATGTCTTATTTTTTTCCCTCCTTCCTCGGCAACAAAACCATGCATTCCGCTCTTTCCATCGCTATGCAATGTTGAAAACCCCGAGATTCCATTCTTCTGACAAAAATCACTGTTTAAAAATTCGCTGATTTTAAACTCTTTTTTGTCATCTCCCAGCGTAATACTTGCGTGATTACCGTATATTGAAACTCCTGCAACATCATCAACATACTCTTTCAACCTTTCTTTAACTTCACTTTCAAGCTCTTGTCCAGCTTTCTTTGTCTTGTCGCATTTCTGAAGAATAACTCCATATGCTTTATCTTTGTTTTCTTCTTCGTCCCAATTCCAGTTGGCGTGTTTTGTTAAAAACTTTACTGTGTTAAAATCAACTCTAGCATTATAAATTGGGTCGTCTTCCTTTTTTATTTTATCAAATAAAGGAAAAATTTCTTGAATGCGCTCATTATAAATGTGTTCTTGTTGTGTATCGTTAGTGTTCATATACCCCTCACTAATAACCCTCTGCCTAGCTAATACTAGCTAATATAATTATCACAAGCATTGGTTGAATTTTTATTAAGGAAGGTTCTGTTACTAATGTGATGACACAAGCTATTTTATGGTAACATCAAACGATTTAAGTTGTCATTCCAGTCTGGAATCCAGCCTTTCACGAACCCCATCAAAAATGTTGTGTTTTAACATAAGATTAGCTACTTTTATGCTCACTAACTTAGTGCCAATCAAGATTCCTGGATCCCAGTGTCTGGACACTGGGATGACATCCTTCTTGGCGGAAATCACTCTTATATCACAACAGCTGCATAGCCTAAATTGCTTTAGCTATAGCTCTGTTTTTGCAACTTCAAATATCTGCTACTCATAGTAAACACTTCTGGATCTTTAGAAGTTAGCTTGAGTATAGCGAGTATGTTGATAAATAACAAAGCAGCAATCGAGATATCAGCAACATCCCATAGAAATTGAACTTTACCTATTGCACCAAGCGGAATAATCAAGGTAAAAATTACAATCCAGATTTTAGTATATTTATTATTCATAGACAAATAGCGTATTGTTTGTTTTGAACAAAAAAACCAAGTAAAGATAGTAGTAAAGGCAAAGCAAAACATTATGGCCATGATTAAATAGTCAATATAGGGCCAATTCATAGCTTTTCTAAAAGCAAATATGCACATGTTAGTGCTCTCTAAATCAGTAATCCAAGAATCTGTGACAAGCAGTACCATTGTTGTAATAAACACTATAAATGCAACTATAAAAGGCGATATTATTGTAATTAGACTCTGCTCAATAATAAATTTATTATTATTTTTCTTAGGAACAATTGAAGAATGTACGATTCCTTCGAGGCCAAGCCCTATATCTGTTGCAAAAATACCTCGCAAAGTTCCGACTTGAATAATAGTCAACATTTCTAAAATCAAACCTAGGGATAAACCAGAGTTAAAGCTACTAGCTGTCAAAAAATTGCTTCTTATTAATTTTAGAGAAGGAGGGATATTTTCACTAAACTTAAATAATATGATACCGCAAAGTGTGAGATAACTTACCGTCATTATCGGTATCATAGCCGATATAAAAATTTTAATTTTTTTTAAGCTGAGAGCTGCAACAACAAAAAATATTATGGCCATTACAATGCCACCAACAACTACAGGCACATCTATCATATTAAGTGGTATTGATAGAGAATTTACCTGAACAAGGTTACCAACTGTTATTGAAACCATCATCATAACAACTAGAAACACAATTGTAGCTTTTCTAGAGTTAAATGCATCAGCCATATAGGCTACAGGGCCACCTATAAACCGTCCGTTCTTTTCCTTTCTGGTTTTTATACTTAGATAACAAGTAACGTATTTTATCACAGAAGTGATAACAATAATTATCGCCATCCATAAAATGGAGCCCGGTCCTCCGGTTTTTAGAGCAACAGCAGTTCCTGAAATATTTCCTACTCCTAAATTTCCCCCTAAAATTGTAAACAGAGCGGCTATAGAAGAAAATTTATTTTCTCCTTTTTTAGCTCCAAGGAGTGAAAGGGCGTATGGTAATCTAAATACCTGTAGCCATTTTAGTTTAATCGATAGGTAAACACCAGCAACTAGCATGAGTAATATTGTTGGCAGTAATAAAACAAACTTTACTGTATCCATCTGTAAAAGTGAGATTTTTATTTGAGTATACAACAAAAATTGAAAATACCTACCTATTTTCTATGTATGACTTCGTTCCTGTCATCCTAGCACCCCTTTCTGTCATCCTAGCGCTCCTTTCTTGTCATCCCAGTGCGTGACACTGGGATCTAAATTTTTTATGCGAAACCATTATGTTTATATACTTGTAGGCCCAAGTTCCTCACATAGTGAACAAAAAAGTAAATGAGATTCCAGTGTCATGCACTGGAATGACACCTACCCCATGAGAACCCTATTTTTCATACCACTCATTTATAAGTTTATTGATATCAGAATCTATAAAATCCTTTAGTGGTTGCCTGATTTTTATCTCAGCATTTTTAGGGATACACCTATCTTTACATATCGCATATTGTATATAAAAATCAAGGTCAATGTACTCTTGATTTAAAAATATATTCATCTTAAAGGGAAATAATACCATATCCTCATACACGTTACTGATAAATACCTCTCTTCCTACTTTATCTCTATGTTCCTTTGGAGTAGGCCAGTGAATATTTATATTTGATGCATTACCTTTGTAACTAATAGACGTTGGAAAGCCAAAATCTCCAGAGTCTTTATAATATATGTGCCAGCCTGGTTCTACTGTAACCTTTATTGCACCTTTAAGAGTGAGGCTTGCTTCATTTATCTTGCCAATAAGTAAATCAAATTTTGCAATTTCCTCGTCAGCATATAGTTGAGAGCAAGAAAAAAATAAAAACAATATTAAATATATATGTATTTTCATTAAGGCAAATTTCTCCTTTTATAGAGAAAGTGATTTAGATTTTAATTGTTATATTTAATAGCATTATATAGATTATTTATTAATATAGTATTATGTTAGTATAGGTATACTAGGAGTTATAGTTTTCTTATGCTGTCTTTTTGTTATTAAACAACCACAATATAAAGGAATGAAACGGACGCGGGGAATAAAACCAGTAGTGCCTTTCTGCACCAAACGTATTACCTTTAACGAATAGTAAAATGTGAGATTTTTTGGAACTACCGTGGAGCAATTGCTCCACGGTTTCACTCTACTCAGAATCCACCCATGCCACTCATTTCTCCTGCGCCCATAGGAGATGAAGCATTTTCTTTGCTTGGTACATCAACTATCATAGATTCAGTAGTGATCAGCACACTTGCAACAGATATCGCTGTTTCAAAAGCAATACGCACCACTTTTGCTGGATCAATCACACCAGCTGTAAATGCATTAGCGTAATTCATAGCCTCAACGTTGTATATAAGCTCTTTATCATTCTGCTTAATCAAATAGTCAATTATAACAGCAGACTCAAGACCAGCATTTTTAACTAACCTTCTAATTGGAGCACTGAGAACTTTCTTGATAATGTTTATGCCTATTTGCTCTTCGTCACTTGCACCTTTTAATTTGTTGAGAACAGATGAAGCATAAAGAAGCGCAACTCCACCACCTGGAACTATGCCTTCTTCAATTGCAGCTCTTGTTGCATGCAGCGCATCTTCAACTCTATCTCTACGTTCTTTAACTTCCACTTCAGTTGCTCCACCAACTTTTAGCACAGCAACACCACCTGATAATTTCGCTAAACGTTCCCTTAGCTTTTCTTTATCATAATCAGAGGTTGAAGTTTCAATTTGAGATTTGATCTGCTCGATTCTAGCTTTCACACTGTCAGAATCGCTATTTTCGCTGACAACTGTGGTATTATCTTTAGTAATTTTAACATTTTTAGCAGTACCAAGATCATCAAGTGTCAGATCTTCCATCTTGATTCCAAGTTCATCTTTTATGACGTACTTAGCACCAGTCAAAGTTGCTATGTCTTCGAGCATCTCCTTTCTTCTGTCACCAAAACCTGGAGCTTTTACTGCAGCAACTTTTAAACCACCACGCAATTTATTGATAACTAAAGTGCTTAATGCTTCACCTTCGATATCCTCTGCAATAATAACCAAAGGTTTACCAGATTTAACAACAGCTTCAAGAATAGGAAGTAAAGGTTGAATAATATTTAATTTTTTCTCTGTAATTAATAGATAAGGATTATCAAGCTCCACGATCATTTTTTCATTATTTGTAATAAAATACGGAGAGAGATAACCGCGATCAAATTGCATGCCAGTAGTCAGCTCAACTTCTAACTCTTTTGAACCTTTACTTTCTTCAACAGTGATTACACCCTCTTTTCCAACTTTTTTCACGGAATCAGCGATACTGTTACCTATATCCTTATCACCATTTGCAGAGATTATCGCAACTTGCGCTACTTCATCCATTTTCTCTAGAGAAATTGTACGAGACATTGACGTAATTTCCTTTAATATTACATCTTTCGCCTTCTGTATTCCGTTTTTAATACCAACACGATCGTTTCCAGCAGCAATTGACTTTGAAGCTTCCATTATCATATTGCTAGTTAGTATTGAGCACGTTGTTGTACCATCACCAACTTTGTCGTTACATTGAGAACAACTTTGGGCAAAGATGCTTGCTATTGCAGCATTTAGTGGTTTTTCAGGCTTGATACCCTTCATTACCTTATAACCGTCTTTTGTGATTTCCGGTGCACCATAGGGCTTATTAATCCCTACTGTTTTTCCCCTAGGTCCCGCAGTTATTGCCACCGTTGAGTCTACTATTGCTGCGACTTCACGAAAGGCTTCTTGCAACTGCTCACCTGATACTACTACATTAGTCATTTTTATCACCTCTTGTTAATAAAAAATTTAGAAAACTATAATAAAACCATTTACAATGCGCCATGTTGCGCTTTGTTTCAGTTTAGTAAAATAAAGACTGCTATTTAATGACAGCAAGTATATCGGACTCTTTCATCACGATAAGCTTTTCATCATTATGTTCTATTTCTGTACCAGCCCATTGACGATAGAACACTTTATCACCAGCCTTTACAGTTAAAGCTATGCGTTCGCCATTTGAGTTGCGTGAACCTTCACCAGTTGCTACAATTTCACCTTTAGTAGGTTTCTTTTCAGCACTTGATGGAAGCATAATTCCACCTTGCTTTTCCTCGCTAACAGGCTTGATCAGCACGCTATCATCCAATACATTTAAACTTATACTTGACATTTGCTTTTCCTCTCAACAAATTAACCTATAACTTTATGTATATACTCGTAAGTTAGATTTCAAGGGCTGGAGCTTGTAAAATATGCACGCCAAAAGCAGTTTCTAAAAGAGCCTAATGTTATATAATAAAATTTAGATTTATTTATAGAGATTTCATGAGTTATATACCATTCTTAAGTCGTGGTGTGATAGTGCTATATGGGCCTGACACTAGAGATTTTCTGCAGGGTATTATAACCAATGATATTAATAAGCTGGATAGCCAAAAAGCTATTTACTCTTTATTGCTTAGCCCTCAGGGAAAATACCTATATGATTTTTTTCTTATTGAATATGGTAGATATATTTTCTTAGAGTGCGAAAATGTGCACTTACAGCAAATAATCGAGAAACTAGATTTACTTAAAACTTATTTGAGAGTGAAAATTAAAGACATTAGTGCACTATATAAGGTTGGAGTTTTGTTTGATACTAAGTTGGCGGAGTGTAGTAATAAGTCACAAGTTATTTTTCAAGATCCAAGGCACAAGCTGCTAGGAATGAGGATCATACATAAAGATGAAATAAAAGAACCGGTTGGAGATTTTATTCAGTATGAAAAAGTTAGAATTAAAAACCTTGTCCCAGATGGAGCAAAAGATATGGTACAAAATTCATCGTTCCCATTGCAATATTTAATCGATAAGGCAAACGGTATAAGCTTTAATAAGGGGTGTTACGTAGGTCAGGAAGTCGTAAATCGAATGAGCAGACAAGAAACATTCAGAAGAAAACTTTATCTTGTTGAGGGGGATAACGTACTTCCAGATATTGGCACTAAAGTGACAAATAAAAATAATGAGGAAATAGGGGAACTGCGCTCTAGTGTAGACAACATTGGACTTGCATTGCTTAATACTCAAACAAGTCATGCAAATTTATATGTCGATGGGGTTAAGTGCGTTAAGACGTTGAAGTCTTAAGGTAGCGCATATAGAAACGAAAAACTTATTTTATGGCCTAGCGTCACGCACTAGAATGACATCATTTACGATGTAACATTTATCACTTTTGCAGATACAATTTACATGCTATAATTGAGTCTTCATAAGTTGGTAAATTGGAGTGCAAAGAAGTAAAATTAAAGTAGAAATAAAAAGATTACCACACGGAGAAGACTTGTCTCTTCCATGTTATGCAACTACGCAGAGTGCTGGTATGGATCTTTATGCTGCATTGAATGATTCTGCTGTTTTAAATCCACTTGAGAGATTACTTGTTCCAACTGGAATTGTGATTGCAATACCAAACGGTTTTGAGGGGCAAATCCGCCCACGTTCTGGTCTTGCTGCAAAACATGGAATCACTGTCTTAAATTCTCCGGGCACTATAGACTCTGATTATCGAGGTGAAGTTAAAATTTGTCTAATTAATCTAAGTAATCAGCCATACGAAATAAAAAGAGGAGATAGAATCGCACAAATCCTTATTTCTCCTGTATCTCAGGTAATTTGGGATGACAGAGAAGAATTCTGCGCAGAAGAAACCGGCCGCAATGCAGGGGGCTTTGGCTCAAGTGGTAGGTAATTTGCGAAAAAGCTTGACTATGACAGTTTTTTTATACACAATTTAAGCATATTAATATTTTATTAAACGAGGTCGTTTATGCTAACCTTCAAAAATCATCGTGGTCAGTTCCACAAAACAAACACTGCACTTGTTGCACTTACTTCTTTGTATGTCATAGGCGCAGTAGTAGCACTTTCAGCACCATATTGGGTGTCTTCAACTTCCATGCTTGCTCCACTTGCAGCTTTTGCAGTTACACCACTTGGAATGGGTATATTAGCAGTTGTTGCTGTTGCACTGATTGGTTTAGCAATGTATGCCATCAGCAAAAATAACGAAATATCTGAGTTGAAAGCTCCGAAGGTTATTTTTGGTGAGGGGGAGAAAGAAGTAGCATTGCTAGTAACAAAAGAGGTATATGAGGAAATAAAAAAGAATAACCAAGTTAAAGATGAAAAAGGTAAGGTGAAAGATGGTAAGTATTATATAGGTTTCAGCTTAGAAGGCAAGAACTACCGTATTATTATTGGTGATCAGTTTGACGAGGCGGCAGGCAATACTTTAATACTCGAGATAGATTCACTAGAAGTGAAAAACAAAGAAGGTAAGTTCGAGACAGTAAATAAAACAGAGTGGAAGAAAACATTAGGTTTAGACAAAGAGGGTGCTAAAGAGTTTAACACTTATTTGGAAAAAGCTATTGTTGAACAAGTTGCTTCTCAAGAACAAAAAAAGCAGATAGCCTAAAATAAAAGAGGCAGATTGAATCTGCCTCTTTATTTTTTTAGTGCCGGTTACTCAATGGGAATTGCCTTAACTTTTATATAGTTGTGAGAAGCTGCTAAGGGTTTTTATTTAATTTAACTGCATCTTTTGCCTTATCCAATAACCCATTAATAAAACCAATTTCGCTTGGTTTATCAAGTAAATCAGATGCAATGTTAGTATACTCATTGATAACAACTGGAACTGGCGTATCACAATTAGCTAACTCACATATTGCAACACGCAAAATAGATAAGCTTATAAGATTTAACCGTGAGAGGGACCAGCTTGGGTGTAAGTAAGACTCTATTATTTTATCATATTCTTCACTGCTTTTTATAACCTTATATAACAAGTTTTCTAAGAACTGATGTTCAAATTCTTCACATTCAAATATATCTCTCAACTTACTTATGTAGTCCTTAAGCTCACAATTTTCCAGTTTAAAAGTGCTTTTGTTGTAACCTACGAAAATATTTGAATAAGCAATTTGTACAGCAAGAAATCTTGCCGTGCTTCTTTTTATGCGCCACTTTTTATCTACTGGTTTTTCCTCCATTATTTTAATTTATTGTGTAAATCTATCATACCCAAAACAGTTGAGGCTGCATGGCCACCAACGTTCTTTTTGTTTTTGTCAGCTCTAACTAGTGCTTTATCTTTGCTGTTAGCGGTAATTACGCCCATACCAAGGGGCATTGCATAATGCATAATGACTTCATTTAAACCTTCGATTACTCCTTTACAAACATATTGATAGTGATCGGTTTCACCGCGAATCACGCACCCAAGAGCTAAATAACCGTCATAATTAGCATTCTTGCTTTTTACTGCAAAGAGAATTGTAGCTGGTATCTCAAATGCACCAGGAACTTCAATTATGTCATAGCTTGCATGACTTTCTTTTAATCTATCGATTGCACCTTCAAGCAAAAGGTTCGCTATTTCAGTGTGGTAAATTGAATTAACTATTAGTATTTTCGACATTCACTACCACTTTTTTCGTTAAAAACAACTTTATTAATGATTGTTGAATTAGAGTTATAATATTACTAAATATCCAATATATTACCAGGCCGGCAGGAAAAGAAGAAAAAATAAAGACAGAAATGTAAGGTAAAAACTTCATAACATTTACTTGAATATCATCTTTACTTTTCTCACTTAGCTTCTGCTGAATTATCATGGTGGCACCGAAAATTATAGGTAAAATGCCTATAGAAATAGGAAAGTTATAATTAAACAACCCAAATAATGTAAAGATGTTCGTTGGGTCAGGAGCTGAAAGATCCTTAATCCATAAAAAAAAAGGAGCATGCCTCATCTCTATAGTAACAAATAATACTTTATATAGAGCAAAAAATACCGGTATTTGTATTAGCATGGGAAAAATGCTCGACATTGGATTTACATTGTTTCTCTTGAACAACGCAATTGTCTCTTTATGCTGCTTTAAGCTGTCATTTTTATACAACTCTTTTATACGAGTTAATTCAGGCTGCAGGCTTTTCACCTTGAACATCGAAATATATGATCTATTAGATAAGGGAAGCATCAAAAGTTTGATTACTAAAGTCAGCAATAATATTGCTAAGCCAAAATTTTTTAAAACGAAGTTAAAATATTCAAGCAGTAAAAACACTGGCTTGGTTATAAAATAAAGAACACCAAAATCTACAGCTTTATCAAATAAAGGTATATTGAGAGTATCCTTATAAGAATCCAGTAAATTCAACTTTTTTGCTCCAGCAAAAAAATAATTCACATTAGAAACACTTGCGCCAGGAAGTATGCTCTTGTAAGGTTTGACAAAATCTACTTGGAATTTATCAGTATTATTAACGTTCGTGTGTTTAATGCTTACATTTATTTTATCGGATTTCTCAGGTATGATGGCTGTAAGCCAGTATTTATCAGCAAAACCAAACCAATTTTTTTCACTCGTGCTTGCTTTTATTAAATGTTTTTTGGAAATATCCTTATATGTCCACTCCTCTAGTTTATTATCAAATGCACCCAGTACTCCTTCATGAGATATCCAATAAGATTCGTTGATATTGTCACGTTTACGGTTAATTATACCATAAGGAACCAAAACTACATTATCTTTTGTGTTATTTTCAACAATCTGCTCAATTTTAAACATGTAGTTATCGTCAAGGCTAATTTTCATTTTAAACACAATGCCATTCTCATTGTCCCAAAATAAATTAACTACTTTTTGATTAGTCAGTTCAGCCCCATCAGCTTGCCAGACTGTCTTAGAATCTGGAACTTTAATTTTGTTATTCGGATCGAGCCACCCAAATTCTGCGAAATATATATCTTTTGATTCTGCGGGTGACAGTAACACCACTTGTGGAGAAGAAGAACTCGGTTCTAAGTGGTAATTGGTTAAAATTAAGTCATCAAACCTTGCACCTTTCAGAGAAATTGATCCTCTAATCATGTTATTGGTTAAACTAACCCTCTGTTCTCGAGTAGAATTAATAATTTCAGAACGATTTTGGTGTATTATAGGAGCAAGGTCGTTAAAAGATTCGATATGTTCAATCAATGGCTGATTTTGGTTTGCACTAAAAAAATTATCATAAATAATATGCCAAGATACCATGATCAACATGGAAAGGATAGCTGCTAAAATTAAACTTTTTGCTTCTGACATGAAATTAAATCAAACATATCTTCTTAAAGTGTATACTAAATATTGTACTAAAACAATGAAATTTACTTATTTTTAATAATAACTTTTAACGCTAATCTTAAAAATTTATTGTAATGGCTTCAAATTTTAACGATAAACTGCTCTTTTTAACCCAAGTAGCTGACACTGGTTCTTTTTTTCTAGATTCCAGTGTCACGTGCACAATTGTACAAACGTTTGTTTTCGAAGACAGTGTGTTAAATGTTATAGCCGGTTTTACCTCAAGTACAAAGGTGTCATCCCAGTGCTTGACACTGGGATCCAGCAAAATTGATTGTGCACTATACAACATTTTCGATGAAATTATCAGAAAACTGGATTCCAGTGTCAAGCACTGGAATGACACCACCTGCTACCTGCAAATTGCAATGTTCGTACAGTTGTGCGTCACGCGCTGGAATGACATCAGGAAGTGCGTTGTTAACTTTTTGCTCAAATAATGATTATGCAAGAGGTGCGGTGAAAAATCTAGTTATTTGGTTGCTAATAATAGCCACTACTGCAATGCTTATTGATTCACAAAGGGACAAACTAAGCGACAGATTTCTCAGTACTTTTTTACCATATAAAGGAAGAATTCAAAATAGCGGTCAGAATAGTGGAAGTATTGAATTTACGAAGTCATATGATGGACACTTTTATATTCAGGCTCAAGTCAATGATCGCAATATAACGTTTTTGCTTGATACTGGAGCAACCGATATTGTTCTATCACAAAAAGACGCATTACATGCTGGTATTAACTTACAAAATGTTCAGGATTTTAAAATATATGAAACTGCGAAAGGTCAAATAAAAGCTGGAGTGGTTCAAATACCTCAAGTTAAAATAGGGAATTTTTTAGTTAATGATGTACAGGCAAGCATTAACACTCATTCTATGTCTCATTCACTACTTGGAATGAGCTTTTTAAGGTATTTTCATTTCACTATAAGAGATAATAAGTTGATATTATACCGCGACTAAATACTTCTACAATCTACTTATCAAAGCTCTGTAGGTTAATATAGGAGCAGAAATAAATATTGCAGAACAAGTGCCAATCAAAATACCAAAAAAAATGATCAAGCTGAAGTCTTTCACTGCATCTGTGCAGATTAATGCCAAAGGAAGAGCAGCAAGAAGGGTTGTACCCGAGGTTAATATAGTGCGAAATAATGTAGCGTTGATACTTGCATCTACTATCTCACTCATCCGCCCACTTTTACCACTCTTGCAATACTCTCGAATCCGATCATATATAATTACTGAGTTATTGATTGAATAACCAATGACAGTGAGAAGAGCTGCAACTGATGAAATATTAAACTCAATGCCAGTTAGGCTAATAAAACCAACAGTTAAAATCACGTCATGAATCAGTGCTGTTATTCCACTGAATCCACATTGCCAATTAAATCTAAACCAAACGTAAAAAAATATTCCAACAATTGCGATCAACATGGATAACATTCCTTCAAATATTTGTGTTGAGCTTATTTGTGGGCCAACATAGTCTATTTTACGATAGCTTATTGAGCTCCCCAGCTTTTCTTCTAGTATGCTTTTTATCTTTTTGATTTTATTTTCGTCTCCCTCATCTTTAAAACGCATGACTAAATTATCACCCGCTTTTGAACTCTGCACTGTAAAACCATTTTCTTTTAATGCATCGAGAATAGAGTGATTCTCATCTGAAGATTTTATCTCTATCAAAATTCCGCCTGCAAAGTCTATGCCTAAGTTCACTCCACGCAGCACAACAGTGAATATTGAAAAGATGATAAGAATAATGCTAATTAATGCAGTCAAATCCCTATATTTACTAAACTTGATATTGAGGTTATCTGGAATGAGTCTAAGTGCCATGCTATTTACTTAAACTTGAATTTTATATACTTTTTAAAAAATTCACTAGTTTATTCTGTGATTGGACTTCTTATTATCTCCCGTTATTCAAGTTCAGTTGTCTAAGTGAGGAAAGTCACCTCTCCCCACTTAGATAACTGGGTTAAACTAATGCACTATGATTTTTTGAGAATTGTTCTCAGCATTTAGTTCAACATTATTTACTACTTTTTCAGTAATAACTTCAGCAAACTCAGGAGAAGGTTCTTTTGTTTTTGCAAAGAATGCAGCCTGTACAGCATTTTTAACGAAAAAACATGCAGAAAGTGCAAATATTGCTGTCGGTATATAACACCAAGGAGAAGCTATACTAAAAAAAGTTGCAGAAGCTACTATCAAGCAACAACAAGCAAGTCCCGCTTGGCTAATGAGATAACGTTTATCAACTCCACCATACTCAGCCATCAACCTTTTAACTTTATCATCGCTACCGTATGGCAAAACAAGTGTCTTAATGCAATTTATTATACCATTATTAGTAAAATATGGAGTACGTTCTATGAATCTCTTCATGTAGTAATTTTTTGCACGAGGACCTGTTGCATTAGGATCTACACCATACTTCAAAAATAATTCTACAGTTTTTTCTTTTTCACATTCATATTCACTACAATGCACTGCTTCATACAATGGAGTGTGATCAAATATATTTTGTATATTAGGATCAGCGCCATGTTTTAAAAGTAATTCTGCAACTCTATAGTGTTTGTATGCTCTGTGTAATGTAGTATTACCAAGCTCACCTTGTGCATTAGGGTCAGCGCCATGTTTTAAAAGTAATTCTGCAACTTCATAGAACTTATCATGTGCGGCTACATCTAGTGGAGCAAGACCATATACTCGTGTATTAGGGTCAGCACCATACTCTAAAAGTAGTTTGACAATGTTACCACATTTGACAACTCCAGGATAACGTAATGAAGTATACTCACAGAATATTTTTATGTTAGGGTTAGCACCATTTTCTAAGAGTAGCCTTACAAGATCAATATTGTACGAATTGATAGCAGCACCCAATGGCAAGTGATCTTGTACACGCATTTCATTGATGTAATCACCAAATCTTCCATCTTTACTGCTCTTGAACCTGGAGAAAAGTTTTTTCAGAAATGCTGTATCTTGATTGAAGAGAGCCGCATATAAGCAAAATTTTAAATCCTCGGTAGAGCTAACTCTATCTAAATTTTCATCATGTAGTATCATAGCTTCTTTTACACCTGTTCCCTCAAGAAGCTTATGTGCAGCTTGTACATGTTTAAATTTCTCTTCAGCTTCTTTAAGTTCTTCCTGTTCTTTATCCAAGTTTTTGTCTGGATGGAACTCGAATACTAACTTTCTATATGCCTTTTTGATTTCTTGCTCACTGGGATTTGCATTTAAGCCTAATATTTTTAAAGCTTTTTCTCTGTTCATAATACCTACCCCCCACAATTATACTTAAGTGTAACCAAAAAATTTCAAAAAGTAAAGTTTTTATATTAAACTGCACCTATTGCACAATCCCATGTGATTAGCTAACGCGGCACTAACGAGTTTCAAGGCTGAAAAAAGGCAAAAATTACCCTAGCAGAATCTAAAACAAAGTACCGTAGCTACAACTCACAACTAGACATTCTTTGTTCGTCCACTAGAAGGAAAAGCGGCAAGGAGCGAACCAAAAGCGATGAGAAAGGATCCAAGCCAGATTATAGACATTCCAGGTTTATAGTGCACTTTAGCTGCAATTTTGCTCTTACTCTTATCAATCTCTCCAATTACAACATAAATATCAGAAAGCAAATTGTGGTAGATACTGCTTTCAACATTTTTCTGACCTTCCGCAAGGTAAAATCTATATTCAGGAGTTACTTCACCCAATATCTTGTTATTCAGCAAATTCCTGATATCCATTGTACCTCTCACTGCATGGAAATTTTTTTCTTTTATTAGCTCAATATTTTGCAAAGTAACTTTAAATTTATTGACTGTTATGCTATCCCCTATTTTTAAGTAATTTTCTTTTTTCTCCTGCCAACCAACCGAATATGCTATACCAAGCACTAGAATTGCCACTCCAGCATGAGCAAGCATCATTGCATAGTAGGACTTAGAAACTCTTCTTGCTAATAAAATTGATTCACCAAATGCTACCTTAAATAAACAAATTCTTTTACTATATGCTTCTAAAACAAAGACTAATAATGCTATGGAGATAGTAATTGATAGCACAATCATTAGCTCCATGTGAAAGATAAATGGCAAAATAGCTGCAGCACTACAGAATGAGAATCTGTATTCACGGAATATTGGCAATACCTGCCAACTACAGTATTGCCCTATCATGATGAGCACTAGAATAGCCAGTGCAATAGGGTTAAATAAGGAATTATAGTATTGTGCTCCAACTGAAATTAATTCACCGGTTAAATACTCAAGCACTGTAGGGTATAAAGTGCCAACGAACACGATGAAAAAGGCAGTGATGAATAATAAATTGTTCATCAGCATCATCGTAAAGCGTGAAAAGAATCTTCTACCCTCTGTCACTTGAGTAGCAAGTTTCTTTCTGGATTCCAGTGTCAAGCATTGGAATGACATCGCAGACGTGTGATTTTTTCTCGTAAATACTACGAATATTACTAAGCTACTGACTGTCATTACACCAAGTAGAGCTAATATATATAGTCCATATCTTGGATCATCAGCGAATGTGTGCACTGAGGTAAGTATTCCTGAGCGGACTAGAAATGTTCCAGTCACACTCAATATAAAAGTTGTGAGCGTAAGTAAAATAGCAAAATTCCTTAAAGTATTGAAATTTCGTACAACGAGCAACAAATGTGTCAGCGCTACTGCAATTAGCCACGGCATTAAAGAAACGTTTTCCACTGGATCCCAAAACCAAAATCCACCCCACCCAAGTTCGCGATATGCCCACCAGCTACCCAAGCTGATGCCCAAAGTGAGCAGCGACCAAGAAATAAGTACCCAAGGCCTGACAATTTTAGCCCAAACATTTCCTTCCGTATTTAAAATTAATCCAGCTATAGAGAGCGAAAAAGGAACGCTAAATCCAAGGTACCCCAAATATAATATCGGTGGATGAATAGCAAGGCCTATATCCTGCAATATCGGATTAAAACCCAATCCATCTTTTTCAACGCTTGGCATTTTAGTGAAGGGGCTGGATTCAATTAAAGTGAACAGTAAAAAACAAAAGCAAATCAGCCCATGAGTGATAAGAGATATTTTTTTTAATTTACTACCATTAGTTCGTTCTGGTGTCATTCCAGTGCTTGACACTGGAATCCAGTTTTTATTACACTGCCATTTGATGTACTCATTTGCAATTAAATTGTCTGGATCCCAGTGTCTGGGCACTGGGATGACAGAAGAAGAGGCTGGGATGACAGAGGGGGAAATTGGGATGACAGAAGGTATATAAATATCCATTAGTAATAAATACATGACAAGCACTAATGTCCAAAGCAACATAGACCCTTCTTTATTTCCCCAAACTCCACAAATCTTATAGATCAAAGGTTTTGTTGTGTGTGAGTGGTAATATACGTTTTCGAGTGAGAAATCATTTGTAATGTGGCAGTAGATCAAAATAGCCATTGATGTTGATACACAAAAAAATATGGCAGTGGTAATAAACCGACAAGAACTAAGCGGTAAAAACAAATATGTCAAAGACAATAAGCAGGCTATGAGGAGCAATATATTCCCAAATTCAGGCATAAAAAATTATAGTTTTTATATAAACAATATTACTGATGATAAGTTAGAAGTTAAAGTGTTAATTGATGCTAGGCTCTGTGGACAAAATTTTAGAGAAGCCATATGAGAGCTCCAACAAAATTTAGAAATCCCATGTAAACCTCTGCGGTCTTGTCAAATCTGGAAAAAATGCGCCTAAAATTTTTAATTTTACCGAAAAAGCACTCAATCAAATGACGTTCTTTATAAATATGCTCATCATAGTATCTTTGCACTTTTCGATTCCTTTTTGATGGAATTACGATTTCACATTTCCTGTTTTCAAGGCTGACCACAAAAGCATTGCTGTCATAACCCTTATCAGCTACTACAATGGAGTTATAGACATTTTTTGTTAATACTTCAGCTTGTGTAATTTCATTCCTCTGGCCAGGAGTAAGTATAAATTTTAAAGGATTTCCCAATGCATCAACAAGTGCATGAATTTTAGTCGTAAAGCCACCTTTACTTCGCCCTAAAGCCTCTTGATCCTTCGAATCTTTTGTATATCCAGCCGAACATGGATGGGCTCTAATGATCGTACCGTCGATTATGACGGCTTCTAAATCTGGCTCTTGTTTTGTGTACTCCAATAAATTTTTCCAAATACCCCTTTCGCACCATCTCTTAAATCGTTTGTGTATACTTCTGTAATTGCCATAGATTTTCGGCAAAAGTCGCCATTGGCAACCACTTCGCGCCATATACCACACTGCTTCTATGAATATTCTTAAACGTTTTTCGTCTTTACTATGCATTCCTTTTATGCCTTTTATGAATTCTAAAATTTGTTTCCAATTTCTTTCTTTTATATAATATTCCATTCGGTAGTTTCTCCATTTTTATGTTCATTTGGTTAAACTACCACTTTTTTTCTCCCTCTTCATATTTTTTGTCCACAGAGCCTAGCATAATGCTCCCGTAGTTAGCTGTGCTAGTATTAATTAAAAATTAAATATTAAATCTTTATATTTTTATAGATAGCGTTAATATTGAGGTAACATTGTGGGTACAACTAAGATTAGTAAATTTCCATTCAATATAAAAGGTAAAGTGGCAAAACAACATGCCGAACCAATAATCGAAAAAAATCTCTATACTATTTTAGGATTCAAAGATATAGAAGATTTTGAAAATAAGACAAGTAAACTTGTTAATAAAAAAGTTTGGCAATCATTTGTTGACTGCTTTGCAAAAGAAATAGATTATGCAGCAACCGAAGAAGTTGTAAAAAACATCGTTTGTAACATTGCAAAGAGTGATCAAGGTGATGCTTTTACCAAAACTGAACATTTCATATTAAATGAAAAGCAAGATAATAAAGAGAGAGAAAAAGCGATTAGAAAAACTATTAGTATTTTGAGAAAAATCAATCCAGAAAAAGCCTTTAGTGAACTTTCAGTAATAAAAAAACAAGCTGAAGATTTTTTACAAACCGATTTTTATAAAGCTCAGAGTAAACCACTTCAAGGATTTGCTCCCTCTGGTGGACAGCTCTTTGCGGAAGTTCTGAAATATATAGAAACACTAGAAAAATTATCCGAAGTAAAAAGAGAAGGGCTAGTTAAAGATTTCTTGTTAAATCATGTTAGTTCATTGAATAAAAAGTATCCTAAATCACAAGGTAAAAGGGAAGATGCTATAACAATACTATCAAGTAATGAGTTGAAAAATTTTTACAATAAAGGTGTAGAAGAAGGAATATTACAACCAATGGTATCTTACAAAGAATGCAGAAACCTGTATAACCAAATGAAAAATGAATCCAAAAGTATAATTAAAAGAGAAGAACGGGAAGAAAATTTAAAGAAAATAGATAAGTCGATAATCAGCACAATTAATGACATAAAAAAACATAGAGAAGCAATCCTTAACTGTAAAGACTTTCAAAGTTCTTACATAAAAGAGAAAAAAGAACATCCATTTAGAGGCAACGCATGTCAAAAAATGATTGATATATATCAAGAGAGAATTGCTGGATATCAGGAGAAAATTTGTCAAAACTTAAGCCAAATAAAAGCGATATTAAAAAGTGCGCCGCAAGAAATGGATGATGTGGAAGAATTCGAGGAAATAATTGATGATATACATGAAGCAAAGCAGTGTGATGAAATTTTTGATTCAGCTTTAATTTGTTTATCGAACATACAGAATGAGCTAGATATTCAGCTGGAAAATCCTTCAACAGAACTCAGAGCTTCACACATTAACGTTAAAACTGAGCTAACTAGGTTATAAGAACCAAATCTTTAGGGTAATGAAAGCACTTTAATTCAAGACAGCTCTTAGTTTGTGTTTTAATTTGGTTGTGTTTTATTAAAAAAACTTTAGATTTATTTTATAATCGATACTCAAATATAATGACTCAAACTTGGGATTTGTTGCAAACAGGGCAAAAGGAAGGCTATAAAATTGCGTATACTAATGCTCGTATTATCGACCCGGAAACTAAACTTGATATAAAAGGTTCATTATTGACTGAAGGGGATAAAATTGTTGACTTTGGTGAATCATTATTTTCAACAAGTGGAGTTGATGAAACAATAGACTGTAAAGGGCTTGTTCTAATGCCAGGCCTTATTGACATTCACGTACATTTTCGTGAACCAGGCCAGGAACATAAAGAAACTATATATACAGGCAGCAAATCTGCAGCTGCGGGGGGAGTTACAACTGTAGTTTGTCAGCCGAACACTGTTCCAGCAATTGATAGCGTTATTTTGGCTAAATATTTGAAATATAGAGCACTTGAAACTTCACATGTAAACGTTGAATTTTACGCTAAAATCACCACTTCGGAAGAAAAGTTGACTGAAATGGCACTTGTAAAGGAAGCAGGTGCGGTTGGGTTCACCGATGATGGCATGCCAGTTATGAACCCAATGATTATGAGACAGGCGCTGCTTTATTCAAGTATGCTGAATGTTCCTATTGCTCAACATGCAGAAGATTTAAATTTATCAGCAGGTGGTGCAATCAACGAAGGTAAAATTTCTGAAGAATTGGGAGTAAAGGGGATCTTGAGTGCGTCAGAATCGGTTATGGTAAATCGTGATATACTGCTAATGAAGGATATGGAAAATGTGCACTACCATATTCTACATGTCTCTTCAAAAGATTCACTTGATGCTATTAAACGTGCAAAAGATTTGGGATTAAATGTTACGTGCGAAGTAACCCCTCATCACTTCGCTTTGACTGAAGATATAGTAAAACAACATGGAGCAATTGCAAAAATGAATCCGCCGCTTCGCACTGAAGAAGATCGTTTAGCTATGGTTGAAGGTTTAAAGACAGGTGTGATTGATTGCATTGCAACTGATCACGCTCCGCATGATCGTAGTTCTAAAGATCTACCACTTGAAAATGCTGCATTTGGTATTGTTGGTCTTGAAACAATGCTGCCCCTTTCACTTGAACTCTATCACAGTGGGCAAATGGGTCTACTTGATGTGCTTGCAAAATTGACATATAAGCCTGCAGATATAATACACATACCACGTGGTCGTATACAAAAAAACCTTGCTGCAGACTTAATTTTAGTTGACCTCAATCATGAATGGGAAATTAAAACTGACAACTTTGCTAGTAAATCAAAGAATTCTCCTTTCGATGGTCGCAAAGTAAAAGGACACGTAGTACGTACTGTTGTGTCCGGCAAAACTATATACTCGCAGAAGAGTTAGTTATCATATCTTATCTATTCCAATTTGTTATCACCAGAATGGGCTAAGTGCACCTAAATTTAAATTAAGAAACCTGAAGTACATAAACTATTTTACAAAGGTTATTACGCTTCCTTTGAGGAAAAGCATTCTTTTACTTTTTCAATTACCGGTTCTATGATGTAGTGATTTACTTTCTCAGCTATACGTGGTGCGTATACCATTGCAAGTATACCTAGAATTGGTGTAGCAAATCCTATTATTACACCAAGGTTAGCTGCTGAGTTTATATCTAGCGTTATACCAGGAACAGCTTTTATAGCTGCACTTAGACCAATCCCGATTACTACTTGAGGAAAAAATAGCTGACTAAACAATACAATAGAATCTCGCTTTGGATTTGATGATTGACCACCAAGCATAAAAGCTACCAATATAAAGGATGCAGAAGCTAATATTGCAGAGACAACAGTAGTAATGCTGCCTATAATAAGAGGAGATAAAGGTACACTCAGCGCATAACATACAAGACCTACTGTACAACCTGTAAGTCCCCCTATTCCAGCTAGTATAGATAATGCAGCACTTATTGGATCTGACATATTTTTAAAACTTAATCAATAATAAAATATTACTTATCTTTCCCTAATCTGTAAACTTATTTCGTTTATCAATCTAATTCCAAAACAATAAAATTGTTGTACAATGTTACTTTGAAGTTTTATTTTTAATGCATAAATTTGCAATACTCTTTTCTATACTGCTTGCAATAGTTGCTTACTATTTAAACAGTGAGATTATATTTGAAATAGCAAAGCTATTTAGTGATATCTTTATCAGCTTGCTCAAATTAATAAGCTTACCTCTGGTTTTTTTATCCATAGTTTCCACAATTTCCGGGCTCAAAGACTCAATTGAAATCAAAGTCTTAGTTAAGAAAACACTATTTTATACTCTGCTTACAACTATTATAGCTGCGTTTGTTGCATTATCGTTTTATTTGTTAATAGATCCAGCAAGAAAAAATTTCATAAGTAATACAATAGGGAGTATTAACAGCAATAACCACAGTTATTTTTCATATTTAAAATCACTCATTCCTTCTAATTTTGTGCAAGTTTTTCTTGAAAATAATATGATTGGTAGCATATTAATCGCTTTTTTGATGGGTGGAGCTATTGTTTCACTTTCAAAAGAAAAGCAGGACATATTACATCAAATATTCTCTGCACTTTTCGATACGTTACTTAAAATTGCTCAGGGGTTACTAAAGCTTGTTCCACTTGCTGTGTGGTCTTTTATTACATGTTTTTTGCACGAATTAAAAGGTGGTAGCGAGTTCTACAGTCTTTTATGGTATTTTGTTTGCATAATGTCTGCAAATTTTGTGCAGGCATTTCTGATTTTACCGCTACTTATGTGGTATAAAGGCATATCACCAATTCAAACGCTGAAAGGGGTTATGCCGGCACTCACACTTGCGTTTTTTTCTAAATCATCCAGTGCAACATTGCCAACAACTATAGACTGTGTGCAAAATAAGCTAAAGGTGCCAAAGAAATTGTCGTCCTTTATTTTACCAATATGCACAACAATTAATATGAATGCATGTGCTGCATTTATACTAATCACTGTAATGTTTGTTGCAGAGATGAATGGATGCGCATTTTCCTTAAGCGAAATGTTGATATGGATTTTTTTAGCAACTAGTGCAGCAATTGGTAACGCTGGAGTGCCGATGGGGTGCTATTTTATGGCAACCAGTTATCTCATGTCGATGAATGTTCCTCTGCATATTATGGGACTGATTTTGCCTATTTATACAATCATCGATATGTTTGAAACTGCAATAAATGTGTGGTCTGATATTTGTATCACTCAGATAATTAATAAAGAATGTAATAGTGAAACTTAAAAAATGATATTAGACGAAAACAACCTAATAATAAAAGAATTTAAAGAAGCAGAAGCAATTTTGCATGGGCATTTTGTTTTATCATCCAGGCTGCATAGTGACACATACATACAGTGTGCGAAGATTTTTGAAAATCCAAGCAGAGCCATGAAAGTTTGCGCATTATTAGCAGGTAAAATAAAAAAAGGATTAAATAGCTCCATAGATTTAATATTATCTCCTGCAATTGGCGGAATAGTTGTAGGTTATGAGATTGGCAGGCAGCTTGGAATAAAGACAATGTTTTGCGAGCGCGTTAATGGCAAGTTTGAATTACGCCGTGGATTTGAAATTAAAAAAGGTGAAAAAATATTACTTATTGAGGATGTGATAACCACAGGTAAATCTTCGCTTGAAGCAGTGGAATGTGCAGAAGGGGAGGGAGGTAAAGTCATTGCTGAAGCTTCTCTAATAAAGAGGAATAGTGAAACGAAACTGCCTTTTCCTGTCATATCTTTGATTGAACTGAACATCAAAAACTACAGCGAGGAAGAACTTCCAAGTGAATTAAAACAACTACCCATAACAAAACCTGGGAGTAGAGAATATTTAACAAAGTAATCCTATAATATCTTGGAAACACAGCACAGCTTTAGTTATTTACTCCAAGTGTATTCTATGTATACTTATTACTAAATTAATTTTGAAATGATAGAAAATGAACGAATTTAAATCGATCCGAAATATAGCAATAATCGCACACGTTGACCACGGGAAAACTACTTTACTCGATAACATGTTAAAACAAAGTGGCACGTTTCGTGAGAATCAAGAAGTTCAAGAACGAGTAATGGATAGTGGTGACCAAGAGCGTGAACGCGGAATTACAATACTTGCAAAATGCACATCAATAATGTGGGGCGATGAAAAGATCAATATTATTGATACGCCAGGGCACGCGGACTTTGGTGGAGAAGTAGAAAGGGTATTGTGCATGGCAGATGGTGTGTTGCTGCTGGTTGACGCTGCAGAAGGGCCAATGCCACAAACTAAATTTGTGTTGTCAAAAGCACTAAAAGCAAATTTGAAGCCAATTGTGATAATCAATAAGGTCGACCGACCAGACAGCAGAATTGATGAAGTATTAAATGAAATATATGAGTTATTTTTTAACCTTGATGCAACCAACGAGCAGCTAGATTTTCCAGTGTTGTATGCTTCAGGTAGAAATGGTTGGTGTGCTAAGGAGCTTTCTGATGAAAGAAAAGATTTAAGCCCATTATTTTCAACGGTTATAGATTATATAAAACCTTCTGTTTATGATCAAAATGCCCCTTTTGCTATGTTGGTCACTCTACTTGAGTCTGATAAGTTTCTTGGCAGAATATTGACAGGAAAGGTTTATCAGGGCGTTGCAAAAGTCAATTCAGATCTTAAGGTACTTGATCTGGACGGTAAAGTAATTGAACGAGGGAGATTAACTAAGTTGCTCTCATTTTCTGGCTTGAAACGTATTCCAGTAGAACAAGCTGTGGCGGGAGACATAATTGCAATTGCAGGACTTGAGAAAGCTTCAGTTTCTGACACTATAGCAGCACCAGAGGTTACAACTGCAGTGAGCTCAACTCCAGTTGATCCGCCGACGATGGCGATTACTCTGAGTGTTAATGATTCACCTTTTGCCGGACAAGAGGGAACAAAGCTTACCTCAACCGTTATAAAGGATCGTTTATATGCAGAAGCAGAAACAAATGTTGCAATTACCATAACTTTGGCGCCAAGTGGTGAAGCGTTTGAAGTAGGTGGACGTGGTGAGCTACAGCTTGGAGTGTTAATTGAAAATATGAGGAGAGAAGGTTTTGAGCTTTCAGTATCACGCCCTCGCGTGCTATTTAAGGAAGAAGATGGCAAAAAACTTGAACCTATAGAGGAAGTAGTAATTGATGTAGATGATGAATATAGTGGAATTATCATGGAAAAACTCAGCTTCCGAAAAGGTGAAGTGACTGACATGAGACCTTCTGGCAATGGCAGGACAAGATTAACGTTTTTAGTGCCATCAAGAGGATTAATTGGTTATCAAGGAGAGTTTTTAACTGATTCTCGGGGCACAGGCATAATTAACCGTTTATTTCATAGTTATGCTCCACATAAAGGTTCAATTTCTGGAAGGCGCAATGGAGTTTTAATTTCTACAGATAAGGGTGAGGCTGTGGCGTATGCAATTTTCAATTTGCAAGACAGGGGAATTATGTTTATCAAGCCACAGGATAAGGTATATTGTGGCATGGTTGTCGGCCAGCATAGCCGTGACAATGATTTGGAGATAAACGTGCTAAAAGGTAAGCAATTAACAAACGTGAGAGCTTCAGGTAGTGATGAAGCCATAAAACTCACTCCTCCAAAGATAATGACACTGGAGGATATGATAGCGTATATAGATGATGATGAATTGGTGGAAGTAACTCCAAAATCTATACGTTTACGCAAGAAATTCCTTGATCCAAATGAACGTAAGCGTGCAGGAAGGGCAAAGAATAAGGAGTAGGGGTTTCTTTTTGCAGGTAATTTTCGTAGCAGCGTACTATCTCGCTTGTCAAGCGTTTAAAACATAAAAAACGCCAATATTTTAAAGCGGATAATAACCACGGGGCTTCTTTTGCCTTTTTTTTCATTTGGTAAATTTCTTAATGTTTGTAGCTAAAGTAACTTATACCAATTCCCATTACACGGCAAACAGATAGACAATAATAGAAGACAAGCCATAATGAAATAAGTGAAATAGTCGAGGTATAAATGGCACTAAGATCAAAATTATTGGATGAAGAAGTAGTAAAATCAGCAAAAAAAATGCTGAAGAAAGTAAGGAACAATGCATATGTTGCAAAAAAACTAAATGCTGTAATTGCAGCAAAAAAGCATAGTATAACGGCTGTAGCAAAAATATATTGCATTTCAAGAAGCGCACTAACTTCGTGGATAAAACTCTTGAAATTAGGCAGAGAAGAAAAATTGTTTGCTCCTCCACAACGGCGTAGAAAAACTAAATTAAATCAGGCTCAACTACAGCAAGTTGAAGCATGGGTAGGAGAAAATCCTAATATTACCATTAAAGAAATGAGAATAAGAATCCAGGAAAAGTTCGGCTTAAATATTAGCAAATCTACAGTACACCGCTATATGCAAAAGATGAAATTCTCTTATATTACACCAAGACCAGTACACAATGTACAAGATAAAAGAAAACAAGAGGAATTCAAAAAAAAATCTCAACGAAGTTATTGGCAAGTATTCTGAAAAAGAGCTGTTTTTCTTCGATGAATCGCGGTTTGGCACACATTCAAAGACCGGGCATGGATGGTTTAAAAAAGGCGTCAGAACAAAAGTTAAGGTAAAATTAGGTAGGGAAAATTTTTATCTCTACAGTGCAGTTAATCCTAGAAATGGGGAGAATTCTAGCTTGTTTGCACCGAATGTCAACACTGATTGTATGAATATATTTCTTGAGCAAATGTCTCAATATTTGGGACCACGAGAAGCCTTTCTTGTTATGGATTGTGCTAGTTGGCATAAGTCGAAAAGTTTAAAGGTACCTAAAAATATTGAGATTATATACCTACCACCATACTCACCTGAACTCAATCCAGTTGAGAGGCTTTGGTTGTATGTAAAACAGAACATTTTGCGCAATAAAATATACGATACTATTGCTTTGCTTGAGAGTGCTTTGTGTAAATTTATTACTTCTCTTACCTACTCCACAATTAAACAACTCTGCTATGTATCCTATTTGAATGACCAACAATGAGAATTGGTATAACAATGAATTTATTGGTAACACCTATGAGTGGAAAAAAACATGTTTTTAAGATGATGCCTGGAAAAGAGGTGTTTAGAAAAACCCCGACTAGATTGATAAGTTGGCCTGAAGGTTATGATCCTACCTATAAAACTTTGCAGCAATTCTTGCCTAGACGGTTACATATGTCTGGAGGAAGAAAATGAAGGAAGTCTGGTAGACAAAGATTATAAAAGTGATTCTAACTTAGATTATGTAAAAAGTAACCATACATTTGTATACTACGGTAATGAGTTGGCTAATACCAATTCTCATTGTTGGTCATTCAAATAGGATACATAGCAGAGTTGTTTAATTGTGGAGTAGGTAAGAGAAGTAATAAATTTACACAAAGCACTCTCAAGCAAAGCAATAGTATCGTATATTTTATTGCGCAAAATGTTCTGTTTTACATACAACCAAAGCCTCTCAACTGGATTGAGTTCAGGTGAGTATGGTGGTAGGTATATAATCTCAATATTTTTAGGTACCTTTAAACTTTTCGACTTATGCCAACTAGCACAATCCATAACAAGAAAGGCTTCTCGTGGTCCCAAATATTGAGACATTTGCTCAAGAAATATATTCATACAATCAGTGTTGACATTCGGTGCAAACAAGCTAGAATTCTCCCCATTTCTAGGATTAACTGCACTGTAGAGATAAAAATTTTCCCTACCTAATTTTACCTTAACTTTTGTTCTGACGCCTTTTTTAAACCATCCATGCCCGGTCTTTGAATGTGTGCCAAACCGCGATTCATCGAAGAAAAACAGCTCTTTTTCAGAATACTTGCCAATAACTTCGTTGAGATTTTTTTTTGAATTCCTCTTGTTTTCTTTTATCTTGTACATTGTGTACTGGTCTTGGTGTAATATAAGAGAATTTCATCTTTTGCATATAGCGGTGTACTGTAGATTTGCTAATATTTAAGCCGAACTTTTCCTGGATTCTTATTCTCATTTCTTTAATGGTAATATTAGGATTTTCTCCTACCCATGCTTCAACTTGCTGTAGTTGAGCCTGATTTAATTTAGTTTTTCTACGCCGTTGTGGAGGAGCAAACAATTTTTCTTCTCTGCCTAATTTCAAGAGTTTTATCCACGAAGTTAGTGCGCTTCTTGAAATGCAATATATTTTTGCTACAGCCGTTATACTATGCTTTTTTGCTGCAATTACAGCATTTAGTTTTTTTGCAACATATGCATTGTTCCTTACTTTCTTCAGCATTTTTTTTGCTGATTTTACTACTTCTTCATCCAATAATTTTGATCTTAGTGCCATTTATACCTCGACTATTTCACTTATTTCATTATGGCTTGTCTTCTATTATTGTCTATCTGTTTGCCGTGTAATGGGAATTGGTATAAGAAACTCAACTTCTTGTATTGCATTTATCTCAGTAAACCCTAAAATATCGTTCAAAAAGTGGATCAGGATATTCTTATTTTTTTCCGTTCCAAAGATTTTTTTGAAACACAAATCATTGCGAGAAATTTTGATGGCAAAAATGCTTGAAAATATTAATAATTATACACACAATTATTCAACCATATTTTTGGAGATAGCTAGTTTCTGTATTTATTTTAAATTGAAGAAAGCTCAAATGAAAGATCGTGCTTTGCTAAAAATCACAGAATGCAGTCTGGTTACACATATAGTTGAAGTAATTCAGATTTGTAAGATATGTTTATCTGCAGTTATAGCTTCAACAGTAGGCGTTACTCTTGATTACCTCAACATTTTCTCTTGGCAATTCTTTAATGAACCGAGAAGTGCGCATCGGTTGCCACTGGTTGTTAATTTCCCTCCTATCTGCACATGAAATGATTAACCTTTCTTTGGCTCTGGTTATGCCAACATATGCGAGTCTCCTTTCTTCTTCTAAAGCTTTACCACTTTTATCTTCAAAAGATCTTTGATGAGGAAATAATCCCTCTTCCCAACCAGGTAGAAACACGCACGGGAATTCAAGTCCTTTGGCTGCATGAAGAGTCATAACATATACGGTGTCATCGTTATTCATATTATCCACTTCCATCACTAGACTTATATGCTCCAAGAAAGTTGTGGCATTATCGAAATTTTTTAAAGATGAGATGAGCTCCTTGACATTTTCTATTCGTGCTAAGCCTGTTACCTCCTCATTTTCAAGCATTTCAATATACCCTGATTGGTTTGCTACGATTTTAACGAATTCATGCAGTGGTTTTACGCTTACTATTTCTTCCCAAGCTTTAATTTTATTTAAAAAATCATTTAGTGAGAGTTTAATTCTTTCGGTTACTTGATTACTATTAACTAATATTTTTGCTGCCTCAAAAAAAGAAATTTTGTTATCCTGAGCAGTCGTGTATATTTTCTTTAGAGTTGTAGCTCCTATGCTTCTTTTTGGCCGATTTACGATCCTTTCGAAAGCTAAGTCATCGTTATTGTTTGTAACGAGTCTTAAATATGCAATTATATCCCTGACTTCCTGACGTTCGTAGAATTTTACACCACTTATAATCTTGTAGGGAATTGAATATTTTATAAAATACTCTTCGAGAACTCTAGTTTGAAAAGTGGCCCTTACCAGCACTGCAATGTCACTAAATCTGTATTTATTGAGCTTTAATATCTGTTCGCTTATGAACCTTGCTTCAGCTTTCCCATCCCATAATTTTATTAGATTTACCTTTTCCCCTTCAATGTTTGTTGTCCACAATTTTTTTTCTAAGCGAGTCTTATTGTGATTGATAACATATGACGCAGTTGCAAGTATGTGGGATGTTGACCTGTAGTTACACTCTAGTTTAACGGTTTTTGCATTTTTAAAATCATCAGAAAACTTCAAAATATTTTCAACTTCTGCACCACGCCAACTGTATATTGATTGATCGTCATCTCCTACACAGCAAATATTTGAGTGCTCTTTTGCAAGGTATTTTAGCCAAAGATATTGTATCGCATTTGTATCTTGATACTCATCTACCATGACATATTTAAACTTATTTTGGTAGTAGGACAGAACTTCAGTCTTTTGATTAAAGAGTTGTATGTTATATAGCAATAAGTCACCAAAATCGACAGAGTTAAGGAATTTTAATCTTTCCTGATACTGGTGATAGACTTTGAGTGCAGTTACGTACACTGGCCTAAATGATTGAATATCTTCCACTTCAGGTGGCAATAAGCACTTCTCTTTCCATTGCTGAATAATATTCATAATGGTCTTACATTTTTCTGATAGGTAATCAGGGCTTATTTCATTAATAATATTTTTTATTACCTGTAATTGGTCATCCACACCAATGATTGTAAAATTGGAATTTAGTCCCACGACTTCAGCATGATGACGTAGAATTTTTGCTGCAATTGCATGGAAAGTGCCAAGCCATGGTATGTTTGTGCCTGTTAGCTCAAGTACCCTTGATACCATCTCATTTGCTGCTTTATTTGTGAATGTAACTGCTAATATTTCATCAGAATAAGCGTGACCGTTTCTAATTATGTGCGCTATTCTTGAAGTAATCGTTCTTGTTTTTCCCGTTCCGGCTCCTGCCAATATCAAAACCGGTCCATCTATATTAGTTACAGCTGATTGTTGTTCTGGATTTAGCAGTGAGAGATAATCGTTCATCGTAGCCCTATAGATTATAACTTCGTAAAGTTAAACCTATGATCGAAATATTGTAAAGGTTTTATTGAATAGAACAGTTAAAGAATGCTTCACTCAAGTGTTACGTTTTGTATATACCTTTGTTAGGCAGCTTGGATGTGGTGGGTAACGATAAATTGATCTGATCTAGGCTGCTGTTTGTTGGGTGGATAGGTGGAGTTTGGAATGGCTTATATGTACAATTTAGTTCCTTCATTTCTATTTCTTCAACAAGGGGTTTTTCTTTTGGGGTATAGTGATTATGCGTTGCAGGTCGTTCAGTGAGATTTTCATATGTTTCTTTCAACCAAGTTCCGATATCATACATAAATCCATACGCTTTTTCTTTAAATTCTCTCCATGATCTGCCTAAACTGGCTAGTGTATTATTGAAGTAAATTGTCATGTAATCTCTTGTAGTGTACTGATAACTTTCACTATTTAATTTACCACTTTGTGTGTTACAAGTTTTGAAATAACCAAATATGTTGTACATTTCGCGCTGCCATTAATTACTAACATACACATATTATATATTGATAAATTAAAATAGTCAAGGATAAATTAAGGATTTAGTATATTGATTAAGCACTTAGAAAGCGCTCTGTATAATAATTTAAAATGGAGCTGGAGCTTTGTAGTACAATGTTTTCAAACGTTTAATATAATATTGACTTTACAACGATAGTCACTTTAAATTAGTAACTATTGTTGCAGTTAAAGTATCAATGGCTTTTTTCTTTTATTTTTTCGCAATTCTTAGCATTTTATCTGCTGTATGCGTAATTAGTGTAAGAAATCCTGTGCATGCAGTATTATTTTTAATTTTCACCTTCGTTAATTCTGCAGTTCTTTTTATTCTCCTTGGAGCTGAATTCATTGCTATGATGGTGCTGATAGTATACATCGGTGCGGTTGCAGTGTTATTCCTCTTTGTAGTTATGATGCTCGATATTGACTACATAAGGTTGCGCCAGGGTTTTGCAAAGCATTTCACTCTTGGTGCTATATTATGTGTTGTGTTTTTTCTAGTCATCAGCTTTGTAATCCGCAGCTCAGCACCAAATATAAGCAATGTTATAAACTATAATGCCAATAACGTGAAAGCTATCGGTAATTTGCTCTACACTGGCTACATGTACGCTTTTCATCTTTCTGGTATTCTGCTGCTTGTTGCAATTGTTGGTGCAATTGCTCTTACTTTGCAGGACAAGAAAAAAGGAGTTAAAAAACAGAATGTATTAAAGCAATTGACACAATCTTCATCTGTAAAATTGGTTAAGGCTAAATTTGGAAAAGGAGTAGAATGGAAATAGGATTAAATCATTTTTTGATAGTTTCTGCTATTTTGTTCACTATTGGGGTGTGCGGTATTTTCATTAACCGTAAGAGCATAATCAATATACTGTTATCAATAGAAATATTATTGCTGGCAATTAACATCAATTTAGTTGCTTTTTCTGCCTTTATGAATGATATAGTTGGGCAAATTTTTGTGATGTTTGTGTTGACTGTTGCGGCAGCAGAGTCAGGAGTTGGGCTTGCAATATTGGTTGTATATTATAGAAGTCGTGGCAATATAGATGTTGAACAAGCGAACTTAATGAAAGAATGAAAGTATGATGGATATACTGAAATTAATAGTATTTTTGCCACTTTTTGGTTCGCTATTTGCAGCACTTTTTAGAAAAAGTCAGTTAGTTACAACGGCAGGGATTGGAATATCTGCAGTTTTATCTTGGTATGTTTTTCTCACCTTCTCTGAAAATTATCACTTGAGTTTATTTCCTCTATTTTCATTAAGTGTATTAAAAGTAAATTGGGCAATTAGTGTGGATGCTCTCTCATCCTTAATGCTTATTGTTATTACCACCGTTTCACTAGTAGTCCACCTCTATTCTATCGGTTATATGGAGCATGACAAAGGGAAGTCGAGGTTTTTTTCTTACCTATCGCTATTTACGTTTTGCATGATTGTGCTGGTTGTAAGCGATAATTTCGTGCAGCTTTTTTTTGGCTGGGAAGGGGTTGGCCTATGTTCTTATTTACTCATAGGATTTTGGTTCCAAAAATATTCTGCAAATAATGCAGCAATTAAAGCATTTGTTGTGAATAGGGTAGGAGACTTTGCACTATTGATTGGGATCTTTCTCATTTATTATACATTTCACTCTTTGAAATTTACTGAAGTTTTTGACACAGCTGATCTTCTTGGCGCGCAGAACATTAGAGCATTCTGCTGTGAATTTAAAATAATTCATATAATATGCATATTACTTTTTATTGGCTGTATGGGTAAATCTGCACAGCTTGGTTTACATGTTTGGTTGCCAGATGCAATGGAAGGGCCAACCCCTGTTTCTGCACTCATTCATGCAGCAACGATGGTAACAGCAGGTATATTTTTAATAGCAAAATGTTCTCCATTGTTTGAGTTATCAAATGTGGCACGAGAATTAATAGTTATCGTTGGTGCACTTACTGCTTTTTTTGCAGCCACCGTTGCGATTACTCAGAATGATATAAAAAAAATAATTGCTTATTCAACCTGCAGTCAACTTGGTTATATGTTTATGGCATGTGGCCTTTCTGCTTACAATGTTGCTATTTTTCATTTAATGACACACGCTTTTTTTAAAGCTCTACTATTTCTTGGTGCTGGCAATGTAATTCATGCAATGCATCATGAGCAAAACATTCAGAAAATGGGAAATTGCTGGAAGAAAATCCCTTGCACTTACACTCTCATGTGGATTGGGTCTCTTGCGCTTTCTGGAATATTTCCATTTGCAGGTTTTTACTCAAAGGATTTGATAATTGAACATGCTTATAGTGCGGATAGTTTTGCTTTTGTAGTGAGCTTAATCGTTGCATTCTTTACGGCATTTTATTCTTGGAGATTGTTACTTCTTGTATTTCATAGCCAAAAACAAAGCAAAATTAATATACATGAAGCGCCAAAGATTATGCTTATACCACTACTGATGCTTGCTTTTGGATCAGTATTTTCTGGAATATGGGGAGCAAATATTTTGAACATAACTAGTAATGCGTTTTGGAAATCAAGTTTAGTAGTTGTGGGTGAGCATGGAGCTCATAATTTCTTTATAAAACTGCTGCCAACCTTAGCGAGCCTAAGTGGAATAGCACTTGCATATCTGATTTACCACTATCAAAAATTTAAGCAAATTAAGAGTAAATTTTTACTTAAATTTTTGCAGAATAAATGGTACTTTGATGAGGTATATGATTTTGTTGTAATTGCACCGATAAGGCTTATATCTAGGCTTCTATGGAAGTTTGATGTTAAGGCTATTGATTCATTTGGACCAGGTGGTATTGTAAGGTTGGTTAATGAATGTTCAAAAAGTTCTATAAAGTTACAAACTGGTTATATATTTGATTATGCGCTTATTATGTTTGTTACTCTAATAATCGGTGCTTTGTATATTATTTGGAATTAAATAAAAAGTGTTGTTATTTAGTATATTCTTGCTTCCACTGATAGGAGCGTTAATTTTATCTTTAATCAAGATTAACCATAAATCTATATATCTAAAATTTATCTCTCTATTTTTTGCCGTACTTCCATTTTTGCTTAGCATTGTAGCTTGTATAGAATTTGATTATAACAATGCGGACTTTCAGTTTGTCAGCTATCCAATCAAGAATGTAGGAATAGGGATAGATGGTATATCGTTGTTTTTCCTTCTGCTTACAACTTTCTTGTTTGTAATTTGTATACTCTATAACTGCAAAATGAGTTATACGACCCTAAAAGCCTATATGGCATTATTTCTACTGCTTGAGAGTTTTGTAGTCGGGTTTTTCGTTTCACTGAATGCTATAAGCTTTTATGTGTTTTTTGAAGCTGTTTTAATACCAATGTTCTTTATTATTGGCATTTGGGGAGGGAAGCAAAGGATATATGCGACGTTTAAGTTATTTCTTTATACATTAACTGGCTCATTATTATTTCTACTTGGGTTGGTATACATCTATAGTGTTTTTGGAACGTTTAGTATACAAAAATTAGCTACATTAGTGCCAAGCCTTGATCTTGAAGTGCAGTCATTGCTGTGGATTGCATTTTTTATTTCTTTTGCAATAAAAGTACCTATGTTTCCATTTCACACTTGGCTTCCTGATGCGCATGTGCAATCACCAACTTCTGGATCTGTGATTTTAGCTGGCTTGCTTATTAAAATGGGGGGATATGGATTTTTAAGGTTTTCTATTCCAATGCTTCCTCAGGCAAGTTTGTATTTTTCAAATTTCGTTGTTGTGCTGAGCATTATTGCGGTGATATATGCTTCTCTAGTTGCGTTTGCTCAAGATGATATAAAGAAGTTAATAGCTTATTCTTCAATAGCACATATGGGGATCGTTACTGCTGGCCTCTTTTCATTTTGTGAGGAAGGAGTACTGGGTAGCATATTTCAAATGATCAGTCATGGCCTTATCTCTGCTGCTTTATTTTTATGTGTTGGAATGCTATATACTCGAACTGGAACTTTGGAGATTGCAAAGTATTTTGGCATAGTAAACACAATGCCAAAATTTGGTTTTATGTTCATTTTGTTTTCAATGGCTTCAATAGGGCTACCTGGAACATCTGGGTTCGCAGGTGAGTTTTTGGCTATGGTTGGGATGTTTAAAAGCATAGGGTTTTTTACAGGATTTATCGCACTTGGCACTATTTTAAGCGCAGCTTATATGCTGAATTTATGTAAGCAAATAATATGGGGGGTTAGCTATTCTAAATTATTAAATAATCGCTTGGATAGCATAGAATTTTCTGTCTTAATTCTGCTTGCAGTGTTTGTTATTTTGCTTGGATTCTACCCAACCCTTGCACTGAATTATTTGAAGCCATGTATGGCAAATTTGTTAGTCAAATATAATGCGCTATGAATTATATACAGATATTGCCGGAAACGTTCTCTATTATCTCCTCGTTAGTGTTGCTACTGCTTGGAATTATACTTAACCGTCGAACTATCAACTTATTAGCACTTGGCTGCACAGTGGTAACTTTGATTATTTTAATTATTTCGGCAGAAAACAATGAAATTTTTCTCTTTAATTCGTTGTTAAAACTCAATTTATACATCAGGTCAGCCCAAGGGTTAATTCTCAGCACAGGAATTTTAATACTTTTGCTGCTGAATTTATCAAAATATGACTATAAATATGAATTTTCAATACTGATTCTTTTTGCGCTATTTGGCATGATAACTTTGGTTTCAGCAAATAGCTTGATTTCTTTCTATTTAGCTTTTGAGTTGATGAGTATATCTTTGTATGTTCTTGCGAGCTTTAATAAAGATTCAGCTTATTCATGTGAAGCAGGAGTGAAATATTTTACACTTAGTGCACTATCTTCCTGCATTATGCTATATGGAATGTCGCTGCTTTATGGATATACAGGACAAGTCAATTTCTCTGAGCTCAGTTCATTCTTGCAAAACCATCAGATAACTTATGGAATAGTTTTTGGGTTAGTCTTTGTCCTAATTGGTTTGTGTTTCAAGCTTGCTATTGTTCCTTTTCATATGTGGGCTCCAGATGTCTATCAAGGTGCACCTACCATAGTAACTGCGTTTTTTTCTACAGCTCCAAAAGCTGCACTTGTAACATTTTTAATTCGATTGATGAATGAAGAGTTAGTAAATGTAAAAAGTTATGTTCAGCCTATTTTCTTATACGTTTCAGCATTGTCTGTGCTTATCTCAGCTTTTGGGGCCTTGCATCAGCAAAACTTAAAAAGGCTGCTTGCTTACAGTTCAATTGGTCACATTGGTTTTATATTTGCTTCACTTTCTATTTTTACACAAGCAGGAACAGATAGTGCCTTAATGTATTTGGTGATATATATCATCACAAGCATAGGACTATTCTCATATCTCGTACAAATTGACGATGACGATTGTGATATTGCAAATTTATCTGGTATAGGGAAGAAACACCCAATTGTAGCATTTCATCTTTCTGTACTGTTACTCTCGATGTCGGGGATACCTCCACTTGCAGGTTTTATCGCTAAATTTTCTATATTCAAAAGTTTAATAAATTCTGGCTTTATCAGCCTGTCTTTGATCCTTGTAATAGCGAGTGTGATATCATGCTACTATTATTTAAATATCATGAAAGTTATGTATTTTGATAAAGCTAGTGGTAATAAGGTTGCTTATCCTAAGGGTCTATTCATTATCACTTCATTGGCTTCACTGATCAACCTCGTTCTTTTCTTGTATATAAAAGATCTTTACTCACTCATTGAACTAAAGGGCTGACAAGATGATCCCTGAGGGTTTTTATATTCATCATTACAAAGAAGTTTCAAGCACTAATACAGAAGCGTTGGATTTAATTGGGAGAGGAATATCAAATGAAACCGTTATTATTGCCGACAAACAAACAGAGGGTAGAGGACGCACTGGAAAAAACTGGATTTCTCCAGAGGGTAATTTTTATGCGAGTTTGGTGATAAACCTCTTTAACGATTATCTGAATGAAAGCCAGCTTTCGGTGTCATTCCAGCGCGTGACGCTGGAATCTAGAAAAAAAGAAGAATGGTCAAGCACACAACTGTACAAACGTTGTGGTATTCCCACCAAGGATGATGTCATCCCAGTGCCCAGACACTGGGATCCAGAAAACTTAATTACAAATGGGCACATCAGGCAACTGTGTAATAAGAACTGGATTCCAGTGTCACGCACTGGAATGACACCACATACCACCTGCAAATTGCAATGTTCGCATAGTTATGTGTCAAGCACTGGGAAAAATACTGGGATGACAGAAAGAGGTTTAATGAATCAAGTTAGCAAATTAACAGAATTGACTTTTGTTACTGCTCTTGCCGTTAGAAATACTATACTGTCATTTATAAATGGTCTAAATCTCCAGTATAAATGGCCAAATGACATTCTAATCGATGGCAAGAAAATAAGTGGAATATTGCTTGAAAAAAAATCCAATTCGAATTGGCTCATTATAGGAATTGGAATTAATGTCAATCATGCACCACTTCCAGGAACAACGTGCATTAGCAATTACGGTGAATCTGTGTCTAACATGGATCTGTTAAAGGAATTAATAATAAATTTTAATAAGCTAAGAAAGCAATGGCTATTTGATGGGTTTTATGCTATAAGGGAAATGTGGTTAAAAAAAGCATTCAAAATGAATGAGCAAATCAGTGTAAAGTTAGCTGACAAATTGTATGAAGGAATTTTTTCTGATATAGATAAAAGTGGTAAATTGGTGTTGCAGCAAAAGGATGGAAGCTTAATTTATTTTGATGCAGGTGAGTTGTTTATTGATAATGCATTATGAATGCATATGTAATTTTTGCTTACCTTATTAGTTTTACGTTGATTACCGGAGAACTGATTTTTACCATTTCTTGCTATACTAAAAGTAAAAAAATTCTAGAAAGCCTGAAAGGTAATAATGAAGAAGAAATATAAGCGATTACTTATAACTTCAGGAATTTTCTGCTTTTTAAGTTGTGCAGTTTTTTTTATTTTAACAACGCTCAAAGAAAATATCTCATTTTTCTATACAGTAAGTGAGGCAATAGTTTTACAAAATAGTCAAAAGCCAATCCGTGTTGGTGGAATGGTTGTTGAAGATAGTGTGATACGGAGCGAAAGCGAAGTAGTTTTTCAAATGACAGATTTTAACAAAAGCGTTATGGTAAAATATCAAGGAATACTTCCACCAATGTTCTCAGAAAAAAGTGGTGTTGTTGTGCAAGGTAAAATGTTTGATAACAGTACCTTTCTTGCAGATACAGTGTTTGCAAAACATGATGAGAACTATATGCCGAAAGTTTTAAAACAGATTCCTTAACCCAGCTGTATTGAAATAGTATGTAGAGAGAGTAACAGCCTGCTAGCAAGCTGTTACCTTTTTTATTAAAGCAATCCGTTTTGCTTATACCAATTCCCATTACACGGCAAACAGATAGACAATAATAGAAGACAAGCCATAATGAAATAAGTGAAATAGTCGAGGTATAAATGGCACTAAGATCAAAATTATTGGATGAAGAAGTAGTAAAATCAGCAAAAAAAATGCTGAAGAAAGTAAGGAACAATGCATATGTTGCAAAAAAACTAAATGCTGTAATTGCAGCAAAAAAGCATAGTATAACGGCTGTAGCAAAAATATATTGCATTTCAAGAAGCGCACTAACTTCGTGGATAAAACTCTTGAAATTAGGCAGAGAAGAAAAATTGTTTGCTCCTCCACAACGGCGTAGAAAAACTAAATTAAATCAGGCTCAACTACAGCAAGTTGAAGCATGGGTAGGAGAAAATCCTAATATTACCATTAAAGAAATGAGAATAAGAATCCAGGAAAAGTTCGGCTTAAATATTAGCAAATCTACAGTACACCGCTATATGCAAAAGATGAAATTCTCTTATATTACACCAAGACCAGTACACAATGTACAAGATAAAAGAAAACAAGAGGAATTCAAAAAAAAATCTCAACGAAGTTATTGGCAAGTATTCTGAAAAAGAGCTGTTTTTCTTCGATGAATCGCGGTTTGGCACACATTCAAAGACCGGGCATGGATGGTTTAAAAAAGGCGTCAGAACAAAAGTTAAGGTAAAATTAGGTAGGGAAAATTTTTATCTCTACAGTGCAGTTAATCCTAGAAATGGGGAGAATTCTAGCTTGTTTGCACCGAATGTCAACACTGATTGTATGAATATATTTCTTGAGCAAATGTCTCAATATTTGGGACCACGAGAAGCCTTTCTTGTTATGGATTGTGCTAGTTGGCATAAGTCGAAAAGTTTAAAGGTACCTAAAAATATTGAGATTATATACCTACCACCATACTCACCTGAACTCAATCCAGTTGAGAGGCTTTGGTTGTATGTAAAACAGAACATTTTGCGCAATAAAATATACGATACTATTGCTTTGCTTGAGAGTGCTTTGTGTAAATTTATTACTTCTCTTACCTACTCCACAATTAAACAACTCTGCTATGTATCCTATTTGAATGACCAACAATGAGAATTGGTATTAGCCAACTCATTACCGTAGTATACAAATGTATGGTTACTTTTTACATAATCTAAGTTAGAATCACTTTTATAATCTTTGTCTACCAGACTTCCTTCATTTTCTTCCTCCAGACATATGTAACCGTCTAGGCAAGAATTGCTGCAAAGTTTTATAGGTAGGATCATAACCTTCAGGCCAACTTATCAATCTAGTCGGGGTTTTTCTAAACACCTCTTTTCCAGGCATCATCTTAAAAACATGTTTTTTTCCACTCATAGGTGTTACCAATAAATTCATTGTTATACCAATTCTCATTGTTGGTCATTCAAATAGGATACATAGCAGAGTTGTTTAATTGTGGAGTAGGTAAGAGAAGTAATAAATTTACACAAAGCACTCTCAAGCAAAGCAATAGTATCGTATATTTTATTGCGCAAAATGTTCTGTTTTACATACAACCAAAGCCTCTCAACTGGATTGAGTTCAGGTGAGTATGGTGGTAGGTATATAATCTCAATATTTTTAGGTACCTTTAAACTTTTCGACTTATGCCAACTAGCACAATCCATAACAAGAAAGGCTTCTCGTGGTCCCAAATATTGAGACATTTGCTCAAGAAATATATTCATACAATCAGTGTTGACATTCGGTGCAAACAAGCTAGAATTCTCCCCATTTCTAGGATTAACTGCACTGTAGAGATAAAAATTTTCCCTACCTAATTTTACCTTAACTTTTGTTCTGACGCCTTTTTTAAACCATCCATGCCCGGTCTTTGAATGTGTGCCAAACCGCGATTCATCGAAGAAAAACAGCTCTTTTTCAGAATACTTGCCAATAACTTCGTTGAGATTTTTTTTTGAATTCCTCTTGTTTTCTTTTATCTTGTACATTGTGTACTGGTCTTGGTGTAATATAAGAGAATTTCATCTTTTGCATATAGCGGTGTACTGTAGATTTGCTAATATTTAAGCCGAACTTTTCCTGGATTCTTATTCTCATTTCTTTAATGGTAATATTAGGATTTTCTCCTACCCATGCTTCAACTTGCTGTAGTTGAGCCTGATTTAATTTAGTTTTTCTACGCCGTTGTGGAGGAGCAAACAATTTTTCTTCTCTGCCTAATTTCAAGAGTTTTATCCACGAAGTTAGTGCGCTTCTTGAAATGCAATATATTTTTGCTACAGCCGTTATACTATGCTTTTTTGCTGCAATTACAGCATTTAGTTTTTTTGCAACATATGCATTGTTCCTTACTTTCTTCAGCATTTTTTTTGCTGATTTTACTACTTCTTCATCCAATAATTTTGATCTTAGTGCCATTTATACCTCGACTATTTCACTTATTTCATTATGGCTTGTCTTCTATTATTGTCTATCTGTTTGCCGTGTAATGGGAATTGGTATAAGCAAGCAAACTAGCACAGAAAGTGGTTACAACATTTTCAATGAGATTATATGGAAAACTGGATTCCAGTGTCAAGCACTGGAATGACATCATAGGAGCACTGGGATGACAAAAAAAGGAGCACTGACCATTTTCGGTCTCTTAAGTTGCTTTAGCTACAAACATTAAGAAATTTACCAAATAAAAAAAAAGGCAAAAGAAACCCTAGTCATTGTCTATTTTCAGTATTGGCGTTTTTTAAGTCTTAAACGCTGCAATTTAGCTGCTTTTAAATGCGATTAACCTAAATTATAAACGTTAAGAAATTTACTGAGCGGAAAAAAAGGCAAAGAAACCCCAGGGTGGCTAGTATTCAAATTCTTCCTTGTCTATTTGACGTCTTTTACTGTCTTAAACGCTTTATAAGCGCGTTTCAGCTTATATAGGTAGAAACCTAGAAGTTTTATAAAGACATGAGGTGCACATAGTGCGAAAAATTAAGCATGATTTACGCCAAATACATTAAGTTTTTTGTCATTAATCCACTGCAGAGATTGCGAAGATAAATAAATAGCTTCACTTTCATGATAAGGGGGCTGGCAGAGTTTGTCAAGCAAGTTTTTTGTTTCTATTCCCAATAAAAGTTCGTTATTGGTTATGCAGGAAGTCTAATACTGTCGCAAAAGCTCGTGCGTGTGAAACTTTTTTTCCAACACAATGGATCTTCTGAAAAGTTTTCGAGTATATTGTATTTTTAATTTGTAAAATAAGATTTTTTCCTTTTTGCATGTTTCACCTAAAAAGGACACATTTTAGACTTCTTTGTTGAAATAAAACAGAAACAAAAGTGCTGTTTATTGCAGCTTTTGGGTAATTTAATGCGAAAAAATTTAGAGAGAAATTTTACACACAACCGCAGACATTTTTCCTTAAGTTGACGCCATTGAGTACCTTAATTAGAAGTCTAGCTTTAACTTTAAATGGACTACTCAACCGTGACAGACTTAGCTAAATTTCTTGGACAATCGGCATCTAACCCTTTTTTTGCTGCAGTAAAGTAAGCAAGGAATTGCATAGCAACACTGTAGATGATTGGAGAGATAAAATTATCAGTGTCTGGAAGTTGCACCACATCTGCACAAACTCCCCTTAGGAATGGCGCTCCTTGCTTATCACTGAAGGCAATTACTTTGCCTTTTCTTGCAATAATCTCTTGTATATTAGATAGCGTTTTAAAGAATAAACCATCATAAGGGATAATTGCTATAACAAGCACAGTAGAGTCTATTAAAGAAATAGAACCATGCTTCATTTCTCCTGCTGCAATACCAATGGTATTAATGTATGAAAGCTCTTTTATCTTCAATGCGCCTTCCATTGCAACTCCGTATGAACTTCCTCTGCCGATTAAAATAACGTTATTGTGTTCTAATATACTGCCTGATATATGTTGTATTTTCATCACATTCAAAACGTGCTCAACATACTCGGGAATAGAATTGATAGCACTGCTTAGCTGTTTTATTCTCTCTCCACCCAGTATACCTTTTATTTTTCCAAGCTCCACGGCAAAGCATGCTAAAGTTGCAAGTTGCGCAGAAAAGGTTTTTGTTGAAGCAACACCAATTTCTGGCCCAGCAAGAGTATGTAACACAATATCTGAGATCTTTTCAATGCTGCTGTTAAATGTGTTAGTTATACTAATGATTGTTTGCTTCTGTAATTTCGCATAACGCAGCGCTTCTATGGTATCTGCAGTTTCGCCAGATTGAGAGATGAATAACCCAATGCTGCCTTCTTCTAGCTTGACGTTGCTATACCTAAATTCTGATGAGATTTCCAGATATACTCGAACTTGAGCGACACTTTCCAGCCAATATTTTGCTATTAGCCCGGCAAAATAAGATGACCCGCATCCAACTATAGTAATGTAACTCCGCTCAGAAAATAATTTTTTGTTGACCTCTTTATATTGCTTGTAAAATTGATTTATTGTTTTGTTTAATGCACGCGGTTGCTCAAAAATCTCTTTTAACATGAAGCTAGGATACCCATTTTTGCTAATTAGAAAATCACTTGGACTACTATTTTCTATACTACGTTTAACTTGTGTACCATTGTTGTATATACTAACTCCACTAGATTTTATCACTGCAATGTCACCATCTTCCAAATACGATATTCTTTCCACAAATGCACTTAAAGCATTAGAGTCAGATGCAGCAAACACTGTGTTACAGTTATAGCCTATTGCTAAAGGCAAATTTCTCTTCGCAACAAATAAGGCGTCTGGATATTCTGCAAATAATAAGACCAAGGCAAATGAGCCGTGTAGGTTGTTTAAACACTTAAATAGAGAATCAACTGGCGACAATCCTTCATCAAGATATAAGGTTAGCATATTTGGTATGATCTCTGTGTCAGTATCAGTATGGAATAACATTCCCCTTTCTTCTAGACCCTTTTTTAGCAGATTGTAATTCTCAATTATGCCGTTATGAGCAACAACAACATTATTTGTATGAATGGGATGAGCATTTTTAAGGCCTGGAACTCCATGTGTAGCCCAGCGAGTATGTGCTATACCAACTGTACTGTGAGACATCTTGCTTTCATCAACAACTTCATACAATCTTTTAACTTTACCTTCTGATTTTTTGACTTCTATCTCGCCTTCGTTATTTATGATTGCTATACCTGAGGAATCATATCCCCTATATTCCAATTTTTGCAACCCAGTTAGCAAAGTTGGTATTACTGAATCACCGCTACTTACTACACCAAATATTCCGCACACAAATGGATCACCAAATGAACTTTCTTTTAAAGTTATGCAGCATTTTTGTCTTTATCATCTTTTCCCTTTTTACTTTCCTCTGGTGGTTGATTTTTATTCTTTTTATCACTCTTTTCGATTTTGCCTTTTTCAATTGGTTTAGCTGCCACTTTTTGAGTTTCTTTGTTTAAAACTTCAGATATAGCGGACTTTAGGACTTTCACCTCAACTTTTGGTGCTATTTCTATTATAAATTGTGCATTTGCCTCATCAACTTTATTAACTTCACCTATTATCCCGCTAGAAGTAATGACTGTATCACCACGCTTTATTTGATCTATCATCTTTCTATGTTCTTTTAGTTTTTTGTGTTGTGGACGAATAATGAGAAAATAAAATACCACAAATATTAAAATCAATGGAATAAAACTAGCAAAAGATGCGCCGATACTTGATGCATTGCTAGTTGCATCTGCTGCAAAAACTTCAGAAATGAGCATATTTAATCCTAATTGTTAATGATAAAAATAAACCTATTTAAGTATTAATTACAATACCATGCCATGTCAAGTCTGGTGAAAACGTTTCTAAATACCGGTTGCGGATTTTAGATTATGCTAAAACCAGTATGGCGGGAGTGATGAGACTTGAACTCACGACCTCATGCGTGACAGGCATGCGCTCTAACCAACTGAGCTACACCCCCCCTAATTCCTTTTTAGCGTTTTCGGGCTTCGACTTTAAAGCTAATAAACATGTTGCCCTTTGTCAATATTTTTTGTTTGCGCTTTGCTGTCTTTTCTATTACTATGTAAATAATTTAATTTCACACATGGCTTGTACAAGTAGTCCCATTAGGGTTATGCCATGGAAGATAAACTATTTGGAGGAATAAATATGGCAAGTTTGCCTGAAGTCACTGTGCGTGATTTAGCCGAATCTGGTGTACATTTTGGTCACAAAATTAGTCGCTGGAACGCAAAAATGGCTCCATACATATATGGAGTGCATCAAGAAAATCGTATACATATAATTGACTTGCGAAAAACATTACCATTGCTACAGGTGGCCATGAAGGCTTTATATGACGTTGCATCTCAAGGTGGTCGCATTCTATTTGTTGGTACAAAGTTTCAAGCTTTTGATATTATTGCAAGTGAAGCGATTCGTTGTGGTCAATATTATGTGAATCATCGATGGCTTGGTGGTATGCTTACTAATTGGGGCACTGTTTCTTCTTCGATAAAAACCTTGATGCAATATGAGAAAATATTAAATGACGAGGATAGCATTTTAACAAAGAAAGAATTGGGGAACATTGAAAAGAAAAAGCAAAAGCTTGATAAGGCGCTTGGTGGTATTAGGGAAATGGGAGCAATTCCTGATATCTTATTCATCATTGATACTAATAAAGAGCATATTGCGGTTAAGGAGGCTAAAAAGTTAGGAATTCCAATAGTTGCAATACTTGATACTAATTCTGATCCAGATGATATTACTTATCTAATACCTGGAAATGATGACTCAAGAAAATCAATAGAGCTCTATTGTAAATTAGCTACCGACTCTATATTAGCTGGAATAGAGTCTAGTCTAGCAAGATCTGGAGTTAAGATTGATAATATAAAAGGTGATGAGTTTATTCAAGAAAAAGAAGATAGTATTGTGCAAACTAAAAGGAAACGTAGTAAAGTTTACAAAGAAGAAGAAAGGGAGGTAGTAACAAATGAAGATGAATCCAGATAATATAAGGGAATTACGTGATAGGACAGGGCTTGGCTTAAGTGACTGTAAAAAAGCATTAGAAGAATGTGATGGTGACATCAAGAAAGCCGTTGATAAGTTGCGTACAATAGGTCTTGCTAAAGCTGACAAAAAATCTGATAGAGTAGCTTCAGATGGGCTCGTTGCTATGTGTTTGACTGAAAATTATGGTGCATTGGTTGAACTCAATTGCGAAACCGATTTTGTTGCAAGGAATGAGAAATTTATAGAGTTAGTTTCAAATTTAGCATCAATTGCTCATCAAGAACGCTGTATCAGCGTTCTTGAGTTAAAAAATGCCAAGTATGAAAGCATTGGCACAGTGCAGGAAGCTATTATGAATGGTACGTCAGTTCTTGGTGAAAAGTTAGAGTTAAGCAAGCTTTGTTACTTAGAAGCTAAGGATGGAGTTATTGCTGGTTACGTACATGGTGATGCGCATGGCTTAGGTAAGATTGGTGCTTTAATTGCATTGCAATCATCTGGTGATAAGGCAAAGCTACAAGAGATTGGAAAACAAATAGCTATGCATGTAGTTGCTATGAAGCCTGAAGCTTTGTCTATAGATGATTTAGATCAAATGAAGTTGAAAAATGAACGTTCTATAATTGAAGAGCAAGTAAGGAGCTTAAATAAACCTGAAGAAGTAGCAAAAAAAATAGTAGATGGACGAATGGCTAAGTACTATGAAGAAGTTGTTTTACTAGAACAAAAGTTCATAAAAGATGATAAAATGAAGGTTTCTGATTTTATAAAATCAAGCGAGGTGAGTGCTATTAAATTATCTGATTACAAGTTACTTGTTTTGGGCAGTGCAAACTAAATGGTAAGAAATGTCTTCCTTAGCAGATAAAGTAAAATACTCTAGAGTGTTATTGAAGATCTCTGGTGAAGCTTTGATGGGGTCACAGTCTTTTGGCCATGATATGGGAATAATAAGCCAATTATGCAAAGATATAGCTGATGTTAACAGGCTTGTAGTTCAGGTATGTATTGTTGTTGGTGGTGGTAATATCTTTCGTGGCGCATCTGCGTCTTTAAGTGGCTGTGAAAGAGCAAGCAGTGATTATATTGGAATGCTTGCAACTATAATCAATGCTTTAATTTTACAAAACTTTTTAGAAAAAAATTTAGTAGCTTCTAGGGTATTATCTGCAATACCCATGGCCACTGTATGTGAACCTTACATAAGAAGGAAAGCTATTCGTCATTTAGAAAAAGGTAGAGTGGTAATTTTTGCAGCAGGCACAGGCAACCCATTTTTTACTACAGATACAGCTGCAGCCTTACGTGCTGTTGAAATGAATTGTGATGTTATTCTAAAGGGTACACAAGTAAATGGTGTATACTCCGCTGATCCGAAAAAAAATGAGGATGCTGTAATGTATGATAGGCTTTCTTACACGGATTTATTGACTCGTGATTTAAAAGTTATGGATGCATCAGCAATTTCACTTGCTCGTGAGAATTCTATTCCAATTATAGTTTTTTCTTTGAAGGGAGAAAAAATAGTCAATATTATTAAGGGTCAAGGTACTTATACTATAGTTTCAGATTGTAAACAGTAGGTAATTTATGTTAAATGAAATAAAAGCTAAAACAAAAGAAAGAATGCTAAAAACTATTCAGTCCTTTCATGATGATATTAAAGGCGTACGCACTGGTAGAGCTAGCGCATCGTTGCTTGATGGTGTAGTTGTAAATATCTATGGTGGACATCAAAAGTTAAATCAGGTTGCAGGCGTTTCAGTTATAGATAACAAAACCCTATCAATTAAAGTTTGGGATATTAATGTTGTAGGTGAAGTGAAAAATGCTATATTAAATGCCAACTTGAATTTAAATCCTGTTGTTGAGGGCAATACCATACGTATAGCTCTTCCGGATTTAACACAAGAAACCCGTGAAAAATTAGTAAAATTATTGCATCAGTTTTCTGAAAATGCGCGGATTGCCATCAGAAATATACGCAGAGATGTTATGGAAGAAATAGAGAAAATGAAGGGAAATAAGGAGATCTCAGAAGATGATTTTCATGGTGCTAAGAAGGAAATACAAAATATTACTGATGATAATATAAAAAAGATTGATGGTGAATTGTCCATCAAAGAAAAGGATATATTGCATCACTAAGGTAATATGAAAGAAACCTTCAGTAGTGAAAAAGAAAAAATTACATGCAAGGGTGCCATGGAGGTAGCAGGCACACAACCGTACGAACGTTGCAATATTGCACAGTATTGTACAGTAAATGATGTCATTCCAGTGCCCTCTTTCCTGTCATCCCAGTGCCTTTTTTCCCTGTCATCCCAGTGCGTGACACTGGGATCCATCTTATTTTCATCATGGACATTATATGCTCTAAGAATCTGTTGTTCATTGCATAATTTGCAAATATTTTTATACTTAGATCCCAGTGTCACGCACTGGGATGACAGGGAAAAAAGGGCTACTGGGATGACACCTTTCAAGTGTCCCAAATCACAATGTTTGCACAGTTATATGTCAAGTACTGGAATGATATCGAGTAGTTTAGATGAACTTTAAATGTTGAATCAAGAATCTTTACCGAAACATTTAGCAATTATTATGGATGGTAATGGTAGATGGGCGAACAATCAAGGAAAGGTAAAAATTGATGGTTATAAAAAGGGCAGTGAAGTTGCATACGATATTGCCAAGTATTGTACGGACCTAACCATACCCTACTTAACTTTGTATGCATTCTCTATGGAGAATTGGCTTAGACCTAAAAACGAAACTGACTGTCTATTTGATTTATTTTACTCCGTTTTAACTAATGAAGATAAAGTCAATTTCATTTGTAACTGTAACATTAAGTTGAATTTTATTGGCAATTTAAGTCTGTTATCCAGTAAAATATTGGATCAAATTAAAAAAGCAGAAGAAATGACACATAAGAACGATGGGTTATTACTCACTGTGGCAGTTAGTTACGGAGCAAAGCAAGAAATTACACAAGCTATAAGCAATATTATAAAAGAAAATATTGCTTATGTATCAGAAGAGGAATTTGAAAAATTTCTATATACTAAAGATTTGCCAAAATTGGATTTATTAATTCGCACTGGTGGCGAAAAAAGATTAAGCAATTTTTTATTATGGCAAGCAGCTTATGCTGAATTATATTTTTGTGATACTTTATGGCCTGATTTTTCTTGTCAAGATTTGAGCAAAGCATTAGAAGATTATACAAAAAGAGAGAAAAAATATGGTAGATAATAATTTTATAGTCAGAATATTGTCCTCAATAATAATATTATTTATATTTTCTTTTGCTACATATTTCAGTGATTTATCGTTTTACCTATTAATTTTTTCGATAGCAGTTTTATCTTCTTTTGAATGGTATAATCTAACCCAAGGAAACAAAATTTTATACGTTTTTGCATTATTATTAATTGCGCTACCAAGCGCCTCATTAATATATTTATATAATCTACCACAGGGAAAATATGCATTAGTATGGTTCGTCTTAACCATTTGGGGAATTGATGTTACTGCCTACCTGTTTGGCAAGAATTTTGGTGGAGCTAAAATTTGCCCAATTCTTAGCCCTGGAAAAACTTGGACAGGACTTCTTGGTGCAATCTTAGCTGGAGTAGTGTGCACAATTTTTGGATCAATATTTTTTGGTCTATTTTCAATTCTTTATTCTCCAATCATTGGCCTTGCAATCGCTATTCTAGCGCAACTTGGCGATTTCACTGAGTCGCTTGTTAAAAGAGCTTACGGTGTTAAAGATAGTGGAAGTATGATACCTGGCCATGGAGGAGTGCTCGATCGTATGGATAGTTTCATTTTTACTGCCCCTCTTATTGCTATTTACATAAGCTAAGTCTGCAGAAGTGCCATTAGAGTTCATCCCTAGTCAGCTCCCCAACCGCTTCTACAGTACAGTCATGGACAAACGTCTTTTCACAATAAGGGCAGGCTATTTCCTCTTCTTCTCCCATATCTAAATATATTAATGGATGGCCGGAACCCTCATCATTCTCATCACCATGACAACAAACTTTTCTATTATTAACCCTCACTTTTGACATGCTACTCCTTTAGCTTATAACATTTTATATATTGAATATACCCATCCAGAAATAAAAAACAACAAGCACTATTCTCCATTTTTTATCCTATTCAGGTTAATCAATTCGTTTTGAACGCCTTTTGATACAAATTTGCTAACATCTTCTCCTAATCTTGCTATTTCCTTTACAAAACTTGATGAGATAAATTGAGTATCTTCAGAAGCAGGAAGAAATATGGTTTCGATTTCAGGAAGAAGTTTATAATTTACCCAACTCATTTGAAACTCGTAATCAAAATCCGATACTGCTCTGAGTCCCCTTATAATAACAGAAGCATTCTGCTCTTTGGCAAACTTCACTAGCAACCCATTAAAAGATATAACATCTGCATCAATTCCTAGCCCTTTGATTTCACTTTCAGCCATGCTTGTGCGTAGCTTTGTGTCAAAGGCAATATGCTTATTAACGTTTTCTGCAACTCCTATTATTAATTTATCGACTAGTTTACACGCTCTTTTGATTATGTCAATATGCCCAAAAGTTATAGGGTCAAATGTGCCAGGGTAGATTCCTATTCTGTTATTAATGTTCATCCTTTATTTTTATATAAACTACTTTAAAAACTTTTGATAGACATAATAACATTTTTTATCTAAAAATGAAAGTATACAGTTGGCCTGATAGCTCAGTTGGTAGAGCAAAGGACTGAAAATCCTTGTGTCGCTGGTTCGATTCCTGCTCAGGCCACTTTCTCTTTCGTGGCAAACTTGCCTTTTTGTTATAAAATACTCTATATCACAACATAAATATTAGGGAGATGGTATATAAATATTATAATAAAGTATTTAAGATCTTATTAATTATAGTTCTATTATTAAGCAATATTACTTATGCTGGCGTTAGTGAAAAACCGGCATCTCAACATCTAACCAAAAAAGAAGAACCAGCGTCAACTGTCTTGACGGCAGAAAATACAGTAAATAATGACATAGTTGTTGGTTTATTGAAAACGGAAGAAGCACATGAGCTTGGGCTATCTCAAAATATTTACGAGATGTTCAATAATTTTGGAGTTAAAACCGTACTCATTGACTACAATAAAATAATTAACCTAAAAGAAATCCAAGAAGAGTCGCTTATCTTTGCAAAACAAGATGAAACATTGGCAAAGAAGCTGACATTAGACCGAATAAAAATTGAAGTTGCAAAGTTTATTGAAGAGCACAAAATAAATAGAATATTTATTCCGGATAATTTACACTCAGCACCCACCCCTTATCGCCAGCTTGTTACTGAAGCAATTGCAAAAATAGTGGATGATAACCCTGCAATTCATTTATTTGGCATATGTGAAGGCATAATGAATGCAAAGGGAATTGAAGTAGTGAGTGTTGTGAGTGATGAAGAGAAGCAAAGATCTCATTTAGAATCAGCACCTAATCCACATAAAGATGATGCACCTCTCCAGCAGATAAAGATCGTTCCAAACAGTCGTTTAGCGGAATTAGTAGCTAAATTCTTAATACCTAATGAAAATGGCTGGTTTTCAACATATTTTCCAGATGCTCATTCAGGGGCAGTAAGTAATACACCAGAAAATAGAAGAAAATTGGAGTTACTTGGATATAAAGTTGCAGCATTTTCCAGTGGTGGGGTAATAGAGGCTATTGAAGATAAGCACGGTAATATTTACTTTCAATGTCATCCAGAAGCCCTTGTTGTGAAGTCAGATAAAAACCTCTATTTATCAAATCACAAGGAACGTCAAGTGTCTACACTAGTTGCTATAGCAATTATAAATGATTTTCTTTATCGTGCTTAGTGCTAAAATAGTGGTTTATCTAAATCCCATAGCATGCCGAATAAAGCGTTTTTTGAGAAAATTTGAATTTTCAACTGCAATTAAGCCAAGATTTCTTAGTGCTTTAGCACAGAATATTCTATTTAATCCATCAGTTGCAAGCGCCATTGTAAAATTATCAAAGTACCTGTCACGTGAAATTTTCTTTAATAAATAACTACTGCCAACATCAATACCAGATGCTTTTGCAGCAACTATGTGCTTTATAACACTTTCTACATCTCTAATTCCAAGGTTAAGCCCTTGACCTGCAACTGGATGAATTGAATGCGCTGCATCGCCGATAAGCAAAACTCTACCCTTATATAACTTTTTTGCGAAAGCAAAACTTAAAGGATAAAGTTTTCTTTCACCCTCTAATCTTATCTCCCCTAAATAAGGACCAAATCTTTTTTTAAGTTCTATAATAAATTCCTCTTCAGTCAGATTAATTAGCATTTTTGAAACTTCAGATTTTTCTGTCCAGACTATTGAAGAGGTATAGCCACCTTTCATCGGCAAAATTGCAAATGGACCGCCAGGAAAAAATCGCTCTATAGCTAAGTTTTGGTGATGTAATTCATGTTCTACATTAAATACTATACTACTTTGCTTATAATCAAACTTCACTGTCGGTATAGAGAATAACTTTGGTAATTTAGAGTTTTTGCCTTCAGCACAGATAAGTAGCGATGATATTAATTCCTGGTTATTATCAAGAATCACTTCCACATATCCTGAATCACAAGCAATTGTTTTATAGGAATGTGGAGAGTATATATTCAGTTTATTTAGAAAATTATTGTTGATTGCATTCCATATAGTAGCATTGTTGATAACATAACCCATTGGCTCTTCGCTAACCATTTTATGATTGTAATGCACAGTAACCGCATCTAATATGCATATATCAAGTATTGGCTCAGCTTCACTTCCCACAAACTGCCAAATCCCTAATTTTTCCAGTATTTTTTTCGACCCTTGAGAAATAGCAAATGCTCGATTATCATCTACTGCACGTGGTAGACTATTTTTTTCAATCACAGCTACAGACACAGAGTCACAACTGAGGCCAATGGCAGTAATAAGACCAAGTAACCCACCACCTGAAATGATTACATCATAATTCATTTTATTTACGCTAATTGTAAAATTATATTTTATCTGTTTTGAAAATAGTTTAAACAAACTTTATAGACAAAGACCTATAGCTAACCCAAGAAAGGTTTCCCTACGTCATACCGCGATTCATTCCATAGCTGTACGAACATTGCAATGTGGCACATAGTAAACGATGTCATGAAAGTAGCTGACACTGGAATTCAGAAAAAAGGATGATGTTATTCCAGTGCCTCTATGATGTCATCCCAGTGCTTGACACTGGGATCCAGCTTTTTCATAATCATCAAAATGTTGTATTTTAACATAAAACAGCTACTTTTATGCTTACCAACTTAATAAAATTCCTGGATCCCAGTGTCTGGGCACTGCCCACTGGTGGCCCAAACTACAACGTTCGTACAGTTGTGCGCGGTATAGATTCCGCTAACTAGTAGCGGAATGACGGTTTTTCAAATTGTCGGTAAACCTAAGCCACTTTAGCTATAACATCTTTAGCAATGTCTTCATAAATCTCTGCCAAATCTTCACTTAGCATTAAAGGATTTCCACAATCAGAAGCATGACATATTTGTGGATCCAGAGGAATCCTGCCTAGGAGTTTGATGCCCAGCTCCTCAGACATTCTTTTTGCGCCGTCTTTTCCAAATATGTATATTTCTGAGTCATTTTGAATGAAATAACTCATATTTTCTACAATACCAATAATCGGTACACTGAGCTTTGTAAACATATCGTAAATTTTGCGTGCATCAATCAAGGCAAGCTCTTGTGGAGTTGAAACTATTATTGCTCCGGTTAAGTTAAAATTTTCCATCAAACTTAGATGTACATCGCCAGTTCCAGGTGGTGTGTCAACTATTAAATATTCTATATCAGGCCATTTTGTTCCCATGAGCAGATTATAAAGTGCTTTTGTGATCATAGGGCCACGCCATATCGCTGCACGATCTTTATCAACAAAATAGCCGATTGAAATAGTATGCAGGCCATACTTTTCTATAGGCATTGCTTTCCTATCCCGTATCTCTGGTTTTAATTTTTCAGCACCAAGCATTTTAGGAATTGAAGGCCCATATATATCTGCATCAACTAGCGCAACTTTATGTTTTAATTCTACTAATGAAAGAGCAAGGTTTAGTGCAACCGTAGACTTGCCTACACCTCCTTTACCTGAGGCAACAACAATTATATTTTTTACTCCTTCAATATATAGTTTAGCTTTTTGCTGTCCAGCCTGTTTTTGACCAGTAGCAACCACGGTCACTTTCCCCACTCCTGATATAGCTTGAACAGCTTGTTCACAATTTCTTCTTAATTCTTCATTTGCTTGCGTGTTACCGGCAACTTCAAGCGCAAAACCAATGTTCCCGCCTTTAACAATGATTGAGGATATTATGCCAAGAGCGATCACATCTTTACCGCTTTTTTGCTCTATGACTTTTTTTAAGTTCTCTCTTACAATTTCTTCGTTGATCATTAGACCTCTTACATAGCAGATCCCAGTGCGGAACATTTGTTTCGGAAACAGTATGTAAATGTTATAGCAGGTTTTGCCTAGAACACAAGCCAAGTACTGGTTCACTTTATGACAGTGTCATGAAAGTAACCTCTTTCTTGTCATCCAAGTAGCCCCTTCTCCTGTCATCCGAGTAGCGTGATACTGGTTTACTTTATGATGATGTCATGAAAGTAGCTGACATTGGGATCCAGAAGACTTAATTTTAACCAAATAATAAAGGCTAGATCCCAGTGTCACGCTACTTGGATGACAAAAAAAGGAGCACTGGAATGACAGCAGTCCCACGTCATACCGCGATTCATTCGCGGTATCTCTTAACATAGATCCCGCTAACACGTAGTGGGATGACGGTTGTCGGTGAACCTAATACCAATTCTCATTGTTGGTCATTCAAATAGGATACATAGCAGAGTTGTTTAATTGTGGAGTAGGTAAGAGAAGTAATAAATTTACACAAAGCACTCTCAAGCAAAGCAATAGTATCGTATATTTTATTGCGCAAAATGTTCTGTTTTACATACAACCAAAGCCTCTCAACTGGATTGAGTTCAGGTGAGTATGGTGGTAGGTATATAATCTCAATATTTTTAGGTACCTTTAAACTTTTCGACTTATGCCAACTAGCACAATCCATAACAAGAAAGGCTTCTCGTGGTCCCAAATATTGAGACATTTGCTCAAGAAATATATTCATACAATCAGTGTTGACATTCGGTGCAAACAAGCTAGAATTCTCCCCATTTCTAGGATTAACTGCACTGTAGAGATAAAAATTTTCCCTACCTAATTTTACCTTAACTTTTGTTCTGACGCCTTTTTTAAACCATCCATGCCCGGTCTTTGAATGTGTGCCAAACCGCGATTCATCGAAGAAAAACAGCTCTTTTTCAGAATACTTGCCAATAACTTCGTTGAGATTTTTTTTTGAATTCCTCTTGTTTTCTTTTATCTTGTACATTGTGTACTGGTCTTGGTGTAATATAAGAGAATTTCATCTTTTGCATATAGCGGTGTACTGTAGATTTGCTAATATTTAAGCCGAACTTTTCCTGGATTCTTATTCTCATTTCTTTAATGGTAATATTAGGATTTTCTCCTACCCATGCTTCAACTTGCTGTAGTTGAGCCTGATTTAATTTAGTTTTTCTACGCCGTTGTGGAGGAGCAAACAATTTTTCTTCTCTGCCTAATTTCAAGAGTTTTATCCACGAAGTTAGTGCGCTTCTTGAAATGCAATATATTTTTGCTACAGCCGTTATACTATGCTTTTTTGCTGCAATTACAGCATTTAGTTTTTTTGCAACATATGCATTGTTCCTTACTTTCTTCAGCATTTTTTTTGCTGATTTTACTACTTCTTCATCCAATAATTTTGATCTTAGTGCCATTTATACCTCGACTATTTCACTTATTTCATTATGGCTTGTCTTCTATTATTGTCTATCTGTTTGCCGTGTAATGGGAATTGGTATTAGTATTCTAACATTTATTGATTAATTTATTGTTAAGTTAGTATATATCAGAATTATAATAACAAACATTACTTGTGTAGAGAGAAGTTACGAAAAGAAATAGGGATTTTAGGAAAGTAGATTAAAATAAGCTATTTTAACAGATTTTGTGGCGTGCTAGAGCTAATATAGACTGGTGGAGGCAAGCGGGATCGAACCGCTGACCTTCTGCGTGCAAAACAGATGCTCTACCAGCTGAGCTATACCCCCAATTCTTGTTTAAAGCATAAATCACTCAGGCTGAAATGCAAGAAATATTTATCTATTAGGCTATTGCTAAATAGTGTACAAATTCTGCAGGGTGTACACACTTCTCTATTTTTTTGTCTCCTTAGCGTTATACGTCACACCATCCAAATAAATCTGTGAACTGAAAATTAACAAGAAGTTTTCCTTTAAAAATTTTTTAAATTATCCATAGATTTTTTAACTAAATTATCACTAACGCAGTATATTATATAATTTATTTAACCACACATGAAAATTTTAGTTTGATTAAAACGGATAAAAACTGTATTGATGTTTAGTATAGCTGAAAAATGAAATGATCCCGTAGCTCAGCCGGTAGAGCAACTGACTTTTAATCAGTGGGTCACGCGTTCGAATCGCGTCGGGATCACCAGTCGTGTTTTACGAACTTCTCTCTATAGTAATTTACCACAACATAAAACCCGCCACAGTAGCCTGTTTTAACCACCTATACGTACAGCCTTTTTGTCTAATTATTTGCCCCAAAATTCCTGTTTTCTTTCCGTAATCTGTTAATTTTCTACTACTTTTCTCAAAAAGGTAGGTACTTTTTTGAGAAAAGTAAATGAGTAAATAAATAAATTTCGCGTGACGCTGAAGAGTCACCTTACCCAGAAAAAGTGGAGAGAAAGAAAGGAGTTTTTTCGGGTAAAATAAAATTTTGGAGATGGCAAGAGAATATACGGCAGAATTCAAATTGGAAGCTGTTAAGCTGGCAAATGAACAAAGAAAGGTAGGTCAACCAGTTGCAAAAGTAGCAAGAGATTTAGGAATAAGGGATAGTGTATTAGGAAAATGGATGAAGAAATATAACGAAAAAAAGTCAGCGACAAATGCATTTCCAGATGTAGTACCTTATGACAAAGAGAGATTTGATTTACAGAAAGAGTTAGCAAAAGTAACAAGAGAAAGAGACATTTTAAAAAAAGCCCTAGCCAGTCAAAAAGAATAAAATATTTTTTTATATAGTAAACACCATAAAGTGCAGGTAGGGTTTTGAATGTATCTGCTAGTTGCTACTATAAGTGGACTACAAGGAAAATAAGCAGTAGAGAATCAGCAAATAAAAGCAGACATTCAAAAAAAGCTTCTAAATGTAGATATGGAGCTCCTAAAATTCATGCTGAATTGAATGATGATTGTAAATTAACGTTTGTAATTTTTTAGGTAATGAATTCTTTGAATACAAAAAATACGATCCACAGTATTCGAACGTTTCAGATGAATATAAATTCATAAGTTTAAATTGTGTAAAAAAAGAATACAATCCAAATCTCAGCGAGTTATTTAGTCATCGGCCATCGTTTTTTATTACAGAAGAATCTCCTGAACCAGGCTCTCCAGGTCACCATTCAGTTGCCGTGTTCGAATTCATAAGTGGTAAAAAAGGTAGAAAAATGGCCACATTAATTGATGAATTTGGCTCTTTCAATAAAGAGGGTAAGTTTCGGTATTGTGATTACCATACAAAAGCAGAGTATGGTGTTTATGATTCTTCTGAGATTAATCTAAAAGAAATGTATATATGGACAGATGCAAATAGCGAATTTTGTTTTGCAGAAGATGACAATATAACTCTTCATACTATTCCAGAGTCATTGTAGTTATACGCACCAAATTAGGAAAGAATGAAGTGAAAAAGGAATAATATGGTCAGGCTATAGGATGACAGAAGTTGGCTTTATTAGCTATAAGTGGTATGATACTTAGTCAATTTAAGTAAGCAGATGATCTTAGCTACAAAAGTATTTTTTACCTCATTTGTTTTTGGATTTATTCTTTTTCCCTATTTTATAAAGCTTCTAAAAAAAATAAGCAAAGATGGGCAACCAATTAGATCATGTGGACCAGAAAGTCATTTAATAACAAAAAAGAATGTACCACCTATGGGCGGAATAATAATACTGATTTCTTCTTTATTACCAATTTTACTCTGGGCTCAGTTAACACCAGAAATTTTGCTGCTGATATTGATAACTCTATTTTTTGCTCTACTTGGATTTATTGATGATTATTTAAAATTGAAGACAAATCACTATCGAGGTTTAAGTGCAAAAACCAAAATACTTATTCAGTTTATTGTTGCTCTGGTTGGTGTGTTTATACTTAAGCTATACTCTGCTGAAGGTTTTACAAAAACGTCCCTATTTAAAGGAGTAATAATAGATTTTGGCTATCTATATGTTCCGTTTGCTGCGTTTGTAATTGTCGGCTCTTCTAATGCTGTGAATCTCACAGATGGTTTGGATGGCCTTGCTGCAACTCAAGTTATCACTTCCTTTGCTTTTTTGGGGCTAATTGCATATATAACTCAGGCAGATATGAATATTACTTTATTCTGCATTGCATTTATAGGAGCTATTCTAAGTTTCTTGTGGTTTAACACACATCCAGCAAAAATATTTATGGGTGATGTTGGTAGCTTGTCGGTAGGTGCGGCTTTAGGGTTAACTAGTGTCCTAATTAAAAGAGAAATGCTTTTTGCCATTATTGGAATAATCTTTGTAATAGAGACTCTATCTGTTATTATTCAGATATCATATTTTAAATATACAAAGTTTAAGTATAGAGAAGGAAAAAGAGTTTTTCTTATGGCACCAATACATCATCACTTTGAGAAGAAGGGATGGTCAGAAAATGCAATCGTTATGAAATTTTGGATAATTTCTATTATCTGTTCAGTTTTTACTATAACTTTCTTATTATAAAAACCTATGAAATACCCAGACTTTACATTAGAAAATAAATTATCAGGAGTGATAGCAGGAGTGGATGAAGTTGGAAGAGGTCCGCTAGCTGGTCCAGTAATATCCGCAGCCGTAGTGTTTATTGATAGAAATACAATTATTGATGGAATCAACGACTCGAAAAAGTTGACTCCTCAATGTAGGCAAGTCCTATATGAAAAAATAATATCCGTTGCAAAATTTGGTATAGGAATGGCAAGCGTAGAAGAAATAAATTCATACAATATCTTGCAAGCAACAAAACTTTCAATGGAACGTGCGTTGATAGACTTGGACCTAGAGTTAGATTATGTGCTAGTTGATGGTAATCAACCACCTGAAGTGAAATGGCAAGTGAAATCCATAGTAAATGGTGATAATTTGAGTACATCAATTGCAGCAGCTTCAATCGTTGCAAAAGTTACGAGAGATCGGCTTATGCAAGAATTGCACAATAAGCATCCTGAATATAATTGGTATAAAAATAAAGGATATGGGACAAAAGAGCACCTTAACGCTATTGGCCTTTATGGAATTACAGAACATCATAGAAAAAACTTTGCACCCATATCTCGGGCATTATAGCCTTTAGATAGTAATCACTTACCTTTTTTGAAAGGCATGTTTTCATTAAATAGGCAAACTGTACTCGATCCATTCCTTAAGGTAAACACTGAACTTACCCTTTCGATTATCAGATAGTTGTCAACTGTACGAAAATTTACTAAAGACTCATATCCTGCAGAATCAACCATAAAAACTGCCGGGAAATCAGAGTTTATTTTATTGAATTGTAGATATGTAAATTTTCCATCATCAAAAACCTTGATTGGTATTATTGACTGACTGCCTTTAACGTGCGAGATGGAATAATTAAAATTTAAACCCTTCTTTACAACTTCAATATCGTTTATATCAGGAATAATGGTATGACTAGCTTGTTCGAGGATATCACCGTTATTTGTTGTGTAAATCTCATCACTGCTAAATAGTGGATAAAGAAACCTTACTTCATATGCTAATCTTGGATCATCTAGTCCAGTTGCTTCCTCAGCATGAAGTTCAAAGTAATAAACTCTTTTATTGGTAATTATAGTTGCGTTAGTATCGGCAATATCATCTATAGGCTTAATAAACAATCTGTTACCTTGAGGAAGGAGTTGCCAACCAGTTGAATCACCCATTGAAAGGTTTTGTATTACCTCCCCTGGTTCAAACAATATACTGGACTGATAACCATAAAAACCCGTATACTTATGTATAGCCTGTGGGTTATAATTTATTACCTTTATGTGATTATCTCCAGCTATTGAACGTGGCTCCTGTTTTGCAAGTGCATCACTACCACAGAGGAACAATAGTACGGCAAACAGTAAACCAATCATAATATCAAAATGAATTAATCTTCATTTTATCATTAATAGACATGCACTGCAACTGTTAAGGCACTTTCTATACTATAAACCCCAAAGCAAGCGGTAGAAAAGGCAAGAAATAAGGCAAACTCCTTAAATACTTTAGAACTACAGGAGGCTTTACCTGAACGGATATACTTGGAATCCTGCCATTTTCACTTCGTAAACATACCAAGAATTCTGTCCATTATTCCACCCATATTTGCTTCAGCTTGAGTATATTCTATTTTACCACCGTGCAAGATTAGTTTAATATCTGATCCAGGTGATATATTAACAAATTTACTGCCAACAACTCCACTGCTAGTGATCAGAGCTGAACTATCAATTGGCAATTTTATGTCTTTGCTTATACACATATCGATTCGTGCTACGTAGGTAGCTTTGTCAAGTGATACACCAGTTATGCTTCCAACATCTACACCAGAGATCTTGACACTATCACCAACTCCTATACCGTTAGCGTTAGCAAAAAGACCATATATTTTATAGCAATCCTTATAGTTTTTCTTTATGTAAGATAGCTTATCAATAGCAAAGAAAATCAGAAAAATAGTAAAAATTAATACAAATAATCCAGCGGTTATTTCAAGTATATTTGACCTTCGCATCTTTAGTTATCAGGACTCCAGCTTTTATAGTAATTTTTCACTTTTTGGTTTGGATAGTATGCATCTTTTGTACCCGTTAAATTAGGAGTATGTTTTACTTTTCTTTTTTTATTATTAACTGGTACTACATTATCAGTATAGTGAAGCCATATATGCCATTCCGGAGGCACTGTTGTAGGCTCAGAAACACTGCTATACATAATCCACCTTTTCCCTTTACTTGATTCATAGTAAGAATTTCCATTTTCATCTCTTCCTACAAATTTATCTTCTCTTCGTAATAGGCGTTTTATTGCGTTACAAATTTTAGATAACATAAGAGTATTAAAACAAAAAGTATTATATATACTAATACTTTAACGATATATTAACAACAATTTAATGCAATTACCAATTTTACAAGTTATTATACCAATAATTGCATCAATGTTTTGCTTTCTTACCAAGAAACACAAGGTATCTTGGTTTATTTCTTTTATTGCAACAACAATCACTCTTATCATTTCATCGATACTACTCGTTAAAACATATAAAGGCGAGATTATAACTTATCACCTTGGAAATTGGGCTCCTCCGCATGGAATAGAGTTAAGAATCGACGTGTTAAACTCCTTGATTCTAACTTTGGTGAATTTTATAGCGCTGATTAGCGTGCTTTATAGCTTTTATATTAACGAAAAAGAGATTAGCAAAAACAAAATCACTGGTTTTTACTCTCTATTTCTACTGTGCTTAAGCGGACTGCTCGGGATTCTAGTAACAAACGACATATTCAATCTTTATGTTTTTTTGGAAATTTCATCTCTTTCTTCTTATGTATTAGTTTCAATGGGAAGGGATAAAAAAGCCTTGGTTGCAGCATTTGAATATCTAATTAGTGGAACAATAGGCGCAACATTTTATTTATTTGGCATCGGGCTCTTGTATTCAATGACTGGAACGCTCAATATGTCTGACATGGCTGAAAGAATAGTTCCATTATACGATAACAACATCATAAAACTTGGCACATTGTTCATTTTTGTTGGTCTCTCAATCAAAATGGCACTGTTTCCATTAAGCAGGTGGCTGGTTAATGCATATAGTGAGGCGCCAAGTTTCATTAGCATATTCTTTTCAGGCACAGTGACAAAAGTGATGATATATGTTTTCATTAGGATCTTCTATACTGTTTTCCATCAGAATTTCTTCTTATTTAAACCATCACTAAGCAACGTGATAATTATCCTTGCACTTTGCGCTATTATATTTGGGTCAATATCTGCAATAACTGCAAAAGATATAAGAAGACTGCTTGCTAATTCTAGTGTCAGCCAAATTGGTTATATAATTTTAGCACTGAGTTTTAACTCAAAAACAGGTGTATTTGCAGCAATTCTTCACATAGTAAACCACAGCATAATAAAAACATCTTTATTCATGGCTGCAGGATGTATTTCTTACAAATTTGATACAACAAAAATAGAGAATTTATCGGGACTCAAGAAATCAATGCCTTATACAGCACTTGCGTTTACTCTACTTAGTTTAGCATTAGTCGGTGTGCCGCTAACAAATGGCTTTGTAAGCAAATGGCATATAATGAAAGCAGTTATAGAATCTCGCGCGTGGATTTCCCTGATAGCTTTTGCTGCCGGTTCTTTTCTTGCACTAATATACATGTGGAAGATGGTAGAGAAAATGTATTTTGAAAATAGTGCAGCATCAAGCGCTGGAATGACACTAGGCAAAATTAATGATGTGCCATTTCCTATGCTTTTCTGTCTATTGTTTATGGCAGCTTTAACAATAGTAACTGGAATATATAGCACTCCAATTCGGTTAGTAGTTGAGAAGTTGGTTTTTTGATTTTTATCTTTGTTTCATATTTTACTATACTTTAAGGTTATAAGTGTGGATAGGCTGAAGAAGATTCATTGGTTATTAGTCATTAACGTGATAGTGCTGTTTTGCATTGGCATTGCTGTTCAATACTCTTCTGCTGGAGGAAAGTGGGTACCATTTGCAATTCACCAAATAGTCATATTTTCCTTCTTTTTCCTACTCGCTATAGCTATGTCATTCATAGAGCTAGATTTTTATTTGAAGCACGCCTACTTTTTTTATATAGCAGCAGCGATTTCGCTATTAGCAGTAAATTTTTTTGGCTCGCACATAATGGGTGCGACGAGGTGGATAAGAATTGGATCAATTAGTTTGCAACCATCAGAATTTGCAAAGGTAGGCTTAATACTTGCACTTGCTCGTTATTTCAATAAACAAAGTGTGTATAAAATGATGGAATTTAAAAGATTGCTTAAGGCGGTAATAATTATTTTCTTGCCTGTATTCTTGGTGTTAAAGCAACCTAATTTAGGCACAGCTGTGATAATGTTGTTTATAGGAGCATCAATTATATTCACAGCAGTAATAAAAAGAGCTCATTTAGTAATTTGTGGGACGCTTGGCATTTTTGCAGTACCTGCTATTTGGCCTTTTTTACGTCCTTATCACAAGCAAAGGATATTGTCATTTTTGGATTCATCAGTGGATCCACTTGGAATAGGTTATAATGCGCAGCAATCTCAAATAGCTATTGGTTCAGGAGGTTTGCTTGGTAAGGGCTTTGTTAACGGAAGTCAAACTCAACTTGGATTTTTGCCGGAGAAACGTACAGATTTTGCTTTTGCAGTGCTGAGTGAGGAATGGGGATTTTTAGGTAGCATGGCTTTAATTTTACTCTATACTACATTGCTTGCTATAATGCTCTCTATTGCTTATAGGTCAAAAAATTATTTTTCTAAGTCGGTATCTATCGGCATTTTTGCCTTTTTTAGTGCTCATTTCTTTATAAACATCGGAATGACAATGGGCCTCTTACCTGTTATAGGCGATCCACTGCCATTTCTTTCCTATGGAGGAAGTACAACTGCTGCAAGCTTGATATGCATAGGATTATTGCTGGCAATAAAAGCAGATGAACAACAAAATGCTTGTATTTTACCTATGCTAAAGTAAAATTAAACTTTACTTAATAGTTTTTATGCTAGATGAAATGCGTGAGGAGTGTGGGGTATTTGGCATAAGTTGCAACCAAAGTGCTGCTTTTAACTCTATACTTGCTCTCCACGCTTTGCAGCATAGAGGTCAAGAGTCTTTTGGCGTAGTAACCAGTAACAACGATAAGCTGCACTCTTATCACTTTCAAGGTCAAGTGAGCAGTGTATTTGATGATATAGATGAAATAAAGAAATCCTTACCTGGAGATTGTGCAATAGGTCACGTTCGATACTCAACAAGTGGTAATAAGTTTGGAGTGCAGCCCATGCTTGGCAAAAGTGGCAAATTTGGGGATTTTGCCATAGCACATAATGGTAATTTAATTAATATTTCTCCAATACGCGAACAATTAATTAAACAAGAGTGCGTTTTTCAGTCAGATATTGATACAGAAGTAGTAGTGCATCTGACAGCAAGCGGTGAAAAAGATAGCTTCTTAGAGAGTTTTATATATGCATTAAAGCAAATACAAGGTGCTTATTCTTTTGTGGCAATCAATCAAGAAGTAGTTATTGGAGTACGTGATCCGTCTGGAATCAGGCCTCTTGTTTTAGGGAAGTTAAACGGTTCTTATGTTCTTGCATCTGAAACTTGTGCTCTTGATATAGTAAATGCAGAGTTTGTTAGAGAAATAGAACCAGGTGAGTTAGTCACCATTGATCGAAATGGTAATCTAGCTTCAGCATTTCCTTTCCCACAGCAAAAATCAAGTTTTTGTATTTTTGAATACGTTTATTTTTCAAGACCAGACAGCATAATGGAGAATAGGTCCATATATGATATAAGAAAAGAAATAGGAAGAATACTTGCAGAAGAGAGCCCACCAAAAAACAATATGGATATGGTTGTACCAATACCTGATTCTGGAATACCTGCAGCTATTGGATATGCAAAGCATTCAGGGTTACCTATGGAACTGGGAATAATTCGTAATCATTACATAGGAAGAACTTTTATACAACCAACCGCTGAAGTACGTAAAGTTAGAATAAAATTAAAATTCAATGCTAATAAGCACATTTTGAAAGGTAAAAACATAATTTTAATAGATGATAGTATAGTGCGTGGTAGTACGTTAACAAATATAATAGTTATGTTAAAGGATGCAGGAGTAAAAGAGATTCACCTCAAAATTTCAAGCCCACCAATTAAGCATTCTTGTTTTTATGGAATAGATACGCCAGAGTGCAAAGATTTAATTGCTGCAAATAAATCTGTAGAGGAAATTAAGGAAGTTATAGGAGTAGATAGCCTAGCCTTCTTGAGTATTGATGGACTATATCAGGCTGTTAAAGCAGAAAAGCGTAACAATGCTACGCCACAATATTGTGATGCTTGTTTCACTGGTGATTATCCGATTGGCAAATAATCTACGTAAGATCACTGGAGCTCAGATCTTAAACCGCCAAAATTTCTCTTGGCCTTTACTAATTCCGATTCTCGGGGTGCAAATATAATCTGGTTTGAGGTGAGATTCATAAACACAAAATTTGTGGCTTATAGTAAGGTCCTGTTTGTTATGTTCTTTTGTAATATTTAATCTTTTACACAATATTCCTGGCCCACCTAAATTTGCTTCAAGCGGTTCAATGAGCTTTAATCCCCGTATTAACACTGCTGCTGGGAACCCTTCTGCTTCTGTTACAATATTTAAACAGTAATACATCCCATATATAAAGTACACATATGAAAACCCCGGCATACCAAACATTACTGAGGTTCGGTTAGTATAACCCTTAGCTGCATGACAAGCTGGGTCACTCATTCCTATATAGGCTTCAACTTCGGTTATTATTCCACTAAAGTTAGAAAATTTGAGGACTTTTCCCAATAACTCTCCAGCTACAGTTAAGGTCGGCCGCTCGTAGAAATTTCTTGGTAGTATTGTGCTACCCATTTCTTATTTTTGTTCTGAGGTTCTATATAGAATTCAGTTTAAGAATTTCTGGATCCCAGTGTCAAGCACTGGGATGACAAGAAGGGTAGCTACTTGAATGACAAGAAAATGGTACTGGCATAATAAGAAAGAAACACTGAGATGGTGAAAGAGAGAATATACGCGAGCAGCACTCATAGGGTAGCGCGTGACGCTGGAACCCAGTTTTTTCTATTACCACAAACCATAGCTTAATTAGCTAGAATAGTATAACTAGCGAGTACGAAATGGAGAAGTTTCAATTAAAGATACAGTTTCAGTGCTATTAGTTAACATATATGCCTCCATTATTCTTGATATATAAATGTTAGTATATAGATACCATGCTAATTAGTCAATATAAATTATGATGTTTAATGTTGAAAGCTCAAATATTCCTTTGCTTGGTGGGTTAGAACGCGTCCTCTTGGTGTGCGCTTTACAAAACTAATTTTGATTAAATAAGGTTCTACTGTTTCTTCAATATTGCCAACATCCTCAGATAGCGCAATAGATATAGTGTCAATTCCAACAGGGCCTGAAGTGTTGAATAAAAATCTTAGATAATGCATATCAAGTTTATTGAGTCCCATTTTGTCTACACCCAATTTTAGCAATACAGAATCAGCGACTTCATAAGTGATTTTTTTATCATCTTTCACTTCAACAAAATCCCTTATTCTTCTGAGTAACCTCAAAGCAATTCTTGGAGTGCCACGTGCACGGCAGGCAATTTCCCGTGCTGCATTTTCTTCAATTTCAGTAGAAAGAACTCTTGCGCCTCTTTTTATAATATTAACCAGTTCTTCAAAAGAATAAAACTCAAGATGCAAAGGAATGCCAAAACGATCTCTGAGTGGCGCAGAAAGTAATCCAAGCCGTGTAGTTGCTCCGATTAACGTAAATGGTGGTAGATCTATCCTTAAAGTGCGAGTAGATGGCCCTTCACCTACTAATATGTCCAAGCAAAAATCTTCCATAGCAGTATATAAAACTTCTTCGATGCTGCGATTTAATCTATGGATTTCGTCGATAAATAGAACATCTTTTGCATTTAAAGTGGTAAGCACTGCAGCCAAGTCCCCAGCTTTGCTAAGTAAAGGACCAGAAGTTGCGCGAAAGCTGACCCTTAATTCTTTAGAAATGATTTGTGCTAAAGTTGTTTTGCCAAGTCCTGGGGGACCGTGGAGTAATACGTGATCTAAGGCTTCAGTCCTCGTTCGCGCAGCGTTTATAAACACTTTTAAATTTTGTATTAAGTCTTTTTGCCCGACAAAATCATCAAGTTGCTCAGGCCTGATGTTGATATTGCGCACATCTTCAGCATATTCTTTATCGCACGATATTGATTTCATAGTGTTTTAAGCGCCATGCGAATAATATCCTTGGTGTCCAGATTTGACGATTCGTCTTGTATTTTTTTTATCGTATCATAAGCTTTCATTTTTTCATACCCAAGATTGATCAATGCTGAAAGGGCATCTTCATTGATTGGATGAAAATTATTGTTATTTATTTCTAATTTACTCACTTTGCCACTTAATTCAGTGATGATTCGATTTATGAGTTTTTGGCCCAGGCCACTCATCTTGAGTGCTACTTTATCTTCATTCATAATTGCCAAAAACAGCTGTTCTGGAGTTAATTTACTCAAAATTGACATTGCAGTTTTATAGCTAACGCCGCTTACTTTGACAAGCAACCTCAAGCACTGCTGTTCTTCTTTGCTTATAAAACCATATAGCTGAGCGACATTTTCTCTGTTATTTGCATAGGTTTCGATAAGTAATTTAACTCTACTTCCGATGGAACATGCATTTAAAGTTTTGGCTGAGAGATACACCATATAGCCAACATCATTCACATTCAGGATTATGTGATCACTGCGCACTTCATCAACTATTCCGCTTAGATTTCCTATCATTTTTAGCACTGTATAGGGTTCAGTTTAAATACTCTCAGATCTTAGGTCAAGCAAACGAACATTATAACAGAGAGCCAAGTAGCTCATAGAAACGAAAAACTTCCTTGACACATTTTGCCAACATTTGCCGCTTCAAGTCTGTCTGCTATGACTTTTATATACTGATAATCATTATACTCATACCAATTCTCATTGTTGTGCAGTCAAATAGGATACATAGCAGAGTTGTTTAATTGTGGAGTAGGTAAGAGAAGTAATAAATTTACACAAAGCACTCTCAAGCAAAGCAATAGTATCGTATATTTTATTGCGCAAAATGTTCTGTTTTACATACAACCAAAGCCTCTCAACTGGATTGAGTTCAGGTGAGTATGGTGGTAGGTATATAATCTCAATATTTTTAGGTACCTTTAAACTTTTCGACTTATGCCAACTAGCACAATCCATAACAAGAAAGGCTTCTCGTGGTCCCAAATATTGAGACATTTGCTCAAGAAATATATTCATACAATCAGTGTTGACATTCGGTGCAAACAAGCTAGAATTCTCCCCATTTCTAGGATTAACTGCACTGTAGAGATAAAAATTTTCCCTACCTAATTTTACCTTAACTTTTGTTCTGACGCCTTTTTTAAACCATCCATGCCCGGTCTTTGAATGTGTGCCAAACCGCGATTCATCGAAGAAAAACAGCTCTTTTTCAGAATACTTGCCAATAACTTCGTTGAGATTTTTTTTTGAATTCCTCTTGTTTTCTTTTATCTTGTACATTGTGTACTGGTCTTGGTGTAATATAAGAGAATTTCATCTTTTGCATATAGCGGTGTACTGTAGATTTGCTAATATTTAAGCCGAACTTTTCCTGGATTCTTATTCTCATTTCTTTAATGGTAATATTAGGATTTTCTCCTACCCATGCTTCAACTTGCTGTAGTTGAGCCTGATTTAATTTAGTTTTTCTACGCCGTTGTGGAGGAGCAAACAATTTTTCTTCTCTGCCTAATTTCAAGAGTTTTATCCACGAAGTTAGTGCGCTTCTTGAAATGCAATATATTTTTGCTACAGCCGTTATACTATGCTTTTTTGCTGCAATTACAGCATTTAGTTTTTTTGCAACATATGCATTGTTCCTTACTTTCTTCAGCATTTTTTTTGCTGATTTTACTACTTCTTCATCCAATAATTTTGATCTTAGTGCCATTTATACCTCGACTATTTCACTTATTTCATTATGGCTTGTCTTCTATTATTGTCTATCTGTTTGCCGTGTAATGGGAATTGGTATTACCTGAAGCAATTGGAGCTTCTCGAGTTGCAAAAAGTATTTTGAAATCTGAAAGAATGATGTGGAATTTTTTAGATGACCCAGCCGCTGACAAACAACCATGCTGAACGGCAAATTCGGCATTATGTCGTTTACCGCAAAAATTCGTATTTTACACAATCAGAACGAGGAAACACATTCCTCGAACGGATAATTTCATTATACTTAACTTGGAAACAAAAGGGGCTAAACCCTTTCCAAAACCTCTTATCTATTGTCTCTTAAACCACTCTGCTGAACGGATACAGAAAACTTAACTGCAAGTAAATGCATTGGATTTGGTGAGTGTAGGCTTTAGTTAAAATGAAACACTTTCGATCAAAAACTGGATCCCAGTGTCTGGGTACTGGGATGACACCGTCATAAAAATTCTATAGGCCACATGCGAAGCAGTTTGCTACTAAAGAGGAGTTGAGTGGGAACTAAAAAACATATTCTGGGATAATATTAAATCTCATGTTATATTTTTTCTAAAGTAAACAAATGAACCTTGCATTTTGTCTGAGTTATTGATACTCTGAGTAAAAAAGTCGGGGCGTAGCGCAGCCTGGTAGCGCATTTGGTTTGGGACCAAAGGGTCGGGAGTTCAAATCTCTCCGCCCCGATGCTAGTATGATTGTAAGGACGCTGTAACATAAGAGCAATTTCCATCAGTAAGCAAGTAGCTGACACTGGGTTTGCTATGTAAATTATGGTATATTACATTTTAACGCTCAAGTTTATAAAATAATTGACAATGTTAATTTTCTAATTTATAAATAAACTTTGAAACGATTACCTAAGGAGGTATAGAGTTTGATTGAAGTATCAGTTCATTATGGTGATGTAGACAGAGCTCTTCCAGTATTGAAAAAAACAATTCAAAAGGAAGGAAGAGGGTTGAAAATGAAAAAACAATATCATGAAAAAAAATCAGAAAAAAGAGCTAAAAAGAAAGCTGAAGCGAGAAAAAAGAGGCATCAGCAAGAATGCAGAAGGCAGCGTTACGGTTGGTAATTTTTTAATAGTTTATCATTGGTTGTTTTATGAATATTCACGAATATCAAGCAAAAGAGATTTTGCATAAATTTAATGTCCCGGTGCCAAAAGGTTTTGTCACTATGTCTGCAGAAGGAGTAAAGACTCAAGTAAGTCAATTAAAATCTGATGTGTTTGTGGTTAAAGCTCAAATTCATGCAGGTGGTAGGGGTAAAGCCGGTGGCGTAAAGCTAGCAAAGTCAGATGAAGAAGCTCAACAGTTTGTAAAAGACATGATTGGTATGACTTTAGTTACTCATCAAACAGGGCCAAGCGGGCAGCAAGTAAGAAGAGTATACATTGAAGAAGGCTCAAGTATTAAGAAAGAGTATTACTTAAGCCTGGTAATTGACCCGAAGCTCAGTAGGCCAATATTCATATTTTCCTCAGAAGGTGGAATGGACATCGAAGAAGTGGCGAAAAATTCTCCCGCAAAAATTGTGAAATTTGATATTGATCTTGCTACAAGTTTTGATAGCAGCAAGTTAAGCAGCAGTTTTAATTTGAGTTCAGAACAAATAGAAAAAATAACAAATGTTGCAAAAAATATATATGATGCGTTTATTGCAACTGATGCGAGCCAAATTGAAATCAACCCACTAGTTGAAACAAATTCTGGAGATTTTATTGCACTCGATGCTAAAATCAATTTTGATGATAATGCTTTATATCGTCACCCAGAAGTTATGGAACTTCGTGATTATGATGAAGAAGTGAAAGAAGAGATAGAGGCTTCAAAGTATGGGCTCAGTTACATCAAAATGGATGGCAGTATTGGTTGCATGGTAAATGGTGCAGGTCTTGCTATGGCAACAATGGATATAATAAAATACTACGGAGCAGAGCCTGCTAACTTTTTGGATGTTGGTGGTGGAGCGAGTAAAGAAACTGTAACTGAAGCATTTAAAATCATATTGTCTGATAGCAACGTAAGAGGAATTTTGGTTAACATATTTGGTGGTATAATGCGTTGCGATATTATCGCAAGTGGAATTGTTGCTGCTGCAAAAGAAATGAGCATTAAAGTTCCTTTAGTGGTTAGGTTATCAGGTACCAATTTTGAGGAAGGAAAAAAAATCTTAGAAGAGTCAGGATTAAATATTATTGCTGCAGGTGAACTGGGTGATGCTGCGCAAAAGATAGTAAAAGAGGTAAAATAAAGCATGTCCGTTTTAGTAAATAAAGATACAAGATTAATATGCCAGGGTTTTACTGGTGCACAAGGTACGTTTCATTCAGAGCAAGCTATTGACTACGGGACGAAAATGGTTGGCGGTGTAACTCCTGGAAAGGGTGGTAGCACTCACCTTAATTTACCGGTTTTTAATACTGTAGCAGAAGCTAGAGAAAAAACTGATGCGAATGCCACGGTAATATATGTACCTGCTAAATTTGCTGCTGCTGCAATACTTGAAGCAATAGATGCAAAAATAGAATTGATAGTTTGTATTACAGAGGGCATTCCTATACTTGATATGGTGAAAGTTAAGCGCGCGCTTGTTGATTCAAAAAGTCGATTAGTTGGTCCCAACTGCCCGGGAATTATTACGCCTGAAGAGTGCAAAATAGGAATTATGCCTGGCCATATCCATAAGCGTGGACACATAGGAATTATGTCTCGCTCCGGAACTTTAACTTACGAGGCAGTAGCACAAACAACCGCTGTTGGTCTTGGTCAATCCACGTGTATCGGAATTGGGGGGGATCCAGTTCATGGTATGACATTTGTCGACTGTATGGAGCTCTTTTTAAAAGATGACGATACTCATGGTATTGTAGTTATTGGTGAAATAGGTGGAAACGAAGAAGAGGATGTATCACATTTTGTGAAAACAGAAAAAACTAAAAAGCCAATCGTTGGTTTTGTAGCAGGTCAAACAGCACCTCCAGGAAGACGTATGGGACACGCTGGAGCAATCATCTCTTCCAGTGGTGGAAGTGCTGGTGCAAAACTAGAAGTTATGCGGAGCGCCGGGATTGCAATTGCTGAAACCCCTGCAGTGATTGGTAAGAAGGTATTGGAAGTAATGCATTAGTGCCTAATCTAAAACGCAGCTGTACGAACGTTGTGATTTGAGGAGCAGTTTCTGCTAGAAAGGGTGTCACTCAAGTAGCTGACACTGGTTCACTCTATAATGGTGTCATCCGAGTAGCTGACACTGGAATCTCAACACCTCTTCCTGTCATTCCAGTCTGAAATCTAAATTTCTTTTTTTCTAGATCCCAGTGTCAAGCACTGGGATGACATCCTATGGACATCATGGGGACTACTGGGATGGTACGGTGGTAACAACTAAAGAAAAATATCAACTAGGTTTATAATCTATCACTACCGTGTTTGCAATTTTGTCATGAAAAGCTTGTTTATGTTCATCATCTACTGCACATACTAAAACTAGGATTAGTATAGCTAAAAGTAAAATAGGATTATAAAGCGATATACAGTAAATTATGAAAAAAGCGATGGTTCTTTTTATTGCTTGTATTAGAGTGATCTGCTCAAGTGTATCTTTGTCTCTTACACGCATGCTAAATAACAAGTGCCCTAGAGTGCCGCCAAATTTTACTAGCATGAATATATGAAATATACATGGTATCATTAAAAACAAAGAAAATACAATCGTGGTGATTACAATTATTGCACCCATGATCCCTTGTATTACGTGTGTAAGTGAGAAACCTACCGCTATTAAAGCAAATGGTATTGCGATAAATAAAATACAATCAACTATAAATGCTAGAATACGCCTTGTCATTGTTGAGTAGTTTACGTTTTTATCCATACACTGCCTATAAAGAAAAATATCAACTAGGTTTATAGTCTATTACTACTGTTTTTGCAAACCTGTCATAGAATGCTTGTTTACGTTGATCAAATACTGCAAACAAAAATAAAATTAGCACAATTAAAAGATATAGAAAAGTATAACCATGATAATGCAGATGAAGCAAAAAGCGAAAAATAATCCAGATGCTTCCCTTAGAAATGCATCTTATTGTTGCTTGTATTAGGGTAGCATTTGTAAATGTATTAGCATCTTTAATATGCATACCACACAATAGTTTTCCTGGGGTACCACCAAGTTTTGTTACCATTAATATTTTGGATATTGTTAGTGTTAATGTTGCGACCACTGTAAAAACTACAAATGGTATTTTTGTTGCTAGTTGTTCAAGTTCCTGAAAAAAGTCTTGATCTTCTAATGATGCGATGAATACACCATAGATAAAAGCAAAGATAAAATCAGGGAAAAATATGATGAGGTCAAGTATTTCTGCTACAATACGCCTTGTAAACCCTACATAATTTACTTTAACACTCGTTTCAGTATTCATATATACCCCACCTAATATTTTATGTTACCAACTAATATAAAGATACGTTATTAAATAACCGTAAATTTGGATAATATTGACCTACTCTATTATTTAAATTAACATTAAATCATTTACAGTTAGGGAAGTTATGTCAACACCAATCACAGTTGCATATGGTGATGGTATCGGACCAGAAATTATGGAAGCGGTGCTGTCGATATTACGCGAAGCGGAAGCGAAGATCTCAATGGATATTATTGAAATAGGTGAGCGTGTTTATAGTAAGGAATGGTCTCACGGAATTTCTCCAAGTGGTTGGGAATCAATTGAAAGGACAAAAATATTATTAAAATCTCCGACAACAACTCCTCAAGGTAAAGGCCACAAAAGCTTGAACGTTGCACTCAGAAAAAATCTAGGGTTGTATGCAAATATCAGACCATGCATTTCATATCATCCTGTGATAGAAAATAAATTCGGTAAGTTTGATATCGTAGTGATACGCGAAAATGAAGAGGACGTTTACACCGGAATAGAGCACAGGCTCACTGGTGACTCTTACCAATGCACTAAAATTATTACTAGATCTGGCTCAGAGAAGATATGCAGGTATGCTTTTGAATACGCGAAAAAACACAACAGAAAAAAAGTAACTTGCCTGACTAAAGACAACATAATGAAAATGACTGACGGAACTTTCCATGCAGCGTTTGATCGCATTGCAAAGGAATACCAGGACATAAAGGCAGAACATTATATAGTTGATATTGGAATGGCACGTGTTGCAACAGAACCCGAGAATTTCGATGTTATAGTAACCGAGAACTTATATGGCGACATATTATCAGATATAGTGGCACAAACCTCTGGATCTGTGGGGCTTGCCGGAAGTAGCAACATCGGAAATGAATACGCAATGTTTGAAGCAGTGCACGGTTCTGCCCCTGATATTGCAGGAAAAAACATAGCCAATCCTTCTGGTCTTTTAAATGCTGCAGTGCATATGCTAATTTACATAGGTCAAGTGGGTACTGCAAAACTAATCTACGATGCATGGCTGAAGACTTTGGAGGATGGAATACACACTGCCGATTTATATAAGGAGAAAAGAAGTAAACAGAAAGTTGGTACCAAAGAATTTGCAGAAGCTGTTATAGACAATCTAGGAAAAAAACCGAAAACATTATCTGAGCTTATAATTGGCAGTGATCCAAATAGTAAAGTGGATAAAATACAGGATAATTATGAACAGGATTATAAGATTAAAAAACTAGTGGGTAGCGATATAACGCTTGCTTGGGACAAATCCAGCAATTTTGATCAAGTAGTAAAGTTATTTGAATCAAGTAATCTGCAAATGATAGCAATATACTCAAAAGGACTGGCAATTTGGCCAGGAAGTTCAAAATCTTCAAGTGACCAAATAACCTGTAGGTTTATCGCAAATAATGAAAAGCAAGCTATTACAAATAGTGATGTAAATAACTTACTAATCAAACTCGAAGAACACAATTTTGACGTGGTGAGAATGGACAAATTGTATTTGTATGATGGGAAAGAGGGGTTCTTTTCTTAATTCTTTAAAAGAGGTGTGATAAATGAAATGGACTCAAAAAAAGTAGAATTGATATTTGAAAAGTTTCAACAATCAAATCCTGCGCCAAAAATAGAGCTAAATTACACCAATCATTTTACGTTGCTGGTTGCGATAGTTTTGTCAGCGCGGACAACCGATGTAAGCGTTAATAAAATTACAAAAGAACTATTTAGCATCACCGATACGCCAGAAAAGATGCTAGAATTGGGGCAGAACGAGCTGAGGAAACGTATAAGCAGTATTGGTTTATATAATTCCAAAGCAAAAAACATAATCGGGCTCAGCAAAATATTGATTGAGCAGTACAATAGCAAAGTGCCTACTGATTTCGATGATTTGGTATCTTTACCAGGGGTTGGGAGAAAGAGCGCTAATGTGTTCTTAAATTCAGGACTTGGTGTTCCAACATTAGCAGTTGATACTCATGTTTTTAGAGTAAGCAATAGAGTTGGGCTTGTGAAAGAAAAAGATGTATTTAAAACAGAGCAATCTCTTTTGAATGTGGTTCCAAAAAAATACCTACTTTATGCTCATCACTGGCTAGTTTTGCATGGTAGATATGTTTGCAAAGCGCAAAAGCCTTCGTGTGAAACGTGCATAATTCATGATTTATGTGAGTTTGAATGCAAGAGGTTAGTATCTCTTCTTTTGTAATTCAAGTAGCTGATGCTGGTTCCTTTACGACGGCAGTTCCTAGACATTGGTTCTTTTTTTCTAGATGCCAGTGTCAGCTACTTGAATGACACAGTGTGGAATATCATCCAAGTTACCCATTTGTGTCATCCGAGTAGCCCCTTTTTTGTCATCCCAGTACCCAGACACTGGTTCACTCTATAATGGCAGTGCCTCTATGACGTAATACCAATTCCCATTAAACGGCAAACAGATGGACAACAATGGAAGAAAAGCCATAATGAAGTAAGTAAAATAGTTGAGGTATAAATGGCACTAAGATCAAAATTATTGGATGAAGAAGTAGTAAAATCAGCAAAAGAAATGCTGAAGAAAGTAAGGAATAATGCATATGTTTCGAAAAAATTAAATGCTGTAATTGCAGCAAAAAAGTACAGTATAACGGCTGTAGCAAAAATATATTGCATTTCAAGAAGTGCACTAACTTCGTGGGTAAAACTCTTGAAATTTGGCAGAGAAGAAAAACTGTTTGCTCCTCCACAACGGCGTAGAAAAACTAAATTAAATCATGCTCAACTACAGCAAATTGAAGCATGGGTAGGAGAAAATCCTAATGTTACCATTAAAGAAATGAGAATAAGAATCCAGGAAAAGTTCGGCTTAAATATCAGCAAATCAACAGTACACCGCCATATGCAAAAGATGAAATTCTCATATATTACACCAAGACCGGTTCATAATGTACAAGATAGAGGTAAACAAGAGGAATTCAAAAAAAAATCTCAATGGAGCTATTAGTAATACCAATTCTCATTGTTGGTCATTCAAATAGGATACATAGCAGAGTTGTTTAATTGTGGAGTAGGTAAGAGAAGTAATAAATTTACACAAAGCACTCTCAAGCAAAGCAATAGTATCGTATATTTTATTGCGCAAAATGTTCTGTTTTACATACAACCAAAGCCTCTCAACTGGATTGAGTTCAGGTGAGTATGGTGGTAGGTATATAATCTCAATATTTTTAGGTACCTTTAAACTTTTCGACTTATGCCAACTAGCACAATCCATAACAAGAAAGGCTTCTCGTGGTCCCAAATATTGAGACATTTGCTCAAGAAATATATTCATACAATCAGTGTTGACATTCGGTGCAAACAAGCTAGAATTCTCCCCATTTCTAGGATTAACTGCACTGTAGAGATAAAAATTTTCCCTACCTAATTTTACCTTAACTTTTGTTCTGACGCCTTTTTTAAACCATCCATGCCCGGTCTTTGAATGTGTGCCAAACCGCGATTCATCGAAGAAAAACAGCTCTTTTTCAGAATACTTGCCAATAACTTCGTTGAGATTTTTTTTTGAATTCCTCTTGTTTTCTTTTATCTTGTACATTGTGTACTGGTCTTGGTGTAATATAAGAGAATTTCATCTTTTGCATATAGCGGTGTACTGTAGATTTGCTAATATTTAAGCCGAACTTTTCCTGGATTCTTATTCTCATTTCTTTAATGGTAATATTAGGATTTTCTCCTACCCATGCTTCAACTTGCTGTAGTTGAGCCTGATTTAATTTAGTTTTTCTACGCCGTTGTGGAGGAGCAAACAATTTTTCTTCTCTGCCTAATTTCAAGAGTTTTATCCACGAAGTTAGTGCGCTTCTTGAAATGCAATATATTTTTGCTACAGCCGTTATACTATGCTTTTTTGCTGCAATTACAGCATTTAGTTTTTTTGCAACATATGCATTGTTCCTTACTTTCTTCAGCATTTTTTTTGCTGATTTTACTACTTCTTCATCCAATAATTTTGATCTTAGTGCCATTTATACCTCGACTATTTCACTTATTTCATTATGGCTTGTCTTCTATTATTGTCTATCTGTTTGCCGTGTAATGGGAATTGGTATAAGTATCCAAAAAAAGAGCTATTTTTCTTTGATGAATCCAGGTTTGGCACACATTCAAAGACCGGGCATGGATGGTTTAAAAAAGGCGTCAGAACAAAAGTTAAGGTAAAATTAGGTAGGGAAAATTTTTATCTCTACAGTGCAGTTAATCCTAGGCTCTGTGGACAAAAAATATGAAGAGGGAGAAAAAAAGTGGTAGTTTAACCAAATGAACATAAAAATGGAGAAACTACCGAATGGAATATTATATAAAAGAAAGAAATTGGAAACAAATTTTAGAATTCATAAAAGGCATAAAAGGAATGCATAGTAAAGACGAAAAACGTTTAAGAATATTCATAGAAGCAGTGTGGTATATGGCGCAAAGTGGTTGCCAATAGCGACTTTTGCCGAAAATCTATGGCAATTACAGAAGTATACACAAACGATTTAAGAGATGGTGCGAAAGGGGTATTTGGAAAAATTTATTGGAGTACACAAAACAAGAGCCAGATTTAGAAGCCGTCATAATCGACGGTACGATCATTAGAGCCCATCCATGTTCGGCTGGATATACAAAAGATTCGAAGGATCAAGAGGCTTTAGGGCGAAGTAAAGGTGGCTTTACGACTAAAATTCATGCACTTGTTGATGCATTGGGAAATCCTTTAAAATTTATACTTACTCCTGGCCAGAGGAATGAAATTACACAAGCTGAAGTATTAACAAAAAATGTCTATAACTCCATTGTAGTAGCTGATAAGGGTTATGACAGCAATGCTTTTGTGGTCAGCCTTGAAAACAGGAAATGTGAAATCGTAATTCCATCAAAAAGGAATCGAAAAGTGCAAAGATACTATGATGAGCATATTTATAAAGAACGTCATTTGATTGAGTGCTTTTTCGGTAAAATTAAAAATTTTAGGCGCATTTTTTCCAGATTTGACAAGACCGCAGAGGTTTACATGGGATTTCTAAATTTTGTTGGAGCTCTCATATGGCTTCTCTAAAATTTTGTCCACAGAGCCTAGAAATGGGGAGAATTCTAGCTTGTTTGCACCGAATGTCAACACTGATTGTATGAATATATTTCTTGAGCAAATGTCTCAATATTTGGGACCACGAGAAGCCTTTCTTGTTATGGATTGTGCTAGTTGGCATAAGTCGAAAAGTTTAAAGGTACCTAAAAATATTGAGATTATATACCTACCACCATACTCACCTGAACTCAATCCAGTTGAGAGGCTTTGGTTGTATGTAAAACAGAACATTTTGCGCAATAAAATATACGATACTATTGCTTTGCTTGAGAGTGCTTTGTGTAAATTTATTACTTCTCTTACCTACTCCACAATTAAACAACTCTGCTATGTATCCTATTTGAATGACCAACAATGAGAATTGGTATAAGTAGCTGACATACAACTGTACGAACGTTGCGATTTGATGGTAACTCCCACCAAGAATGATGTCATCCCAGTGCTTGACACTGGGATCCAGGAAAATTGATTGTAAACGAGCAAACATTTTCGGTGAAATTACCAAAAAGCTGGATCCCAGTGTCAGCTACTCGGATGACACCTGTATTTCTCTTTGCCATCAATCCCTACTCTTTAATGTCATACTAGTACCTCTTTTTCTTGTCATCCCAGTGCCCTTACTACTTGGATCCAGGAAAAAGAATGATGTCATGAAAGTAGCCCCTATGATGTCATCCCAGTGCCCAGACACTGGGATCCAGGAAACTTAGTTGCAAGTAATGCATTGGGTTTGGTGAGTATGGGTTTTGCGTTATAGAATGAAGCACTTTTGGTGAATTTATAAAGAAAGCTGGATCCCAGTATCAGCTACTCGGATGACACCCTACTAGCAGAAGTTACTCTCAAATGTTTGTTCATGTTAGCTACAAACATTAAGAAATTTACTAAACGGAAAAAAAGGCAAAAAAAACCTAGGGTAGCTAGTTATTCACTATCCATTTTTTAAGTTGGCGTTTTTTTATGTTTTAAATAGCGTATTTCAGCTTGAAAACCTAGAAATTTGATAAAGACATAGAGTGCACATAGTGCAAAAAATTAAAAATAAGACGCCAACTACGTTGTTTTCTTGCTGTTTAATCTGCACAGATGAAGATAACTGAATACCTTCAGTCTCATGATAAGGGGGCTGGCGGAGTTTGTCAAGTAAGTTTTTTCGTTTCTGCGGGCTACCTGGGTGACACCAACAGTTGTATTTTATATTATCTTTTTGCTCTACTAGCACTCAAGTTTCCTATTTAAAATTTTTAATATTAAATTCAATTCATTTGGATTATTATACCGTATCATAACTTTACCCTTAGAATTACTGTCATTAATTTTGATCTTTAAACCAAGTTGAGAAGATATAGCACCTTCTAGTGCTGCCATATCTTGATTTTTAGTACACTTATGCTCTTTTTGATCATTATTTTGTTGTAAGTCTTTTATCAATTTTTCAGTTTGCCTAACGCTTAAGCCTTGGGAAACTATTCTTTCTGCAATACTTTCCGCATTTTCAACATTAATCAACGCTCTTGCATGGCCCATAGATAGCTTTTTTTCGTTGATCATTGTTTTTACTCCATCAGGAAGTGACAACATCCGAATCATATTGGTTATGTGACTGCGGCTTTTGCCTATAGTTGAAGCTAATTCTTCATGTGTATAGGAAAACTCATCTATCAGTCTCTTATACGCTTCACCTTCTTCTATTGGATTAATATCTTGCCTTTGTATGTTTTCAATAATGGATACTTCCAAGCATTCCTTGTCGCTCAGATCTTTTATGATAACGGGTGCACTATCAAGATTTGCAATCTTGCTTGCTCGCCAACGACGTTCCCCAGCTATTATTTCGTAATCATCATCATTTGAATCTTTGCGTACCACGATAGGCTGTATAATGCCACTTTTCTTTATCGAATTTGCAAGTTCTCTTAATGACTCCTCGTCAAAATGTTTCCTCGGTTGAAATTTGCTTGGGTGCAGTAATGAAATAGGCAAATGCTCTTGTTGATCTTCTTTATTATCATAATTATCGCCTATGAGGCCGGCAAGACCTCTGCCGAGGCGTCTATCATCCTTCATACTACGCCCTCGCTTACTAGTTTCTTCTCCTTACAACTGCTCGTGTGCTTTTTTAAAATTTCCCTTGCCAAACTTATATATGCTTGTGCACCAGGACATTTAAGATCATACACAATAGCGGGTTTTCCATGAGAAGGCGCTTCTGATAACCGTACGTTACGTGGAATAACAGTCTCATACAATGGGATGATAGTTTTGTATACTTTATCATTTAAATACTGGCAAATATCGTTTTTAATCTGTTCACTGAGTTTGTTGCGCCTGTCATACATTGTTAACACTATCCCTTCTATTGCCAAAAAAGGGTTTAGGTTATTTCTTTTTATCAGCTCTACAGTTTTAACTAAATGGCTTAATCCCTCCAAAGCAAAAAATTCACACTGAAGAGGGACAATAATAGAATTAGCAGCAGTCAAAGCATTTATGGTTAGAAGCCCAAGTGATGGAGGGCAATCGATGATTATATATTCATAATTATCGCGTATCTTCTCTAATGCGCTTTTTAGCACAAATTTTCCTCGCTCAAGTTGCGATAATTCAATTTCTGCAGCTGATAAATCAACTACTGACGAAATTAGTGATAAATTTGGAATTTCCTTTATATTGAAAATTGCCGATTCTATCAATTTATTTTCGCTGCTTAGTAGTATTTTGTATATATTTTTTTCTTCCCTACTACGATAAGAAATCCCGAGTCCGGTGCTAGCATTTCCTTGAGGATCAAGATCTACCAATAAAGTGCTTTTTCCCACAGCAGCAAAGGCTGTCGATAAATTTATACTAGTTGTGGTTTTGCCAACTCCACCCTTTTGATTTACTATTGCAATAATCTTGCTCACGCCTTTTATCTTATGTATAAAATAATTCTATTGTATATATGCAAGAAACTTTTGCATTAGAAAATTTTTTTGTTGTTAACCACACTAAAATTAGACTGTCTTTTTTGCTTTGTGTAACACACTTTGAACCTTGTTTCCTAATTCATTCAGAGTGAATGGTTTTGGCAAAAAGTGAAAATCTTCTATATTGATGTCATCACTCTTTAAAAAAGCATCTTCTGCATACCCAGAAATAAAAATAACGTTGATATTTGGCCTATGGATCAATGCTTCTTTAACTATTTCTGGGCCGCTCACCTCTGGCATGATTACATCAGTGATTATAAGATCTATGTGTTGACTTTTTTTACTGATTATTTCTAGCGCCTCGCTGCCTATGCTCGCTTCTATTACATCAAATCCTTTTCTTTTGAGTGCTTTAGAGATGAATTCCCTTACTGAATTTTCATCTTCAATCAATAAAATTATACCATTACCTTTAATTTCACTTACTACCGGTCTTTCTATTTCTTCACTATCTTCCTCTCTCAGATTTTCATCTGATATGTAAACCATGGGCAAAAATATGCTAAATTTAGTTCCATGATTTACTTTGCTAGCAACATAGATGTATCCTTCAGTTTGTTTAATAATGCCATATACAGTAGAGAGGCCAAGACCTGTACCAGAGGTAATATCTTTGGTAGAAAAAAATGGGTCAAATACCTTTCCAATTGTATCACTTGTCATTCCACATCCAGTATCAATTACTTCAATCACAACATAATTTCCATGTTCGATCGTTTCCTTGTCTGGAGAAAACATATCCTGAGATGTAGAATTTAATGAGTCAATCTTTTGATTAAAGGTTCGTATAGTTAATTCCCCGCCCTTTTCCATAGCAGCACTAGCATTGACTGCTAAGTTAAGTATAACTTGCTCTAATTGCCCTTGATCAGCCCTAACAGCACCCAAGTCTCTACCATAATAAATGTTAAATTTTATATTTTCACCTATTAATCTTTTTATCATTTCATAAAGATTAGCTATAGTTCTATTTACATCAATAATTTTTGGCTGCAAGGTCTGTCTTCTTGAAAAAGCAAGCAATTGTCTTACTAAATTTGATCCACGCTTTGCATTTTGCTGTATCTGTATTATATCTCCAAAAGATGGATCACCAGCTGAATGCTGGAGTAAAAGCAAATCGCAAAATCCTATTATCCCAGTCAATATATTGTTGAAATCATGCGCAATACCACCTGCTAACTGCCCTATAGCTTGCATCTTTTGATAATGCTCAAGCTTTATCTCTAGGTTTTTGTGTTCAGTATTGTCAATAAAATAACAAAGTATGAAGATCATTTTATTATGAAGAAACTTATTAAAATATATTTTTATGTTATTACCGCCGTTGAGCTGTACATCAAAAGACGCATTATTTATTCTATTACTCGAAAAATATTCACGTATTTTCACATGATAACTATCCAATATCAACGTAAAGATTGAATTATTATCTGACCCTGCAAGCTTTATTAGTGCCGTATTTTTCTTTACAAAGTTGCCGTTTATGTCACATTGTGCAATAGCAATTGATGAATTTGCAAAACAAGGGTGTAATTGATAATCAACAATATTTGATTCGGTTGGTGTTATAAAGCCATATATATAGCTATGGTTGTATTTATCACAAAATATAGCAGTGCTCATATAAGCCTTGAATGGAATACCACTTATAGTAAAAAACAAAATTTCATTATCGGTTGTTGTATTGTTATATTTAGATTGAGATATAAAATCACTGATTGAGCTACCTTTTTCCAGTTTTTTTAGTTCAAATATGTCTAAAAATCTTTTATTTACAGATAAAATCACCCCTTTGGCATTTGCAATGTAAGTTCCTATGCTGTGTTTTTCTATTAACTCTTCATATATCTGCTCCTTGTTTATCTGTGTTGCTTTTAATACAAAATACCCATCTGGCCTTGCTATTGGCACTAATGATAAATTTAAAATCTTATTACTATTTATAGCAATTTGGGGATTATCTGGTATCGGCTCAAAGAGCAAAAGAAAGTTAGATACTCTATTCTTCTTGTTTAAGGAAATGCATACCTGTACAGAAGAGTTATTTTTTAGTGCATGATAGAGTACTTTTTTGTCTGCTTCTGAAACATCTCCTATTTCAAGAATCTTGCCTAACGTAATGTCATCATCTATATGATCTTTAAACCTTTCGTAGAACCTTGCATCAGCATAAATAATACCTTCATCTTTATGTAAAATAAGGCAAAATTCTGTATTATGATTTAGTGCATTTGCAAATATTGCATTTTGAAATTCTATAGTGTTAAGTAGGTATCTGTAGCGTTTTACATTATATATCATAAAGAGAGTTGTTAGAATGCTAACTAATAAATTAATCTCTATATTAATATGCTGACTATATATATCAAAAAAGTAGAGTATCGATATTGCTACTGGAGGTAAGAGCATAATAACTGCCATCACAACAATTGACATTCCATAATTTCTTAGTATGAAGTCAACCCTGTTCTCTTTTTTGTTATCTATGTATCTCTTATTCATTATTGTTACTTGGCATTGTTGTACATACGAAAATGTTCTATTATATTGATTTAATTATTATAGATTTATTAACGTCTTTGATAGATAATTATCATCCAAATCTAATTAAGTTCCTTAAATATCAGATATAACAATGTTAATAAGCTAGCAAGAGAATATTATGGAAAAACAAAAAACACAAGCATTTAAATGGTTCTGTGCACTAAGAGATAAGATCATAGAATCTTTCTTATTAATTGAAAAACAATCATCCGCAGAGCCAAAGATCGAAAAGAGAAAGTGGGATCGCCCAGGTGGTGGAGGTGGTGAATCTACAATTATTTTTGGTAATGTTTTTGAAAAAGTTGGAGTAAACGTTTCAAAAGTACACGGAAAATTTGCAGATTCAGCCATTAATGAAATTCCTGGTGCAAGTGAAAGTAACGGAGAGTTTTGGGCAAGCGGTATATCTTTAGTGTCTCATATGCAATCGCCCCTTATCCCTGCAGCACATATGAACACAAGGCTGATATATACTTCAAAACAATGGTTTGGTGGAGGAATGGATTTTACGCCAATATATAAAAATGAAGAAGATTGCAAGTATATCCATGAATCAATCAAAATGACATGTGATAGATTTGACACCGGATATTATCCAAAATTTAAAGAGCAATGTGACAACTATTTTTTCTTACAACACAGAAAAGAGCCGCGTGGTATTGGTGGCATTTTCTATGATAATCTGAGTTCTGGCAACTGGGAAAACGATTTTGAGTTCACAAAAGCAGTAGGTGAAGCCTTTTTGGAAATTTATTTGCACATCATACGTAAACATATACAAAAATCTTGGACAAAAGAACAACGAGAAAATCAATTAATAAAACGTGGCAGATATGTAGAATTCAATCTGTTATACGATCGTGGCACAAGGTTTGGTTTAATGACTGACGGCAATCCAGATGCAATTATGATGTCAATGCCACCACTTGTTAAGTGGTTATAGAGAGCTGCTATTAGTAGAAAATAAATCATCATAGTTTAAAATTGTACCACAATAGCGAGCTTTTATATAGAGGGGTACAATCATGAACATAATAGATAAATTTTTAATTAAATCCACTAAAAATGGTAACACAAGGAGTGTAAGGCTAGCTTTAAGTCTTCATAATATAAAAAACAGCTTTGAGAAGTTCTTTTCTAAAATTAATCCTTTTAGAGATAGGGGATCATTTAATGTAAGTGGTGATCAAACTTTAACCTTGGCTTTAGAATACGCAGTAACAAATCTTGATCATAATGTAATGGAATTGCTTACTGATGCTGGAGCAAACGTTAACGCAATAGGCAGCGACAGCATAGGAGGTGTAATTTATAAATACGAGAGAGCTCTTGCTCATGAGAAAGAGGTTATGCCGATCTTTGGTAAGGAGTATTTCAAAGACTATAAGGAAAAATGTTGTTTAATGCTTGGTGAGTTAGTAGTAAATGGTGCAATGCCTCGAAATGTTGCAGAAAAGGAAAAAATATTGAACATTTTCAAAGAAAGAGAGGGTTTTGATGAGTTTAAAGAAGTAGTAAAGCTGAAACTTGAGGCTAACTCAGTTGGTAACATGATACCACCTAAAAAACCTCCTAGAACCTCTGAATATGAGCCAATAACTATGTACGCTGAGGTGAACAACAATGTAATACCACCTCAAAAACCTCCTAGAACTTTTGATTATAAGCCAAAGAGCACTAATTATGATGCTTTGCCTTCAAAAGAGCCAATTTACGCTGAGGTGTATGATGCTAAGGTTAGTAACTCATTAGGGGAGAATGGTTATTTGAGTGTATCAGAAGAATCTATTTATGCTGAAATATATGATTCACATAAAAAATCCACTGAAAATTTATCATTGGAAGATAGTGGTTATTTGAGTATATCAGAAGAACCTATTTATTGCACTATAGATGATCTTTCAGAACAAAAAAAGCCTACTAGCCTAAAACAGAAAGAGCCAGAACAGTCGTCAGAACCTATTTATGCTAGGGTAGATTTGTCCAAGAAAAGAGCAGAAAGAAAAGCAAAAGACATAAAAGCTAATTCTGGAACTTGCCATGGGTTAGTGCAAGATAAAGTGAATGATTGGCAAGTGAAGCTAAATGAGCTAAGTGCTAATAAGTCGATAAGTCAGCAACAGACTAATGATCAAAAAATTAAGACCAAGGCTGGCTTTAGTGTAGAAGAAATAAGGCAGAAATATGAGCGTAGAGATTCTGGCTACGATTCTGGCTATGATTCCGATACAAAAGTTGAACAACAATTAGAATTAGGATCTAAAACTCCTAGATCTGAAATAAATTCAGTGAATATTAAATATGGAATAGAGAAAGACGTTTGCGTCATAAAATAATTGACTTTGTGTGCATAATCAATATAACTTGAGTTATTCGCATTGACTCTTTCGTCTAGTGGTTAGGACACCACCCTTTCACGGTGGTAACACGGGTTCAAATCCCGTAAGAGTCACTCAAGTAGAATATAATTAAGGTTTTGAATGGGAAAAATTAGGCTTTATGTTGAAGAAGCTTTATCACAAGGCGTGAGTTTAGCACTTAATCCACAACAAAGTCACTATATTTGCAATGTAATGCGGCTTAAGAAGTATGATAATCTCTCTCTTTTTAATGGAAAAGATGGAGAATGGTTAGGAGAAGTAGTTAATATATCGTGTAAATTGACAAAAATTACACTCAAAGAATGCACTAAACAACAGCAATATGAGGAAAATTTATACCTGTATTGTGCCATGGTAAAAAGTCCTGCTTTGAACAACATAGTAAGACAGGCAACTGAAATGGGAGTAACCTGCATTCAATTTATTTCAACAGAACGTACAGTAGTAAAAAACATTAACATAAGTAGAGCAAAATTACAGGCAATCGAAGCTGCGGAACAATCCGGTAGGATAAGTATACCAGAGATTTTGCCTCCTATTAACTTTTGTGAATTGCCTGATTCCCAGAGTAAAAATTTTATTTTATGTGATGAAACAGGTAAAGCTGATAAAGTGCTGAAATGCAAGAAAAATGTTGCTATTATTGTTGGCCCTGAAGGTGGTTTTTCACCTTATGAACTTGATCTTGCCGACAAGTTTTGTCAAAAATTGAGTCTAGGAAAAAGAATTTTAAGGGTCGATACTGCTGTGGTTGCTGCACTAACTTTCACCAATGGATATAGCTAATACAAGCAAGGTTTGGGTCATAGAGAAATCTGGTTCAGTGTTGCATGCGCTAACAGTACAGGAACCAGTGTCAGCTACTCGGATGACAGGCTAGCCTGATAACCGTCATTCCGCTACGTGTTAGCGCCGCGGCGGTATGACGTAAGGCTGTGCTAGCTATAGGCGCATTATATGAAGGAGTACTAGCGAGAAATATTAAAAAAGAAATACTTACACTAAAAGAAACTTCAGTAGTAAATTCAAAAAGGAAGTTTAAATCCAGGTGGTAAACCCATCATACCTGCAAGATCAGAAGTTGCATTTGCCATATCTTCTTCTGCTTTTTTAACGGCATCATTAAACGCTGCTGTTACTAAATCCTCTACTATATCTTTTTCCTCATTTCTCATAAGCTCTAAGTCTATGTTCACCTTTTTAGCTTTATAGCTACCTATTTTTATGACTTCCACTAATACAGAAACTTTGCCACCACCAGAAATACCTTGAAACTCTTTCCCAACATATTTTTCTTGAGCTTCTGCAAGCTTTTTTTGCATCTCTTGCGCTTGTTTCATTATTTGACTAAAATCCACAACTTACTCCTTATTTTCTATATTAACTACTTTTGCACCTTTAAATGTATCAAGTATATCCTTAACTGCAGGTGCATAATTTAAATTACTCACTTCCCTATTTATATAACCCGTATCAACTGTAATAACCCACTCCTGCTGAGTCACCTGGTTTAAGTAATTTTTTAAATCATTGCAAAAATTACTATCCAACTTAGATACAGCTTTTAATTTTAAATATCCAGGTTTACAATCTATTAATTGTAGATTATTACATAGTTGCTTGTAAAGATAAATTTGGTTACTCCGCCTTAATAGTTGCAAAATCTTATCAAAATCGTAATTTTGTTGTTTATTTTCCACATGGATCCCAGTGTCACGCACTGGGATGACAGAGGGGGAAGGTGCAACAGGTCTGCCCTGTCTATTTCCTTGCTTTACATTCTGTGAAAGAACTTTTTTGATCACCTGTTCTGGAGAAGGTAGATCAGAGAGATAGCAAAGATTAATTAGCATCATTTCAGCAGCAACATCATTGCATGTTGAAGTTTTTATATCTTGAATACCTTTAAGCAACACCTTCCACAATCTCGAAAAAAATATTAAAGACTTCTTTATACTTAAATCTTTTATCCTGTTCTTTTCATACTCTGTAACTGCATTATCAATTTCTTTTGTAATCAAAAAACGGCATACTAACTGAATTGTTTGCAATAGACCTTCAAAAATACTAAGTGGGTTTGCTGTTTTTATCGCCTTGTCAAACACTGATAGAGCTTCCTGTAAATCACCTTCTAATATTGCTCCTAATAGATCGAATATAATATCTTTATCCACTAGGCCAAGTATGTCTGTCACATTTTTAGTGGATATTGCACCATCTTTGCTATGTAGCACTGCTTGATTCATCAAAAACAAGGCGTTACGCATTGAATTTCCAGAGTGTCGTGCAATTAATTCTAATGCTCCCTTTTCAATGGAATAACTCTCTTTTTGTGCAACATCATTTAAACGTTCCACTATTTTAGCTACAGGAATGTTGTGTAAGTCAAATCTTTGACAACGTACAATAATAGTTATTGGTATCTTTTTTATTTCTGTAGTTGCTAAAATGAATTTTACACTAGATGGTGGCTCTTCTAGGGTTTTAAGTAATGCGTTAAATGCACTGCTGGATAACATATGTACTTCATCTATAATGTAGACTTTGAATTTAGAGCTTATAGGTGAATAGCAAATATCTCCCAGGATTACTTTAATATCGTCAATGCTAGTGTGACTTGCCGCATCGATTTCAATTACATCTGGATGGCTTGAATTTTTTATTGCTAGACAATTTTCACATGATCCGCAAGGTTCAAAAATTGGCCCCAGGGAACAATTCAAACATAAAGCTATTATCCTTGCAGTGGTGGTTTTACCAACTCCACTACTACCAGAGAGCAGTATAGACTGTGGGATTTTGTTTAAAATAAAAGCATTTTCTAATACACGCACTAATATATCTTGACCTACTAGATCCTTAAAGCTACTAGGACGATGTTTTAATGCTATATTCATAGCCTCGGATAAAACAAATAATGAAATAGGTATGCAACCCAAAAAGGTTCTGATATGGCTGCTTCATTTCTGATCTGACCAAATTACAGAGTTTTTGCCTGCATACCTTATAAAATATTATACTTTTTTTTTTATTTAGCAAGGTATATCCTATATTAACCTTAATAATTTATATGTTAGATCTCTTGCAACATTACTTTGGAGTAAACAACTGTTACCTAAAATACTCTTCCCTTGTCATTCCAACTTGGGTCCCACAACTGTACGAACGTTGTAGTTTGGGAGCAATTCCCACCAGTGGGGTGTCATCCCAGTGCCCAGACACTGGGATCCAGCTTCTATGCAACTTAATTAAAAACGTTTGTTTTAGCGTAAGACAACTACCTTTAGCTCATCAGCTCAGTTATAAGCAAAATTTCTGGATTCCAGTGTCAAGCACTGGAATGACACCATTTGCTGTCTTCAAAAGTGAATGTTCGTACAGCTATGCTTGGATCCAGAGAAAAAAGATAGTGTCACACACTGGAATAACAACCTATAGGTACTGGGATAACAAAAGAGGAATATTATGATTTTATATCATTTTCCTCTTTGTCCATTTTCACGAAAAGTTAGAACCTTTCTAAAAGAAAAAAAATTAGGCTGCGATCTAGTGTATGAAAATCCGTGGGAAAAACGGAATGAATTTATGGAGATCAATCCAACTGGGCAAGTACCAGTATTAATAGATAATAACTTTGTAATAGCGGATAGTAATGCCATTTGTGAATATATAGAAGAGACTTACAATAGTGACGTCAAATTACTTGGTTCATCCACTATTATTAAGTCTAAAATACGCGCTCTAATCAATTGGTTCGACAACAAATTTTACAATGAAGTTACTAAGTATATTATGAATGAAAAAGTAATTACTAACCGCAGCCCTGACTCTAGATTTCTTCATGCAGCTCAGCATAACCTGCCTTGCCATATGGAATACATCGAACATTTAATTAACAAGAACGTTTGGCTTGCAACTGATAAGTTCACTTTGGCTGATATTGCTTTAGCATCGCATATTTCCGTAATGGATTATGTAAGTAGTTTTCCATGGGAAAAAAGTAAAATTTTAAAAGAATGGTACTCCATTGTTAAATCAAAGCCTTGTTTTCGTGAGATATTATTAGAGAGAGTTTCCGGTTTAACCCCTCCTAAACATTACGCTGACCTTGATTTTTAACTTATGTTAGCTTTAAAGCTACAGTCATTCCTTCATCAGTTGGAATCAATATAGAGAAATATTTCTTTTCATCTGATAATCTATTATTAAACTCCCTCATAGCATGCCATGATTTTTCTGATACTTCTTTTGGAGACGATTCTAAAAATACTGTATTAAATAATAGAGTGTTATCTGCAACGATTAGCCCATCTTGTTTAATGTATGACTCTGCCCAATCTAAATACTTAGGATAACTACTTTTGTCAGCATCGATGAATATCATGTCAAATGGTGCCTTTGCTGATAATTCATTAATTTTTTCCAGTGCATCACCTTCTATTAGAGTAATTTTATCACTTAGATTAAAAGCACTAAAATTTTTTTTTGCTATTCTTGAGTGTTGAGGATTATTTTCTATTGTATATATATGACCGTCTTCTAGTAGAGCTTTTGCCATGCAAATCGACGAATAACCGTATAATGTGCCAACCTCAACAATACTTTTGATTTTATGGATTTTTATAAATAAACTTAATAGCTTTCCTTCTTCAGGGCCAATCTGAATATGTTGCTTTTTTTCAAGAGTACAATATCCTTCTATTTTTTTATATTCTTTTGCAAATAGATTTCTTATATATGACGATTTTATACTAGAATTATTACGCATTACGTTTTATATTATAAATTAGGGAGGCTTAATTCATACACAATTTATAAATATAATAATATAGTTTAAAATAATAAAAACATTTATTTTAAGTTATTATTTCATAGTATAAAATTTTAAGTGACAAAAATTATTATATATCGTACTATAGTTAACTAGTATAATAAACAGTCGATTATTATGCTAGAATTAAAGGGATTGTTTATGCGCATTTCTCTTTTTAAAATATAATTTTTATAATCAATTAGAGGGGGTTATATGTCTTATACTATTGCTGGTGAAGTTGAAACGTTAAACAAAAAATCTAACAAGAATGAAGGGGTTATGTTACTACATAATCCAGCTTATCGTGAAAAGTATAAAGAACGTTTTAATGAAGCTCAGAGAAAAGTTATGGATATGGTTCAGTTTTATGATGGGACAATAGTATTAATAGAGAATAAAATCGCTATGTATTACTACACTTGGCACAGTAAAAAAAGAGAGTTTGAGCGTAAAAAACAACAAACAGTAGTGAAAAACAATGGCCCAGAATAGAGTCTTTATATGGTAAGCTACAGTGGTATTACTTCACTATAGCTTTTCCATATAATTTATCTATCACATCAGTGAGATATTTCAGCTCTTTATACCCTTCATGTTTAACTTTATTATGCTCTATATATGACTTACCATCGTTAAGCTTGATGAAAAATATTGGAGTGGCTGTGATACCAAGTTTATTGATTGCCAGTGATTTATCATTTACGATTTTATCCATTATTTTCTTATCATTAATGCATTGGTTAAATGCATCTTGCTTTAAGTTGCTTAGTGCAGCAATTCTTTGTAGTAAAGTCAAATCACTTAAATTGTAGTAATTCCACGAATCTATTGAGTTAAAAACAGCTTTGTTAAAATTAAAGTAGTCTTCTTGTTTTTCGTAGCAATGACTTAGCATTGCAGCCTTTAGCCCTCTGTAATCCAAAGGAAAATGACGAAATATATATAACATCTTACCTGTGTCTATATATTTCTCTTTAATTTTAGGAAAAACATTCCTATGAAAAAGAGAGCAGTGATAGCAAGTTAATGAAGCATATTCTATCATTAGAATTGGTGCTTTTGGATCTCCTAATAATTTATCATCAGGTAATGGCGATAATAGCTCATTTGATGTTATTTCATTGGGTTTTTTTTGAATGTATTGGTTATCGGATAAATCTTGCTTAACAACTGCATAAGAATTAACACTTATGAAAATTAGTAAAAACAATAGTCTGAAAATCATTACAATACAAACACTTAACTTACTAAAAAAATTACATATTTATATTAATAATGTCAAGATAACTTTTGTTTAGCAAGGCTTTCAGCCCTATCTTTAAATGCAGCAATTATTTTACTCTGTGTATATTTATATACTGAGTTTAATAAAGTGGAAAATGAGTTGGACTTAAACTTAAACTCTATATAAAACTTTACCATAGTTTTATTTTCATCTATGGAAATGAATTGCCATTCATTATATAGATGTTTAAATATTCCATTTGATGATACAGCTTTTATCCAACCTTCATTTGTTCCACTTGGAGAAAGAGAAGTAACTTCTGATGTATATCTACCTTTAATTCCATGAAAAGCTGCGAGGAGATCCACAACCATTTGGTTGTTAATTTTTTCTTTTATATAAACGGCTTTGCACCAAGGAACAAAATCAGGATACCTTTCAACATCAATTACAATTTGGAATACTTCATTAGGCGAACATAGGAAAACACCCTGTTCTTTGTATTGATGAAGCATAAATGTTAAACCAATCAAAATAGGATCCGTATCTACCGTCAGCCTTAGTAGATTCCTGAGACTAAAGTTAAGGTGGGCATCGCGTATCAATTTCAACGAAATTAACAGAGGCAATTCCCTTGACTAGAAATTATCGCTCGGGAAATTTAACTTAACTCATAACGCATAGAACAGACCCTTAATTAATTGTAGATGATTTATACAAGGTGTGTCTATAGATATATTAAAGCTAGCGATTATTATTTAATCTTTATTAAACTTTGCATTCTAAGTATCATAGTTAATAAATATATCTTATGAATATTACTAAAGTTTTAATCATTATTGTTTTTATTGTAATTTCTTCAAGAGCTTACACTAGTTGTACAGATCATAAAATTTTTGTGCATACTATGAAGCAACAAGTGGATGGTATATCTACAAAGGAGAATAAAAAAAACCGGGAATGTGTGCAAAAAAAGCTTCAGGAGGTCATTCAAAACAATGTTAACCTCAAAGGAATATCGCAATTCGTTATAGGAAAACATTGGGCTTTAGTTAAACAAAAAGAAAAAGAAGATTTTTTAAGAGAGTATGAAGTGTATCTTATGCGTTTGTGCGTTAAAATTTTATATAAATACATGCATGATAGTGAAATGATCATAATGAGTACAAAAGCAGTTGACGATGAAACTTGCTTAATTGGTACAAGATTTTCTTACGGTGATGAAGAATTTACAAATATCGATTTTAAAGTTACTAAAAATAACAGTTCTTTCTTGATAAGTGATGTTGTAATGAGTGGAATAAGTATTGCTATTAATCAACGTTCTCAATTTAGTGAAAAAATCGACACGCATGGCATAGCAAACGTTATAGCTGAATTAAAATGCAATAACAATCCATGATATATATGCCTCATTGGCCTAAACCGCTTGGTAGTAGACCAAAGGATTTTTCTCTTGATCGCATGAAAAGCTTTCTAAATAAATTGGGCAATCCTGAGAAAAAAATGCCGCCCACAATTCATATAGCTGGAACTAACGGGAAAGGCTCAACACTAGCATTTATAAGATATATAATGCAAGCAGCAGGGTATAAGGTACACGCATACACTTCTCCACATTTGGTGAATTTTAATGAAAGAATAGTTATTGCAGGCAGTTATATCGACGATAATGAATTATATAGCTTGTTAGAAGAATGCCGTGCCGTAATTGCAGAACAACCTATCACTTTGTTTGAAGCTGCAACTATTGCAGCTTTTTTAGCTTTTTCTCGTCATAAAGCCGATATAACTTTAGTTGAAGTGGGTATGGGTGGAAGGCTTGATGCAACAAATGTTATAGATAATCCGATTTTAACAATCATTATTTCCATTGCCCTTGATCATACAGAATATCTTGGCCCTACTGTAGAAACCATAGCAGGTGAAAAAGCTGGAATAATGAAACCTAATATTCCTTGTGTAATAGCACCACAAAAAAAGTCTATAATGAATACACTAGAATTCCATGCAATAAATAAGAAATCTCCTCTGTATAGAGGAGGCCTTGAATGGAATTGCAAAAAAAAGAACAACAAAATGATTTTTCAATCAGCTATTCAATCAATAGAATTTTCTTTGCCATCTTTAAAGGGTGATCATCAGGTGATTAATGCAGGCAATGCTATTGCAGCATGTAGTATTTTAAGTGGAAAATATGGATTTGATATTGGAGAAGAGGATATCACTTCAGGTTTACAGTGCACTTATTGGCCTGCACGGCTAGAGTCTATAAAAGAAGGTAATTTAATTTCCCTACTACCGAAAGATTGGCAATTATTTTTAGATGGTGCACACAATAATGATGGTGCTAGAGTACTATCTCAGTGGATAAGAGATAACTTTGCTGAAGGTGTCTATATAATTTTTGGTGTTACTCGTAACAGAAACGTAGCAGAGTTCTTAGAGTACTTAAAGCCATATATCAAACTACTATGCGCCGTTTGTGTTAAATCTGAACCTAAAGCAACAAGTACAGATTTAATTAGAGAAGGAGCTAATAATATAGGAGTAAATGCTATTGAATGTGAATCAATCGGCGATGCAATATCAAATCACATATTAAAAGCCTCTATTCAAAACGTCAAAACCATACTAATTTGTGGCTCGTTATTTTTAGCCAGAGATTTGAGTATGGAGAATAGCTATCAATTAACCCAAGGACAATAAGCGCATTACACAACTTGCTCTCTTCCATAAGCGTGAACACTATCGGGATTTAAGGTACTATTTGGCTGTTCTAAAAGTGGATCATCACCTTTAAATTGCTCCTCAATTGAATTTATAGCTGTCTTTTTGAGAATATAATTACTTGCAGCATTTAAAATAGGTGAAGTAATACCAATTCTCATTGTTGTGCAGTCAAATAGGATACATAGCAGAGTTGTTTAATTGTGGAGTAGGTAAGAGAAGTAATAAATTTACACAAAGCACTCTCAAGCAAAGCAATAGTATCGTATATTTTATTGCGCAAAATGTTCTGTTTTACATACAACCAAAGCCTCTCGACAGTCAGGTGAATATGGAGGTAGGTATATAATCTCAATATTTTTAGGTACCTTTAAATTTTTTGACTTATGCCAACTAGCACAGTCCATAACGAGAAAAGCCTTTCGTGTCCCCAGATATTGCGACATTTGCTCAAGAAATACATTCATGCAATCAGTATTAACGTTTGGTGCAAGCAAACTGGAACTTTCTCCATTTTCAGGGTTAACTGCACTGTAAAGATAAAAATTATGCCTACCTAATTTTATTTTAACCCGAGTCCTAGTGCCTTTTTTAAACCACCCGTGTCCAACTTTTGAATGTGTGCCAAACCGCGATTCATCGAAGAAAAACAGCTCTTTTTCAGGATACTTACCAATAACTTCGTTGAGATTTTTTTTTGAATTCCTCTTGTTTTCTTTTATCTTGTACATTGTGTACTGGTCTTGGTGTAATACCAATTCTCATTGTTGGTCATTCAAATAGGATACATAGCAGAGTTGTTTAATTGTGGAGTAGGTAAGAGAAGTAATAAATTTACACAAAGCACTCTCAAGCAAAGCAATAGTATCGTATATTTTATTGCGCAAAATGTTCTGTTTTACATACAACCAAAGCCTCTCAACTGGATTGAGTTCTCACTTTTACCCACAATTTTGAGAGGTCATGATGTGAAGCATAACTATGCTCTCCTTAAGATTTTCATAGCCCCGCCATAGAGTCATAGCCCCTGGTAAATTATCACTTTTTCTATTCATAAATCCACCTAATTTTCCTAACCAAATAATAGCTTGTTTTATTTTTGGAGGTTCTTCTGGCAATGTAGCTACTTTATGCTCACGTATGAAAAGGGCCTTCCACTCTTCATTGCTTAAAATTTTAGTACAGGTTTCCATGGGATTTGATAAAGCGACTTTTGTTAAATATAAAATTTTAAATGCAATAATGCTCTTTATAGCAATTAATTTCTGTAGCCTTTCCTTTGTAGTTAAACGAGAGCTTTCTATTTTACATCCTGATTTTAAAACCCTGAAATACTCCTCAATTTTCCATCTTAGCTTATACCAATTTATCCTTTCTATAGCATCTAAAGTGCTATTAACTGGTACATTAGTCAGCAAAGTCCAATCAATAGCTTCCAATCCTTCAGGAGGATTTGTTTCTTTTGCACTTACCACATATACAGGGATTTTATCACTTATTTTATGCACTGTGTCTTTTGATCCATAAATTGAAGAAGATCTGATAGGTATATAGCCTTTCATATACTTAACTTCAATATTAGCTTTCCTTGATCTTTGGTTTCTATCTTTATTAACTTCTAGAGAAATTTTCTTCTTTACTGGCAGTTGAGTGATGCGTGTTTGCAAATCTGTTTTTCCAATTTCAGTACAGATAAATCTTCTATTAGTTCGATTACGGATTACATAAAAACTACCTAATGTCTCAGTGATCCATAAAAATTTGAAGATATCTGCCTCTCTATCACCAAGGGTAACAAGTTGTACATTTGCAGGAAGGTTGTTTATGCTTTTTTTGAGAGCTGTTATCCACTTATAACTTTCTTTTTCTTCTATGGAGGTACGGTATTTCCTGTTTGCTTTTTCTTGTGCCGTTTCTTTTTCCCTAATAGAACGTGCCCAACATTGTTGAGAAGATAGACCTAAAGGCAATCCGTCTTTGCTGACTATTAAGGCACTGTGCAACAGTAAACCCATTTTATGCTTCGTATAAGCTTTAGAAATACTACCTAGCCTCTTGGTTTTTATATGAGAGTCAAAATCCAAATAACTTGTATCTTGAACTGAAAAAACAAACTGATTTCCTTTCATTCTCTCCATAGTTTCTTTGTAATGGGAAGAATAAATTTCCTTATCCTTAAGCTTTTCATTGCTAAATAATCTGTATGCACCCTTAGCTTCTTTCCATCTACTACAGCTTTGATTAATTGATCCAGACGCCTTACCCTCTATACAATATCCTGTTTTAATAAGTCTCTTATTAAGTCTTGTATCTCCTAAATTAACGTGTTTTAACTCTCTTTCCAGCCATTTATCCCCTAAGCCATCAGTATATTGCACATTTGTACTTACTTCACTCATTTTAATCCCAAATTTATTTGGTATCCATTTTACTCACTTTTTTATTTGTGGGTAAAAGTGAGGATTGAGTTCAGGTGAGTATGGTGGTAGGTATATAATCTCAATATTTTTAGGTACCTTTAAACTTTTCGACTTATGCCAACTAGCACAATCCATAACAAGAAAGGCTTCTCGTGGTCCCAAATATTGAGACATTTGCTCAAGAAATATATTCATACAATCAGTGTTGACATTCGGTGCAAACAAGCTAGAATTCTCCCCATTTCTAGGCTCTGTGGACAAAAAATATGAAGAGGGAGAAAAAAAGTGGTAGTTTAACCAAATGAACATAAAAATGGAGAAACTACCGAATGGAATATTATATAAAAGAAAGAAATTGGAAACAAATTTTAGAATTCATAAAAGGCATAAAAGGAATGCATAGTAAAGACGAAAAACGTTTAAGAATATTCATAGAAGCAGTGTGGTATATGGCGCAAAGTGGTTGCCAATAGCGACTTTTGCCGAAAATCTATGGCAATTACAGAAGTATACACAAACGATTTAAGAGATGGTGCGAAAGGGGTATTTGGAAAAATTTATTGGAGTACACAAAACAAGAGCCAGATTTAGAAGCCGTCATAATCGACGGTACGATCATTAGAGCCCATCCATGTTCGGCTGGATATACAAAAGATTCGAAGGATCAAGAGGCTTTAGGGCGAAGTAAAGGTGGCTTTACGACTAAAATTCATGCACTTGTTGATGCATTGGGAAATCCTTTAAAATTTATACTTACTCCTGGCCAGAGGAATGAAATTACACAAGCTGAAGTATTAACAAAAAATGTCTATAACTCCATTGTAGTAGCTGATAAGGGTTATGACAGCAATGCTTTTGTGGTCAGCCTTGAAAACAGGAAATGTGAAATCGTAATTCCATCAAAAAGGAATCGAAAAGTGCAAAGATACTATGATGAGCATATTTATAAAGAACGTCATTTGATTGAGTGCTTTTTCGGTAAAATTAAAAATTTTAGGCGCATTTTTTCCAGATTTGACAAGACCGCAGAGGTTTACATGGGATTTCTAAATTTTGTTGGAGCTCTCATATGGCTTCTCTAAAATTTTGTCCACAGAGCCTAGAAATGGGGAGAATTCTAGCTTGTTTGCACCGAATGTCAACACTGATTGTATGAATATATTTCTTGAGCAAATGTCTCAATATTTGGGACCACGAGAAGCCTTTCTTGTTATGGATTGTGCTAGTTGGCATAAGTCGAAAAGTTTAAAGGTACCTAAAAATATTGAGATTATATACCTACCACCATACTCACCTGAACTCAATCCAGTTGAGAGGCTTTGGTTGTATGTAAAACAGAACATTTTGCGCAATAAAATATACGATACTATTGCTTTGCTTGAGAGTGCTTTGTGTAAATTTATTACTTCTCTTACCTACTCCACAATTAAACAACTCTGCTATGTATCCTATTTGAATGACCAACAATGAGAATTGGTATTACTTTCTTCAGCATTTCTTTTGCTGATTCTACTACTTTTTCATCCAATAATTTTGATCTTAATGCCATTTATACCTCAACTATTTTACTTACTTCATTATGGCTTTTCTTCCATTGTTGTCCATCTGTTTGCCGTGTAATGGGAATTGGTATAAGGACGGTAAAGTTGCTTGCCCTGATGGTACAAGATGGAGAGTGAGAAGGAATAAATGTATCTAATAGATATTAAAGTTCCAGGAAAACACTAGTAAATGGTACTTACTGCATCATTTACTCAAATTTAATCAAAATGGTAGATAATCCAGCATTAAATAGAAATTATCGGAGGCATAATGAAAAATTTTCTTCTACTTGTAGCTTTAATTCTCTCCTTTGCGTTTGATGCAAATGCTGTTGATGATGCAACAACATCGACAATATGCAACATAATAGAATATACTAAAACACTAGGCGGACCAATGATCACGATAGTGATAATAGGTGCAGCTTTGCTTTCAATATTTGGCAGAATGCCATGGCCTGCACTTTTTGCACTAGGCATGTTTACTGCTGCGTTTTTTGGTGCACCTGCAGTTGTGAAAGCAATAACAGGAAAAGAGGTATGTACTAGTCACAATTGCTCTCCTGGTAAATCATGGGATCCTAGTCAAAGTAAATGTGTATAGGTATTGCAGGCTTAGAAAAATCTTAAGTAAATGGTGCTTCTTAAAGGAGCACCATCACTGCACGAACTTGTGATTTGAGAGCAATTCCCACCATGAGGGTGTTATCCGAGTAACCCCTTCGGTGTCATCCCAGTGCCCAGATACTGGTTCACTCTATATTCCAGTGCCCCTATGATGTCATTCCAGTGCTCCTTTTTTTGTCATCCGAGTAGCCCCTTTTTTGTCATCCCAGTGCCCAGACACTGGGATCCAGAAAAAAGAATGGTGTCATGCAAGTAGCCTCCTTCTCCTGTCATCCCAGTAGCCTTCTCTTCTTGTCATCCCAGTGCCCAGACTACTTGGATCCAGGAAAATTGATTGTAAACGAGCAAACATTTTCGGTGAAATTACCAAAAAGCTGGATCCCAGTGTCAGCTACTCGGATGACACCTGTATTTCTCTTTGCCATCAATCCCTACTCTTTAATGTCATACTAGTACCTCTTTTTCTTGTCATCCCAGTGCCCTTATACCAATTCTCATTGTTGGTCATTCAAATAGGATACATAGCAGAGTTGTTTAATTGTGGAGTAGGTAAGAGAAGTAATAAATTTACACAAAGCACTCTCAAGCAAAGCAATAGTATCGTATATTTTATTGCGCAAAATGTTCTGTTTTACATACAACCAAAGCCTCTCAACTGGATTGAGTTCAGGTGAGTATGGTGGTAGGTATATAATCTCAATATTTTTAGGTACCTTTAAACTTTTCGACTTATGCCAACTAGCACAATCCATAACAAGAAAGGCTTCTCGTGGTCCCAAATATTGAGACATTTGCTCAAGAAATATATTCATACAATCAGTGTTGACATTCGGTGCAAACAAGCTAGAATTCTCCCCATTTCTAGGATTAACTGCACTGTAGAGATAAAAATTTTCCCTACCTAATTTTACCTTAACTTTTGTTCTGACGCCTTTTTTAAACCATCCATGCCCGGTCTTTGAATGTGTGCCAAACCGCGATTCATCGAAGAAAAACAGCTCTTTTTCAGAATACTTGCCAATAACTTCGTTGAGATTTTTTTTTGAATTCCTCTTGTTTTCTTTTATCTTGTACATTGTGTACTGGTCTTGGTGTAATATAAGAGAATTTCATCTTTTGCATATAGCGGTGTACTGTAGATTTGCTAATATTTAAGCCGAACTTTTCCTGGATTCTTATTCTCATTTCTTTAATGGTAATATTAGGATTTTCTCCTACCCATGCTTCAACTTGCTGTAGTTGAGCCTGATTTAATTTAGTTTTTCTACGCCGTTGTGGAGGAGCAAACAATTTTTCTTCTCTGCCTAATTTCAAGAGTTTTATCCACGAAGTTAGTGCGCTTCTTGAAATGCAATATATTTTTGCTACAGCCGTTATACTATGCTTTTTTGCTGCAATTACAGCATTTAGTTTTTTTGCAACATATGCATTGTTCCTTACTTTCTTCAGCATTTTTTTTGCTGATTTTACTACTTCTTCATCCAATAATTTTGATCTTAGTGCCATTTATACCTCGACTATTTCACTTATTTCATTATGGCTTGTCTTCTATTATTGTCTATCTGTTTGCCGTGTAATGGGAATTGGTATGAGTACCTGCTTCACTAATTCTCTCGATATCTGCAGCTTTAATTGCAGCTTTTGTTGCACAGAATATAAAAGCTGGTGTTTCTACGCTTCCATTTGGAGTTTTAATTGTTCCAACTTTTGCAGAACCTGATTGCTTGATTATCTTAAATGTAAATTCTTCTTTCATCTATTTGCCTGAAAGTTCTGTTATGATGTTTTCTACTTTCTCAGGAGTAAGATTTTCATAGAAGTCATTATTGATCTGCACAACGGGAGCATTAACGCATGCACCTAGGCATTCAACTTCTTTTAAAGTGAACAAATTATCTTTAGTAGTCTCACCGATATTGATTCCAAGTTTTTTTTTAAAGGTATTTAAAACTTCTTCACTATTGCACAACCAGCAAGGAGTTGTTCTACAAATTTGTATTAGATATTTGCCTACTGGTTTTAAATTATACATGGTGTAAAAATTTGCCACTTCATATACACGAATATGTGGAATATGCAGCATATCAGCAACATAACGCATAGCAGATTCAGAAACCCATCCGCATTGCTCTTGAACCAGATATAGTAAAGGCATAACAGCACTACCTTCTCTACCTTTGGGATACATCTCTATAAACTTTCCCGCTTTCTTGAGGTTTTCTGATGTAAAACTAAACTGCTCTTCTTTTTTTATCATTCATGAGACTCGTGTAAACTTTAACAGATTATACCTGTAGAACCAATGATTGCAATTGTTGGTTTTTTGAGAAATAGCATAAAGCTTCTTAGCCCTCTTCAAGCTTATATTTACCTTTAGTATAAAATATTATATTAATTTTTTAATTTTAGTTAAAATTTTCATTAACATTAACACACAGGAGTAATCATAATAGCATTTTATTAATATTTTAAATAAAATTATGTCTATATTAAGAAGATTGCTCGGAATCAACTCAAATACACCGGAAGTTAAAGAAGCGATAGGTTTTAACCCAGCAAAAGTAGGGTTAATTGAAGGAAATGGAGTTGCTTATGGATTCAGCTATCAAGACAATGGTAATGGGAGCAGTAAAGTAAAATTACTTATTAGTCCATTATATCAATCAAAAACATACGAATGGGGTACAAATATCAGCGTAGCAAATGAATTCAAAGATCAATTGTCTCTCACATTAATAGAAGATTCAGCTAAAATAGATAAAGTTGGAATTGTCTTTCCTGAAGAGGGAATTGGCGAAGAAGGAGAAAAATGCGTTAAAGGCTTATCTTTTTACACTTACGGAATTAAACAATCAGTTAATACTCCTTCAGTTGAACATTTAGGTAAAACAAAATTACAAAAGAATATTAATAACGACAATGCTGCAAATGCAGGCAATAGTTACTTTCAACCAAGAGCAGTGCAAGTTGATAATGGTGATGTGATTGTAATCGCTCATAACTTAAAGGATCAAACTTTAGTTTCTTGGTATTTAAAGTCAAGCGAGAGCGGAAAATTTAAGGTGTTGACTGGAGAAAAAGGTGTTACAGAAAGAAAATTGTTCAATTTTGATAATCCGGGGCAATTGGCATTAAATGGAAACACGATGCTTTATTCGCAAGTGAGCAGAAAAATTATTGGGGATCAAGAGGTGAGAAAAACACATATTTTCAAATTTGATATGGCTAAAGTGGTTGAGGATCTAAAAAGTGAAAAGAAAGATGAATGTTTGCTTGGTAAGAAAAATTGTCAAATAAATACAGCGTCATCTATTACTTCTAATCCAGGCGAAATAAATTTTCTACAGTATGTTGAAGGTGGTGATCTAGTTGCTTTTCTTGCAGAAGACCGGTTGCCTAATAAACAAACGTTACATTTAACAAGTCTTGTTAAGAATGGATCAAAATCGAACTTTACTGTTTGTGAATTTGCAGATTCTATAGAGCAATTGTATGTTAAAGACAATGGTCAAGACAGTTTTATTGTAACTGCAATAAGTGAAGAAAACATTGCAATTTTCAATCATCAAAGATTTGAAAAACCTTCTAAGGTAACAATAATACCGGCAAGTAGTATCAAGACTCTCAGTGATTTTGTTGATATCATTAACGGTCGATTAACACCTGATATCATTTCTAGTAGTACCGTGGCTCCTATAACTGTTGCAGAAACGGTTGTGACTTCTAGGCTCTGTGGACAAAATTTTAGAGAAGCCATATGAGAGCTCCAACAAAATTTAGAAATCCCATGTAAACCTCTGCGGTCTTGTCAAATCTGGAAAAAATGCGCCTAAAATTTTTAATTTTACCGAAAAAGCACTCAATCAAATGACGTTCTTTATAAATATGCTCATCATAGTATCTTTGCACTTTTCGATTCCTTTTTGATGGAATTACGATTTCACATTTCCTGTTTTCAAGGCTGACCACAAAAGCATTGCTGTCATAACCCTTATCAGCTACTACAATGGAGTTATAGACATTTTTTGTTAATACTTCAGCTTGTGTAATTTCATTCCTCTGGCCAGGAGTAAGTATAAATTTTAAAGGATTTCCCAATGCATCAACAAGTGCATGAATTTTAGTCGTAAAGCCACCTTTACTTCGCCCTAAAGCCTCTTGATCCTTCGAATCTTTTGTATATCCAGCCGAACATGGATGGGCTCTAATGATCGTACCGTCGATTATGACGGCTTCTAAATCTGGCTCTTGTTTTGTGTACTCCAATAAATTTTTCCAAATACCCCTTTCGCACCATCTCTTAAATCGTTTGTGTATACTTCTGTAATTGCCATAGATTTTCGGCAAAAGTCGCCATTGGCAACCACTTCGCGCCATATACCACACTGCTTCTATGAATATTCTTAAACGTTTTTCGTCTTTACTATGCATTCCTTTTATGCCTTTTATGAATTCTAAAATTTGTTTCCAATTTCTTTCTTTTATATAATATTCCATTCGGTAGTTTCTCCATTTTTATGTTCATTTGGTTAAACTACCACTTTTTTTCTCCCTCTTCATATTTTTTGTCCACAGAGCCTAGAACAAGAGAGTCAACAACTCCTATATTTACCACGACTTTACTTCCTCAAACTACTTCTTCACCACAGCCTACTCAACTTGCTATAGGGTCTAATAGGGCAGGAGTAATAGGGGGGGCTTTGGTTGGAGTGATAATAAGTATTGCCGGAATTATAGGATTCATAGCATACAAATATGTTAAGGGTCGTAATGCTGCTCCTGTGTTAGAACTAACTGATTTCAATGATAGAAGGCGATCATCTTCAAGTGGCAATAGCGATGAAGAAATTTTTGTCGCTAACAATAGAATGAGTAGTTATGGTAGTGGAACAGTACTAGACAGTATATCAGTAGAAAATAGTAGTCGATCAAGAAGTAGCTCATCGTCTTCGAGCAGCGGACCAAGCTCTTGACTGACTGAAGCGGAGTCTAAAAGTGAAAAAAGCTTATCTTGGGATAGCGATGATGTGCCGGAATATCACCTTTAGCTATTTGTCTGAATGTTTTTAATATGTAGACTGTTAGGAAATTGTCTTTTGCTTTTGTGATTTTCATGTTAAAGTATAATTCCTAGGTGAAATAAGTAGCTGCTGTTGTGTGATAAACATAGCAGAGGAAAGTCCGGGCTCCAAGGAAAAATAGTGACGGGTAACGCCCGCCGGAGGCAACTCCAGTTATAGGGCTACAGAAAATTACCGCCTAAAATATTTTAGGTAAGGGTGAAAAGGTGTGGTAAGAGCACACCATGGCAATGGCAACATTGGTAGTCGAGTAACCAACACTAGGAGCAAGATTAAATAGAAGTAGATTTTATGTTTTTCTCATATCTACTCGGGTAAATCGCATGAGGTAAATAGTAACATTTACTCCAGATAAATAGCTACATAAACAGAACTCGGCTTATATTTCACCTAGGCGTCACATGATACGCGCGATATAAGCCATGCTATATTTAAGTGTAGGCATTTCATGCGTTGTCCTTCACTTGTTCTGCTTGATAGCCATCACTACTTTCACCTACATTAACATTAGAATATTCTTCATCATCAATATACTCTTTCAGAACATACCCTCTGCCCCAAACGGTTTCTATGTGGCTTTTTCCATCATTTGCACTTTCAAGTTTCTTACGTAATTTGCACATAAAAACATCAACTATCTTGTTATCTGAAGGTTCATCCAAGCCATTGTAAAGATGATTTAAGAACATTTCTTTTGTTAGTACTGTTCCTTTACGCAGTGCTAGCAATTCTATCATAGAATACTCTTTATTAGTAAGGTGAACCGTTTTACCTTTCACCCCAACAATCCTGTGATCAAAATTGATATTTATATTACCAATCTTTATCACCGATTCAGGATGGCCTTTAGTACGACGCACTATGGCCTTAATTCGAGCTAATAACTCGCTTTTATGAAATGGCTTGGTTAAGTAATCATCGGCACCATACCCAAGCCCTTTAGCTTTGTGATTGACAGCGGACATACATGAAAGTATTAAGACAGGAACTTTGATTTTTGCACTTCTTAGTCTTAACAATATATCATATCCGTCAATATCACCAGGCAAGTGTATATCTAAAATAACTAGGTCATAGTAATCTCCGTTTGAGGAAACCATACTATTGTTATAATCTTGTGCAGAAGTAACAACGTCACAGAAGTGTCCATCAGAAGTTAAGGCATTAACCACAGTCTTTGCACTTACTTGATCATCTTCAATTAATAATATACGCATATTTTACACCCCATAAATAATTTATAATTTTAGTAATATATATAACTAAGGAAAGTAATAAATCAAATTTTTATTAACAAATGATCAAAATTACACTTATTAATTAATAGTAAATATATTGTTCCAAAGTTATATAAATAGATCTAAAATATAATAGATATACCATGGTAGTAATAATATTTTTAGTAAATATTGAATTAAAGTTACTATTATTAAAAGAATACTTTGGTTAATAAATATTTAACTATTCTATATGTCTGTGTTATATTTTTAATTTACTTATCCTACTGTTTTAAAGTATAAGTAATACTTTCAGGAATATTGTGTGGCAATATCAATTTTAGGTGCTGGTGCATGGGGTACAGCAATCGCAATTTCACTCAGTAGTAAGAAAGATGTGATTTTGTGGACTCGCAATGAAACTACATTTGAATCAATCAACGGGAAAAGAGAAAGTGACAAGCTACCTGGTTGTCGAATTTCTGATAATGTGTCAGTAAAATTAGCTATTGAAGACGCAGTTAAGGTTTCAGTAACAATCCTCGCTGTTCCCACTCAGTCTCTAAGGGAAGTATGTCAGCAATTGCATAATTGTAATCTGAAAAAAGATGTAGCAATAATTTTAGCTTGTAAGGGAATAGAAAAGTCTACATTAAAATTACCTAGTGAAATAGTAAATGAAGTTTTACCTAACAATCCTATTGCTATTTTTTCAGGCCCTAGTTTTGCTATAGAAGTTGCAAAAAAATTGCCCTATTCAATGGTTCTTGCGTGCCAAAATAACACATTAGGTTCAAAGCTAGTATCAGAGCTGCAACAAAAAAATGTTAAGTTGGAGTTTAGTAACGACATTATAGGAGTACAGATTTGTGCAGCATTAAAAAATGTTTTTGCTATAGCATGTGGAATTATTTTTGGTAGAAAACTCGGGTTTAATGCTCATGCAGCGTTGATTACAAAAAGTATGAATGAAATTAAAACTTTGTACTTAGCAAAAATTGGTAACAACAATATCAATATAGATACTTTGCTCGGGCCTTCATGTTTAGGTGATTTAGTCATGACATGCACATCCTTAAATTCAAGAAACCTATCTTTTGGATTCAATTTAGGTAGTAGTCATGAGGAGTATGATATTCAACAAATCCTAATTGGAGGCAAGTTGCTAATCGAAGGTGTCAGTACTGTTAAGTCTACTTTTGATTTAACACAAAAGTTAGGAGCTAAAATGCCTATATGTGAAGCGATCTATAGATTATTGTATGAAAGCGCCTCTATAGAGGATACTATTTCTGTTCTTGTAAATTAGTTTTGTACTTTGGTATATTGTGAAATTTTTATATAAATTGATATCAACATGGTGGCTGTCTGGCACAGTAAAAAAAATGCCAGGTACTGTAGGCAGCTTAGCTTCTTATCCAATTGTTCCTGTAATACTGAGTAACAGAATTTTAGGTGCAGCAATTATTTTTTTATTATTCTTGATTGGATTATGGTCTATAGGCAATTATATAAAACATTACAAGACTTCATGTGATCCAAAAGAGGTAGTAATTGACGAAGTAGTTGGTCAATTGCTGACAATACTTTTAGTTTCGATATTGTTAAGCCAAGAGATGAATTGCTCTTCATTGTTGTTGTGCTTTTTTTCTTTTAGGTTTTTTGATATAATAAAAACGTGGCCTATAAATTTAATCGATAAAAATACCAAAGGTCCTTTAGGTATTATGCTAGATGACGTTATAGCTGCAATTTTAGCCTGTGTTCTTATAGGAGCCTTTTATTGTTTATTGTTGGTGTATGCAGGATAAAAAAATTTATTATTCAAGCTTAATTGTTCAAAATCTAAAGGATTATATACTGTGCACAGCGAATTTATCTGAGTGGGAAGTACACGATGAATTTGATAACATCATATTTACAATAAATGGTACCAGGGAGTCATTATTTAATTTTGTGTTCTGTGGAGATCAATGTACCGAGCTTTCTATACAAAAAACTCTAGATTATCTCAGAACAAGAGATATAGAAGCAACATGGGTAATAAATTCACATATGAAAATAAGAGATATTTTAGAAAAGTGTGAAATAAAACACGTTAGCACACCAAAAAAAGCTTTACTTAATATGAAAAATTACTTTTTACCTGCTGATGTTATTCCAAACTTGAGGTTAAATGCTGTGAATGGTAGCAACCTCTTAGAACAGTTAGATCTACACACTTCTAAAATTTTTTATCATGGCGTTGGAATTGTCAGCACATTTTTTCGCGGATTATCAAATTATGATGATAAGAACTCAAGATTAAGATTTTTTCTTGTAACACTAAATAATGAAATTATTGGGACATGCGGTCTTTATGTTCAAGACAGTGTAGCTGGTTTTTATAGTGATGGAGTTTTACCAATTTACAGGAATCGTGGAATAGGTACCCAAATGGTTTTAGAAAGAATAAAGATAGCTAAACAGCTTGAATGCAAATATATAGTAGCACATTGTATGAAACCTTCTGTAAACCTTTATAAGAGATTGGGCTTTCAGGTGTTAGGCAATCTTTACTTATATAACTCTTCAGCATAATTCTGAGCGGTTACAAGTTTTTACATCTGTTTTAGAAGTGCTATGTTTTTTTTGTATGAAGTGGTTTTAATATTGATTCTAATATTATTCTTTCTCTCTTATTCTAAATTAAAAATTAGTAATAAGATTAAGAACTTACAACATCAAAATGTTATCATAAATAATTTAATTGATACTGTGAATGATGGGTTTTATATTTGGGATGCAAAAAAGCGTATAGAAAAGTTCTCTCCCAACTTACTAATTTTGCTTAATACTGTTTTTTACTCATTTAATGAGTTTGTGAATTTTTTTGAGCAATCAGAAAGTTTAATTAAAAATTTTGCTGAGGCAAAGGAAATAAATAAATCTTTTACTCTAGATTTAAAGTCAAAAGACAGTGAGGTTTATTGCATATGTTATGGCAGAAGCATAATAGATGATTCTAACAATGTGATTGGTGTGCTGTTATGGATAAGGAATGTTTCAGACTGTAAAATAAAAGCTCACGGACTTGAGCTAGAAAATAGTAAGCTTACACAAGAAGTGGAGAGCTATAAAAATGTTTTCAACTCTTTACCATTTCCAATACTAAGATATAACAAGAGTAGAAAGGTGGAATTTTATAACTTGTTTTATGATAAATATGTAGATGGTTCTAAGAAATTTGCTATTACCGGTAGCGCTCATAGCACAAAACCAGGAAGACATGTCATAACTTATAAGAACGAACCTAAGGTTTTCGATTTTGTTAAAATTCCAATACAAGGTTCTGGTAGCATAGTAATGTATGGGAAAGATGTTAGTGATGCAGAGAAATTATATACTGAATTAAACAGTTATTTAGCTACACAGAAAAATTTGCTTGAGAGGTTACCGGTTGCTATAGTAATATATAGTAAGAATCAAAAGCTAAAATTTTATAATAATGCTTTTATAAAAACCTTTCAATTTGACCCAAAATTTTTGGCATCTTACCCAACTTATCACGAAGTTATGCTTTACCTCTTCGAATCTAAAAAGCTTTTAGAAAAAGAGGATTTTCAAACTATTAGTAACCAAAGACATGAGTTATTCAAAAAATTATTTGCATCGTATGATGATACGGTGCATTTCACGAATGGAAAAGCGTTCAGGGTATTATTAATACCCTACGCTTCGGAAGGTTTGCTGTTCTCTTACGAAGAATGCAAAAGATGATACTTAAACTCCTTCTTTCCCTACCATGAGCTGTTTTACTTTCGCTATTGCTCTTGCTGGATTAAGTCCTTTAGGACAAGTTTTTGTGCAATTCATTATTGTATGACAACGATACAACTTGAATGGGTCGTTTAAAACATCAAGTCTTTCACCTGTCTTATTATCACGGCTGTCAGCAATCCATCTGTAGGCTTGTAATAGTATTGCTGGTCCTAAAAATTTATCACTATTCCACCAGTAGCTTGGACAACCAGTTGAACAGCAAGCACATAATATACAGTCGGACAAGCCATCTAATTTTTTTCTATCTTTAGGAGATTGAGAGTATTCTTTATTTGGTAGGGCAGGCTTATCTGCTTGTAACCAAGGTTTAATTGATTTGTATTGCTCATAAAATTGGCTCAAGTCCGAGACTAGGTCCTTTATCACATACATGTGAGGTAATGGATATATTTTTATATCACCTTTTATATCGTGTATAGATCTAGTACATGCAAGAGTATTGGTCCCGTCAATATTCATGGCACAAGATCCACATATGCCTTCTCTACAAGAACGTCTGAAAGTTAAAGTCGAATCTATTTCATCCTTTATTTTTATTAATGCATCAAGTACCATAGGGCCACAACTACCCATATCAATAAAAAATGTGTCTATTCTAGGGTTTTTCTCGTCATCAGCAGACCAACGGTAAATTTGAAATCTTCTGATGTTTTTTGCTCTAGCAGGAATAGGATAAATTTTGCCCTTTTGATTAACTTTAGAATTCTTTGGCAAAGAAAACTGAACCATATCACTTACCTTTTATTGTTTATAGCTAAAACCCTTTGTAGATAACATATTTTATTATCATCTACTATATTTTTATTAAATTCCTTTTAAATCGCGCACATATTGTAGCCAAGCGAAGCTAAAATCTCTCTTTCTAGATTTTGCATTATAATTTCTTCATCTTTTTTTTGGTGATCATAACCAAGTAAATGCAGTAATCCATGCACTAATATGTGTGCAATGTGAGCAAGAATGGGTATACAATACTCATGCGATTCTCTTTTTATTGTGTCTATTGAAATTGCTATGTCTCCTAAATCGCACTCATTAGACAATTGTTCACACGGAAATGATAGTACGTTAGTTGGCTTATCCATTTCTCTAAATTTTAAATTAAGTTGGTGCAGCAAATTATCATCAGCCAGAGCTATTGATATATTTGGTTTATAGTGATCTATTTTTAATTCTTTTAGAGAAGTGTTTATAATATTTAATACAAAACCCTCTGGATCATCTGTAATGCTGCGCCATCTCTCATCAAGAACATTTACTTCTAACATGAGTAACGCACCAGTAAGGGTGTCATGCAAGTAGCTGACACTGGAATCCAAAAAAGAAGAGTTATAGACCCTTGTGTCATGTACACAACTGTACGAATATTGTACACTAGAAGGATGTCATCCCAGTGCCTAGACACTGAGATCCAGGAATTTTGATTAGACATCAAGTTAGTGAATATAAAAGTAGCTAATCTTATATTAAAACACAACGGCTTTAATGTGGTTGCATTAAGGCTGGATTCCAGTGTCAAGCACTGGAATGACACCTTTGTGTTTGATGCAAAATCGGCTATAACGTTTAATGCACTGCCTTCGAGACAAATATTCATACAGCTGTGCGTTGCGTGCTGAGATGACATCATTTAGGAACTGAAATGACAGGTATTACACATCACTCATCCTTATTATTTCATTCCATTCAATTTCCGAAACTGGGGCAATTGATAAACGTGGTTGTTTTAATATAGTCATATTTTTCAAAAGTGGGTTTTGTTTTATATCATTTAACGTTACTTGGTTATTTAAAGGTTTCAAAAACTTTACATTCACTAATCCGAACTTGGGATCATTAACATGATAATACTCTTTAAATACTTCAACGATTCCAAGTATTGCTTTCTCTTTACCTGTATGATAAAAAAACGCAAGATCGCTTGCTTTCATAATTTTCATGTAATTTTGAGCTTGATAATTGCGCACACCATCCCACTCAACTACCTGCTCCTTTTCCATTTTTTGCCATGAGTATTCACTTGGCTCTGACTTGAGTAGCCAAAATTGCATTATTTTTTTCTTCTTAAGTAAGCTGGTATATCATAGATATTGCTGCCCCACTTAGCTCCTTCGCTTACCTGTTCAGTTGGTTTTGTTTCCAGTGTTTTGTCTTGCGTACTTTCACTGTGACTATAGGGCCACTTAAATTTCTCTTTCTCTGAGTCTTCGCTCTGACTTATAGGTGAAGTTTCTGATTTATTATTGTGACCATCAATGCCAGTTGCAAGAACAGAAACTCTAACTCTTCCTTCCATCGCTTGATCAAAAGTAGCACCAAATATTATATTTGCATTTTCATCTACTTCTTCACGCACTCTATTGGCTGCAGCATCAACTTCAAACAGAGTCATATCTCCGCCACCAGTAATGTTAATTAATATTCCTTGCGCACCTTTCATTGATACATTATCAAGCAATGGATTAGATATTGCAGCCTCTGCAGCGCTAATTGCTCTATCTTCTCCTTCTGCCTCTCCGGTGCCGATCATCGCTTTGCCCATCTCGCTCATTACTGTTTCTATATCAGCGAAGTCAAGATTAATAAGCCCTGGCATGACCATCAAGTCAGTTACTCCTCTGATGCCAATATGCAGAACATTATCAGCAAGTTTAAATGCATCAGAAAATGTAGTTTTTTCATTTGCAATTCTAAATAAATTCTGATTTGGAATGACAATAAGTGTATCCACGTATTTTTGCAGTTCTTCAAGTCCAAGCTCTGCAATGCGCATGCGGCGCACACCTTCAAAACCGAACGGTTTAGTTACAACTCCAACAGTCAATATCTTTTTTTCTTTTGGCGCTCTATCCTTAACTGCAGCTCTTGCTTCTCTGGCTGCTTTTGCAATTACCGGTGCTGCACCGGTTCCAGTACCACCGCCCATTCCTGCTGTAATGAAAAGCATATGACTATCTTTTATATGCTCCATAATTTCATCGATTGATTCTTCTGCTGCACCTTTGCCAACATCAGGTAAAGCACCAGCACCAAGACCCTTAGTTAAATTAATGCCAAGCTGAATTTTTTTATCACATAACGACTTTTCTAGTGCTTGAGCGTCGGTATTTGCGACAACAAAACTCACTCCTTGCAAATTAGATTGGATCATGTTATTCACAGCATTTCCACCAGCACCACCCACTCCCACAACGGTAATCCTTGGGTGTAATATAGGTAACTCCGGCAGACTAAGATCAATAGACATTTAAATTACTCAAATTTAGCGAATTCACTTGATAGTAAGTTACCGCTTTTTTAATAATATGCAAATACTTTTCACTTCTATAGGCGTAAACAGTAAACTGGATTTACTTATTCTTAATATTTATACTAATTAAGTGCCATAATTACTAGATTTTTGGATGGCATCACTTAACCTATGCAAAAAATAGAAAAATTTATAAAAAGGGACAGAGACCTATCCCTTTTTATTCTGTTTAAGCTACTTTATTATGCTGTTTTTGCTGCTTCTTTTGGTATCAGTTCAACCACTTTTGCAATTTCAGTCAAGAGCGTTGATGCATCACCATCCTTTACTTTAACCTTATCACCATCCATTGCAGGCTTATCACCATCTTTATCTTTTTCACACTTATTGAATACTTCTTTCACTGCATCAATTTGATCTGCCTTACTATTGTTCTTATATGCAAGCACAGGTACAGCTATTAAAGCTGCCACCGCAGCAACAACTATCAAACTAGCAACTAGTGGATGAGCAACTAAAAATGCAGATACTGCAGTAATAGCAGGACTAACAAGTGCCGCAGCTTTTGCTCCAGCTACACCAACATAAGCTGCATAAGTTGGACTCAAAAAATAAGCTGCTGTAAGCGAAGCTACTGCTGCAATTGCTACAAAAGTCGCGGCTGTTTTGTATGGATGGTGACATACGTATTGCCAGTTTGCACCAGCAACTCCCTTAATTGTATTCAAAAACCCTTCCTCAGACTGATCCCACCCTTTTCTATTAGCTCCCCAGAGGGAATCATTTTCTAAAACATTTACTGTCATAACTCTACTCCTTAAATAGAATGTTAAAATTTCATTAAGGGTAGTATATAGTGAAATAAATTATCTGTCAAGTAAACTAATTTTTTAATATACCCTTATTCTATAATTCAGCGCTTCAGCAATGTGTGCTCTTTTTACTTCTTCACTTTTTGCAAGATCTGCAATTGTTCTTGCAACTTTTAATACGCGTGTGTAGCCTCGGTTGGAAATGTAATTTTCTTTCAGTACGTATTTTAGCAATTCTAACCCTGCCTGATCTGGTTCAGTAAATTTATTAAATGCTTCACCGCTTACTTCTGAATTGCAACGAATATTTAATTCACTATAGCGCTCAGTTTGAACTTTTCTTGCTGCTATCACTCTTTCTCTTATGATTTTAGTACTTTCTCCCTCCACAGAGATTTCAGGAGAGAGTATGCTAACGTTTGGCATTTCAATGCATATGTCTATTCTATCAAGCAATGGTCCTGATATTTTGTTTTTGTAATCTGTGCCACACTTTGGAGCTTTGTTGCACGATCTGCTTGCATCACCTAAATAACCGCACCTGCAAGGGTTCATTGCAGCAATCAGTTGAAAATTTGCAGGGTAGGTTATGTGAGCATTTGCCCTTGCAACGGTAACTTTTCTATCTTCAAGTGGTTGGCGCAGAGAATCAAGCACAAGTCTTGGAAATTCAGGTAGCTCATCAAGGAATAACACGCCATTATGAGCCATGGTAATTTCTCCGGGTTTTGCATTCTTTCCTCCCCCTATCATTGCTGGCATAGAGCATGAATGATGAGGTTCACGAAAGGGGCGAGTTACTTTGAATATTTCATTACCAGTTTTTGTTATGCTGGAAATAATATTAACATCAATCATCTCCTGTTCGGTCAAATCAGGCAGCAATCCTATAAAGCGCTTAGCAAGCATTGATTTTCCAGTACCAGGAGGGCCAACAAGAAGCATATTATGCCCACCTGCTGCCGCAATTTCGGCTGCTCTTTTTGCAACAACTTGGCCTTTGATATCCTTCATATCGGGAACCAATCTTTTTTCTTTGGGTGCAGCGCTATAGTTAAAAGTTACCGGCTGAATTAATTGCTCACCCTTAAAGTGTCTGATAATATCAGTTAATTTCTCTATAGCCAGAATTGAAACATTCTTCACCCATACAGTTTCTACACCATTTCCTCTCGGGCAAATTACTCCTTTATTGTCCTTTTTTGCATTAATTGCTATTGGCAGCACACCTGAAACTGGAATAACTCTGCTGTCCAGTGCAAGCTCACCCATGATTATATAAGACTGAACTTTTTCAACTGGTATCACATTCATTACAACAAGTAGTCCAATAGCGATAGCCAAGTCATAATGACTGCCTTCTTTCAGCAAATCCGCAGGGGAGAGATTAACTGTAATTCTTTTTGGAGGTAGTAGTAGATTGATTGAATTTAACGCTGCTCTGATGCGCTCTTTGGATTCCGCAACAGTTTTATCCGGCAATCCAACAATATTAAAAGCTGGAATACCATTTGCCATATGAATTTGTGCATTGACATTTACTGTGCTAATTCCCTGAAGCGCAACGGTATTTATATTTGCAATCATAATATATTATATAAAATTGTTAATATAATATATTAAAGAAGTGATGAAGTAAAGGCTACAGCAATTAAAGATGGCTTAACTTAGCAAAAAAGTGCATAGTATCCTATCACTTTGCTGATTACAAAATGTTTATAAGGATAATAACTTTTCTTTTGCTATACTCAAGCGCGGTTTTCTGTGGTGATTGTAATTTTAATTTACCATACTGTGGGCTTAGTTGTAATCTGGATCTATCATATAGAAATTTAAGTAATATAAAAAAATTGTTGAATAACGACGATAAGTTTGTTGCGCTTACGTTTGATGATGGGCCTTCCAACAATAGAGTAAACGATATTATTAATGTTCTGGAAAGCTATGAAGCAAAAGCAACGTTTTTTGTGCTTGGTGAACGTATAAATAAAAAAACATATGAGATAGTAAAGAAAATCCATGAAGCAGGTCATGAGTTAGGCAATCACTCTTGGTCGCATAGGAAGTTGACATCACTTTCAAGTGAGGAACAATTGCAAGAACTAGAAAAGACAAATACAGCAATTAAAAATGCAACAAAACAAGATGTAAAATGGTTTCGTCCGCCATATGGATGTTATGACGATAATCTGATTGAAAATACTGATCAATTAAATATGTATTCAATATTATGGACAGTTGATTCGCTAGATTGGCAAGGTGATAAACCAGAAGCTTTAGTTGAAAGAGTTTTAAGTAATGTACATAATGGGGCAGTTATACTGCTTCATGATCACAATAACAGATCAAACACAATTGAAGCTTTACCTCATATTATTAAAATACTAAAAAAATCGGGTTACAAGTTTGTTACCTTAAGTGAGTGGGAGGAAAGGGTTTGTAATACGGTAAAAGCCAGAAGTATAACAATAAAAGAGGGGAAAAAGTGCGTTTTGAAGGAATGTTATGTGGACAAAAAATAAAGTCTTTAACCGCAGAGCATTCATATTAGGTGGTATTCAGCTTACCATTTCCGCGGTTTTTAGTTGCAGGTTATATAATTTACAAATACGAAACAGACAAAAATACGAAACGCTGTCTAATAACAATAGGGTACGAATCACCGCTATTATGCCTCAGCGGGGCAAAATTTTAGATAGGAATAGCATTGAACTTGCGATGAACAAAATTTCGTATGTTGTTTTGTTTGATGGTTCTGGTAAGGAAGTTGATTTGCAGACATTATCAGAAGTCGAGTCTAAAATAGCAAAATCGTCAGAAAAAATAACTGCTCTTTATAAACGTTATTACCCGTTTGGTTCAATGTGTTCTCATGTAATCGGATATACAAAAAGACAGCAAGGCATAAACGAAGTAGGAATCAGCGGTATTGAATATACATATGATCATATATTGAAAGGCAAGTCAGGAAAATCTGAGCAGGAAATAAATTCTAAAAAACGCGTCATAAAAGAATTATCAAGCATACCACAACAAGATGGACAAGATGTACAGCTAACAATTGATATTAATCTGCAAGAGAAAATCGCAGAGGTATTTAAAGATCACCAGGGCTCCGCAGTGGTAATTGATGTAAATAATGGAGAAATTTTAGCATTATATAATTTACCTTCTTACGATAATAATCTTTTTGCTAGCAGACTATCAAATGAGACTTGGGAGAGCTTGAATGCTCCTTCATTACCACTTGTGAATCGTGCATTGTCGTATCAAATTCCACCTGGTTCAATATTTAAAGTAGTAGTTGCGCTTGCGGGTTTAAAAGACGGGATAATAACACCAGAAGAGAAATTCTCGTGTAAGGGCTATATGAAAATAGGTGAGCGGAAATTTCGTTGCCTGAAAAGCAAAGTCCATGGGTATGTATCTTTAAATGAGGCAATGGCATTATCATGCAACACTTACTTTTATAACATAGGAAAAAAAATAAGTGTAGACTCTCTGGTGGAAATGGCCAGAAAATTTGGTATTGGCGGTGGGTCGCTGATTGGAACGTTTAAGGAAGAAGCTCCGGGATTGTTGCCCGATAGAGATTGGCGCGCACGAAAGCTATATTCGCAGTGGTATTTAGGTGACACTATCAACTTAGTTATAGGACAAGGGTATATACTTACAACACCACTGCAGCTTGCAGTTCTTGCAGCGAGGATTGCAACAGGAAAAGAGGTAATTCCCCGCATTAAGATGAATGAAACAATACAAGATTTTCCCGATATTGATGTGGATTGTGAGCATCTTAGCATAGTTCGAAAAGCTATGTTTGATGTGGTGAATTCTAAAACTGGAACCTATAAGAAAGGGCTAAGCGGCATACAAATTGCCGGCAAAACCGGTACACCAGAGATAAACTCTAAGGGTGAAAGTCATAAGTTGTTTATCGCTTATGGGCCTTACCATAACCCGCGCTACGCAATCTCTGTGTTTATAGAGCACGGCAAAGCCCCGCGCCAAGATGTTGCTATAGCTAATGAGATATTTCAATACATGCTTGAAACTATGAGTATTAGACTTCTTGCATAACCATATAACATTGGGAATAGAAACGAAAAAACTTGCTTGACACCCTTCGCCAGCCCCCTTATCATGAAACTGAAGGTATTCAGTTATCTTCATCTGTGCAGATTAAACAGCAAGAAAACAACGTAGTTGGCGTCTTATTTTTAATTTTTTGCACTATGTGCACCTTATGTCTTCACAACATTTCTGGGTTTTTACCTATATAAGCTGAAACGCGCTTATAAGTTGTTTAAGACAGTATAGTACGCCAATTTGCAGGATTAGAGAGTGACAACTAGCTAACACGGGGTTTCTTTTGTCTTTTTTTTTGTTTAGTAAATTTCTTAATGTTTATAATTTAGGTTAGTTGCGGCTTAAAAGCAACTGAATCGCGGTTATTAAACGTTTAAAACATAAAAAAACTCCAATACTGAAAATAGACAATGACCAGGGCTTCTTTTGCCTTTTTTTTCATTTGGTAAATTTCTTAATGTTTGTAGCTAACATGAACAAACATTTGAGAGTAACTTCTGCTAGTAGGGTGTCATCCGAGTAGCTGACACTGGGATCCAGCTTTCTTTATAAATTCACCAAAAGTGCTTCATTCTATAACGCAAAACCCATACTCACCAAACCCAATGCATTACTTGCAACTAAGTTTCCTGGATCCAAGTAGTCTGGGCACTGGGATGACATTATAGGAGCACTGGGAGACACCCTGACAATCGTCATCCCGCTGCTTGTTAGCGGGATCTAGAGATACCGCGGCAGTATGACGGTTAAGTAGGGTATCATCCGAGTAGCTGACACTGGGATCCAGGAAACTTAACTTTACACCAGGCAATAAGAACTGGATTCCAGACTGGAATGACATCACAGGGGCACTGACCTCTCTTGGGCTCTTTTAGCTACAAATATTTAAGAAATTTACCAAACGAAAAAAAGGCAAAAGAAGCCCTGGTCATTGTCTATTTTCAGTATTTGGCGTTTTTTAAGTCTTAAACGCTGCAATTTAGCGACTTTTAAACTGCAACAGACCCTTCGCTAAATGCTAAGAAATTTACTAAGCAGAAAAAAAGACAAAAGAAACCCCGTGTTAGCTAGTTGTCACTCTCTAATCCTGCAAATTGGCGTACTATACTGTCTTAAACAACTTATAAGCGCGTTTCAGCTTATATAGGTAAAAACCCAGAAATGTTGTGAAGACATAAGGTGCACATAGTGCAAAAAATTAAAAATAAGACGCCAACTACGTTGTTTTCTTGCTGTTTAATCTGCACAGATGAAGATAACTGAATACCTTCAGTTTCATGATAAGGGGGCTGGCGGAGTTTGTCAAGTGGTTTTTTTGTTTCATCCAACGCGCTGCCAAAAGTTTGTTATGCAAGGTATCCTAGCCATTTCTCACAGATTCACTCAAACTTAATCAAGTAGGAGTATTATTAACGCGAAAAGGGTTCAATTAGAGACTTAAGTGATATGGCGCGTGAGGAAGATATAAACCAATTAGTAGAAAATGGATTTGATATTAACTCAAAAGATGCAAGTGGAAACACTCTCTTGCATAAGTTCACAAAAGAAGGTGATTTAGTTGGAGTAAAATCATTGCTAGAGCACGAAGCTGATTTTAATGTCGTAGACAACGAAAATAGAAACCCACTGCATTACGCCATTATGCATGGACACAAGAAAATTGCTAAACTTTTTGTTAATCAACTGACAATCAATTCCAAGGATAAAAACGAGTTTACTCCACTGCACCTTGCTGCACTACAAGATGACACTGAATTAATAGATTTTTTGATAACAAAAGGTGCAAAAATTAATGAAAAAGACGCTAAAGAGGGCTATACTCCTCTTCATATAGCTTCACTATACGGTTCTAAAAAAAGCGTCCAAATTTTAATTGATAGCGGAGCAAATCTCGAATGTGAAGATAACAATTTTCGCACTCCTTTGTTTTTAACTATCTATCAATGCACTGCACATTATGACAGCAGAGCAGAAATTATAGAATATCTGATAAAGAAAGGTGCAAATATAGAAGCCAAAGATGCAGAAAATAACACTACGCTTTTCCTAGCAGCGTATAACAACAAAATGCAAATAGTTAAACTTATTGCAAAAAGACAGCAAGCAAGTAACGATGAAATTAAACTTAAAGAGTTTTTTTGCACAAAAAACAACCATGGTTTTGATGCATTAGATTGCGCTATTGAGCATAATAATAGAAAAATGGTAACATTTCTTGTATCAAAAGGAATAGATGCAAATGATCAAGATTTTAATGGCAACGCCAGGCTGCATAAAGCTAGCCATAATGGTAACACTAAAACAGTTAAGCTCTTATTGAAGCTTAAGGTAAACATTAATGCTGTTACTAAATGTAACAGAACTCCCTTGCTGCTGGCAGTTAAAAAAGGCCATACAAAAATTGTGAAAATGTTATTGGAAGTTAGAGCCAATATGAACATTTGTGAGCAACAAGGTTTTGCACCTCTACATCTTGCTGTTCAAAAGGATTATTTTGATATAGCTCAGCTGTTAACAGAAAAAGGTGCAGACCTTAACATTAAGTGTAATAATGGTCATACCGCAATAGATATGTTCATTAGCAAGGCTCATAGCAAAAAAAACATCGACGAAAATTACAAAAAATTTTGTAGATTTTTGATGCTTTACCTAAAAGAGCTACATAGTAAACACAAAGCCTGTTGTATACTTTCAACCCTAGCTCTAAGCTTAACAATTATAGGCTTACCATTTATTTTTAAGCCTATTATTAAATATAGAGAAAGAAGTAAAATATATAAAAAAACTAAGGCTATGCTGGAAAACTTACTCTACATTTAAGTACAAGAGGGGCGTACAAAAAAACATATAGCCAGTGCAGGTCAAGCTAATATATGACAATTATCTGTTGAATGAAAATGAGATTAAATACATTTTTAATATTTTTATAGAAACCTATTAGTATAGATCTATATGCTGTTCTAATGGCTATTTTTAAATGCTTAATACTCCTCTTCATTATTTCTTGCACACACCTGCCTACTAAGCAACATCTCACTAATATAGGCAACGAAGATCATAATGATATAGGTGAGCACGATTATTCGTTGCAGCAATACAACACCTCTTTGGAGATTAATGAACCGGCAATACCAGAAATTATGCCTTTACCAATAGAGTTTCCCGATCTCACAATCAGTAATCAGCTTATTTCTATTAATGTTAGTGAAGAAGTATCAGTAAAAGATTTGCTGATTGAGATAGGAAAACTTTCTGACGTTAACTTGGATATAGACCCAAAAATATCAGGTAATATTATTTTAAAGCTAAAAGATAAGAATATAAATGAAGTAATTCAGAGTATAGCAAATAGCGCCAAATTGCGTTACTCAACAAGCAATGGTGTAATTAGAATTGAGCAGGACTTGCCATACGCGCAAAATTATTACGCAGACTTCATTAATATTCAACATTCTGCTCAAAGCAGTTTCGCCATTAGTAACAATATTACTAACAGCGATGCTGATAGGGACTATAACAATGTTATGAAGTCTCAATACAGTAGTGACTTATGGAATTCATTAGAAAAAGGCTTGAATGCAATAATGGATGTTAACGGGGTGGATGATGGCGAATTCCTTTCATCCAACAGAGAAGCTGGTGTTATTATTTTGAATGCTAGAAAAGATATCCACAAAGCTGTTGAAGAATATATTAATAAGGTTAAGAAGTTAGCGTCTTCTCAAGTAATGATAGAGGCAAAAATAGTTGAAGTTGTGCTAGATGACAAATACCTTTCTGGTATGAACTTAAATGACTTACAAGATGGAACTAAGTCTATAATAAATCAAGATAACTCCATTATTAACCTAGCAATGAACTTTGGTGCGAATGATCTAGGAGATTTAGTAAAAAATTTAGACAAATTTGGCGCTTCAACTGTAATTTCAAGCCCTAGAGTACATGCTATAAATAATCAGCAAGCGATGATTTCATTTACCAAAAACCATATTTATTTTACCTCCGATATACAAAAAGATACTAGAAACTCTAATCAGACCTTAATTACCAAGATGAATAGCGTCCCAATAGGTGTTGTGCTAATAATCCACCCAAGCATTAACATTGATACTAGTGAAATATTCATGGATATACATCCAACTTTATCAAGAATTAACGGCTACATTAAAGATCCAGATATAGAGTACATCGAACAGCAGAGTAAAATGAAATTAAATAGCGACATTCCAATTGTTGAAATCAGAGAAATGAACTCTATGTTAAAAATTAAGAGCGGTGAAATTATGGTAATCGGCGGGCTTATAGAACATAGAGAAGATAAGCAAAGCTTATTGCATCAGAAATCAAAAAGGCTAGCGAATAATATTAGAACAGTAGAAACTGTCATTTTTTTAAAAGCAACAATCGTACCAACATTTGGTTTGTTAGATAGAAAAGATAAGAATTTATATATATATTAAATTATCACTAAAAATTAAATATCAAACCAACTTCAATATTGTGAGTAGATATGTCATCTGCAACAGGTATCGGAACGCTAAAGTAACGATAGCCGAGAAAGGTTTTGATTTCTGGGATTATTGAATAATCAACACCAAGTTTTATTTGATAAGCAAACCAAGGAACATTCAGTGGCATTGAATTTTGGGGTGACCCATTAATCCTTTTTAATCTAAAAACTGTTGGCCCTATACCAAGACCGATGTACGGAGCAAATTGTGTATCCTGAACGCTGGGATTATAATAGAAGTTTAACAAAAACGCAAATATACTCGCTGATTTATCAAATACCGGAGGAGAATTACTATTTTCAATATTGGCTACAGAATACATGGTTTCAAAATCAACTCGGCCATTTTCTCCAGCATAGTAACCTAAAGATATGCTGCTAAGCCACTGGAAATCAATTTTACCATCAAATTGCTGTATACTTTTAATTTCATTTGCCACTATATTTTTTATTATAAAACCATAATGACTTTCAACTAAAGTTAGGACTCTTTTTCCTATTTCTTGTATACCCTTTACAAATGTTTCTGAATTATCATGGTATACCTTACCACCGTTAGCACTAACATAAAAATCAAGTTTTTTTGATTTTTCTTTTGTAGGCTCAGCTTGATCTGCAATACGTGACCACATATTTTTCTGATCATCTGCTTGGAAAACAGAAGGTGGACTACTTTCAAGTTCTTGATATTTTATTGGTATCTCTTTTGCAGTAACCTCCTCAGAACGTATCATACTTTTATTATTGTCTGTTTCTAATTTTAAGGGTTGTGCTTCAATAATTTGCTCAATGTGTGTATTATTACTAATATAAGTAATAAAAAAATAGACACATGGAATGAAAATTAAAAATAAAGCAACAGATATTTTAGTTATCACAAATGAACCCATAATTATCATTTATAGTATAACTACTATATCATATATTTCTTTAATGTACAAAAAATTAAGGTAAGATGCTTCCGATTAGATAATTATTTTCCACTCCTTTAACATTAACTTTCACAATACTCTTGGCTTGAGCTTTTGATTCAAGCTTTACTAATGCAAAATTTTCTGCTCTACCGACATTATTTTGCTCAACCAGAACACTTTGTTTAGTGTTGATCAAGGATTGACAAAAACTGCTCATCATTTCTTTATTTACTTCTCTTAAGTTTTTTACTCGTTCTTTACGCACATTCTCTAGCACTTGTGGCATCCGTGCAGCAGGTGTATTTTTCCGCTCTGAATATGGAAAAGCATGTAGGTAAACTATATTTGTTTTTTTCAGTAAATCAACTGTATCCTGAAACATTTCATCAGTTTCTGTTGGAAATCCAGCAATAATATCAGCGCCAAATGCTATATTAGGCCTCAAGCTCTTCATTTTATGACAAAATTCTATCACTTGTTCTCTGTTGTGACGACGCTTCATTCTCTTTAGTATTAAATTATTACCAGATTGTAGACTCAAATGTAAATGAGGCATAAGTCTTGACTCATTAGCTATTAAATCCATTAATTCGTCGTCAACTTCAGCAACATCGATAGAGGAAAGTCTTAGCCTCTTCAACTCTGGTATATCCTTTAAAACTCTCCTAATCATTGAACCAAGTGATGGCTTACCCAACAAATCTGTACCAAAGTCAGTAATATCAACCCCTGTAAACACTACTTCTTGATATCCATTTTCTACAAAGATCCTGATTTGCTCTATAATACTGTTTATTGGCACAGATCGATTATTCCCTCTTGCCTCAGTAATTGAACAAAATGTGCAGCTATGATTACAACCATTTTGAATTTCAATAAATGCCCTTGACTTATCTTCAAATCCATTAATTAGAACAGGTTCTACTTGGTTATCACTGACCAAGATTTTATCGTCATTTAGTAAGTAATTTTCAGCTTTTAGCTTATCTTGATTACCGAGCACTTTACTCACACCAGGAATATCACTATATGATTCAGGATCCAACTGAACAGCACAACCAACTACGATAATTTCTTTACTTGGGTCGTTTTTATAGATCTTACGTATTTTTTGCTTTACTTGGCGTTCTGCTTCGTTTGTCACTGCACAGCTATGCACCACAACAACATTTTTTCTTTCTGCTTTTTTTAATGCTTCTTTGATTAACTCACTCTCGTAAAAATTTAGACGACAACCAAATGTTATCACTTCATTCATGCTAGTATTTTTTAGACCTTACAATTTAAATTATATCACACATCCAAGCAAAGTCTCTTGCATGACCATTGTTTTGGTAGATAAATGCTATGCAAGCAGCAGACACTGGGATGGCTTTGTTGCATAGCAACGTAAGTTTTTTCCAGAGTAAATAATTTTATGCGACTATTTCAAATTTAGGCATACCAATTACGTTGCAAATATCATTTTATAAACCCGACTGTTTGTCTCAAACCTATTCTGAACAGATGGGTTATTATATGTATCAAAATTACCACTTTGTTGCTGTAAATATTGTTGCCACCCTGCATTTTGACCCAATTTCATACCAATTTTCTATGGCTTCGTTGATATCATGAAAAATATTTCCTCTTTTTTCTAGAAATTTGTTATATTCTCTATGGTTACTGACTCTCATTTTTTGTGGCATATTTATCCTTAAATCGTCACTTTATAATGAATTTAGTCAGTAATCACTAGTTTTTCTGTTGCTATGCAACAAAGCCACCCCAGTGTCATGCTACTTGAATGACAAGAAAAAACCCACTGGGATAACAAGACTGAGATAGACTAGAAATTAAACGCTACTCCAGCTTCTGCACCAACAGTGCTGTAAAAGACTGTATGTCCTCCTTTGTCTTTCTCACCACCGTCTTTATCGAAATTAGCACCATAAGAACCAAAATAACGAGCTCCAGCATAAAGTTTGACTTCCGGAGTTACATCATAACTAACACCAGCTTTTACTTGACCAGCAAAACCAAATTTACTGTTTTGACCATTCACAGCAGTTTTCAAAGGAGTGCTGATATACGCTGCACCAACACCACCACCAATGTATGGAATGATAGGCATATCTTCAATTGCTATATCGTAATAAACGTTAACTAATCCTGAAAATGCTGTTACACTGTCTGCAATAGTATTTGCTGGGTCAAATGTTACATCTTTAACATCATTTTTGTTTAGGTATGAATAAACTCCTTCAACATCAACCCTGATGTCGTCCATTTTGTAACCAAATGCACCACCACCAGCTATAAAGGATGGTTTTAATGGACTGTAATCACTCTTGTCTTTCTTATAGGTAATACCATCAACTTTTGTGAAAAGAGGTAAAAATTCACCGTTGTATTGCAAACGAACGTAGTAGCTAGTTTCTTCATCACTTATTGGACCAACAGGATCTGAAAAAGCAGAGTTTGATAAACTTAGCAACGTTGCTAAAGCGGCTGCTGAAAAAAACTTTTTATAATGCATAATTGTCCTCGTAAAAAAAATTAAAATTCCACTTTAGCAGTCTAAGTAACAACTAAAGTTAAGTCAAGTGCTAACTTAATAACACAAAATACTCTACATTTTAACTAATTTTTAGGAGAAGACAAAGATTTTATTAATAGACTTCTTGCATAACCATATGACGAACTTTTATTGGGAATAGAAACGAAAAAATTACTTGACACCCTTCGCCAACCCCCTTATCATGAAACTGAAGCTATTTATTTATCTTCGCAATCTCTGCAGTGGATTAATGACAAAAAACTTAATGTATTTGGCGTAAATCATGCTTAATTTTTGCACTATGTGCACCTCATGTCTTTATAAAACTTCTAGGTTTCTACCTATATAAGCTGAAACGCGCTTATAAAGCGTTTAAGACAGTAAAAGACGTGACAAGGGAGAATTTGAATACTAGCCACCCTGGGGTTTCTTTGCCTTTTTTTCTGCTCAGTAAATTTCTTAACGTTTATAATTTAGGTTAGTTGCATTTAAAAGCGGCTAAATTGCAGCGTTTAGAATAAAAAACGCCAATATTTTGAAGTACATATAAATAACTAGTCACCAACGGGGCTTCTTTTGCCTTTTTTTTTATTTGGTAAATTTCTTAATGTTTGTAGCTAACATGAACAAACATTTGAGAGTAACTTCTGCTAGTAGGGTGTCATCCGAGTAGCTGACACTGGGATCCAGCTTTCTTTATAAATTCACCAAAAGTGCTTCATTCTATAACGCAAAACCCATACTCACCAAACCCAATGCATTACTTGCAACTAAGTTTCCTGGATCCAAGTAGTCAGGGCACTGGGATGACAAAAAAGGGGCTACTCGGATGACACCATTCTTTTTTCTGGATCCAAGTAGTCTGGGCACTGGGATGACATCATAGGGGCGCTGGCCTGACAATCGTAATTCCGCTATGTGTTAGAGCTTGTCCGCAAACAAGAAAAGGGATAGTATATGAGTTTTAGAATGGGGTTAGAAATGAGAAAAAAGTATCCAACAGATCTAAGTGAAAGAGAGTGGTAGCTAATAGAGAAACACTTTAGAGTATCATACAAGAAAGGAGGAAGGCCGCTGAAACATAGCAAAAGAGAGGTATTATCTGCAATTTTTTATGTACTACGCACAGGATGTCAATGGCGCTATTTACCGCACGCCATGGAAGACAGTATATGAACAATTTAGGAGATGGAAGAAGCAGGGAATTTTTGAGAAAGTGAATTATGATATCACTAAATATAGCAGGTCAAAAAAGGGAAGGAATGAGGAGCCAAGTGCGTGTATAGTAATCGGTAAAAACGACAGAAAAAGGGGGGTTAAAGGTTATGATGGGAGTAAAAAAGTAAAAGGTAGAAAGAGGCATATAGTCACCGATACTCAAGCTTGGTTGCTATGTCGGAGCTGCGAATGAAAATGACAGAGATGGTGTGAAAATAGCGCTGGATAATATGAGGAAAAAACACACTAATGTTAGGAAGATGTGGGCTGATATGGGATACCAAGGAAAAGATTTAAAGGATCACATAAAGAGAGAATATGACATAGAAATTGAAATTGTCAAAAGGCCTCCGTGCAGATTTTGGGTGCATAAAGATACACCACCAGAGCTATTACCAAAAGTGGAGCCAGGATTTAAAGTGCAGCCGAGAAGGTGGGTTGTAGAAAGGACTTTTGCTTGGATAAATAGGAATAGGAGGCTATCGAAAGAATATGATTTGCTGACAACATCTACTGAAAATTTTATATATCTGGCTATGAATAGATTGATGTTAAAGAGGGAATATGCCTAAATTTAGTAGTTTGCGGACAAGCTCTTAGGAGCACTCGGATGACACCTTCATAAAGGAACCAGTGTCAGCTACTTGGATGACAGGAGAATGACACCCTCCTGGTAGGCCCAAATTGCAATGTTCGTACAGTTGTGGACGTCGAGCCTATCCTAGTGTTGCATATCAAGCTCATACTCAGTATGTAAATCTTTGACCAAAGCTACAACGTATTCTTTTTGAACAATTATACTGATTTTGATTTCGGATGTTGTGATGGAAAGTATTTCTATCTTTTTTTCGCTTAAAACCTTGAGTGTGCGGTGCATCACTTCAGTGTTAGACATAACACCAATACCAATTATTGAAATTTTAGCTACATTATCGTTTATAGCATAATTTTCATTCTTATTCAGTAACTTTTCCATTAAATCAATATCAAATTTGGAGATAACAAAACTTGACCCATGTATCATATCAATTTTAACGTTTGCCCCTACTATATCTCTTAAAGTACGCAAGTTATTTGCAAGGTTAGTGAAAGTTACAAGAGCTTCATTAGTGCTATAAGCTATTCCAGTAATTAAGTATCTCTCTAGTACATCCCTTTTGTGTAGTACTGTGGTGCCTTCTACTTCTTTAAAAGTGGATAGCACTTGCACTTTAATGTTATGCTTCATTGCAAGTTGTACTGAACGATTATGCAGTATTTTAGCACCAGATGACGACATTTCCAACATTTCATCGTAAGAGATAAATTTGAGCTTGCGTGCCTTTGGAACAATTCTCGGGTCTGCTGTATATATTCCATCAATATCAGTAAAAATTTCGCAAGTTCTAACACCAAAGGCTACCGTGAAGGCAACTGCTGATATATCAGAGCCTCCTCTTCCAAAAGTAGTGATTCTATCATCATTTATACCCTGAAAACCAGCGATGATCGCAGCAGTATAACCCTCAGCAAAAGATCTTTTCACACGGTCAATCTTTATTGTTTTTATTTTAGACTCAGAATAAAAATCATCAGTTACAATTGGTAACTGCCAGGCAAGCCACGATTTAGCATTAACTCCGATCGATTGGAGAGTGATAGCTAATAGACCGCAAGAGATTTGCTCTCCTGCTGAAAGCATAACGTCATATTCTGATAACTCTTGTCTGCAACTTAAATTTGAGATTTGCCTAGCCTGAAAAGCCATTTGGTCAGTAAATCCTGCAACAGCAGATACAACAACGATTACATTACAACCTTTCTCAATATCGTTTTTTATCAAATTTGCAACTCGGTTTAAATCAGTTAGCGAAGTCCCACCAAATTTTTTTATGATTATTTTGTCCATAGTTACAATATAACTCTCTTCTGAAGAAAAATATAGTTTTTGTAGAGATAGAGGTTGTCCGGCTTCTGTTCTAACTTCCGCGATATCAATATGCTATAGGATATTGTTTGAATTTCTTTCTTGGTTTAACTTCACCATCGACATCTGGTAGTCTGCTAATGCTGTAGCAACGATGTAGACTAGAAGTGTGGGATTGAGGTTTGCAAAGCGTAGATCTAATGACAATAGAGTATGCTTACGAAATGCAACACTCCTCTTCTAAAGTTAAAACAGTTGATCTTGGATGCTTTGGACCCATACCAGCATCTTTGGTAAATGAGCGTTTTCTCCACTTAATAATAGTTTTTGGTTTAAGGTTTGGAAAGCTTTGCTATGCTCTCTTTATTATTTTGTATTGCTCTACGCTGTTGTTCTGGCGCGCCCATGTAACCATAATTCCTCCCTTGATGATATTTTTTTCTCACATTTTATCATACCATCACACTCTGGAACTGTACATCTAATACAATTATAGAACAAGTTTAAAAGTTCTGGTAAAGTAGTTTTATTTACAAAGAATATGCTACTTGAAATTGAAAAGCGCAGCATAACAAATGCATTGTGGAAGTTGCAAGAAGCAGATCAAAGGCAAATCTTAACTCTTACACAGAGATTTGAGTTACCAGAAATATTAGCAAGAATATTGGTTACTCGTGGTGTTAACATAGAAAATGCAAGCGACTTCTTATATCCACTAATCAGATCGCTATTACCAGATCCCTTTCACCTTCTTGATATGGATAAAGCTGTTTCTCGTATAATACGGGCAATAAAAAATAATGAAAACCTTGCAATATTTGGTGACTATGATGTTGATGGTGCAACGTCGTCAGCATTGATTAACAGGTACCTGAGAGCAATCGATATACACTCTATAATCTACATTCCAGATCGTGTTGATGAGGGCTATGGATTAAACACAGATGCTTTATTACAACTTAAAAAGAATGGAATTGATTTATGTATTTCCGTTGATTGTGGTACGCTTGCATATCAACCAATAGAAGATGCAAAGGCTTTTGGTCTTGATATTATAGTTGTTGACCATCACCTTGGTACGGAAAAATTACCAAGCGCCGTAGCAGTTGTGAATCCAAACCGCCTTGATGAGAGCTCTCCTTATAATAACCTAGCAGCAGTTGGAGTGTCATTTCTGCTAATTGTTGCTCTTAATAAAAGCCTACGTGAGCAAGGATTTTTTACCAACAAAAAAGAACCAGATTTATTTGATCTGTTGGATTTGGTTGCCCTGGGAACTGTCTGTGATGTTATGCAGATCACAGGCCTCAATAGAGCACTTGTCTCACAAGGATTAAAAGTTATGTCAACAAGAAAAAACGTTGGCTTGCGTGTTTTATTTGATGCTTTGGGAATCCTTGAAAAACCAAGTGTTTCTCGATTAGGGTTTAGTATTGGGCCATGCATAAATGCTGGAGGAAGAATTGGAGAAGCATCGCTTGGTGCAAGGTTGCTTTCCACCGATGATGATGAAGAGGCGCATTCAATCGCGCTAAAATTAATAGATTTGAATAATGCAAGAAAAGTGTTAGAGAATGAGGCTCTCTTGGAAGCTACAGCACAAGCGGAAAAGTCTGCCCAATCAGGTGCGAATTTTATAATGATAAGTGGCAATTGGCACCAGGGAATAATTGGTATAATTGCATCAAGGCTAAAGGAGCAGTTTCACTTGCCAACAGTAGTGATATCTTTAAATAATGGAATAGGAAAAGCAAGCTGTAGATCAATTTTGGGAGTTGATATCGGTGCTGCAGTCCTTTCCGCAAAGTTTATAAATTTGATTATTGAAGGTGGTGGCCATAGTATGGCGGCAGGATTTTCAATTAAAGAAGACAAAATAAATGATTTGCATGATTTTTTTACTGAAAGATTTTCAAACTCTATAAATGAGAAAACTTTAAAAGCTGATAGTATAGTAACTGCTAAAGCAATAAATTTGTCTTTATGGAATCAATTGCAACGCTTGGGACCATTTGGAGTTGGAAATCCTGAACCAAGGTTTATTATCCAAGGAGCAAAGATAAGAAAGCCTGAAGTTATAGGAGTTGACCATATAAAATGTTTTATTGCTGATGATAATATTATGGTAAGAGCTATTGCATTTCGTTCTGCAAATACTCATCTTGGCTCTGCTATCATGCAGGGTAATGTTAAAGCTATTTTGGGTAAAATCTCTATGAATTACTGGAATGGCAATGAATTTGTACAATTTTTAATAGAAGATGTATTGACCATTAGTTGAGTTACTATTTTACAATAATTAGCTATCAATCTCACCAAAAACTATATCGAGTGAGCCAATAATTGCTGCAACGTCGGCAAGCATGTGTCCTTTTGCCATAAAATCCAAAGCTTGTAAATGTGCAAAGCCAGGTGCTCTTATTCGGCATCTATAAGGTCTATTGGTACCATCTGAAACTATATACACTCCAAACTCACCTTTTGGTGCCTCAACAGCTGTGTAAGCTTCACCTTTTGGTACGTGATATCCTTCTGAGTAAAGTTTAAAATGGTGAATCAGAGCTTCCATAGATTTTTTCATCTCTGCTCTTGGCGGTGGAGAAATTTTTCTATCTTCAGTTTTTATTGGGCCTCCAGGCATTTTCTCTATACACTGCTTCACCAAGCTAACAGACTGCCTAATCTCTGCCATTCTAACTAGATAACGGTCATAACAATCGCCATTTTGGCCAATAGGTATATCAAAATCTAGCTGATCATATATTTCATATGGCTGGCTTTTTCGCAAATCCCAAGCAAGCCCAGCAGCACGCAACATTGGGCCACTAAAGCCCCAATCAAGTGCCTGTTTAATTGATATTTCACTGATTCCTACAGTGCGTTGCTTCCATATCCTATTTTCTGTTAAAAGTTCATCAACATCGTCTATATACTTTGGAAATTGCTCTATAAACTTTGCAATATCCTCAATCAAGCCTTCTGGAACATCTGCTGCAACTCCACCTGGTCTGATGTAAGCTGCGTGAAACCTTGCGCCTGAAGCTCTTTCGTAAAATTCCAGTATTTTTTCTCTTTCTTCAAAGAGCCATAAAAGAGGGGTCATTGCTCCAACATCAAGCGCTTGAGAAGAAACGTTCAGTAAATGATTTAGTATTCTCGTCAGTTCACAAAACAAGACACGTAAATACTTTGCCCTAATTGGGATTTCGCATTGCAACAATTCCTCTACACATAGTGAATACGCATGCTCTTGTGACATTGGTGACACATAGTCAAGGCGATCAAAATAAGGCAAAGCTTGAAGATACGTTTTATGTTCTATTAATTTTTCAGTACCACGATGCAAAAGCCCAATATGAGGATCAGCTCTTTCAACCACTTCGCCGTCCATCTCTAAAACAAGGCGCAACACTCCATGTGCAGCTGGGTGCTGAGGACCAAAATTTAACATCATTGTCTTTAGATCGGGCATGTCCAGTAGTTTAAGATATTAAAATTGTATAGGCTAAAGTGCGCTCAAAGTCAATAGACTTCTTGCATATGCTACAACTGTCATTCAGTAGAAACGAAAAAACTTCCTTGACAAACTCCACCAGCCCCCTTATCATGAAAGTGAAGCTATATTATTTAACTTCCCAATCTGTGCAGATTAAAACGACAAGAAGACTTGTATTTGGCGTACTATTGTTTAATTTTTGCACTATGTGCATACTATGTCTTTATAAAAATTTTGGGTTTTTACCCACATAAGCTGAAAAGCGCTTATAAAGCGTTCAAGACATCACCCAACGTCAAATTTTAAAATAGAGAGTGTAATAACTAGCTACCACGGGTTTTCTATGCCTTTTTTTTCTGCCTAGTAAATTTCTTAAATATTAAAGCTAAGGTTAGTTGCCGTTTAAAAGCAGCTAAATTGCAGTGTTTAAGACTTAAAGAACGCCGATACTGAAAATAGACAATGACCAGGGCTTCTTTTGCCTTTTTTTTCGTTTGGTGAATTTCTTAAGTATTTATAGTTGCAATTTAAGAGCCCATAAAAGGTGTCATTCCAGCGCGTGACGCTGGAATCCAGTTTTCCATATAATCTCATCGAAAACGTTTTCCTATGCTAGTTTGCTTGCTTACAAGCAAACTTTTCTGGATCCCAGTGTCTGGGCACTGGGATGACAAAGAAATAGGCACTGGAATGACAAGAAGAGGGTACTTGGATAAGAGGCATTGCCCTTCTGGTAGCACAATGTTCGTACAGTTATGGAATGAATCGCGGTATGACGTAGGGAAACCTTTCTTGGGTTAGCTATACAATGCTAATAAGTGGCGAATCGTTGGTAAAACTAAGTCACTTTAGCTATAGAATGACAGAAAGGGTCTGCATTAGCCAAATTTTTAGTTGAGGTAGCATAAGAGGTTAAAGGAAAAGCTTTGTGTTAATGGATTCATTTCAGGTATAATACAGATAATACCACAATACTTATAAAATGGATCATGTTGTTAGTGCGTACAATAGACTTGACACTCCTATAGTTAGGGGAGAGGGGGCATATCTTTTTGACAAAGATGGTAAAAAATATTTAGATTTTGCTGCAGGTATTTCTACAACTTCTTTAGGGCATTGTCATCCATACATTACAGACAAACTGAAAGAGCAATTGAGCTCACTATGGCACTGCTCTAACATTTTCACTATTCCCGAGCAAGAAAGGCTTGCTGACCGTTTAACAACCCTTACTTTTGCAGATAAAGTTTTTTTCTGCTCAAGTGGGCTTGAAGCAACAGAAGCTGCAATTAAGTTTATTCGTCGTTACTTTTATTTAAAAGGGCAAGCAAAACGTAATCATATTGTTACAATTGAAGGAGGGTTTCATGGCCGCAGTATTGCTGCAATTTCTGCTGGAGGCAATGAAAAATCACGCGAAGGTTTTGCTCCGCTTCTTTCTGGTTTTGATAAAGTGCCAAGAAATGACATTAAAGCTTTGGAGAAAAAAATCAGCGATGAAACAGCTGCTGTGTTTTTAGAGCCCATACAAAGCGAAGGCGGAGTATATCCACTAGACGTAGAATATCTTCAAAAAGTAAGGAAAATAACAAAAGCTCAAGGGATAATTTTGTGCTTTGATGAAGTGCAATGCGGATATGGACGCATCGGTTCTTTATTTTATTATCAAAATGTCGGCATTGAACCTGATATGCTAACCTGTGCAAAAGCCATGGGTAACGGGTTTCCTCTAGCTGCATGTTTAGTAAAAGATTACATAGCAGAAGCAATCACTCCAGGAACTCATGGATCAACCTATGGTGGCAATCCACTTGCCATGACTGTTGGTAATGCAGTGCTCGATATAATGCTGAAAGAAGGCTTTTTTGATCATGTTAAGAGAATTAGTAAATATTTAAAAGAGAAGCTGTTGCCTTTAGCTAAAGAATTTCCTGAGATGATTTCAGAAGTTCGTGGAGAAGGGTTACTAATGGGAATAGAACTAGCAACTCCTGTAGCTGATAAAATTATTAGTCGATCTCTTGATAAAGGTTTAATAATAACTAAGGTTTTAAACAACAAAGTAGTAAGGATAACCCCACCACTTATCATTGAGGATGAGCATGTGAACGCAGCGTGTAATATGCTTTATGATTTGTTTTTTAAGATTAAAGATATATAAAATTTGGCAATATAAATTCAGGCTTGCAAATACCTCTCATAACATGTAAAATTAATTTTATTTTTTATCACAATAACATCGTACTTTAATGGATTGGTTATTGGTCTTAGTATCATCAGCAATTTTTATTTTGTTAATTTTATCGTTTTTGTTTTCAGGAGCAGAAATAGGCTTAACCTCAATTAGCCGTTCTCGAGTTAATAAGCTAAAGCTAGACGGTAACAAAAGAGCCAGGATAATAGACCGCTTATTAAATAAGAAAGAATTGACAATAGGAACGGTATTGCTCGGCAATACAATTATTAATATTACTTGCTCTGCTTTATTTACAGCAATATTTATCAATCTTTTTGGAAATGAGGGCATTCTCCTATCAACAATTATAATGACATTTTGTATTTTATTATTCTGCGAAGTTCTACCAAAAACTTATGCTATTAAAAATCCTGAAAAATTTGCATCATTTTCTGCTTATTTTGTATTGTTTTTTGTAAAGATTTTTTCTCCATTGACGCTAGGTATTCAATTTATTGTTAACCTCATCCTGAAATTATGTGGGCTGCATAAAGATAAGGAAGTAATATCTGCAGCGGATGCAATGCGTAATATGATTACTCTTCACCGCAGTGAAGGAACTATGTTACAACAGGATTTAGATATGCTAAGCAGCATACTTGATTTGGCTGAGACAGAAATATCACAAATTATGACCCATAGAAGAAATTTATTTTCTCTTGATATAAATCGAAGTAAAGAAGAGTTAATAAGGGAAATTTTAACTAGCAGTCATAGTAGGATACCTTTATGGCAAAAAGAACCAGATGATATTATCGGTGTAATTCACGTGAAGGGTCTAATAAATGCCTTGCGTGAAAAGAATAATAAAGCGGAAGAAGTTGACATTACCCAAGTTATGTCAAAGCCTTGGTTCATACCAGAAAGTACGCCGCTTAGTGTACAACTTCACAATTTCCGTAAGAATAGGAAACACTTTGCACTTGTTGTTGATGAATATGGAGCATTGCAAGGAATTGTAACTCTTGAGGATATATTAGAAGAAATAGTTGGAGAAATTTCCGATGAGCATGATTTGATTACGGAGAATTTTATAAAGAAGATGTCTGACAATGTGTATTATATAGAAGGAGAATCCACGATTAGAGATATTAACAGGCAGTTACACTGGAATCTCCCTAGTAAAGAAGCTACAACTCTAGCAGGTATGATTGTGAATGAAATAGAGCGCATTCCTGACGAAGGCGAGGAGTTTTCCATGTATGGTTTTCGCTTTAAGATTTTAAAAAAAGATAAAAATATTATTATGTTGTTGAAGTGCGAGTAAAAACTGGTAATACTAGTAGCAGCAATTAATTGGTGGAGTTTCATGGAAGATACAGTAAAAATAACGGCTGAAGAGTTGAAGGGTTACATAGAGAGAATCGAAAAACTTGAACAAGAAAAGAGGGATGTGCAAGATCACATTCGTGATGTATATGTAAAAGCCGCAGATGAAGGTTGGGATATAAAAGTGATGAAACAAATTATTAGGCTGAGGAAGATGGATGATGATGACAGAGAGGAACAGGAAATATTGCTTGATACCTATAAACGTGCATTGGGAATGAGCTACGAAGAAGAGTTAAGTGAATAGCAGAATTGTAATTGGAATAAGTGGAGCATCTGGTTCTATTTACGGTGTACGTATTTTAGAGGCGTTAAGGAATATTAATAGATCTCTTGTCCAAGTAGCTGACACTGGGATCCAAGGAAAAAGAAATATAGATTCCAGCTTCACGCGCTGCAAATTTGGTTATGAAACTCATTTAGTGATAAGTCGTGCTGGAAAAATAACTCTAGCTCATGAGATTAAAGAAAAACTTGAAGATATTACATCACTTGCAGATTTTTACTATTCTGAAGAAAAAATAGGAGAAAAAATAGCAAGTGGCTCATTTAAAACCTCAGGAATGATTGTAGCACCATGCTCTATGAAGACAATGTCTGAAATTGCATCAGGTGTTACTTCCAATCTATTGACAAGGGCTGCAGATGTAACACTAAAAGAAAGAAGAAAATTAATTCTTATGGTGCGAGAGTCACCACTACATCTTGGACATTTACAAAATATGTTAAAATTAACGGAGATGGGAGCAATAATTGCTCCACCAGTGCCAGCTTTTTATATTAAACCGAAATCGTTGGATGATATTATTAATCATTCTGTTGGCAAAGTATTGGATTTATTTGATATCAAATTACCTGACTTTAAGGAGTGGCAAGGAAGTGACAATTATTATTGATGGTAAAAAAATAGCAAACGACCTATGTGAGAGGCTATCACAAAAAATTGATATTTTAAAGAGAGAGTATAACATTTTTCCTTGCCTGAAAGTAATTCTCGTGGGCAGCAATCCAGCAAGTCAGGTTTATGTTCGCAACAAACAGAAAAAAGCAGAATCAATAGGCATAAGTTCTGAGACCATTGTTTTGCCTAATAATATTTCAGAAGATGAATTGATTGAAAAAATCAATGAGTTAAATGAAGATCGATCTGTGCATGGCATTTTAGTACAGTTGCCTTTACCAAATCATATTAGTGCAAGCAGAGTAATTAACGCAGTAAGTATTGAAAAAGATGTAGATGGCTTCCACGATGAAAACGTTGGTAGATTAGTTAAAGGTGAAAAAAACTGCCTTATACCTTGCACTCCTAAAGGTTCTTTGCATTTAATTAAATCAATTGAAGAGAACCTTTCCGGTAAAAACGCAGTGGTGATTGGTAGGTCAAATATCGTGGGCAAGCCAATGTTTCACCTATTGCTGCAGGAAAATTGCACTGCTACCATCTTGCACTCACAGAGTAAAGATTTAGCTGAATATTGCTCTAAAGCGGATATAGTAGTTGCAGCAGTCGGAAAGCCAAATTTTGTTCAAGCAGACTGGATAAAGAAAGGGGCAATAGTGATCGATGTTGGCATAAATAGTGTTAATGTAGGAGAGCTTGTAGGTGATGTTGACTTTGAGGGAATAAAAGGGAGAGCCAAAGCTATGACCCCAGTACCCGGGGGCGTTGGCCCAATGACAATTGCATTTCTAATGATAAATACTGTTATTGCTGCTTGCTTGCAGAAGGGAGTTGATGCTTCTAATTTCATTAGTTGAGGTATGAAGAGGAAAGCTATATGAAGATAGAATGTACCACATCTCACAATTAATAAAAAATTGAGATTTTTGAAATTCCTCAGTAGTCAAATTTATTAAATATTTAGGATCATCATCATTCTACCTTATCCAAAGCCATTTTATACCTTTTTATCCCTTCTGAGGTAACCTTTTTTCAGTTAGCTATAGGTATAAAATAATGGAGTATGTCTCTCCATCATTCAACAGCAATCACAGTATGTTTTTACAAATTTGAAAATTAGTGTTAAATAAAGATATAAATGCAAAAGGAAAAGAAATGATTGAACTTAAAGGCCAAGAAATTTGTTCAGGCGGAAATAAGAAAAATTTGATTATTTTTTTACATGGTTGGGGCTCAAGTGGCGATAATTTCATTCACCTTGCTAAAGTTATGAGCAAGTTTTTACCCGAGTCATATTTTGTAGCACCCAATGCTCCGTTTGAAAGAGAAATAGGTGATGGTTATCAGTGGTTCAGCTTGGAAGATCGTAGTGAGGAAGCGCTATATAATGGAGTAAAAAATGCTACATCAATTGTAAATCATTTCATTGATGCAAAATTAAAGGAGCTTAATTTAAAAGATACGCAACTTTCTTTGGTTGGATTTTCTCAAGGAGCAATGCTTGCAATACATACAGCTCTCACCCGCTCTCAATCCTGTGCATCAGTTGTTGCATACTCTGGTAGGTTTCTTTCACCTTCAAAAACTGCACCAGAGATCAAGTCAAAACCTAACATATGTGTTATCCATGGTGATGCTGACGACGTGGTACCTTTTTCGTCCCTCGACTTAGCGGTTAAAGCTTTGAAAGAAAATGGAATAAATGTTGAAGGGCACCCAATTCATGCATTAGGGCATATTATTAATGAAGAGGGGATAAAATTAGGAGTAGAATTTATCAAGAAGAATTTTAAAAATTAATTTTCATGCACTTGTTTTGCTTTGGTTATGGATATGTGGCTAAATTTTTATCGAAAAAACTGCTGAACTTAGGTTGGAAAGTCAGTGGCACATCAAGAAGTAAAAATATACAAAATGTAATCCTCTTTAATTATGAGAAAGTTAGTCAAGATCTGCTTAAAAGCGCAACGCACGTTTTAATTTCTATTCCTCCAGATGGTGATGATGTTATGGAGAGATATGGTGATTGCCTGCAAAATGTTAAATGGTTTGGTTATTTGTCTGCAACTAGCGTTTATGGTGATTACTCTGGTAATTGGGTGAATGAGGAATCTGAAACAAAACCTATAGAAATCAGAGGAGAGAAGCGCCTTAGATCTGAAAAGAAGTGGCTGAATAGCAAACTGCCTGTACATATTTTTCGTTTAGCTGGAATATACGGTCCTGGTAGGAACGTGTTAATTGACTTACAGCTTGGCAAAGCAAAAAATGTGAAAAAAGAAGGGCATTTTTTTTCTCGTATTCACGTTGAAGATATATCGAATATTCTATTTTCTTCCATGCAAAACATAAAACCTGGTGAAATATACAATTGTGCAGACGATTTACCCACTACACAATCTGAAGTGATAATGTATGCAGCCAAACTTCTCAATGTTAGTCCTCCAGAGCCAATTGAGTTACTAGATTATGCACAGAGTTTTTATTTAGGATCAAAAAAAGTAAGTAATGTTAAAATTAAAAAAGATCTTAATGTCTCTCTAATTTATCCTAACTATAAGGTGGGATTAGAGAGTTTGCATGTAAAAAAAACTGAAATCACATCAGAATGAAGTAGATAGACCTATTGTTTAGTTGTATCCGTTCAGCCAATGGCGTCAACTTAAGGAAAAATATCAGCGATAGTGTATAAAATTTCTCTCTAAATTTTTTATCATTAAATTATCCAAAGAGTGCAATAAACAGCACTTTTGTTTCTGTTTTATTTCAACAAAGAAGTCTAAAATGTGTCCTTAAGTTGACGCCATTGTCCGTTCAGCAAAGTGGCAAAATAGGTAGGCGAGATAAACCAAAAAATCAAGAAAAAAGTAAGTTTACAACAAATGGTCAGTGCTTGACACTGGAATCCAGCCTTTCCATAATTATCAAAAACATTGTATTTTAATGTAAAACAGCTATTTTTATGCTCACCAACTTAATAAAATTCCTGGATCCAAGTAGTCAAGGCACTGGGATGACAAAGGAGAGCAGTGTCAAGCACTGATCACTTTTGCTTCAATATTTGCACATTAGCCATGCCTTGAATCAATACGTTTAGTTCTGTCATTGTGTCCGTTCAGGAAAATGTTCTCTAGGTAAGATTGTGGAGTATTCGTTGCAGCATTTGGCTGTTCAATTATGCTAGTTGGTATAATACTTCTATTTCTTTCAAAATTTCCATCTTGTATAGCTTCCAGAACGCTTTTTCCTCCTAAAAGACAGTTTTCTCCTAAACTTAATCCACTTTTTTTTAATTTTTCAAACACTTCTTCACTACTTTCATCAAGCTTTACTTCTATTTCATTACTATTTTCCTTAGGATTTAGATGAATACTGATTTTTTCTGCTTTACTGTCAAAAGATAATGTTACACCTTGCTTACAAACATCCAGATAATTTCTTTTTCCGTTGTAGCTTTCAACTCTTACTATACTTTTCCCAATTTGCAGTATACCAACTCTTAAGTTTAAACCTTCATTCTTTTCATTGCTTAGGATTTTTGCAACTTCAACAGTACTATCTTGTGGATATTTTATATAAAAACATCCATTATCTATCTCTACTTTTAATTCATCCTTTTGGGTTTGCTTATTTTTGTTTATAATACTTTCATATGCTGCATTTTTTAAATCGTTTTCAATTTCCTTACATTCCGCAAAGAGATGCCCGTCAAACTGAAGAGAAGAATTATCTACAAATGCAGTAGTTGCATGTCCTATCCTATCATGATGGAAGAGATGTCGTTTTACCTTCCCGCCCTTTAACAATAAATCACGAACAATGCTTTGTATAATGCTTATATTTTCATCTTTTGTTGCTTCATCTTCATCCTTACTATAATCTAGAAGGTCTATAGGGTCAAACCTAGATGATCTACCACCAGAGGTTGTATTTGTGGTACTTTCAAGAACACCTACTATTTCATTAAATATTAAGTTTACTACAGTTTCTTCACTGCTATTACAACGTGAATTTAACTTTATCCCTTTCTTTAAGTATTTATCTACTACGCTTTTAATACGTTCTAAAGCACCCTCTGTCCAATTTTCTATACTTTCCTGCTTAGATATCTTTGTTTTATACTCTCGTTCATTTTCTTCTATTTTGCCTTTTATTTCCTTACAAAATTTACCAATCAGACACTCTTCATTTTCAGTTAATGGTATTTCTTGCAACATTGAGAATGAGCTTTCTTCCAAAAAACAAGAATAATCTGAACTACAGCTCGAATTTGAGTCCCAATCACTTGATTCAGTATAAGGCGTCTGATTACCATCAGCGGAACTATCATCTGAATCATGATCACTAGAGTTCTGTAGTCGATTATCACTTTCGTGTTCATCTGTTTTGTTTGACAAATCATTTTTGGCAAAGTTATACTCTTGATTAAGAGAGAACTTCGTCAGATCTTCTATATCACTTTCAAGAATTTGTTGGTCTATTGTTTGTTGCTTTTTTATCTCATAAGTCATGTTATATAACCATTACCCATTAATTCTTTAATAAATACTATAATACATAGGCAAGTCAGTAAAGAAATTTGACTTACATTACTCTACCACGATTTCGAGATAGAGGAATGAATTATTTTAGTTTTGATATTTAAACGTTTTGTACCTGCTGTAATGATTTCACTTCCAATTTGCTATTCTTTACATATTGAATTGCAAGCACTAACGCTTTACTCCCAGAAGCTGTGGTGCTATAAGCTATATTTTGCAAAATAGCAGTTCTCCTGATATCTTTGCTATCTGAGACTGATTTCACACCTTTTGAGGTATTGATCACTAGATTTATTTTTCCATCTTTGAGCATATCAACTATGTGGGGTCTGCCTTCTCTCACTTTATTTACAGCTTGTGCAGCAATGCCGTTGTTATTCAGATACAAAGCTGTGCCTTTGGTTGCATATATTTCAAAACTCAGTTCTTTCAACATTCGTACAACAGGCAATATATACTCTTTATCATCATCTTTTACTGAAACCAGAGCTGTTCCTTGTATTGGTAACTTGTATCCCGCAGCCATGTGCGTTTTTGCAAGTGCAGCTTCAAACGATGAGTCAATTCCCATTACTTCTCCTGTTGATTTCATTTCAGGACCAAGTAGAGTGTCAATTCCCGAAAAACGCGTGAATGGAAAAACAGCAGCTTTAACTGCAAAATGATTGAAAGGCTTGTTTTCCTGATTCAATTTTTTACCCAAAATAACCTGAGTGGCAAGCTTTGCAATAGGAATATTGATTACCTTGGAAATAAAAGGAACTGTACGGCTAGCCCTTAAATTCACTTCAAGTATGTATACATCACTCTCTTGAACAGCAAACTGAATGTTTATCAGACCTTTCACTTCTAGTGCAAGAGCTATTCTTTCAGTTTGGAGCTTGATCTCTTTTATTACTTCGTCACTCAATGTATTTGTCGGTATTGAGCATGTTGAATCGCCAGAGTGGATACCAGCTTCTTCAATGTGCTCCATGACCGCTGCAATGAAAACTTTTTTCCCATCACATACAGCATCAACGTCAACCTCAACTGCATTGACTAAAAATTTATCAAGAAGCAGTGACCCGTGTTCAAAAATTTTGGTTTGATTCAAGACATACTCTTTAAAGCTCTGAGTATCGTGTCTAATCGACATAGACTGACCGCCGAGGACATATGATGGCCTGACTACTAGTGGAAACCCCACCTTTTCTGCGTTGGTTAACGCTTCTTTTACTGAATGGCAGATAGAACTTTCAGGTTGTTTTAAATTAAGTTGCAAAGCAAGGTTTTTAAATCTCATGCGATCTTCTGCAAGATCAATAGAATCAAACGAAGTTCCCAGAATTTTGAAACCTCTCTCGTTAAGCACTTTGGCTAACTTTAAAGGTGTTTGACCACCTATTTGAACTATTACACCAACCAGTGTGCCATTTTCTTGCTCTTTGCTTAGTATTTCAAGCACATCCTCTGCAATCAGTGGGGCAAAATATAAACGATCAGCGGTATCATAATCAGTTGAAACGGTTTCTGGATTACAGTTAATCATTATTGTTTCATACCCCATTTCTTTGGTGGCAGAAGCTGCATGTACGCATGCATAATCAAACTCAATACCTTGGCCAATGCGATTTGGACCACTTCCTAAAATGACAACCTTTTCCCAGTCAGAAATATTCGCCTCACATTCCGTTTTATTTTCAACATCACCCTCATAGCAGCCATACATATAAGCAGTGCTCGATTCAAATTCAGCTGCACAGGTGTCTACGCGTTTATAAACTGGATTAATGCCAAATCTTTTTCTTATTGCTTCAATCTGCTCTACTTTCTTATTGCTTAATTTTGCCAATCTTGCATCTGAAAACCCCATTTTTTTCAGCTCTAACATTTCATATGCAGTTCCAGGAAGGCCATTTTCCTTGATTTTTTGTTCAGCTAATATAATTTGCTGTATATTCTGCAAAAACCATAAGTCATATCCTGTAATCGAATTTATTTCTTCTATGCTAATTCCGTGGCGCATTGCGTCAGCAGCAATCAGTAATCTGTTTGGCAGCAATTTTGCTAATTGAGATTTTACGTGATCAATATCAATGTTCTCAGAAAACACTTCATCAAGTCCTGTAAGACCAGTTTCAAGTGAACGGAAAGCTTTCTGTAGTGACTCATTAAAAGTGCGGCCTATAGACATCACTTCCCCCACTGATTTCATGGAAGTTGATAGTTCACAATTCGTCCCCTTAAACTTCTCAAATTCAAATCGAGGAATTTTAGTGACGATATAATCAATCACTGGTTCGAATGCTGCTGGTATTATTGGAGCGCAGTCGTTACGTATTTCATCGAGCGAATAGCCAATAGCAAGTTTAGTTACAACTTTTGCAATAGGATAACCTGTTGCTTTTGAAGCAAGTGCAGAAGAGCGAGAAACCCTTGGATTCATTTCAATCACAACGAGGCTTCCATCTTCTTTAGGATTCACTGCAAACTGAACATTTGCACCACCGGCGCTAACATCAATTTCTCTCAGCACTGCTATAGATGCATTTCTCATCTGTTGGTATTCTACGTCACGCAGAGTCAAAGCAGGAGCAACCGTGATACTATCCCCAGTGTGCACTCCCATTGGATCAATATTTTCTATCGAACAGACTATTATGCAGTTATCTTTACAATCACGGATAACTTCCATTTCATATTCTTTCCAGCCGATAATTGATTCATCTATCTGAACTTCATTTATTGGCGAAATTTTGAGAGCACTTTCTGCGATATTGAAAAACTCCTCTTTATTATATGCTATGCCACTACCTGCGCCACCAAGAGTGAATGATGAACGGATGATTGCTGGTAATCCAACGTAGTCCAAAGCCTTTTTTATTTGTTCTTGATTTTTTATAATGATACTTTTGGGGTATTTCAGTCCTATTCTATCCATGGACTGACGGAATAACTCTCTATCCTCTGCTTTTTTTATTGCTTCTCTATTTACCCCTATTAATTCTACGTTGTATTTGTCTAACACTCCATCATCTGCAAGTTTTATTGCACAATTGAGTGCTGTTTGCCCGCCCATTGTTGGCAATATTGCGTCTGGCCTCTCCTTAATTATAATTTTCTCTATGATTTCAGGCAGTACCGGCTCAATATAAGTTGCATCAGAGAATTCAGGATCTGTCATTATAGTTGCAGGATTGGAGTTAACCAAAATGACTTTATAACCTTCACTTTTTAATACTTTACAGCTTTGCGTTCCGGAATAATCAAACTCGCATGCCTGACCTATAACTATTGGGCCTGCTCCTATTACTAACATAGATTCTATATCTGTGCGTTTCGGCATAATTACAATAAAGGTCTCTATTCAAGTAATGTTACCAATCTTTCCTGTATATGTGAATTTTTATTAAACCTATTAGCTAATTACTTTTAGGCTTGACGCATAACTGTACGAACATTGCAATTTGCGTGGCAGATTCCAGTGCTTGACACACAAACATTCATTTTTGAAGGTAAATTGCACAGCAAATGATGTCATTCAAGTAGCTGACACTGGTTCCTTTATGACGGCAGTGCCCAGAGGTGTCATCCCAGTGCCCAGACACTGGGATCCAGAAAACTTAACTTTAAATAAGTGGCTGCATAATAAAGACTAGATTCCAGACTGGAATGACACCATAGAGGCACTGGGATGACATCCTTCCTAGTGGACTCAAATCACAATGTTCATACAGTTGTGGGCTTAACGGTATCTTTGCAGATACTATGGTAATTTATTCGGGAGATTTGCTGAGCGGTAAGATTTGTCCTGATGCGCTGCAATCTTCAGAAGCTAACTCCACAAATTTGTCTGTTAGTTTATCAGGTGACAGCAATTCAGATGTATCTTTTCCAGGAAACGCCTGCTTATATATTCCACTATCAACAGATCCTTCCGTATATAAAGCATTTACACATAATTTTGTATGCTTTGTTTCAGATGCATATATTTGCACCATTATCTCAAGTGCAGCTTTACTTGCAGCATACGGCATCCAATATGGATAAGAAGGAGGAGAAAGTGTCACTTCTGAGGTCATGAATATCGCTCTTCCAGCATCAGATTTTTTTAGTATTGGATCTAAGTTTTTTAGTAAATACCAATTGGCAGTAAAATTTGTATTCATTACATTTTTGAGCTCTTCAATCTCACAGTCGTGAATGGGGTTCAATTTGCCTAAAATTCCAGCACACGCAACTAATATATCAAGTGCTCCAGATTCTGATAATTTCAGACTTTCTATCATATTTCCTAATATTTTAACACTCTCAAAGTCCAAAAGATCAAGCTGTATCAGCTTTACAGAACCTTCTTTAAACTCTTGAAACTTTTCAATCTCATCATATAGTGGCTTGAGGTGATCGATAGACCTTGAAATCAGAATCACATATGCACCTTCTCTTACAAACCTTTTTGCAACAGCAGAGCCTATTTCACCTGAAGCTCCGGTGATTAAAGCTACTTTACCTTCTAACTTACTCATTTCTTTCTCCTTAGCGAGATTCATTGAAATATTTTAGCTGAAAATTAAATTTTGCTCCATATATAAAAATCAAACTTAGCATATAAAAAAATAGTAATGACACTACCATACCACCTAAACTTCCATATATCAAATTCAGTTGATCAAAGGAAGCTTTTAAGTATTGCTTGAAAGCTGAAGCAGAAATTGTCCAAAGAATAACAGCCACACAAGATCCAGGAAAGACGTCTGATAAGTTTTGTTTTATGTTTGGCAACATAAAATATAGCCAAGAGACTACTGTGAAAAGTACAAATTCAATGAGGAGATATTTAGTATAACTAATCCCCTGATAGGAAAAATCAATTAGCATCGGCACTAATGTAGAGAACACTATAGTTAGAGTTATAATAAGTGTGATCACTAAAAATTGTAATATACTGAGTACCCTTCTCCATATATAAGGCGGCGAAACCGGAATTTTATAAGCTTTGTTCAATACTGTTCTTAGCCCTTCAATTGTTGACGAGGCGGTCCAAACAGCGCCTACAATTGCTAAAGTTAGTAAGCTTTGCGGCGGGCCTGATATTATCTCTCTGATACGCGGCATCAAAGATGATAAAATATCCTGTGGCATGTTATCAATGATAAATACCCAGCCAATGTTATACTGGTCTAAGAAACTTGCGAATGTTGACGCAACAGCCATTAAAACGATGAGAAAAGGGAATATTGATAACAGAATTAAAAATGATAAATACCCCGCGTGCTCCACTCCATCATTATAAATTGTGTCAATCAAAGCACGATAAAGGCAATAAACGATGCTGTAAAATTTCTGTAGCATGTAATATAAACGAACAAGAAAAGTATTCTAAATGAAATAAAGGATACTTTTAAGCAAAAAAATCCTCACCATTTACTTAAATTTAATCAAAGTGATAGATAATCTAGCACAAAACAGAGATGAGAGGAGGCGTAATGAAAAACTTTCTTCTACTAGTGGCGTTAATTCTCTCCTTTACGTTTGATGCCGCTGCTGCCAGGCTTCGTGATGATGTAACATCAAATACAATATGCAAAATAGTAGGCTATATTCAAAGCTTATACCAATTCCCATTACACGGCAAACAGATGGACAACAATGGAAGAAAAGCCATAATGAAGTAAGTAAAATAGTTGAGGTATAAATGGCATTAAGATCAAAATTATTGGATGAAAAAGTAGTAGAATCAGCAAAAGAAATGCTGAAGAAAGTAATACCAATTCTCATTGTTGGTCATTCAAATAGGATACATAGCAGAGTTGTTTAATTGTGGAGTAGGTAAGAGAAGTAATAAATTTACACAAAGCACTCTCAAGCAAAGCAATAGTATCGTATATTTTATTGCGCAAAATGTTCTGTTTTACATACAACCAAAGCCTCTCAACTGGATTGAGTTCAGGTGAGTATGGTGGTAGGTATATAATCTCAATATTTTTAGGTACCTTTAAACTTTTCGACTTATGCCAACTAGCACAATCCATAACAAGAAAGGCTTCTCGTGGTCCCAAATATTGAGACATTTGCTCAAGAAATATATTCATACAATCAGTGTTGACATTCGGTGCAAACAAGCTAGAATTCTCCCCATTTCTAGGCTCTGTGGACAAAAAATATGAAGAGGGAGAAAAAAAGTGGTAGTTTAACCAAATGAACATAAAAATGGAGAAACTACCGAATGGAATATTATATAAAAGAAAGAAATTGGAAACAAATTTTAGAATTCATAAAAGGCATAAAAGGAATGCATAGTAAAGACGAAAAACGTTTAAGAATATTCATAGAAGCAGTGTGGTATATGGCGCAAAGTGGTTGCCAATAGCGACTTTTGCCGAAAATCTATGGCAATTACAGAAGTATACACAAACGATTTAAGAGATGGTGCGAAAGGGGTATTTGGAAAAATTTATTGGAGTACACAAAACAAGAGCCAGATTTAGAAGCCGTCATAATCGACGGTACGATCATTAGAGCCCATCCATGTTCGGCTGGATATACAAAAGATTCGAAGGATCAAGAGGCTTTAGGGCGAAGTAAAGGTGGCTTTACGACTAAAATTCATGCACTTGTTGATGCATTGGGAAATCCTTTAAAATTTATACTTACTCCTGGCCAGAGGAATGAAATTACACAAGCTGAAGTATTAACAAAAAATGTCTATAACTCCATTGTAGTAGCTGATAAGGGTTATGACAGCAATGCTTTTGTGGTCAGCCTTGAAAACAGGAAATGTGAAATCGTAATTCCATCAAAAAGGAATCGAAAAGTGCAAAGATACTATGATGAGCATATTTATAAAGAACGTCATTTGATTGAGTGCTTTTTCGGTAAAATTAAAAATTTTAGGCGCATTTTTTCCAGATTTGACAAGACCGCAGAGGTTTACATGGGATTTCTAAATTTTGTTGGAGCTCTCATATGGCTTCTCTAAAATTTTGTCCACAGAGCCTAGAAATGGGGAGAATTCTAGCTTGTTTGCACCGAATGTCAACACTGATTGTATGAATATATTTCTTGAGCAAATGTCTCAATATTTGGGACCACGAGAAGCCTTTCTTGTTATGGATTGTGCTAGTTGGCATAAGTCGAAAAGTTTAAAGGTACCTAAAAATATTGAGATTATATACCTACCACCATACTCACCTGAACTCAATCCAGTTGAGAGGCTTTGGTTGTATGTAAAACAGAACATTTTGCGCAATAAAATATACGATACTATTGCTTTGCTTGAGAGTGCTTTGTGTAAATTTATTACTTCTCTTACCTACTCCACAATTAAACAACTCTGCTATGTATCCTATTTGAATGACCAACAATGAGAATTGGTATTACTTTCTTCAGCATTTCTTTTGCTGATTCTACTACTTTTTCATCCAATAATTTTGATCTTAATGCCATTTATACCTCAACTATTTTACTTACTTCATTATGGCTTTTCTTCCATTGTTGTCCATCTGTTTGCCGTGTAATGGGAATTGGTATTAGTTATACCAAAGCCGTTGGCAACTAAATCTAATCCCACACCGGAAAACATTAAATATGTACAGATTATGTTGCTCAAAATAAATGAATTTTTTAGCCACTTTAATTTAGTCCTATCGCTTTCTTAAAAATCTTTGCATTCTTGGTCAAAGTTAAACAATAATGAAATATTAGTCTGATTATTAAACTCTTTTCCATTTCTAATATAAATGCTCATGATAGCTGAATTCAAAACAAATTCTGCTAACCAGGAAGCAAAGAAACCTACTACTAGGCACTGGGATGACACCTGTAGCCCTACGTCATACCGCCGCGGTATCTCTTAACATAGATCCCGCTAACACGTAGCGGGATGACGGTTGTCGGTGAACCTAAGTTACTTTAGCCATAAATATTTAAGAAATTTACCAAATAAAAAAAAGGCAAAAGAAGCCCTGGTCATTGTCTATTTTCAGTATTGGCGTTTTTTTATGTTTTAAACGTTTAATAACCGCGATTCAGCTGCTTTTTAATGCAACTAACCTTTAGTCATAAATGTTTAAGAAATTTACTAAGCAGAAAAAAAGGCAAAGAAATCCCGTGTTAGCTAGTTGTCACTCTCTAATCCTGCAAATTGGCGTACTATACTGTCTTAAACGACTTATAAGCGCGTTTCAGCTTATATAGGTAAAAACCCAGAAATGTTGTGAAGACATAAGGTGCACATAGTGCAAAAAATTAAAAATAAGACGCCAACTACGTTGTTTTCTTGCTGTTTAATCTGCACAGATGAAGATAACTGAATACCTTCAGTTTCATGATAAGGGGGCTGGCGGAGTTTGTCAAGTAGGTTTTTTCGTCTCTATGTTGTCAGCTACTTGCATGACGTCACTTGCCACCTGTTAATTACAACGTTCGTACAGATGTATGCTTGACATAGGATCCAGAAAATTTAGTTATATATAGGAAAATCTGAGTTGACTACACCAACTCACGTTCAGCAAAAAAGAAAGCTATCTCCTTACGAGCATTTTCTAGACTATCCGAGCCGTGAACTCTATTTTCACTAATATCATCAGCAAAATCACCCCTGATTGTACCTTTCTCTGCCTGCTTTGGATCGGTAGCTCCCATGATTTGTCTGTATTTACTTACTGCATTTTCACCAACTAAAACTTGAACTACCACAGGACCAGAAGTCATAAACTCTACCAATTCCCCAAAAAAAGACCTATCTTTATGAACTTCGTAAAACAGCTCTGCTTGTTTTTTTGTTAGTAACATCATTTTTTGTGCTGTGATTTTCAGCCCAGATTGTTCGATGTAGGAATTTATATTGCCTGTAATATTATTTTTTACTGCATCAGGTTTTAATATCGAAAGTGTCTTCTCAATTGCCATATTATTTCCTTATATAAGATTGTATATTTATGGATTCATTTTATTGCAAATTTTGATTTGATAAAAGTAGTTTTTTATTTATAGTTAAGAATAAACCATCAAGGAGGTATTGTATGGGTGAATGTTGTAAAAATAACACTACCAAACAAGCTGAATTTACTGCTAAAAAATTGATCAATAACTTGAAATCGTCAATTTTTTGTGGAACAAAAGGGTTTTTAACTTTTAATTTGGCCTTTTTAAGTTATTTGGAATATAGCATATATAAATGCACTTCATCTGCTCATGTACAACAAAAGGAAAATATTGAAAGATGTAACAACATACAGGCTTCCAAGCTTGCACTTGCTGAGGATACAGATGGCAATTTTGCTACACAAGAAATAGAGCAAAAAGAAAAAAACTTTAACCAGCAACACAAATTTTTAAGAGATACTGCTGCCTTTGCAATGAAAAGGAATACTATTCCATTGCTTGAAATGGCTATCATAGTGCCATTTGTTTGTTTTGCGCTGCCAGCTATGCTAGGCAGTATGAGCCTCATGCAATGCGCACTTATATGCGCTGCGTTGATGGTTGCTACATGTTTTGTTGTAAGAACTTGGCATGGGCGTGAGTGGTTACTAGAAAAAATTACTGACCACAGTAGAGAAGAAATAGACGCGGAATTTAAGAAAGATACTATAAAATTTCCTATCTTTGATCAAAATAGAAAACACACCGAGTATAATTCGCCTAACTCAGGGCGACTACTGGATGAAACAAGTAGCACCTCTCTTTTCGTTAAAGTTTTACTTTTTCCCCTCAAGGCTCTTCTGAAGGTCCTGCAAAGCTGTATAATGTTATCTTTAGCTGCTGTTGAACTTCTTGAAACGGTACCAAGTCTTTTTGTCGATACATTTTTCGATTGGAGCTTCACATCCACCAAGAGTAACCTGCAGAGATCAGGCCATTTATTGTATGCCAGTGTAAGAAATTTAGTGCCTATAACTAAATTTGATGAGCCTATAGCTGAGTTTATAGGCACCCCAAAAGCAACTTGTTGCGGAGCCTGAATGTGCCTCTTTTCTGTTATTTAAGTGTATTCCATTTTGTCATTCCAGTCTGGAATACGGCACTTTCACACAATTTCATCGAAGACGTTGTTTTCACATAACACTTTTATACTTACCAATTTAGTAAAATCCTGGATCCCAGTGTCGGAGCACTGGGATGACACCATCTTAGTAGAAATAGCCCTCAAATCACAATGTTGTTGTGCATCACGCGCTGGAACGACGGCAAAAAGTAATCTTGCAGTTTTAACAATTATTTGCAAAAGACCAAATGAAAAAGGCAGTTATCTTATTTAATCTTGGCGGACCTGACTCGCTGAATGCGGTTCGTCCTTTTTTATTCAACCTTTTTTATGATAGAAGAATAATAAGTCTACCAAACCCTTTTCGGTTTCTTTTAGCAAAGTTTATATCTGCGAAACGAGAAAATACTGCACGAGAAATATATGAGCAAATTGGAGGTAAATCGCCGATTTTGGATAATACGAAAGCACAGGTTAATGCTTTAGAACTAAAATTAAATGAAGATAGAAACCATGTATACAAGGTATTCATCTGCATGCGCTACTGGCACCCTTTTGCCGACGAAGTTGTTAAAAGTGTAAAACAATTTGATCCTGATGAAGTAATTCTGTTGCCACTGTATCCACAATATTCAACTACCACAACTCTGTCATCCATCGAGAATTGGCAAAAAAATGCTAAACGGTATGGCCTAAAATGCAATACAAAAATGATTCACCGTTATTATGATAACCAAGATTTTATTGAAGCTCACGCTAATCTGATAGCTAAGTACTATAAATTGGCTAGCAAAATCGGTAAACCAAGAGTCCTATTTTCAGCCCATAGCTTACCTCTTAGTATCATTAAAAAGGGCGACCCTTACGCTTCACAGGTAGAAAGAAGTGTAGAGTTAATAGTAGAAAAGTTAGCTATTAATAACTTAGATTGGTCAATATGTTATCAGAGTAAGATTGGTCCTGTAAAATGGCTAGAGCCAAGCACTGAAAGTGAGCTATTACGCGCAAAAGCTGATGGTGTACCTGTAGTTCTATCACCTATATCTTTTGTTTCTGAGCATTCAGAAACTCTAGTTGAACTTGATATAGAATATAAAGCAATTATCAAGGATGGATATTACTTTCGCGTGCCAACTCTCAGTACCGATCCCTTGTTTATAAAATGCTTGGCCGATTTGTGCATAAATCCCCCTTAAAGTCCTGATTTATAGGACTTTTCTTTAAGGATTTTATGTGATAGAATAAAAGGGGGTTATTGTTTTATTAACTATTTTATGTCAAGCAAGCCAAAAAAGAAATCGAGCACGTTCGCACAAAGTATACATGATGTTCACAATCATGATCTTAGAAAGATGTATTGTATTGCAGTAGGTTTAACAGGCATATTGTGTAAGATTTCACTACAATTTTGTTGCGAGTTTATTGACAATAACAGATCCAGTATTTCTGCTGTATCAGATATTGCCAAGTTTATGAAATTACCAACATCAACATTACTCGTTCTTCATTCTGGGCTCAAGTTAGCTGGATATAAATCTCAAAATGATAAAGATGAACCTAAAAACCTGGTACAGGTTATAGGTAGCTTAGCCTTCTTGACACACTGTATCATAGGAATATTGATGCAGACAAAAATCATTCATTTCTTAGCTGGAAACAATAAAGATATAATAAGTTATATTGGTTTAACATCAACAGTCCTATTTCTATTTTCAGAATTCATAAGCTGTTATTATACATGGAAGAAGTATCTGGATAATAAGGATCCTGAAAAGTCTGCTGAATATGGGAAGGACGTTATTTTCAGCACAATAACTTTGTCATTGGGCTTGTCAAGCTTCATATTAAAAAGAATGGAAACTGCAACCATACCAATCAACTTTGGTAATGGCATAATCTATAATTTCAATTTAAGCGTAACAGTTAGTATAATACTGAGTCTAGCATATTTAGTATCAAACATCGATAAGCTTGTCAATCAACCTAGTAATGGCACTGATCCTTCTACTGAACTTGATAATGCTGGCCATAACCATATTCAGCCCGGTAATGATGGTAATGATCTGCCCGATGGCAACGCTGTGGGAATGTAAGGGTTAGAGGTGAAAAGATTTTATTTCTACTGCCAACGCTAGTACTGCTAATTTGCCAACAATACTCCAAAGTGACAGAATTTTACCTTCCACAACCTGGCTAACATCATGAAACTCACAGTCAGTGGCATTCAAGCTAGAATATACATCTTTCCTGCTATTACATCGGTATAAGTAACATGTTGGAGTATCTCCTATATAGTATATTAGCGGTTCTGCAGAACTGCTTTTAAATATGTCAATGGTTGGTACACCTTCTTGTATAATAACACTATTGATTGCTATTCCTTCTTTTATCTTTTTCATTTTATGACGCTTTTTTTTATTGAGATTTAATACTTCCTTTCCACTTGTTGCTGTTATAATGCCCATCCCATATGTGCCATTGCTTGCTTTGATAAAAACGTAAGGTTGTGTTTTTATTTCATATTCCTCATATTTTTTTTGCACTAGAGATAATATTTGGTCAACTTTAGTCGCTACTGCTCCTAGTGATGAATCATCATTAAAGTCAACTCCATTACAGCTTTCTGTAAGCACAGAAATAAGCCATGGGTCCATTTTAAATTCGCCACAAAATTCGGACACTAATTTTTGATAGATTTCAAAATATTGAAATTTCTGCCTACTGTGCCAGCCATATAATGGACTTGGCACTATCTCTTGTTTTACGTTTTCTAGCGTGTCTGGAATGTGGCTCGTCATATCACGGTTCAGTATAATAACATCAGGCACAAATCCTGAAGTTGTCTTCAGCAAAGAGTTTTCTTTCACAACAGTTTCATACTGTTCTATTAAATTGTACGTTTCATTATGAAAGAGGCCAATTCTAGTTTCAAAACCTGCGAGTTGCAGTACTTTCTCTATAACAAATACGTTTTCTATATACATTTTATTTCGTGTGTAATTCTCCGGTATTATAAGAGTCTTTTTATATTGTTTTGTTTCAAAATAACTTTTTATTAGTTTTGCTGCTGTTGCTCTTGATGTCTCACTTAGATTGTTGAACCCTGCAGGAAATAAATTAGCGTCCACTGGGGCAATTTTGTAGCTGGAGTTTCTAAGATCTATAGAGCTATAAAATGGCAATGTAAGGCCGTTAAATTTTGCCTCAAACCAATTTTTTATACTTTTTTCCAAATCTGGGCGAATTATGTTTTGCATCTACACTTTAAATGTTATAAGGAAGGTATTATATTATAAGCTATAATTAAACATATTTAGCAAATTTGACTAAAGATTAAAGTATAATGAGATTCTTATTTAAAGTGATAGAAAAATGATTCAACACGATAACAATAAAATGTATGGAACTACTATACTGTCAATTAGAAAAGATAAAAGCGTAGTAGTAATAGGTGATGGACAGGTTTCACTGGGCCACACTGTTATAAAATCCGGAGCAAAAAAAGTTAGGCGTCTTTCCGGTGATTCTGTAATTGCCGGTTTTGCTGGAGCAACAGCCGATGCATTTACTCTCTTTGAAAGACTAGAATCTAAACTTGACAAGCACCCAGGGCAATTAATGAGAGCATGTGTTGAACTTGCAAAAGACTGGAGAATGGATAAATATCTAAGAAAATTAGAGGCTATGATGATTGTTGCAGATAAATCTATTTCATTAGTAATTACGGGAACAGGTGATGTTCTTGAACCTGAAGATGGAATCGCAGCTATTGGCTCTGGGGGAAATTTTGCTCTATCTGCAGCAAGAGCTTTAATTGACACTAAAGGAATATCAATAGAAGAGATTGCAAAGAAGGCTATGAAGATAGCTGGCGATATATGTGTTTATACAAATCATAATGTAGTTATTGAAAAGATAGAGGAGTGATATGTCTTCCAAGCAAAAAACTTTGTGCACTAATTTTTCCAATCAGCCTATAACCCTTTCAGAAGGGCGGTCTTGTAGTAATGACACCTACGATGAAAAAGATGACCTCTATAAAGATACTAAGAGTGGTTTTGATTCAAATGACAGCGATGTTCAAGTTAATGACAGTACTCAAGTTTTGTTAGATGACCTGCCACCACAAAAGATAGTTAAAGAATTGGACAGATTCATAATCGGACAGGATGATGCAAAGCGTGCTGTTGCTATTGCGCTCAGAAATCGTTGGCGTCGCAATCAGGTTCCATTTCCATTGCGTGATGAAATCATACCTAAGAATATATTGATGATTGGTCATACAGGGGTTGGTAAAACTGAAATAGCTCGCCGCTTAGCAAAACTTGCTGGTGCACCGTTCATAAAAATTGAGGCAACGAAGTTTACTGAAATAGGATACGTTGGACGTGACGTTGATTCGATAATACGTGATTTAGTTGATGCAGCAATAGTTTTAGTTAAAGAGAAAGCCCGTAAAGCCTTAGCTAACAAGGCTTTAATTTTAGCTGAGAAAACAATAGTAAACTCTATGGTAGGCGAAGATGCAACCGAAGAGAGTAAAAAAATTTTTAGAGAAAGGTTGAGGAATAAAGAGTTTGAGAACGGAGAAGTTTCTATTAACGTCAGAGAGAGCAAGAGTATGTTACCTACTTTCGATATACCAGGCATGCCAGGTGGGCAAGTTGGTGTGATGAATGTAACAAAAATAATGGGCAAGATGTTTAACGGGAGCAAAAAAACAAAAACTATTACGGTGAAGGTAAAAGAAGCGCGTGAAATATTAATTAATGAAGAAAGTGAAAGACTAATGGATGAAGATAAGATAATCAAAGAAGCCATTGATCTTGTTAGTAATGACGGTATAGTATTTTTGGATGAAATAGACAAAATTGCAGCACATACAGAAGTAAAAGGTGGAGTAAACAGAGAAGGAGTGCAACGCGATCTGTTACCATTACTTGAAGGAACAACTGTTACAACTAAGTATGGCCATGTAAAAACAGACTATATATTATTTATTGCATCTGGTGCTTTTCATCAGTCTAAACCATCTGACCTCTTACCGGAATTGCAGGGCAGATTACCGATCAGGGTAGAACTTAAGGCACTTACTCAAGAGGATTTAATAAGAATATTAAAGGAACCAGAATCTAGTTTGTTAAAGCAGTACATAGCTTTAATGAAAACAGAAAATGTGACGCTTGAGTTCACTGATGATGGTATAAAAACCATAGCTGAAATAGCGTTTACAGTTAATAGGCAAGTGGAAAATATAGGCGCAAGAAGGCTTCACACTATCATGGAGAAGCTTTTAGATGAAATAAGTTTCATTGCTTCTGAGAAAAATAGCGAAAAATTCATTATAGACAGCAAGTATGTAAAAGATAAACTTGAGTCAATTTCGAAGCAGCTTGATTTATCTAAGTTTATACTTTAGGAAAAACAAAAAGCCTACTTTAAGTAGTATAGAGAGTGTTCAGAAGGTCAGCCAGTAAGCCTAAAATTTTCAGCTATATTCTTTAGGCTGTTTTTCAACAGTAGAATGGTGTGCTGCGACCTCTTGCTTAATATCTAAGCTTAAGTCAATTATTGAGATATTTTCTTCATCATAATCTATGTCTTTTATTAACATATCGTCAGTAATAGTCAAAAGGTCAGGCGGAGAAAGAATAGTTCTTTTATTACCAGCTCTCATTCCCACAACTCCAAGCTCTATAGCAAGTGGTATTTTTTTATCGCCAACCCTAAAGTGCACTGTTTGATCTTTGACTATATATTCCCCATTATGCTCCTTTACGCTATATTTAACTGATATCTCATCACCGCACCTTACTTGTTTTCCAGTCTTGTTAATTAAGTCATTAAAAACCATCAGATTATTCACTGAGTCGGGATATTTATCCTTTACTTCGATCAGTTTGACGTAATAAGAATTAAAATTCACTTTGTTATCATTGGCAATAGTAACTACACGCTCTCCGCCTTCTTTCATACCTATCACCCCTAAACCCACTTCTTTTAGGTCATCTTGACCTATTTTCAAAGTAACATCAGAAACTTTGCTAGGGAGTGTTGTTAAGTTATTATTAGAAATTTTATATATTTGCAGTAGGACTTCCAGGCCGCAGAAAGCCTTGCTGCCACTGCCTTCAGTAATTTCATAAAAATTTATCGAATCTTCTTCCTTTTGCTGCGTCATTTCTTCTAAATATTCTGTTAGCCCATGCTTTTCAATATAGCGGTCGAGTGCTGATTCAAGTATTGGCTTCACTAGATAATGTGCTATTGTCTGTATCAAACCACCATGCGTGGCACTTATCTCATAAAGCTTGTCCTTTTTTTCCGGTTTACCTTTGTTTATATAGACAATAGTAAACATAAAAGCAGAGGTTAAAGTGAGAATCATTACTATGGAAATAAGCATTTGTAATATAATTTTTCTAACCATCTTTCCTTACTTGATTCAATAAATCATATAAATAATTAGTATCCCCTGAAAGCGCACTCAAATTATCCAAGCCTTGTTTAAAGAGGGCGTCTATATAGTCCTCTACTTCACTTTTACCAAGTACAGACATTAGATTATTTGTTTTATCTTGTTCGTAATCTTCAATATCATCCTTAGCTTGAAAGATAAGCCCTAGGTTTATCCCGTAGTTATATAACGCTTTACGTTGCTTATCTGTAGCATTCCCTATTATAGCACCTATTTCACATGAAGCTGCAAATAGTTTTGCGGTTTTCATCAAATGAATTTCTTTTATTTTATCAGCTTGGCCCGACGTCATTCCAGCGTCATACATACAGCCGTACGAATGTTGTAGTTTTAAGGTAGAAAGGGTGTCATGCAAGTAGCTGACACTGGAATCCATTTCATGTTCAGCTCGACCATCGCATGGCTTTTTGCACGAAATGCTTGTAGGCAAAGCCTTCTGGATCCCAGTGTCAAGCACTGGGATGACAGAGGGTTGGGGGCTAAAATCTATATGCTCACTGTTAATATCTAAAGCCTGTCCTCCCACCATTCCCCTAATTCCTATTGCCTGAGAAAGAACTTTTATGATCTCACAGCGCTTCTCATTTAACGAAGATAATACCTCAAAAGCCAGAGTGAGTAGTGCATCTCCGGCAAGCACTGCTGTTGCTTCATCAAATTTTTTATGGCAGCTTAGCTGGCTTCTGCGAGTATCACTGTTGTCCATGCACGGTAAATCATCGTGAATTAGAGAGTAAGCATGAACAAATTCAATTGCTGCAGCAACTGATATTACTTTTTTAGCTTCCGCGTTAAACACTCGCGATGAAGCTACGACTAAAAAGGAGCGTATATGTTTTGCAGGAGCAAGGAGTATATAACGCATAGCTGATATAAGCTTATTCTCGCTATTTTCGGGTAAGAGTTTATTTACTTCTACAATAAGCAAATTTTTTGTTGTTTCGTCTAGCATTTTTTGAATTGTTAATTGTTTAGCACGTAACGCTAGCCAGCTAGGGCAGTAGAAAACTTTACTGTAGTTTACCAGTTATAAAAGATATTGCAAACATAAAAATTTTTTATAACATCAAAGAATAGGTTATTTTTTTGGTAAGAAATGTGAATAGCGAACTAGCAAAGAGCACTAGAGAAGACATAGAAGAAAAAGTGAAAAAGATTATACTAGAGCACATTAGTAAGGATGTAGAGAAATTCAACAGCTCTTCAAAGCTTTCGGAGCATGGTACAGACAGCTTAGATGCAGTTGAAATCATCATGGCAGCAGAAGAAGAGTTTGGAATAGAAATTCCAGATGAAGACGCACAAAAAATGGAAACTATGGAGCAAATAGTTGAGTACATTAATAATAAAAAAGGCTAATAGTTAGTGTTAAATGAGCAGAAGAGTAGTAGTCACTGGTGTCGGGTTAATCACTCCACTAGCGGCAGATGTTGATAATACTTGGTCAAGGCTAATAAAAAGTGAGTCTGGCATAAAAGCAATCAATGCAGATAGATTTGACTCTTCTGATCTTGCTTGTAAGGTTGCAGGGCAGGTGCCTGTGCAATCCGATAACATTGAGAATTACTTTAATCCTGTAGGTTATATTTCTGAAAAAGACTCAAAAAGGACAGATCGTTTTATCCATTATGGTATTGCAGCAGCTATTCAGGCAGTAGATGATTCATTAATTTTGGAAAGCCAAAATATCAATCGGGAGCGTATTGGTGTGACTATTGGCTCTGGTATAGGTGGTCTACCATCAATTCAGGAAAATGTTATTACCATGCAGGAAAAAGGGCCCAGACGTGTCAGTCCATTTTTTGTCCCTGCAAGTCTAATAAATTTGATATCTGGCCATATTTCTATTAAATATGAATTTACAGGTCCAAACGATTCAGCAGTAACCGCATGTGCAACAGGTGCGCATGCAATCATAAATTCAGCAAGAACTATAAAACTTGGTGAGACGGATATTATGATTGCAGGTGGAGCAGAAAGTGCACTGTGTAGAGTTGGAATTGCAGGTTTTGCTTCTATGAAGGCATTATCAACTAAATTCAATGATAAACCGGAAGAAGCTTCAAGGCCATGGGATGCAGAACGCGATGGTTTTGTTATGGGTGAAGGAGCAGGTATATTGGTGCTGGAGGAATACGAACATGCAAAAAAAAGGGGGGCAAAAATACATGCTGAACTGGTTGGGTACGGACTCACAGGAGATGCGCACCACATTACAGCACCACATCCAGAAGGAAGAGGCGCATTTAAGGCAATGCAGCTTGCCTTAAAAAGTGCGCAAATTAATCCAAATCAAGTAGGATATATCAATGCACATGGCACTTCAACGCCACTTGGAGATAAAATTGAAGTAATAGCAATGAAACAGTTATTTGGTGACTACGTTTATAAAATACCTGTTTCTTCAACTAAATCTTCTATAGGACATTTACTTGGTGCTGCAGGGAGCGTTGAAGCAATATTCAGTATTCTTGCGTTAAATAATGGAATTATTCCGCCAACCTTAAATTTACATAAACCTTCAGAAGGATGTGATTTAAATTTTGTACCGTTTAAAGCTCAGGAGCATAAAATTCGATATGCACTTTCTAATTCGTTTGGTTTTGGTGGCACTAATGCATCGCTCATCTTTGGACAAGTGTAATCAATTTTGCTGCTGAATAGCTAAAATGTACGAACATTATGATCTGTGATAGCTATATTATCTGTAATTTGCCTTTTACTGTCGATTTACTATACTTATTTGGTAAGATCTAGCTTAATTAAATGCACAAAATATTAGTAAGTAGTAACCATAAACCTCTGGTCGGAAAAATCAAGATTAATGGCTCAAAAAATGCTGTTTTACCAATAATGGCAGCAAGTCTATTGAGTAGCTTATCGGTAATTTTGCATAATGTACCTGATTTAATTGACGTGCATCTAATGTCTAAGCTGCTTGAGAGTCTTGGAGCGAAAGTGAATTTTACACGCAATAAAGATTATAAAGCAAATCATACTTTGGAAATTGACTGCAGTAATATCAACAATCACGTAATGTCACACGAAACTGCAAGTAAGCTGCGAGCATCTCTTTTAATGCTAGGTCCAATTCTCAGTAGATTTGGTAAAATCATAACAGTCTTTCCTGGTGGATGCAATATTGGAAAGCGTCCTGTTGATATGCATATCAAAGCATTAGAAGAAATGGGAGCTAAAATTGAAGTTGAAGGCTGTAATATAATTGCAACAGTGAAAGGAAAGCTACAAGGAAAAGAAGTTATACTTGAGAAAATAAGCGTTGGTGCAACAGAAAATGTAATAATGGCAGCAACACTTGCAGAAGGAGTGACAATAATAAACAATGCTGCAACGGAGCCGGAAGTTCTTGATTTAATAGAGTTCCTAAAGAAAATGGGTGCTAATATTGAGATTAGTGATACAAGGATCACAATAACAGGAGTTGAAGAATTAAATGGATGTGTTCATAAAATAATACCAGATCGCATAGAAGCAGGCACCTATGCACTAGCTGCTATAATAACCGGTGGTAAGTTGGAGTTAGAAGGAATAAGTCTATCTGATATAAGATGTATTGTGAATGAATTGAAGGCTATAGGGGCTAATGTTGAACTATATAATGAGGGGGTTATGATTTCCAGAAAAAATTGCTCTATTAGGTCTGCTAACATTGCAACAGATCCATACCCCAACTTTCCCAGTGATATGCAACCACAACTGATGTCTGCAATGTGCATCGCTGATGGGATATCAGTAATTGAAGAGAACATTTTTGAAAACAGATTTGCACATGCAGATGAATTGAGAAAGTTAGGCGCTAATATCAGCATCGAGAAAAGCAAAGCTACTATAAGTGGAATAAAAAGCTTATCTGGAGCTAATCTGTGTGCCACTGACTTAAGGTCAACAGCAGCTTTGGTACTTGCTTCTTTGGTAGCTAGTGGAGAAACTACAATAAATAATTCGCATCATTTATGGAGAGGATATGAGGCAATGCACGAAAAACTTAATTCATGTGGAGCTGATATCTCTATTTCATCTTGAGGACATGCTATGAATGAAATAACTAAACGAGTCACAGTGAAAGAAATAGATGAAATTCTGTACGAGGAGCATAAGGTATTAGACCATGGATTTATTCGAGTAATAGATTATATGGGTTCTGATAGCGCAATAGTTCAAGCTGCTCGTGTTTCTTATGGCAAAGGAACAAAACAGATAAGTCAGGATGAAGCACTTATAAAGTATTTAATGAGACATCATCATACAACTCCATTTGAAATGTGTGAAATTAAGTTTCACGTGAAACTTCCAATTTTTGTTGCAAGGCAATGGATAAGGCATAGAACTGCAAATGTAAATGAATATTCGGCAAGATATTCAATACTTGACAATGAATTTTATATACCAAAACCAGAACAGATTGCAAAACAATCTGATAATAATAAACAAGGTAGCGGTGAAGCTTTTGATCCGAACACCTCAAAGGAAATAATGGATTCTCTAACAAATGACTCTAATTTAGTATATTCTCATTATGAAAAATTTATTGAGCAGGGGCTTGCAAGAGAAATTGCCCGAACTAATCTAACGCTTAATTACTACACGCAATTTTATTGGAAAATAGATCTGCATAACCTCCTTCATTTTTTGAAGCTTAGAGCTGATAAGCATGCCCAATATGAAATCAGAGTTTATGCAGAAGTTATGCTGGATATAATAAAAAAATGGGTCCCATTGGCCTACAATGCCTTTATTGAATATTGCTTAGAATCAGCCTGTATTTCAAGAACTGGTCTAGAAATAATTCGCAAATTAATTAAAGGGAAAAACGTTACTAGAGAAGAAAGTAATATTGGTAAAAGAGAATGGGATGAGCTGATGTTCATACTTGGTAAACAATCTTAAAGATAAAGGCATATGCATAAATCTTTATAGCAATTGTACATATTTATAGATTTATAGGTGTAAGCAACAATTTACCAGTGTTGTTATCAACTGATATATCAATTATTTTTGAGTTTGTTCTTTCTGTTGTTTCATAAAGTTCCTCAGCTTTCTTTAACATTAATGTTGCATTTCTAAGCGTAACGTAAATCTCACAATAGTCTGGAGAATTTTCAATATACATATTATATGAATAAAAATTTATAGCCAGTTCTACTGCCCTACAAATTTCCTCTGATGTAAAATTCGCAACTCCTGTATTAGGACAAAAGCCAACGGCTCCTCTATTAGGGTCAAAAAATATGTATTTACCATTCTCTGCTTTATATACCAACATAGAATGTGCAATATTCTCGTCATCATCACTACCTCCTTCATTACAAGCATAACAGGAGAAATTAAATTCTAATACCAATTCCCATTACACGGCAAACAGATAGACAATAATAGAAGACAAGCCATAATGAAATAAGTGAAATAGTCGAGGTATAAATGGCACTAAGATCAAAATTATTGGATGAAGAAGTAGTAAAATCAGCAAAAAAAATGCTGAAGAAAGTAAGGAACAATGCATATGTTGCAAAAAAACTAAATGCTGTAATTGCAGCAAAAAAGCATAGTATAACGGCTGTAGCAAAAATATATTGCATTTCAAGAAGCGCACTAACTTCGTGGATAAAACTCTTGAAATTAGGCAGAGAAGAAAAATTGTTTGCTCCTCCACAACGGCGTAGAAAAACTAAATTAAATCAGGCTCAACTACAGCAAGTTGAAGCATGGGTAGGAGAAAATCCTAATATTACCATTAAAGAAATGAGAATAAGAATCCAGGAAAAGTTCGGCTTAAATATTAGCAAATCTACAGTACACCGCTATATGCAAAAGATGAAATTCTCTTATATTACACCAAGACCAGTACACAATGTACAAGATAAAAGAAAATAAGAGGAATTCAAAAAAAAATCTCAACGAAGTTATTGGCAAGTATTCTGAAAAAGAGCTGTTTTTCTTCGATGAATCGCGGTTTGGCACACATTCAAAGACCGGGCATGGATGGTTTAAAAAAGGCGTCAGAACAAAAGTTAAGGTAAAATTAGGTAGGGAAAATTTTTATCTCTACAGTGCAGTTAATCCTAGAAATGGGAAGAATTCTAGCTTGTTTGCACCGAATGTCAACACTGATTGTATGAATATATTTCTTGAGCAAATGTCTCAATATTTGGGACCACGAGAAGCCTTTCTTGTTATGGATTGTGCTAGTTGGCATAAGTCGAAAAGTTTAAAGGTACCTAAAAATATTGAGATTATATACCTACCACCATACTCACCTGAACTCAATCCAGTTGAGAGGCTTTGGTTGTATGTAAAACAGAACATTTTGCGCAATAAAATATACGATACTATTGCTTTGCTTGAGAGTGCTTTGTGTAAATTTATTACTTCTCTTACCTACTCCACAATTAAACAACTCTGCTATGTATCCTATTTGAATGACCAACAATGAGAATTGGTATAAGTATAAATTTTAAAGGATTTCCCAATGCATCAACAAGTGCATGAATTTTAGTCGTAAAGCCACCTTTACTTCGCCCTAAAGCCTCTTGATCCTTCGAATCTTTTGTATATCCAGCCGAACATGGATGGGCTCTAATGATCGTACCGTCGATTATGACGGCTTCTAAATCTGGCTCTTGTTTTGTGTACTCCAATAAATTTTTCCAAATACCCCTTTCGCACCATCTCTTAAATCGTTTGTGTATACTTCTGTAATTGCCATAGATTTTCGGCAAAAGTCGCCATTGGCAACCACTTCGCGCCATATACCACACTGCTTCTATGAATATTCTTAAACGTTTTTCGTCTTTACTATGCATTCCTTTTATGCCTTTTATGAATTCTAAAATTTGTTTCCAATTTCTTTCTTTTATATAATATTCCATTCGGTAGTTTCTCCATTTTTATGTTCATTTGGTTAAACTGCCACTTTTTTTCTCCCTCTTCATATTTTTTGTCCACAGAGCCTAGAGCGAGAGATATCGAAATTATTGAACGCTGGTTCGCAAAAGGAAAATATAAACTCAAACTATAATGATGGAGAGCCTATATTCCAGACTCGTGAAGAGGCATTGAATTATCCTCCGCAAAAGAAAGACATAAACTCAAACTCTGTGAGAGAAAACTATAATGATGGAGAGCCTATATTTCAGACCGTTCAAGAAGCACGGAACTATCATCGGCAAAAGAAAGGTATAGACTCAAACCCTGTAAGCAAAAAACCACTTGCACCACCAGTACCTCCTAAAAATTATACGGAAAAAGCTACGCAAAATAGAAATAATAATATTATTGAAAGAGGAGGTCGAAGATTCGTATAATTTCTTGCATATCCGGTTCATGGCACATTGTTTCAACTTACACTTCTTTAATCACTGTGCTAAATTATATTGTAAAGCAGCCAAATCAATATAATAGAATGCGCTAAGCTTTAAGCATAGAAACCACTTTATCGTAACTTGGCAATGATTCAATTTCTCCAATTGCAGCTAGAGTGGTTTTTTCATGCTGAGATAACAATTCTTTTGCTGCTTTTTTTACGTTAGCAGTGGTAACTGCACTAATTTTTTCTATTAATTCATTTTTACTGATGTACCTATTATAGTTACCGTAGTAGTGTCCCAATGTTTCAGCACGTGAGCTAACACTTTCGCGTGACATTAAAATTTGGGATTTTACTCGCTCTTTCACTCTATTTACTTCTTCTTCCTTCAGATCATCTGTAGACAACTTCTTCAACTCTGTCGTTATAGATTTTAAAAGCTTATCTAAGTTACTACTGTCTGTACCAGCAAAAATGGAAAATATTCCTGTATTAGTATAGCTGGAATTAAATGAATAAACAGAGTAAGCTAATCCCTGCTTTTCCCTTACTTCCTGGAATAAACGTGATGACATTCCGCTCCCTAATATAGAATCAAGCACTTGAAACGTGTGATATTTATCATCATGGCGAGAAACACTAGGTAGACCAATTAGCAAGTGTACCTGATCTAATTTACGATGTTCTAAATACTCACCACCAGTACAGCTCGCATTTTGGCTTTTTTTCAGCTTTTTAGAATGAATCTTTGAGAGAAAATCTTTGGTTAATGCAACAACTTCTTCATGTTCAACATTTCCTGCAACGGCAAATAGCATATTCTCACCAAAGTAATGCTCATTTATGTAATTATCTAGATCTCCTCGAGTAAAAGATTTTACAGTATTTTGCGTGCCTAAGATTGACCTACCAAATGGTTGGTCTTTATAAGCTGCCTCAAAATATTTGTCGAAAATAATGTCACTTGGTGAATCATTAGTTTGAAAAATCTCTTGTATTACAACACCCTTCTCACGTTCCAATTCATCTTCTGGAAACGTAGAATTCATCAATATATCTATTAATATATCAATACCAGTTTTTATGTCTTTCTTGAGGACTTTTGCATAATAGGTGGTGCTTTCCCTACCGGTGCTAGCGTTGAAAACTCCACCTATGTCATCAAAAGCTTTTGCAATTTCAAAGGCAGTTCTTGTCTTCGTCCCTTTGAAAGCCATGTGTTCTAAAAAATGGGATATTCCATTTTGCTTTGCACTTTCTGCTCTACTGCCAACACCAACTCGTATGCTTAAAGCTACGGAATCAATATCACGCACCTGCTCAGTTATTATGCGCAGACCATTATCTAATTTTGTTACCTGAGGTGTATTCATCTTATGTATTCTTTTTTAAATTTTCTTCTGCAAAATCCCAATTAATCAAATGATCAAGGAAAACTTTTATGTAGTCAATTCTACGGTTTTGACAATCTAAATAATAGGCGTGCTCCCAGACATCCATAGTGAGTAGTGGCACTTGGCCATAAATTAATGGCAAATCTGCATTTGGAGTTTTGGTGATTTTGAGCTTTCCTTTTTCGAGCACTAACCATACCCATCCACTACCAAATTGGCTTACTCCATGATTGGCAAATTCCCCACAAAACTTATCAAAACCACCGATATCATCTTGAATTTTTTTTGCCAGAAAACCATCATCTTTAGGTTTACCACCACCATTCTTCTTCATTGAATTCCAATAAAAAGTGTGGTTCCAAACTTGCGCTGCGTTATTAAATATAGGAACTTTATCGCTATTACCATGCACTTTTGTTATTATTTCCTCAATTTTCACATGTTGATAATCTGTATTTTCAACCAGCTCGTTGAGTTTATTTAAATATCCTTTATGGTGCTTATCATAATGAAAATCTAAGGTTTTTGCAGATATGTAAGGCTCTAAAGCTGTTTTATCATATGGTAATTCAGGTAAAGTAAAACTCATGACAATCTCCTTATTTTTGACCTACTTGGATGGTAGGGCAATATATGCTTTTGTGCAACATATAATTAATAGCTAAAATACTTAGATATCTATTGCATTATTCTAAGTTTTATATCACAATAATAATTATTATATAAATTTTCCGAGAGGTAAAGATGTCAGGCATATATGAAAGTCTTAAAGAAACATATGGAAATTTCATAAAATATGCTAAGTATAGTACTATTCCTGCTATAGAAAAAAGTGATAACAGTAGAGTTCCGCAAAACAGCTTCTATAAATCTGTATACTATATTGATAGTGCTTTAGGGCCAATCAAGGATATGATTGTAGGAGTAAATTATGATTTCGACACTCCAACAATGTGTCTGGGGAGAAGAAATAAAAGAGTTTACGGTAAAGAGTATAATCTAGATCGTGCTGGTATTGCAAACTTATTACTTGTGCTCTATACAGGGTTTGCGTATGTTACGTATTTGCCATACAAATTGTTTTCACATCTAAAAGGAACAGACGGTCCAAAATCTCTTGTAGAGTATGCCAATAATTTGCAGGGCAACGCAGAAACACATGGTGAACCTCTCGCTAAATTCTTAAGTTTAGCTTTATCTTGCATTATTTCAACTGTCATCTGGGCTGCAGCACTCGTTATTACACCACTTACTTGGGCTGTTGATAAAGTGTCAAGTAAGTTTAGTGATGCAAAGTCTGAAGCTGTTAACCTCCATGAAAATGGTGTAACTGCGTAGCTAATCTGCACAACATGGCTTTAACATTTAGCCACCGGAAAGGGTGTCATACAAGTAGCTGACATACAACTGTACGAACGTTGCGATTTGATGGTAACTTCCACCAAGAATGATGTCATCGAAGTAGCCGACATTGGGATCCAGTTTTCCATGCAGCCTCATCAAAAATGACATGGTAGAGTGTGTAAACGCAGTCTCAACAACCACATGGCAAACTGGTTCCTCTGTGAAGGTGTCATCCCAGTGCTTGACACTGGGATCCAGGAAAGTTAACCTCAAATGAGCACATTAGGCAGTTGTATAATAAAGTCTGGATTCCAGTGTCAGCTACTTGCATGACAAGGTTATGGGTGTCATCCAAGTACCCAGACACATAACTGTACGAACATTGTAATATGGTACAATGTTACATGATAAGGAGACTGGCAAAGCTTGCAAAGTAATTTTTTATGGCTTAAAAACGCGCTGGAAGGCACCCTACTTTAAATTCTTCATAAACCAAAGCACCAAATCGTCATCAAGATCAACTCTAGCGCCAGGTTTAACATGCTCATACTTGTAAGTAACACCTAAGCTATCTGGTATATAACCTCGTTTTATATAAAGTTTTTGAGCAGCTCCATAATCAGCATAAAGACCAACACCCAATCCAACAATATCACTTTTTCCAGCTGCTTCTTTTTCTGCAGTTTCAAGCAAAGTTGATCCTATGCCTCTATTTCTCATAAGTGGCAATACATTAATACCAATTCCCATTACACGGCAAACAGATAGACAATAATAGAAGACAAGCCATAATGAAATAAGTGAAATAGTCGAGGTATAAATGGCACTAAGATCAAAATTATTGGATGAAGAAGTAGTAAAATCAGCAAAAAAAATGCTGAAGAAAGTAAGGAACAATGCATATGTTGCAAAAAAACTAAATGCTGTAATTGCAGCAAAAAAGCATAGTATAACGGCTGTAGCAAAAATATATTGCATTTCAAGAAGCGCACTAACTTCGTGGATAAAACTCTTGAAATTAGGCAGAGAAGAAAAATTGTTTGCTCCTCCACAACGGCGTAGAAAAACTAAATTAAATCAGGCTCAACTACAGCAAGTTGAAGCATGGGTAGGAGAAAATCCTAATATTACCATTAAAGAAATGAGAATAAGAATCCAGGAAAAGTTCGGCTTAAATATTAGCAAATCTACAGTACACCGCTATATGCAAAAGATGAAATTCTCTTATATTACACCAAGACCAGTACACAATGTACAAGATAAAAGAAAACAAGAGGAATTCAAAAAAAAATCTCAACGAAGTTATTGGCAAGTATTCTGAAAAAGAGCTGTTTTTCTTCGATGAATCGCGGTTTGGCACACATTCAAAGACCGGGCATGGATGGTTTAAAAAAGGCGTCAGAACAAAAGTTAAGGTAAAATTAGGTAGGGAAAATTTTTATCTCTACAGTGCAGTTAATCCTAGAAATGGGGAGAATTCTAGCTTGTTTGCACCGAATGTCAACACTGATTGTATGAATATATTTCTTGAGCAAATGTCTCAATATTTGGGACCACGAGAAGCCTTTCTTGTTATGGATTGTGCTAGTTGGCATAAGTCGAAAAGTTTAAAGGTACCTAAAAATATTAAGATTATATACCTACCACCATACTCACCTGAACTCAATCCAGTTGAGAGGCTTTGGTTGTATGTAAAACAGAACATTTTGCGCAATAAAATATACGATACTATTGCTTTGCTTGAGAGTGCTTTGTGTAAATTTATTACTTCTCTTACCTACTCCACAATTAAACAACTCTGCTATGTATCCTATTTGAATGACCAACAATGAGAATTGGTATAAGATCCATGATTTCTGGGATACCTCTATCCTGGAAGGGCTCGTACTCAGAACGCCATTTTAATGTCACATATCCAGCAAATTCATTATTGTAAGAAGCAATCCATACAATGCGCTTACCAAGTTTTTGCTCTTGCAAATAAATTTCAAACGTAGATAGCGGTTTTGGCTAATTTGCTTCTACGAAGCTTGTAAAAAGAATTGAGGTATCATATTCAGTGAATGCTCTTATTTTAATGTCGTTGCCCGGTTTGTCTTGATGAATTTGGTTGAGACTTTTCACAATTTTAACCATAAACCCTACCAATAAATTTTAACAAAAATACTTTAGTGCATTTTCAAATATAAGCATTCCATCACCATATTTTGGCACAGTAATACCTAACCGCTTGCTCTTTTCTTTTTCAAGAGGCCAATTATCTTGCTGAGTAAAAAATATTCCCCTCTCTGGATGGGGCATTAAAGCTAGCACTCTTCCACTTTTATCTGATAAAGCTGCTAGGTCGTATGTAGACCCGTTCGGATTGTAAGGAAATTGTAGGTTAGCATAGTTGCCATTTTCATCAATGTAACGTAATGCGGTGGAATTGCTCTCAATCAATTGGTTCAAAATATCTTGATCCATAAAAAATTTGCCTTCCCCATGAGCAATAGGGAGATATAGTTCACTCAGGCCCCGTAGCCAAACAGAATTACTCTGCGGATTAACTCCCACTCTAATCCAACGGCATTGATAATTGCCTATATCATTATGGATTAAAGCTAGACTAGAGAACTCCGGAATTAATTTTACTAATATCTGACAACCATTACATATTCCTATAATCAGCTTGTCCTGAGATAAAAACTCTTGAAACTCATCCAACAAGTTGTTTTTAATACGTAAAGCAAACGCATTACCAGCACCAGTGTCATCACCATAGGAAAAACCTCCTGGAATTGCAAGTATATTGCTTAATTTCAGTTCACTTGGATTATCTATAATATCATTAATGTGAACGATTTTTACTTCAATATTACTAATACCAAGTTTTCTGCTGCATTCCATAAATGCAAATGCGGTTTCTTTTTCGCAATTTAAGCCATAACCAGATAGGACTGTGATTTTCATGAATTGCTAAAAATTAAAAAATTCGAATTTCTTTTTTACAAAATTCGCTACTAAATTTAACGCAAACAACACCAATAATAAAGCTATAATTGCAATAGCAGCAAGTTCAATAAATGCAATTTCAGGACTACTTGACCATATGTATATTTGTACAGGCAGAACAGTCGCCGGATCGAAAAAAGACGTAGGTGTATCAGCAATAAATGCCACCATACCTATCATAAGTAAAGGGGAAGATTCACCTAAAATCCTTGCAATTGCAAGCACAGTACCATGTATTATTCTTGGTAACGCAATCGGTAAAGAGTGATCTAATATCACCTTGATGTGAGGCGCACCAAGCGCAAACGCTGCATCTTTTATCGTAATAGGAACATTCGCAAAGGCATTTTTTGTTGCAATTATAATATTAGGTAACATCATAAATGAAAGAGTCATTCCACCAACAAGTGGTGAAGAGCGTGGTAGCCCAAATATGCCAAGATAGAGAGTTAAGCCCACTACACCAAATATTATTGAAGGCACTGCAGCAAGATTATTCATGCTAATTTCTACAATATTAGTCATTAGCCTATTTTTAGGCATAAATTCGTAAAGACAGATGCCCGACATAATTCCTATTGGTAATGCTAATGCTAGGCACACTATAATTGTCATTAATGAACCGATAAATGCCCCTAAAATTCCTGCATTTTCAGGTTCACGAGAGTCAGATTTAAGGAATAAAGACTTATTAAAAAATTTTTTCACTCTCCTCTTTTCTTTTAGCCAACTAAGTAATTTAGCATAACGATCATTCAAATGTTTATCTTTATTTATTGAATTAATTATACTTGACGCGGTAAACCAGATCTCATATTCACCACTATCTTTTACTTTCTTACGAAAAAATTTCTCTAGTTCTTTGTAAGAATTACGACTTAAAATTTCGTCACTGTCTTTAAAATCAGTTCCTTTAAACACCTTACGTAAAGAATCGTTGAGTAAGCCAATGGACTTATACCGCAAATCACTAGGATTATTTGTTAAAGTAAGATCAGCACTTATTTCAATTGGCAATAAAACTTTCGTTACTGTTAAGGCACTGTAAGAGTTAACTAATACACTCAACAATATACACACAGGACAGCCAAGTGAGATAACTAGTGCCGTGAAAGAGCAAAAGCGTAGCGCTCTGTTCTTTTTATTTTTCCTTTTTATACGAGCATGTACACGCCTTGACTGAAGTAATTTAAGGAATTTTTTCTTTATACTCATTTACTTTTCTTTACACGAGGATTTGAAAAAACTTTCCCCTTTTTTGTCATGCAAGTAGCTGACACTGGGATCCAGCAGGCTTTGCCTGCAAATAATTTTTACATTTTCCATGAAAGCACAAACCAAAAGGAGAATAATGAATGCTGGATCCCAGTGTCGGAGCACTGGGATGACACCACAGCGGGAGGCAAACACAATGTTCGTACAGTTGTGTGTCACGCACTGGGATGACAAGAGAGAGTTCTGAGATGACACAATTGACATCACTCCCTATTGTATCTACTTAGATTTCTTTTTAACATAAGTAGTACGCTCTTTGATCCTTGCAGCTTTTCCAAATAGTTTGCACAGATAATACAGTTTTGCTCTACGAACCTTTCCTTTTCTTGTCACTTGCACTGAAACCAGTGCAGGAGAATAAACAAAAAACTGAGACACTATACTTTCTCCATGGCTCACTTTTCTGACTGCAAAAGAAGAATGTAACCCGCGGTTCCTTTTTGATATACATACACCTTCAAATATCTGTATACGTTCACTTGTACCGTCAACTACTTTAAAAGTGACCTTCAAATCATCGCCAGGACGAAATTCTGGTATTTCTTTAGCTAACACTTGCATTTGCTGTTCGTTAAATTTTTTAAGTAAATTTGTCATTTATCTCTCCATTCAATAATTCAGGCCTACGCTTTTTTGTTATAACATGAGACTGCTTCTGCCTCCAATCACTTATTTTTTTGTGATTGCCAGATAACAAAACCTCAGGTACTTTATATCCCTTCCACTGCTCAGGTCTAGTATATTGAGGATATTCAAGTACACCACCACCATAATTAAAACTTTCTTCAGTAATACTATCGGTATTATTTACTACACCTGGAAGAAGTCTAATGCATGCATCAAGAACCACCATTGCAGCTGGCTCACCTCCTGAAAGTATATAATCTCCAATACTTAACTCATAAGGAGTATACGCATCAATTATCCTTTGGTCAATACCTTCAAATCGACCACATAATATTGTTATATGAGGAAACTCTAATAATTCTCTGGCAATATTCTGATTAAACTTAGTTCCAGATGGAGTCATGTAAATAAACTTAGTGTTTTTATGAACAGAGAGCATACTATCTACTGCATCACCAATTACATCAGAACGCATAACCATTCCTGCTCCACCTCCATATGGAACATCATCCACAGTTGAATGTTTATCTTTCGCAAAAGAACGAATATTTATTACTTCAAGGTTCCATATTTTTTTCTCTAACGCTTTTCCGGCAAGAGAATAGTTCAAAAACCCGGGGAACATTTCTGGAAATATGGTTAATATTGTAACATTGAATGCCATTAAGGTTTATTTTAAGTTATTTGGGGCTATACTCTAAGAACAGTAAATTGATATAATATATAGTTAAATTAAATATGTCACTGAATAAAACGATATATGAAGGTAAAGCCAAAGCCATTATTGAAACTGAAGACTCATCAACTGTTATACAGCACTTTAAAGATGATGTTACAGCATTCAATAAGGAAAAATATGAAATTATTGAGAGCAAAGGAATAATTAATAATCATGTTAGTGCTTTTATCATGGAAAAGCTTGAGAAAGCAGGAATTAGCACACACTTTATAAAAACTCTGAATGAAAGAGAGCAGCTAGTCAAAAAACTCAAAATCATACCTCTTGAAGTAGTAGTGAGGAATGTTGCAGCTGGCAGCTTTTGCAAACGTTTTAATATCAAAGAAGGTGAGGCACTTACATCTCCTATAATCGAGTTTTTTTACAAAAATGATGACCTAGCCGACCCAATGGTGAATGAAAATCACATACTGTATTTTGATTGGCTATCTAGCAAAGAAATGGATGAAGTTAAAACTACAACTTTAAAAATCAACGAAATCTTAGTCCACCTATTTTCAAATGCAAGTATATATTTAGTTGATCTCAAGTTAGAATTTGGCAGATTAATAAATGACAGTACTAAAATCATTTTAGCCGATGAAATCAGCCCTGATAACTGCAGGTTATGGGATAAAAATACTTATAAAAAGTTAGATAAAGACGTCTTTCGTTTGAATTTAGGAGATTTAAAGGAAGCATACCTAGAAGTTGCAAAAAGACTGTCAGTAAAGTTAGACTAACTAAATACTACTCTATCAAGTGGAGGGTTACATGCCTCATCAAGTTTTCCAATAATTTCAATTTTTTCTCCACGTTTTTGGAAATGATTTTTCACGTTTTGCATATTCTCAGGACTTACGATCAATACCATGCCAATACCACAATTAAATGTTTTTAGCATTTCTTTCTTCTCTATTTTACCCTCCTTTGTTAGCCATAAAAATATATCTGGCCATTTCCAGGAATTAATGTCTATGTTTACAAATAAGTTTTTTGGAAGAATCCGCGGAATATTATCTATCAAGCCACCACCTGTTATATGTGCGATGCCTTTTACCTTTGGCATAATAGGCAACAAAGAATCAACATATATTTTTGTTGGTTCGAGCAACACTTCTTTCCAAAGCTGATTATTCCATGGAGATGAGTCGTTATAATTTATACCTAAGCCTTTGAAAATATGGCGCACCAAAGAAAACCCATTTGAGTGAATTCCACTTGACTCTAAGCCAACTATATAATCACCTACTTTCATCATGCTACAGCTTGGAAGAATTTGCTTTCGATCAACTACACCAACCACAAACCCTGCAAGGTCATAGTGATTATTATCATACATTCCAGGCATTTCTGCAGTTTCCCCACCAACCAATGCTATTTTAGCTCGCTTGCACCCCTTTGCAATGCCTTGGACCACAGATAATAAAACGTCTTTGCTCAAAACGCCTGTTGCAAAGTAATCAAGGAAAAATAAAGGCGTTGCTCCTTGTGCAAGTAAGTCATTTACACACATTGCAACTAAATCTATACCTATAGTATCATGCCTATTCACTTCTTGAGCTATCAACAGTTTCGTACCTACTCCATCAGTTGAGGAAACAAGCACTGGATGGTCATATTTCTTACTTAGTGCAGCAAAATCAAACAACGCAGAAAATGAACCTATTTCGCTGATTACTTCTTCTCTAGTAGTTTCTTGAGCAATAGGCTTGACTTCTTTTATTAACTTATTATATAGTTCAAGATCTATTCCTGATCTGGTATAAGTATTCATAATCCTTCTATAAATTTTAAAATTGTTAATACTATATTAATGCCTTGATATAAAAAGTGCAACGAAACTTTCTCTTAATTGACTATTATATGCTTACCAATATAGGGTAACTTAAATCATTTATAATTATCCAATGAATAAAAATACCAAAAACATACTGTTAATAACGGAACTGCTATCAGGACGGCTGCTTCATGACTTTGCTAACTCTATGAATGGAATAATGTTTGGCTTAGAAGAGCTTGAAGTAATAGATAAGAACGATGCTGATGCGCAGAAGGAAGCGTTGTCGTTGCTTAAAGAAAGCTCCGATGATTTAATATATAAACATAAAGTTATGAAGCAGGCATATTCTTCTTCAGCAGATAATTACAGCTTTGATCAGACCAAATCTAATATCGAAAATTATTTATTAAAAAAAAAGTAAAGCTTACGTGGAAAATAGACGCACACTCTGCAAAAAATAAGGAAGATTTAATTGAAAAGATAAATAAGATAATTTCTAATATGGTGCTAACTATAGCCAGCGCAGTGGCGGAAGTTGAACTAGTGTCTGTTTTACTGAGTCAAACAGAAGATAAAATGCTATTAACTATAAAAATTCTAAATGAACACAAACCAATAAGCAAATCATTAGTAGACAAATTAATCAAAAAAAATGACACTAATTTAAATACAAAAGATATTAATATCTATATGGCTTCTTTATTATTAGAGTACTATAACACTGAAATGCATTGTACTTGCGAAAATAATTTGCTGGAGATAGGTTTAACTATAACTTGAGTTGCATATTTGGTTATTACAACTTTTTCTTCGTTTCAAGGCAACCGACAAAGGGTACCAAATCTAATTTTTGTAATCACTTAAGTCTAGTACTATTTTATTAATGTAGCGCTCATTTGCATCTTTGATGATAAACTTCATACCATTTTTATATTTAATGACTTCATCTACAGAAGGCACTTTACCAGCAATCGAAAGAATCAAACCACCAAGTGTAATATAGTCTTCTTCAGGGTCACGTAATTCTATTTTTAGATCCTCTTCTATATCCTTTATAATAACCCTTACTGACACTTCAAACTTATTTTGAGACAATTCAGTAATGGTATATTCTGAATTTATTTCGTTCTCACTATCAATGTTTGGTATTAGCTCCTCTATAAGATCGGTTATTGAAATTAAACCATCAGTTCCACCATATTCATCCAATACAATAGCTAAGTATGATTTAGAAGATTTCATCCTAACAAAAAGATTAGTTGTCTTCATCGAAGGCGGAACAAACATTACGCTTTGTATAATATTTCTCAGATTAAAATTTTTATCCCCATTAAAAATAACATCTTTTACATAAAAAAAGCCTAATGCTATTTTTTCTACTAAGGTTCCTTTTTTTACTCAATTCATTCCCTGTAATGGCAAAAACGTTTTCAGATCAGATTTATCAAGAAAACTGCTATTAAATGTTTAATAAGCATGTGAATAATGTCAAATTAATTTGTGAATTATTTGTTGATATAAAATACCAACAATTGATCAACAATTTTTTCAACGACATATACATAGTTATGTAACAATGCATAATGGTAAAATGTTTTCCATAAAAGAAAATTACTAACACTCTGAATATCTTACTTATACACATAAATCATAACAGAAAATCAATAGTATATAGAAGTTGTTAACATATTTATCCACAAATTAAACAACGCCAATTTTTACTAAATTTTAAGTTAGTAACAAGTTGTTGATAGAACTATTATTACTACTATACTTTAATATACAGAAGAATAGATAAAATAGATTGGAAAGCAGCAAAACAACAATAGTAGAAGTTATCAAACAAAATGAGCCAGGTGAAAGAGTCCCTATTTGGCTAATGCGTCAGGCTGGCAGGTCTCTTCCTGAGTACCGCAAAGCAGTAGAAAATATGAATAATTTTATGGAGATATGCTACAACACAGATTTAGTGACAGAATTGACGTTACAGCCGGTGACAAGATTTGACATGGATGCGGCGATAATTTTTTCAGACATTTTAATAATAGCTGATGTTTTGGGTTGTGACGTGAATTTCCTGCGCAATGTGGGCCCGAGAATAAAACCTATAAAGAATCCTAAAGAATTGAGAAGTCCACAAGACATTGAAGCTAAAATTTTACCAATTCTAAACGCTATAAAGAAAGTCAGAAGTCAGCTATCAAAAAAAAAGCCTCTTATAGGATTTGCTGGTGGCCCATGGACAGTAGCTTCATATCTCATAGAAGGTGGAAGCAGTAAAACTTTTTCCAAAGTATTAAATTTTTACCCTTCTTATTTGAAGGAAATAATTGAACGAATAACGGAAGCAACGATTATTTATCTAATTAAACAGATAGAATTTGGAGCAGATGTTATTCAGCTATTTGACAGTAATGCTGGTGCATTATCGGAACCATTGTTTAAAGAATATGTTATCGAACCAACAAAGAGAATTACCTTGGCAATCAAGGATAGATTTTCTGATTTTCCAATAATAGGATTTCCAAGGTCTGCTGGAAATCTTTATAAGAATTACTGCGAACAAACAGGTGTATCTGCAGTAAGTATAGATTATAATATTCCAATAGAATGGGCGAAAGCGAATCTAAAAATCCCTCTACAAGGAAATCTTGATCCTAATCTTTTAGCCTATAATAAAACGGAAGCAATAAAAGAAGCAAAACGTATAATAGATTGCTTTAGAGATTCACCCTTCATATTTAATCTCGGACATGGAGTACTCCCTGATACTCCAGTTGAAAATATTGCTGCGTTGGTAAACCTGGTAAAAAGCTACTAATACAATACACAAAATTCCTAGCTTTTTTATTATGCAGAGTTTATTATTTGAATTTAGCTTCAGTAAGATATGTCAGACCTTGCAAAAAGAATGTCCCTAATAAAACCATCGCCTACAATTACTGTAACTGATAAGGCAAATAAGTTGAAAAGTGAAGGAAAAAAGATCTGTGTTTTAGCTGCAGGAGAACCGGATTTTGATACTCCAGATCATATAAAAAAAGCAGCTATTCAAGCAATAAGTGAAGGTAAAACTAAATATACTGCTGTTGATGGAACGCGTGAGCTGAAAGAAGCAATAATTAATAAGTTAAGAAAGGATAATAACCTCGAGTACACGCTTAACCAGATCTGTGTTGGTACAGGTGCTAAGCAGGTGTTATTCAATTTGTTCATGGCAACAATTAACTCTGGAGATGAAGTTATTATTCCAGCTCCTTATTGGGTTTCATATGTTGATATGGTAAGTCTTTTTGGCGGCTTGCCAGTTGTAGTAGAATGCAAACAAAATTTTAAACTAACAGCGGAATTATTGAAAAGCAAAATAACTAAAAAAACTAAATGGTTAATTCTTAACTCACCGAACAACCCTGCAGGAGCTGTGTACACGTATAATGAATTGAAAGACATAGCACAAATATTGCTTGAATATCCACATGTGAATGTCGTTACAGATGATATTTATGAGCATATAATATACGACGAAAAATTTTTTACTATCGCTCAGGTTGAGCCGAAGCTTTATGATAGAGTTTTTGTGGTCAATGGAGTATCAAAAGCCTATGCAATGACAGGCTGGAGAATAGGGTATATTGCAGGTAGAAGTGATGTGGTAAAAGCTATCTCTACGCTGCAGTCTCAAAGCACTTCTAATCCAAATTCGATAGCACAAGCAGCAGCAGCAGCAGCATTAAACGGTGACCATAGTTTTTTGAAAGAAAGAACAAGGATTTTTAAGAGTCGTAGAGATTTTATGGTGAAAGAGCTAAATTCTGCCCCGGGATTATCAGCATCCATTCCGCAAGGCGCATTTTATTTATTTGTCTCGTGTGAGGGATTGCTCAGTAAGAGTACAAAAAGTGGTAAAGTAATAAATAATGATCTTGATTTTACTGAATACCTGCTAGAGGATCATTTAGTTGCTGTGGTTCCAGGAATTGCGTTTGGTCTAGAAAATTTTATCAGAATTTCTTATGCAACCTCTCAGGAACAATTAGAAATTGGATGTGATAGTATTACTAAAGCGTGCCAGGAGTTAAAATGAAATAGACTATCCATAAATTACCCATTTCACCGCGTCAAAAATATTCACTAAGGTTATCTTGAATGTTCTAACTTGTATTTTTCTATGGAAGGCGTTTTTATTGAGTGAGCAAGTGTCTTTCTAATATTGAATTCCTCATTTTTTTCATTTCGTTGCAGTAAGTTAATGTTATTTATTTTATTTACTAAATCTTTCCCTTTCTCCAGAGTCTTTAAATCACTTTCGTTAATGTGATGTTCATTGTAAAATTCTACAACAATTTCTTTTCGGGTGAGTATTTAAAAATTCCGACACCTGATGTTTAGCAACAGCTTGAATAAATTTCTTATTAAATCTTGAATCGTTATATAGATTTTCCAAACTTTTGTCATAATGTTTTGCTTCGTTTATAGTGAGTTTTATTATCTCTTCTATGCCACTTAGAAGTTCCCTATACAATTTGTCATATCTATTGCCTGACACATGTGTAGCGAATGTTTGTTCAACGTATTTTGTTATGTAGTTTTGTAGTGTGTTGTCTATTGTGTTTATGTTCATTCACTCACCTTGCTTTTATATTATATTTTACATGCGAAAAGGTTAATATTGAGTTAACTTAGACGTCTCTAAAGCCAAGTTTTACTAAAAATTATATTATTTAAAGTATATTTGTTATCACGAAATGAAAGCGTAAGTAAAATGAACTTTGTAACAAAACTAAAGCTTATAATAAAAAAAATAAAGCTTAAGGTAAAGATGAATAAGGGCAAAATCATAAATATACTTATCATTTGTGGTGTAATTTTTTTCATATACCTTATTCATGAGCCAGTTGTAGATATAGTAGAAAAAATTATAAGTAAAATAAAAGGTCTCTTTTAAAAATAGAAAAAGTGAACTTTTTCCATTATCCAAACTTGAACCTGGAAAATTTAGTTAATGCATAAACTACTTATGTTGGCTATGAGTTCAACTGTATAAAATTCCGGTAAATTAAAATAAGTATTCATAAAAATATTGTTTCCTATAAACAGAGTATCTATAATACTAGCTTTGGGGTAAAGTATTGCAGAGGAATTTTTTAATCTGGTTGTTGGCATCACTGTTCTATGCATACCAATATATATTACGCGTGATTCCAAACATAATTGCGCCTGAATTAATAACAAAATTTAACATAAGTATTGCAGATGTTGGCCAGTTTGGCGGGTTATACTATGTAGGCTATACGATAGCTCATATACCTATAGGTCTTTTCCTTGATAGATTTGGACCAAAGTTTGTTTTACCTGCTTGTACCGTTTTGACATTTACCGGAACACTACCGCTTATATGCTTTGATGAGTGGAGTTATTCAATAATTGGAAGAATAATTGTGGGAATTGGGTCATCAGCTTCGGCAATTGGAATCTTTAAAGTTGCAAGCATGTATTTCTCGCAAGAAAAATCAGCAAGAATGGCCAGCTTATCTATAATAATAGGGTTATTAGGAGCTACTTGTGGTGGATTACCCCTGGACTTCTTACTCGATAAATTTGGTTGGGACTATGTTATTTACACTTTCTCAGCATTTGGTTGTTTACTTGCCTTACTGTTATTCTTTATAACGCCAAGCAGTAATGACCAGAAAGAAGTAAGTGTAAATGATAATATGTTTCAGGATTTAAAAACTGTACTTTTCAACAAACATGTCATTCTAATCGGCTTTTTTGGTGGCTTAATGGTTGGTCCATTGCAGGGTTTTGCTGATGCTTGGGCAAAAACGTTCTTGTATGAAGTATATCAAATAACCACAGATCTAGCATCTTTACTTCCTTCTCTCATGTTTGTAGGCATGGGAGCTGGATCATTCTTTTTGGCTTACTTTCTAGAGAAATATCCAAATAAACATTACGAGGCAATTATTACATGTTCTTTTGCAATGATTGCCAGTTTCCTCTTGCTTTTCACGCAGGTTGGCGGTCTGTATATTGCGTTGCCGGCACTCCTTGTTATTGGTTTCGCATCTGGATATCAGGTGGTTACCATTTACAAAGCGATAAGTTATGTGAATAATAACTTGGTAGGTCTGGCTACAGCTGTGTCAAATATGATAGTCATGGTTTTTGGCTATTTTTTTCACACTGGGATCGCAAAAATAATAGATTTGTGTTGGGATAGGACAGTGATACAAGGAAATCCTGTGTATAGTGATGAATTGCTGATAAAAGCAACATCTATTATTCCTGTATGTTTGCTGATAGCTGTTTTTGGGCTCTTATGGTTAAAAAAGCAGGATGAGCAGTCTTAAAATTGCTTGTGCATCTTAAAATTAAAGCGAGGTTTGATCTATGATGAGTGTTTTAAAAAAAATCTGCGGCTCTAAAAATAGTTTAAAGTCTTTTGATAACGAGGTTTATCAGTTTATAGAAAAAGAATTACAACGCCAAAAATCACAATTGCAATTAATTGCATCAGAAAATTTTGCAAGCAAAGCGGTAATGGAGGCACAAGGCTCTTTTCTGACTAATAAATACGCAGAAGGTTATCCAGGTAAAAGATATTACTGTGGTTGTGAGCATGTGGACAAAATTGAAAGTCTGGCTATAGAGAGACTTTGTAAGTTGTTTGGTGTAAAATTTGCAAATGTTCAGCCTCACTCTGGTTCTCAGGCAAATCAAGCAGTATTTGCTTCACTGCTTACTCCAGGCGATACGATACTTGGATTATCGCTTAATTGCGGTGGGCATCTAACTCACGGTGCGGCGCCAAGCCTTTCTGGTAAATGGTTTAAGTCGATTCAATATACAGTAAATAAAGACACTTATCTGCTCAATATGGATGAGATAGAAAAGCTGGCGCTGGAGCATAAACCGAAATTGATCATAGCTGGTGCTTCTGCTTATCCAAGAAAAATGGACTTCAAACGCTTTCGCGAGATTGCAGATAAAGTTGGTGCTTATTTGCTTGCAGACATTGCTCACTATGCGGGACTTATTGCAGCAGGTGAATATCCGTCTCCTGCTGAATATGCACATGTTATGACTTCCACAACTCACAAAACTTTGCGTGGTCCTCGTGGTGGAATAGTGATGACCAATGATGAAGCATTACACAAAAAAATTCAATCTGCAGTTTTTCCAGGATTGCAGGGCGGGCCACTTATGCATGTGATAGCTGCAAAAGCTGTTGCATTTAAAGAAGCATTAGCGCCAGAGTTTAAAACTTATAGCAAGAAAGTCGTGGAAAATGCGAAAGTGCTGGCTCAAGAATTGCAAAAGCATGGACTTGACATTATAACCGGTGGCACTGACTCTCATATAGTGCTAGTTGACTTAAGATCGCAGAAATTAACTGGAAAAGACGTTGTAGATAGCCTTGAGAGAGCCGGTATTACCTGTAATAAAAACTCTGTACCATTTGATACAGCAAAGCCGACCATCACTTCAGGGCTCCGTTTTGGCACCGCTGCTGAGACAACACGCGGACTTGAGGCAGAAAATTTTAAAGAGATAGCTGGTCTAATAAATGAAGTGATTCAGGGATTAATCAGCGGAAATAGCTCAAGTGTCGAAAAAGCAGCAAAAACTAAAGTTGAAAGGATTTGTAGTAGTTTTCCTATTTATTAATTTATGTGGCATCATCCAAGTAGCTGGTAGAAACGAAAAAACCTACTTGACAAACTCCGCCAGCCCCCTTATCATGAAACTAAAGGTATTCAGTTATCTTCATCTGTGCAGATTAAACAGCAAGAAAACAACGTAGTTGGCGTCTTATTTTTAATTTTTTGCACTATGTGCACCTTATGTCTTCACAATATTTCTAGGTTTTTACCTACACAAGCTGAAACGCGCTTATAAGTCGTTTAAGACAGTATAGTACGCCAATTTGCAGGATTAGAGAGTGACAACTAGCTAACACGGGGTTTCTTTTGCCTTTTTTTCTGCTTAGTAAATTTCTTAATATTTATAGCTAAAGGAGCCCAAGAGAGGTGTCATCCCAGTGCGTGACACTGGGATCTCATTTCGTAACTTCATAGTATAAATTATTTCAAATTGTATCTATTTGCAAGTATATAAATATGATAATTTTGCATAAAAAATTAGATCCCAGTGTCACGCACTGGGATGACAAGAAGAGGGCACTGGGATGACAAAAAAAGGAGGCTACTTCGATGACAGGCTAGCCTGACAACCGTCATCCCGCTGCTTGTTAGCGGTATCTAGAGATACCGCGGCGGTACGACGTAGGACTGCTGTCATTCCAGCGCGTGGCACACATCTGTACGAACATTGTTATAATAAGAGTTCAAGAAAGATGTCATGAAAATAGCTGGCACTGGAATCTTGTTCCAATGTTAAACAACACAAAGTTGAAAAAGTAGAGCAAGAATTACTTACAATTCAATAATTCTCCAAAATCAATTATGTTTGAAAAGTAATCACTATCTATAACGTCATCACTCACACCATTAACGTGAATAAGGACTGGACGACATGAAAAGCCTTTTGGACGCTTTAGTGTATCTATTTTCTTTTGTACTTCTTGTATTATTGAATGACCGATTTTATTTTTTGAAAATTTGATTTCGCAAATGTAGAGGGTGTTGAACCTTGTTTGAATCATGTAATCAATTTGACAACCAGCACCTGTCTTCCTCTGAAAAAATGGATTTTCGCTTACTATTCCATCAATTCCCAAGATATTATGTATGCTCTTTCTATTGTTAAGCACCAAATTTTCAAACTGAAGTCCAATAATTGTATGCCACTCTGGCAGGAACCCCATAGAATAGGTGTCACGATTAATTTTTCCTAGATTTTTTTCAATATATTTTAGATAAAACCTTAAATAATTATCTTGAAGTCTGTACTTCCTGAGTCGTGAATCAGTACCAGTTTTTATATTCCAAGTGTGATCCCTTGCAATAAAACCAGCAAGCTCGAGCTCATGTAGATACTCAGAAATGCGTCCGTGTCTTGCAATGTTTAAAGCAGTACAAATTTCTTCCTGTTCTTTAGCTCCAGTAGAAAGAGCTCTCACTATTTGCTTATAAAAAGCTGTTTTTCGCATGAATAGATCTGAAAATATTTGGTCAAACTCCTCAACTAAAAATCCACCTTTTGTAAAACAAAGCTTTTTAATATTTTCTTCAGCACCATGTTTAAAGTTTACCTCTTCTAAATACTTTGGAATTCCACCAGTTACTGCAAGCACCTTAAACTTTTCGTATGCTGAAATATTTTTTGGCCAAAATTCATTGCAATCAGAAAGTGATAACTCCCCGAGTGTTAAAGTCAACGATATTCTTCCTACAAAACCAGTACTACTAAGTATGTTTTTTTCGATCCAAGATGATGCAGATCCACAGACAACAAAAATTAGCTTGTTATTATTTTTTAGCTGTGTATCCCAAAAATTCTTTATTTTGCCTAAAAAAGTTGGATCTTTTGAGCCCATCCAAGAAATTTCATCAAAGAGCAATAATATTTTGCCAGATAGTAAACGTTCACCAACTGCCCATAGTAAGTCACTCCAGTCGTCATATCTAGCAAAAGATGTATTAAATTGTCTAGCAACTTGTCTAGAAAATTCATTAAGTTGATGGGATATTGTAGTGTGCTTTTCTGGTGGCAAACCTATAAATGAGTAATACTGCTCGAAATACTTACCAAACTCTTGAATTAAACGACTTTTCCCTATACGACGCCTTCCTTTGACTACTATAAAAGATGCAGTGTTTTTTTCCGTAAGCTCCAGCAGTTGCTTCAACTCAGTTTGCCTACCAATAAATAATGGAGACATAAAATACAAAATATAAATCTTTGTCTCCATTATACGTAATAAAATTGGAGACGTAAATAAGTAAATTTTGATCTTTGTCTCTATAGTGCTATAGCTAAACTGACTTACGACAATTTGAAAAACCGTCATCCTGCTACTTGTTAGCGGCTGAGATACCGCGCACAACTATAAGAACATTGTGATTTTGTCCCATTAGGAGGGTGTCATCCCAGTGCTTGACACTGGGATCCAGAAGTTTTGCTTATAACTGAGCTGATGAGTTAAAGGTAGTTGTCTTACGCTAAAACAAACGTTTTTAATTAAGTTGCATAGAACCAGTGTCTGGGCACTGCCCACTGGTGGCCCAAACTACAACGTTCGTACAGTTGTGGATACCGCGGCGGTATGACGAGGGAGAGCAGCGGCGGTATAGCTATAAATTGTTGATATCTTTTTTATATCACATTTTTAACTTACAATAGTTATACCAATTCTCATTGTTGGTCATTCAAATAGGATACATAGCAGAGTTGTTTAATTGTGGAGTAGGTAAGAGAAGTAATAAATTTACACAAAGCACTCTCAAGCAAAGCAATAGTATCGTATATTTTATTGCGCAAAATGTTCTGTTTTACATACAACCAAAGCCTCTCAACTGGATTGAGTTCAGGTGAGTATGGTGGTAGGTATATAATCTCAATATTTTTAGGTACCTTTAAACTTTTCGACTTATGCCAACTAGCACAATCCATAACAAGAAAGGCTTCTCGTGGTCCCAAATATTGAGACATTTGCTCAAGAAATATATTCATACAATCAGTGTTGACATTCGGTGCAAACAAGCTAGAATTCTCCCCATTTCTAGGATTAACTGCACTGTAGAGATAAAAATTTTCCCTACCTAATTTTACCTTAACTTTTGTTCTGACGCCTTTTTTAAACCATCCATGCCCGGTCTTTGAATGTGTGCCAAACCGCGATTCATCGAAGAAAAACAGCTCTTTTTCAGAATACTTGCCAATAACTTCGTTGAGATTTTTTTTTGAATTCCTCTTGTTTTCTTTTATCTTGTACATTGTGTACTGGTCTTGGTGTAATATAAGAGAATTTCATCTTTTGCATATAGCGGTGTACTGTAGATTTGCTAATATTTAAGCCGAACTTTTCCTGGATTCTTATTCTCATTTCTTTAATGGTAATATTAGGATTTTCTCCTACCCATGCTTCAACTTGCTGTAGTTGAGCCTGATTTAATTTAGTTTTTCTACGCCGTTGTGGAGGAGCAAACAATTTTTCTTCTCTGCCTAATTTCAAGAGTTTTATCCACGAAGTTAGTGCGCTTCTTGAAATGCAATATATTTTTGCTACAGCCGTTATACTATGCTTTTTTGCTGCAATTACAGCATTTAGTTTTTTTGCAACATATGCATTGTTCCTTACTTTCTTCAGCATTTTTTTTGCTGATTTTACTACTTCTTCATCCAATAATTTTGATCTTAGTGCCATTTATACCTCGACTATTTCACTTATTTCATTATGGCTTGTCTTCTATTATTGTCTATCTGTTTGCCGTGTAATGGGAATTGGTATTAGCCAGCGTTTCTTACATTAACCAAATCTTTCGAATTCTGCACTCACCACTACCTATAACTCACTTTCACGCAATACTGATCGTTCTTAAAAAGCAATCTAACATTTTTTATTCCTTGATTGCGAAGCTTTGATGCAGCTGATTTAGCAGCCTGAGCACTTTTAAAAAATGCAACATATCCCTTACTTTCTGCACTGTCTTGTTTTGAGTGACGTTTCTGCATTTCTTTTTCATATTGCTTTCTGTAATGAGGAGTATTTTGTATCAATTGTTCTGACATCTTTCTTAGGTATTGAACTTTTACCTTTGCAAGCCCTACTTTATGAAATCCTAAGACTTGAGCTGCTTTTTCTGATAAGTCTATTATTCTGCCTTCAATAAAAGGCCCTCTATCGTTAACCCTTGTAACAAGCTTTCTTCCATTTTCTAAATTAGTGACAAGAACAAAGCAGGGTAGGGGCAAAGTCTTATGCGCTGCAGAGATCAAGTGACGGTTAAACACTTCACCATTTGCTGTAAGCGTGCCATGATCTTCTATTCCATACCACGACGCTATCCCTATCTCTTCATAGTGTTTACAGTTTTTTGGGTGATAAGTTATACCATTTATTGTATAGCTGCTGCCAATTTTATAATGACCTGCAGTGCAATTAAACCTGTTGCTAAAACTGCAACTACTCATCAAAACAAATATTAGGCATAGAAAGACTAGGTTTTTTATCATTGTATTCGGTAAGAGGGTTTGATACCATGAGGATTTTAAATTATACTATAATAAATTTAGTAATAAGTAAACGTTTACTGCTAAATATGAACAAGACTCAAAAAGGAATAATACATATAATTGGTATAGGTGGAATCGGAATGAGTGCCATTGCTGAAATTCTTCACAATTCCAATTGCAAAGTTCAAGGCAGTGATGCACAATCAAACAACAATGTAGATAGATTACAAAGGCTGGGCATAGAGGTTTTTATTGGTCACAATGCTAATAATATAAGCCAAGCTCAAATAGTTGTACATTCTTCTGCAATAGAATCTGATAATGTGGAGTTAATTGCGGCAAAAAATAACAATAAAACCGTTTTGCATAGATCAGACATACTTGCTGAAATTATGAAAGGTAAATATGTGATAGCGGTTTCAGGTTCAAGCGGAAAGACAACAACAACGGCTATGATTGCTTCCATTTTTGATCATTCTAATATTGATGCAACTGTAATTGTAGGAGGAATACTAAATTCGTATCAGAGTAATTCAAAACTTGGAAAGAGTGACATTTTTTTAATCGAAGCTGATGAGTCTGATGGAACTATGCTAAAAATTCCTGCAAATATTTCTGTTATAACGAGTATTAACGACGATCATATGGATCATTATGGTACATTCGACGATATTAAAAATGCGTTTTCTCAGTTTATAAGCAAAGCAGATTTTGCAGTTTTGCCTGATTCTGTAGGCATCGATTATGATGCGAGTAATTCTATAACGTTTGGGTTTGAGAATGGTAGCATAAGAGCCAGCAACATCGAACAACATAATAACAGCATGGAATTTGATGTGTTGATTGACAATAACCACAGAATAAAAAACGTAGTACTATCAAACACAATAGGAATGCATAAAGTCAGTAACGCCTTGGCTGCAATATCAGTTGCGATAAAGCTCGGGATTAGCAATGCAGAGATTAAAAAAGGCCTTTTGGAATTTCAAGGAGTAGCAAGAAGATTCTCTTTAATTGCCAATATTAAAGGTGTTAAGTTAATTGAGGATTATGCCCATCATCCAAATGAAATATATGCAACTTTAACGGCTGCACGTTCGATTACTAAAGGAAAAGTAATAGGAATTATCGAACCACTTCGTTTTGCTCGCATTCGTAATTTTTTTGATGAATTCATACGAATTTTCATGATGTTTGATTATGTCATCCTTACTCCTGTTCATCCTCCAGAAGATAAGCCCATTCCTGGTTGTGGAATTGATGATATACAAAAAGCTTTAATCAGTAATGGATTTTATAACACAAAAATTATGAATGATGCTCTACTCATTTCACATTTTATTAGTGATTCGACAAGTCCAGGTGATATAGTATTATTTATTGGTGCTGGTAGTAATATAGCTAAATTGGCAAAGGAAGCTGCGAAGCTCATAGCAGAAACTATACAAACGTCTAGTTAAGCTATAGAATAAACGCAAGTACTGGTGTCATGAAAGTAGCTGACACTGGAATCTAGTCAATTATATATATGGAAAATGAATTTAATCGAGAAAGAGGATCCAGACTGGGAGGATTTATATGATAAAATTGTGTGGTAAAACTGGATCCCAGTGTCGGAGCACACAACTGTACGAACGTTGTGATATGGGGGTAACTTCCACTAAGAATGATGTCATCCCAGTGCCCAGACACTGGGATCCAGAAAACTTAATCGTAAATGAGCACACCAGGTGGCTGTATAGTAAAAGCTGGATTCCAGTGTCAAGCACTGGAATGACACCATCCGCTACTCAAATTACCTGTATATTGCAATGTTCATACACTGAAATGTTACAGCGCTGGGATAACATCTTCCGAGACAGAACGTTCCGTGCACACAATTGTGAATCTAGTAAAGGGTTAATGTAATGAATAAGATAATCAACAACGTATTTGCAAGAGAAATTTTAGATAGCAGAGGTTACCCCACTGTGGAGGTGGAAATTGAACTCTGTGATGGAGCAATAGGTAGGGCCTCTGTACCTTCTGGAGCTTCAACTGGTAAATTAGAAGCCTTGGAACTCAGAGACCAAGATGAGAAAAGGTATTGTGGTAAGGGAGTATTGAGAGCTGTTCAAGCTGTAAATGGAGTGATAACAGATAAAATCATTGGAATGAATGCAGCGGACCAAAATGCAATTGATCAAGCATTAATTGAACTGGATGGAACAAAAAATAAATCTAAACTTGGAGCAAATGCAACTTTGGGTGTGTCTCTTGCAGTTGCAAAAGCAGCAGCAAACAGTTTTAAAGTGCCGCTATATAGATATTTGGGAGGAGAGCAGATGCCGGTTCCACTCATTAACATAATTAATGGTGGAGTACATGCAGACAATAAGCTCGATTTCCAAGAATTCATGATTCTTCCGGTCGGTGCTGAGACTTTCAGTGAAGCAATCAGAGTATCTGCGGAGGTGTTCCATAACTTACGTAGCATTCTTAAGAAAAAAGGTTATAGCACAAACGTAGGAGATGAAGGTGGTTTTGCACCAAATATTGAAAGTACTGAAGAAGCACTTGACTTGATCATATACGCTATAGAATCAGCAGGTTATTCAGCGCAAAGTGATTTTGCACTAGGCCTTGATGTTGCTTCATCTACTTTTTATGAAGATGGAATTTACAAATTTGAAAACAAAGAGCTTACTTCAAAAGAATTGACTGAATATTATTGTAATCTTGTGGAAGGATATCCAATAATTTCTATAGAAGATGCAATGAGTGAAGATGATTACGAAGGTTGGAAATTACTTACTGCAAAATTGGGGAGTAAAATTCAATTGGTAGGGGATGATTTATTTGTTACAAATTGTGAACTAATAGGCAAAGGAATAGAAGAAAAAATGGCAAATGCTGTACTGATCAAGCCAAATCAAATAGGAACGTTAACAGAAACTTTTGCTGCTATTGAAATGGCAAAATCAAACAACTACAAAGCTGTTATTTCTCACCGCTCAGGTGAGACAGAAGACACAACAATATCTCATATAGCAGTTGCATCAAATTGCGGGCAAATAAAAACCGGATCGCTGTCGCGTTCTGATAGGCTCGCGAAGTATAACGAGCTAATAAGAATAGAAGGCACATTAGGAAAAGGTGCTAAATATTATCGTGGGTTGGCATGGACTTCATAGACGAAGTTAGATTATATCTAAAGGCTGGTGATGGCGGTGATGGCTGCGCGAGTTTTCGTCGAGAGAAATTCGTTGAATTTGGTGGGCCAAACGGCGGTAACGGAGGAAAAGGTGGAAACATAGTTTTTGTCAGTGATACAAATCTCAACACTTTGCTTAATTTTCGTTGTCGAAGACACATTAAAGCAAATGATGGGAAAAGTGGTGCAAGCAGAGATAGGTCTGGCACAGCGGGAAAAGATGTCATACTTAAAGTTCCAGTTGGGACACAAATAATAGGTGAAGAGAGTGAGGAGGTGATAGTAGACCTTGATAAACCCGATATGGAATTTCAAGTAGTGCAAGGTGGGAAAGGTGGGCTTGGAAACACCAATTTTAAATCTTCTACTAACAGGGCACCAAGACATTTTACTTACGGCCAGCCTGGCGAAGAAAAACATGTATTATTAAAACTAAAAGTTTTATCAGATGTTGGAATTATCGGCATGCCAAATGCAGGTAAATCGAAATTTTTAACTCGCTGTTCAAATGCAGATACAAAAGTAGGTGATTATCCATTCACCACGATAAGACCACATTTAGGTGTAGCAAAAGTGGATGATAGCGAAATTGTAATAGCAGACATTCCTGGAATAATCACCGATGCTCACCTTGGAGTTGGGCTCGGACATAAATTTTTAAAGCACATAGAAAGGTGTCAAATTTTACTTCATTTAATCGATGTAACTCATGATGACGTTGTTTCGGCTTATAGTTGTATCCATAATGAATTGGAACTTTACAATGGTGATCTTGTTGAAAAAGAAGAGATTGTAGTATTAAACAAATGCGACTTGCTGAGAGAAGCAGAAATTCTGGAAAAGAAGAATCACCTAGCCAATTATCTTAATAAAGAAGTGCTGTGCTTATCAATTAATGGTGATTTACAGCCCATTTTGAGATTATTAAATGAGAAATTGAAAAAGAGTAATCCTAAGGAAATCGATGTATATGATCCTTTTAAGATGTGAATTTCATTTAGATAATTGATGTTTTTCATTTATTTTATCATATAACTAGAATATATGTGTACGAACGTTTGTTTTTGAAGGTGATTTGTACAGTAAATGGTCAGCGCGTGACGCACTGCCCAGTTCATGTTAGCTATAAATATTTAAGAAATTTACCAAATGGAAAAAGAAGGCAAAAGAAGCCCTGGGGTTATTATCTGCTTTAAAATATTGGCGTTTTTTATGTTTTAAACGCTTGACAAGCGGGATTAAGCTGCTTTTAATTGCAACTAATACCAATTCCCATTACACGGCAAACAGATAGACAATAATAGAAGACAAGCCATAATGAAATAAGTGAAATAGTCGAGGTATAAATGGCACTAAGATCAAAATTATTGGATGAAGAAGTAGTAAAATCAGCAAAAAAAATGCTGAAGAAAGTAAGGAACAATGCATATGTTGCAAAAAAACTAAATGCTGTAATTGCAGCAAAAAAGCATAGTATAACGGCTGTAGCAAAAATATATTGCATTTCAAGAAGCGCACTAACTTCGTGGATAAAACTCTTGAAATTAGGCAGAGAAGAAAAATTGTTTGCTCCTCCACAACGGCGTAGAAAAACTAAATTAAATCAGGCTCAACTACAGCAAGTTGAAGCATGGGTAGGAGAAAATCCTAATATTACCATTAAAGAAATGAGAATAAGAATCCAGGAAAAGTTCGGCTTAAATATTAGCAAATCTACAGTACACCGCTATATGCAAAAGATGAAATTCTCTTATATTACACCAAGACCAGTACACAATGTACAAGATAAAAGAAAACAAGAGGAATTCAAAAAAAAATCTCAACGAAGTTATTGGCAAGTATTCTGAAAAAGAGCTGTTTTTCTTCGATGAATCGCGGTTTGGCACACATTCAAAGACCGGGCATGGATGGTTTAAAAAAGGCGTCAGAACAAAAGTTAAGGTAAAATTAGGTAGGGAAAATTTTTATCTCTACAGTGCAGTTAATCCTAGAAATGGGGAGAATTCTAGCTTGTTTGCACCGAATGTCAACACTGATTGTATGAATATATTTCTTGAGCAAATGTCTCAATATTTGGGACCACGAGAAGCCTTTCTTGTTATGGATTGTGCTAGTTGGCATAAGTCGAAAAGTTTAAAGGTACCTAAAAATATTGAGATTATATACCTACCACCATACTCACCTGAACTCAATCCAGTTGAGAGGCTTTGGTTGTATGTAAAACAGAACATTTTGCGCAATAAAATATACGATACTATTGCTTTGCTTGAGAGTGCTTTGTGTAAATTTATTACTTCTCTTACCTACTCCACAATTAAACAACTCTGCTATGTATCCTATTTGAATGACCAACAATGAGAATTGGTATTAGATCACCTTGTCTACCTATTTTGCCACTCTGCTGAACGGATACAATTTATTGCTATTTTTGTTTACAATAATAATATTGAGCTATAGAATTACATCTAAAGGGGCAATTAGCTCAGCTGGTAGAGCATCTCGTTTACACCGAGGAGGTCGGCAGTTCAAGTCTGTCATTGCCCATTTGCTTAACTGAATGTTAATATTATTAATTACTTCAATCAAAATATAGAAAATGCAGGATAATATAGTACCAATCTCAATAGTAAAAGAGCTGGAAGATTCTTATCTCTCCTACGCAATGAGCGTGATCATAAGCCGGGCTATACCTGATGTGCGGGATGGATTTAAACCTGTTCATAGGCGCATATTGTATGCAATGTCAAGAGCCGGATTTGATGCTGGTAAGCCATATAAAAAAGCAGCTCGTATAGTTGGGGATGTCATGGGGAAATATCATCCACATGGTGACATGGCTATTTACGATTCCTTGGTCAGAATGGCTCAAGATTTCTCTCTTCTTTTACCACTTATTGATGGGCAAGGTAACTTTGGTTCGATAGACGGAGACCCACCAGCTTCAATGCGATACACAGAAGCAAGACTTCAAAAAGTGTCGCACTTTTTACTAAATGATATTGACGAAGATACAGTTGATTTTAGGCCAAACTATGATGGAAATGAAACAGAGCCTGTTGTACTGCCTGCAGAATTTCCGAATCTATTGGTAAATGGTGCAAGCGGTGTTGCAGTTGGTATGGCAACCAATATTCCTTCTCACAACCTTGGAGAAATAATAGATGCTTGTATGTTATATATAGATAATCCTGAAGTTACTTTGGATGAGTTACTTGAAGTGATGCCAGGGCCGGATTTCCCAACTGGGGGAACGATTCTTGGAAGGTCTGGAATAAGATCAGCATTTGCAACGGGTCGTGGATCAATTGTTGTGCAAGGCAAGACTCACATGGAAGACCTGCCACAAGATAGGCAAGCAATAGTGATTGATGAAATACCTTACCAGGTAAATAAAGTAAAATTAATTGAGAAGATAGGTGAGCTTGTAAAAGAAAAAAGAATTGATGGCATAACAGAAATTAGGGATGAGTCCGATAAGTCTGGTATTAGAGTAGTAATTGACCTCAGAAGAAATGCTGAAGTAAGTTTTATACTTAATCAAATATTGGGACTAACTCCACTAAAAAGTAGTTTTAGTGTTAACACTTTAGTCCTCAACAACAACAGACCTGCTTTGATGTCATTAAAAGAAATCATAGCTGCTTTTGTTGATTTTAGAAAAGAAGTATTAATCAGGAGAACAGAATTTCGTCTAAGAAAAACGAGGGAAAAAGCTCATATATATATAGGGCTCTACATTGCGGTCTTGAGCATAGATGAAGTGATAAAAATCATCCGTGGTGCAAAAGATCCTGCGGAAGCAAGTAGAGAACTTTTAAATAAAGAATGGAAAACTTCAGCTGAGATAAACACAATTATTGGATTAATCTCAGACAGCACAAGCTTTTTGAAAGACGGAGTGTATAGATTAACTGAGCTGCAAACGAAAGCTATTCTTGACATGAAATTGCAACGTTTAACAGGCCTTGAAAAAGACAAATTAGAAGCTGAGCTAAGTTCAATGATCAACCTGATAAAAGAATATATCGCTTTTCTTGGCTCAGGAGAGAAGTTGATGAAAGAAATAAAAAACAATCTACAAGAAATAAAGAACAGATTTGCTGTGCCGCGAAAAACTTCAATAGAGGAATCAGATACGGACATTGAAGCTGAAGATCTAATTCCACAAGAGGATATGTTAATAACCGTAACTATGAATGGTTATATCAAGCGTGTGAAGCTTTCTCATTATAGAACTCAGCGTCGTGGTGGAAAAGGAAAGCTAGGACAAGGATTAAAAGAAGAGGATGTAACCACAAAATTATTTGTTGGGAATACCCACACTAGCCTCTTATTCTTTTCTAATATTGGCCGAGTTTATAGATTAAAAGTTTATAAGTTACCTCTTGCAGAGCCAACTGCACGTGGAAGAGCACTTGTTAATATATTCCCGCTTAGCGATGGTGAAACTATAACTAATATAATGCCATTACCAAGTGAAAATGACGAAAATCAAAACATAGTTTTTGCTACTGCTCATGGGAACATAAGGCGCAACTCTTTAGCGGATTTTCACTATATTCCAAGCAATGGAAAAATAGCAATCAAGCTCGATGAAGGAGATAAGTTAATATCAGTTAAAGTATGCAATGAAATTGATCATGTTTTTCTTTCAACAAGATTCGGCAAAAGTATCAGATTTGTTGTAAGTGATGTGCGTCAATTTAAAAGTCGCAATTCAGATGGCGTAAGAGGTATCAAACTTGCAAAGAATGACAGCGTGATATCTATGACCATATTAAATGGGATAGGTGTAGCAACAGAAACAAAAGAACTTTACTTAAAAGTTCCACTTGCAAAAAGACTGGGGACTGCAATTAATAACTCCATTGATTCTAAATTGGAAAAGACTTTGAATGATTTAGGAATAGATAACGAATTATTCTTAAAACTTGCAGTGAATGAGGAGTTTATATTAACTATTACCGAAAATGGCTTTGGTAAAAGAACTTCTGCGTATGAGTATAGAATAACTAACAGGGGTGGTGTTGGTATCACCAATATTCTTACTACCAACAGAAACGGTAATGTTGTTGCTAGTTTTCCAGTTGAGCAGGGTGATAATATAATGCTTATTACAGATAAAGGAAAGTTAATTCGCATTTCGGTCAATGAGATTAGAATTGCAGGACGCAGCACTCAAGGAGTCACTCTGTTTAAAACAGAGAGTAGAGAAAAGGTGGTGTCAGTAGCGAAAATTGAAGATCCTGATTCCACTGAAGATAGTATTTCTGAAGTTGAAAACTCTATCTCTTCTCAACTGTAGTACAGGTTAAACAAAAAGCGCAAGTTTTTGTTGATTAATACGCAGTATTTAAATTAAAATATATACTTATGGCTAAGTAAAGATCAATGGACAAAAAATTAACTAAAAATAAAAAACCACTGGTAGACAAAGAGGATAAAAAAACACCTCCTGTTAAAGATCTTACTAAAAATAAGGGTAGGAGAGATTTTATAACATTAACTACGTGCGCTATGGCTGGTATAGGAGCTGCAAGTGGACTTTGGCCACTGGTTAAGTCTATGAATCCTTCTGCTGAAGTTCTAGCAACTTCCACAGTGGAGGTGAATTTGTCTGGAATTCAGGAAGGACACGGAGTAAAAGTAAAGTGGCAAGGTAAACCAGTATTCATTCGTAGACGCACAAAGCAAGAAATTGAGACTGCAAGAGCTGTGAATGTAAAGAACTTGAGGGACCCTGAATCAGATGAGCAAAGAGTACGTGAAGGAAAAGATGAATGGTTAATCATGATCGGAATATGTACACATCTTGGGTGTGTACCGGTTGACCACGCTACAAGAGATGGTAATGGTTGGTTCTGTCCTTGCCACGGTTCATATTATGACACATCAGGCCGAGTAATTGGGGGGCCTGCACCAAAAAATATGGTTGTACCTGATTATTTTTTTCCCAGTGAGAATGTTGTGGTAATTGGCAAGAAGGCTTAACTGATACAATAAACTCGTTAAAAGAAACTCACAGGATCAACATCTATTATCACTGCAATACTCGAATTCAAGTTACAATTTTTAATCCAATATTTCAGCTTTTTTTGTATAGATAAACTGTGCTTATTGTGTATTTTTAGCAACACCCTATACCGATACTTATTATTTAAGAAATTTATTGCTGCTGGTGATGGACCAAGAATTTCAAATTCCTTTTTGTCTACACCTACATTTTTTTCCTGGATGCAAGTAGTTGAGCTACTTGGATGACGGAGAAGAGATTTTACTATTTCATTCGCTGCTTTTTGTGTCGCAATCTGATTCTTACCACAAATTATAAGCGCTATTAATCTGCTAAATGGTGGCATTTTGGCTTCGCGTCTTGACTTAAGTTCAATTTCATAAAATGAGTCCCTTTTTTGATGTAGCAATGCTTTTATTATTGAACTTTCAGGATTATTGGTTTGCACTATTACCATTCCTTTTTCATTGAACCTTCCTGACCTGCCTGCAACTTGGTGCAATAATTGATACGTCTTTTCCGCTGCTCTCAAATCAGAATTTTCGAGACTCAAATCTGCATTCATTACTCCAACCAAAGTTAATTTAGGAAAATTGTGCCCCTTAGCAATTATTTGTGTGCCGATTATAATGTTCACCTCTTCTTTCAGTACCAAGTCAATTACGTTACTAACTGACTTCTGATCGCTACTTATCATCGCAGTTTTTGCGTTTGGTATTAATTTCACCATTTCTTCAAGTAACCTTTCAATTCCTATGCCGTAGAGGGACAATGGCTGTTCACTTTGGCAATTAGAGCATTTCTCTGGAAGTTTTAATTGATAAGAGCAATGATGGCACAAAAGAGCATTTTTTTTCTTGTGATATGTAAGCCAAACAGCACAATTTAAGCAGGAAATTTTATATCCACACTTTTTACAAACTGCCAGTTGTGCATACCCTCTGCGGTTTAGAAAAAGCATAACCTGCTGTTTTTTCTCTATGGTTCTTTTTATACCTTCAAAAAGCTCAGAGGAGATCCATTGCTTGTTGTTCCTCATATCCACTACTTTAATGAGTGGCAATTCTGCACCACCGAATCGCTTAGTTAGCTTTACATGATTGTAATTCCCGCTTTTAACATGATGAATCGTTTCAAGCAGTGGAGTTGCTGACGATAAAATTACTGGAATGTTTTCAATTTTGGCCAAGATTATTGCCATATCTCGAGCATTATATATAATTCCCTGTTCTTGTTTAAAAGATGAGTCGTGCTCTTCATCAATGATAATCAATTTTAGGTTTTTATAAGGCAAAAAAAGTGCTGATCGTGCACCAATAATTATCTGCGCATTTCCACTTGCTATATTGAGCCAATTATTCCGGCGAGTTTTTGGAGTGAGCCCTGAGTGCCATTCAACTAAGTTTTTTGATATCTGACCGCGAACACGATTTACCAATTGTGAAGTTAAAACAATTTCAGGTAGGAGGATTAAAATTTGTGCATTACCCTCTCCTGGTGTCATTTCAACATATTCTGGTGTTATACTAGTACGTGGCAAAGACGGTATGCTAAATGTTACAGTGGGTTTTGCCTTGAGTATAAAGGTGTCATTCCAGTGCTTGACACTGGAATCCAGGAATTTTGATTGTAAATTAGGTATTGGTTTTAAGTTAAAATAAACATTTGTAATGGGGTTATATGAAAAACTGGATCCCAGTGTCAGGCTACTCGGATAACATCCTCTTGGTAGACCCAAATCACAATGTTCGTACAGTTGTGTCTCTGGGCACTGGGATGGTAAAGTCTGAGCAGCATTTGGAACGGCAGTGTAATTCTTAACCAATTGTGCAATCACAGAGAGATAAACTTCCGTTTTTCCAGATCCTGTCTCACCGTCAAGTAAAGTCACTGAATACTCATTCAAGCTGCTTATTATTTTATCGCTAGCTATCTGCTGTTCAGGGTTTAATTGGCAACTTATTTCACTTATTTCCTGCTTCTGCTTAGCACAAACCAATTTATCTATGTGATTTACTTTTAACACTCCTCCCATTATCACTTTTGCAAGCATACCAATAGGTATTAAGTTATACTGCGCAACCCACTCTGCAAATGCAATCAATCTTGGTCTAATATTTGGTAAATCGATTTTTTGCTCAACAAATTTTAATTTCCGATCGCTCTTGTCACTATATTTCCAAACTATCCCTATTAAGCGTTTTTTGCCAAATGGCACCACTATGTAATCTCCAACGGAAACTTCAGTATTTTCCTCAATTGCATATGAAAATAACTGATCAATTGGAAGTGGTAGTAATACATCAACTGTTCTTGTCATAGCAGCCTAAGTTTAGCACTGTTTTGAAAATATTCGTTTTGATTTTTTCCTTCAAATCAGGGTCAGAGTTTATTATGCCTTCTATATCTTTCCTAATTTGCTCTGATTGCTCTTTTGCAAATTCTATCTGTTTTTCTATATATTCTCTGGCTTTTCCTGTGGCATTCTGTAAGCGGCACTTGTTTGCATATCGCTTAAATTGCGCTCAATTGCTCTTAGCTCTTTTAATTCTTCTTGCTTTTGTGAAACCATACACTCTTTTACCCCATCGTTTTTTGCGATGAATTCAGCATATTTTTCCAACAGTTTTGCATCTAATTTATCGGTTTTTGCAAAGTGATTGCAGGCTTTTGCAAATGCATATGCCCGATTTGGGTGAGCTCTATGAACAGCTATGTTATACAACTTTATTACAAGTTTCTCATAACCTCCTGTTTACACATAACTTAACAAATACGTTAGCTTGTCTACCTATTTTGCCATTCTGCTGAACGGATACATCCGAGTAGCACATTCTTTACTTTGTGGGTATACTTTTTTTGACACATGGTTATATCTTTTTTAATATAAAGGATATATACTTATGCATTATATATTTTTTTGTATGAGGAGTTATATGAAAATGAAGAGATTATGCGTTTTGGCTGTGTTGCTTACTTCATCTCTAGCAGGTGCAGCTAATAATAGTGCAAGTAAGTCAGAAGATCAGTACTATGCAGGTTTAAACTTTGGTGCTGGATGGGGTAGCGGCTTTAAAATGAAACCTAGCGTTGTTTTTGGTTATAATTATGACAAAAATTCTAAGTTTGAACTTGAGGTTCTCACTGACATAAGTGATATGTTTGGTACAGAAAAGAAAATGGGGGCTAGCTTATTAGCCAATTATCGTTATTACCCTGACCTTGATATTGATCCCGTTAAGCTATATGTCAGCGGAGGTTTAGGAGGATACCTACAAGTAATACCTTTTGGCTTTGGTAACAAACCTGCAAGCACAGATGTTGGAGCTGCTGCAGAGGAGGTATCTGTAGTAGATAAAATACTGGGTTCTATTTCCTATAAACTGAAGGTTGGTGTTGATTATGAAATTGCTCCACAGATAGTTGGTGCAGTTGGTATTGCTGCAGGCGGGCAACTAAGTGGTATAAAAGCATTACAAATACCAGATGCAACTCTGGAGGTAGGAATACGTTATAATTTTTAATGCTGCTACTTAGTTCATAAAAGTAGAGACAATGTTGAGGATGAAATAAACAGCATTAAAAAAATCTGGAAATATATGAGATACTTTTCGAATATGGTTTTGAACGTTAACTATAGATTAGAAAAATGGTAAGAAAGAGGGTAAACTCCAGTATTTGTAACCGTTCACGGATCGTGAGAATGAGTAAAGAACTAGGTCCAAAGTGTGATGGTATGGATTTAGTATAAATAATTCAGGATGCTTGTGTCCACTGGTTACATATAAATTCATAAGGTTTTGAGTCTTTTTGCGTAATATAACAAAGTTGTAAAGGTGTAACCATAATTCCTCCTTCGATGGCAATTTCTTATATATCATACCATCACACTTTGGACCTAAGCACTCCGTTCAACAAGCTAGAACTGCTATATTTGAATACATAGAAATTTTTACAAAAAACAGCGTAGGCATTCTGCTATTAATTATTGCATTCCTGAACATTGTGATTCATCATTCTTTTTGTAAAAAATTTTCTTATTAAGGTCATAATATCTTGACATTTATTTAATGTTGCTATATAATAGCTATGTACATTTTGTGTACTATAGCAATAAAATCACCCTGTAATAGGTGTATTGGACCCGAGGGCAGTACTCGGCGCCTCCACCATATTTTTAATTTATATGGGGGCGAATAAGGATCGACAGGCATAGTAAAGATGGTAGTTTTGCTCGGTTAGACACCACCGCTAAGAGTTCATAATTTAAATGCAAACGATAATTTTGCTGCTGAAGACAATGTTGCAATAGCTGCTTAATTTAAGCACTATAACTTCATTGCTATAAGCACGGTTCAGGGAACGCCGGGTAACAGAAGTTCCCCAAAAGTTTATGTATGTGAAAGTTATATGGAGCAAACAGATTACAAAAAATTGCTTAATTCTGCCAAGTTTCAAGTTATCAAAAAGACTTTAGATGTTATATCAGGTAATGGTTTTACCCCTTACTTAGAAATATTATTTTTCACATATTTTAATGGTGTGACCATGCCAGATCGTTTGAAAAAGTCATACCCTACTCAAATGCTTATTATATTACAGCATCAATTCTATGATTTAAAAGTTTCTGAGGATAAATTTAGCGTCAGTTTGAGTTTTCAAGGAAAACAAGAGCGAATTACTATACCGTTTTTTGCTATTAGTGAGTTTCGTGATAAAATTTCAGGGGATGTTTTAATATTTAGTATCGACTCTGATAAAGAATACAAAAGTGAAAAATGTACTGAAAAACTATCAAACGGTAGTATTATATCCATAGATCAACTGCGTGATGAGTAATTGCTCATCTTTGTAAACAAAAAATATTAATAGAAAGAAGTGGTCTAACTTAAGTAATAGAATAGAGGGTAGATAAATATGCTAAATCTTTAATTATTTATTAACGCAGGTGGCAAAATTTTTCTTACATATCATCAACTTCCTTTATTGAAAAATTCAGAAAAATGTTGTATAATTATTAGTAGACTTTGGTAAAACATATGACAGATTCAGGAATTAGTATAACTTTTGACCCAAAAACTTCACATAACCTTACTAAGTTAGCTGAAATCACCAAGGAATCCGTTCAAGAACTAGCAAAAAGGTTAGTCATCGAAGGAATCGAGTGCGAAGTAGAAGATATTGCGTTATATAAAACTATTAAGGAATGTGAGGATGTAGACTGGAACACAGTACTATCTGAAAGGGAGAGGACATAAACTGAAATACGATATTGTCTACTCAAAAAACTTTACTGAAAGAGATTTTCTAAATCTTCCAAAAACAATAAGATCAAGGATTACAAAAGCGATAAACGAGCGGCTTACAACTGATCCAATTAAATTTGGTAAACCATTACGTGGCAGGCTAAAAGGGTATAGAAGAATAAGGGTTAGTGATTATCGAATTATTTATACTGTAAATATTGCAAAACATAAGGTGTTTGTTGCTACAGCAGGACATAGAGACACCATTTATGAGAAGGCTACTTGATAAACATTAAATATATTTTTATACAGCCCTCCTTCCTTTCTTTATTGAAAAATTAAAAAAAATGTTGTAAAATAGCTATAGTAGTAGACTTTGGTAAAACTTATGGTAAATTCAAAAGTTAGTGTAACTTTCAACCCAGAAACTTCGCAGCATCTTGTTGAACTAGCTAGAGCCACCAAGCAGTCTGTTCAAAAATTAACAGAAAAGCTAGTCAAGGAAGCAATCGAACTTGAAGCGGAAGATATTGCATTTTCCAAAATTATTAGGGAGTTAAATGCTGATGATGCAGAAGAAGTAGAGGATAGTGAAGACATCTGGAAATAAGCAATACACCATTAAATATCTAAAGCATGTTCTTAAAAGAAATTTGCCTTCCTTGCCAGAAGATGTAAAGCCAAGTATTAAAGACGCAATAAAAAAGCATCTTGAGACTGATCCTATTGGTAACGGTGTGTTGCTACGCAAGAGATTAAAGGAACATAGAAGAATAAAAGTTGCTGATGATTATCGTATTGTCTACCGTGTAAATACTGCAAAACGTATAGTAATTATTGTTTCAATAGGACACAGGGACAATATTTACAAGCAGGCAATATTGGACCTACTGAAACATTAAATATATTTTTATACACCACTCCTTTCTTTATTGAAAAATTAAAAAAAATGTTGTATAATTATTAGTGGACTTTGGTAAAACATATGGCAAATTCAGGCATTAACATAGCTCTTAGCGAAGAAACTTTAAAGCATCTTGCTGAATTATCTGAATTTACTAAACAGCCCGTTCAAGAATTAGCAGGAAAACTATTTAGAGAAGCAGTTGAGCTTGAAATGGAGGATTTTTTAGTATCTAAAATTTCTGATGAGCGTGATGTTGAAGGTGCAGAAACAGTTGATTTTGAAGATATTAAGTGGGATTAGAGCGTTACAAGGTTAAGTCTCTAAAGAGTGTTGTTGAAAAAGATTTACCAAACCTTCCAAAGACAATAAGGCTAAGAGTTCAAAAGGCTATAAAAGAACGTCTTACAGTTGCCCAATAAATTTTGGTGAACCACTACATCATAACTTAAAAGGACGTAGAAGGCTAAGAGTTGGTGACTATCGTGTAATTTACAGAGTAAATCAATTAGATCATATAGTAACTATCACAGAGATAGGACATAGAGATGATATTTATAAGAAATAAATATCAACATTAATATATATTATACACCCCTCCTTCCTTATCCATTCTCTACTTTAGGTGGCTTTGCGCAGCTCAAAAAATGAAGTTTTTTTTGGTTCAGCAAAAACAACATTTTGAGTTTGAAAAGGTTAAATACTTGTCTTTTATATAACTTTCGTGTAATAGATATGTATGCATCCAATCATATATCTACTCAACACGTTACTTGATCTTTATAGCTTCATTCTAATATGTTGGGTTGTCTTAAACTGGCTGGTTAAACTTAATATGGTGAACATATATAATGAAACTGTCAGTAGCATAATGCACGTCTTGAACCAATTAACATATCCACCACTAAAGATTATTAGAAGATATATACCACCGTTCAATGGATTAGATTTATCTATAATGATATTGCTAATAACAATTCACTTTGTAAAATATACAGTAGCTTACTACTTTAGGTAGATGTTAAAAAAATATCTAAAATCAGCAATATATCTATCCCTTTTAATATATGTATATATATCAGTTTTTAGCTACAACTATAAAGATCCTTCCTTAAACACGGCTACAAATGAGGAAGTGACAAATTTAGGTGGAATAGTAGGTTCATATTTAGCTGATATATTGGTTCAATTTCTTGGATTAACTAGTGTTACAATAGCTACAACCATAGTTTACTTGTTGATCTTCAGGCCAGCAAAAAGGCTGCTGAAAATTCTCTATTTAATATTAATTAATTTAGGGATATGTGCTATATTACCACAACTTTCGCTAGGCATCACAGCAAGGTACAGACACAGTGGAATAATAGGGAATGTACTCGTTAATAACTGCCCATTTTATGTATTTGTGATAGTAACATCAATAGGTCTTGTAGGACTAATTGGTTGGAAGAGAACAATTCACTTTCTATTCTTCTTATGTAAAAAAATAGCTTACTTATTTGTAAAGACTCTATTCTTCAGATTACGTAAAACTGCTGAATATTCAGTTGCACCATTAGTAGTGGAAGAAAAACATAGAATTAAAATCACTACTAAACAACAACCAAAAGAAAGACAGAAAAAAGCCACCGAGGAGATTTTAAGTGAGTTCAAGTTTCCAAGCATCCATTTACTTTCTAAAGCAGAGGAGTCTTTGCAGAGAAAGCAGCTGAATGAAATGGAGAGCAATAAAAATTTATCTCTGTTAGAACAAGTCCTGAGTGATTTTGGCGTGCAAGGAAAAATTATCAGTGTATGCTATGGGCCGGTTGTGACTTTATACAAACTTGAACCACAAGCTGGTACGAAATCTGCAAGAGTAATTGGCCTTGCAGATGACATTGCACGTTCGATGAGTGCACTCTCTGCACGTATTTCAATAATTCGTGGGCAAAATGCTATGGGAATAGAGTTGCCGAACAAGGAACGAGAATTCGTAATGCTGCGTGATTTGCTTGAGTCACCAGAGTACCAAAATGCAAGCTTAAATCTCCCAATTGCGCTTGGCAAAGAAATAAGCGGAAAACCAATTATTGCAGATCTAACTAAAATGCCTCACTTGCTTGTTGCTGGAACCACAGGGTCTGGTAAATCAGTTGCGATTAACACTATGATTCTTTCGCTCGTTTATCGACTCAGTCCTGATGAATGTAAGATGATAATGATTGACCCAAAAATGCTTGAGCTTTCAATATATGATGCAATACCACATCTCATAACGCCAGTAGTAACAGAGCCAAAAAAGGCTGTTATTGCTCTTAAGTGGATAGTAAAAGAGATGGAAAATCGCTATCGCATGATGTCGTATTTGAATGTGCGCAATGTAATAAACTATAACCAAAAAATCACAGAAGCAATGAATAGTGGAATAGAATTGGAGCGCGTTGTGCAGATTGGCTTTAACTCAACAACAGGCAAACCTTTGTTTGAAAAAATACCAATCAAGATGGAGACATTTCCGTATATTGTAGTGATCGTGGATGAAATGGCAGATTTGATGCTTGTTGCTGGCAAAGAGATAGAGTGCTCTATTCAACGTTTAGCTCAGATGGCTCGTGCTGCAGGAATACACATCATAATGGCAACACAACGCCCATCTGTGGATGTGATCACAGGTGTGATAAAGGCGAACTTTCCAACGAGAATCAGTTTTGCTGTTACTTCTAAGATAGATAGCCGTACAATACTTGGCGAACAAGGGGCTGAACAATTACTCGGTATGGGTGATATGCTCTATATGGCCTCTGGTGGTAAGATCATTCGAGTTCACGGCCCATTTGTAAGTGATAATGAGGTGCAAGATATAGTTGATCATCTAAAAATGCAAGGTGAGCCAAATTATATGGAGGAAATCACCAAAGAAGATGAAAATTCTTCTGTGGAATCAGAAGGTGAAACAGAGAATGAAGAAAACGACCTCTACAATCAAGCAGTGGCCATCATTCAAAGAGATCAAAAAGTTTCAACCAGTTACATTCAAAGGCAGCTTAGAATAGGCTATAACAGAGCAGCAAACATCGTTGAAAGAATGGAAAAGGAAGGTATTGTCAGCGCTCCAAATTACTCAGGAAAGAGAGAGATATTGGTTGAATAACAGGGCTTCTTTCTTAACTTAAGTTTCTACACCCTCAAAAAGCAAGTCAAACGAAATTATTAAAAGATCAATACATAATGACAATTGACTTAATAATAATTTAAACATTGGGAATGTAAAATTATAATATATTAATTAACTAGGGGGTAAAAATGTCAACAAATTGGCTTCATAATCTTTTTTTCGGTTCTAATGAATCGGCAATAAAAGCACTAGAAAAACTTCAACAGATGGATGCTGAGCAGTTTCAAAAGGTATTTAGTGCATTAGAAGAATTGCAAAAAAGTCAAATAGGTGATGCTACGCAGTTTAAAGAGGTACAAAAGTATTTAGACGGCCTGCAAGAAAAAGTGGAAACACTCACAGACACAGTAGCAGATCAAGAAAAAACACTACTAATTTGTGCCATAGTCAGTGCTGTTGCCGCAATAGCGATAACTTCTTTTGTTGCATTCTGCATCTATCAGGGAGTTAAACTTGAAAAGGAGAAAGAAAAGAACTCGTCTAAAGATACACCAGACGCAAAACTTAGTAATGTAGATACTACCGATGGTACTGAAAAACTACAGAATAACTTAAAAGTTGCAAACATATAGCTGCATAACACTCTTCTTGAGGAGGTGTTACGCAACTTGTAACACCTTACTCTTCTCTTAGCCTATGTAGGTTTTTTTGATAGCAAACATATCACTTTTTAGAAAAATATTTGTATTGTAAAGTTAGTAAAGATTCTGGTTTACTTAAAGTTTGTTAATTGCTATCTTTTAAAACACGATATTTACTATAGCACCATATGCTTAGGATTTTTTCTAAAGTTTTGTTTATATTAATGTTTTTGGTTTCTAGCTTTTTTACTGTGCATAGTGCTGAAGCTAAATCTAAGCTCAGTAAGAAATACATACCTCCTGGTAACCCTGGTGGTGCAAACTTTCATACAGATGAGGATTTTGCTGAGTCATATAAACTGTATGAGAAGCGTAGGGAATTGCTCAAGAAAAAAAAGTCACAAGATCGAGCTATAAATAAAGAAGATCTAATCAAAAAATTAAAAGAGAAAAAAATTGCTAGTCTTGATAATGAGCCAAATGACATGGAAGCGTGCATAGTCGACGATGAAGAGAGCGCTATGATAAATCAGCATGGTATTAATATCGCACGTTTAAAGGGTGCTGTATTTATAGATCAAGAGCCAGTTTCCCAGTATGAAAGCGAGCAGCATGAAAGTGAACAACAAGAAGGGAAGGAAGTTACTTCAACACGAGAAAAGAAAGTTTCTCCTATAAATATCACTATAAAAGAAACTCCATCAAGAAGAACGTGTTCACATGATTCTATTGCTAATTTGGATAACGTAGATGCTTATAGTTTGAATGGTTCAAGTTCATTTGGCAGCGTAGCTGACACAGTAAAATAGTATCACAATTAATAAGTATGCTAGATAAAGATCTGATATTGAATGACGATGCATATGAATTATCGCCAATTTCCAGGCACAAAACTCATGTTGTAGAAATTGGAAAAGTAAAGATAGGCGGAAATAATCCTGTAGTTGTACAATCTATGGCGCTTGGTGTGCATATAGATTCTGATAATATAAAAAGTAGCGCAAAACATTATGCAAAAGAAATAACAGAACTAGCGCGCGCAGGTTCAGAGTTAGTACGGATTGCTTTGAATTCAGAGGAAGTAGCAAGGGCAATACCTTATATAGTAGAAGAGATAAATAAAGAAGGTTTTGACGGTAAAATATTGGTAGGCTGCGGTCAATATGAGCTAGATAAATTAGTTCAAGATTATCCAGACAACATCAAAATGCTGGGTAAAATTAGAATCAATCCAGGCAATATAGGCTTTGGCGACAAACGTGATGAGAAATTTGAAAGGGTGATAGAGTATGCAATAATGCACGATCTTCCAGTTAGAATTGGGGTAAATTGGGGTAGTCTTGATAAATACCTTTTACAAAAACTAATGGATGAAAACTCCTTGTCCAGTGATCCAAAACCTTCTGACGTTGTATTACGCAAGGCACTTGTAATGTCTGCTCTTGATAGTGCAAAAAAAGCTGAAGAAATTGGTCTAAATTCAAACAAAATAATCATTTCATGTAAAGTTAGCAAAGTACAAGATTTAATTTTAGTTTATATGGCACTTGCAAAATCTTCCAATTATGCGCTGCATTTGGGTTTAACTGAGGCTGGTATGGGCAATAAAGGCGTGATAAATACCACAGCAGGGCTTACTTATTTATTGCAAAATGGCATTGGAGATACAATACGGGCTTCTTTGACTCAACATCCTGGTGAATTGCGTACTAATGAAGTGGTGGTGTGTCAGGAAATACTGCAATCTATAGGCTTGCGACACTTTAACCCTCAGGTTAATTCATGTCCTGGTTGTGGGCGCACGAGTAGCGATCGTTTTCGTATATTAACTGAAGAAGTGAATGGCTATATAAAAACTCATATGCCGATATGGAAGAAAAAAAATCCAGGTGTAGAGCATATGAACATTGCTGTTATGGGATGCATAGTAAATGGTCCTGGAGAAAGCAAACACGCAAATTTGGGAATCAGCTTGCCTGGATATGGAGAAAAACCTGTTTCAGCAGTCTACAAAGACGGCAAGTATTTCAAAACTTTACAAGGTGATAATGTCTCTGAAGAATTTAAGGCAATTATTGACAATTATGTGAAGGAGCATTACACGTAACCTTTCACGGTTAATTAATAGATAAATCGCAAATAAAAAAAGAAAATTAAACCTTGTTTTTCTTTTTCCGCTATTAATATATTTATAACACAATTGAGTTTAAATAGTTGGTATGAAAAGCTTTTTACGAAATTTCTTGCACTATCTTCTGTCATCCCAGTGCCCTGACTACTTGAATCCATATCTTTTTTTCTCTGGTCACGCGCTACCCAGGACGTGGTGTACAAGAATCCTACTAACTTTACTATTAATTCTATTTCCACTTTTAGCATCATCTATAAGCATTGAAGAAAATTGCGATTACGAATATTACCCTAAATTAGATTCTTCTTCTGCTGATGAGTTACACGTTATAAAGCGAAATTATTATAGATACGGTAAGGAATTAAAAATACTAGCAGATGAGAGGATAAAGGAGATCACTTTAGGCACTAGTGATGTAACCAGACTGCATTCTGTGATTTTTAGCAAAACACGATCTTTCATTTGAGCTTTCTTCAATTTAAAGTAAATACAGAAAATTCCTACCTATAGCTAAACTGACCTTACCTTACCCAGAAAAAGTGGAGAGAAAGTTTGGAATGTTTTTTACAAAGAGAATAAACTATTTGCCATATTTTGAAAAAACGTTTTATTTTACTCCAAAAACGTCTTAACTTTCTCTCCACTTTTTCTGGGTAAGGTCACACTTGACTACTTGGATCTAGTATGATTTAATTAACCAAGAAGTAGACATGAAAAAATTATGTAGTGAACCAGTTTGCATGACGCTAAGGAGGAAAATATGGATAGAAAAATGAGAATAGAATCAGACAGCTTAGGGGAAGTAAAAGTACCAAGTGAACATTACTGGGGAGCGCAGACTCAACGTTCTTTAGAAAATTTTAAGATTGGCACAGAAAAAATGCCAGAGCCTCTGATTAAAGCATTAGCAATAGTAAAACTTGCAGCAGCACGTGTTAACATGAAGCAGGGTAGCATAGATAATAATGTAGGGAACGCAATCTGCACAGCCGCAAAGGAAGTAATAGATGGCAAATTTAATAATGAATTTCCGCTTGTTGTTTGGCAAACCGGATCCGGAACGCAGACTAATATGAATATGAATGAAGTGATCAGCAATCGCGCAATAGAGATTTTAGGTGGTAATTTGGGTAGTAAATCTCCGATACATCCAAACGACCATGTGAATTATGGTCAGTCATCAAATGACACCTTTCCAACAGCAATGCATATAGCAGCAGCAGAGCAAATAAACTGCTTGCTTATTCCAAATCTTGAAAAATTGCATAAGGTGCTGGATAATAAGGTTCAGGAATTTAAAAATATAATAAAAGTAGGACGTACTCACTTACAAGATGCAACACCCCTAACACTGGGACAGGAGTTTTCTGGCTATGCAGCCCAGATTAAAAAGGGGATAGAGAGAGTAAAATCAACTTTAAGTGGTATATACGAGCTTGCACAAGGTGGCACTGCGGTTGGTACGGGACTCAATACTAAAAAGGGTTTTGCTGAAGATTTTTCAAGCAAAGTTGCAGAAATTACTAATCTCCCATTTACTTCAGCAGGCAATAAATTTGAAGCGCTAGCGGCAAACGATGCTTTAGTTGAGCTCAGTGGAACACTCAATACAGTAGCAGTCAGTTTAATGAAAATTGCAAATGATATAAGGTTGCTTGGTTCTGGTCCAAGATGTGGAATTGGGGAAATAATGTTACCGGAAAATGAGCCTGGTTCTTCAATTATGCCAGGTAAAGTGAATCCAACTCAGTGTGAAGCAGTAACTATGGTGTGCACTCAAGTTATGGGAAATCATGTTGCTGTGACCATTAGTGGTTCAAACGGTCATTTTGAATTGAATGTGTTTAAGCCAGTGATAATTTACAATGTTTTGCAGTCTATAAGACTTTTAGCTGATGCAAGTTTAAATTTTACAGAAAAATGTGTAGTTGGTATTAAGGCAAATGAAGAGAGGATAAAAGATTTACTGAATCAGTCGTTAATGTTGGTCACTATATTAAATACGCATATAGGGTATGACAATGCAGCAAAAATAGCGAAGCTTGCTTATAAAGAAAATATCACTCTAAAAGAAGCAGCAGCAAAACTTCAACTGCTCACTGAGGAGGAGTTTGAAAGGATAGTGAAACCAGGAGAAATGGTGAATTATTTGTAACCGTTGGGAGTGTTAAATAAATCATACGCGTCAAGTTAAGAGGTATCCGTTCAGTCAATGGCGTCAACTTAGTATCCGTTCAGGATAGCGGCAAGACCATAGAGTAAAAGTGAGTTTACAACAAATGGTGTCATCCCAGTGCTTGACACTGGGATCCAGGTTACTATATATGAAAAGTTATTATGTTTATATACTTGCAAGTGAACGAAATGGAACCTTGTATATAGGTATAACATCAAATTTAATTAAACGAATTTGGGAGCATAAAAGCAAAGCCATTTCCGGTTTTACGTCAAAGTACAATGTTAGTAAATTGGTCTACTTTGAGGAGTTTCAAGACATAAATTTAGCAATTAGTAAAGAAAAGCTTCTAAAAAGCTGGCAGAGAAAATGGAAAATAAACTTAATTGAAAAAACAAACCAAGAATGGAAAGATTTATATGATGAAATCGTATCTGGATTCCAGTGTCAAGCACTGGAATGACACCATTTGTTGTACAAATTACCTTTGCAAACAAATGTTCGTACAGCTGTGTGTCATGTACTTTATTTGCACATTAGCCACTTCCCTGAACAGATACTCAACTTAAGAGCCTCCATTAGCAAACTCTCCTAAAAACATAGTGGCGTTTGGACTTATCTACTTTATTGCGGCTGCCCTGGTCGAATTTTGTATCTGTTCAGATGCATGGCTAATGTACAAATACTGAACAAAAATTCCAGTGCTCCCTTTCTTGTCATCCCAGTGCTTGACACTGGGATCCAGATTGGGCACTAAGTTGATAAACACGAAAGCGGTTAATCCTTTAAACGTTTTTGATGGAACTGTGCGAAAGGACTGGATCCCAGTGTCAAGCACTGGGATGACACCATTTGTTGTGAACTCACTTTTACCCTATGGTCTTGCCGCTATCCTGAACGGATACCGAATTTTAACTTTAGCACGCATGCTTAAAAAGGGCTTGAAAGTTTTTTGGTGCAATAAGTACTTGATAGAGTTTCTACCTCATTACACCAAATAAAACTGAAAAATTTAAACGATACTCAGTAATTTGATCTGGGAAGGCCCTTGTGCATCACACATATGAAGCGATAATATATTACACATAACTAAGTTCGCCCAAAATTCTTGTAATACAGCCTCTAGGTGTATGGTCCCATAATTCCTCCTTTGATGGTATTGTTTTCTCATATTTTATAATACCATCACACTCTGGGACTGTACACCAGAAATTATCCTATTGAATTCTATGATATTATTTTTGTAACATTGTCTAAAGTGTCCAGTGTCAAGCACTGGAATGACACCTGTAGCCCTACGTCATACCGCCGCAGACCGTCATTCCGCCGCGGTATCTCTTAGCCGCTAACACATAGCGGAATTACGATTGTCATCCCAGCGCCCCTATGATGTCATCCAAGTAGCTGACTACTTGGATCCAGGAAAAAGAATGGTGTCATCCGAGTAGCCCCTTTTTTGTCATCCCAGTGCCCTGACTACTTGGATCCAGGAAACTTAGTTGCAAGTAATGCATTGGGTTTGGTGAGTATGGGTTTTGCGTTATAGAATGAAGCACTTTTGGTGAATTTATAAAGAAAGCTGGATCCCAGTGTCAGCTACTCGGATGACACCCTACTAGCAGAAGTTACTCTCAAATGTTTGTTCATGTTAGCTACAAACATTAAGAAATTTACCAAAAAAAAAGGCAAAAGAAGCCCCGTTGGTGACTAGTTATTTATATGTACTTCAAAATATTGGCGTTTTTTATTCTAAACGCTGCAATTTAGCTGCTTTTAAATGCGATTAACCTAAATTATAAACGTTAAGAAATTTACTGAGCGGAAAAAAAGGCAAAGAAACCCTAGGGTAGCTAGTATTCAAATTCTCCCTTGTCTATTTGACGTCTTTTACTGTCTTAAACGCTTTATAAGCGCGTTTCAGCTTATATAGGTAAAAACCCAGAAATGTTGTGAAGACATAAGGTGCACATAGTGCAAAAAATTAAAAATAAGACGCCAACTACGTTGTTTTCTTGCTGTTTAATCTGCACAGATGAAGATAACTGAATACCTTCAGTTTCATGATAAGGGGGCTGGCGGAGTTTGTCAAGTAAGTTTTTACATCTAATTTATAGCTCCCTGCATGATACCACGTATTATCTATACCAAGGTGTTCTTCTTGTAGATATTGTACCAACAATCCACTATTTTTTTTATGTCTTGTGGTTTAGTTTCTGGACCTATACTGATTCTAATTGAACACTCTGCTTGCTCTTTTGTTGCCCCCATTGCAAGCAAAACATGGGAAGGCTCAACTTTTCCAGAAGAACATGCAGAACCATTACTAACTGCAATATGATTCAAGTCAAAATGCATGAGCTGCACATCACTCTTTACTCCTGGCATATAAATAAAACTTGTGTTTGGCAGCCTCTTAGAGTTTTTACCGAAGATTCTTATGTCACTGGCAAGATTTAATAATTCACACTCTAATTGATCGCGTAGCTCCTTTACTTCATCCATTTTTGATAAAAGATCTGGAATATTTTGCAGTGCAGCAGAAAGGCCTGCAATTGCAACAATATTTTCCGTACCACCACGAAATCCCTTCTCTTGTCCACCACCTATTATAATAGGTTCTATCGCAAGTTCTTTATTGAATATTAAAACTCCACTGCCTGCTACACCGCCAAATTTATGGGCGGATAAAGTGAGTAAATCCACTCCTAAATCTTCCATATTAACTTTAATTTTCCCAACACTTTGAGCAGTGTCAGTGTGGCAAATTGCTCCAAACTTGTGTACTATTTTAGCTATTTCCTCAATAGGTTGAATAACTCCGGTTTCGTTATTTGCCATCATAACTGAAACTATTGCTTTGTCTCCTTTAAGTTCGCTTAGAATTTTTTCTAGCTCTAAAAAGTCAACAATGCCCTCCTGATTAACGGGTATTATATATGGATTACATGCAGAATTAAGAATTGAAGGATGCTCTATAGCTGAAATTACATGCAGATAGCCTGCTATTCCTCTCATAACAAGGTTATTCGCTTCAGTCGCACCAGACGTAAAAACTATTTCTTTATCACTTGGAACACCAATAGCATCACGTATGTTATCTCTTGCATCCTGAAGAATCTTCCTCGCTTCTTGTCCTCTTTTATGTAGTGATGATGGATTGAGCGTTTGTTTTAACAAGACCTCAAATATACTTTTTTTTACATTCTCACTAATTGGAGCAGTTGCATTGTAATCAGCATATACGTAACCACTATTTTCTAAAGAGAATGGACTCATCTGTCACTTAAATAAGGTTACCATCAACTATAGCCATAACTATGTACGTTAGCTTTAACACGATAAAAAATTTATTGCAAAAACAGCGAAATTAATACATAATTAATAATTCATGTCATCAATACCTGTCAAGCAGGTTTTTATTAGGAGTTACCGTGGTAGAAGTTTTTTTGAATAATGCAACAAGAAAGATAGAAGGTGAATACCACCAAAGCAAAGATGCCAACGCGCCGGTTGTACTGGTTTTACATCATCACCCTCAATATGGTGGTAATATGGGTAGTAAAATTGTACATGGTATATATACGTCTTTTATCGATAACAATTTTTCTGCATTGAAAATTAACTTTCGTGGTGTGGGAAAATCTACCGGAACTTTTGATAAGGGTATAGGAGAATTAACTGACGCTGCGGTAGCTATTGATTGGCTTCAGGAACATAATCCTAGCAACGTTCCAATTTGGATCGCTGGTTTTTCTTTTGGAGCATGGGTGGCTATGCAGCTAACAATGCGTCGCCCTGAGATAGTGGGCTTTATTGCTCTTTCTCTTCCGGTAACTAAGTACGATTTTTCTTTTCTTTCTCCCTGTCCAGTTTCTGGGCTTGTAATACAAAGCAGTAACGATACAATCTCAGAAGAAAGCGATGTAACAGAATTAGCAAAAAGGTTAATAAATTCAGTAAAAAGTGATCACATGAAATACCATATAATAGACGATACTAATCACTTTCTAAGGGATAAAAAAGAGGAAGTGACTCAAATCGTAGATGGTTATATAAAACTGCGCTTAAACAGTGCAACTATTTCTTCTCAAAAGGTCAAAAAAGAGGTAAGGATAAAAGAATATGCCTAACCTTTACAAATAAGAGAAATGAGTGTAGTAATATAAATGAAAAGGTTTTGTTATGTTTAAAAAGCTATTATTTTTTGTTTTAGCTGTGTTTATGTTATCGGGGTGTTCCCTAAGTAAACAGCGTAAGTTAAAAAGTCCGTGTATAAAAAGCAATGAAAGCGTTTCATGCGAGTTGTACTCTGTTAATGATCATTGGTTAGATAAGTATAAGGCATAGAAATTGTGCTATTTTTTCTATTCACAACTTCACTAATGATCGATCTCTCAATTGGAAAATGCAGTCTGCCTTTTCTGCAAGGAGATGATTGTGTGTTACTATAAGCATAGAGCTGTTATTTTCCTTTACGTATGAATGTAGCAGTAAAAACACGTTAAAAGAATTTGTTGGATCTAAGTTTCCTGTTGGCTCATCTGCAAGTAAAAGCTTTGGAGAATTTACAATGCTTCTTGCAATTGCAATTCTCTGCCTTTCCCCACCCGAAACTTCAGATACCATGCTACTTGCTTTGTTTTCCAGACCAAATTTTTCCAACATTGCTTGCGAATTTTTTTTTGCTTCAGCTTTGCTTTTTCCTGCAATGAGTTGAGGAAGCATAATATTTTCCAACACCGATAACTCTTGTAACAAATAGTGAAATTGATAAACAAAACTAAGAAAATTTCTTCTTACATGAGTTTTATGCTTATTACTGGCTTGTGTGCAATTTATTCCATCTATCGTAACTATACCTGAAGTTGGCTTGTCCAACAAGCCTGCGATTTGCAATATAGTTGTTTTTCCTGCACCTGAATTGCCAATCAGCGCTACTACTTGCCCTCTTGTGACACTTAGGTTGATGTCTTTTACAACAGCAGAATTATCCTTGAAGCTTTTATCTACAGAAGTTAGTTCTAGTGCTACATTACCACCCATGTTTAAAAGACCTATAACCATACAAATGTTGTGCTTGCATAGCAAATGATAGTGCATGACCAGTAAAAAAGAAATAGAAGAATAAACCTCAGTGTCAAGTATACAACTATATGAACGTTGTGACTTGAGAGCACCCTCCACCAGAGAAGAGTGTCATCCCAGTGCTCCGACACTGGGATCCAGGAATTTTGATTGGACACTAAGTTGGTGAGCATAAAAGTAGCTAATCCTATGTTAAAACACAACGTTTGTGATGGGATTTCGTAAAAGGCTGGATTCCAGTGTCACGCACTGGAATGACATCAAATTTTTGACTAAACTGAGAAGCTGTTGCCACAACCACACTGGGATTTAGCAAAGGCATTCTTTATTTGAAAACCAGAACCACTGAGATCCTCAGTATAATCTATAACTGAGTTATTTAAAAATTTTGCTGAACAATTATCAACCATTAATACAGGATTGCCATTTTCATCATTAATTACTATATCTCTACCTTCTTTGCTAAAATTGGAGTGACTTCTATAGTCCTCGCTTTCTTCATAGTCATCATCTTCGTCTTCGTCATCAAACTCATCATCGTAATCATCATCTTCATCATCCAAAGATAGATTTTTATTCATTTGATCCATAAGAAAATTGTATTTGAAGCCAGAACATCCACCACCTGAAACTGCAACCCGTAAAATGGAACTCTTATCCCCTTCCTGCTCTGCAAGAGAGTGGATTTTTTTTAGTGCATTATCAGTTAAGTTGATGTTGTAATTTGTTGACATAGTAACCACCGTTTATTATTGATAATTTATTATAGTAGAAATTTTACATGTCAAACAATAATTTTCTATTAAATTATGCATGCTTTCCAAGCAAAACAAAAGGGAGATACTTCAAAGAGCCAGAAGATGAGAATCGCAGTTGCTTTCAGCGTGATAGGGACCGTATCATTCACTCTAATGCATTTAGAAAATTGGAGTACAAAACACAAGTTTTTATCAATTATGAGCACGACTACTATCGTACTCGGCTTACTCATAGCCTTGAAGTTGCACAAATTGCAAGGTCCATTGCGCGTAGACTTGGCTTAAATGAGGATATCACTGAATGCATAGCGCTCGCACATGATCTTGGTCATCCTCCATTTGGTCATGCAGGTGAAGATGCTCTAAAGAAATCAGTTCAAGATTTGAATCTTGATAATGAGAAGTATGAGTTTGATCATAATGTTCAAGCTATAAGGATTTTAACTTATCTTGAACAAAAACATGCTGATTTTGATGGTATGAATCTAAGTTGGGAGGTGATTGAAGGAGTTGCAAAACATAACGGTCCCTTGCTTGGTCAAAACGCGGAGTCTTCTACAAGTAATCAGCTGTTATTAGAATACAACAAAAAATATGATCTAAAACTTGAAGAATTTTCAAGCATTGAAGCGCAAGTTGCTTCAATTGCCGATGATATTGCTTACAGTGTTCATGATCTTGATGATGCACTCAGGGCGAATTTAGTAACCATCGAAGATTTGCTGAATGTCCCTTTAATTGGAAAAATGTTTAAAGACGTAAGGAGCAGATATTCAGAATTACCTCAGAGCAAACTCATACATGAATCACTGAGTGGAACTATAGGAACTATGATAAGTGATGTTGTTTCTCAGACTGAAAGAAATATTGAAGATCACAAAATAAAAAGCGTAGAAGACGTCAGAAGTCTAAATAAAATGCTAGTCACATTTTCACCAGAAGTTGCGAATGCTACAAAAGAAATGAAAAGATTCAACATGGAGAAAATATACAGAAGCTATAAACTGAGTAGAACGATGAACAAAGCAAAACGCATAATACAGGAACTCTTTCAATGTTTTTATGAAAACCCAAGATTACTTCCCACAGAGTGGAGCAAACTCGCTTGTGAATCTCAGCGTTCAGTAATAATATGTGACTATATCTCAGGTATGACAGATAGATTTGCCATACACGAGCACAGAAGAATTTTTGATACCTCCTATGAAATGACTTCTTTCTAATGACAGATGATCACTTCATGTCAATTGCATTAAAGCTTGCAGAAAAAAATCTTGGAAATGTTGCACCAAATCCTGCTGTCGGGTGTGTTATTGTAAAGGATGGTACAATTGTTAGTGAGGGATATACAGGGATTGGTGGGCGTCCGCATGCGGAGGTAGTCGCTTTGCAAAACGCTAAAGATTCAACTCATGGCGCAACTATATATATCACTCTTGAGCCATGTTGTCATCACGGAGTCACGGGGCCTTGCACTGCAAAAATCATAAAAGCTGGCATAAAAAGAGTAGTAATTGCAACTATTGACCCAGATAGTAGAGTTTCAGGTGGAGGCATTAAAGCTCTGAAAGAAGCAGGAATTGAAGTTGAGCAAGGTATTATGCAAAAAGAGGCAGAAGAACTGAATGTCGGTTTTTTAACCACTAAAGAATTACATAGACCATTTATAGCTTGCAAAATCGCAACAACTCTTGACGGAAAAATCGCAACATTTACAGGCGATAGCAAATGGATAACAAGTGAGGATACGAGAAATTGGATACATGAGCTCAGAGCAAAATATGACGCAATTATGATTGGCAGCAATACCCTTGTTAGTGACGATCCACTCTTAACTTGCAGGTTACCAGGGCTCGAAAATAGATCACCAATAAGGCTAATTATAGATAGCCAGGAAAAATTGCAGGAAGAGCATAATATTGCAAAGACTGCAGACAAAGTAATAACTTGGGTAATCACAAATAAGGAAGTAGAGAGAAAAATAAAAAACATTAATTATTTGATAGTCAATTCAAATCACAAACCTCCTGTCATTCCAGATGTCACCCCAACACACTCTCCTGTCATTCCAACGCCTTCTCCTGTCATCCCAGTGCCCAGACACTGGGATCCAGAAAACTTCAAGCAATTGCATAATGAAAACTGGTCACACGCTGGAATGACATCGGAACATGATGTTATCGGCAAAGTCTGCCTAAAAGACATGGCATCAAAACTTGTTTCAGAAATTGGCATAACAAGATTATTAGTTGAAGGTGGAGGAGTGTTAATCACAGAGCTACTGAAGCATAGTTTAATCGACAGGCTGATAATCTGCCGTAGTGGTAAAATTCTAGGTAATGATGCCATCCCTTTTATAGGAGATTTAGGGATTCAATCTATTAACAAGTGCTATCAGTTCAAAAAAGCAAAGGTAATAGATTTTGATGAGGATGTAGCTGAGGTGTGGGATAGGCTATTGTAACTTTTACATACTCAGATGAAAGGAGAAAAGAAAGAGGTAAAAAATTGTATCCGTTCAGGATAGCGGCAAGACCATAGGGTAAAAGTGAGTTCACAACAAATGGTGTCATCCCAGTGCTTGACACTGGGATCCAGTCCTTTCGCACAGTTCCATCAAAGTATCCGTTCAGCAGAGTGGCAAAATAGGTAGACAAGGTGATCTAAAAAGATAATCATAGAGTAAATGTGAGGTAAGTCCTTACAATAAATGGTGTCATCCAAGTAGCCGACACTGGGATCCAGAAAAAAGAATGGTGTCATTCCAGTGCTTGACACTGGAATCCAGCTTTTTCATAATCATTAAAACGTTGTATTTTAACATAAAACAGCTATTTTTATGCTCGCCAACTTAATAAAATTCCTGGATCCCAGTGTCAAGCACTGGGATGACACCCTCCTGATGGGCCAAAATCACAATGTTCGTACAGTTATGCATTTGTTGTGCAAATTACCTTTGCAAACAAATGTTCGTACAGCTGTGTGTCACACACTTTGCTTCAATATTTGCACATTAGCCACTCCCTTGAACAGATACCCATCAAAAACGTTTAAAGGATTAACCGCTTTCGTGTTTATCAACTTAGTGCCCAATCTGGATCCCAGTGTCAAGCACTGGGATGACAAGAAAGGGAGCACTGGAATTTTTGTTTCAGCATTAGCCATGCACCTGAACAGATACATTTGTTATGCTGTTTTTATTTGAAACTTATCTTGAAATATTTTCATAACTTCAGGTTTTTGTAGTTCAGATTTAAGATCGAGTGTTTCACCTTTCTCACCTGGATCACCTTTATCGCCTTTCTCACCCTGAGGTCCTTTCTCACCTGGATCACCTTTCTCACCAATCGCATGCATTCGCTGATATGAAGCATAAGCTGCTGCAGCAAAATATATAGCTGCAATAAATAGAACTGCAATTCCAGCAGGGCTAGCAACAAGTGCTAAAGATGCAGGGCCAGCAATTACTTTAGTAGCAATTAATATTGCTGTTATTGCTCCCGCTAAAGATGCAACTGCAACTAAACCTTCAATACTTATTTTTGTTATATGTGCAGTATTTTCCCACTTCGTGTTTCCTATAGTCATAATAGTCCCCTTAAATAAGGCTAATAAAAAGGTTAAGTATATGTTAATAATGCATGCTAGTCAAGCCATTTTTACATCATTATTTAAAGTATATATTTCAAGCTGCTTCCTAAACTGTTACCAATTGTATATAATTAACTATGAAACATGGTTGGCTGAATCTTGATAAATCAATAGGAATTAGTTCTGCACAAGCTGTAACCCAAGTTAAAAAGATCTTTGGAATTAAGAAAGCTGGTCATCTGGGAACACTTGATCCTTTAGCTTCAGGTGTGTTGCCAATTGCTCTTGGTGAAGCAACAAAAACTATACCCTATTTATTTTGCGATTCAAAAGCGTATAATTTTACAATAAAATGGGGTGAGCAAAGAACCACAGACGATTTAGATGGTGATATTATTAGAACTAGTGATATAAGACCAGAATATAATCAAATAAATTGTGCAATTGAAAATTTTATTGGTGAGATCAAGCAGACACCTCCTCAATTTTCAGCAATAAAAATCAAAGGAGCAAGGGCGTATAAATTGGCAAGAAGTGGGCAAAAGGTGAATATAAAGCCCAGACAAGTCAAAATACATGAACTGAAATTGATATCTGTGGATACCATAAATAATAGTGCAGATTTTTCTATGATGTGCGGTAGTGGTGTATATGTGAGATCAATTGCTCGTGATCTTGGCATTGCATTAAATTGTTTTGGACACATTACGAAATTAAGAAGAACTATGGTAGGTGACTTTAGAGAAAACGAATCAGTGACAATTGAACAGCTCGCTGAAAGAAACACAACAACTTACTCTCCGATAACAAAAGGTGATACTGGAGTAATAGAAGGTACAGGGAGTAATGCAAAAAGTTTCATCATTCCCATTGAATCGGCTTTAAGATCGATGTTCAAAGTTGAAATTTCCCCAGAAGATGCGGGGAAAATCAGAAAAGGTCAGGAAATTGTATTAAATAACTTGCGTAATTTAAAGAATTATGATATTTGTTGTACGATAGTGGGTAGTGTAACTATTGCAATCTGCAGTTTTATTTATGGTTGTGTGAAACCTATTCGTGTTTTTAATATTTAAAATGAGGTTTAGATGTCGATAACATCCGAAAAGAAAAAGAGTTTGATAAATATATATGCAATTAAAGAAGATGATACAGGTTCATCTTTTGTACAATGTGCAATTTTGACCGAGAGAATCAGTAACTTAACTGAGCATTTTAAAGTGCACAAGCATGACCATCACTCTAAGCGTGGTTTACTTATATTGATAGGTAGAAGACGCAAGCACTTAAATTATATAAAGCGTAAATTTGGTAATGAAGCCTACCAGGAATTAATAGAGAAGTTAGGCATTAGAAAATAATCGAGGAATTTAGTATGTTTAAAATTATAAAAAAATCTATAGAGTGGGGTGGTTGTACCTTATCTTTAGAAACAGGAAAAATAGCACGCCAAGCTCATGGTTCAGTAGTTGTAAATTACGGTGGTACTTCTGTTTTAGTAACTGTTGTACATAAAAAGAAGGAAGAAAGCGTTGATTTCCTACCTTTAAATGTGCAGTTTATCGCAAAAAGCTATGCCATGGGTAAGATCCCTGGTGGTTTTTTTAAAAGAGAAGGCAAGCCATCTGATAGAGAAACTTTAATCTCAAGAGTAATAGATAGGAGTGTAAGGCCACTCTTTCCAGAAGGATTTCATGATGAAATTAGTGTGGTGTGTAATCTATTAACTTATGATACAGTCAATCCTCCTGAAGTGCCAGCATTGATTGGTGCTGTTGCAGCTCTTGCGGTTTCTGGTGTTCCTTTTCACTTTACTATAGCTGGAGTGATAGTTGGTTGTGATGAAAATAATAACTATATACTCAACCCTTCTGTTCAAGAGATGAAAGCAAGCAGCTTGGATCTGTTTTTGTCTGGTGATGAAAATTCGATTTTAATGGTTGAGTCAGAAGTGAAAGAGCTCTCTGAAGAAAATGTTTTTAATGCAATAAAATTTGGCCATGAACACCTTAAACCTGTCATTAAGCTCATAAAAGAGTTTGCTGATACAGTTGGCAATAAGCCTGAAAGCTTTGCTCCTGTTGATACATCAGATATAACACAAGAGCTCGAAAAATACGGTAAAGATTTTGAAAAAGCATATTCGCAAACAGTAAAACAAGAGCGAGTTCAAGCTCTAGAAGCGGTTAGAGAGAATATATTGAATACTCTTAAAGAGACTGGAAAAGATGAAAAGTTAATTACGTATGCAGTAAAAAACTTTGAAAGATCTTTAGTACGTGAAATAATTAGGAAGAAAGGTGTAAGGATAGACGGTCGTAAGCATGATGAGATACGTCAGATAGAAGTTGAAGTTGATATTCTGTCCAGAACTCACGGTTCTGCGCTGTTTACAAGAGGTAACACTCAGGCATTGGTTGTTACTGCTCTTGGTACTACTCAAGATGAGCAAATTGTGGATGATATTGAAGGAGATAGACGTGAGCATTTCATGCTGCATTATAATTTCCCTCCATTTGCTGTTGGAGAGGCTTCTGCTATACGTGCACCAGGAAGGAGAGAAATCGGTCATGGTAAACTTGCTTGGAAAGCAATTCATCCTGTTTTACCTGATAAATCTGAATTCCCCTATACAATAAGAGTAGTATCTGAAATTATGGAATCTGATGGTTCTTCTTCTATGGCAACAGTTTGCGGGACTTCTCTTGCTTTAATGGATACGGGTGTACCAATAAAGGCCCCTGTTGCTGGAATTGCTATGGGCCTTATTAAAGATAAAGACGAGTATGTAATACTTTCCGATATATTGGGTGATGAAGATTATCTTGGTGATATGGACTTTAAAGTAGCAGGAACTAGTGAAGGAGTTACGGCGTTACAAATGGACATGAAAATTTCTGGTATAAGCTTTGAAATTGTTGAAAAATCTTTAGAACAGGCAAAAGCTGGAAGATTACATATTTTAGAAAAAATGAATGCAGTGATTTCAGAACACAGTGATGACGTCAAAGACCATGCACCAAGGATGTTATCATTTTACATAGATAAAGACAAAATTTCTGCAGCTATTGGTGCTAAAGGAAAAAATATACGTAGTGTGTGTGAGAGAAGTAATGCAAAAATTGAAATAGGAGATGATGGTAAAGTTTCTGTTTTTGCCACGAGTGGCACTGAAGCTGAAATTGCAAAGAGTATGATGATTGATTCAATAACAGAACTAGAACAAGGTTCTATAGTTGATGTCAAAGTTGTAAAAATAGAGAAGTCTATTGTAGAGCTTGAATTTCTTAATGGCAGAAAAGGAAAAATGCACATAAGTGAAGTAGCTAATGAACACATAGATTCTATAGAGAGCATACTCAAACAAGGTGATACTTTCAAAGCACTAGTAATTGACTTCGAAAAAGGTGGATGTCCAAAGTTGTCAAGACGTCGAGTTGATCAAGAGACGGGAGAGTTTTTTGAAGGTGAGCTTTACAATGAGGAAAGGAAAGATGGTCCAAATGACAGGGATAATTATTACAATAATTCATTTAATAGAAAACCTGGAGGAAGTCACCATAAGAGGCCTCCTCGTCCTCGTTCTGGTTTCAGCAACAGAAATAGGCCGAAATTTGGTAATAATGATTCATCATCAGGCTTTTATTAAGAGTAAACTTCTTGCGTTACCTCTTGTCATCCAAGTAGCTTGACTACTTGGACCAGAGACTTTTTCAAATTGGTAGATAATAGAAATAATTTGTGTTAACTAGCTAAAGATCTTAGGTTTGCCAACACTCCGCTACGTGTTAGCGGCTGAGATACCGCGAATGAATCGCGGGTATTCGTTCAGGATAGCGGCAAGACCATAGAGTGAAAGTGAGTTTACAACAAATGGTGTCATCCCAGTGCTTGACACTGGGATCCAGAAAATTTGATTGTGTACTATACAACATTTTCGATCAAAAGCTGGATTCCAGTGTCAAGCACTGGAATGACATCACAGGGGCACTGGAATTTTTGTTTCAATATTTGTACATTAGCCATGCATCTGAACAGATACGGAAAATAAACTTAATTGAAAAAACAAACCAAGAATGGAAAGATTTATATGATGAAATCGTATCTGGATTCCAGTGTCAAGCACTGGAATGACACCATTTGTTGTACAAATTACCTTTGCAAACAAATGTTCGTACAGCTGTGTGTCATGTACTTTATTTGCACATTAGCCACTTCCCTGAACAGATACAATCGCGGTATGACGTAGGGCTGCACTAGCTATATAGGATTACCACGATGGATTTTTAAGATCATTTACGGCCTTCTTAATATCTTCAGCCTTGAATATCGCCGATCCCGCAACTAAAATATCAGCACCTGCTTTTATTATATCAGCTGCGTTAGAAAAGTTAATTCCACCATCTACTGAAATTTGTGTTTTAAGATTACGCTCCTGTATCATTTTTTTTATAGTAGATATCTTGTTCAACTGTGAATGAATAAATTCCTGCCCTCCAAAGCCAGGGTTGACTGTCATAATCAGCACAATATCTAGCTCATGTATTATATATTCAAGCACACTTGGGGAAGTTGAAGGAACAATTGAGACTCCAGCTTGAATCGGTTTTTTTGCGTCGTTTACATTTTTGTATGACTTTATCTTTCTTATCAATCTCTCAAGGTGTATCTCTGCTTCTGCATGTACAGTGATAATATCAGCACCAGCATTTATAAAGCTTTCAATGTGGTTACCAGGAGATTTGACCATTAAATGCACATCAAAAGGAAGATTGCTATATTTACGTATTGCAGAGACAACGCTAGGACCAATTGTAATATTTGGAACGAAATTCCCATCCATAACGTCTATGTGTATGTAATCTACACCTAAATCGCTAATTTTTCTTACTTCTTCTCCTAATTTTGCAAAGTCTGCTGAAAGTATAGAAGGTGCAATTTTAATACTCATGAGCTGTTTTTTACTAAAAAATAACTTATTTTTAAAACTCTGTCACCCTAATACCTATTTGCATCATCTGAGTAGTTATAGGAACTGGATACCGATATCGGCGATGGTTTATGCCTATTTAACTAGATCTTAAATTAGATAAAAAAAGGTAGTCTTGATAAAACTTATTTACAACAAGTTTTTTTACATTTGGATTTTCTGTTTGTTCTTTTTTGTACCCTAATTTATAGCTTATTGAATCCTTATATGAACTGATCATTTTGTATGCTTTGTTCACCTCTCTAGGAAAGATGCCATTAGCAATTACGACGCATAACCCTGTAGCTGTTGCAAAAGCTAGAGTGGTAAATGCTAGACTTTGTAAAAAATTCCTTCCACTAATTTTTTTTTCCTGTATATTAGCAGAGTGCGATTTGTTTGATGCTTCTTCTAGATGTTCATGCCATATATGATTGCAGTTCGTACACTTTACCTTTCTTCCAAATGCACCAATTTGCTCAGAAGATACTAAGTAAGTTTTAGTACAACTATTACATTGTATTTTCATAGCACTTACATATAAAGTAGTAACAAGCTCAAATAGTACAGAACTATAAATTTAATATTAATATATATAACAAATGGAAGGTTTGCAACTAAAAAAAACACAAAGTGAGATAGAAAATATTTGGAAAAATAGAGAAAAATTTAATGACTGTAACCTAAAGGAAACAGCAAGAATAGCAATTAAAGAGGTAATTGAGCTCCTTGATAGTGGCAAAATTAGAATAGCAGAAAAGCTATCAAGTGGAGAATGGGTAGTACATAAGTGGATAAAGCAGGCAATATTATTAAATTTTCTCACTGAAGAAAACAAAATAATAGACAATACCAATTGCTGGTTTGACAAGATCGGTAACAAATTTAGTGAATGGAATGAGGAGAAATTTCGCCAGTTAAAAATTAGAGCAGTTCCTGGGTGTTTTGTCCGCCGATCTGCTTATGTAGGTACAAATGTTGTTCTAATGCCAAGTTTTATCAACGTTGGTGCATATGTTGATTCAGGAACAATGATAGATACCTGGTCAACGATTGGTAGCTGTGCGCAAATAGGAAAAAACTGCCATATTTCCGGTGGAGTGGGAATAGGTGGAGTCCTTGAGCCTATTCAAGCTTCACCTGTCATTATAGAAGATAATTGCTTTATTGGAGCACGTAGCGAGGTAGCCGAGGGTGTGGTAGTGAGAGAAGGATCAGTCCTTGGCATGGGTGTGTTTATTGGAGCGTCAACAAAGATTATTGATAGAGAAACTAGCGAGGTATTTTATGGCGAAGTGCCACCTTATTCTGTAGTGGTACCAGGGTCTATTCCATCTAAAAATAATATTTCAACCTATTGTGCAGTCATAGTAAAAAAAGTGGATGAAAAGACGAGATCGAAAATCTCTATAAATGAAATATTGAGGGATTAAACTATATATCTGTAATATGACACAATATTACATAGTAAATGATGTCACTTCAGTACTTATACCAATTCCCATTACACGGCAAACAGATAGACAATAATAGAAGACAAGCCATAATGAAATAAGTGAAATAGTCGAGGTATAAATGGCACTAAGATCAAAATTATTGGATGAAGAAGTAGTAAAATCAGCAAAAAAAATGCTGAAGAAAGTAAGGAACAATGCATATGTTGCAAAAAAACTAAATGCTGTAATTGCAGCAAAAAAGCATAGTATAACGGCTGTAGCAAAAATATATTGCATTTCAAGAAGCGCACTAACTTCGTGGATAAAACTCTTGAAATTAGGCAGAGAAGAAAAATTGTTTGCTCCTCCACAACGGCGTAGAAAAACTAAATTAAATCAGGCTCAACTACAGCAAGTTGAAGCATGGGTAGGAGAAAATCCTAATATTACCATTAAAGAAATGAGAATAAGAATCCAGGAAAAGTTCGGCTTAAATATTAGCAAATCTACAGTACACCGCTATATGCAAAAGATGAAATTCTCTTATATTACACCAAGACCAGTACACAATGTACAAGATAAAAGAAAACAAGAGGAATTCAAAAAAAAATCTCAACGAAGTTATTGGCAAGTATTCTGAAAAAGAGCTGTTTTTCTTCGATGAATCGCGGTTTGGCACACATTCAAAGACCGGGCATGGATGGTTTAAAAAAGGCGTCAGAACAAAAGTTAAGGTAAAATTAGGTAGGGAAAATTTTTATCTCTACAGTGCAGTTAATCCTAGAAATGGGGAGAATTCTAGCTTGTTTGCACCGAATGTCAACACTGATTGTATGAATATATTTCTTGAGCAAATGTCTCAATATTTGGGACCACGAGAAGCCTTTCTTGTTATGGATTGTGCTAGTTGGCATAAGTCGAAAAGTTTAAAGGTACCTAAAAATATTGAGATTATATACCTACCACCATACTCACCTGAACTCAATCCAGTTGAGAGGCTTTGGTTGTATGTAAAACAGAACATTTTGCGCAATAAAATATACGATACTATTGCTTTGCTTGAGAGTGCTTTGTGTAAATTTATTACTTCTCTTACCTACTCCACAATTAAACAACTCTGCTATGTATCCTATTTGAATGACCAACAATGAGAATTGGTATTACTGTACGAACATTGTAATTTGTAGGCAATTTGTGTGGCAGGTGGTGTCATTCCAGTCTGGAATCCAGTTTTTCACGCAACCCCATCAAAAACGTAGTGTTTTAATATAAATGAGATTAGCTACTTTTATATTCACCAACCTAGGCTCTGTGGACAAAATTTTAGAGAAGCCATATGAGAGCTCCAACAAAATTTAGAAATCCCATGTAAACCTCTGCGGTCTTGTCAAATCTGGAAAAAATGCGCCTAAAATTTTTAATTTTACCGAAAAAGCACTCAATCAAATGACGTTCTTTATAAATATGCTCATCATAGTATCTTTGCACTTTTCGATTCCTTTTTGATGGAATTACGATTTCACATTTCCTGTTTTCAAGGCTGACCACAAAAGCATTGCTGTCATAACCCTTATCAGCTACTACAATGGAGTTATAGACATTTTTTGTTAATACTTCAGCTTGTGTAATTTCATTCCTCTGGCCAGGAGTAAGTATAAATTTTAAAGGATTTCCCAATGCATCAACAAGTGCATGAATTTTAGTCGTAAAGCCACCTTTACTTCGCCCTAAAGCCTCTTGATCCTTCGAATCTTTTGTATATCCAGCCGAACATGGATGGGCTCTAATGATCGTACCGTCGATTATGACGGCTTCTAAATCTGGCTCTTGTTTTGTGTACTCCAATAAATTTTTCCAAATACCCCTTTCGCACCATCTCTTAAATCGTTTGTGTATACTTCTGTAATTGCCATAGATTTTCGGCAAAAGTCGCTATTGGCAACCACTTTGCGCCATATACCACACTGCTTCTATGAATATTCTTAAACGTTTTTCGTCTTTACTATGCATTCCTTTTATGCCTTTTATGAATTCTAAAATTTGTTTCCAATTTCTTTCTTTTATATAATATTCCATTCGGTAGTTTCTCCATTTTTATGTTCATTTGGTTAAACTACCACTTTTTTTCTCCCTCTTCATATTTTTTGTCCACAGAGCCTAGTTGGATCCCAGTGTCAAGCACTGGGATGACAAGAGAGAAGGTATAGGAAAGACAGGAAGAAGATATTGGATGATAAGAGAGCAGTTTGCTATTTTTTGCTATCGCTTTTTTTATCATTATTACTAACCACAGTAATGGCATACGCGCATAACTCTGAGAAAGAGACTCCATTTTCTTGAGATAGTTTATATAATTTTTGTAGACTTTCTTTTACTTTATTAGGAATATTCCCTCCACGTTCTTTTACAAGCCAGGAATCTTGATGATGAATTGGATGAGCATCACTTTTTGGATTTCCTATGTATATTGCAAAAGGTGAACTTTGTCCTTTGAAGTCACATTGTACAGTAAATTTTTTTATAGATTCGGCCATTTAAAGACCTCTACTTTTCTTTTTGGTCGATTTTATAGCAGGTGGAAGAGGTGGTTTCTTTATAAAATCTTGTCTATTGACAACACTTTCTCTACCTTCCAAAGCTCGGCGAACATCAGCTCTGCTTAATTGCGACTCTTTTGCTACCTTCATTCCATGCTTTGCCATAATATTAGCATATGCTAGTACTTTTTTTACCAATGCTAGATCACCATCTAGCATTTGAACTAGCACTTGAAACACTTCCGCTAAAGTTAGCCCATCAGCATTTATAACCTTGTTTTCTATAAAATTGACAGCTTCTTCAAATTTGTATTCAATACTATCATCTTGAGGTATAAGGGCAACATAATCGGTGTTTTTGTCGTCCATAACTGAAGCACTATTACTCACAAACTTAAGTTTATACTATATATATAAATACTCTACTATTTTATATTATGGCACGCTATAGTTAAACATTTATTAATAACATGCTCACTTATATACACGAATTAATTGACAAAAGTCAAGGATCAATATCCATCAGTGATTTCATGAATGCCGTTTTGTACCATGAAAAATACGGCTATTATACAAGTAAATTACCGCTTGGTAAGGATGGTGATTTTACTACTGCACCTGAGATCAGCCAATTATTTGGTGAAGTAATTGCAGTTTGGATAATGCATACATGGGAAAAATTAGGAAAGCCATCAAAATTTTCTCTAGTTGAACTTGGGCCAGGCAAAGGAACACTGATTCACGATATAATAAGAGTCACTAGAAAATACAGCAGCTTTTTTAATTCAATGTTGATCCACTTAGTTGAAATAAGCCCTACTTTACGGAAGATACAAAAGGAAAAATTAAAAGGCTTAGGTGTTAATTGGCACAAAGATATTGACAACCTACCAGAACAACCAACCATTTTTTTAGCAAATGAGTTCTTTGATGCTCTTCCGATAGATCAGTTTGTATATCGTTATGAGGGGTGGTATGAAAATAGGGTGACAAAACAAGATGATGGCAGTCTCTTGGTGTCATGCCAGTGTGTAGTGCCCCTTCCTCGTCATCCCAGTGCCCCCTCTTTGTCATCCCAGTGCGTGACACTGGGATCCAGCAAAATTGATTGTAAACAAGCGCACTATGCAACATTTTCGATCAAAAAACTGGACTCCAGTGTCAGTTACTTTCATGACACCATCTGCAAGTCGTGCAGTTGTATACCAAGCGCTAGAATGACAAATGGAAAACTTTTTAATGGTGCAGTGGTGGAAATATGTTCGACTGGGGTTGAAATATTAAAAAAACTTGAGAAGAAGATACATAATAATAAAGGAGCTGCTTTGATTATAGATTACGGTTATGTATACCCCGCATATAAGAGCACTTTGCAATCGATAAAACAACATAAGTATGCTAATTTTCTTGAGAATGTTGGTAATAGTGATATTACTGCACTTGTGAACTTTCAAGCATTAAAAGATTCATTAAAACACGTAGATTGCGAGATTTTAACTCAAAGAGAATTTTTGTATCTTTTTGGCATAAAAGAAAGAACCCAGGCTTTAATGAAAAGCGCAAATGATGAACAAAAGAATAGGATCTTTAGTGAATTCTTAAGGTTGACTGAAAATATGGGCACTCTTTTTAAAGCAATGCTATTGATATAGCTAACCCAAGAAAGGTTTCCCTACGTCATACCGCGATTCATTCCATAACTGTACGAACATTGCAATATGGGCCTACCAGGAGGGCAATGCCTCTTATCCAAGTACCCTCTTCTTGTCATCCCAGTGCTTGACACTGGGATCCAGGAAACTTAATTGCAAGTAATGCATTGGGTTTGGTGAGTATGGGTTTTGCGTTATAAAATGAAGCACTTTTGGTGAATTTGTAAAGAAAACTGGATCCCAGTGTCAAGCACTGGGATGACACCCTCCTGGTAGGCCCATATTACAATGTTTGTACAGTTGTGCGCGCGACCGAGGGTTTTATACCATTCTAGAAGTGATATGCGGAAAAGGGGGGATTCGAACCCCCGACATATTTTCATATGTGCACGCTTTCCAAGCGTGTGCTTTAGACCACTCAGCCACCTTTCCATGCTTATTCATAATATTGAAAATTGTACTGCTAAACAATATAAAAACCTGGTATATATGGTTCACCACGAAAATTCACAGTGTTGTTAAACTTGCTTCTGCAAGTTGGAAATGTTTTATTGCAACCTGCGAGTATTGAATATTTATCTCCAGCAAAAATTTGGTATGGAGGCGAAGTAAACAACGTAACTACTTTATTTTTATATTCTTTTACTACACCTTCAAATGCTGTTGAGCCAAAGAATTTTACTACTCCGTGCTTATAATATTCATCACTCTCAGTTAAATTCGTGTCTTCAAATCTTCTTTCGTCTATTACTTTAGTGATTGTACTTATTTTACTAAATTTTTTAGTATCGGCTTTACACTTATCATCGCAAAATTGTGCTCTGCATGCAGGAGAGTATAATTCTGCTATGCTTCTCTCAAGCTTTGCTGAGAGCCCTCTAATTTCAACAATAAATCTTCCACTACTTAATGTCACTTTACCAAAAGTTCCTGAATGTAGATTCATTGTCCCCTGGGTCAAGTCTTTATAATTCACAAGAAATATCTCAATATTTGCAAAGTCGTACTTTCCTGATAAAACATCTTCTTCTTTAATATCAGCACTATTTAATATCCCTTCAATTTCTAGATTATCAGTTTTTAAATCGCTGTTTAATATTATACTACTGGCTGTAAATCCACTTGAAGATTTATAGAGTATATTATCAATATTTAAATCTTCATCATAGTCAGTGGATCCCATTACTTCTCCACCTGCGAGCGTTAATTTCCAGCACGTAGCGATGGTAAGTAATTCTTGAGCTAAATGATTTTTTAATGTAGTTTGCATAGTTGCCTCCTATAAATAATGGTAGAGAAAAATAAGTAGTAGCTACAATGATCGCTAATAAATCTCGTCTATATTCGCTTCTTCAGATCTCTATAAAAATTCTCATGTGGAGCAAGGGCAAGAAGTGTTAGTTCATTATTTTGTTCATTATAAAAATAAGCTAACAAAGTAAGTTGATTAAAAATGGAAAATTTATACACACGAACACCTGCAAGGTCACCTAACTTTAGCTCTCCAATATGTGGATTATTTTGAATTTGCTTGATAACTTCTTCAAGTCTAGATAGCTGGTTATTATGTAGCTTCTTCATTGACCGCTTAAAAGTATTGGTAAGAAGAATTTTCAAAGCTTTATAGGCTTATACTCTTCAATATTGCCTAATTTAGTATCCTCAATGCCTGATAGAACTTCTTTAATGATGTTATAGCTGAGCTCAGGGTTATCCTCAACAATTTGACCAACTTTAGCCCAATGCTCGATTTGTTGCGGCATAGAACGATTTTGTAACATAGAACGAGATTGTACTACTTTTTCAAATTCTCCATCAAGATTTACTGTTATATCCATGATATTGTTACTTCTACTTTAAGCTATTATACCATATATTGGAAATTTTTTCAATATAAATAATTTTCATCTGGAAATACACACCACATTAAATTGTGGTGTGTACTGGTTGGTTAGAAAGAAAACTTCACACCAGTGAGCAAAAGAACTCCTTTGTTAGAAGGTACATCAGTACCCTTTTGATCTTTCAGCGCACCTTTTTCTTCAGTCATAAAATAATGGAGAGCTGCATAAGGAACAAATTTGCTCTTACTGCAAGCAGGAGAAAGATCATATTGAACGCCAAGTGCACCATCGTGAAGCATATCTCCATCATTCATTCTACTGCCAAAGTATGTAAAGCTTGTGTAGACATTCTCATATTGATAACCAGCTCCTACAGTCCAATACATGGTATCTATACTATCTTCGCCAAATTGAGCTTTCAGCCCTTGTACTCTTTTGTCATCATCAGTAGTACCTTTACCATCAATTTCTGTATAGGTATCACCAACTAATTTTTTAATACCCTTCGGTTGACCAGATTTGCCCAAGTATGCAAAAGAGGCAGCAAATTTTATGCCTTGATCTTCATTAATCTTATAATCAGCGCTTACACCCAAATTAACACCCATAAGGTCATTGTACTCTACAAATTCCTTATAAAGATGCTTATCTTTACTTGGTTTTTTCGCTTGACCATATTCACCAACTGCAGAAGTTTTAACTTTCACCTTGTGTTTATCAAAGTCATATTCATATGATACGCCAGCACTTACTATGTGCTCATAGTCTGGACCGACATGTCTTATATCATCACCCTCCTTCACAATAAATAAACTACTATCATAGCGAGGTGAGTAGCTAATACCAAATTTTGCACCCATATAGTTTGGTGAGTAGTAAGCAACTCTAAACGGCAGTGTAGTCATAACGTCTTTGTTGTATTTCCCTGCCATACGGAAGGAGAGTTTTTCACTCTCGCTCGAGAAGCTTTCAGTGTAAAGACGTGGTGTTACGTAAAATGGAAAATTTGCAGCACTTCCTTCTAAATTCACTTTTCTGAACCAGTCACTATCTGCAGCCCCATCGACAGTTGCAATTCTTGTTGCATCAAGTCTCATCAGAGCCTCAGGACCAAATTGGTAACCAAGCTTTACGTCACCATATTTTGAACTCAAAAACACATGTGCACTTCTGCTCCTTGCAGCATTCACACCTTGTGATGCTCCCTTACCTTCAGTAACTGGGACATGAAATTGCACATCAGCGCCATAAAGAAGACCAATATCTTCATTTTTGTTTTCAGCTCTTAAGTGCAATATTGCATCTGAAATCATGCCCATGCTTTCGCTGTAATCACCAATATTTCCTATCCCTTCAGGAAATACTGGATTTGCTCCCTTTATGTCATCTGGAACATTGTTAAAATAATCTGTAGATTTCCCTGGCATAATGTTATAACGCTTATCACCAATTATTCCAAGTTTGCCATGACCTTGAGCATCAACAACACCACCGAAAGTTATTCTTAAGCCATCTTTTCCTTGGTTGGTATCGATAATATCAACCCCACCAACTGAAACAACAGGACTTGCCTTACCTTTTTCCTCTGTACTTTTGTTAACAACTTTTACATCCTTCTTTACATCTTTAGCTTCAACTTTAGCATTCTTAGTTTTAGAACGCTTAGTTTTTGAAACTTTACCTTTTTCTATATTAGAATTCTTAGCGTTTAGAGCTTTCGCTTTTGAATCCTCTATAAGCTTTGCTTTTTTCTCATTTGCTAGCCTAATCTCCTCTTTTTTCTTAAGCTCTTCAGCTTTTTTTCTTGGATCAGCATTACATATTCTGTCCATCTTTTCTTTCAGTTTTTTATTTGATGTTTTCATAACTTCTGTTTTTCCAGAAGTTTTTGTGCTCTCTTGCTTTTTTATTTCCTTCATACTCTCATCAGGAAAGTCAGCTGCAAAACTGCTGAAAGAACATAAAGTTAATAAAGAAACTAGAGCAGTTCTAGTATAAATAGATTTTTTCATGAAGTGCCCCCAAAAAATTTCGAAATCATTGTCTTAAATGTAAATAATATAAAAATGTTGAAAATTCAACTTAAAGCAACCTTATAACGGAAATAAAAGTAAAAAGCAACTTTCTTAATACGCTCAACGTGCATATTAACCAAAATTTAGTACAGAGGTTCGCTTGCTAGTGCATTATAACTCCACTATTTATTCTATGGAAGTAAAATTTTTTTATTCTAACAATAGTAATTGAAAGGAAAAGAAACTATAGCTATGTTAAAAAAATAAATTATGAAAAATACTATTGACAATAATATCAATCTACATTATAGTTAAATAAATTGTTTAGCTGATAGTAGATTGAGGTAGTTATGGATTTTAGTTTTTTACGCAATTGGTTTAGTACCACAAGTACTGGTGCAAGTAGTATAGATTCACAATTAGAACAATCAAGCTCTATTTTAGCAGATGACAGCAAATGTAAGATAGATGATGAATTTATCAATCCTGCTGACTCAAATGAGCCACGTTCTTTACCTTCTGATTACCAAATAGATGAAAGTATTGTAGAAATTGCAGGGTTTAATAAAGAGAAATTATTAGAAATGAGTAATTTCTGTAAAATAAGCTATGGTGATAACGACAATAAGTTAAGTGAAAAAAGATGCAACGCCTTAGCTGAAGAAGTATACAAAACTGGATTTGAAGTTACTACGGAAGGTTATGAAATTATTCCATCCCCTGAAAAAATGTATAAAACTAGAGCTGAACTTATTAGCGAAGGTTATGAAATCATTCCATTTGGTAATAGCTTTGAAAAAGATGCTGGTCATGTTTTCATAAAAGGTAAAGAAATAACGGTAGCTTACCACGGTACTCGTGGCTTCAATGATGGAATCACTGATGCAAATGTACTTTTTACTACTTCAGAACTTTTACCTGAAGGTGGAAGAATGCATAGAGGATTTTATAATTCATTTACGGATTCATGGCCTAATCTTTATGGCATTTTGAAATCTTATGCTGAAAAACAAGAATCAGAAATCAAAGATTTTAAAATCAATCTCACAGGTCACAGTATGGGAGGAGCTATTGCTAAGATAGCTGCTTTATGCCTCAATAAAACAGAAGGAGCTGAAGATGTTCATGTTGCAACTTTTGGTGATCCACGAGTTTTTGATCTTACTGCTAGTGAATTTTATAATGATGTTCTTCAAGAAAAAACCATTAGAGTAACTCAACATAGACAAGACCCAGTACCAGCGGTATCACCTGGTATTTGTGGTTATGCTCATGTAGGTGCACAATTGAGAATATCAGTACCTGAAGGATATTTTGTTCATCAAATAGATGGTTATCATGAAGCCATTAAAATAATGGATGAGAATGACTTCCGGTCAAACAATAACGTTTCTCTCTTTTACTACCCTTCGAGAATATTAAGCCGAATTAACTCTGCAGTTCTAGGTAATGCTCAATATTATGCTGCAAAATTAGGGGGTTATATTTTAGGTGGATCAAACTTCTTTGAGAAAGTGAAAAAAGAATACCAAAATGATAAATTTGAAGTATTGGAAGTTGAGCAAATAGCACATGAAAATTCCTCATCTATTGCAATGGGCGGATAGCTGCCATTATGGAGCAATTGTTAGATTGCTCCATAATATCTATTCATTTAAATTCAATATAAAGTATCCGTTCAGGATAGCGGCAAGACCATAGGGTAAAAGTGAGTTCACAACAAATGGTGTCATCCCAGTGCTTGACACTGGGATCCAGTCCTTTCGCACAGTTCCATCAAAGTATCCGTTCAGCAGAGTGGCAAAATAGGTAGACAAGGTGATCTAAAAAGATAATCATAGAGTAAATGTGAGGTAAGTCCTTACAATAAATGGTGTCATCCAAGTAGCCGACACTGGGATCCAGAAAAAAGAATGGTGTCATTCCAGTGCTTGACACTGGAATCCAGCTTTTTCATAATCATTAAAACGTTGTATTTTAACATAAAACAGCTATTTTTATGCTCGCCAACTTAATAAAATTCCTGGATCCCAGTGTCAAGCACTGGGATGACACCCTCCTGATGGGCCAAAATCACAATGTTCGTACAGTTATGCATTTGTTGTGCAAATTACCTTTGCAAACAAATGTTCGTACAGCTGTGTGTCACACACTTTGCTTCAATATTTGCACATTAGCCACTCCCTTGAACAGATACCCATCAAAAACGTTTAAAGGATTAACCGCTTTCGTGTTTATCAACTTAGTGCCCAATCTGGATCCCAGTGTCAAGCACTGGGATGACAAGAAAGGGAGCACTGGAATTTTTGTTTCAGCATTAGCCATGCACCTGAACAGATACAATATAAAAGTTTTCACCACAACCATTCCTCTTTAAATTTTTTTAGATGTTCTTTTTTTTCGCACTCTAAAAGCAGCTCTTCCACGCTTTTGTTGTAGCTTTCAGTAGTAATCCTTCCCTGATGATGCATGAACCTCAAGTAAATCAAATAAGTGTTAATCACATCTGTTTCACAATAATCTCGAATCTCTTGTATCTTGCCGCTATCATATAAGCCCATAACTTGTGACCCATCAACTCCAATCTTACCAGGAAGATTAAATGCTGCACAAACTTCGTTCATTTTTACTCTCGCAGAAGCTCCAAAATCAGAGAGAGATTCAAGCAAATCACAATGCCAATCACTACTATATCTCTGATTGTAACTATTCCACTTATCACCAGCTTTATGAAAGTATTCTGCTTGAATGCCATGAACCATAGCACGATACTTCAGCACTGGTATATCAAAAGTGCGTCCGTTGAAGGAAACTAATCTTGGCTTTTTCTCTGATATGTAGTTAAAAAATCCTTTTACTAGCTCTTTTTCACTGGAATTTAGTGTGCCTCCAGATCTTATTTCTTGCAGTGTAAACACTTCGTAACCGCTCTGATAGCTTATATTACAAAGTAAAAAACTAATAACTACAATTTGGTGAAAAGGCTGGCGCAGAAAAGAGTTTTGCCCGTTTGTTATTTCGAGATGATATTTTGTTAATGCATCCCTCTTCTCTTCTACACTACTATTGTCACTAATATTGAGTAAATTCTTGCAGGAATTTACATCTGGTATAGTTTCAATATCAAATACCAATAAAGAATTAAGCATTGCCTATATACTCCTCCGGACGGTCTATCCAAGGTCGCACTTTTACAAACAAAAAGAGATGAACTTTGCACTCAAATAATTTTTCTAGTTCAGCACGCGCTTCGATATTAATTTTTTTAATATTACTGCCATCTTTCCCTAGCACTATTTTTTTATGACTATCTTTTAACACAAATATGATCTGTTTTATGACTAAACTCTTATCTTTTTTTTCCTCAAATTGTTCAGTTATAACAGCAGTAGAGTATGGCAATTCTTCACGCAGGTTCAAGAATAGTTTTTCTCTCGTAATTTCTGCTGATAAAAAATCTGCTGAGGAATCGGTTATTTGATCTTCTTTATAAAACCAGGGGCTCACCGGTGCAACTTCAGACAAGTAATTCATCAAATCAGAAAGTCCATCATTCTTTAATGCTGATATCGTAAACACCTTTTCAAATTTATAAAGCAAATTCAGATGCTCATGAGCCATCTTGAGTTCTGGCCTTTTTACCAAATCAGTTTTATTGATAACCAAAATGCATCTGCCTTTTGTGCGCTGCAGCCGCATAAATATAGTCTTAATTCTTTCTATGTTTTTCAAATAATTGCTTACATCAACAAGCAACAAAGTGATGTCATCACCCTTGATTGCTGACCATGCAGATTTGACCAAAGCTTTCTCAAGTTTTGTTTCTGCTGAAAATATTCCCGGAGAATCAGTAAAGACAATTTGTGTGTTATTGCATATTGCAATACCCCTTATCTGCGTCCTTGTTGTTTGCACTTTGGGGGTAACAATTGCAATCTTTCTGCCTATGATGCTGTTAATTAATGTAGACTTCCCAGCATTTGGTAAGCCAGCTATGGTTACAAATAAGCATTTTTGTTCTTTCACAAAGGAAATTATAAAGAAAACTGGATGACAGTGTCAAGCACTGGAATCTCGGCAACCCCTACGCATACCGCCGCGGTATCTCTAGATCCCGCTAACAAGTAGCGGGATGACGATTGTCAGGCCAGCGCCCCTATGATGTCATTCAAGTAGCTGACTACTTGGATCCAGGAAAAAGAATGGTGTCATCCGAGTAGCCCCTTTTTTGTCATCCCAGTGCCCTGACTACTTGGATCCAGGAAACTTAGTTGCAAGTAATGCATTGGGTTTGGTGAGTATGGGTTTTGCGTTATAGAATGAAGCACTTTTGGTGAATTTATAAAGAAAGCTGGATCCCAGTGTCAGCTACTCGGATGACACCCTACTAGCAGAAGTTACTCTCAAATGTTTGTTCATGTTAGCTACAAACATTAAGAAATTTACCAAATGAAAAAAAAGGCAAAAGAAGCCCTGGTCATTGTCTATTTTCAGTATTGGCGTTTTTTAAGTCTTAAACGCTGCAATTTAGCTGCTTTTAAACGGCAACTAACCTTAGCTTTAATGTTTAAGAAATTTACCAGGCAGAAAAAAAAGACAAAGAACCCCCGGAGTAGCTAGTTATTCCACTCTTTATTTTAAAATTTGACGTTGGGTGATGTCTTGAACGCTTTATAAGCGCTTTTCAGCTTATGTAGGTAAAAACCTAGAAATTTTATAAAGACATGAGGTGCACATAGTGCAAAAATTAAGCATGACTTACGCCAAATACATTAAGTTTTTTGTCATTAATCCACTGCAGAGATTGCGAAGATAAATAAATAGCTTCACTTTCATGATAAGGGGGCTGGCGGAGTTTGTAAAGTAATTTTTTCGTTTCTATTCCCAATAAAAGTTTGTATGCAATAACACAGAAGCATGTGCTGCTATTCCTTCATTTCTTCCAATAGAACCTAATTTTTCTGCAGTAGTTGCTTTGATATTTACAAATTCATCACCAATTTCTAATGCTTTTGATATGAATTTCTTCATTTCTACTTTGTAAGGCGATATTTTAGGCTCCTCACAAACTATAGTAATATCTAAATTAGACACGCTGTACCCTTTTTCCTTTGCTTTTTTAGCAGCAAAGTCAAGAAAGTGAGATGAATTGCAATCTTTCCATTCAGAGGAACTAGGAGGAAAGTGCTCTCCTATATCGCCACATCCCAGTGCTCCGAGTATTGCATCAACGATTGCATGTATTGCAACATCACCATCAGAGTGCGCTTCTATTGCCATGTTGTGTTCAATTTTCACACCGCAAATTTTTATAAAGCTCTCAGCACCATTTTGAACTTTAATGAACTTATGTATATCATAACCAGTTCCGACACGAAATTTTGGCTCTTCAAAGAGAAGCTTTGCCATATTGATATCCTCTTTTGTGGTTAACTTAAAATTGCTTTTCTCACCTTTAATAATCGCAACATGTTTTTTGTGCTCTACCATTAGTGATGAATCGTCAGTAAATTCTTTGTCTGATTGATGGCACGATAATAATTCTTTGAAATTAAAAATTTGAGGAGTTTGTATGGCTCTGAGTTTTCCTCTTGAAATCGTAGATTCAACGAAATTATTACCCACCAATGACATAGTGTCTTCGACTTCTATTGCTGGTACTACTCCTGTATATTGATCATTAATCATGGACTGAGCCAAGTTATCTATCAGAACATTTGACACAAAAGGCCTACAAGCATCGTGTATAACTACAAAATCTGGGTTAATTTTTTGTAAGCTTTCAAGCCCTAGTTTAACTGAACTTTGCCTGCTTTCTCCTCCGTATACAGGGCTTAGTAATTTAGTGTCTGTAATTAGTGATATAGCTTTCTCATAGAAACTTTCATGGTCTCTATTAATTGCTATTCTTATGTAATCTATATATTGGTTAGCCAGAAATCTTTTAATTGCATGAAATAAAACAGATTTACCTGCAAGTTTTATATATTGCTTAGGAATCGTAGAATTGCATCTACTGCCTACTCCCGCTGCAACTATTAATGCTGCTATTTTGTATTTCTTAAGTCTGTTAGTGTGCATATTTATCATTTTCAGCATAAGTGTATAATAGCAGGCTACCTAAAATTTCAATAGGATTAAGAAGAGGCCTATTTTCTCTTTGCAGAGGCTTCCCTCTTTACCCCAAATTCTTTTCAAAAAAAATTTTTGACTTTATATAAAAAATTACTTCCCCTACTTAATTAGCATAATTATAATAGCAAAAGAGATATTTAGAGAGCTCAAAATCTATCTTTGCCTGCAGGCCTTTCTATTACGCATCTAAAATTCAGTTAAAAATGTAGCGTATCTTCTTCAGCGTATGTGGGTGCACACACATGCTTAATCTCTGTCGTATGGCACTGCATTTTTTCTGAATCTTTTTTCACATGGGGGAATTCTATGCCTAAAATTCCATATTCTTAACAAAAAACTACTACTTAACAGAAGTAATAAATAGTATTACAAATCATCAAATACTTTCAACATAGGAAAAATAAATTGCATATTTTTCAGTAAATTGACTATGCTAAAAGCATGCAAAAACGTCATATAACTATTTGTTTTATACTGCTTTTTATAATAGGGGTGTTATTCCTGATGCGTCCTATGATTTTTCCATGTTTAATATCCATTGTTGTTGCATATTTATTTAATCCGCTAGTAGTCAAGTTTGAAAAGTATAGAATACCGCGTTTATGTTCTGTAATTTTTATAATACTTGTTTTATTAATAGCTTTTATACTAGTTATAACATATGTTTTACCTATTATATATGTTCAAATTACCTCAATATTAAATTTCTTAGTGAGTAAAGTGCCTTCATTAAAGCTTAAAGTAATCCCCTCTGTATTAGAATTTCTTAATATAAAAATCGAGGATAGCTTATTTGATCACTTATCTAAAAACCTAGCAGAAAATTACAGCAACTATGTATCTTATTTCATGAATGCTCTTGATATTGCTAGTAACTTTATAATCCAAGTGTTAAGTTCAAGCTTTAACACAGTATCATTAATGGTGATTACTCCTGTAGTGTTTTTCTATATATTACGTGATTGGCCTTTAATTATAGAAAAAGCTAATAAATTAATCCCTATTCCTTACAGGGGAAAAATTGCAGATTATTTTTCCAAAGTAGATTTCATTATATCTAGTTATCTAAAGGGGCAGGTAAATGTATGTATTGTCATGATGGTCTTTTACTCTGTGAGCCTGAGCATAATCGGATTGAAACACTCTATTGTTATTGGAATTTTATCAGGAATATTAACATTTATACCTTACGTAGGACCATTATTATATACCATTATTGGTTTTTTGAGCGCTATCACTCAATTTAGTGGATGGTTTGAAAGTGCTGCTGTTTTGCTATTATTTGGTATTGGACAATTAATAGATTCAAACATATTAGTTCCTTTATTAATAGGAAAAAAAGTTCATATACATCCAGCTGTAATTATTCTGGGAATTACTATATGCGCTTCATATTTTGGATTTACAGGTATATTACTTTTTATTCCAATAATAGCAATGTTCAATGTATCAGTAGAATATGCAATCAATAAATATTTTAAAAGTGAGCTTTATAAAAACGGCTAACAGACCTTTTGTATAATCAATTTATGGTAAGAGGAGAAATGAATCCAGAATACCTGACACATTTGAGGAGCGTAAGTAAATTTCTGCGCAAAAATTACTACCAGAAAGAGGTTACGTAAGAGGTTTAATGTGCAATTAAATTTATTTAACAACAATCAAGCTGATTATAGTCGGCAAAATTACATCATCTTAGATGAAAATAAGCACGTGTATAATTCGGTAGTTAATGATTTATCTTGGAAATGTCTGATTCTTTTTGGACCTAAAAGCTCCGGTAAAACTCATCTTGCTCATATTTGGCAATCAATAAACGATGCAATTTTTATCAATGTGAGTAACTTCGTAAGCGAGATTAGGTATAGCAATGCTTTTATTTTAGAAGACGTACAAAACATTAAAGATGAAGCAATGTTATTACATTGTTACAACTACATGAAAGAAAGTGACAAGAGGCTGCTAATCACTTCTTCAATTTCACCAAAAAAGCTTAACTTCAAACTAAGAGATTTAAGCTCCCGAATATTGTCAACTACCAGCGTAAAAATTTTGCCTGCAAGCGAGGAATTATTAAGAATTATGCTAATAAAACGATTTTCAGATAAACAGTTAAAAATTGATTTAAAAGTGATTAATTATATTTTAGCAAGAATAGAACGTTCTTTCTATAGCATTGATAAAATTATAGAGAAGATAGATAATGAATCTATAGGGTCAAATGTGACCGTTCCTTTTATTAGCACTTTATTAAAAAAAGATGCCATTTGATTTCTTCTTTTGTAAAGGTATATATTAAAAATTTATTAACACCCATAACACTAACGTAATTGAAATCTCTATCTGTCCATGTTAGAATCATAATAAATATTATATTATAATAAATATAGATACAGCTAAGAAGTATTCTATATTTATAGTAGAGCTCACTTTATAAGGTGTTTTTTATAGATTTGACGTTATAATTTAACTATGATAAAAGTAAGATTAAATTTAAAAAAAAGGTTAAAGCAAAGGTTTGTGATGTTCACTTTATTGATAAATGCCTTATTTGTCTCATATTTTCTCATAAGAAACACAGGGAATACTTCTAATCAAATTATAGCCAAAGAAATAAATATAGGAGCTGGTAATGAAAAATAAACAGTCGCAAAATAAAAAAGAAAATCTTTACATAACATATTACATAGATGCTTTAGCTTCAGAGAGGTCCGCTACACAAAATACTCTGGAAAGTTATCGTTCGGATTTACACCAGTTTGAAGAATTTTTATTAGAAAGCGACACTACCTTGGTTGGCGCAAACAAAACCAATATTAAAGATTATGTGAAATTTCTATGTACACAAAAAAAATATAAAAGTAGCTCCATATCAAGAAAAATATCCGCTATGAAAAATTTCTATAAGTGTCTATTTAATGACGGAATAATAGATTTTAATCCAGCACCGGCTAATGATGCTGAGTTAAAGAATCCAAAAGTTTCTCGTCCTTTGCCTAAGTATTTAAGTGTCGAAGAAATATTTTTGCTAATGGACACAGTGAGAAAATCAGCAAGCGAATCGAATAAAGAGATAAGCAGTAAAAGGCTATGTGCGATTTTAGATATCCTTTACTCTTCTGGAATGCGTGTTTCTGAACTAATTGATATGAAGTTATGTGAAGTGTCACATTTAATAAACAGTAATAACAAAGAATGCTATATAATAATAAAAGGAAAAAGTGGTAGAGAGAGGCAAATTCTTTTTAATGAACAAGCATTGCAGAGCCTTAGAAATTATTTATCAGTTCGTGACAATCTGATCCTTAACGGAAAGGAATCCGATTGGCTATTCCCAGGTGATAAACCTAATAAACCAATTACAAGGCAGAGGGTCGGTCAATTAATGAAGGAGTTAGCAAGAAAATGCAATATTGATGAAAATAAGATCTCTCCACACGTGATTAGGCATTCTTTTGCTACCCATCTACTGAATAGCGGAGCAAATATTGTGTTGATACAGAAAGTTCTTGGCCATACTAACCTTTCTACAACACAAATATATACTCATATTGCTAACGAAAAGTTAAAGGACAAATTAGCTGATTCGCATCCTATTACTCAGATGAGCAATAATTAAATTTATTGTTTTTAATTTGTAATAAAGTTAAATTTAAATAAATTTATGTGAGTTTGTGATTTCAAGTTTATTGTTTAATTTCTTTCTTATATTATGGGAGGTATTCTATACTTTCATTACTCTCCCTGTAATTTTCTTTTCTGAGTGTGTAATAACCATTTTCCTCGTCTGTTCGGTGAGAGTTGTATTATTCATGCTGCGTTTATTATGTGGCATTAAATATGAAGTGAGGGGAATGGAAAACATCCCTAAGCAACCTTTTATCATTGCATCTAAACACCAATCTCCATTTGAAACATTTATTTTTATACTACTATTTAGAAAAGCGGTTTTTATTTTAAAACGTGAATTGAAATGGATTCCATTCATTGGTTTGCATCTTATAGCGCTGAAAATGATTTTTATTAACCGTTCAGATGGTATCAGTTCTATACGCCATATAATCAAACTAGCAAAAATGCGTATAAAAGAAAATAGAAGCATAATAATATTTCCTGAAGGTACAAGAACAACTATAAACCAAAATATAAAATATCAACCAGGTATTGCTGCTTTATATAGCGTATTATCTGTTCCTGTGTTACCGGTTGCTTTAAACACTGGTTTGTTTTGGCCAAAAAGCATACTTTCTCTGAGAAAGAATCCCGGAAAGGCAGTAATAGAAATATTGCCCCCAATATATCCTGGGTTAAACAAAAATGAATTCTTGCAAAGTTTAGAAAAAATTATTGAAGAGAGAAGCAGTAGATTAACCATAGAAAAAACTGATATTGCAAATTAACAAAAAAACTTTATAATTAAAAGAAAAGTATAGTATTTTAGGTATTAATATATGGCAAATCATAAGAGTGCTAAAAAAATGATAAAGGTAATAGCAAAACGCACTTTAATAAATAAGATGCGGAAAAGTAAAACTCGTACCGCTATTAGAAAATTGGTTGATATAATCAAGTCTGGCGACAAAGAAAATGTTGTTCTGGCATTTCGGAATGCTGAATCTAATTTACACAAGTGTGTGAATAAAGGTGTTATTCATAGGAATACTGCTGCGCGTAAAATAAGTCGCTTAAATGCAAAAGTAAAAGCATTGATGACCGCTTAATACGGTTAATGTAAAGTTAACTGTATTAATATATACTCCTCAGTTTGTATATTCTGTATAAAATTTAAGTAGCTTAAGTGATGGATAAAAAAGTGCTATTAGAACTAAGTAATGGATTAAAAATCGAGCTACCTGTATTAAGCGGAACAACAGGTCCTGATGTGTTAAATATCAAGGATTTATATAAGATGACAGGATTATTCACTTACGATCCAGGGTTTGTTTCTACAGCTTCATGCTCTTCTACAATTACATTCATTGATGGAGATGAAGGAGTTCTTAAATATAGGGGACATAATATAGCTGATTTGGCAGAGAATAATAATTTTACTGCTGTGATTTATTTATTGCTCTATGGTGAATTACCCAGTTCAGAGCAACACAAAAAATTTCTTCTCAAAATACAAGAATCATCCAAAGTATCAGAGCAAGTTACAAATGTAATTAAAGCATTTCCAAAAACTGCTCACCCTATGTCAATCTTAGTTGCATGTTTTGCAAGTTTGTCAGCATCTTATCATGAAAAGCATGGCAACAATGTCAATGGTGAAGACCTAGATTTTGGAATTTCTGCAATAGCGCAAGTTTCCACAATTATTGCAATGATTTATAGGCATATCAACAATCAGGAATTCATAAATGCTAACAATGAATTAAGTTACAGTGAAAATTTCTTAAAGATGATATTTGGCGATGCTGTTGATAATGATAAAAGCGCCCTTTTTGCAAAAGCTCTGGATAAAATATTTACTCTCCATGCTGATCATGAACAGAATGCTTCTACGGCGGCTGTCAGATTGGTGGGATCGGCTGGTTCTAATCTGTTTGCAAGCCTCTCTGCAGGAGTTGCTACACTTTGGGGACCAGCACATGGTGGAGCTAATGAGGCAGTTATAAATATGCTAAAAGAGATAGAGCAAAGTGGAGATATAGATAAATTCATCGAAAAAGCTAAAGATGATAAAGATCCATTTAAATTGATGGGATTTGGACACCGTGTTTATAAAAATTATGATCCGCGCGCGCGTATATTGAAAGGCGCTTGCCATGAGGTTCTAAGTAAACTAGAACAAAATAATGAACTGCTTAAAATTGCAAAAAAACTTGAAGAAATAGCTTTAAAGGATGAATATTTTATCGTGCGTAAGTTATATCCAAATGTTGATTTTTACTCAGGTATAATAATGAATGCTATCGATATTCCCTCAAATATGTTCACGCCTATTTTTGCACTTGCAAGAACCACTGGTTGGGTTACTCAGTGGTATGAAATGATAAATGATAAAGAAACTAAGATCTGTAGACCAAGGCAACTCTATTTTGGTAAATAAATTTATTTTCACTTCATTCTTTATTCCTTCTTTGAGATCATGTACAGGTTCTAACAGAGGATTGTGTTGTTAACAAAGAGCAGAGTAAAAAGGGATCTAGTCTATGCCTATCAGATTTTGTCTTACCTTAAACTGGATGATCATACATATACTCACCTCTCGGTACGTTCTGAAGATCAAAAGTCGTTTTATATTTACCCATTTGGTATACGCTTTGATGAAGTGAATGAAAATTCATTGATGAGAGTATCACTAGATGGAAATGTGATTGAGGGTAGAGAATATCAATATAATAAAACTGGCTATATAATTCATGGTTTTGTTTATCAAGCAAGGAAAGACATTCAAGCAATTTTTCACCTGCATACACCTTCTATTGTAGCAGTTTCTTCTCTAAAAGATGGACTACTTCCAATAAGTCAATGGGCACTGCACTTTTACAATAAAATCTCTTACCATAATTATAACTCCCTAGCACTTAGCAATACAGAAGGAAAGTGGTTAATAGCTGATCTGAAAGAAAATTTTGTCATGTTAATGCGCAATCATGGATCTATAACGTGTGGTCGTACTATACAAGAAGCAATGTTTTACACGTATCATTTAGAACAAGCGTGCAAAACTCAATGTTTAACGTTAGCAATGAATAGGGAGTTATCAATTCCAAGTGAAGAAATTTGCTCAAAAGCTGTAAAGGATCTCCTATCTTTTGAAAGCAATCTTGGTGAGAGGGATTGGCACGCATGGGTTAGACTAATTAAAAGTAAGTTGTAAGAGGCTTTCGCACTACTATCTGTCATCCAAGTAGGGAATCATACGCGTCAAGTTAAGAGGTTATGAGCAAATTTAGAGAGGTTAAAGTGGATACTCTGACCTTAACCAGAAAAAGTAGAGAGAAAGTTAAGACGTTTTTGGAGTAAAATAAAACGTTTTTTCAAAATATGGCAAATAGAAGCAGCAGGATTCAAATTAGAAGCTGTTAAGCTGGTTAAAGAAACAGAAGTACAAAAATAGCAAAAGATCTAGGCATAGATGGCAGTATGTTAAGTAAGAAAATATGATGGAAAAATGTCAGAAGCATACGCATTTCCAGACAAAGGCTCCTTATGACAAAGAAAGATTTGATCTAAAAAAAGAACTAGCAAGAGTAACAAGAGAAAGAGACATAAAAAAAAGCCCTGACCAAACAAAAAGAGTAAAGTATTCTTTTATATAGAAATTGCTATAAAATACAGGAACTATGTAGGGTTTTAGACATATCTGCTGGTGGTATGGGTTGCTAAGGGAAAAAGCAGTAAGGAATTAGCAAGAGATGGGCTTCTAGCAGATATTCAAAAAAAGCATCCAAATGCAGATCCCTAAAATTCACGCTGAATTAAAAGCTTTAGGCAAAAATTAAAACAGTACAAAGTGTGATGCAAGGTTCAAAAATAAAAAACAGCAAATAAGCAACCGAGTTGTGGCTCCGAACATATTGGATCAAAGATTCACCACTGATCAGCCAAATTGATGGCCGTTAATAAGCGCAAACCCGAAAAAATCTGCTGTTACATAGCGATCAAGGGTCACAGTATACCTCTCAAAATTACCAATTTCTATTGAACACAAAAAACATCATTTCCAGCATGAGCCATAAGGGATGTTGTTACGATAACTCTGTTGCAGAAAAGTTCACTCAAAAGGGAGCTGCTTATTGATACTTCTCGCTCAACAAACCAGAACTGCCATATTTGAATACATAGAAATCTTTTATAACAAACAACGTAGGCATTCTACTATTAATTATTGCATTCCTGTACAATTTGATGCATCATTCTCATGATAAAAACGTCTTAACTTTTCTCTACTTTTTCTGGGTAAGGTCAGATAAAGTAGAACCACCAAGTGAAAAATATATGCTAATTAGTACAATATCAGAGCTGGAAGATACGTGTGAAGAATTAATAGCAAAAAAGCCGAAATTTATAGCAGTTGACACGGAGTTCATTAGAAATAATTTAACCTACTACCCAAAATTATCGTTAATTCAAATTTCTTACGGAGAGAAGAGTTTTATTGTAGACGCATTAGTGCCAGAAATTGATTTATCATTCATTAAGAAAATAATGCTAAATCAGGGGATAACCAAAGTGTTTCATAGCTGCCGGCAGGATATAGAATCCTTACTCACTGTGTTTAAATGTATTCCCACTCCCATTTTTGATACCCAAGTTGCCGCTATGTTTTGTCATTATTATCATGACTTTATTGGTTACTCAAAAGTAGTAGAGCAATATCAAGGAGTAGTGCTGGATAAAATTAAAGCTAAAAATTCAGATTGGTTAAGGCGTCCGTTGTCCAAGGATCAGTTAGACTATGCAATAAACGACGTGGTACACCTATATGACTTATACCAAATATTGTGCAATAAACTTGAAGAAAATAATAGGACGTGTTGGTTTCAAGAAGAGATGGAATCAATAGTTAATATAAATAAGTATTTACATAGTCCAAAAGATGCATGGAAGAGAATTAAATTTAATTATGAAGCAAATCCAAGATTGGTATTAACTGTTAAAGCAGTTAGTGAATGGCAAGAGACCTTAGCACAGCGCTATAATATGAATCGTAATAAAGTAATTAATAATGCTGTCATAGCTGGTTTTATTGAAAAAAATGTAGAGCATGTTGATGAGATTTTAGATGATCTCAAGAGGAATGCAAAAAATATAAAAGATGCAGATTTACTAGAGTTTGTGAATATTTTTAATGAAAATGAAAAAAATTGGATGCAGCAAAACAGCATCTTACCGAATAATTATGACAAATCTGTATTCGATATACTCTCAATTATTTTAGATAGTAAATGTAAAGAAAGTAATATATCAAGGAAATTAGTTTCTTCAAAAGATGAGTTAACCGGGTCAATATCTGGGCAGATAGATAAACTATTCAAGGGGTGGAGATACGATTTTTTTGGCAGGTCAATCGAATTATTTCTGAACACAAGCTCAAAATTTGAGATTTCAGCAGTGAAATCCGCAAATAATATAACCAAAATTCAGAGTAATTTAGTGGAGAATAACTGTTGCTAAAGTAACTTAGATTTATCGACAATCGTCATCCCGCTACGTGTTAGTGGCTAAGAGATACCGCGGCGGTATGACGGTTAAGTAGGGTGTCATCCAAGTAGCTGACACTGGGATCCAGGAAAATTGATTGTAAACGAGCAAACATTTTCGATAAAATTACCAAAAAGCTAGATCCCAGTGTCAAGCACTGGGATGACAGGAGAGGGAGGCTACTGGGATGACAGCTACCCTGACAACCGTCATCCCGCTGCTTGTTAGCGGCCAAGTGACGGTATGACGTAAAGCTACGTGTTTAGGTTTAATGAATCCACTATTTTTTTTACTTGAGAAAAAACATACTCTTTGCTTACACTGGTATCGATAATAAAGTCACTCATCTTCCTTTTCTCCTCAATAGATAACTGAACATTGAAGATTAAATTTAGCTTTTCTTTATCTATGTTGCGTTCGTTGAGTCTTTGAGCTTGCACAACGCTATCTGCATGGACGAAAACAATAAGGTTGCAATATAAATAGAATTTTGTTTCTAATAGAAGCGGCACATCTAAAACTAAAAGCTTTCTATCGATCTTTTTTTCCTTAGCAATAAAAAATTCTAATTCACGCAGCACAGCAGAGTGAACCAAAGATTGAAATTGTTTCCAATTTTCATCGTAGGCTAAGAAATATTTAGACAGTACTGTTCTACCTATTTCACCATTTACTACCACTCCAGGAAAATTTTTTTCTGCATAACTTATTATGCTTTTATCCACTTTATAAAGTTGGTGTACAACAGAATCAGCATCAAACACAGCAGCACCAAACTCTTGAAAGCAACTAGCTACAAAGCTCTTTCCTACCCCAATTCCGCCTGTTAGACCTATGATCATATAGCAAAATACATTAGACTTCTTTCGAAACTATATTACAGTAGCTGCTGTGTCTACTCAAAACCCAAATTTGGCTATGCAGAGGCTCTGATGATATAAGATGTACAGTCCCAGAGTGTGATGGTATGATAAAATGTAAGAAAAAGATACCATCGAAGGAGGAATTGTGGTTACATGGGTGCGCCCGGACAACAGCGTAGAGCAATACAAAATAGTATAGCAAAGCTTTCCAAACCTTAATCCAAAAACTATTGTCGAAAACGCTCATTCACTAAAGACGCTCAAAACATCCAAGATCAACTGTTCTAACTTTAGAAGAAGAAGGTCGCATTTCGGAAGCATACACTTCTACCACTAGATGATTGCCTTGCAGTCTACAATTCCGCACTTCTAGCCTGCATCGCTGTTATAACATTAGCAAACTGCCAGATGTTGATTAAACCAAAAAAGAAATTTAAGAAATATCCTATAGCATATTGATATTGCAGAAGTCAGAACAGAGGAGGGAAAACTATATCTATATATGGCCTACAATTATGCAAAGAGACTCAAAACTCTTAATGGTCTTACTCCTTTTGAATTTATATGTTCTCAATGCTCCTGAATTATTTATATTAAACTTATACCATCACACTCTGGGACTGTACACCTAATAAGAGAGACTCAATAACTTAAATCTATATTGACATGTCCCATTTTACGCTTATCTCTAACCTCTTTTTTCCCATATATGGTTAAACTAGCTTTTTCGTTGCTCAAATACTTATGAGAATCATATATATCGTTACCTATTATATTTTTCGTCATACAAGGAAAGCGTAATACTACTTCCTGCATAGGTAGCCCGCATATTATCCTAACCAGCTGTTCAAATTGACTAACGTTACATGCATCCAAGCTCCAGTGGCAAGAATTGTGAGGTCTTGGAGCTAGTTCATTAACTAACAACTCGTTATCTTTAGTAACAAAAAATTCAATAGCCAGAATTCCTATTACATCGAGCGCATTTGCTATTTTCTTTGCAGCTCGTTGTACCTCTTGAGTTAATTTGCTATCTATTTTAGCTGGCACTGTTGAAGTATCAAGTATTCCATCAACGTGGTAATTTTCTGCTATAGGAAAAAAAGCTACTTTACCGTTTTTATCTCTTGCAATAACTATTGAAACCTCTTTCAGTAAATCAACACTTGCTTCAAGAATGTACTCTGTATTCCAATCAAAGGAAGCAAATTGCTTCACTTCAGAATCATTCTCAAGCACATATTGCCCTTTTCCATCGTAACCCATTTCTGTTGTTTTCAGCCTTATTGGATAGCCAAAAGCTCTACTGCTTTTCAGTAGCTCATTATAATTTTGTATACTCTTATAGTTAGCAGTTTTTATACCCAAGTTTTTAATAAAATCCTTTTCTCTCAGTCTGTTCTGCGAAATGTGTAACGCTTTTTTACCCGGATAAAAATTTACATCGATATCAATTGCACTACATGGAATATTTTCAGACTCAATAGTAACTAAATCCACACTCTGTGCAAAAGATTCAAGAGCTTTCTTATCAGAGAAATCTGCTATTGTGAAATCATCAGCAACAGAGCAAGCCGGATCATCTTTAGCACTGGCAAAAACATGTATTTTTTGTCCAAGTTTTGTTGCAGCGATAGCAGTCATTTTACCTAATTGTCCACCACCTATTATTCCTATTACTTTTTTGCTCAGCGCATCTGGTCCATTCATACTATAAATTGATATTTCCTAATTAAAGTATACTTGAAAAATCTATGAAAAAAGTATATAATTAGAATGTTATCTTTTTATCATGAATATTCTATAATGATTCTAGAATACACACTAACTACCAACTTTGTTGAAGTTACAGTTTTACCAATTTACATTGAAGAACAATCCATTCCTTATGAAAATTGCTATGTATGGATGTATAACGTTAAGATAAAAAACAAAAGCCAATCAACTATTCAATTGTTAAGTCGTCATTGGCAAATAATAGATTATAAGGGAAAAGTAAACGAAATTGCCGGAGTTGGTGTTATCGGAGAACAACCTGTGATAAAATCTGGAGAGGTATTCAAATACACAAGTGGAACATACTTAAATGCACCGTCAGGAATAATGCAGGGTAAGTATGAATTTCTGAATGAAGAAAGCATAAAAATTTTTGAGGTTATGATACCACCCTTTTCTTTGGATAGTCCATACGTCAAAACTAGACCCCATTAACTGTCAAAATAGTTTATTTGTAACCAGACTGCATTCTGTGATTTTTAGCAAAGCACGATCTTTCATTTGAGCTTTCTTCAATTTAAAATAAATACAGAAACTAGCTATCTCCAAAAATATGGTTGAATAATTGTGTGTATAATTATTAATATTTTCAAGCATTTTTGCCATCAAAATTTCTCGCAATGATTTATGTTTCAAAAAAATCTTTGGAACGGAAAAAAATAAGAATATCCTGATCCACTTTTTGAACGATATTTTAGGGTTTACTGATACCAATTCTCATTGTTGTGCATCTGTTTCCCGTGTAATGGGAATTGGTATTACTATCGTATCGATGATGTTTGCTGCATACGAGTTCTTTCTTACCATGTCACGTGATCGACTACGCAGGTGTTCAAGGCTCTGGGAAAGTAAGCTATTTATACTCCTACTTCTGGTTGAAAGTGCAATAATCTCCTTCCTGAACCTGATGCATCCCAGGCTGAACTTTTGATTTTTGGCTTACTAAATAGTTGTTTGAATGATTTGAGCAGCATTACTTCTCTTTATCTGAAATTTTTGATAACTCAGCTTCTAATTCTTCTATGGTTGGCAAAGCTGTCCTTATATTCTTTGGTAGACTTTCAGTAATTTGATATTCTGCCAACCCTATCGGTTTACTTATGTCTTTCAGTGTATACTTAGCTAGTACGTTATCCTTTGATCTGCATAAAATTAATCCTATAGATGGTTGATCTGTCTCATGTTTCAGTAAATCATCAACGGCTGAAAGATAAAAATTCATTTTTCCTGCATATTCTGGCTTGAAATCTTTGTCTTTTAGCTCGATTACTACAAAGCAACGTAGCTTTAAATGGTAAAATAATAAATCAATATAGAAGTCTTTATTTCCAACATCTAAGTGAAATTGCCTGCCAACAAAGGCAAAGCCTTCACCAAGCTCTAGCAAAAACTTCTCTACATGGCCTACAAGCCCTTTTTCTACTTCTCTTTCATTAGCATCCTTTCCTATACTTAAAAAATCAAAAACATATGGATCTTTTAGTGTGTAATGCGCTAAATCTGATTGAGGTGAAAGTAGCTTCTCTTTGAAATTAGTGATAGCCTTTCCCTGACGCTTATGCAACCCAAGTTCAATCTGCATTACCATGATGTTTCTTGACCAGCCATGTTCAATTGCTTCTTTTATATAAAACAACCTTGTTTCTCGACTCTCTATCTTTTCTAAAAGAGTAACATTATGGTACCAAGTTAATTGTGCAAGAGGCTCCTGCACAAATTCAATATCAGAATACTCCTCAGCAAACTTACGCATATACTTCAAATTTCTAGGACTAAAACCTTTCATTTCTGGAAATGCGCTTCTTAAATCCTTACTTAGCTGATCTATGATTTTAGCACCCCAGCCATGTTCTTTTTGGCGCTTTAAGATCTCTGTACCAATATGGTGGTAAAGCACAATAAGCTTGCTATTTACTGCTAGTGCTGCTTTATAACGACTAGTAGCAATCTGTTCTTTCAACTGCTCTAAAAATTCTGTATATTCTTTTCCTATAATTTTTGTCATAGTGTTCCTTTCAACGATATTATATGATCCCTTTATTCGTTGAAATAACAATCTTTCTTTTTGGCTTCACACCTGCTACTTTCAATTCAGCTTTAATTCGTTGTCTTAAATCCAATAGATCTTTTATCTGCACTTCTCCATACCTAACCACATGGTCACCATATGCAATCGATACTACTCTTTCCCCGCTCTGTAGCTTCCTTATCGCTTCTTCAACTTGGGCTAAATATTCACTGCTGTACATTCTTCTCACCCAGCCATCTACTCTTTCTTACCTTTTTAGGCTTTTTAGCTTTTTCTCCTACTAAACTTTCCCACTTACTCTCTGGCCATCTATCTATTCCCAGTGCTATCGATGCTGCTCTTGCGTAAATTCGGCAATCTAGTACTTCATTTCGATCCCTTATCTTTTGCCACTCTTGCTTGGTATATCCTTTTACTACTTTGGTAATTAGTTGTTCTGCAGTAAGAGATTGTCCACAAACTAAAAAAGGTGTAGATTTAAATAAGAGGTTAGAGGTGAGAAAGGAGTATCCAACGGACCTAAGCGAAAGAGAATGGGAGTTAATAGAGAAGTATTTGAGAGTATCGTATAAGAAGGGAGGAAGGCCGCTAAAATACAGCAAAAGAGAGGTATTAAATGCAATTCTTTATGTACTGCGTACAGGGTGCCAATGGAGGTATTTACCAAACGATTTTCCGTCATGGAAAGCAGTACACGAGCAATTTAGGAGATGGAAAAAGCAAGGAGTTTTTGAGAAAATGAACTACGATATCACTAAATATAGCAGGTCAAAAATGGGAAGAAATGAGGAGCCAAGTGCGTGTATAGTAATCTGTAAAAACGACAGAAAAAGGGGGACAAAAGGCTACGATGGAGCAAAAAAAGTTAAAGGTAGAAAGAGGCATATAATCACGGATACTCAGGGTTTTATATTGGGATGTTATGTGGGAGCTGCAAATGAAAATGACAGAGATGGAGTTAAGATAGCATTAGATAATATGAGGAAAAAATATACTAATGTTAGGAAAATGTGGGCTGATATGGGATATCAAGGAAAAGAGCTAAAAGATTACGTAAAAATAGAGCACAATATAGATATTGAAATTGTTAAAAGGCCTCCGTGCAGATTTTGGGTGCATAAAGATACACCACCAGAGCTATTACCAAAAGTGGAGCCAGGATTTAAAGTGCAGCCGAGAAGGTGGGTTGTAGAAAGGACTTTTGCTTAGATCAATAGGAATAGAAGGTTATCTAAAGAATACGATCTCCTTACAACATCTACCGAAAATTTCATATATTTGGCTATGAGTAGGGTTATGCTGAAGAGGGAATATGCTTGAATTTACTGATTTGCGGACAAGCTCTTAGACAACAATACGCAGAAGAAACAACAGAAGAGGACTTAAAAGAGATAGCAGAAAAAGCGCCAATAATAAAGCTAGCATATGATGAATTAGACAAGTTTCGTTGGAACGAAAAAGATTTAGTAGCTTACGAAGAAAGAATAATGGATCTACGCAAAGAAGAAGCCATTCTTGAATACAGACTTGATCTTGCTACTGAAAAAGGCAAAAAAATTGGTAAAGAGGAAGGGAAAATTGAAGGGAAAATTGAAGTCGCAAAAGCAATGCTGGCTAATAATGTTGACATCAACATTATTGTTGAGTGCACTGGTCTTTCCATTAGTGAGATTAAAGAATTAAGTGTGAACGGTCAATGGCGTCAACTTAAGGACACATTTTAGACTTCTTTGTTGAAATAAAACAGAAACAAAAGTGCTGTTTATTGCACTCTTTGGATAATTTAATGATAAAAAATTTAGAGAGAAATTTTATACACTATCGCTGATATTTTTCCTTAAGTTGACGCCATTGTGTGAACGGTTACGTTTATTTTTTATCCTTATCATCAAGTGTAAATAAGGTTATTGTAGAGATTAAGCCTATTATAACTATTATTAACGAAAATGGGGCAGCTTCTCTATAGCGCTCATCGCTTACAAGTTCATATATTCTAGTTGATATAGTTTCAAAATTAAATGGTCTTATAATAAGTGTTGCTGTGAGCTCTTTGATAGTATCCATAAATACGAGCAAAAATCCCGATAGTATACTCTTCTTGATGAGAGGGATATGAACATTCAAACATGTGGAAATAGGTCCATGACCCATAGTATATGCAGTCCACTCAATTTCATTTGGTGTTTTTTTGAGCCCTGACTCTACCGCCTTGAAAGATATAGCAAAAAAACGAAATAAATATGAGTAAACTAATGCGCCAATAGTTCCTACCAAGCTAATTTCCACAATATATTGAGTAATGAAAGAGGATATTCTGCTTAAAAATATTATTATGCTGATTGCGATAATTGCATTTGGAATTGCGTAGCCTAAAGAAATAAGACGTGCTACATTATTGATTACCTTATTTTTACGCGCCGTATATCCAATAATTATTGCAATGCTAATTGAGATTAGTGCAGTGATGAATGATAAACTAACGCTATTTGCTATTATGTTATAGAATCTTGCTTCATATATGAAAAACCCCTTCTCTATGCTCCAATATATGAGCGGAATCATTGGCAAAATAAAACCTATTAATATCGGCAATACACACATAAGATAAGCAAAGATCAATGGTATAGTGCCACTTATACTCCGTTTGTTGTGATAATCTGAATTGGTATTGATTGAAGAGTAAGATATTCCTTTTTTTTGTAGTTTTTTTTCGATAGCTATTAATGTTGCAACGAAAATCAATTCTGCAACTGCTAAAACAGTAGTTGAATATTTATCATGCAGTAAAAACCAAGTGCGATATATTCCTGTCGTAAAAGTATCGATAGCAAGAAACTGTGGTGTGCCGAAATCTGTAATTACCTCCATTAGCACCAAGGACAACCCAGCTATAATTGATGGACGTATGGAAGGTATGATGACAGAAAACAGGCTCTTCAATGAGGAGAACCCAAGTGTTGACGCAATAGTGACTGAGTTACTAACATTCTTTAGACTTGAGCGGACTAGCATATAAACGTATGGATATAAACTAAATCCCATTACTAATATTCCACCACCTAGGGATTTTATTTCAGGAAACCAATAGTCACCTTTGCCCCACTCTAAAATGTCTCTTAATGAGCTCTGCACCGGACCTGAAAATTCTAGTGTATTCACATAGACGAACGCTACTATATATCCAGGAATCGATATCGGAAAGAACAAAGCAATCTCAAAAATTTTACTTCCAGGAAATGAAAAAAATGTGGTGAGCCATGCTGGAATCACTCCAAATATGAAGGATATCCCCCCCACTCCTATCATCAAAATTAGCGTACTCAGTATATATTCAGGGAAAAGTGTGCTGATTACCCATCCAGAATTTGCTGACTCTGTAAATAGAATCGATATTAACGATAGTATAGGACAGACGAATAATATACTTACTGAAAATAAGAATATATTTTTAAATACTCTCAAAAACATTAATTTGGATCTATATTTGATATTAAAATGTTATATGTAAAAACTGAAGATATCCAGTAATTAACAGCCGTACTATTGAATATCTTTATAATTTTGTATATCATGTTTTTAGTTGATAAGTGAATAATCATGAGCTTCGTCATTGCAACTTTCTATCACTTTGTAGAACTCTCTAATTATTATGACATGAAAGACGAAATAAAAGCTGCATGCGACAACGTTGAATTAAAAGGCACTATACTCCTTGCAGAAGAGGGTATTAATGCAACCGTATCTGGTGAAAGAAACGCGATTGATAAAATATTCGATTTTCTACGTTCTGATTATAGGCTAAGGGACCTTACATGGAAAGAGAGTGCAGCAGAATATCAACCATTTAGTAAGATGAAGGTAAGGTTAAAAAGAGAGATTGTGAATCTTGGTGTAGGCAATCTTGATATTTCCCTTAAGGGTAAATATGTTGATCCAGAGCATTGGGATGATTTTACTTCTCAACCTGACGTTTTAGTAATAGATACACGAAATGAGTATGAAGTGAAATTAGGCAAGTTTAAAAATGCAATCAATCCACATACTCAGCGTTTTCGCGATTTTCCTGAGTGGGCAAAGTCTTTCTCTGAGAGTAAAGACCTGAAAGTGGCTATGTACTGCACTGGTGGGGTTAGATGCGAAAAATCAACAGCGTACATGAAAAATCTTGGATTTAACAATGTGTACCACCTGAAAGGCGGCATTCTTTCTTACCTTGAAAAAACTTATAATAAAAATGGTAATTGGGAAGGTGAGTGTTTTGTTTTTGATGATAGAATTGCTGTTGATAACTCACTTACTCCAAGCAACACAATAAAATGTATATTCTGCTCAAATCAAGTTTCAACGGACAAGCTGAAGTCAGTTCCACGTGGCCAAGTGGTTTGTTCTGATTGTAAACTTCAGTGTTATAGCTATAATAAGGTATCTGTTCAGGGAAGTGGCTAATGTGCAAATAAAGTACATGACACACAGCTGTACGAACATTTGTTTGCAAAGGTAATTTGTACAACAAATGGTGTCATTCCAGTGCTTGACACTGGAATCCAGATACGATTTCATCATATAAATCTTTCCATTCTTGGTTTGTTTTTTCAATTAAGTTTATTTTCCGTATCTGTTCAGATGCATGGCTAATGTACAAATATTGAAACAAAAATTCCAGTGCCCCTGTGATGTCATTCCAGTGCTTGACACTGGAATCCAGCTTTTGATCGAAAATGTTGTATAGTACACAATCAAATTTTCTGGATCCCAGTGTCAAGCACTGGGATGACACCATTTGTTGTAAACTCACTTTTACTCTATGGTCTTGCCGCTATCCTGAACGGATACCTGACTACTTGCTAGAACAAAAACACATCATAAACTTTTGCTGAAGCTTTCTTTTTCGTTCACTTGCAAGTATATAAACATAATAACTTTTCATATATAGTAACCTGGATCCCAGTGTCAAGCACTGGGATGACACCATTTGTTGTAAACTCACTTTTACTCTATGGTCTTGCCGCTATCCTGAACGGATACTCGCGATTCATTCGCAGTATCTCAGCCGCTAACAAGCAGCGGGATGACGAGGTCTTGAAATAGTCTTGTGTTAGCTATAGAAGAAAGCCCCTGTGCTAGTATTTAATACAGATCTTCAATAACTCTTGTGAGACTGCATATTTTTAACTTCAGTGTTTTCAAGATATGTACTCACAGCATAACCCACCCCAGCTCCGAGTAACGCGCCAACCACAGCAGATGCAATAAACACTGCAACAGAGACGCCAACAGGAGTTAAAGCAGCAGCTCCTAAACAATATGCTGCAACTAAACCAATAACTAAACCAACTGCTGCTCCACAAATATAGTATTTGCTACTGCTTTTAAGTTTTTCTTGCGAGTTTGATAACTGATTTACATTTCCGCTTTTATTGCTAGTATTGCATCTTTCTAAATCATTCTCTAAATCATCTTTTAAACCACTTTCTAAATAACTTCCCAAACTATTTTTTAAATCATCTTTTAAATCACTGGCTAACTCTTCTTCACTGCAATCTTCTATTATTACAATACCTCGTTTGAGTAATTCTTCTTCATATTCATCATTAATACTGTTCCTACCAAGATCAAGCACTTTGATTTCCGTTTTTTGTTTAACAAAGCCTAATAACTCGGTTGTATCTACGTTATCCAACTCATGTAAATCTAAAGTTTTACCTCGGATATATCTATTAAATTCTATTGCCATTCTCCCTAAGCATTGTCAAATATATTTCAATTTTACCTAATATTTCAACAAAAGTCTACTTTTTATTCTTAATCAACTCTAAAGCCTTCTTCAAATCTATACTCTCAATATCTGCACTCTTGCCCAAAGCAACGTTTGTTTTACCGCATTTTATATAGAATCCGTACCTACCATTGCAGATAAAAACTTCTTTTCCTTTTTCATTAACTCCGAGAGATTTTAACTCTTTGCGTGGACTGTTTGCAATAATTTGTACAGCTTCGCTCAATTCTGTATTCAGCACCTCTTTGGAGCTTTTCTTAAGAGAAAAGTATCTACCATCATAGAAAATATAGTACCCGAATCGTCCAAGGCCTATTTTTACTTCCTTTCCGTTTTCAGGGTGTTCTCCGATTACTTTCGGCAAGGAAAGTAATTGAGTAGCGGTGCTCAGATCAATCTCATTAACATTTATATCTTTTGGTATAGAAACCGCTTTTTTCTTTTCTGACTCATTATTAAACTGCAGGTAAAGCCCAAAAGGACCTTTTTTAATTACTACCTCTTGTCCTGTTATATCATCTATACCTAAACTTTTTGGATATTCTAAATTGTCATTACTGCCCGTAATTTCTTTTGTATGGTTGCATTCAGGATAGTTAGAACATCCAAGGAACACTCCTGCTCGCCCAAAGTTCAATTTTAATATACCATCAGAGCAAGCAGGGCATTTCTTACCTATTTCTTCTTTTCCTTCCTCTGAACAAAACCAATTGATTACCAAATCGTGAATGCCGCTGAAAACTTCATCATGCGTCATTTGCTTAACAGAGTTTACATGACCAAAAAATGGCACCCAAAAGTGGTTCAATTCTTTTTTCCAATCTGCATGTCCATTTGAAATTAAATCAAGCTTTTCTTCCATTTGTGCTGTGAAGTCATACTCTACACAACGCTGAAAAAAGGTTTCTAAAAATATAGTAACGATTTTACCGCGGCTGCTTGGAATAAATCTTTTGTTATCCAATGAAACGTACTCACGATCTTGTAATACCGAAATAATTGTTGCATAAGTTGATGGGCGGCCTATACCGATTTCTTCCATTTTTTTAACGATACTTGCTTCACTATAACGAGGTGGTGGTTGAGTGAAATGCTGTTTTGGCTCAACTGAAATCAGCTTACATGCTTCCCCTTCTTTCATGGCAGGTAGCAGGCCTTCATTTTCGGCTTCCATGTTATCTTGATAGACTTTATAAAAACCATCAAAGAATATACTTGATCCACTTGCTCGCAGAATTACTTTCTGGTCAGTAGAACTAATTTCGACTACCACTTGATCAAGGATCGCCGATTCCATTTGACTTGCAATGGTTCTTTTCCAGATTAAATCATACAATTTAAATTGCTCTGGCGTTAAGTAATCCTTAATACTACTCGGCGTTCTATTAATATCAGTTGGCCGGATTGCTTCATGTGCTTCTTGAGCATTTTTGACCTTTTTTACATATTTACGAGGAGACTGTGGTAAATATTTATCACCATATAACGACTTAATTGACCCTCTAATTGAGTTTATAGCCTCATCTGCAATATGAAACCCATCTGTACGCATGTAAGTTATCAACCCTACGGTTTCACCACCAATATTGATACCTTCATATAAATTTTGCGCTACTCGCATAACATTTTTCACATTAAAATACAGTTTATTCACTGCATCTTGCTGAAGACTTGAAGTAATAAATGGAGGAAGTGGGTTTCTCTTAACTTGCTTGCGTTCTACTGTGCTTACAGCATATTGCCTTAATTCAATCTCCCTGACTAAGTTCTTTGCCTCTTCTTCATTCTTAATATCAAATTTTTCCAGCTTTTTATTGTCATAGTGGCTTAGCATAGCAAAAAAAGCCTCATCTTTGCTATTTTGCATTTCTGCCTTTATGCTCCAATACTCCTGTGTTATAAACTTACTGATTTCATCTTCTCGTTCGCATATAAGCTTTAATGCAACAGACTGCACTCGCCCTGCAGACTTGCTTCCCGACAATTTTGTCCACAACAGCGGTGACAAGCTAAATCCAACTAGATAATCCAAAGCTCTGCGTGCTTGCTGTGCGCGCACTAAGTCCATGTTTATTCCACGTGGATTTTTTATAGCTTCTTGCACTGCTCTTTTTGTTATTTCGTTAAAGACTACTCTATGAATGTTACTTTCATCATTGATTGCTTTCCTTTCCTTTAGTGCCTCTATCACATTCCAAGCTATTGCTTCTCCTTCTCTATCTGGATCTGTTGCAAGGTATATGTCTGATGTTTTACTTGCTTCCTTTGCCAACTCTTTTACATATTTTTCTGCCCTTTCAATAATCTCATACTTTATAGCGAAATCGTTATCCGGATCAACAGAACCGTTCTTCACTGGAAGATCTCTCACATGGCCAAAAGATGCAGCTACTTTGAACTCTTTACTTAAATATTTGCCTATTGTCTTCGCTTTCGCAGGTGATTCAACTATTAATAATGCCATATTGTTAATTATTTTAGTATTTAAAGATAATATGTTGAGAAATATACGATGAAAAGTAAAAAAATATTTTAATAGGTCTTGTGAATTTTACAGAGTAGGTTGTTCATGGTTTACAGAAAACCCTTGGACCTTGCTATTTTCAAGTGAATTTGAAGGTCTATTACAATAGTATATGATTGCAGCAGCAACAAGACAACAAGCTCCAACTACTATTCCCACTGCTATAGCTAACCCAAGAAAGGTTTACCTGAAGGATAGAATAGGTTATAATGGCATATTAAAGAGATGAGAAATGCCAAGCCCATATAGTGAAGACCTCAGAGAACGAGTTCTCAAAGCAGTTGATGAAAAAACAATGACGATAAAAAGAATTAGTGAAATATTTAAACTGAATATAAAAACAATATATTTATAGAGGAAAAGGAAAAGAGAAACAGGAAACATAAAGCCATCTTCAGGCTATCAAAAAGGTGACTGAGCCTCACCGGTGGCAGAATCTGGGTCACGAGGTCTTCTTCCTACACTCCATGTAAGAGCAGATAGTGCCTCAAAAGAACTGCCACCTATCCACTCTGAGAAGTTATTATCTTCTCTTGCTTTCAACCAAGTAATACTTATTCATATCATCCGGGTAAGGTCAGTTTGTAAAACTTAATTTGTACGCTTCCTAGGCTCTGTGGACAAAAAATATGAAGAGGGAGAAAAAAAGTGGTAGTTTAACCAAATGAACATAAAAATGGAGAAACTACCGAATGGAATATTATATAAAAGAAAGAAATTGGAAACAAATTTTAGAATTCATAAAAGGCATAAAAGGAATGCATAGTAAAGACGAAAAACGTTTAAGAATATTCATAGAAGCAGTGTGGTATATGGCGCAAAGTGGTTGCCAATAGCGACTTTTGCCGAAAATCTATGGCAATTACAGAAGTATACACAAACGATTTAAGAGATGGTGCGAAAGGGGTATTTGGAAAAATTTATTGGAGTACACAAAACAAGAGCCAGATTTAGAAGCCGTCATAATCGACGGTACGATCATTAGAGCCCATCCATGTTCGGCTGGATATACAAAAGATTCGAAGGATCAAGAGGCTTTAGGGCGAAGTAAAGGTGGCTTTACGACTAAAATTCATGCACTTGTTGATGCATTGGGAAATCCTTTAAAATTTATACTTACTCCTGGCCAGAGGAATGAAATTACACAAGCTGAAGTATTAACAAAAAATGTCTATAACTCCATTGTAGTAGCTGATACCAATTCCCATTACACGGCAAACAGATAGACAATAATAGAAGACAAGCCATAATGAAATAAGTGAAATAGTCGAGGTATAAATGGCACTAAGATCAAAATTATTGGATGAAGAAGTAGTAAAATCAGCAAAAAAAATGCTGAAGAAAGTAAGGAACAATGCATATGTTGCAAAAAAACTAAATGCTGTAATTGCAGCAAAAAAGCATAGTATAACGGCTGTAGCAAAAATATATTGCATTTCAAGAAGCGCACTAACTTCGTGGATAAAACTCTTGAAATTAGGCAGAGAAGAAAAATTGTTTGCTCCTCCACAACGGCGTAGAAAAACTAAATTAAATCAGGCTCAACTACAGCAAGTTGAAGCATGGGTAGGAGAAAATCCTAATATTACCATTAAAGAAATGAGAATAAGAATCCAGGAAAAGTTCGGCTTAAATATTAGCAAATCTACAGTACACCGCTATATGCAAAAGATGAAATTCTCTTATATTACACCAAGACCAGTACACAATGTACAAGATAAAAGAAAACAAGAGGAATTCAAAAAAAAATCTCAACGAAGTTATTGGCAAGTATTCTGAAAAAGAGCTGTTTTTCTTCGATGAATCGCGGTTTGGCACACATTCAAAGACCGGGCATGGATGGTTTAAAAAAGGCGTCAGAACAAAAGTTAAGGTAAAATTAGGTAGGGAAAATTTTTATCTCTACAGTGCAGTTAATCCTAGAAATGGGGAGAATTCTAGCTTGTTTGCACCGAATGTCAACACTGATTGTATGAATATATTTCTTGAGCAAATGTCTCAATATTTGGGACCACGAGAAGCCTTTCTTGTTATGGATTGTGCTAGTTGGCATAAGTCGAAAAGTTTAAAGGTACCTAAAAATATTGAGATTATATACCTACCACCATACTCACCTGAACTCAATCCAGTTGAGAGGCTTTGGTTGTATGTAAAACAGAACATTTTGCGCAATAAAATATACGATACTATTGCTTTGCTTGAGAGTGCTTTGTGTAAATTTATTACTTCTCTTACCTACTCCACAATTAAACAACTCTGCTATGTATCCTATTTGAATGACCAACAATGAGAATTGGTATGATAAGGGTTATGACAGCAATGCTTTTGTGGTCAGCCTTGAAAACAGGAAATGTGAAATCGTAATTCCATCAAAAAGGAATCGAAAAGTGCAAAGATACTATGATGAGCATATTTATAAAGAACGTCATTTGATTGAGTGCTTTTTCGGTAAAATTAAAAATTTTAGGCGCATTTTTTCCAGATTTGACAAGACCGCAGAGGTTTACATGGGATTTCTAAATTTTGTTGGAGCTCTCATATGGCTTCTCTAAAATTTTGTCCACAGAGCCTAGTAATTCTGATATAGTTACTTTAGTTAAAGTCTATAAAAGTTTATAAATGGCAACCTTAAGTGTAAGAGAAGCTTTATGCACAGCGATCAGAGAAGAAATGCAAAACGACCCTGACGTGTTAATCATCGGTGAAGAAGTTGCAGAGTATGATGGTGCCTATAAAGTAACAAAAGGATTACTGAAAGAGTTCGGAGAAAATAGAGTGGTTGATACGCCTATTACCGAACATGGATTTGCTGGCCTTGCTATTGGAGCAGCATTCGCTGGATTAAAGCCAATTGTCGAATTTATGACTTTTAATTTTTCTATGCAGGCTATCGACCAAATCGTGAATTCCGCAGCAAAAACAAATTATATGTCAGGTGGACAACTTGGATGCCCCATAGTATTTCGTGGGCCAAATGGTGCTGCAGCAAGAGTTGCTGCACAACACTCTCAATGCTTTGCATCTTGGTATTCGCATATACCGGGGTTAAAAGTAATAGCACCCTATTTTGCCTGCGATTGCAGAGGTCTGCTTAAAGCTGCAATTCGTGATCCAGATCCAGTGATATTTCTAGAAAACGAGATAGCTTATGGACATGAGCATGAAGTTTCTGACTCTGAGCTATCAAACAAAGATTATCTACTTGAGATAGGCAAAGCTGCTGTTATACGGGAAGGAAAGGATGTAACTATCACTGCTTTTTCATTAAAATTAATGGATGCCTTAAATGCAGCAGATTTACTTTCGAGTGAAGGTATAGAAGCTGAAGTTATTGACCTCAGAACCTTAAGACCACTTGACACTCAAACTGTTATTAACTCTATTCAGAAGACTAATAGGTTAGTTAGTGTAGAAGAAGGATGGCCATTTGCAGGAATAGGAGCAGAGCTGTCAGCCGTTGTTATGGAACAAGGATTTGACTACCTTGATGCTCCAGTTATGCGCGTAACTGGCAAGGACATCCCCTTACCTTACGCTGCAAACCTAGAAAAAAAAGCATTACCGCAAGTGGAAGATATAGTTGAAGCCGTGCATCAGGTCTGCTTTAGAAAAAAATAACCCTATTGGTTCTTTTTTGTGTCTCCTGTTCCACATTGGTCCATCAAGGAAGTATTTCCAGTGCTGCCTATACCACCCATTACTTTTGTCACAATAGTTTTAGCACCGAAAAATACAGCACAAAATATACCGAGTGCAAAAAGAGCCGGCCATGGCATTCTACCAAATATCGCAAGCAAAGCTGCACCTATTATCACTACGGTCATAAGCGGTCCGCCTATTCCCCAAACGTAGCCAATGATATTACATATTACTTGAGCAGTTGTATCGTCATTGGCGTTAGCAGCACTCCCAACATGAGAGAAAGAAATAAATAATACTATAAGAAAAATATTGAAAATTCTCTTGATTGTAGGGTTCATCCCTATACCTTAAATTTAGATATTGCAATTATACCTAAAATACTATAATTTTTAGTAAAACTAGCATAAAGATTAACGATGCCACGAAAGTAGTTGACACACAACTGCACGAACATTGTAATATGGCACGATATCACATAGTAAACGATGTCATCCCAGTGCCCTGACTACTTGGATCCAGGAAACTTAGTTGCAAGTAATGCATTGGGTTGGTGAGTATGGGTTTTGCGTTATAGAATGAAGCACTTTTGGTGAATTTATAAAGAAAGCTGGATCCCAGTGTCAGCTACTCGGATGACACCCTACTAGCAGAAGTTACTCTCAAATGTTTGTTCATGTTAGCTACAAACATTAAGAAATTTACCAAATAAAAAAAAGGCAAAAGAAACCCTAGTCATTGTCTATTTTCAGTATTGGCGTTTTTTAAGTCTTAAACGCTGCAATTTAGCTGCTTTTAAATGCAACTAACCTTAGCTTTAATATTTAAGAAATTTACCAGCAGAAAAAAAAGACAAAGAATCCCCGGAGTAGCTAGTTATTCCACTCTTTATTTTAAAATTTGACGTTGGGTGATGTCTTGAACGCTTTATAAGCGCGTTTCAGCTTATGTAGGTAAAAACCTAGAAATTTTATAAAGACATACGGTGCACATAGTGCAAAAATTAAACAATAGTACGCCAAATACAAGTCTTCTTGTCGTTTTAATCTGCACAGATTGGGAAGTTAAATAATATAGCTTCACTGTCATGATAAGGGGGCTGGCGGAGTTTGTCAAGCAAGTTTTGCATTTAATCCGTTTATGGCTTAGGTGCCAGCCAGCTACTTGACTCCCGGCTGGGTCGAATTTGTATAGCTACATTGTCGGTAAATCTAAATTGCTTTCATAATTTTGATTGAAAAATAGTTTTTCTATTATATAAATGCTACTTTAGGGTAATCAAAATGGAAGACAATAAATATAGCCTAGGTTTAAGAGTTATCCATTGGTTGATGGCTGTTTTTATTATCGGTATGCTTTGCTCTGGACTTTATATGAAAAGCTTACCACTTAGCAATGAAATTAAGTTCAACATATACGCTATTCATAAGGCTTGCGGTATCACTATTCTTGGATTAATCATAGTACGCATATTTTTTCGCGTCTTTACTTATGTTCCACCACTTCCAGCAAATTTTTCTCGGTTTGTAATCAATGCAAGTAAAACAGTACACTTTGGTTTATATTCTTTGATGGTGCTAATGCCACTATCTGGCTATGTTATGTCTTCTGCTTCTGGCAAAAAGATCAAATATTTTTTTCATATCCCTTTGTTGATTAATCAAAACAAAGATCTAGCTAACACGGCTAATCAGCTACATTCGATGTTTGCGTATTTTATGGTACTCTTTATAATCTTACATATACTTGGCGCTTTGAAGCACACATTTATAGATAAGCAAAACATTTTTAAACGTATGATATAGGTTATATGTTAAGTAGCCTCTGGAAAAAAGGAACAGATTTTCTTGGTAGTGAGTTTGCTATAATGGGTGGTGCTATGAGCTGGGTTTCGGAGAGAAATTTGGTTTCGGCAATCTCAAACGCTGGTGGTTTCGGTGTAATTGCATGTGGTGCAATGTTTCCAGACCTATTGAAAAAAGAAATCATAGAGACACAGAAATTAACTAACAAACCATTTGGTGTAAACCTAATTACTATGCACCCAAAGTTGAGTGAGTTGATAGATGTGTGCATTGAAACGAAAGTAAGCCATATAGTGCTTGCCGGTGGACTGCCAACAAAGCCTAATATAGAAAAAATCAAGGGTGCGGGCATTAAAGTTATGTGCTTTGCACCAGCATTAAGCCTTGCGAAAAGGTTAGTAAAAATGGGAGTGGATGCGTTAATAATAGAGGGAATGGAAGCAGGCGGGCACATAGGGCCAGTTAGCACTTCTGTTCTCGCACAAGAGATATTGCCTCATTTTAAAAATGAACAAATACCAGTGTTTGTTGCAGGTGGAATAGGAAGAGGTGAAATGATAGTTAATTACTTAGACATGGGAGCAAGTGGCTGTCAAATAGGTACATTATTTGTCTGCACTAATGAGTCAATTGCCCACAAAAATTTCAAGGAAGTGTTTATTAAATCAGCTGCGCGTAATGCAATACCTTCTGTACAGATAAGTGCTGATTTTCCTGTAATTCCAGTAAGAGCTATAGCCAACAAAGCAAGTGATGATTTTATGAAGCATCAAAAAAAAGTTATTGATGAATACCAAAAGGGCCAGATCTCAAAAGAAGATGGGCAGCTTGAAATAGAAAAATTCTGGGCTGGAGCTTTAAGAAGAGCAGTAATTGATGGAGATGTTGAAACAGGATCTCTAATGGCCGGTCAAAGTGTTGGCATGGTTGATAAGGAAAAGCCTGTAAAAGAAGTGATAGACATGTTAGTTCAACAGGCAAACAATTATATTGAGAGCAAATCTGTAGAAGTAGAAAACCCAGAAAGCAAATAGTTAAGCGACCTCACAATAAGCAAGTTGCCATAATTATCCATAATATGGCATAATTGCCCAGTTTTAATGTAAAATTAACGCTAAAGAGGTATCTATACATTTTATTATGTATGGAGGAGTCTATGCCAGGTACTGTAAAAAAATCTAAGAGTAATGAAAAAGATATTAACCAGCAATTGCACAACACTATATACAAAAAGGTAACAAAAAAAGAGCACAAACATCCAAGCCCACAATCTGAAAAAGACAGAACTCTGAAAGAATGCATAGAGTTATTCAAGAAAGAGGCTGACCCTGAGGTATTAACTAAATTAGAAAAATCGCTGAGAGAACGAATTGAATTAGAAAAATCACCGGAAAAACAAGAGGAATATCAAAAACATTATAAGTATTATATCAAAAACTTTCTTCCTGTATTGAAAGATGAAGTAATAAAATCAGAAGCACTAGCTGTATCTACAGTATTTGGCAATGGAATAGAACAATCACAAAGACCACAAACAAAAAGAGGAAAAATAGTAAAAACAATTTTGGATATTACTAACAGGAGCAGCAGTGTAAGCTCAATACCAAGTGCTGTTAAAGAAAATATTGAAGATCAAATGCAGCTAGGACATATTGAAGAGCAAAACAACACACAAGAAACACCCTTGAATGTAGCTGAGAAAAAAAGTGGTGATAATAAAATACTTAGTAATTCAGATGTTACAGAGGAAGTGTTTGAAAAATATAGCAAGGTTGTGGAAGAAGAGGAGAAGCAAACTTCTAAACTCAGTAGTGACAGTGAATCAGATAGTGGAATAAATTCACCTGGCTTAGCATCAAGTAGTAGAAGGAGCAGTATAAGCTCAACATTAAGCTCTACTGAAGAAGATAGTAATCCACAAAAAGAAGAAACTGGAAATAAAGTGCTGCTAGAACAGACCGCAGAAGAAGAGCCAGCTCAGGTGTCATCCCAGTGCTTGACACTGGGATCCAGAAAAAAAGAAAATATGGACCCAGATGGTCAGGCTACTCAGATGACAGGTAGTCAGCCATTGCAACCTGAAGAAAAAAAGAACACCGCTCCCATTGTGCAAAAACCTTCTGCAAACAAAAACAATAGTAAAGGTACGCCACCTGAGAAACAACCCAATAACAGAAATCTTCACGTTGCATTTGTAGCAGGTTGTGCTCTCTCTACAATAGGGTGCATTGTTGCAGGAGCAATGACATCAGGATTGATAGGAGCAGGACTACTTGCTATGGCTGCAGTGTTTGCTATAGCAGCAGTAGCTGAATTGCATTCAAACTTTCTGTCAAGCAAATTAACATCCATTAATGTGAGTCCTCTTGTTGATGATAAGAGCTTACAGCATGTTCGCAGCGGTAAAAATTAAAATATGTGTTACTTGTAGTGGATAAGTGAATTCAGTTCTTGCCTATTGATATAAAAGTTGTTATATTTGAGGAATATTTAAAGGGTATTTAGTTGATGCGCATTCAATTGAATAAAGTTTTGGTTTTTATAGCCTTATTAAGTTTCATTTTTGCATCATATTCTAGCGAAGCTTCGGTGAGTGATGAATTAAAGGATGTACAAGAAACGGTAAAAGATTTTATTTCTTCATTTTCAATTAAAGAGACTGTAGAAAATATGAGTCCTTCAACAATCATAGGGTTGTGTATGGCTGCAGTGATACTTGCAATAGTGTTTAGAGGTCTGATCTTTTTTATGATAATGTTTGGTGTGTTAGTCATAATGTTTGGTAGCACAGAAAAGGCAACAGACTACTTAAAAGAAAAATTTAACTTTACAAAAGATATAAAATTACAATCCGATAGCGAAAAAAAAGATAAAAATTAAGATAGTATTTTTATCTTTTTTAATTATCTTTATTGAATACGCATATGCAGTTAAAAGTACCAACAGTTAACTCTAAGCTTGAAAAAAAGAACAACTTAGCATTACTAGAAAGGATCGATTTAGATTTTGTTCCTTATGCTTGTCATTACGATGAAGAAACCATACTAACAAAACAGGGAGAATTGTTAAAAATAATCAAGTTAGAAGATTATTCTTCTGTTGATAACTACAGCGACCTCAGAACTGAAATTAGAAAAAGCATATCAAAAAATATTAATAGCCTGTATTTTACCGTTTGGATTCATACCGTTAGAAAGCGCAATAAACTGAGCTTGAAATGGAATAAAACTGAAGACTTCTCTGATAAGCTACATTCAGCGCGGTTTGATAAACTCACTGATAGTAAATTACAGTATATAAATGAACTATACATTGTAATATTGTTTAGCGATTTTGGCAAGCATACTAATAATTCGTTTTTTTTCAATAGAATAAAGAATAAGCATAAGTTGTCTTTACAAGAAAGCCATCAGGAGTTGCAAAAGATAACTGACTTAATTCACGATGATTTAGGACCTTTTGGAGCTAAAAAACTGGGTCTAAGATTTAGTGAAGGTAAAATATATTCTGAAATGATAGAATTTCTCCACTATATTGTTACATTAACGCACAAAGATTATCCAGTACATGAAAGGGACCTGTCGCAATATATTAGAAATTTTAAAATAGCTTTTGGTTTCAATACGTTTCAGACAATCTTTGAAAATCAACAGAAATTTGGCTCTGTTTTCAGCATAAAGGAATACCGAGAAATCTCCTTAGGCAATATAGATAGGTGCTTGCAGCTTGAATCTGAATTTATCATTACAGAAATAATGATATTTACTAGTAATAGTAAGGCAATAAAAGAATTTAATAAACAAATTAACATGCTGCAAATTAGTGAGGATAATACCTTACTTAAAAGCTCAGGAATTGAAGAAATAATAGAGCTTGAAAAGACCTCTAGTATAGACTTCTGCCAACAGAAAATTATTTTTACAATATTTACAGACGATAGGAATAAGTTAGCTGAAAGTATTGGTGATTTATCCTCTATAACGTCATTGATTGGCTTCATGATATTTAGAACTGATCTACATATGGAAAGTCATTTTTGGGCACAACTTCCGGGCAATTTTACCTTTATTACACAACCGAAAAATATATTAGCAAAATATGCTTGCAGTTTTGCTATGCTGCATGATTTTACGTCAGGTACATTAAAAGGAGGAAGGTGGAAAGAAGCGGTAACAGTTTTTTTCTCAAAAGAAGGAAATCCTTACTTCTTTAATTTCCATGGAAAAAGAAATAATGGCCATACTACGATACTTGGAGCTCCAAATTCAGGCAGAACTTCACTCATTAATTTCCTATTATCAGAATCAAGAAAGTTTAACCCAAGAATTGTCATATTGGATAACACTGGAAAGTCGATAATTTTTACTAAAGCAGTGAGTGGTAAATATTATATAATCGATCCGAAGTATAAAGACAAAAGCCTAAAATTTAATCCACTAAACATTGAAGATAGTGCTTCCAATCGCAATATGTTGGTTGAACTGATCAAAAGAATGGTAGCCGATATGAGCTTGGTGGACGTAGAAGAAAAGATAAGAAAAATTGTGGATTCTATATTTGCTATACCCAAGGAGTCACGTTCTATTGCGCAAATTTCTGAGGTGCTTTTGCTCCTCGGGGGTAAAATAAGTAGATGGTGTGAAGGTGGTGAGTTTGCTTACTTATTTCAAGATGGTAATGAATCAGATATTGACTGGGAAACAAAAATTATATCTCTCAACACCGCAAACCTCACAAAACGAAAAGAATGTATGTCCGTGATACTTTACTATTTTTTATATTCTTTTGAGGCAAAATGTGATGGCTCGCCTGCAATACTTGTTTTGGATGAAGCATGGGAGATAAGTAATATCTTTCCTACAGAGAAAGAGTTTGATAACTGGATGCAAAGAATGACGGAACTAAATGTTGTGGTAATCCTAAGTACTGAAAATTTGAATCTCGCATTTGCTAGCAAATTTACTCAATATTTAGATAAACATGTTGATACAAGAATCTTAATGCCGAACGTCAATGCAAATAGATTATACATGAAGGCATTTTCTTTATCAAAAGAGGAGCTGAATATAATTCTGCAGACGCCAACACAGGAAGGTTTATTTTTGATAAAACAGTATAAAGGGTTAGTAACTTTAAATTTAGATTTAAAGAATATGCAAGAAATACATGTACTTTCAGCTAACAAAGAGACTATAAAGTATATGTACGAGGCAATAAAGGAAAAAGGAGAAGAAGTTAATGAGTGGTTACCGGTGTTTTATGAAAAGTGTAAAGCTTAAAGCCAAATTTTTTTTTCTAGTATTAATTTTGCTAATTGCAAGTAATGGATATTCTGATACCTGTGGAAATATACGTTTTCGTACTGAAGCTGAAGCTACAGCTAACAAAACTGGAAAAGGCTTAGCAAATTTCTTTACCTTTAATTGGAACAATCTAGATTTTGATGAAAAGTTATTACAATATATCAGTGTTACAGCAATAAAAAACCAAGGAGTTGGTGGTTATTTCAACCCAAAGATTCAAGTTTGCGACTATGAAGGAGGTAATTGTTATGTATTACCTAATGGAACGTCCTGCCGCCAGATATACGGAACGCAGACGAGCGGGGCTGGAATTTCTGCAGCAGTTTTTATCGACTGGGAAGGAGATACAATATTAGATGATGGAAAAATTAAGGAAGGGATTGCGAAAGGTCTTGGATGGGAGTGGGCAAATGATGTGACTGATGAAGAAAAAAGAAAATTTGCTAATGCCCCTAAGATATGCGCCTGCAGTCAAAAAGCAGCCTGCATGGGGGATTTTTTCTCATATTTTACTAAAATAGGTGAAGGAGCAAATATTTTTCGCCCTGGATATACGGCAAATACCTGTGATACTTGCTATCAGGAAAAAGTAAAATGTGCCCCTGTGCCACTTGCACCTGGCCCGCCTCCACTTTGTGAACAACTTGCGATGTCACCTCCACAAGTTAGAATTGTTCCTATAACAAATGGAGATAATGATTACTTTGATCCTAAGGTTAAGGTAATCATTAGTGATCTGAAAGGAAGAGACGGAGAGATTGGAGAAAAATTAGATTTCCCTAAAGGGTATGGAGAAAATAAACTAGACAAAGATGGCATCACGTACTACTTCAAAACCTATAGAAAAAAGGGCCAGCTCTGCGCTGAATACCTTGGAACTCAAAGTATAGATGAAAAAAATCCACAGTTCGTCCGCTGTTTCCCGGCACCACCTGCTCCAGAGCCTAAAATATTAAGGATAGTGGATGCAAATACATTAGAAATAGAAATGAAGATGAGCGAGAGCACTTGTATTTATAGAGCACATGGAGTCTACAGCAATGGTTTCTGTACTTTTAATGTTAATGCTGGTTCTTTTACAAACATTGGCCCTCTATCTTTAAAAGTAGTACAACCAGCAATAGTAGCAAAAACAACTGATAGTAATAACGAAAAAAGTTATATTGATAATATTATAGAAGGTATATTAGAAAGTAATCCGCAACAATTTAAAGTTCTGAAAGAATATGGCTATGTTCCTGATATTGAAACAGAATGTAAAGAGTTTCAAGGAAATAAATGCAAATTGAACAACTTAGGACAACCAGAAATAGAAGTAAAGTATAAAGAAAATTCTAACAGTAAAATGCTCTGTCTTTCTGGATGGCAGCCAGAACCAGAAGAGTTTGTCCTTAAAAGAGGAGATGAGATAATACCACTAAAATTAATGGGAACAAAATATATTGAATACAATGCTGTTTACTCAAAGGAATCAAATCAGTTCTATTATCTTCCAAGCAAGAAAAGGGAAATAGTTGACCTCTTAAACAGACCTCAAGATAAGTTGGATAAAATAATATTCAATAAACAAGGGTATGTTTTCTTCCCTGACGACAATAAACAGGAAAAGGGGAAATGCAGTTACTGTGTAACAAGAAATGATGAGATAGACGACGCATTTAAATCTAGTAAAGGACTGAAAGTAGTATACAAATTGACGGATGTAGAGCATAAAGAAGGATGCAAGCAAGGTGATGATGGTTGCATCTGCTTTGATGGAAAGTGTAGCCGTTCAAAACAATATTTGAATAAAAATGAAGATGATAAGCCATTCTACTTAAGGTATGAGGAAGTGGATTGTAAAGATAAGGATGGTAAAGTATTAAGAGATGAAAAAAATGAAGTACAAAAGTGCACACAATTAAAAGATCAACCGATTAAAGCAAACAGAACAGAGGTCTTTTACGCTGATAAATTGTGTAGGCTTGACTTGGAAGGTTTAAAAGAGAAAGTAAAAGAAAAATTAAAAGAGAAAAAATTACAAGAGAAATTAAAAGAGATAATCGAGAAAGAACTGGAAAAAAAGAGCGAAAAGTCCCATGATTTTGGAAGTGGAAATCATGATGTGGATGGCTCACAAATAACATCTAGCCGTGTTGAAATAGAAGTGTGGGGATGTGGTGAAGCAGGTCACATAAAAGATACACCCGCTAACTGCAAACGTTATGTAGATGATGCCACCGGGAAGAATGCCTGTTCCACTGAAACTAGAGCAGGAATGCCAGGAGATTATATTAAAGCTAAATTGGAAATTGATCCTGATTATCCTATCATTGACATTGAAGTTTCGGAGGGAGGAGGTAACCAAGAATTTAGATACACAGATAAGGATGGGGGGCCTATTTTTGTAAGAAAGTGTAGTGTAGGCAAACAAGAGTGCAAGGATTTAATCACTATGGGAGGTGGAGGTATCTATAAAATGTATCCGGATAGAGATAATTATACGAATTATACAGATTATACAGATTATACGGAAACAATAATTGATGATAGTGTAGAATTAAAAGACAGAGTCATAATAGTAAGACCGCAGTCTGATGAAGATAATAAAATAGCATATATAGAAAATGGTGAAATCAAGTATGAAACAGTAGAGTGTAGAAGTGGTTTTAGAAGCAGTAAACCTGGTGCAGGTGGTTGCATTGATAAAAGCAAAGGAATTTATGGTAAAGGTTCTGCAGGGCAAGTGAAGGTAACGCCTATTATAAAGGGATTTGACAAAAACATAATAAAGGATGCTATTGAAAAAAAAATAGGAAATCAATATGATCCCGGGGAGGTTAGGGATTTTTCGAGGAGTGAGTTTGACACGAGTTTAACTAAGATGATTGAAGAGGAACTCAAAAAAGAATTGTTAAGGTAAAAAGATATAACTCTGAAAATTATGCTCTTGTTTTAATAATTAATTAAAGTAAAGCATGTAGTAAATGGTGTATCTTAACAAAAAGGTATAACGAATGTAAGGAGGGTACTTTATGTCTCTAAAGAATAAAATTTCTGAGCTAATAGAACAACAATTTAGCATTAAATACCATGACAATTATTTGGCTTACACTATACACAAGTGGGCTGCAAATGAAATATCTAATTCTATTGCTTTTTGCATAATTGGTTGTGGAAATTGCAAGATTGGATATCAAGATGTTGCAAATTCATTCAACATAACAAAAGAAGAATTTGATCAAGGTAATATTGCAAGCATAGAAAGTAAAATAAAAAGTGAAGCTGAAAAATCAGGTAGTGAGTTTCTTAAGTTGATTTCTAGAATGGATCAATCGCTAAGAGAACAAAGTGAAAAGTCTATTGTACAAATTTTAGATTCATCTGCTGAGAAGATGTTACAGAGTTTTTGTGACAGCACTATATGGCAAAATAATTCTCCAGAACCTCAAGAAGTTAGTGCAACTCCTGCTTCATCTGAAGAGTCCGCTACAGAAGGTCCGGAAACTAGTGTTAATCCAGATCCTTTATCAACCTAATCAACCCCATATATATGTTTTTTTTGTACCCATGCTTTACGTTTTGGGGTGGAAAGAAAGCACCATTCTTCGTTACATTTTTCTATTTTCATTACAACGAACTTGTCTATTTTCATAGTAATCTTGCTGTCTACACTCTGTTTTTGATATCCATAAGTATCTTCTTTTATCATTGCGTGGTGCCTATCACTAAGCAGATTGCCTTTTATCCATCCGCAGTCTTCATCTATATCGCAAACCTTTTTCCAGCTCTCAAACTCTTCTATCACTTTCAGGGGCAGATTTTTGCAAGTGTATATCCATTTTACAGGATAGTGAAATCCTGGTCCCGTTCTCATGTTGATTTTATTTGATTTGGTTGAAACAAAGTTATTAGCAAACAAGCTATGGCTAAATAATAAAAACAATAGGATAATAGTACTGAACCAAGATCCCAGTGTCACGCACTGGGATAACGTGAGAGATAGTGTAACAGACTTATTCATCATAATTCACGATTAGATTGACATAAGATAAAGAGTAAATTAAAAATTGAATAGATCTTTAAATGCAAAATCGATGCCTATAGAAATATTAATGCCTGCTCTTTCACCGACAATGAGCAAAACTGGAGGAAAAATTGTCAAGTGGCATAAAAAAGAACAAGACAAAGTTGAAGTAGGCGATGTAATTGCTGAGATAGAGACTGATAAAGCCATAATGGAGTTTGAATCTGTAGATGAAGGAGTTTTAGCAAAAATTTTAGTAACAGAAGGAACAAGTGGCGTGCCTGTAAATCAACCAATAGCTTTAATGCTGGAAGAAGGAGAAGATAGCAGTGTGCTTAATAACTATACCTCAACTTCCATCAATAGTGCAGTTAAAAAGGAAGTGACAAAAAGTGCTGTTGATAATCAAAAATCAGAACACCAAGATTTAAACGGAAAGCCAACAAGTCATTCTTCGGTGTCATTCCAGCGCGTGACGCTGGAATCCAGAAGAAAAGAACCAGTGTCAGCTACTCAGATGACAGAGGGTTATGTAGAAGGTAGAACAAAAATAAGCCCATTAGCTAAGAAAATAGCTCAAAATGAAGGGGTTAATGTGCAGCAATTAAAAGGTACAGGTCCATATGGTCGCATAATTAAGGCTGATGTGTTGGAGTCTTTAAGCAGTGGTACACGCACTGGAAGTCCTGAGGAAAATACAATAGTTGAAGTAAGTAATATGCGCCAAGTGATAGCACAGCGCTTAACTGAATCCAAACAGAATGTTCCACATTTTTATTTAACTGTAGACTGCCGAGTTGATAAGTTAATATCGCTCAAAAATGAGATTAACTCAGCAGATGAAAACAATAAAGTAACAATTAATGACTTAATTATAAAAGCTGTGGCTTTTAGCATGAAAAAATTTCCTGATATAAATTCTTCGTGGATAGATAATAAAATACTGAGATATTCAAATATAGATATTTCAATTGCCGTGGCACTTGAAGATGGATTAATTACTCCTATAGTGAAAAACGCTGATAAAAAGGGTATTTTATCTATATCAAAAGAAGTGAAAGATTTAGTAAGCAGAGCAAGATCTGGAAAATTGAAACCTGAAGAGTTTCAAGGAGGAGGGTTTACTATTTCTAATTTAGGTATGTTTGGTATAAAAGCCTTCAGTGCTATAATCAATCCGCCGCAATCCTGCATAATGGCAGTTGGTGCATCCAAAAAACAACCAATTGTTATGAATGAGAAAATAGAGATAGCAGAAATAATGACAGTAACACTTTCTGTTGACCATAGAGCAGTTGATGGAGCACTCGGAGCAAAATTTTTAAACGCCTTTAAGCATTATATAGAGAGTCCTCTGGCGATGCTTATTTGAAACCTATTAGCATCGTTATTATAAAATTAATACTCTCAATTTATACTTTTATTAGTTAATAGGTTTAGAGGTAAAAAAATGAATAATACAGTAGAAAAAAATAATTCAAAAAATTTTCCTAAAAATGAAAACTCAAAAGGTATGGTTGCTCCACCTGTTCCTCCGAAATCTTCCCAAGCTAAATTTGCTGGAATAAAAGCGATTTTTGAGCGAAATGCATCTCATTCCCAAGCAAATGATAGCAATAAAACAGTAAGTAGCAATCTTGGAAGAACATTTGGCCCAACAATGCAAAAACTCATGAAAGACAATATTCATAGCACTCCTAACAAACAACGCCGTGATTCAGGGGATAGTGGTGTTAGTGATGTTAGTAGCAGCACTCTTGATAAAAAAGCTAAAGCTTATAATCCACTTGATTGGAATCCAATCTATCAAGGTAAAAAGCGTTTTAGTTTAGACAATATGTCGAGTAATTCGTCTTCATGTAGTGAAAAAAGCAATATTTCAGATATAAGCGATAAGTCTCACAACTCAAGCATTGTCAGATGTAATATTACTAGGAGTAACAGTAAGGAAGACATTCGTAAACCTGATGCTTCACATAATGACAAATCTACAGGCAAAAAATTATCTAATGTCAATGTAAGCGAATTAATCAGAAAATTTGAACAAGATAATAACATAGTAAAAAGGCGTTAATCAAATGTTACCCTATCTTTGTATATGCAAAGGTAGGGTATCTTTTCAAAATATTATATTCTTTATAGCTTTGTTAATTTTTGACTTCTTCTCTGCAAAGGCAGTTTCTAGAGAAATTTTAAGTCTTTCCCATTCTTCTTGACCATTTATTTGAGCCAAAATTAGAGACTTATACTCACTCTCAATCTTCTCCAGCGCTTTTTGATACAATAAATCTAATTCTTCATATATATCAATATTTATCGATTGCAGTATTACCAAAAATGAAAACAAATTCGGATCAGGTAATTCTTCCTTTATATAATTCAGAAGACATAGTTTTATTTTTTTTGCGCAATATTCTATTGTTTTCAGCGATAGTGATAGGCTTTCTGCATAAAATATAAAACTATCTATAATTAAACTTTTTGATTTTTTCGGCAATTTAATATTTTGAAACAGTTCTTTTGTAAATTTTTCTATCGGTTGTTTTGGTAAATGTAAAAAGAGATCAGTAAAAGATTTTAGATCAAAATTTGGTCCAAGTATCGTGCTAATGGCTTTATGCATATTGCTCTTATCTTTACTGACAGAAATAATGAAAACCAGCCCCTCCACATCAAGCATGTACTTTATAGATTCCAAAAAATCAACGATAAATTTAGGACGGCACACATCAAGATTATCCACCATTATATAAATGTTTTTGTCTTTTCTGATTTTATTAACCACATCCGCTAACTGTGTTTTAAAATCTCTAGTACTCTCTTTTCTTCTTTGGAGAAGACTTAATTCACTCAAGACAAAACCTATGTCTTTTTTATCAGCCTCTTTTGCAGCATCAAGAAATACTGAAAGCATAGCAAGTGGAGATTTACTGATCAGCTTTCCTAGTGTGTTTAGAGAAAATAGCTCTTGGTTTATGTTCTTGAACTGTTGTATAACACTTCTTTTTACTTTATACGATACAAATAAATCTTCAAATAGGAAATTTAAAAAAGAAGGAAGCGGTTGATCCAGTGCATTGATATCCCATGCGTTATAGTAAGCTGCGATTTCATTTTGCTGTTTTAACTCTTTTACCCATTCTTTCAAAAAAAACGTCTTGCCCCATCCATCATATCCTTCCAAAGATATTATTGTAAAAGACTGATCAATCGTTTTAATTATAGTGTTGAATTTGCCTGAAAATTGCTTATAGCCAAGATAGTCATTCTCCCACACCACCTCGGGTAGTGGTGCTGCTTCTTTCTTTTTAAATGTTATCCATGATATAAGTTTTTTTAAGCACATAAGACTCTTACACTATATTTTATTATAGTATTTTATAAATTAAGAGCCCAAACAATCATTTACTTAAATAATCCATAATTTTCTATCACTGCATGAATGGAAAGGTTCTTCAAGCTGCTTTTGGGACTATATTGAATATCTATGCCGGTTAATTCTTTTACCCTTCCTTCTATATCTTCTGTTAACCTTTCTGCTAAATCATGTACATTGCCAGAACTTATCATTTGCATAACAGAAAATTTCCCATTTGAAATATACTGCTTCTCTATAAGTGGGGATATTTTAATTATCCCATCTAGGCTCTCACGAATGTTTATTGATAAATTACCTTCTTCTTGAAGTAGATATAACTTTTTTATCATCTCAGCTCTATTACCAGAGTGATTCTTTACAAGATCCTCTAATATTTTTCTATGTTCACCTATAGGCACATGAACATACATTAGCCATAAAAGAAGAACTAAGTCCGTATTATCTTTTGTTATCTCCTTTATTTTATTTGCCTGAAAGATTGCATAAGTATAAGGATCTTTGCCATCATAAGAATAACTAAACCTCGATACCCCCGACCTAATTTGATCATCAATTCTTACTCGAATCACATTTTTCAGATTTTCAATAGATCTATGCTCTTGTTCCATTACTTTAAACATTTTTGAAGAATCTATTTTTGGGACATATGGGTCATATTTGATTTCAAATTTAGGTCCAATATTCATCAGATCTCTTTTTAGGTCATATTTGATTTCAAGTTCAGGCTCAATATTTATCAGATCTTTTTTAACCAGATGATCTTCTATTATATATCCAATTCGTTTACTATCTGCGTATTCTTTGTTAAATAGCGCAATGAAATCAAGAGCGATTGATCTTGATTTTTTGATTAACCAATTATAAGTATAACGTACTCCATCTAGTGCAAAAGTTAACATAACTCCTCATTTTAAAACACTATGTTTTGAGTGTACAATATTTTCAATTAGTAAAGCAAGTTTTTAGGCTGAAGTATGTCACTAAAATTTAGTATTTTATAAGTAGTGGTAGTATGATAAAAAACTTATAGCTTGCTAAAAAAAATGGAATGACTGTGATAATTATTTAATATCCTGTCTTGAAGTGAGAGCTGCTTTTAACGTTCCTTCATCTAGATAATCAATTTCTCCGCCCATTGGTATGCCGCAAGCAAGACGTGATATTTTCACATTCAAGTTTTTTAGCAATTGAGTTATATATTGTGCAGTAACTTGGCCCTCTAATGTTGGATTAATTGCGATAATTATCTCTTCAATTTTAGACTCCGTCACTCTTTTCAGAATAGTATCAAGGTTGAGTTCTTTTGGACCTATGCCATTTATCGCAGACAACCTGCCACCCAAAACATGGTATAAACCTGAATATATATTTCCTTTTTCAAACGCCCATAGATCACCCAATTCTTCTACTACACACAGTAACTTAGCGTCACGTTTTGGGTTAGTACAAATAGAACAAGGTGATTTAGTATCTAGATTTCCGCAAACCTCACACTCTATTATAAGATCTGCTAGCTCTTTAATCAAAGATGCAAGTGGTAGCATAACTTTCTCTTTGTTTTGGAGTAAATGTATAACCAACCTGCGTGATGATGATGGTCCTAAACTTGGCAATTTAGAAAAAGCATGAACTAGATTCTTTATGTTAATGTTCATTCAATAAATTCAGAATAGTTCATCAAATGGTAACATCAAACCCTTTGTAAAGAAAGTGGTAAGTTTCTCTTGATCCACTTTGATTAGCTATAGAAAAAATTTTTTACTCTAATGCAAAAAATTACTTCCGCACACTTAAAGCCTGATTACAATAGACTTCTTGCATAACCATATAACATTGGGAATAGAAACGAAAAACTTCCTTGACAAACTCCGCCAGCCCCCTTATCATGACAGTGAAGCTATATTATTTAACTTCCCAATCTGTACAGATTAAAACGACAAGAAGACTTGTATTTGGCGTACTATTGTTTAATTTTTGCACTATGTGCATACTATGTCTTTATAAAAATTTTGGGTTTTTACCCACATAAGCTGAAAAGCGCTTATAAAGCGTTTAAGACATCACCCAACGTCAAATTTTAAAATTAAAGAGTGGAATAACTAGCTACTCCGGGGGTTCTTTGTCTTTTTTTTCTGCCTGGTAAATTTCTTAAATATTAAAGCTAAGGTTAGTTGCCGTTTAAAAGCAGCTAAATTGCAGCGTTTAAGACTTAAAAAACGCCAATATTTTGAAGTACATATAAATAACTAGTCACCAACGGGGCTTCTTTTGCCTTTTTTTTCGTTTGGTGAATTTCTTAATGTTTGTAGCTAACATGAACAAACATTTGAGAGTAACTTCTGCTAGTAGGGTGTCATCCGAGTAGCTGACACTGGGATCCAGCTTTCCTTATAAATTCACCAAAAGTGCTTCATTCTATAACGCAAAACCCATACTCACCAAACCCAATGCATTACTTGCAACTAAGTTTCCTGGATCCAAGTAGTCAGGGCACTGGGATGACAAAAAAGGGGCTACTCGGATGACACCATTCTTTTTCCTGGATCCAAGTAGTCAGCTACTTGAATGACATCATAGGGGCACTGGGATGACATCATAGGGGCGCTGGCCTGACAATCGTCATCCCGCTACGTGTTAGCTATACCTTTTTTCTACTTAGTTTGGATTATGCAAGAAGTCTATTATTGCTGGTTGTATATTATTCAAATTGTAACTTTATTTTTCATAATTTATTATTGACAGAAATTATTAATTGGGTTATTATTAAATTATCGTTAACAAATGAGGTAAAAAAATGATGACATCCAATAGTTCCCCATTGCTAAAAGATAGTCAGAAAACTAAGGGGATTATATGGAAACCTTTAATTGCTATTTCATCATTATCTATATTTAGTTTCATATCTGGTCAATATCTTCCTTATGTTATTGTAGCAGTTTCTGGTTCTGGTGCCATTGTAGCAGTTCCTTTAGCAATTTTTGCTGTTTCTACGGTTGTTGCATTGATTTCAACAATATATCTCATTAGACTAGCCGTTTCTAGAGCTGACAATAAGAAAGAAGTAGGTCTTAATGGACAGAAATTCGGCCATACTCCATCTCAAGAACCACAAAAATTTGTGTGTGAAAATTGTACTAATCTGGAGAATAAATCAAGTGTGCCTACTCCTACACCGCCTCCAGTAACATTGGGTACACAACCAAGTGTCAGTGCTCCGCCACCCCCTCCTCCTGAGCCAACTCCTAAGCAATTGAATCAAGCAAGTGTTGCTGTTCAAAAAAATAGTGCTAATACTACTGGTGAAAAATCTCCTGCTGGTACTACACAAAAAAGCACTACTACTAAAAAATCAACACCCCCGGGAGGTGGCAAGCAACAAAAAACTTTGATCGATGAGTTGTCCGAAAAGCTCAAAAGCCGAAGGAAAGGAATTTCTGGAAAGCAAGAGGACGACGTACAACAGCCAAATAACTTGCCAGGAGTGTTTGGTGAAATATCAAATATGATCTTACCACCACGGAGTCGTAGTAATAGTGTGTCAAGTAATAGCAGTGAAGAGTCTGAACAGGATTGGAGCGATGAAAAAAATGAGTGTTCAAAACCCCAATCGTTCCATAAAGAAAGAAGCGAGAGTCCTGACAGTGGTAATATATCTGGTGATGATGTACACTCTAAACTCACGTCTCCGTTACCTCCTGAACCAAAGGCAGAGAAGCCACTGATATCGCCTAAGCCTGTTAATTTAAAAACGAAATCTGAAGCTCCTCCTGCAACAACAGTGACTGAAGTGAAAAACTCATCTACTCGTTCTGTTAAGGGTCTCACGGAGATGTTTAACAATTTGGGGGGTAGCCCGGTCTTCTCTTCTTAAAATAAGTTTACCTACAGGTCTGATTGTATTAAGATTGTTTAATGCAATCAGATCTATTATATGCGTTTATCCAAATATTATTTGCCAACTCTAAAGGAAAAGCCTACCCATGCTAAAATTATCTCCCATCAATATTCTTTACGTGTAGGTTTAATAAAGCAGATAGCATCTGGCATCTATACGTGGTTACCACTTGGTCTGCGCGTGCTTAAAAATATTGAAGACATCATCAGAGATGAAATGGATAAATCTGGTGCAATTGAAGTGTTAATGCCTTGTGTGCAACCGGCAAGTCTTTGGCGAGAATCGGGACGCTATGATGATTACGGTAAGGAAATGTTGCGTATAAAGGATAGGCATGAGGAAGATATGCTTTTCGGGCCAACGCACGAGGAGGTAGCAACTGATCTAATTAGAGATGTGGTAAAAAGTTACAAAGATTTACCACTTTGTTTGTATCATATCCAGTGGAAATTCCGTGATGAGGTAAGACCACGTTATGGTGTTATGAGGGGTAGGGAATTTTTGATGAAGGATGCATACAGTTTTGATGTAGATTACGAAGGTGCACTGAATTCATATAATTTGATGTACAAAACTTACATAAAAATCTTCAAACGCATGGGACTTACTCCAATTGGAGTTCGAGCTGATACGGGGCCAATTGGAGGAAATTTGAGTCACGAGTTTCATATATTGGCAAACACTGGTGAGAGCACTTTATATTATGACAATAAATTTTCTGAACTACTAGAGAGTGAAGATGTTGAAAGTTTAAAGAGTATATACGCAGTTGCAGACGATATGCATGATCCTAAAAGTTGCCTTGTGCCGCAAGAACAGTTAAATGTTAGTAAAGGTATTGAGATAGGACATATCTTTTATTTTGGTGATAAATATTCGAAGCCTATGAAGGCAAGTGTTACTTCTCAAGATGGAAAAAATGTCAATATACATATGGGTTCGTATGGCATTGGGGTTTCAAGACTTGTTGGAGCAATAATAGAAGCTTTTCATGATGATAAAGGAATTATCTGGCCAGAGGCAGTAGCTCCTTTTAGAATTGGTTTAATCAATTTACAACCGAAAGTACCGGAGGCTGCAGATAAAATATACAAAGCTTTGAAGAGCGATGAAGTGCTTTACGATGATACGGAAGGGAGTGTAGGAGTAAAATTTTCTAGAATGGATCTGATAGGCTTGCCGTGGCAAATAATTGTCGGAAAGAAAGCAGTAAGTGAAAATATAGTTGAAGTAAAAAATAGAGCAACTGGCGAGGTAAAGGAAATGCAGATTGAAGAAGCAATAAATCACTTTAGCGCAAAATGATACACGGTATCGGCACTGACATAGTATATATACCAAGAATATTGAGAATATTACAAAAATACGGGGAAAAATTTCTCAATAGAATCTACACTGAAAAAGAAATAGAGCTAAGTAGAAAGTATAATAGTCAAGAAATGCGAGCAAGGTATTTTGCTAAACGTTTTGCAGCAAAAGAAGCTTTTATTAAAGCACTAGGCAGTGGTCAGGGCATTACAATGAAAGGTATAGAAATATACAGCGATGTAAGAGGAAAACCATATATTGCTGTCAGAAAGGATTTTATCTCCAAAATTCATCTTTCTCTAAGTGACGATGGAGATTACGCTACTGCATTTGTTGTAATTTGCGTCTATAGCTCACACAGATAAAGTTTACTCTTTTGTCATCCTATGGCTTACTGTATGAACATTCATTTTTAAAGGTAAACTGCACAGCAAATGGTCAGTGCTTGACACTGTCCTCCTTTGTCATCCCAGTGCCCAGACACTGGCTTTCTGCAATCTCATCGAAAACGTTTTTCTATGCTAGTTTACAAGCAAACTTTCCTGGATCCCAGTGTCAAGCACTGGGATGACATCTTTGTTGTGTTTAACAAAAACAAATGTTCGTACAGTTGTGGAATGAATCGCGGTATAGCTATAGCATACACAAACAACTAGTTTACCAAAAAACCATAGCGGTTTTTTTACGATTTGAGTATAATTCTAGCTTTACCTAAGCAGAAAATTTAATGGACTATATCTTAATGTATCTTTCCTTACCATTTTCAATTACCGAGAATTATTTATTAATTACTGCGTTGATTCCACTTTTAAATGCGTTAGCTATTTTTCTTACTGGTAAATGGCCCAGAGTGAACAATAGTATCACTGTCACTTCTTCTGTACTTCTGTTTACGTATACGTGCCTGTGCACTTTATATTGGGTATATGGCGATTATTCTCAATTTATTCTCATGGATTTTGGTAATAATTTGCATATTAGTTTAAAGCTAGAATCTACTGGAGTAGTGTTCAGTTTATTAATATCGTTTTTATGGATACTAACCAGTATATATGCAATATGTTATATGCAGAATAACTATGCTGATAGCAATCACTCAAGTTTTCTATGCTTTTTTTCAATATCGATTAGCTGTGCAATGTTTATTGCTTTTTCTGGAGATTTGCTCACTACATTTGTCTTTTATGAGCTTCTAACTATTAGTACATACCCTCTGGTTACTTACAACTCAACAAATGAATCAATGATTGCAGGACGCTATTACTTTGGCGTGCTATTTTTCTCTTCTTTGATATTATTTTTTCCTGCAATAGGCCTTTTATATAATGAATTTCATACTTTAGACTTTGTAAGTGGTGGAATATTCAAATTTGATACTTCACTCATCACTTTCATTGCAGTGTGTTTTGCTATGCTGATTTATGGAATAGGAAAAGCTGCATTAATGCCAATGCATTTTTGGTTACCAAAAGCAATGGTTGCACCAACTCCTGTAAGCGCACTACTGCATGCTGTTGCTGTTGTGAAATCCGGAGTTTTCATCATCATAAAAGTTATATTATACACTTTCGGCGTCGATAACATGCAACGTTTTGCGCAGCAAAATTGGTTTGCTGGAGGGTGGCTTCCGTACGCTGCTGGATTTACTATTATTACTGCATCATTGATTGCATTAAAGCAAAAAGAATTAAAGAAATTGCTTGCTTACTCTACCATCTCTCAATTGTCGTATATTATATTATTTGCTTCAATTTTTAGTGAGCTCAGCATGAGGGTTGCAATTTTTCAATTAGTTTGCCACGCATTTGCAAAAATCACTTTGTTTTTCGTTGCCGGAGCAATAATAACGAGAGCAAGTGAGAAATATATAGATAAGATTTACGGTATAGGACGCAGTATGCCAATTAGCATGACAGCATTTACTATAGGTGCATTGTCTATGGTAGGAGTGCCGCCTGCTCCGACTTTTTGGGGTAAATTTCTCATTTTTCAAGCTGTTTTCAACTCTGGCAATGTAATACTTTCTGTGTTTGTAACTCTAGTGTTAATTGTTAGCACTATACTTAACGCTCTGTACTTTTTACCGATAATTTACAATGCCTTTTTCTTAAAACCTTCTCAGAATTACTTTATTAAAAAAACGCCAATTCTTCTAGTTTTACCTCCAGTTATTACTGCTACATGCACTTTAGTTATTTTTTTTAGCTACCAAGTAATATTTTGAATGTGATCATCTATATTTATAACCATTAACAATAAATTTAAATGGTATTATACCAGCCAGAGTTGCTTTTATATTCGACAAAGTGAAGCTAATCTCCACAGTATCCTCCTTATTTTGCGCAGTTGTAAAAATTACAGTAGCATTTCCAGCAAATGTAACTAGGTCCTTGATCGATCGGTCAATAAATAACTTTATTACATTTACGTTAACGCTCTTTTTTTTAGATGAAACAGCTTCACTATTCATTTTTTCCTGAAAGCCTTGATAGACTTTATGTATAGAATTGTTTCTTATAAAATTTTCTTGGTACTTTGGTTCAACGATATTAATGGACTCATATATTTCAATATATTTACTTATTAAGTACCTTGCTGTGGAAGTGTATTCATCTTCCTTTTTACTGAAACTAAGCTTATGCATTGCAGAGAACTCATCTTCTGTGTGGTTCATGTACTTCACAAAATTTAAATCTTTTTTAACAGGAAATAACAGGTATATGTTTAATACTAATAAACATAAGCATACTAGGAGAAGCGATACTATTAATGCCATCCAAGATCTTTCTGCTGCACAAAACAGATATCTATGGCAGTACCATTCGACTGCTTTACTGAAATAACTTTTGTTTTTTACTGATTCAAGCAATTTATCTTCCATAACACAATGCTACCAAACCCAATTATAATAACAACAAGATTAGATATTCTAAAAAACTTTAAAATATGTCTAAATTTTCCAAAATAGGATGAATGATTATATCACCTTGTTCCGCAATAAGGTAGAATTTGTCGATTTTGCTCACATCTATATTTATCATTTTTACACTGAAATTTTCAGGATTGTAAATATTACTTTCAGCACTTTATTTATCATTTTTACACTGAAATTTTCAGGATTGTAAATATTACTTTCAGCACTTTTGTGATAATTATAATAATGTAATTTATTTTGATCATCAAAATAACCAAATTCATCAGCGAGGGTTCCCACTTTGCTACCTTTACCATCTTTGACTAGCCTAAATAGATCAATTGCATGGTTTTGAGATCCAGGCTCAATAGGCCCTTCTGCAGCAAAAAACTTAGGTGCATGACCAACGTATTCCTTAAATTTTAGATTATGAGTCTTTTTTACACTACCAAAATCCACAAACTTATATTCATCTGAAACGCCAGAATATTGTGGATCATACTTTTTATATTCAAAAAACTCATTACCTAAAAAATTACAAAACGTTAATTTATAATTATCATGATCGGATTTAACGACTTTAAGGTAATGAAAATCTCTAGGAATCTTTACTTCCTCTTCCGTAATATGATTACGTACAACAAGTTCATCATTTAGCATATGATAGCCAATTTTTGGCAAAGTAGCTATATTGATTGTCTTGTTTAGCTTAAAATTTGCTTCATAAATGCCACTTAACAACTCCTTTCCTTTTTCTAAGGTGACGTCCTGGTCTAAAGCTATATTCTTGATTGAACTTAATTCTTTCTGCATGTTTAGTATGGCTTTCGTCAAAACTTCTATTGATTGCCATACAGTTAATTTATTATCAGTCAAATTATATACTTCGAGTATTAAATTAACAGAATTTTATCATGAATTTATGTTAAAAGTATTATACTTCGTAAACTTATGTCATGATATTAACTACATTAGCTAAAACATGCTTTTTATCTAAGTGGAGTTGCTTTGCGGCAACGAAAAGTTTATCTATTTTTTTCCACTGACTTAGTAAAATTTCAACACCATTTACCTCTCTCTTTATGCTTTCTAAAATGAAGGCCTGAATTATATATGATGCTAGTTCTAGTTCGATTTCGCTATTAATTACTTTATTAATCATATTGGGATTCTTTAAATCATGAAGAAATTTATAAAAGCATTTGTATGCTTCATAAGCATCACTACTTATTGCATTTATTATCATTCCTGGCATTCCAGGAAATAAAGTAATCATTTCATCAAACGTTTGATCATCAAACTTACATTGAGATGAAGCAACTTGCTTTGTTTCATCATAAGTTAATGGGAGTAAATTCAACTGAAAACACCTACACCAGATAGTGGTTTGTATATCATATGGCTTATGGCTAATTATAAATATCTTAGAATTTTTTGGCGGCTCTTCTAATATTTTCAATATTGCGTTTTTAGCGTTATTAGTCATTGCCTCTAAGCTATCTATTATAGCTATTTTGTGTTCTGATTGAATGGGACTTAAGTGTAGAAAGTTTTTCATTTCTCTGACTTTTTCTATTCCGATAGTATCACCTTCAATAATGTGTAAGTCCAATGCTGCTACGTCATAGTTTTTTGTAAGAAACCAATTGGAGAAGGATTTTGCAAATGTTGCTTTTCCTATACCTTTTTTACCACAGATCAGCCAAGACTGAACAGATAAGTTGTTCATTAATTTTTTTTTGGCCTGGTTGTGACCTATTACTCTTTTCATTTTTTCTCCTATAGATCTTAGTTTGAAAATGCATTGTTTACTGTTTGTAATAAAATTGCACCTTCCCTTAAAACCTTAATCTTATCTTCGGTTAAGTCAATAATAGTAGATTCTATACCAGAAACTAATTCGTCATCTTCAATCACTACAGATAAATGTTGCTTAATGGATTGTGGTATATCGTTTGCCTTACATACACTTTTTTCTCCTGAAATATTTATACTAGTTGCAACTATTGGAACTTTCAGTTTATTTAATATTGAAATTGCAATAGGATGCTCAGGGATTCTGATACCTATACTATCTTTAAAGAATTCGTTTGGCAATATGTTGTTGTTTTTAAGTGGTAAAATGTAGGTAATTGGTCCAGGAGAAAAGTGGTTTATTAAATCAATATATCTTTCCTTTACCTTTGCTATTTTTGTCAAATTGTAAATATCACTAACAAATATAGACAGTGGTTTATTTTGAGAGCGTTTCTTTATCTGATATATTTTTCCTATAGATTCATTATCTAGTGCATTACAAGCAAGAGCATACACTGTTTCTGTTGGAAAACACACTAACAAGTTGTTCTGTATTGCATTTATTATTTTAGATACCATATAGCTCAAAACTTATTTATAACAACTAGATCAGTTTTGTTGCATTGTATCTTATATAGTAACTGCTAGTTTGTATCCGTTCAGGATAGCGGCAAGACCATAGAGTAAAAGTGAGTTTACAACAAATGGTGTCATCCCAGTGCTTGACACTGGGATCCAGGAATTTTATTAAGTATAAAAGTAGCCGTTTTATGTTAAAATACAACATTTTGATGATTATGAAAAAGCTGGATTCCAGACTGGAATGACATCGTTTACTATGTACCATATTGCAATGTTCGTACAGCTGTGTGTCACGCACTTTGCTTCAATATTTGCACATTAGCCACTCCTCTAAACAGATACGCTAGTTTTTGTGAATATAATACAACGCAGCTTACCATTTGTTATGCAGACTTGCTACAACCCAAACTCTTCATTGACTTTATCAACTATTGCCTGTGGTGGATCCTCTCCCCATCCTGAATACAAAATCTCTCCATAGTCTGCAACATCTATAGAGCCAGTTCTGCTTTTTGCTAGAAACATTTCTCTTTTCTCTTTATCAACTAATACATAATGCCACGCTGATTTTCCACGATCTTTACCACGGACTAAGTATATAAGATCTGACCTACTTCTTTTTGTTGCATCAGCAAAAGATCTTTCATTGACAGTTCTGCTTTTACTTTTTATGCCGCCACTTTCAGAAAAAGCTTCCTTGGATTCGGTTTTTTTGCTTGCTAATTCAGAAATTTTTCCTTTTTCCCCTAGCGCACGTTCTTTGGTGTTTTGAGACGAATACTTACTGGAAAAACCTTCCCCTGTACCGCCAGGAGTTCTGTTTGTGAAACGCTTAGTAAATGAATTATTGTCGTTGTTTTCTGCCATAAAAATCTCCAAACTTTAGATTGTAGAATCCAAATTTTTACTACACCTTATCATATGTTAATTAAATTAATATAAATGAGAAACAATATAGTAATTATTACAGGAATTACAGCTTCAGGTAAATCAGAATTATGCGATAACCTGATAGAAAAATATGGAAATATTAGTATAATAAATTGTGATTCAAAGCAGGTATACAAAGAAATTCCCATAATTACTGCTCAACCACTAAAGCAAGAAGAATTTTATAAATTATATGGTTATGTTTCAGCAAAAGAAAATTATTCCGTGGGTCTATGGTTAGAGGATTTAGAAAAAGAAGTTAATCACGCATTAGAAAATGCTCAAATACCTATCATCACTGGAGGAAGCGGGCTTTACATCAGCAGTTTAATCAAAGGCTTATCATCAATGCCACAAATAAGTCAGGAAGTGAGAAAAAATGTAAGCGAATTAAGGAAAAATTTAAGTAAAGAGGAGTTTCACAAATTAGTGCTAAGCAAAGATCCAAGGATTCAAGGTAAAGTATTCATGAATGACTCGCACCGCCTTTCAAGGGCACTTGAAGTTATCACTGAAACTGGTAAGACAATCTTTGTATGGCAAGAAAATAGACAGCCTCCTTTATTCAATAATCTTAAGATATATACAATTCTGCCTAAACGTGAGGATGTATACCAAAAAATAAATTCTCGTTTTATCAAAATGATCGAAAATGGAGCAATTGATGAAATAAAAAAGCTACTTAGTATGAACTTAGCTCCACATTTGCCAGCTATGAAAGCACATGGAGTGCCAGAAATTATAAAGTACTTGAAAGGTGAGATTACTTTAGACGAAGCGATACAAATTGCTCAAACAAACACAAGACACTACGCGAAACGTCAGTATACTTGGTTTAAAAATCAATTTCCAAATGCTGAAGTAATTTACTGTGCAAGCAAATTGACAGAATTTGGGATATTTTGATTATTAGTTTTAGGGTGTATTTCCATGTTCATTGCTATGGACAGGAGGTTCTACACTTTCCAGATGGTTGTTCACTTTCGGTTGCTTATCCAATTCATGCCCTATTTTTATTTTAAAAAATCCAAATTTTTCGCACAATTTTTGAAAGCATTCTTTTATGATGTTAAACAAGTTTTTATCACCCATATTATAGTCCTTCAGTCTCTTAGGAACAGTGAGTGACAATTTGCCATCTTTATATATCACATCATCTTTTCCATCTTGAGACTGAAGTGTGAATTTTAGTGAACTATCCAATTTACATAATTCTTCTTCTGGTTTTGCTAAAGTGCAAACTGCAATTTTTTCTTCAATTCTGATTGTTGCATGACTTGGATCACTACAATCAATATATGTTGTATGACTAGAACCGAAAACTAACTCATGTGCTGTAGCTACATGAAAAAGAGGTTTATCTTCAGCGTATAATGCACCTACGTACCCTGCCTGATTACAATTGGTAACTAGTTCTTCCAAGATAGGGTCGCTTGGGACTTGAGCTCCAGCGTGTTTAAACATCTCCTTAAAGACCTGTTTTGCAAATGGTCGATAATTTCTGGCTTCTTCCTTTGGTAATAGGTTAGTATAATTTGTACCTAGATTGTAAAATTCTTCAAATTTCTTTTTGTACTGGTCAGTTTTTTTATCATCAGGAGCTTTCTCGTTTTTGCAATGTTCATCCCAAGCTTTTTCAAGCCCATTCTTCTTAGCTCCTTCTGTTAAAGCAAAAATTAAAGTGCTATCTATACTTTTTTTGTTAACAACAAAACTCATTCTATAAAAATCTAAGAACATCGCCTCACCAGAATTCGCTAATGTATTCTTTTCATCAGCTCTTAATTTGCTAAAATCAAACTTTTCTGCTTGAGCCTTTAGTGTAACTACTGGATTTTCCTTTTCTTCTGGTATAAAGCTATCCATTGTTAATACCCTGTATATGAATTACTAATAGTATAATAGTACATAAAATGATTAATAAGTCAATAAAAATATTTTATATAAACGCAAGTCCTATGATAGCAAATAGTTTGACTATAAGGTGACAGGATCTTAAGAAGACTCTATAACAGTTTTACACATGTATGAATCTCAATGAGCAATCAGATTTTTCTAAATAGCAGGCTGGAGAATATACCTAAGTTCCATTCCGCAATATTGCCTAAACTTTGTGGTGGGGACAAAGTGATGGACCTGCTATTTTATAGGCCACTTAGTTATGTAGATAGAAGTAAGTCACTGCCCGACGCTCAAGCTGGAGAATTTATAACTTTTATTGCAAAAGTTTATGAGCATCAGTCGCCCACTTTTAGAGGTAGACCATATAAAATAGTCGTTGAAAGTGAGAGTCAGTATATATTCATAGTCTTTTTTAATTACTCAGTTAAGTATTTATATAAACTATTTCCAATTGGAGCGAATGTGATCATCAGTGGCAAACTCGAAAAATTTGCTGAACATTGGCAAATTACTCATCCAGATTACGTGTCGCTTGACATCAACCAATTTAAAGAAATAGCTTGCATAGAGCCAGTTTACCAATTATGCCGTGGCATTACCAATAAGCGCATTGGGAACATAATAAGCTCTAATCTAAAGGAATTGCCTGATTTACCAGAGTGGATAGATGATACATTAATCAAGCAAAAAAAATGGTTAAGTTGGAGGGAAAGCATCATAAAGTTGCACAGACCAAGCTCATTGGCGGAAGCTGAGGTTTGTAGAAAAAGGCTTGCTTATGATGAATTGTTTGCGTATCAGCTAGCGCTGAAACTTGCAAGAAAAAATCATGTGAAAGAAAGGGGAAGAGAATTTATAGTATTGAATAAATATAAAGAGCAAGTTTTAAATGAATTATCGTTTCAATTAACAAACGATCAAATTCGTGCAATAGATGAGATCTCAGAGAGACAAAAATCCAAGTATCGCATGATAAGCTTGCTGCAAGGTGATGTTGGTAGTGGCAAAACCGTAGTTGCACTTTTTGCGATGCTAAATGTGGTAGAAAACAACATGCAAGCAGCTCTAATGGCACCGACTACTATCTTGGCGGAGCAACATTATAATTGGATTGAGGAAGTTTTATCCTGTACCGATATAAAAGTTGCGCTGCTTACTGGTAAAACTTCGCGCAAGGAAAGAAAGATTATTATGAACGAACTTGCAAGTGGTGTTTTAAATATAGTGATTGGCACCCACGCGTTATTTCAAGCTAACGTTACATTTAAAAATTTAGGGCTTGCAGTAATAGACGAACAACAGCGATTTGGAGTGATGCAGAGAAATCGCTTGGTAGGAAAAGGAGAAAATGCCGATATACTTTTCGTTACTGCAACTCCCATTCCAAGAACTTTGCAGCAAGCTATGTATGGTGACGTTGAATGTTCAATTTTGAAAGAAAAACCAAAATCCAGATTGCCAATAAAAACTGTAACTATGAACATTAGTAGGGTGCCAGATGTTATTGAAAAGCTAAAAGGTGCTATAAACAGGGGCGAAAAAGCATATTGGATTTGTCCATATATAGAAGAAAACGAAGAGACCAATATTGCTGCAGCAGAGATGCGTTTTCAGGAATTACAAAAAACATTTCTTGATAAAGTTAGCATAATACATGGAAAATTGACTCAGGAGCAGAAAGATCAAGTTATGTTTTCCTTCAAAAGAAATGAATTTTCTCTGCTTGTTGCAACCACTGTGATAGAAGTTGGTATAGATGTGCCAGATGCAACCATTATGATTATAGAAAATGCAGAGCAATTTGGGTTATCGCAATTGCATCAGTTAAGAGGCAGAGTAGGGCGAGGAAACAAGCCATCTTTTTGTGTATTATTATACGATAATTTAAGTAAAAGCTCATCTTCAAAGTTAAAGATCATGTGTGAGTCACAGGACGGATTTTACATTGCTGAAAGGGATATGATGCTAAGAGGCAGTGGAGATATCTTAGGCACAAAACAATCAGGATGTATGGAATTTAAATTTGCTGATTTATATCAGGACAGAGAGCTGCTCAACCTCGCGTATAATAACGCAAAAGGTGCAATGGCTGATTTTGAATTACTGCTTGATATATTTGAATATAGAAGTAGATTACATTTTTCAAAATTTCAGTAGGAAAACCAGGTAGCCCGCAGAAACGAAAAACTTGCTTGACACATTTTGCCAGCCCCCTTATCACGAGACTGAAGCTATTTATTTATCTTCGCAATCTGTGCAGATTAATGACAAAAAACTTAGGGTATTTGGCGTTTCATGTTTAATTTTTCGCACTACGTGCATCGCATGTCTTTAAAAATTTCTGGGTTTTTATCTAATACCAATTCTCATTGTTGGTCATTCAAATAGGATACATAGCAGAGTTGTTTAATTGTGGAGTAGGTAAGAGAAGTAATAAATTTACACAAAGCACTCTCAAGCAAAGCAATAGTATCGTATATTTTATTGCGCAAAATGTTCTGTTTTACATACAACCAAAGCCTCTCAACTGGATTGAGTTCAGGTGAGTATGGTGGTAGGTATATAATCTCAATATTTTTAGGTACCTTTAAACTTTTCGACTTATGCCAACTAGCACAATCCATAACAAGAAAGGCTTCTCGTGGTCCCAAATATTGAGACATTTGCTCAAGAAATATATTCATACAATCAGTGTTGACATTCGGTGCAAACAAGCTAGAATTCTCCCCATTTCTAGGATTAACTGCACTGTAGAGATAAAAATTTTCCCTACCTAATTTTACCTTAACTTTTGTTCTGACGCCTTTTTTAAACCATCCATGCCCGGTCTTTGAATGTGTGCCAAACCGCGATTCATCGAAGAAAAACAGCTCTTTTTCAGAATACTTGCCAATAACTTCGTTGAGATTTTTTTTTGAATTCCTCTTGTTTTCTTTTATCTTGTACATTGTGTACTGGTCTTGGTGTAATATAAGAGAATTTCATCTTTTGCATATAGCGGTGTACTGTAGATTTGCTAATATTTAAGCCGAACTTTTCCTGGATTCTTATTCTCATTTCTTTAATGGTAATATTAGGATTTTCTCCTACCCATGCTTCAACTTGCTGTAGTTGAGCCTGATTTAATTTAGTTTTTCTACGCCGTTGTGGAGGAGCAAACAATTTTTCTTCTCTGCCTAATTTCAAGAGTTTTATCCACGAAGTTAGTGCGCTTCTTGAAATGCAATATATTTTTGCTACAGCCGTTATACTATGCTTTTTTGCTGCAATTACAGCATTTAGTTTTTTTGCAACATATGCATTGTTCCTTACTTTCTTCAGCATTTTTTTTGCTGATTTTACTACTTCTTCATCCAATAATTTTGATCTTAGTGCCATTTATACCTCGACTATTTCACTTATTTCATTATGGCTTGTCTTCTATTATTGTCTATCTGTTTGCCGTGTAATGGGAATTGGTATAAAAAGATAATCATAGAGTAAATGTGAGGTAAGTCCTTACAATAAATGGTGTCATCCAAGTAGCCGACACTGGGATCCAGAAAAAAGAATGGTGTCATTCCAGTGCTTGACACTGGAATCCAGCTTTTTCATAATCATTAAAACGTTGTATTTTAACATAAAACAGCTATTTTTATGCTCGCCAACTTAATAAAATTCCTGGATCCCAGTGTCAAGCACTGGGATGACACCCTCCTGATGGGCCAAAATCACAATGTTCGTACAGTTATGCATTTGTTGTGCAAATTACCTTTGCAAACAAATGTTCGTACAGCTGTGTGTCACACACTTTGCTTCAATATTTGCACATTAGCCACTCCCTTGAACAGATACGATAAATTAGATTTAGGTAAGCTATAAGCTTTTATGAAATCTTTGGGTGCGTGCTGTGGAGTTTTATAAATTTTAGTCTTTCTGTCACTTTGTATAAAGGTATTTTTTCACTCACATCTTTCGAAGTTGTAGCCATGTTCAACAACTTTAAGTAGAATATTGTAGCATTTTTAAAATCTGAAAGTTTATCTAGAATAACAGCTAAATTATAGGTATAAAAAATATTGTTTTCATCAAGGGAAATAGCAGTTGTCATATACTCTTTACCTTTTACATAATCCTCCTTTTTCATATAAATCAGACCTAAATTTGCTAATAAAGGAGCATAATTTTTATGTATATCATACAATTTCAACATTTCACTCAACGCCAGATCAGGATCATATTGTGAGATTATCGTCAGAAAATTTTTTAATATGTAAGGGTTACTAGGGTATTCTTTTAACAGTCTTGTGTAAATCTCTACAGCTTTTTTGTATTCTTTATTAGCGTAATAAATATTTCCCAATCCAATTAAAGCATTTTTATGATAAGGAAACTTTGTGATGATCTGATTAAGGAGAGAAGTAGCTGTCTCATTATTTCCTAACTCAAAGGAATCTTTTGCTTTTTTTAAAATAGAGTATATGTCAAAATTCTTGCCAGAATTCTGCGAAATTTTGATATTAAATTTGTCACTTTTTCTCTCGATAACATCAAGATCTTTATATTTTTTATCAGCTTTTATATGCTTGACAACACTATCAAAGGCCTTCTGTATCTCCAAATTTTCACTAGCATAGGTAACAGAAGACCTCCATAAAATCACAACGCAAATTAACATGCAGACAAACATAGATCCTAGTGTTGTGGCATTGGCTGCAGCGTGTAACCAGTAAACCTTATTTCTTTGAGCTATGCGTAACACATTACAAATTCATAAATGCTAAATTACCTATCTCATACAATAATAAAGATATTATTAATTGGCTGACACTATTTAGAGTGAGTTCAAAAGGGCGCTTCTGCACATTCCATATTTCTGCCAATTACACCCCTCACATGCGTAGTCGAATTTCTCTAAAGACATTTTTTCTCTAATTCTTTTTACTGCTTCATTCCAGGTTAAAATCTCCCCAACTTTTATCCCTAAAACCTCCTTATGTCTTCTATCTAGCTCTAAAACTTTAGCTTGTTTGGTGCATTTACCTTGTTTAGTCTGATTTGGGCAGGCACTACAAATACTGTCAAGGCTATCAACTACTTCGATTTGAGCATTAGGATCACTGATTACTTTACTTGCTATCTTTTTGTAATTTTCTACAAAACCATGAGAATACCCATACCCTTGAAATGCAAGAGTGCACATGAAATGATGAGGACGAAACCTTATCACTTTTTTAAGTACTGCAAAACTGCCACAAGTAGAAAAATTTTTACCAAACCAGGAAGGATAAATGGTAAAACACCCACCATTATTGCTTGTTCTAGACCCAAGTAAACAGCAAGCCAACTAACACCACAAATAAAGATTATAACTGTACCAGCCAGACAACTTAAAGAATTACATACAAATGATTTATACTTAGAGTTCAGTAATTCATTTACTTTGCTCATTACCATAACAGCAGCTAAACAGCCAATTAAATATCCACCTGTTGGTCCAAGGAGAGCGTGATAACCACCAGAAAAATTTGCAAGAACAGGCAATCCTGCTGCACCAAGTGATAGATATGTAAGCACAGAATAGAATGCTGTTCTGCGGTTAAATTTAAGCCCAATAAGCATTACTCCTAAAGTTTGCAATGTGATAGGCACAGGCTGCAATGGTATACTTATTTGAGCCATCAAGAATAAAAGTAAAACGCAAGACAATATTTCAGCCAGTGTTGATCTGCTGCTAGATTGTGTTATAAACATACCTTCCCAATAAAAATAACTTATTAAATGTAATATATGTGTATGAGAGGTTTTGCAATTTAAATTTTGCTTATATTGTGCTACAATGAATTATTTATGCACTATTAAATTAAAAATGATGAGTAAACAAGATCTATTATCGTTGATGAAAGCAAGACACAGCGGACGTTCATACGATCCTACAAGAGCAATATCTCAGGAAGACATGGATATTTTAATGGAAGCTGTAAGGCTGACTCCCTCATGTTTTGGTGATGAACCCTGGAGATACGTAATATGCAACAAACAGAACAATCAAAGCGCATGGGAAAAGCTGCTAAATTGCCTTGATGAATCTAATCAAAAATGGGCAAAAGATGCACAAATACTAATTATATCTCTAAGCGCTAAGAATTTCCGTAAATCTGACAAAGGTGAAAATCTTTGGGCTAGTCATGATACTGGTGCAGCAAATTATGCACTTATGCTACAGGCTGCATCTGTGAACTTAATGGCTCATCAAATGGGTGGATTTGATAGAGATAAAATAGTAGAAAAATTCAACATATCCGATGATTTTAATGTAATGTCAGTGATAGCGGTTGGTTACGAAGAAGAGGGCGCTGAAACAAGTAAGAAAAAAAGGAGACCAATAGAAGAAATATTTTTTTATGATGAGTGGCCAAGGTCCTGAAAATTTTATCAAAATGCACGGCACTGGTAACAACTTCGTTATCATAGACTCACGTTCAACAAACAATTTAGACTGGAACCATAGACAAATTGCTGATCAAAGCAGTTGTGATCAAGTGATAATTATAACAATGTCTAATGCTGCAGACTGTTTTATGCATATCTATAATGCTGATGGCAGTCGAGCTGAAATGTGCGGAAACGCAGCACGCTGTGTTGGATATTTGATAATGTCAGAAAAAGGTACTGAGTATATCACTATTGAGCTGGTAAACAAACGCATTTTAGAGTGTTTTAAAGTGGGTGATAAATCCATAAAGGTTAACATGGGCAAACCTTTGCTAAAATGGCATGAAATTCCCTTGTCTACTGAGTGTGACACTCTTCACTTACCTATAGAGCTTGAAATGCTAAAAGATCCTGTTGCAGTAAATATTGGTAACCCTCATATAGTTTTTTTTGTTGATAACATAAGTGAAATACCATTGCGAAATTTAGGACCAAAGCTAGAAAATCACGTACTATTTCCTCAGAAAATTAATGTTAGTATTGCACAAGTTGAAAAGTCTGGAGAAATAGCTTTAAGAGTTTGGGAAAGAGGTACAGGCATTACTGCATCATGCGGTAGTGCAGCCTGTGCAGCACTTGTTACATCCACACTACGTGGATATCTGACTGTCCAACAGACTTCAGTAAATTTACCAGGAGGGAAGTTATTAATCGAATGGGCAAATAACGTATTCATGACCGGTGATATAGGATTTTTGTGATAATTGCTTTCACAATGCAAAACTACTTTACAAACTCCGCCAGCCCCCTTATCATGAAACTGAAGGTATTCAGTTATCTTCATCTGTGCAGATTAAACAGCAAGAAAACAACGTAGTTGGCGTCTTATTTTTAATTTTTTGCACTATGTGCACCTTATGTCTTCACAACATTTCTGGGTTTTTACCTATATAAGCTGAAACGCGCTTATAAGTCGTTTAAGACAGTATAGTACGCCAATTTGCAGGATTAGAGAGTGACAACTAGCTAACACGGGATTTCTTTTGCCTTTTTTTCTGCTTAGTAAATTTCTTAAACATTTATAGCTTAAGTTAGTTGCACTTAAAAGCAGCTAAATTGCAGTGTTTAAGACTTAAAGAATGCCGATACTGAAAATAGACAATGACCAGGGCTTCTTTTGCCTTTTTTTTCATTTAGTAAATTTCTTAATGTTTGTAGCTAACATGAACAAACATTTGAGAGTAACTTCTGCTAGTAGGGTGTCATCCGAGTAGCTGACACTGGGATCCAGGAAAGTTTGCTTGTAAACTAACATAGAAAGTGGTTACAACGTTCTTGATTACGTTAAATTAAAAACTGGATCCCAGTGTCAAGCACTGGGATGACATCATAGGGGCGCTGGCCCTGACAACCGTCATCCCGCTGCTTGTTAGCGGGATCTGCTGAGATACCGTGGCGGTATGACGCAGAAGCAAGGCACTGGAATAACACCACTTACTATGTATTTAAATTATAATGTTCATCATTACGCGCTGGCAGGATGTCATATATAGTGTTCAGGTAGCTGATGTTGGGGCTTATCGTCTTTAAGATCCCAATTAGATAGAAGGTTTGTACTTTTTTTCAAATCAAAGCTTGAATTTTTGCTGGAAAATCAATATATTATATATATGAAGTTTTAATTTAAGTTGTTATGTTGACCCCAATGGCAAGCTTATGTGTTGATAACAGAACCAATCTCATGCAATATATTGCTAGAGTGCAAAAATTTCCTATGCTGTCTCAAGAGGAAGAGGTACGATTAGCAAAAAATTGGAACCAATATAAGGATATTTCTTCTGCTCATAAATTGATTACCAGCCATTTGAATTTGGTAGTGAAAATTGCAATGAAATTCAAAAATTATGGACTATTGTTGATGGACCTGGTCATGGAAGGGAATATGGGTTTAATGCATGCAGTAAAAAAGTTTAATCCTGATTTAGGATTTCGTTTTTCAACTTATGCAGTGTGGTGGATTGAAGCTTCAATAAAAGACTTTATATTGAAATCTTGGTCGTTCGTGAAAATAGGCACAACGCAAGCACAAAGAAGACTATTTTTTAGTTTACGTAAAATAAAAAAAAGAATTTTACAGTATACAAACAGAGAAACTTTAAATAATGAAGAAATAAAAGCAATATCTAATGAGCTTTCTGTATCCGAAGGAGACGTTATACAGATGAATTACCGTTTGGCTTGTAAGGATCAGTCGCTAAATGATTGCATAAAAATAGGTGATGACTCTAAAAGGGAGTTGCAAGATATGATCCCATGTAACTTGGTCAGTCAAGAAGTAACCTATCAGAATCATGAAGAGAAAGAATTAAAAGAAACAATTTTAAACAATGCACTAGCGAGCCTTAACGAAAGGGCAAGAGACATTTTTATTAGTAGATACTTGTGCGAAAACACTCAAACTCTGGATGAACTTAGTAAAAAATATTGTGTTTCAAGAGAAAGAATAAGACAGTTGGCTGAGCAGGCGATGGCTAAGGTAAAACAATATATACAATCAGAAAGTTTGAAATTTGGTTTGCATGCGTAGTTTTTTTATATTTCTAATATTTTTTTCAATAGGCGCTTTTGCATCAGTTAGTGATGTGCAATTGAAGGAAAAATATAAAGATTGGCTTGTATATACTGCATCAGAAGATGGAGAGAAAGTATGTTATATTGTATCCTATCCTAAAAAAAAAGCGAGCATTATACAACCAATCGCAAGCCGTATGTAATGGTCAGTTATGTTGATAGAAAAGCAGATGAGGTAAGCGTTACCTCTGGTTTTCAGTATGATAAGGAGCCTGTAGCTCTCAATATCGACAAAAAAATTAAATATACACTGCCTATAATACAGGGAAGTTTTGCGTGGGCAGAGCATACAAAAATAGATCAAGATCTCATTCTAAAAATGAAGCAGGGATTATCAATGGTAGTGAATGGAAAAGCAAAAACAGTAACCATTGATGATACTTATTCCCTACTTGGTTTTCAAAAAGCGTATCAAAAAATGCATGATTTATGCCATACAAAGTAAATCATTGTAACAGAATATCCAGCTATAGTATAAACTAGACTACTCTTTCAATGAATAGCACTTTACTTTATATGGAATGCGGATATCATTTAAAATATATTTTTGAGAGTTAGTAATGTCAGAGGTTGCAGGTGTAGATACAGAAATCAAAAAGCAAAATTCTGTGTGTGAGCAGATGCGTTTTAGCGTGAGCCGCACAAGTCTTTTAAATACATTATCCAGAGTAAGTGGAGTGGTTGAAAGGCGTAATGCAATAGATGTTTTGGCGTGTATAAATATCAAAGCACAACACGGCAGCATAAAATTAATGGCAACTGATCTTGACATTTCAATGTTTGCCTCACTTGCTGCAACCGTATTAACAGAAGGAGAAGTAAAAATTTCAGCGCATACTTTACATGACATAGTGAAGAAGTTACCCGCCGATTTGGGTGTCAATTTTGAAGTAAACAACCAAAGAAAATTATTGATGTCTTGCGGAAATGCAAACTTTTCTTTACCGAATGTGGTTTCAAGCAGCTTTCCTGCTCTTGAAGAAGACAATTATAAACATGATTTTATTCTACTAAATACGGACCTGATAGACTTATTAACTAAAACAAAATTTGCTGTATCGCTAGATGATACAAGGTATAATTTAAATGGAATATATCTACATACAGACGAGCAGTTTCTGTACTGCGTTGCAACTGATGGTCACCGTTTATCATGTATAAAGAGACCAAAGCCTGGGAACATCAATGACGAATTTGGTGTGATCATTCCACGTAAAACTGTTATGGAGCTGTTAAAAATATTGGACGATTGTAATGAAATTAATGTAAAACTCTCAGACAGAAAAATCAAGTTTACATGCGGTGAATATATTCTAATATCAAAATTAATAGATGGAACTTTTCCAAATTATAAAGCAGTTATTCCAGCATCTCAAGACAAGCATATGATTATTGAAAGTAAAAAACTTTCAGATGTTATAGATCGAGTTTCCGTTGTTGTATCTGATAAAGTAAAATCCATTAAATTCTCACTACAAGAAAAGCTGCTGACTCTGCATTCAAACTCTCAAGAGTGCAGTGATGCAACTGAATCCATAGAAGTGGACTACAATGAAGCTCCTATAGAAATAGGGTTTAACTCGCGTTATTTGCTTGATGTTCTATCCTGCATAAAAAATAAATGTAAGTTTAGCTTAGCCGATGGTGATAGTGCTACAATTATCACTGATGAAGACGATTCAAGTGTATTATATGTAGTGATGCCAATGAGAACTTAAACTTGTCATCCCGCTTCTTGTTAGCAGGATCTGGAGATACCGTGGCGGTATGACACTTATTTCACTAAGCATGTTACTTTTTATTAAATTAGTAATCTATCTTTACCAAATATAAGCCAAAAGGTGGTGCAGTAACTCCAGCTGCATTTCTTTTGCATTGGTTTAATATATTTAGCATTTCTTGCGGATTGGTTCTATTTTTTCCAAATTCAACTAAAGTACCCACAATAATCCTCACTTGGTTATGTAAAAAGGAAATAGCAGATATTTTGATGTGTATATGGCTCCCGTTTTGTATTACATCGATATCATCAATTGTTCTTATCGGATTTGCAGCTTGACAATCTTTTGAACGAAAACTTGAAAGGTCATGTTTTCCAAGTAGATGTTTAGCAGCTTCACGCATAATATTTACATCAAGTGGATTAAACACTTGCCATACATAACCTGTCTCCAGAGCGGCAGGAGCATAGCGATTAACTATTCTGTATTCGTAATATCTTCTTTTTGCTGAAAACCGTGCGTGAAACGCATCATCTACAACTTCTGCATTAAGCACGACTATGGGAATTGATTTTAAATGATAATTTATTGCGTTTCTTATTCTATAAAGCTCAAATTCCTTTTCCATATCAAAATGAGCAACTTGTCCTAAAGCATGAACCCCTGCATCAGTCCTGCCACCGCAGTACAAAGTAACTTTCTCACCACTAAAATTAAATATAGCATTTTCTATCTTCTCCTGGATTGAGTTAGCAGAGTGTTGCTGCTTCTGCCAGCCAGAGAAACTACTACCATTGTATTCTATCGTTATTTTGTATCGCACTGCAGAGTCTATCTAACTTTCTATCTTAATATAATTTAGGTAGCTAATTTTTCTACGATAACGTTCTTCGTTATTAAAAAACCCTTGGCAGGTTGTTCACGTTCGATTATCATGGAAGTTATACAAGTTAATAAATGATCCATGGCAAACAACTTAGAAGAAAGAAGTAATGATAAGCAAAAAGCATTAGATAATGCAATAAGCCAAATTGAAAAAGCATTCGGTAAAGGTGCAATAATGAAGTTGAAGCAAAACCCTGTAGAAAAAATAGACACAATATCCACAGGATCAATTGCGCTTGATTCGGCTCTAGGTGTTGGAGGTCTGCCAAAAGGGCGTATAATTGAAATATTTGGCCCCGAGAGTTCTGGTAAAACCACTCTTGCCTTGCACGTGATTGCTGAAGCACAAAAAAAAGGAGGATCATGCGCATTTATCGATGCAGAACATGCATTGGATGTCTTATATGCTCGTAAACTTGGGGTAAGCACTGATGATTTAGTGATTTCACAACCAGACACTGGAGAGCAGGCGTTGCATATTGTTGAGTATTTAGTGTGTTCTGGTGCGGTTGATGTGATAGTTATTGACTCTGTCGCAGCATTAACTCCAAGAGCTGAAATTGAAGGTGATATGGGTGATCAACATATGGGGCTGCAAGCAAGGCTTCTAAGTCACGGGCTACGAAAGCTAACCTCTGCCGTTTCAAAAGCGAACTGTATATTGATATTTATTAATCAAATTCGTATGAAAATAGGAGTAGTGTATGGAAATCCTGAAACTACCACGGGTGGAAATGCATTAAAATTCTATACTTCTATAAGGCTTGATATAAGAAAGGTTGGTACAATAAAAGACAAAGAAAATATTACAGGCAATGAAACAAGAGTTAAAGTTGTAAAAAATAAAGTTGCTCCTCCGTTTAGAGAAGCGAAATTTGATATAATGTACAATGAAGGTATATCAAAACTCGGAGAAATAATAGATATGGGAGCAAAGCTTGGTGTGCTTGAAAAAGCAGGCGCTTACTATTCATATAACAACACACGCCTTGGACAAGGAAGAGAGAATGTAAAAACTTACCTAAAAACAAACAAAGAAGTCGCAAATGAAATAGAAACAAAAATCAGAGATTTACTCAGAAGTCATGATAATTCTATTATAATAGACGAGGATAGTGAGCAACTTTTAGAAGAATCCGTGTTCTGATCTAAACTTAGTTTGTGTTGGATGGGTTGTTACAGTATGACGGTGTGTGCTAATCTGTAATGTTACCTTGTATCAAGAGGACTTTGCTGAAGCAGTTAAAAAAAGCTTTTCATGAAGAGTGATAGATGATAAGTTGTTAATAGTAGATTATTGTTAATAAGATTATGTGTTTTGGTTTACCTAATATAAATAGGGAAGGTTATTCATTTATAGTAGTTTCCTTTATAGTAACGTGTATAGCATTCTCTATATCTTGGGGGTTTGGTGTTACGTGCTTGTTTCCGACATTATTGTGTACTTATTTCTTTCGCGATCCAGCAAGAGCTGTGCCAAACAATAAGGATCTTATATTAAGTCCTGCTGATGGTGTGATTTCAAAAATTGAAGAAGTTAATTATCCTTTATCGGCAGAAAATGGAGAAGAGAAGAAGTTTACGCTTGTTAGCATATTTTTAAGTGTTTTGAACGTCCATGTGAACCGTATACCAATATCTGGTACGATAAAGGAAATGAGTTATAAAAAAGGCAAGTTTGTATCCGCAATGAGCAATAGGTCTAGTAATGAAAATGAAAAGCAGGTTATTGTGATTGAATACGAAAAGGGAAAAGAAATTATTGTGGAGCAAATAGCTGGATTAATTGCACGTCGTATCGTTTGTAATTTAGGAGTATCCCAGAACGTAAAAACAGGTGAAAGGTTTGGAATTATAAGATTTGGCAGTAGAGTAAATATTTATGTTCCTGCTGATATAGAAGTAAGAGTTTCAGAAGGGCAAACTGTTATTGGTGGTGAAACAATTATAGCAAACTTAAATAAGGAAAACGTTCAAGAGAAGCTTACTTTTGACGTTATATGAATAACGATGGAAGTAACAGTAGATTCTTACCTATTACTAAATTATTCCCAAACTTTATAACTTTATTGGGTTTATGTTCTGGTCTCACTTCACTTAAATTTACATTTAATGAACAATGGGAATTCTCAGTAATTTTTATCATCATTGCAGCAATAATAGATGGAATGGATGGCAGAATAGCTAGAATTCTAAAATCAACTAGCGATTTTGGAGCCCAGCTTGATTCTTTTGCAGATTTTCTAAATTTTGGTGCAGCGCCTGCATTTCTTTTGTATTTTTGGAAGCTAAACGAAATCAAAGTCATAGGTTGGATTTTAGTAATGATATACGTAATCTGCATATCAATAAGACTTGCAAGATTCAATGTTTCGCTACACTCAGAACAATCACATTGGGAAAAATTTTTCTTTTCTGGTGTTCCAGCTCCAGTGTGTGCTTTACTTTCTTTGTTACCAATAATTATTACCTTTCAATCTCATGAGAGTGAATACTTACTTCTCATAGAGCGATTTTTTAACACAAGAAACGTAGCTTGTTACTTTTTGGCCATTTCATTTTTTTCGATAAGTCACATTCCAACTTTCTCCGCAAAGTATATTTATATTCCCAAAAGCCTATCCTATATATTTGTGTCATTTTTTGGAGTACTTATTGTATTTTTCATCAGTAAGCCCTGGATGACTCTACCAATTTTAGGTATAGTGTATACGCTTACTATTCCAATAAGCATTGGGTTTTATATATATTTTACATATAAAACTCGTTAGCTAACAAAAAATAGAAAACTGCATGATTTTGAAGATAAGTGAACTATTAAATTCATTTCTGTATATAAAGATATTCAACATTCCATTTATAATTATTTGGGTAATTGCAACTGGAATCTTTTGTACTGCCCAGTTCAAATTCATTAACTTTAGGTTACTTAAATATGGAATACAGACACTATTCAATCTAAAGTGTAATAACAGCAACAATGGCATAATCACTCATATTCAAGCGTTTGCAACAGTAATTTCAGGAACAGTTGGTCTTGGAACAATATCAGGAGTTGCAATAGCTATCACAATAGGGGGCCAAGTGCAGTTTTTTGGATGGTAATTACCGGAATACTTGGTATGTCGATAAAGTTTGCCGAGGTGGTGCTTGCATTCACTTATCGCTCTGAAAATACAACTGGTGGTGCTTTTTATTACATGGAATACGGGCTTGCAAAGATTGGATTTGCAAAAACTGGTAGATTTCTTGCCTTCACTTATGCGATTATGCTACTTATTGCAATGATTTTGGGCGGTATACCATTTCAAGCAAATCAAATAGCAGCACTATCAAATAACCTCCTAGAATACAACGCATCCATTATTATATCCCTGCTTGTCTTTATTGTAATATTGGGAGGAATAAAGCGCATTGCTTTCGTTTCAACGAGCTTATACCAATTCCCATTACACGGCAAACAGATGGACAACAATGGAAGAAAAGCCATAATGAAGTAAGTAAAATAGTTGAGGTATAAATGGCACTAAGATCAAAATTATTGGATGAAGAAGTAGTAAAATCAGCAAAAAAAATGCTGAAGAAAGTAAGGAACAATGCATATGTTGCAAAAAAACTAAATGCTGTAATTGCAGCAAAAAAGCATAGTATAACGGCTGTAGCAAAAATATATTGCATTTCAAGAAGCGCACTAACTTCGTGGATAAAACTCTTGAAATTAGGCAGAGAAGAAAAATTGTTTGCTCCTCCACAACGGCGTAGAAAAACTAAATTAAATCAGGCTCAACTACAGCAAGTTGAAGCATGGGTAGGAGAAAATCCTAATATTACCATTAAAGAAATGAGAATAAGAATCCAGGAAAAGTTCGGCTTAAATATTAGCAAATCTACAGTACACCGCTATATGCAAAAGATGAAATTCTCTTATATTACACCAAGACCAGTACACAATGTACAAGATAAAAGAAAACAAGAGGAATTCAAAAAAAAATCTCAACGAAGTTATTGGCAAGTATCCTGAAAAAGAGCTGTTTTTCTTCGATGAATCGCGGTTTGGCACACATTCAAAAGTTGGACACGGGTGGTTTAAAAAAGGCACTAGGACTCGGGTTAAAATAAAATTAGGTAGGCATAATTTTTATCTTTACAGTGCAGTTAACCCTGAAAATGGAGAAAGTTCCAGTTTGCTTGCACCAAACGTTAATACTGATTGCATGAATGTATTTCTTGAGCAAATGTCGCAATATCTGGGGACACGAAAGGCTTTTCTCGTTATGGACTGTGCTAGTTGGCATAAGTCAAAAAATTTAAAGGTACCTAAAAATATTGAGATTATATACCTACCTCCATATTCACCTGACTGTCGAGAGGCTTTGGTTGTATGTAAAACAGAACATTTTGCGCAATAAAATATACGATACTATTGCTTTGCTTGAGAGTGCTTTGTGTAAATTTATTACTTCTCTTACCTACTCCACAATTAAACAACTCTGCTATGTATCCTATTTGACTGCACAACAATGAGAATTGGTATTAGCACCAATTATGATAGTGCTATATGTGGGTATGTGTATATATTTAATTTATGTAAACGGAAGTAATTTGCTGAATGCTCTATCCATAATATTCCAAGACATCTTCAATAAATCAGCTATAGGAAGCGGAGTATTGAGCGGATTAATAGCCGGAGTGAGAAGATCAGTGTTTGCTAACGAAGCAGGTACCGGAACAGCAGCTATAGCACATTCAGCTGTAAAAGAAGAAGATCCAATTAAAGTTGGGTGCGTTGCAATGATTGCACCACTGATAGACACAATATTAATCTCATTTTTGACTGGTATCGTGATAATTATCACTGGTATGCACAGCACTGATAACGTGGGTGATATTACACTAATTAGTTCGGTATTTTCAACAGCTTTGCCCTTGTTCAGCAAGTTAGTTTTTCCGCTAATGATGTTTTCCTTTGCATTTTCCACAATAATAGCTTATTGTTACTACTGTGAAGTTGCTCTGCTGTATTTATTTGGTAGTAAAAAAATACTGATACCGTTCCAAATTCTTATAGTGGTTTCAGTGTATATCAGTTGTATGTCAAAAAATATAGAATTTATATCTTATCTAGGTGACAGTTTGTTTATGTGCCTTATGATTCCAAATGCTGTTGCAATATATCTACTAAGAAGGGAAGTTTTGAATACAATAGATTCTTATTACAATTCTAAAGGGTATTAACATGATTTATAGATTGCTTTGTATGGTGTTATTTTGCCTATTGTTTAATGATGTGTACGCTGCTTCAGGTTTTTACGAAAGTTATGATGCTGTGTTGAATGGAATAAATAATTTCATGAATGAAGTACTGTTTTTCAAGATCCTTTACGTGCCATTTATAATCCTTCTACTAGTTTTTGGTTATGTGTTTCTAACATTACGTTTTGGATTTCTCAACATAAGAATGTTTAAGCATGCATTTGCTATTTTATGTGGAAAATATGACACGAATCACCATGATGGTCATATTACGCATTTTCAGGCATTTATGACTGCACTTTCAAGCACAGTAGGCCTTGGAACTGTTGCTGGAGTCGCAATTGCAGTTTCAATGGGAGGGCCAGGAGCGGTGCCTTGGATGATGATTACAGGTTTTTTTGGTATGTCAGCAAAATTTGCTGAGGTAACGTTGGCGTTTAGACATAGAACAGAAGATCAGGACCAATTGTTTAGTGGTCCCTTTCAGTATATAAGGAATGGTCTGGAGGAATTTGGATTTAAAAAACTTGGTATTGTGCTGGCTGCCATGTATGCAGTATTCTTTGTATTATCAGGTCTTGGTGGAAGTGTAGCGTTTCAAACCAACCAAATGGTTTCCATATTATCTGGCTATTCAAGTTGGGTAGATGGTCATTCTTGGTTTCTTTCTTCCATAATTTCTGCGCTGCTTGCTCTAGTGATTATTGGCGGAATTAAAAGGATAGCAAGAGTATCTTCTGCACTAGTGCCTATTATGTCACTTATATATATCTTTAGTTGTATTATTATTATTGCATTTAATATTCATAACCTTGGTTATACGTTGAAAATATTATTTTCCACTATGATAGATTTCAATGCTGTTGGCGGAGGGATGGTAGGAGCATTTGTTGCTGGAATTCAAAGGGCAATCTTTGCCAGCGAAGCGGGTGTCGGCTCTGCTGCAATTACTCATGCAACAACTAAAGATGAAGAACCAGTAAGAACTGGACTAGTCGCTATGATAGAACCATGCTTTGACACAATGTTAATTTGCTGTTTAACAGGAATAACAATAGTAATAACAGGTGCATACCAGACTAGTGTTGGTGAAGGGATATTAATTACTCAAAAGGCATTTGAGACAGTTTCTCCATGGTTTCCTATACTTTTAACCATAGCTGCACCTTTGTTTGCATTTTCTTCGGTAATTTCATTTGTATATTGTTGTGAAATGGGGTGGCTATATTTATTCGGTGCAAAAAGTATAGTGATATACCGCATAGCAGTAATAATTGTAGCGTTTTTTTCTGGTCTTTCTAAAGATATAATGGCTATTGCCAATATCGGTGGAACTTTGTTCTCTTGTTTAGCTCTCATCAACATGACAGCGCTTATACTGTTTAGTAATCAGATTAACGATGAAGTTCAGTGCTACCTAAAAAGGCTGAGGAATAATAAAATTAATTAAATTTTGGCATATGAAGGTACAACAACAGATGTCATTCCAGTACCACCTTCTTGTTACCTCAGAACTCTCTCTTGTCATCCCAAAACTCTTTCTTGTCATCCCAAAATTCCCTCTTGTCATCCGAGTAACTGACACTGGGATCTATTTTGCATATAGTTCCACCATAGTGCTATGTTTTAATGTAAAATTTTATATTTATCTACTAGATTCGTTTGCGAACAAAGTTCGCTGGATCCCAGTGTCACGCACTGGGATGACAAGAGAGAGGATGCTAGAATGATGGAGAGGTACGTAATCCTTACACTATCCTACATATTAGGTTCAATACCGTTTAGCTTAATCATTACAAGAATAAAAGGGATAAACTTAAGAGAAGTAGGTTCAGGAAACATTGGTGCTACAAACGTTGCAAGGACGGGAAATAAATTTCTTGCTGCTTTGGCATTATTTCTGGATTCCTTTAAGGGGTTTATTGCCGTTTATATAGCACAACAATTTTGTGATAATAACGATTTTTATATATATGTATCTGCAATTTTAGCAGTTTTAGGACACATGTTTCCTATTTGGCTAAAATTCAGTGGAGGAAAGGGCGTTGCAACCACTCTAGGGATACTGATAGCATTTAACATCGATATTACTTTAGTATTCGTAATAATTTGGATAATAGTCTTTCTTGCCTTTAGATACTCTTCCCTTGCTTCACTCAGTGCTACTTCAACGGCTGTAGCATGGTCCTTTTTTTTTCAGAGGAATTTGTTCTTAACATTACTAATTATAGGAGCACTGGTCTTCCTAAAACACCACAGAAATATTGTGAATCTTCTGCAAGGTAAAGAGTATAAATTTTATAGATAATGTACTGCCAAATTATTGACACTTAAAATACGAGACAAATTGCTTGATGGTATGATTTTGTCTTCTTTGTTTAAGTTTATAATTTTTGCTTTTGTTATACTCTCTACTTCTTGAGGTGTTAAAAGACCATCTTCAATGAATTCCTTTTTTGTTTCTCTTATTTTTTTATAAAGTTGAGTAACGTGATCTTTATTTCCTTCATATACACTTTCAATTTCTAACTCTAGCTTATGTGAAGCTCCTTCTTTTAACATTTCATCCATTGCTGCTTTTGTTACTTCTAACCTTTCTTGCAAAATTTTCTTTATTTTTTCCTTATCATTTTCGTTATTTCGACTGAGTTCTGAATATACTCTATAGAGTTTTTTTTCTTGTGGTAGAAACCTTAATCCATCTAACATCCTAACCACTTGACCCTCAATAGTCCCCTCAGCTTTTAATTTAAATTCCTTCACTTCTTCCACTATTATCTTATTAGCTATTCTCTTAGCTCCATCCAAAGATGAATCCTTGAGAGAAAAATCTGTCTCGAGTAGATCTCGATTTAATAGCTCTAAGAATACTTTTTTTCCGATGTTTTCGAGTAAACTTTCTTGGTCACCTAAACCATGCTCCTGCAGTTTATTTCTCATGTGCTGAACCAGCTCACAACATTGTAATTTATTTAACTTTATAGAGCTAATATTTTTCATTAACGTTAGCACAATTTGTTCACTATATTGAGAAGTAATACTCAATAATTTTCTCATTAAAGGAATACTTACTTCTGAGATGAAATCATCAACTATTTTTTGATTTTCATTATCACCAGGGTTATCTTGAGCCTTATACCAAGCGTTAAAGATTTCTTTGTTATTTTTCTTATTCTTTAACCTGTCTAACATAAACTTACGTGCTTCATTTTCTGCCTCTGAAATTGATATTTGCTGTGGAGTAGTAAATCTAATTTCTGGGTCAGGATGAATTCCCTCTAGCGTGCTTAACATTCTGTAGACAATACCGGTAAAACAAGTGTTAGGAATTCGCTCTTTTCTAGAGAAAGTTTGACTATCAAGCAAATTTGTAATTAACGCGTCTTTTTTATCTTTTACAGCTTCTCTCTTTCCATCATTGCAGGCTCTCAGAACTAGAAGTAAAATCTGTCCACCTGTAAAGCCGGAACTATGCTTTTGATCATCTTTGCAAAAGTCATTTAAAAATGCAATTACTCTTCCTTTATCTTCACCACTAAGCTCATATGAATTGTTTATATATCCAATGAATTGAATATATTCATCATTTTTGATTACGTCTTCAGGTACTTGTTCGCCATACTTATCTTTTAATTTATCAACATTTTCAATGATATCATCATTTAATTGATGGGGCAGTAAATGTTCGAGCTTAATATCAAAGCTATTGACTAGCCCACGTAAGTTCTCTTTCATGCCTTCCCGAAAGAAATTCATGGAAGCTTTAAGCAGTGTAAATGGGTTAAAATCTTTTGGTCTCAGTTCACTCTGCAATAAAACCAATAGCATTGTAAGTGGTATAGTTCCCAGTAACGAAATTAGTAAGAAAGTGGAGGTGAAAGTGAGATATGTTATGAAAGCAGAAAACAAGAGGAAGGCTGCTACCTTGATTGCATTGTTCTTAAAAAATATTTTCCAATATTCCCTTTTGCTCATTTTTTGCTGTTTTGCCGTTTTTATTTCTTTGTAGATATAAAGAGTTTTAATTTCAGACCTAAAGAATATAGTACCAAGAGAAAAAAGAACACTAACGGGATTAGTGATAATGCTTAAAGAAACAAAAGTTGCAAAATAACTAACAAACTTTAGCCTGCTAGATCCCTTTGAAGGAAATTGTAATTGAGAAATACCTATCATAGCCTACCTTCAACATCATTACACTCTAGTAATAGCATAATAATTTAAAACGTCAATGTTTAAGTATTTTATTATCCGCACACTCATCGTATTCAATCTCGACTGTAGAGTGTGCTATCTCGAACTTATCTAGTAATATTTTTTTTATTTCATATAAAACATTGGTGTGCTGCACATTTTGCTTTATTTTAGCATGCATGGTAATTATAAAATAATTATCAGACAGCGACCATGTATGTATGTGGTGCACATCTATCACTTCAGGTAGCTTAGATACAATTTTACTTTTTATTTCTTCAGTTGATATGCCTTCAGGTGTACCTTCAAGAAGTATATGGCAAGAATTCTTTAGAATTTTGTAGCCACTATTTAAAATTATTACACTAACAAGTACTGACAGAATAGGATCTACTATTTGCCATCCAGTAAGCATAATAATTATGGATGCAAGTATAGCAGCTACAGAACCTAAAATATCTCCTATAACGTGTAGTACAGCACTTTTTATGTTTATATTGCTCTCGCATTTACTATGTAATATAAAAAAGACTATAATATTAGAGATCAGGCCAAGTGTAGCAATTACTAACATTACTTTCCACTCAACATTGACTGGAAAAATAAACCTCTTTATTGATTCAATTATAATGATTATTGCGATGAAGAATAAAGTTAAACCATTAACAAATGCTGCAATTATCTGCAACCGATGGTATCCGTATGATCTCTGCAAATCGGATTTCTTAGCTGAAAACCTATGTGCTAACCAGCTTAAAACCAAGGCAAAGAGGTCAGTAAACATATGCCCTGCATCCGACAGTAGAGCAAGCGAGTGTGAAACTATTCCACCTACTATTTCCATAAACATTGTTATTGCAACTATTATTATGGAATAGATTAAGCGCTTGGACTGTGCTGCTGAGTGTTTGCCGTTATGCACTGCTGTCATATAAAATCTTTTCATGAACAAAAACGTGGGTAACACTGGGTTCGAACCAGCGACCGCTTGCACGTCAAGCAAGTGCTCTACCAACTGAGCTAATTACCCATCGTGGTTTTAGTATAGTGCTTTGGTGGAATGAAAGTCAATAAACCACTTTGCTTTTACCCTTGTCCAATGTGATTCCGGAATATAGCTGTATAGAACTTCAGCTATACCCTATATTTTTCACATAAAATTAACAACTTATATTTTTTTACTAAGATATAGATTATATCAATATGAAAATTCACACTTTTTTAGTAGAGATCACCTTATATTTGAAGAGTTAATAAATTAGAGGTTAGAATTATGACAATCAATCAACAAATAAATAAAAATATAACTAAAGAAGAATATTTCAACAATAAGCATGTTATAGAAATTAGTGATTTAAACATTAAAGTAGAGGTTTATTCTCATAATTTAAGAGCAAGTAAAGTTGCTAATATTGAAAGTGAGATAAGAGAAACAGCTACTAATTTTAAAGACGCATTCAAGTTAGAGCACGGCGACTCAGAACAAACATTTAAAATTTATATGTTTGATGACAAGGATGATTACACTCACCTTGGCGGAAGTGAGGGTTTCGGTTCTTACCTTGGAGATGAAGGTGGTAAATGTTACTACAAAGGGAAAGCTGACGTTTTTGCTGAAATGTACGTCTACCAGCAAGGTGGCGTTCATAACCTTCAGCATGAATTTGCACATGGTTTAACTTACTTGGCTACAGGAGGCGAATCTTTACCAACAGTATTAATGGAAGGAATTGCAGATTATTTTGAGCACCATTCAGATCATAAATTCAATTCTCAAGGATCAAGTATTGACAAGACCGAAGCTACAAATCTGGATTTAGATAAAATTTTAAGCTTAAAATATTCAGATGACAGCGAAGCAAATAGCCTAGTTTATAAAACAGGTCATGCGTTGGTGATGTACTTACAGGAAAAAGATCCTAGTTTATTAAGAGACTACCTAGATACTTTACGTCAAGGTGACTCACATAAGTCAGAAAGCTTCTTGGAAAGTATAAAAGGGCATAATGCTGACTTTAAAAGTTGGCTTACTGAGAATGATACAGAAACTGCAATGGAACACCTCAACGCTTTGCAAGTTACAAAAGGAGATTTTATAGCAACTGGTCAAGAAATAGTGGGTGGAGAAATTAAAAATGTATCCTACTATAAAGCAAATATAGAAAAAATAGATGGAGAAAACGTTGGAAGTTTTTCTCCTGTAGAACACGTTGCGTTTTATGATGTTGCTCGTGCTATGAATAGAGCAACAAATGATACACTTGATATATCAAAGGAATATCATTTCCTTAAGGTAGTAAAAACTTCCGATGGACAGGATAAACTAACTTACTCTGACCAACAAGGTAATGAATATCAAAACAGTCAAGAGTATAAAAATCAGGCTTTAAGGATATTATCAAAATATGATACAGAAATTAAGAATCAGGTAGATGAGTTTGATAATTTGAATAAAGAACGTGGTGAAATGTATCAAAAATATCATAAAGGAGAGATTACTATTGAAGAGTTACGTAATGAGGAAAATACAAAATACAGACCAGCATTTTTAAAGTTTGATCAACTAAAAAACAAAGCTGTTGATAAGATTGAAAATAATTCCCAAGCAGCAAAAATATTAGATGGGCTGGTCAATATCGATCCAAACTTAATCAGAGGTACTCATATTGATCTACAAGAAGGTAAGATTTTTTCTATGCAAGCTCATGGTCAAGGAAATATGGGTGCACTGTCTATATATGACGGAAATGCAAAGCTTGGAGAGTTATTGAGCGAATCAGGATTTTTTAAGCAAGTTGAAGGTCAAACTAAAGAAACTTTCATTTTTGAGGATATATTGCACAACTTAAATACCCAATATGATGGTGGTGCTTACATGGCAGTTACAAAAGAAAACGGTCATTATAAAGCTTCCCTAATAGATGGCAGAACAGTTGAACGTGATGAATACTTTGATGAGGCGCATTTACATGAAAATGAATTGTTGCATCCTAGCACTGGACACATCCAAAAAGATTTAGATTCTCTGCTCCTTAGAGGTACCAAAATTTTGAATCATCAGGATTCAGAGCATGCCCAATATTCTGATGAGCAAAAGGCAAATGGAGTAATCGTAGAAAAAGGAAAACTACTGGATAATAAGGGAACCGACAGGACAGACGACGATGTACACGAAGCGGTTGTAAAACAAGGAGGCGAAAATTTACATACATTCAAAAATATGGGCTTTTATATTACCGAAAAAGGTGATCTATTTATTCATGACCATGGAGCAAATGTAAGGTTTCAACTACCACAAAGTATTACTCATCTAAAATTAGTGGAAAAAGACGGAGCATATAAGCTTGTTCCGGTGACGAAAGATGGGAATGAACATCCAATAGGTATGCCAAATATATCAGATGAATATAGATACATAGATCCAATATTTGCACATGAATATGAAAAGAGAGATTATTCCCATAAACATGTAAATGTGGGCCTTATAAACTTAGAGAAATATGGCTCTGGCAAACTTTTTGCGATAAAGTACGACCCAAATGATTACCACATACAAAGAAACTCTAGCGGTGAAATAGTTAGAATAAAAGATCAAACATATTTCACTAAAGTAAAATTGTTTGATGGTGATGAAGAAATTGGAATGTTGTCTAATAACTTTCACAATTTTAAAGGAAAAATATTCTTTTCTGCTGACTACAACTACAGTTATAACGATTTCCTAGCATCTGTTTCTCCTCAAGTTGAAATTGAAGATATGGGAAATGGAAGTAAAAAAATAACTTTCGATCAAGGCAGTGGCGATATCGGTGATACTAATAGAGGCTACACGGACTATCAGAGAATATTTACAAAAGAGAAACAAACCGAAAGTCCAAAAGGGCAAGTAAGTGAAACTAAGACAGAAGTTCATAGTACTACTAATGTTGTTGCACAAGCTGCTGAAGAGAAAACTGCATCAAACGACAATAGTGAAATGCAGTCTGACCAGCCACAAATTCCAACAAGGGCAAAAAGGTCAGCTTCAATGGAGGAGAAAGAGCAAGAACAGGTAGTATTAAAAGACACAATTCTCAAAATAGAAAAGAGCTACGAGCAGGACTCAGAAGGGAAGCATAAGGCAAATGTAACCATAGATTATCATGACCTAAAAGCTTTGTACAATAGGGCAGAAGGGGAAGATAAAAACTCTGTGTTAAAGTTTTGGCAAAATTTGGCCGAATCAGAATATAAGATTGGTGCTTTGCCGGAAGACAAATACTATTTTGAAAAAGGCAAATTCGTAATCCACGATAGTGGCACAAAGAAGCTTATAGTGTTACCTGAAGATAAGGTGTCCATCAAGATAATGAAGGATGGTGATAGTTATAGTTTAGCTATATCAAGTGGTAATGGCAAAGTAATAAGCAGCATTAGTAAAATAGATAATCCAAATTACGAATTGCTGTCAGATTCAAGTCATTTCAACTCAGGAGAGCAAGATAATATTGTATTATCAGATCAACATCACGAATATAATCTTTATCTAGAGAATGGTTTTGTGAAAATGTTCGATTGCGCAAGCGACCACATTTATCACGACCACAACTCGGCCTACATTTAATACATACAAGGAGGGCACTGCCCTCTTTTTGTTATTCCAATGCCCAGACACTGGCATCCAGTTAAATTTGCAAGTATAAAAGTAATCAACGTTTCTTATGATGGAAAAATGGATTCCAGTGCCAAGCACTGGGATGACAGGAGAGGGGACTGGAATGACAAGAGAAGAATTCTGAAGCGAAAAGCCTAAAGGGAATTTTATGCAAAATCTAGCATTAACGAAAATTATACTATTTTCATGCACATTATGGTTTTTATAATTAACGGAGAGTGTGATATGGCGTTGAGTGATAAATTTGGTGAAGGTAATTTAACCACAGTACAAAATCTTATAGACGATGGTACGTTTATAGATAGTCTGACAACAAAGCTTACAACAGGCCAGAATCCAAAAATGTATACTAGAACAGCTGCTGATACTGCATTTGTTAAAACTACAGATCTTGCAACAAAAGTTGCAGAACAAGCTGTTGTGGATATTCTAGTTCCTGCTCTTGCAACAGTTGGTACTGATGATACTAAGAAGGTTTACACTAAAGGCACAGTAGATACTAGTTTTGTTAAAACTGACGGTTCCAATATTTCAACTCAAGTAGATAAAGGAAAAGCCTTAGTGGATGTTCTAGTTCCTGCCCTTGCAACAGTTGGTACTGATGATACTAAGAAGGTTTACACTAAAGGCACAGTAGATACTAGTTTTGTTAAAACTGACGGTTCCAATATTTCAACTCAAGTAGATAAAGGAAAAGCCTTAGTGGATGTTCTAGTTCCTGCCCTTGCAACAGTTGGTACTGATGATACTAAGAAGGTTTACACTAAAGGCACAGTAGATACTAGTTTTGTTAAAACTGACGGTTCCAATATTTCAACTCAAGTAGATAAAGGAAAAGCCTTAGTGGATGTTCTAGTTCCTGCTCTTGCAACAGTTGGTACTGATGATACTAAGAAGGTTTACACTAAAGGCACAGTAGATACTAGTTTTGTTAAAACTGACGGTTCCAATATTTCAACTCAAGTAGATAAAGGAAAAGCCTTAGTGGATGTTCTAGTTCCTGCCCTTGCAACAGTTGGTACTGATGATACTAAGAAGGTTTACACTAAAGGCACAGCGGATACTAGTTTTGTTAAAACTGACGGTTCCAATATTTCAACTCAAGTAGATAAAGGAAAAGCCTTAGTGGATGTTCTAGTTCCTGCTCTTGCAACAGTTGGTACTGATGATACTAAAAAGGTTTACACTAAAGGTACAGTAGATACTAGTTTTGTTAAAACTGACGGTTCTAATATTTCGACTCAAGCAGATCAAGGAAAAGCCTTAGTGGATGTTCTAGTTCCTGCTCTTGCAACAGTTGGTACTGATGATACTAAAAAGGTTTACACTAAAGGCACAGTAGATACTAGTTTTGTTAAAACTGACGGTTCTAATATTTCGACTCAAGCAGATCAAGGAAAAGCCTTAGTGGATGTTCTAGTTCCTGCTCTTGCAACAGTTGGTACTGATGATACTAAAAAGGTTTACACTAAAGGCACAGTAGATACTAGTTTTGTTAAAACTGACGGTTCCAATATTTCAACTCAAGTAGATAAAGGAAAAGCCTTAGTGGATGTTCTAGTTCCTGCCCTTGCAACAGTTGGTACTGATGATACTAAGAAGGTTTACACTAAAGGCACAGCGGATACTAGTTTTGTTAAAACTGATGGTTCCAATGCAACTGATCCTGGTGTGAATGCTATGCTAGGCAAACTTATAGATGCAAATAAAGTTCTTAAGGTTGATGGTTCCAATGCAACTGATCCTGGTGTGAATGCTATGCTAGGTAAACTTATAGATGCAAATAAAGTTCTTAAGGTTGATGGTTCCAATGCAACTGATCCTGGCGTGAATGCTATGTTAGGTAAACTCACAGACAAAGTTGTTAAAACTTCAGAACTCAAAACAAAAGCTGCAGCGAAAGATGTCGTGGATGCTATAACTGCTTCTTCTGATTTTACCGGTAAAGTATACACTAAACAAAATGTGAATGATGAGTTGGCAAAAAAAGCTGACACAGCCGCTCTAGCTAACAAAGCTGACAAGAATTACGTCGATACTGAGCTAGGAAAGAAAGCTAATACTGCAGATGTTTACACTAAAACTGCTGCTGATACTGCTTTTGCTAAAATCAATGCTTCCAACCTTACAGATGCAGCAAACCAAAAAGCTTTCGCGGAAGCTATACTTCCTGCAAAAGATGGCAACAAATCAATTCTAGTGGATAAATTAGAAGGATTTCTTGTTGAAAATGCTAAAGTGTATAGTAATAATACAAAGACAGCAAAGGAGTTATTAGTTCCATCAGATGCCGAAATAGCTGCTAAAGTAGTTAATGACCCAAATTTTACAGCTAATGTAACAGATGCAAGGATTAAAGAAGTTGTGAAAGAGACAGTGTCACAACCATCCTTTGACATTCCAGCAAGTGATGATGCTGCACTTAATTGGACTTGGTAATACAGCAAGTAGTCACGCTACTTGGATGACAGTGCGCCGTAGAAACACGGGAAGTGTTGAAGCTGTGCAATAGATGAGGGAGGGCCCCTCGGAGCCGGTTTGCAAGAGCAGGCTCCAAACAGCCATAAGCTGCTTTGGTAAAGAGCTAAGGTGGTGAGCGTTATGGAAAAGGCACAATTATGTGTCATGTGTGAAATAGAGAGACGAACGCAAGTGAACCACTGATGAAGTGTCGAAAGCGTAGAGACGACGTCAAAACCAGGGGGTAGTCGTTAATCTGGTACCGGGAGCTTGTTTACTGGGTGGGTGGCGTCCGGCATAAAAGTGGCGTGAATCTATTTTAGGCTATTGCATGGAACTACGGGAACCTGTCGTTTCGATGATAAGGAAGAAGTCCAAAGAGCCGATCTCTGAGGATGAGAGTACCGATGCGAAAAACAGGGGCGGATCAGCTCATAGTAGTGAAGAAGTTTCTGTAATGGAAATGGAGCGAAGGAGCTGAGTTATTTAGTTTTAATTATTTTGTCAACCGTAATGTGACCTTACCCAGAAAAAGTGGAGAGAAAGAAAGGAGTTTTTTCGGGTAAAATAAAATTTTGGAGATGGCAAGAGAATATACGGCAGAATTCAAATTGGAAGCTGTTAAGCTGGCAAATGAACAAAGAAAGGTAGGTCAACCAGTTGCAAAAGTAGCAAGAGATTTAGGAATAAGGGATAGTGTATTAGGAAAATGGATGAAGAAATATAACGAAAAAAAGTCAGCGGCAAATGCATTTCCAGATGTAGTACCTTATGACAAAGAGAGATTTGATTTACAGAAAGAGTTAGCAAAAGTAACAAGAGAAAGAGACATTTTAAAAAAAGCCCTAGCCAGTCAAAAAGAATAAAATATTTTTTTATATAGTAAACACCATAAAGTGCAGGTAGGGTTTTGAATGTATCTGCTAGTTGCTACTATAAGTGGACTACAAGGAAAATAAGCAGTAGAGAATCAGCAAATAAAAGCAGATATTCAAAAAAAGTTTCTAAATGTAGATATGGAGCTCCTAAAATTCATGCTGAATTAAAGGCTTTGGGTAAAAGTTGCAACTTGAAAACAGTGCAAAGTATTATGCAGAAAAATGGCATTCGGGCTATATTGAGAAGAAAATTTAAAATTAAGAAACAACAAACGGACAGTAGCTCCCAATATATTAGACCAAAACTTTATTGTCGATCAACCAAATAAAGTATGGGATTACTTATATAAAAACCAAAGAAGGATGTTGGCAGGATCTATATTCACGCATGATAGTTAATGAGCAGTTCAATAAATAAACAATTGGTTATGATTAATGGCCGTTAATAAGCGTAAACCTGTCAAAAATCTACTATTACATAGTGATCAAGGTTCACAATATACTTCATCAATATCTCTTATCCATAAAAAACATAGATGAGTCATAAAGGTTGTTGTTACGACAATTCTGTTGTGGAAAGCTTCTTCAGTTCTCTAAAAAGGGAGTTACTAATAGACACCTCTCGGCACTCTAAACAGTATATTAAAACTGCTATATTTGAATATATAGAAATTTTTTATAACAAACAACGTAGACACTCCACTATTAACTATTGCATTCCTGAGCATTTTGATTCATCATTCTCTTTGTAAAAAATATTCCAAACTTTCTCTCCACTTTTTCTGGGTAAGGTCAAAAGCTAGCATATGATGAATTAGACAAGTTTCGTTGGGACGAAAAAGATTTAGTAGCTTACGAAGAAAGAATAATGGATCTACGCAAAGAAGAAGCCATTCTTGAATACAGACTTGATCTTGCTGAAGAGAAAGGTATACAAAAAGGTATAGAGAAAGGAAAAATTGAAGGGAAAATTGAAGTCGCAAAAGCAATGCTGGCTAATAATGTTGACATCAACATTATTGTTGAGTGCACTGGTCTTTCCATTAGTGAGATTAAAGAATTAAGTGTGAACGGTTACCTATATGTTTTTGCTGGCAAAAATTCTCTAATGGTCTTAAATAAAACTTTCAGTGAGTGATTGTCAGACATGTTGTGCTCTGCTGATTTCATCAAGTATACTTCAACATCGGTTGACTTAATTTTTTCAGCTAAATTCAATGAAGTTTGATAAGGAACATCTTTATCATTAATGCTATGCAGCAAGCGCACAGGACAGTTTATATCTATTGCTTCTCTGTTTAAAAGAAGGTTCTTTCTGCCATCTTCGATCAAATTTTTAGTTATTTTGTATGTACAATGCTCTGAAGTAAAATCTATTACACCTTTAGAATCTAGTTCTTCTTTTTGCTTGTCTGACAATTGCTTGAATATCAAATCTTCAGTGAAATCAGGAGCAGGCGATATGCCGATTAATGCTGCAATTTTTTCTGAAGATTGAAGGGCAGTGAGCAGCATCAGCCATCCTCCCATACTTGAACCTATAATTATTTGTTTATCGCTAGTTAATTCACTCATCACTTTAGCACAATTTTTTTGCCAATCACTTATCGTGTAATCAATAAAATTACCACTTGAATGACCGTGACCAAAATAATCAAATAGCACAAGTGCTACATCATTTTCTTGGCAAAACTTGTAAATAGCAGTTGCTTTAGTTCCATCCATATTAGATGCAAACCCACCGAAAAAAACTACAGAAGCTTTCTTCCCTTGTAGCTTTCGATATGCTATGTGACCATTATTTCCATCAAACAATTTACAATAATTCATACTACTTTGGCAAAGCAACCGGACTATCGCTCATCGAACGCAAATAGCTGACTAGATCTGCAATTTCTTGTGGATTGGAAATACCTGCAAATGCCATACGTGTACCTTTTATATAGGCTTTTGGGTTCTTTAAAAAGGCAAATAGCTCCTCATACCCCCATTTTCCACCTCTTTCAAGCACTGCTTTTGAGTAATTGAATGAGTTGCCAAGATGGGCCTTTTTGTTTCCAACTACGTTCCATAAGTTTGGTCCTACTTTATTCATTCCACCTTTCTCAAAACTATGGCAGGCTATGCATTTTTTTGCTGCTGATTTACCTTTTTCAAAGCTAGCATTCTGCATGAGCGCTCCAATATCGAGCGCCACTTGCTCGATTTTTTGCTGGGACTCATTGTTACCAGCAGTTACTATCGTTTGGTGTTCAATCTTATATTCCTCTGGACTATACAGCATATCAACTACGTTGCTGACTATCATAATGATTAGCCCAGAAAGTAAAATCGATGCTGCAATCTTATTAAGCTCCATAGTTAATTTTTATCAATTAATGTTGCTTAAATTATGCAAATATTTTCGCAAATAGCAACCAATTACCTTGAAGCTCGCTAAAGATGAGAGTCTCCAGCTACAAACATTAAGAAATTTACCGAATGAAAAAAAGGCAAAAGAAGCCCCGTGGTTATTATCCGCTTTAAAATATTGGCGTTTTTTATGTTTTAAACGCTTGACAAGCGAAATTCAGCTGCTTTTAATTGCAACTAATACCAATTCTCATTGTTGGTCATTCAAATAGGATACATAGCAGAGTTGTTTAATTGTGGAGTAGGTAAGAGAAGTAATAAATTTACACAAAGCACTCTCAAGCAAAGCAATAGTATCGTATATTTTATTGCGCAAAATGTTCTGTTTTACATACAACCAAAGCCTCTCAACTGGATTGAGTTCAGGTGAGTATGGTGGTAGGTATATAATCTCAATATTTTTAGGTACCTTTAAACTTTTCGACTTATGCCAACTAGCACAATCCATAACAAGAAAGGCTTCTCGTGGTCCCAAATATTGAGACATTTGCTCAAGAAATATATTCATACAATCAGTGTTGACATTCGGTGCAAACAAGCTAGAATTCTCCCCATTTCTAGGATTAACTGCACTGTAGAGATAAAAATTTTCCCTACCTAATTTTACCTTAACTTTTGTTCTGACGCCTTTTTTAAACCATCCATGCCCGGTCTTTGAATGTGTGCCAAACCGCGATTCATCGAAGAAAAACAGCTCTTTTTCAGGATACTTGCCAATAACTTCGTTGAGATTTTTTTTTGAATTCCTCTTGTTTTCTTTTATCTTGTACATTGTGTACTGGTCTTGGTGTAATATAAGAGAATTTCATCTTTTGCATATAGCGGTGTACTGTAGATTTGCTAATATTTAAGCCGAACTTTTCCTGGATTCTTATTCTCATTTCTTTAATGGTAATATTAGGATTTTCTCCTACCCATGCTTCAACTTGCTGTAGTTGAGCCTGATTTAATTTAGTTTTTCTACGCCGTTGTGGAGGAGCAAACAATTTTTCTTCTCTGCCTAATTTCAAGAGTTTTATCCACGAAGTTAGTGCGCTTCTTGAAATGCAATATATTTTTGCTACAGCCGTTATACTATGCTTTTTTGCTGCAATTACAGCATTTAGTTTTTTTGCAACATATGCATTGTTCCTTACTTTCTTCAGCATTTTTTTTGCTGATTTTACTACTTCTTCATCCAATAATTTTGATCTTAGTGCCATTTATACCTCGACTATTTCACTTATTTCATTATGGCTTGTCTTCTATTATTGTCTATCTGTTTGCCGTGTAATGGGAATTGGTATAACCTACGCTGCAAATGTTTAAGAAATTTACTAAGCAGAAAAAAAGACAAAGAATCCCCGAGTTAGCTAGTCTTTTACTATCTCTGTCGAGTATTGGCATTTTTTGATGTCTTGTAACGCTTTATAAGCGCGTTCAGCTTATTTAGATAAAAACCTAGATGTAGATGAAGTTTTGTAAAGACATACAGTATCTATATACTGCAAAAAATTAAACATAAGACGCCGATACATTAAGTAATCCTTACCTTTTAATCTGCAGATTGGCGAAAGCAAATACAATAGCTTCACTCCCATGATAAGGGAGCTGGCGGAGTTTGTCAAGTGGTTTTTGTAGCTCTCATGGTTTTTGGATTCTAACGTCACACGCTGGCAGTTGTTACTCAGACAACAGTTATGCAAGAGATCTAATTACATCTAAGCTAACAATGGACCACTAGGTATATTACTAACTACGTTGATCTGATTCAATATTTTATTAGTGGGATTGAAATAATTTTCTATAAATTCCTTATATATAGCTGTTAATTTGTGTATATCATTTACTAATACGCATTCGTTTATCTGATGTGCGGTTTTGTTGATTATACCAAATTCAATCACTGGACAAACATCTTTGATAAACGCAGCGTCAGATGTGCCGCCACTTGTGCTCAGCATAGCATCAACATTGGTAATTTTATTTATCGCATCAAGCATAATATCAGTATTTCTATCGGGAGTAGAGAGAAAAGCACCCCTGATACTATGCATAGAAAGTTTATAATCGTTAGTCACACTGGAGCATATTTCATCAATTAACTTATATAAACTATCAGGTGTTTGTATATTGTTGTACCGAATGTTGAAAATTGCAGCTATTGAACCAGGTATTAGATTATCAGTGTTGTTCCCAACATCAATAGTAGTAACTTCGCAATTTGAAGGCTGAAAATATTTATTACCATGATCAAAAGTAGTATTTTTTACCTTACTTAATATCGATACCATCTTATATATTGGATTATCCGCTAAGTCTGGGTAGGCAACGTGCCCTTGTTTTCCATGGCAAATTAATTCAAATGTTACAGAACCTCTTCTGCCTATTTTTATGGTATCACCTAATTTCTCACTACTGGTTGGTTCAGCAACCACACAGAAATCTATTTTTTTTTGCTTATTTTCCATCCATTCTAAAACTGCCTTTGTTCCATATTCTTCCGCGCTTTCTTCAGCACTAGTAATCAATGCACTTATTGAACCATTGAATCGAAATTTCTCTACAATCAAATTTACCATAGCAGCAATAAACGCAGCTACTCCGCTTTTCATATCAGCCGCTCCTCTCCCATACAACATTCCATTTCTAACTTCTGGATTAAATGGGTCGGATATCCAATCTTTTAAATGACCTGGTGGCACAACATCAATATGTCCAGCAAAACATAAATTTGGTACTCCATTTATGTATTTCGCATAGAGATTCTTAACTTTAGTTCCATCATCACCAAATTCTAAAATCTCACAGTCAAAGCCACTTTTCTTAAAGATTGTTGCTATATGTTCTATTGCCCCGCCGTCCCTTGGTGTTATACTCTCAAAAGAGATCAATTTCTTAGTTAGCTCTACAGGGTCAATTTTCATGTCAATCTTAAAATACTTATATTGCTATATTGTAAACACTCTATGCACTATTTAAAACAAATATTACATCAAGCCGAACAAACTTTTCTAAGGGAAGTAATAACAGATTACCACCTTGCTGATGATATCTATAAAATATGCACACGACACGGAAATGACATCTTTCTAGTTGCAGATGAAAATACAGCAAAACTTTTAAACAAAAACGTATTTAATAAAATTTCTCACTTAATTATCCCGAGCAATACCATTAGGCCTCTTGCAAAACCTCATATCATTTCGGATGCTCCCTACATTTTATCATCCCAGTCCTCCGAGACTGGGATCCAGGAAAAAAAATCAGCGTCACGCGCTGGAATGACACCAACCATGGGTACTAATCTTTCACTTGCCTCTCTTGAAACCATAAATCTAGTTAGAAACAAAGCAAAAGACAGTGACTTAATAGTTGCATTTGGTAGCGGCACCGTTAACGACATCTGCAAATATGCAAGCTATCTCGAGAAAAAAGATTATATATCGTTCCCAACAGCCGCTTCCATGAATGGATATACATCTGCAAATGCTTCAATATTAGTAAATGGATACAAAAAATCGTTCAAAGCACATCTTCCAAGAGCGATATATATAGATATAGACATACTTACCAATGCACCACTGCGCCTCACATTAAGCGGATTTGCAGATTTCATTTGCCGTTCGACAGTCCAGGCTGACTGGCTACTATCTCATCTGTTGCTTGGCACAGAATACAATGAATTACCTTTTACACTTGTTCGCGATTTGGAGCAAATTTTGCTAAGAGAGTATACGGCGCTTACTAAAAGAAGTAAAAAAGTGGTCCTATTACTTATGGAAGTTCTACTCATTTCAGGACTTGGAATGGTAATATCAAAAGGCAGCTATTCTGCAAGCCAAGGAGAGCATATGGTAGCTCACGCAATGGAAATGGTAACAAGAGATCATTCCTCACTACATGGCGAAAAAATTGCTGTTACGACGATTACCATGGCTAATTTGCAGGAAAAGATATTATCAATACAAAACCCGATTATCAACCCGACCACTTTAGATGTAAAACATATAACTCAGTGCTTTGATAATATCGAATTTGTAAGAACTTTTGAACAGAAGCAAATTATGCAGCAAAAAATCCAAGAGATTATTTGTAAAGAATGGACTAATATTTCCAATTTAATTAAGCAAAATTTACTACCTGCAAAATACCTGCAAAAAATATTTGAAGATCTATCAATTCCGCACTTACCAGAGCACCTCAGTTGGAATAAAGAACAATATTGTAAAGTGGTTGATCTTGCGTTTGCAACAAGAGATAGATTCACCTTTCTTGACTTAGCTAATTGCATAGAAGGTATCCGTTCAGGATAGCGGCAAGACCATAGGGTAAAAGTGAGTTCACAACAAATGGTGTCATCCCAGTGCTTGACACTGGGATCCAGTCCTTTCGCACAGTTCCATCAAAAACGTTTAAAGGATTAACCGCTTTCGTGTTTATCAACTTAGTGCCCAATCTGGATCCCAGTGTCAAGCACTGGGATGACAAGAAAGGGAGCACTGGAATTTTTGTTCAGTATTTGTACATTAGCCATGCATCTGAACAGATACCATAGAAGAAAGTTAAGTTTTGTAGTGAAATTCTGTCATTTAAAGAGATCATAGGCCAAAAGCTAAACCCTTTTCACAATCTCTTATCCATTGTCTCCTCACCTGAGTGGATATACAACTCATTCCAAGTAACTGACACTGGGTTTCACCAATAGCACTATCTTGCTAAACATAGTTTAGTTCGAGTGGCTGAGGAGGGACTTGAACCCCCGACCAAGAGATTATGATCCTCCTGCTCTACCAACTGAGCTACTCAGCCTAATTAAAAACCTTATTATACACACGATCTATATGTTTCGTATAATACTTCAAATCAAACAAAGATTCAAGTTTTTCCGAGTTAATAACCTTAAGTAAGGGTTTATCTTGTTTCAATTCGGCCAGAAAATCACTGTTGTTTTGTTTCACTTTCATTGCATTGCTCTGAACAATTTTATACGCCTCTTCCCTCGCCAAACCACTATTTACTAACTCAAGCAATACACGCTGTGAGAAAACTAAACCTTTTGAAGAATTTAAGTTCTTTTCAATGTTTTCCTTATTGATCACCAATTTATCTATCAAATCTGTTAATCGCACTAAAGCGAAATCCATTGTTATACAAGCATCAGGAGCAATGCATCTTTCCACAGACGAGTGTGATATATCACGTTCGTGCCACAATGCAACATTTTCTAACGCAGGAAAAACATAACTGCGTATTAAACGTGAGAGTCCCGTCAGATTTTCACTTAAAATAGGATTACATTTGTGTGGCATAGCAGAGCTTCCCTTCTGCCCAATGGAAAAATGCTCAGAAATTTCGCCGATTTCAGTTCTTTGTAAATGACGAATTTCAATTGCAATATTTTCTATTGAGCTTGCAATCACTCCCAAAACCGAAAAGAACATGGCATGTCTATCACGAGGAATGACTTGAGACGATATGGTTTCAGGTATGAGTCCCATTTCTTTCGCTACATACTCTTCAACAAACGGATCAACATTTGCAAAATTACCTACTGCACCTGATATTTTACAAATTGAGATCTCTTTTTGTGCGCTAATTAATCTCTGATAATTGCGTTTAAATTCAGCATAAAATCTAGCAAATTTTAATCCAAGAGTTGTTGGTTCTGCATGCATTCCATGACTGCGCCCAACACAAACAATATCTTTATAGTCCTCAGCTTTTTTTTTAAATACTGCAAGTAAATTTTCTAGATTCCCGAGTAAAATATCACATGACTCTTTCAACTGCACCGCAAGGCATGTATCCAAAACATCAGAACTTGTCATTCCATAGTGGAGATAACGAACATCAACTCCCGCTTTTTCAGCAACATATGTCAGAAAAGCTATAACATCATGTTTTACAATGGATTCAATTTCGTTGATACGTTCAATATCAAATTCAATAGCACCAGAAAGCTTCTGAGCAACACTATTTGGAATCACTCCTAACTCTGCTTGAGCTTCACACGCTAATTTTTCTATTTTAAGCCATATATTAAATTTATTATTTTCCTCCCAAATGGAAGACATTTCTTTTCTGCTATAGCGGGGAATCATTTTTGATTTATTCCAATAATGGTGTCATTCCAGTGCGTGACACTGGAATCCAGATATAAAAGTATTTGCAAATTATTCAATGGACAACGGATTCTAGAAGCATAAAGTAATGTCCATGATGAAATAAACTGGATCCCAGTGTCACGCACTGGGATGACATGAGGGGAGCACTGGGATGACACCAGCTTAGCCATGGAAGACATTTCTTTTCTGCTATAACAAGGGATCATCTTTGATCAGCTATCATCACCATCAGTAGCTTCTTTATTCGCATCTTGCTCTGCCTCTTGTTGCTCGGACTTCTGATTTTGCAATTTTACTTGCCTTAGCTCATTTGCATCTGTTTCGGATTTCACGACGTATATAGTAATTGGTACTACTACTTCACTATGTAATTCTACGTTTACTTGGTATTCACCCAAGTTTTTGATGCTTATTCCACCAAAAGATAAACTACGGTGATCTATCGCATGTCCTTCTTGTAGTAAAACTTTCGCAATTTCACGTGTTGTTACAGAACCAAAAATTTTACCATCCTCTGAAGCTTGCTTTATCAATACCACAAACTTATCATGTAGTGACAATGCAAGCTCTTTTGCTACATTTAATCTTTTTGTATTCTCTTTCTCCAGCAATAAACGTTGTTCTTCTAGTTTTGCTAAATTCTCCTTGGTAGCCTTCACCGCTTTTCTTTGTGGAAAAAGAAAATTACGTGCATAACCTGGTTTAACTTTGACAACTTCACCAAACTTACCTAAAGTCCTTATATTTTCCTTTAAAATTATCAACATAAATTACCTAAACTTTTTTAGTACAGTAAGGAACAAGAGCTAAAAAACGTGCCCTTATGATCGCTAAGCGTAACTTCCTTTGTTTTTTTGCACATACGCCTGTTAATCTTCTAGGTAATATCCTACCATAGTCAGAGGTAAACTTGGATAATAAATCTGTATTCTTATAATCTATGTCTTCATCTTTAGACGTAGCAAGAGGGCAAACTTTAGAACGCCTAAAGCCAGTCCTATTATTTACAGATACGTAAGAATTATTAAAACTATTTCGTCTTTTCATCATTATGCGCTTTGCTCCTCAATTTGTTTATTCATCATATAAGATTTACCTTCAAAAAATTTATCAACCTGCACAGACAAGTGGCGAATAATGTTCTCATTAAGTTTCATTCTACGCACAAATTCATCCAGAATGCTTGCAGTAGAACTTATGCACATTATACAATAATGACCGCTCTTCATCTTATTTATTGGATATGCAAAATCCAAAAGACCCCAATGTTCATACTTGATTAATCCCGATGCTTCAATGTTTTCCAAAAGCATCTCCAATGCTTTGCTCGATTGAGTTGGACCGTTTATTCTAAAATCTTTCAAAATATCTTGAAAAATCTTTATTAGATGTTCTGAAATATTTCTCTTCAAAGCATTTACTGCATTATGGATAAACGCACTTTTAGTAATTTGCTCACTGCCTCCTAGAAATTTTATAAAATCTTGCGTTATTCCTAAATCTTTTAGGTCATCTTTCAACTCTTTATCGATTTTTGACTTCACTTCTTTCAAATTTGAAAGATCTTCTTCCAATTCAACCCATAAAATTTTTGTAAGATCTTCCAAGAAATCAGAGTAAGCAACTAGACCTTCTTTAATGTTTTCAGCACGCGTTTCTAACTCTTGTTTTGTCAGCGTACTATTTTGTCTTTCCATAAGACTCTTGATCTTCTGGAAAATAACATCTGCTTTAATATTTTTCAATGAAACAGCTAGCTCTTGTACCATCTCCTCTACTTCTTGCTGTAACAATCCTTGTTGTGCTATAAAAGTAAATTCATAAAGATTCACTATATCTTCCTTTAATACCGATTAAATATTTCATTATATAAAGCTTTTTTATATAAGCAAGTTATTTGTATTAATTTCTACGCCTTTAATCCAGCTTAAGTTAGATATTTCATAAATAACTTGAGGAGCAATTGAGTATGCACCTGGTAATAAGATGCTCACTTTATGTTTTTCGAGAAGAAGTTTTAGCATTATTTTGGTTCTGCCTTCATCTTTCAATATTGTGTTTAATTCCATAGCGGCTTTTTGCGAATCCGTGCACTCAGTGGTGAGAACTAATTCTTTTATTGTAGAAGTGATTCTTTTTGTAAACTCAGATATATCCTTGCCTGCTAATCTTGTCGTATTTTCCGAAGCTTCAAGATCAATTATCACAAATGTTCCTGGTGAAAATAAATCTCTTTTTTCTTCTATTATTTCATTATTATAAAATGCTATTTCAGAAACGTTATGGGGATCAGAAAGTGTGAGTATAACAAACCTTCCACGCTCTGAAGTTCTCATACGTGCATTTAATATTACCCCAGCAGTTTTTGCTGTTCTATTTTCTCCGATAAACCCAATATTTAACTTTTCCAGAAGAATTCTAAATTTTTCAAGTGGATGATTAGTTAAATAAAATCCTAGTGAAAATAACTCATGCTCTAATTTTTCCTCTTCATCAAAATTTTCCACATTCTCAAATTTCGGTTTGAGTACATCAAGACTACCAAACAAAGCAGCTTGACTTGATTCTCTATCCTGTTTGTTTTTATTTGCAAAGTAAATCAGTGTGTCCATTGACTCATATAGCTGCTTTCTGTTCTTATGCACGCTATCGAATGCCCCGGATTTAATTAGGCTTTCTAGCGCTCTCTTATTTATTATATGACCTGAATTTTGAATGAATTCCCATATGTCCTTATAAGCGCTTGAACGTGTGTTCACTATTCCTTCTGCTATAGAAAAACCAACATTCCTCAATGCAGCAATACCATAACGTATGCACTCACCCTCTATTGAGAATTCAGCTTGAGACTTGTTTATATCAGGTGGAAGAACGGTAACGCCACTAAACTTTGCTGCATGATAAAATAAATTCAGTTTATCTCTATCATCAATATTTAGATTCATTAGTGCTGTAAAAAATTCTAATGAATAATTAGCTTTAAGGTAAGCCGTTTGATAAGATATAACCGCATATGCTGCAGCATGAGATTTATTGAACCCATAACCAGCAAATTTTGCAACAAGGTCAAAGATATAACTTGCCCTGTCATAATCAACGCCATTCTTCGTTGCCCCTTGGATGAAAAGTGCACGTTGTTTATCCATCTCTTCCTTAATTTTCTTACCCATGGCACGTCTCAGCAAATCTGCTTCTGCAAGACTATATCCAGAGAGAATACGGGCTATTTCCATCACCTGCTCCTGGTAGATTATTACCCCAAATGTTTCTTTTAACACTCCTTCAAGTAACGGATGAATATAATCTGGCTTTTCAAGGCCATGCTTTCTTGCAACATAAGTTGGAATGTTATCCATAGGTCCTGGACGATAAAGGGAAATTAAAGCAATAATATCTTCAATGCAATCTGGCTTTAATTTGATTAAAGCTTCTCTCATTCCCGAACTTTCAAGCTGGAATACTCCAATTGAATCACCGCTTGAGAGCATCTCATAGGTTTTTTGATCATTCAAAGGAACTGAAGAAATATCGATCTTTTTTTCATCACGATTAATTAAACGACATACATGATCTATTAGTGTTAGCGTACCAAGTCCAAGAAAATCAAATTTTATTAACCCAGCTTTCTCCACATATTTCATGCTGTATTGAGTGATTGGCAGAGCCGAATTTGGATCGTAGTACACAGGAACAAAATTTTCCAACTTTTGATCACATATTACAATTCCAGCAGCATGAGTTGAAACGTGACGATATATCCCTTCAAGCTTAAGAGATATATCAAGAAGCTTTGCAATCACCTCATCACTATCTCGTTCTTTCTGCAGATTTTGATCAAACTCTATCGCTTGCGATAAAGTTACAGGATTTACTGGATTAAATGGAACCATTTTAGATATTTTATCCACTTGAGAGTAAGGCATTTGTAATACTCTACCAACATCACGCAATACTGCCCTTGCTTGCAATTTTCCAAAAGTGATTATTTGAGCAACATAACCGTACTTTTTCTGAACATAATCAATAACCAGGTCCCTTTTCTCTTGGCAGAAATCGATATCAAAGTCAGGCATTGATACACGATCAGGATTCAAAAATCTTTCAAATATTAGGCCAAACTTTATTGGGTCAAGGTCTGTAATCTGTAAGCCCCAAGCAACAATTGATCCAGCTCCTGAACCTCTTCCTGGCCCAACTGGAATGCCATTTGCTTTGCTCCAACGAATGAAATCAGAAACTATCAAAAAGTAGCCAGCGTAGTTCATCGAAGTTATTACGCTTAGTTCGTAATTTAGCCGGTCGTAATATTGCTTAAGATCGATACCACTGTTGTCATTCCAGCGCGTGACGCTGGAATCTCTCTGATCAAGTACTGGGATGACAGTGGAGGATGTTCTGGTGACAGAGGAAGATTGTGCTATACGCAATTCTAATCCTGCAACTGCCTGCTCCCTCAGTTCTTCATTCTCAGTTTTATTCTCTCGACAAGGAAATTTAGGCAAGATAGGCTGCCTGCTTCTTGGCATGTAAGAGCACCGCTTAGCTATCACTAAAGTGTTATGGATTGCTTCGGGAACATCGCTGAACAGCTCCTCCATTTCTGCCACAGATTTGAAGTAATGCTCGGTAGTTAACTTCTTTCTGTTATTCTCCAGGGCATAACTCCCCTCCGATATGCACGTTAATATGTCATAAGCCTCATAGTCAGACCTATTTGGAAAAAACACATCATTCGTTGCAACTAGTGGTATATTGCGCTGATAAGCAAAATCTATTAAAGCTTCTTCAAGCTCTAGCTCTTTATTCAGCCCATGACGCTGCAATTCAACATATAAATGACCATCGAATGCTGAAAGCAGTTTTTCAACCGTTTCTTTATCTTGCTCCAACAATAGTTGAGCCAAACATCCACCGGTTAAAGCGATCAGACCCATACTTAAATTCAATAGCTCATCAAAATCAACGTAAGGAATATCGCTGTTATTCTTGCGCTTTTTAAAAGACTCACTCACCAAAGTGACTAAATTAGTGTACCCTTGCTCATTTTTTGCAAGCAATAATATAGGTAAATTTTGTTCTGAATGTTTAACTATAATATTGCACCCTATTATTAGCTGTATTCCCCTACTTGCTGCATATTCTGAAAATTCGAGCGAGCCAAACAAGTTGCCTGAATCAGTAATTGCAACCGCTGGCATTTTATTTCGCAAACAAAGGCCTATCAGCTCCTCAATTTTAACCGAGCTTTCAAGCAGCGAATAAACGCTATGAACACGTAAGTGTATGAACATAAAAAACTTTAGATCAACAAAAAAGGATAACATTAATTTACTCGTGAGAACATAATTTTCATGAGAACAAAAGCCTATAAGATTTCTCAAATCTAGATGTACAGTCCCAGAGTGTGATGGTATGATAAAATGTAAGAAAAAAATACCATCGAAGGAGGAATTGTGGTTACATGGGTGCGCCCGAACAACAGCGTAGAGCAATACAAAATAGTATAGCAAAGCTTTCCAAACCTTAATCCAAAAACTATTGTCAAATGGAGAAAACGCTCATTCACTAAAGACGCTCAAAACATCCAAGATCAACTGTTCTAACTTTAGAAGAAGAAGGTCGCATTTCGGAAGCATACACTTCTACCATTAGATGATTGCCTTGCAGTCTACAATTCCGCACTTCTAGCCTGCATCGCTGTTATAACATTTCACATCAGCAACTCACAAAGCATCTTTATGACTTTGTCATGGCTTACAATTATGCAAAAAAACTCTTAATGGTCTTACTCCTTTTGAATTTATATGTTCTCGGTGCTCCTGAATTGTTTATACTAAATCCTTACCATCACTCTCTGGGACTGTACATCTTAGAATAATGGTGTGCTGCAGTAACAAACAAAGTAATGTTTGTTTTATTGAAGACGAAGGAAAGCCCTTCGAAATCGGGTTTCAGGAGCAGCCACCTTAAGTGGCTCTATTTAAGAGATAGGGTTAATTTTTCTATGAGTAGCTACAATTTAAAGACCTTGCTTCATCAATGTAATGGAACAAAACCTTTTTAGTAAGTTCAAAACCTTCTAAAGTCTCTCCTTCGCATCTTGCTGTAATGCAGTTTTGCGTATTTGATACCCTAAGAAGCCACCAACCTTTATTATCGGTTACCTTAACACCATCAAGATCTGAAAATACAATATTTTGCTGCTCCAGTGTTTTCTTTATTGATTCAATTATTTGAAACTTTTTCTCATCTTTCACTACAATCTTCACTTCATGAGTGATATATAACTTCGGTAAATCCTCAATCACCTGAGATAGGCTTTGGTTTTTCTTAAGCAAAATGTCAACTGCTTTAACAGCAGAATATAGCCCATCATCAAAACTTAGCTCAGAAAAGAAGAAGTGCCCGCTTAATTCACCAGCAAACTTTGCCTCTTCCTCTACCATCTTCTTCTTAACTAGTGAATGTCCAGTAGCACAGGTGATAACTTGCCCTCCTAACTTGCTAACAAAATCATGCACTTTCATACTCATTTTTACGTTAGCAATAACTTTGCTTTCTGGATATTCCTCCAACACTTCACGTGCAAAAATTATAAATAAATGGTCATTGGAAACAACACTGCCTTTATTATCAATTAAGCGCACCCTATCACTATCACCATCTAGCGCAATGCCAAGATCACATTCATATTCCTTCACAATGTCAATTAATTGAGCGAGATTTTTTTCCTCTATGGGATCTGGATCATGTAGTGGAAATGCCCCATCTATAGAGTTATTGGTTACGATGTGCGTATGACCGGGCAAGATCTTTTCAATATACCTTATGATTCCACTTGCTGGACTATTTCCACAATCCCAGGCTATTTTTAACTTTTGTGTATTATTGTTCTTTACCGCACTTTTCAATATGCTAATGTACTCACTATATATATTTATGTTAATTAAGCTTCCAATTCTTGTGCTGTTTTTAATTGGACTGCTTATAATTTCCTTTATCTCTTGATCTGAGAAGACTTTTTTATTACTAAAAAATTTAAAGCCATTATATTCGCTGGGGTTATGAGAGGCAGTTATTATGATACCAAGATCCGCCTGTGTGATTTGTGTTGCAGCGTAAAGCATAGGTGAAGAGCATAGTCCAACGCGTATAACATTTGCACCGGATAAAGTTAAGCCCCTAATTAATTCTCTTTCTATACCTGGTGAATCTATTCTGCTGTCGTAGCCGACACAAACACTAGCTACGGTTTGGCCAAACTTTCTACCTATCTCGTACCCATCATTAATCTGCAAGTCTTTGCCTATTATACCTCTAATATCGTATTTTCTTATAATGGTATTGTCCATACTGTACTTCTTGAAGTGACTACTATATAACATTTTGGCCAAATGCTCAAGTTTATTTATCCAACAATTAGTTGACTTTTTAAAGAAATCTGTTAATATTATAGTATATTTTTTAAAATGTAAAATTATGCCACAGGAAAACGAAAATGTATTTATAGCTGAAAGTCAAAGTTTAGATGTAGATGAACAGAAGAAAAATGATATTTTAAGTGTCATTGAATCTTGCAACGATCTTCAGGATTTTATAAAAAAACTAAAGGAAGAAAATCTCATCTGGTACTTTATTGGTCCTTTCGCAAAGATGAGAACATTACAGGACAGATAAATTTAAAGTGGGAAAAGGAGTTCCAAAAATTTGAGCAATCAATAGACGCAACGCATAAAGAACTTAAGTCGTCTCTGCCTGGTCAAAATTTCTTAGTGTATCCAACAAAGGATAATGACTTCAAAATTAGATTTGAAAATGAAGAAAAATCAATAGAAATTAGCAATATTTTAAGAGCTAGCAGTGAAGGTAAGGTTTATAACATATCTTTAGGGAAAGATAGTCAAATAACTGCAACCAAAAAAGGCAGCGAAAGGCACTATGATTTTACTGGTTCAAGCTCATGTGAAATGACCATTAATTGGCAGGCTAAGGATTCTGAAGGTAACAGCATAGACTGTAGCATGACCGTAAAATTGGATTCTGGTGGTATACAGAGTGTTATTGGTGAGCCAAAATTTGGAGGAATAACGAGTTCAGAAGAAGTATTAAAGTTAGTTGGACAAAATAAAGAAGTTTTTATCAACAGAAAAACTCTGTATCAAGCTTTTACTGACATGTCCAGGAGTGTAGATGATCAGCAAGTACCAGCAGAGGAAATATTTACAAAAGATCCACATATATCACCACAGTCACCTACACCGAGCAGCAGTGGGTATTCCTCTCCTAGCACACCTTCTTCACGTAGAAGTTCTATATCCACTAGCAGTGAATTTAGTGATGAAGATGAAATATTTGAGGATGATATGTCTGGTGATGAAGAAGAGCATGAACAAGAAGGAGCAAAAGGTGAAGTAGACGAAATTGAGGAATTAGAGAAAGAAAAAGAAACATTTGCTAAATATTTTGCAGCGCAGGCAAAGCAGCTTGAGGATCTAAGATTAGAACGCAACTCCTTGAGAGATAAAGTTAATGAACAACAGCGAGCGATATTTGAAAGAGATCAAAGAATAAAGGAACAAGATGCTTCTATTGAGTCACTTATAGAGAAACTCGAAAAATTAGGAGAACTTAATCAAAAGATAGAAAAAGAAGGTGATACACAAATAAGCGCATTAAGTGAGGGAAAGCAAATTTGGGAAGAAGAAGCTGAAAGACTTAAAGCTGAATTGAAAAGGATGGCGCAAGAATTAGCTTGGAAGAATCAAAATATTGAGCAGTTAACACAAAAGATAGAGAAAGAACTACAGGAAAATGATGTAATAAAGAGCTTAAATGATCAGTTGAAAGATAAAGAAGATGAAGTTCAATCAGTAATTGGGATAAATAAAGAACTACAGGAAAAATTGAAGCAAAGAGAAGCTAATTTAACTGTACTAAAGGAAAAGAATGCAGATTTGGAGAATGACCTGAAGAAAATAGTGGAAGAGTTAGAGGATAACCATGAAAAGCAGTTGGCAGAACAGTTAATGGAAACAAAAAAGGAAAACAATACATTGGCTGAAACGGCGAGCCAATTGTCTAAAGAATTAAATGAATTACAGAGAGAAAAGGAAGATTTAGAGGGGAAAATTCGACAACTTGAACCTGGAAGATCACTTGCAGATGAGCTAAGCGAAGAAAATACGAAGGGGGAAATAGAAAAGCTTCAACGTCAGCTTAAGGAAAAGGAAGGGATGTTAACGTGTACACAGGAAGAGCTGGCATCTGTCAAAGAGAGTCTAGAGCAACTGCAGAACATATTACAGCAGGAAAAAGGTCAGGCAACTCAAACTGAAGTTGAATATGAAAGTAGAGGAACAAGCATGCAGCAGCAAGACCAAGGTACACAAGCTGTAAACAACAACTCAAGCAGAATAGCTAGTGGGTTAAGACAAGAAAACAAAAAATTGACTAGAGACAAACTAACTATATCCGAGCAATTAAAACAAAAAATAAGAGAGATTGACGAGTTAAAGAAAAATTTAAAGCAATTACAAGAAGAAAATAAACAACTAAAACAAAAAGTTACTAAAAATGCAGGAGTTGATGCATCATCTTCAACAGATCAAAAAGAAGCTAAAGAAGCAGAAGTTTTACCGCAAAACATTATGGATTGGCCTGTTCCAATTCCAGACGATAAACCGGAAGAGCAGCAAACTCCATTAGAGCCAATCAGGGTAAATACAGAATTATCAGATCCAAAATCAATCCCCGCTGAGGTTTCGGAAAAATCTCCTCCTCTTCCAAAAGGATGAGTTTTTGCTTCTATTGTTAACTATAGCTAATACCAATTCCCATTACACGGCAAACAGATAGACAATAATAGAAGACAAGCCATAATGAAATAAGTGAAATAGTCGAGGTATAAATGGCACTAAGATCAAAATTATTGGATGAAGAAGTAGTAAAATCAGCAAAAAAAATGCTGAAGAAAGTAAGGAACAATGCATATGTTGCAAAAAAACTAAATGCTGTAATTGCAGCAAAAAAGCATAGTATAACGGCTGCAGCAAAAATATATTGCATTTCAAGAAGCGCACTAACTTCGTGGATAAAACTCTTGAAATTAGGCAGAGAAGAAAAATTGTTTGCTCCTCCACAACGGCGTAGAAAAACTAAATTAAATCAGGCTCAACTACAGCAAGTTGAAGCATGGGTAGGAGAAAATCCTAATATTACCATTAAAGAAATGAGAATAAGAATCCAGGAAAAGTTCGGCTTAAATATTAGCAAATCTACAGTACACCGCTATATGCAAAAGATGAAATTCTCTTATATTACACCAAGACCAGTACACAATGTACAAGATAAAAGAAAACAAGAGGAATTCAAAAAAAAATCTCAACGAAGTTATTGGCAAGTATTCTGAAAAAGAGCTGTTTTTCTTCGATGAATCGCGGTTTGGCACACATTCAAAGACCGGGCATGGATGGTTTAAAAAAGGCGTCAGAACAAAAGTTAAGGTAAAATTAGGTAGGGAAAATTTTTATCTCTACAGTGCAGTTAATCCTAGAAATGGGGAGAATTCTAGCTTGTTTGCACCGAATGTCAACACTGATTGTATGAATATATTTCTTGAGCAAATGTCTCAATATTTGGGACCACGAGAAGCCTTTCTTGTTATGGATTGTGCTAGTTGGCATAAGTCGAAAAGTTTAAAGGTACCTAAAAATATTGAGATTATATACCTACCACCATACTCACCTGAACTCAATCCAGTTGAGAGGCTTTGGTTGTATGTAAAACAGAACATTTTGCGCAATAAAATATACGATACTATTGCTTTGCTTGAGAGTGCTTTGTGTAAATTTATTACTTCTCTTACCTACTCCACAATTAAACAACTCTGCTATGTATCCTATTTGAATGACCAACAATGAGAATTGGTATAAGACGTCATACCGCCACGGCGCTAACGCGTAGCGGGATGATGAGGCTTATCGTCATGCCGTCGCGAACCGTCATACCGCGATTCATTCCATAGCTGTACGAACATTCATTTTTGAAGACAGCAAATGGTGTCATTCCAGTCTGGAATCCAGCCTTGCCGTAATCTCATTGTGTTTTAACATAAGATCAGCCACTTTTATGCTTACCAACTTAGTGCCTAATCAAAATTCCTGGATCCCAGTGTCTGGGCACTGGGATGACACCCTCCTGATAGACAACGTTCGTACAGTTGTAGATTCATTCGCGGTATCTCATCCGCTAACACGTAGCGGGATGACGGTTGTCAGGGTAGCTGTCATCCCAGTGCCCAGATTACTTGGATCCAGAAAACTTAACTTTAAATAAGTGGCTGCATAATAAAGACTAGATTCCAGCGTCACGCGCTGGAATGACACCATTTTCGGTCTCTTAAATTGCTTTAGCTACAAACATTAAGAAATTTACCAAGCGGAAAAAAAGGCAAAAGAAGCCCCGTGGTTATTATCCGCTTTAAAATATTGGCGTTTTTTATGTTTTAAACGCTTGACAAGCGAAATTCAGCTGCTTTTAATTGCAACTAACCTACGCTGCAAATGTTTAAGAAATTTACTAAGCAGAAAAAAAGACAAAGAATCCCCGAGTTAGCTAGTCTTTTACTATCTCTGTCGAGTATTGGCATTTTTTGATGTCTTGTAACGCTTTGTAAGCGCGTTCAGCTTATTTAGATAAAAATCTAGATGTAGATGAAGTTTTGTAAAGACATACAGTATCTATATACTGCAAAAAATTGAACATAAGACGCCGATACATTAAGTAATCCTTACCTTTTAATCTGCAGATTGGCGAAAGCAAATACGATAGCTTCACTTTCATGATAAGGGGGCTGGCGGAGTTTGTAAAGTAAGTTTTTCGTTTCTGCGGGCTACTTGAATAACGGCTACAATGTTTGTACAATTGTGCGTCATGCGCTGGAATCCGTTTTAGCCTTTATCTATATCTCAGTTCCACCAACAGTTATTGCGTCAACTTTGAGTGTTGGTTGACCAACTCCAACGGGCACATTTTGTCCATCTTTTGAGCATGTGCCAACACCGGGATCCAACTTTAGATCATTACCAACCATAGATACTTTTTTCAACACTGTTGGACCGTCACCAATTAGTGTTGCTCCTTTTACTGGCTGTGTAATTTTGCCATTTTCTATTAGGTAAGCTTCCGAAGATGAAAAAACAAATTTTCCTGACGTTATATCAACCTGCCCACCACCGAAATTTACTGCATATAGACCTTTCTTTACGCTAGATATTATTTCTTCCGGCGTATGTTTCCCTGGTAACATATAGGTGTTTGTCATGCGCGGCATAGTAACTTCTTTATAACTTTCTCTTCTACCATTACCAGTTGGATTCACACCCATGAGTTTAGCGTTCATATGATCCTGCATGTAGCCTTTGAGAATTCCATCCTCTATCAATACATTATAACCAGGTGGAGTGCCTTCATCGTCTACGCTGATAGAGCCACGCAAATTAGGCAGAGTTCCATCATCAACTACTGTGATGCCACTAGCTGCTACTTGTTTACCAATAGAATTTGAAAATGCTGAGACTCCTTTACGATTAAAATCGCCTTCGAGTCCATGACCCACAGCTTCATGCAACAATACTCCCGGCCAGCCCGGACCTAGAATAACTGTCATTTCTCCGGCTGGAGTTGGAATTGCTTCAAGATTTACCAGTGCTTGTTCCAAAGCCTGGTTTGCAACTTCTTTCCACTTTTTCTCAGAAATAAACTTACTATAAGAATCCCTTCCACCGTGTCCTGCGGAGCCTCTCTCGGTTCGACCATCTTTCTCTACGATGACTAACACATTAAAACGTACTAGAGGCCTGATATCGCTTAATCTGTGATCACCCTTTATTATTTGTACGACTTGCCATTCTCCACTTAGAGTTATTTTTACTTGCTTCACGCAGTTATTTTTGGACCTTACATACTCATTAACCTCATTGAGTAGTTTAATCTTTGAATTCAGATCCATTTCATTTGTAGGGTTAATCCTCGAATACAGGCTTTTTGTCTCTTCGTTTAAATTTATTGAATTTGTCTTGTTTAAAGACACTGAGCTTTTTACCATAGAAGCAGCATTACTAATTTCTTTTTCGCTAATCTCAGAAGAACAAACGAAAGATGTACTATCCTCACAAAAAGACCTTAAACCAAATCCCCTTCTGGTATTCAAATCCACGTGTTTTAATATATTGTCATCAAAAACTAGGGACTCCAACTGGCAAAATTCTAGAAACAGCTCACCACCATCGCTATTGCTCAAAGCGTTATTGACTATTTTATATACGTTATTAATATCAACATTGTTTTGAGCGAAAAATATTTGATCTAGATTTGGCATTACCTTTGAACTAAAAATTGTTTAAGTATATTATTTAACTTTAACATAGTAAACTATAAAAAGCCCGGGTGGCGGAATTGGTAGACGCGCTAGCTTCAGGTGCTAGTAACTTTTTAAGTTGTGGAAGTTCAAGTCTTCTCTCGGGCACTCTTAGCTTCCATATTGCTTGTTGAATTAATTAATGCTATATATAACGTATTAGGTAATATTTATGCTATGTATGGTGAAAAAGATAAGTTAGCCTACAGAAAGAAGGTACGAACTTACTCGAAACGCTTAGTTACTACACTATCTACTATCTCTTTCATTGGATACATAGCAGCATTAGCCTTTAGTATTCCTGTCTTAAGTCTGTATTTTAGTATTGCCGGCACTATATTCAGTGCACTTTCGTTTGCTTTAAATATATGGTCATTAAAGGATCATTCCCTACAGAAGCAACTTGGTGTAGCAGGACAAAAAAAACTAACAAAGATCTGTCTTGATATTATATCTAACATTTCGTTTTTAATAGGAGGAATTGCATCTATATTGCCTCTCGAATCTCCTATCATTCCTTTTGTTTCCACTGCTTTTTTCATTTTGGGCTGTGCTATTATGGCAACTAATATCATTCGGACTTTGATCAGCGAACCACAGGCAGAAAAACCTACTGATAACCTCTCTCCAACTGTAGAAGCAGTTCAAGTGTCAATAAGTTAACTTATTTGACTTGTATAGGAATATTAGCTATAATATTAATAATTTAATAATAAAAGAGGTTAGTGTATGGATTTTTTAAACAGTCACCCAGATTTTTTTGAGGATAACGCTCATTATGTAATATCTGAATATAATAAGGATAATCCAGATCTTATAGATCGTAGTGCATATGTAGTAGAACGTGATGAATATGAGAATTTGGTATTCAAAAACTTATATACATATATATGTTCCGATGGAAACGTACATAAAGATATAATGCTTAATCCAAAATCTTTACAAATAGAAGAGAGGATAGAAAACAGCAGAATCAAAAAGTGTTATACAAATAACTATAAGATAGATAATGGAACTTTATCTGAGGACAAAAAAGAAGTCACATTCAATATAACTCCAAGTGAGTGGAATGATTCAAGAGAGTTCAATGTAATCAGTATTACAAAAATGTAAGCAGAAATTGTGGGGTAGGAGCGCTTAGTGCTCCTATTTCCACATCAATTACTCGAATAGTTGCTCAAGCCATCAAAATAAAAATTTTTATTCAGTAATTTGTGTATAAAGGGTACTATTTTACTAGTAGTGAAATAAATCAGAATGAAGTCTATTTTATTAACGAGGCCTTTATTGGACTCGTTCAATACAAGAAATATATTGAGAAAGTATGGATACAAAGTTTTTATAGAACCAGTATTCACAATAAAGTACTTAAATCCTGATATATCTGCACACGAATTTGACGTTGTAATATCTACAAGTAAAAACAGTATAAAGGCTTTTAGTCAAATATGCAAAGTGGATGACTTTCCGATTATTACGGTTGGTAATTCAACCATGCAGGCTGCAAAAAATTTGGGATTTTCTGATATAATCTCAGCAGACAGCAACGTTGATGGTCTGATATCATTCATAAAAGCTCATTATTCAAATGCAGTAAAGTTCTTATATATAAGGGGGCAAGAAGTATCATGTGACCTAAAAAAGAGATTATCTGAAGAAGATTTTAACGTAAGAGAAGTTGTACTCTATAAAACAATTATTAAAAGGAGTCTAACTAATAGGTGTAAAAATTTGCTGTTGGATGGTAAAATTGATAGTGTTGCTTTTTTTTCCTCACAGACAGCAAGGGTATTTTGTTCATTAGTTCTAAAAAGTGGGCTATCTCCTGTGATGAATAATACAGTTGCATATACCATGAGTAAAAACATTGCTGATAGTTTAAAGTTAATCAAGTGGAAAAAAATTATAACATCGAGGTTGCCTACTGGGGAGAGTTTAATTGATATAATTAATAAGGATTGTTGATGCTAAAGATTGCAACTTGGAACGTAAACTCCATACGTAAAAGAGTCAATCAACTTTATAGTTTTATAGTTGATAGTCAGATAGATATAGTTTTGCTGCAAGAGATAAAATGTACGGAAGAGCAATTTCCTTATGCAGAGATAGAAAAGTTAGGATATGAATATGCTATCTATGGACAAGTTGCAAGAAATGGCGTTTGTGTTTTATCTAAATATCCGATACTGGAAAAACTAAAAATTGACATTGTAGAAGGTCATCAAGAAGCACGTTATATAGAATGTGTAATAAAACACACTAATCAGAAGGTAAGGGTAGGAAGTGTATACGTGCCAAATGGTCAAAGCCTGGACTCTCAAGCATTTGAATATAAACTCAAGTTTTTTGATAACCTATATGAAAGGATGAGCACTTTGTTGAAAAATGAAGAGTTAACTATTATAGCTGGCGATTATAATGTTGCACTGGATGAAATTGATGTTTTTGATTCAAATTTATTGAATGGCCAAGTGTGCTTTCATATAAAAGAACGTGAGAAGTTAAGAGCAATCTTGAATCTTGGGTTTAAAGACACGTTTAGAATATCTCACCCAAATTTGCAACAATTCACTTGGTGGCATTATCAAGGCAATTCACTCAGAAACAATCAAGGAATGCGAATAGATTATATGCTATTATCGCCACAAGCTGTAGATAAATTGGAAACATGCTACGTAGATGATAGATTGCGTAAGCTAGAAAATCCGTCTGATCATACTCCTGTTGTATGCATTATAGAATAATAGCAGACCTCTTACACAATTCACTTTTGGCAAACCTAAGTAGGTTGTCGCCCTGTGTTTTCAGCTTGCGGACCAACACTAATTTTTTCAAGCATAGGGTTAGGTTGTTGTTCACTCTTTTCATTTTTCTGGGAAACTTTCTCAGGAACAGGCTGTTGTTCACTCTTTTCTTTTTTTTGGGAAATTTGTTCAGAAACAGAGGTGCCTTTCTCAACTCCTGTAACTGGGGTTTTTAAAATATCATCAATGCCATCGAGAATTTTCCCATTCAATTTTGCTCTCTTTTCTGTATCATCTTTATCTTGTGAATCAGGATTATACAAAGTACCTTTTTTGTTGTTTGAAAAAAGAACCTCCACTCCTCCTTTTATGGCGAATATTGTACCAATAACAGCAGCAACTATCGCGAGTGTAGTAGGACCAAAAATTGATATTGAAGCAATGGAAAAAAGAATAGGAAGAAAGATCTTACGTAAGAACGTTGTTACCATCTCTTCATCACTGAGTGGTGGTTCATCCTCTTCTTTCTTGTCTTTACCGAAAAATGGCACCTTCTCTAATAACCCGTCTTTAAAAGAGCCAAAAAAGTTTTTAGGATCTACCTTTACTCCAAGCGGCCACCCAGCAAGCTTTATGAGTGAATCTTTAGCTTCTGTACCGCGTATATCAGCTACACATTCAGCTACTTCTTGCTTTATTTTGTCATTCTTTAAATTCTCTTCACTAGCTAAATTTTTTTCTCTAATTTTCTCAAATACGGAAAGTAAAAACTGAGAAAAATTCTCTTCACTTAGTAACTTTATATCTTCATGATTGATTTTCTTGAATATACCTTCATGATTTTTTGATATAAAAGTAAAAATTTTCTTTTCATTTCCATTCTGTAATCGCTTTAATTGTTTGTTTAATGACTCCAGATCACGATGTAATTTTTCTTTTTCCTGCTCTGAAAGTTCTTCTTTCAATTTCTGTTTCTTCTTTTCTATTTCCTGTTTCGTTTGCTTTTCTAGAGTTTCTGGATTTTCTAAAATATCTAAGAAAGCACGATAGATTAACTGATGTTCCTCTTTTTCAAAAGTTTTCTCACCTTCATTAGTTACCTGAGTAGGTAACTTTGGAGGTTTTGAACTTTTTACTTGTGGGCCTGTCATGGCTGACCTATTTGCATTTGCTATGTTCTATTCTAACATATTTTTCGTATTAGTTCAAATGATTTATACTCCTAGAATTCACGATGTTTAAGTCATAATTAAGGGAATTTAGACCCCAGTTGTCGCCAACTTTTATTTCTACTTCAAGTGGTACAGAAATTTCTATTGCATTTTCCATTATATCTTTCATAAGTTTTGCTGTTTCTTGTACCTTTTCGTCTTCTACTTCAACCAGTAGCTCATCGTGAACTTGGAGGATTATTTTACCAGCTTTTAATTGATCAAAAAGTCGAATCATTGCACTTTTTATTATATCAGCAGCAGTTCCTTGCAGCGGTGCATTTATTGCTGCCCTTTCTGCAAATTGTCTTATATAAGGAATTGTATTGTGTATGTCTCTGACGAAGCATCTCCTGCCAAACAAAGTTTCTACATAACCATGCAATCTTGCGATAGACACTGCTTTTTCCATATAGGCCTTTATTTCTGGGTAACAGGAAAAATAGTAATTAATGTATTCAGCAGCTTCCGCAATGGTAATTCCAAGCCGCTTTGCAAGACCAAATGGGCTAATGCCATATATAATTCCAAAATTGATGGATTTTGCTTTGCGTCTTAATTGCTCATCTATTTCTTGCACTCCAAAAACTTGCCTTGCGGTGATCTCATGAATATCTTGTCCGTTTGCAAAAGCTTCTTTAAATGCTGCAACGTTTGCAACGTGTGCCAGGAGTCTTAATTCTATTTGCGAATAGTCAGCAGAGATTATCTTGCACCCTTCTGGCACAATAAATGCTTGTCTGATAAGATTTCCCTCTTCGCTTCTGATAGGAATATTCTGTAAATTAGAATTGCTGGAGCTCAGCCTTCCAGTTGCAGTTGCAGTCGTTGAAAAGCTTGTGTGTATTCTACCATCAATGGAATCAACTTGCTTTATTAATGCATCAGTGTAGGTGCCTTTTAATTTACTTAAATGTCGCCAATTTAAGATTTTACTTGCGATTTCTACCCCTTCTTCTTCGAGTGCCTCTAGAACTTCATAATTGGTGCTATACGATCCAGATTTTTTTGACTTTTTCTTTTTATTAAGCCCCATTTTGTTGAATAAAACATCACTTAATTGTTTTGGCGAAGCAATATTAAATCTTTCTCCTGCCAAATTATATATCTCATCTTCAAGCACGGCAATTACCTGCTGAAATTTATCGGACAGCTCCTGTAATTTTTGTATGTTCAGTAATATCCCATTTTTCTCCATATCAAATATTACTTTCATAAGTGGCTTATCGAAGCGCTCGTAAATTGTGAACAATTTTTCCTGAAATAACCTTTGCTTTAGCTTTTCATGAATTGCTATTAAAGTTTTTGCCGAGAAAATTTCTGCATTTTCACTCAAATTATGCGCAACTATGTTTGGAATACTGTGATCGTGTTTTCCTGTATCCAAGCTATACGACATTATCATCAAATCATCAACTGAATCTAGCATCTTCTCCACTGCAGGGAAGATTTTTCTCATCTCTTTAATGTTATGTATTATTTTAAGCACCCCATTTGAGAGTAAAGTTGAGTTGATTGTAATGAGTGCATCTTGTATACTGTCTCGCTCTACATAAAAAATATTATCTTCACTGCAAGACAAAGAGATTTTGTTTAACGCGTTGTTTTCAAAGTGGCAATGAATTGCAATTTTGCCTCCATATCTGCAATATCCCAAAAATTTTTCTAATTCCTCACTACTATATTCTAGTTTCTTTTCCGCGCTGGGTTTATTATAGGAAAAAAGCTTCTCTGCTTTGTTTATCAATGAATTAAACTCATACTTCTTTAGAAAGGACAACAATTTCTCCATATTTGGAGGATGAACTTCATATTTTGCAATATCATGTTGAAGGTCTACTTTTTCGCATAGCGATAAAAGCTCTCTTGAAATCAATGCTTTTTCCTTATGTTCGGTAAGAATATTACGAATCCTCGTTTGCTCGATGTTATCAATGTTCTCTATAATATTATTCAATGAATCAAATTCATCTAATAATTTAGTGGCAGTTTTTGGGCCTATTCCTGGAACGCCTGGAATGTTATCGGATGCATCACCAGTTAGAGAAAATAAATCAAGAAGCTTGTTTGAATTTACACCAAATTTTTCTACTATTTGTTTTTCATCTATATATATATTTTTAATGGGGTCAAATATTAAAATATTGTGGTTCAAGAGTTGAAACAAATCTTTATCTGATGAAACGACTACCACTTTAAAGTCTTGGTGGTTGGCATATTTTGCAGCTAGTGTTGCGATTATGTCATCTGCTTCATAACCTTCAATTTCTTCATAGCTGAGGTTAAAAGCTTCTACCGCTTCTCTCAGTATGGTGAACTGTGGAGTTAGATCCTCAGGAGGCGTTACTCTGTTCGCTTTGTACTCAGGATATAAATTGTGCCTAAAATTCTTTTTTCCTGCATCAAGTGCTATAGTTAAGTAGTCCGAATGGGCAATGTACTTAAGAACCATATTCAGAAAGCCATATACACCACCTATTGGCATTCCTGTTGTGGTAATTAAGTGAGGTAGTACATAGTAAGCTCTGAAAAGAAAACCATAGCCATCGATGATTGTGAAAGTTTTTTCTTTCATTGTAGATATTTATGCGTGCTTTTGATGGTCCACTATTTAGCTGAGAAAATCAAGTTTTTGTTTTTCTGCTTTTGAGCATTGTAAGAGATTTTGCCGAAAATAGTATTCATGCATGGTTATACCAATTCTCATTAGACTTCTTGCATAACCATATGACGAACTTTTATTGGGAATAGAAACGAAAAAACTTACTTGACAAACTCCGCCAGCCCTCTTAGAACCTGTTTAAAATCTTCGTAATAGGAGAGAAATGAAGGAAAGGACAATCATTTGCAAGCTGGTGTTGAGTTTACGTTCGCAATTTTTCCACAACCGCCTACACTTTTCCAACCAAGCAAAAGAGCGCTCAACAACCCATCTCTTTGGCAATACAATAAAGGTATGTAATTCACTTCGTTTTATTACTTCAACGGTTGCACCAATAGTAGTTTTTATTTGAGTTGCAAAATTTTCTCCTGTGTAGCCAGCATCAACCAGTATATTTTTAACTTCAGAGAGGTTTTTTTCAGCCTTTTCCACCATTTCCATAGCACTAGTTGCTTCTGCGGTTGTTATATGAATTGCATGTGGCAAGCCTTGAGTATCAACTGCAATATGGCGCTTTATGCCTGAAATCTTTTTACCTGCATCATAGCCTTTTTCTTCAGCAGTATCTGTGTTTTTAACACTTTGAGCATCAATTATACAGAAACTGGTTTTCTCTTTCCTACCATTATTAACACGGACCTCTCCAACTAGTTTTTTTTAACCAGCAAACTTGGTTTTTCTCCATTTTTTTTACTCCAGATTTGAAAATAGTAATATATGTTTTCCCACTTTGGAAAATCCTTTGGCAACATTCTCCACTGGCAACAACTTTTTAGTACGTATAAGACTGCACAAAATACTTCATATAAATCAAGTTTTCTTGGTCTTGTTTTCTTCCTGCCACTCTCTAGTATTGGTCTGATTTTTTCAAATTGCTCTCGACTTATATCACTTGGATAATTTTTACGCATAGATATACCTCATTCTTAATCTACGCCTATTTTACCTCATCTCTCCGAGATTTTAAACAGGTTCTAACAAAAACCTTGGGCAAGTTGAACGAAACTTTAAAAAACACTACTACCAATCACATCAGCAACTCACAAAGCATCTTTATATGGCTTACAATTACGCTGAAAGACTTAAAACCCCTCAAAGGTTTTACCCCTTGTGAATTTATGTGTTTACAATGCTCCTGAATTATTTATATTAAACTTATACCATCACACTCTGGGACTGTACATAGCTTCAGTTTTATGATAAGGGGGCTAGCGGAGTTTGTCAAGTAAGTTTTTCGTTTCTATGTTGTCAGCTACTTGCATGATACCTCTGGGCACTGCTGTCATAAAGGAACCAGTGTTAGCTACTTGGATGACAACCATTGTATTTGAGGCAAAATTGACTATCACTTCTTTTTATAGAGCTTGCTCCAAATTCTATTGTTAGTTAATACAAAAAACACTGTTAAAATTATAAAATACGCCACTACTTTTAATCCAAGTTTATGCCGGCGCTCTAGTTCTGGCTCTGCTGCCCATTGTAAAAAATTTATCACATCATACGCCATATTTTCAACTGTGGCTTGTCTTGCACCATCATATTCCACCATTCCTTCAGAAAGTGGTGGCGCCATAGCTAATCTGCCTGTTGGAAAATACGGATTAAAATACAAACCATTCTCATCGTGCTCGCCGTTTTGATAGCCTGTCAGCAGTGAATAGACATAATTTGCACCATCATGCCTTGCTTTAATAATTAATGATAAGTCTGGTGGAATAGCACCATTATTGCTTGCTGCAGCTGCTTCTTTTGTATCAAAAGGTGCAATAAAATAATCCGAAGGTATTCCAGGTCTGTCAAACATTTCACCCAAATCATTCGGACCATCTTTAACTTGATAAGAAGCTGCAATCTGTTTTATATCTTCTTCAGAAAAACCAACATCTTGCAAATTACGAAACGCTATTCTATTCATTGAATGACAAGCAGCACAGACTTCCTTATACACTTTATAGCCACGCTGAATTGACTCTCTATCGAAAGATCCGGTAATTCCATCAAATTTCCAGTCCATTTTCTTATTTGGTGATGGCTTGAATTCTTCTGCAGATACATAATTAGCAAGAAATAATGCACAAAACACAGCAAATATATTTTTAACCAACATTACCTCATCCCCGACGCAGAATCACTTAAGGTTTTTGGTGGTTCTCCTGGCTTTTCATACTTACTAAGCAGAGGTAAAATTATTACAAAGTATGCAAAATAATAAAGAGTAGATAGCCTACTCATAGTGATGTAAGGCTCTTTCACCTCTTGTCCTCCAAGCCAGGCAAGAAGTGCAAAATTTATTGCAAAAACCCAAAAAAATTTCTTGAATACCGGGCGATAAGTACCACTTTTAACTTTTGATTTATCAAGCCAAGGTAACAAAAACCACACTAAAATAGACGCAAACATGGTAAGCACACCAGTAAGTTTATCTGGAATTGAACGTAGCATTGCATAAAAAGGTAAAAAATACCACTCTGGCACTATATGTACCGGAGTGACCATAGAATCAGCTTCTATATAATTGTCTGGATGTCCAAGATAATTAGGAGCATAGAAAACAAATGCAAACAAAACTACAAAAAACAGACCAAAAGTTATGCAATCCTTGACTATATAATAAGGATAGAGAGGAATGGTATCCTTATCTGATTTTACCTCCACTCCACTTGGGTTACCAGAGCCGAACCTATGCAAAGCTATCACATGAAGCATAGCTAAAGCAATAATAACAAAAGGCAGAAGATAATGCAGAGCGAAAAAACGGTTAAGTGTTGGGTTATCCACTGAAAAACCACCCCATAACCATATAACTATTTTATTGCCAATTAAAGGTATAGCTGAAAATAAGTTAGTTATGACTGTTGCACCCCAGAAACTCATTTGTCCCCAAGGCAATACATATCCCATAAAGGCAGTTGCCATCATTGCAAAAAATATAAATATTCCAATAAACCACACCATCTCTCTCGGTCTTTTATAAGATCCGTAATATAATCCACGCATTATATGAACATAGACTACCATAAAGAAGAGCGATGCTCCAACAGCATGAGTGTAGCGTATTAACCACCCGTAATTCACATCTCGCATTATGCGCTCTACACTATTAAACGCATAATCAACATGCGGAGTGTAGTGCATAGCAAGAAATATACCTGTTATTATTTGTAAAATCAGCGCTATACCAGCCAAAGAGCCAAAGTTCCAAGCATAATTTAAGTTTTTTGGCACTTGGTAAGAAGCAGTGTGTCTTAGAAAAGAAAATATAGGCAATCTATATTCTATCCATCCTAATATGCCTTTTTCTTCTTCTATCGTTGTTTTTTTTTTCTGCATAACTTAAAGCTTTCTCTACCTTTAACTCGTTTTATTGTAGCAACTTATCCTTTACACACAAATAAAAAGTTTAAAGCGGTATTAATTACCACCTCTTCAGCAACCTATCACGTGCCGCATTTAATTTCTGTGCAAAATACTCTGAGCCTCCCTTATCTGGGTGAACTAATTTCATTAAATTTTGATATGCTTTATTGATTTCATTTTGACTTGCTTCAGGATTCAGCCCCAGTATCTTTAATGCTTCATCTTTGGACATGTTATCACCAGTGTAATTTTCAGTATAACTTCTACTGCTATTAAATTCGTTCAAAAATTTACTCAATATAGAGTTCATCATTAAACTTATGTTATTTTTTTTTGTCAGGAAAAGAAAAAATACAACAACGCTAGGCAAAACAAACGTAATTACTATGAATACTAAAAAAAGAAAAAAGATGAATGACATGTATATTTTTTTATCATTTTATGATTAAATAGTAACAATTATAATTGTCATGGTAAATAACATGTTCATCCAGATTGAAGAAACACCAAATCCAAACACACTGAAATTTCTCCCTGGATTTGCAATTCTAAACGAAGGAGAAACGGCTGATTTTTCAAACGCAGATGAAATAAAAAACTCCAAGTTAGCAGCAAATCTTTTTCAAATAGGACATGTGGTAAGAGTGTTTTTTGGCCATGATTTTATTTCAGTAACAAAATTGGGTGGAATTAATTGGGATACATTAAAAGTAGAAATTTTAACTACAATCATGGATCACTTTACTTCAGGTGGAAAAGCACTAGATAAAGAAGGAGTAAATGATAATAATATATCGGATGAAGAATTTTTTGATGAAAGTGATATAGAAATTGTAAATAGAATAAAGGAATTGATGGAAAGTTATATCAAACCTGCAGTTGCTCAAGACGGTGGCGATATCAAATTCCGTGGCTATAAAGATGGAATAGTTTATGTTGAGTTACAAGGAGCTTGCTCTGGATGCCCAAGTGCTGCAATTACTTTAAAGCAAGGAGTGCAGAATATGCTGAGCTACCACATACCAGAGGTTGCAGGTATAGAGACCACACTATGACTAATCAAACAGTTAGAGGAACGAAAGATCTCCTGTTTGATGAATGGTACAAGTTTAAATACATAGAGCAAACAGCAAACAGAATCTCAAGTTTATACGGCTTTTTGCCCGCCCAAACTCCAATATTTGAATATACGGAAGTTTTCACAAAGACTTTAGGTGATAGCTCAGACATCATCACTAAAGAGATGTACACCTTTAATGATAAAGGGGGAAAGAGCATAACTTTACGTCCTGAGTTCACTGCAGCGATTGTCAGGCTACTCATTGAAAAAAAACTGCAAACACCGATAAAATTATTCTCAACAGGGCCTGCATTTCGCTATGAAAGACCGCAAAAGGGAAGACAAAGGCAATTTCATCAGATAAATTTTGAGGTTTTTGGCATAGAAGATCCAAAAGCTGATATTGAATTGATATCACTCGCTCAGCACTTACTAACTGAATTTGGCATCAATAAAAATGTAAAGCTGGAAATCAACTCTTTAGGTGATAGTGAAACAATAACTAAGTATAGAGAAGCTTTGATCTTATACTTTACAAAGTATCAAAACGATCTATCAGAAGATAGCAAAAATAGGTTGATCAAAAATCCACTCAGAATACTGGATTCTAAGGATGAGAAAGATAGATTAATAATTTCTGATGCGCCTAAAATCAGTGATCACTATACAAAAGAATCTTCATATTTCTTTGACCAGGTGTTAAATGGACTGCAAGCTCTTGGCATACCTTACACTGTAAATAGCAAATTAGTTCGAGGTCTAGACTATTATTGTCACACAGTATTTGAATTTGTCACAGAAGATTTAGGTGCACAAGGGGCAGTTTTTGCCGGTGGAAGATACGATAATCTAGTATCTTCAGTGGGTGGAAAACACACTCCAGCGATAGGATTTGCAGGAGGTATTGAACGCATAATGGAGTTAATCAATTATTCTCCGAAAGAAGAGCGACCTATTTACCTCATTCCAATTGGCAGAGAGGCTGAAAAATATGCTCTAACACTTGCGAATGAATTGCGCAGAAATGGTTTATATATAATCTATGAATATAGCGGAACGCTCAGAACCCGAATGAAAAAAGCAAATCAAGCAAATGCTAAAGCTGCTTTAATTTTTGGCGATGAAGAATTGAGTAGTAAAACTTTAAAGATTAAAAACATGGATACAGGTGAAGAAAAAATAATTGCTCGCGATAACACAATAGAAAACATCAATTAGGAGCAATGCAAATGTTTTTCTTAGTCAGCTATAGAAGAAAATTCGTCTGCACAAGAATTTTTCATAGCATTCAATGTATCATAATCTGTAAAATCTAATTTTACTGGTGTGATAGTAATAAATCCTTCTTTTATTTTATTTACACTACCACTGCCTGAGTGCTCTCGAGACCAATTTAAGCTAAAAGAGCCATTCGAATTTTCAGTAAAAGTTAAATCCCCATCAATGTTATATTCACCTTGTTCAGCAAATTCTACTCCTTTTACTTTTTCCGTAGCAGGAAAATTTACACTCATCACTATGTTTTTAGGCCAACCAACCTTAACTAGCTTGGCAATAACCTTTGGTGCAAAAACCTTTGTATTGTGCCAGTCTATTTTATCATGATAAACTTGGCTCAGCGCAATAGAAGGTATAGACCTTGCAGCACCTTCCATTACAGCACCAATTGTTCCTGAATAACAAATATCGTCCCCGACATTTGATCCAATATTTACTCCGGACAATATTAAGTCTGGTTTTTTATTCATAACTTTATTTAGCGCAATAATGACACAATCTGCAGGAGTACCAGACACACTAAATTCCCTTTCACCATGTTGGTTTATTCCAATAGATTGTTTCACTGGATAATCAAGAGATCTTGCAGCTCCGCTTCTATCAGTATCTGGTGCCACTATCCATATTTCTGACGCAAAATTCCGTGCAACCTCTTTGAGTAATTTTATTCCTTCACTTCCAAAACCATCATCGTTTGTTATTAATATTATCATATACAATACTCAGCTATACAGTCCCAAATTATGTAAATCACTGGCTGTAAATAAACTCATGAGGCTTTAAGTTTCTTTGCATAACTATGAACTGTAACAAAGAACCTGCTGTTAATCAATAAGAAAAGGTTAGGAGTGCAAACAGGGAAGCTGTAAATTTTTTGCGAGACCTAAGCTACTTCTGATATAGCTAAAGGTTTACTGACAATCGTCTCATTCCACTGCCTGCTAACTTACTTTCTGCTTAGCATATCCATTAAATCAGATTCTTTGAGTTTACTATGGTCAACTTTACTGAACTTATTTACCATAGAGCTCATTTGATTATACTGCTTAATCAGAAGATTAACGTCAGTTACACTTGTTCCGGACCCCTTAGAAATTCTAAGTCTTCTTTTGCCATTTAAAATATCTGGATTTTGCCTTTCTTTTTCGGTCATTGAGTTTATGATGGCTATATATTTTTTCACTTTATTGTCATCTGGCACACTGCTACTTAGCTTTTTTGTGAATGAACTAGGGATGAATTTCATTATGTTGCTAATGCCATCCATTTTACTCAGAGTTTTTAACATTCCCACTAGGTCGTTTAGGTCGAATTTACCCTTTTTTACTTTCTTTTGTAACTTATCAATTTCTTCCTGACCAACAATCTCAGCAGCTTTTTCAACCAATGATACAACATCACCCATGCTAAGTATCCTTTTTGCAATTCTATCGGGATAAAAATCATCGAGGTCACTTAATTTTTCACCACAAGCAATAAATTTAATTGGACAATCGGCGATCATTTTCATAGAAAGAGCAGCACCACCACGTGCATCACCATCAACACGGGTGAGAATAATGCCGGTTACACCTATTACCTCATTGAATGATTTGGCAATGTTGACCGCATCCTGGCCTATCATTGCGTCGGCTACTAAAATAACTTCTGCAGGTGAAGCTATTTCCTTTACGGCTTTCAACTCATTCATCATATTATTGTCAATATGAAGCCTGCCTGCGGTGTCTAGTATTAATACATCATAATTATCGTTCTTTGCTGCTGCTAGTGCCCTTTTTGTAATTGCAATAGGCCCTTCATTTATTACTATAGATAAAGTTTGTACGTCTATTTGTTTACCCAGCACCTCAAGTTGTTTCTGGGCAGCAGGCCTATAAATGTCTAAAGAGGCAAGCATCACTTTTTTCTTTTGCTTTTTTAGTTTTAAAGCAAGCTTTCCTGAGGTAGTTGTTTTACCTGCACCTTGTAAGCCCACCATCATAATCACAGCAGGGGATTTAACTGCTAGATTTAAGTCACTTTTCTCTGATCCGAGAACTGCAACTAAATTATCCTGCACAATTTTAATTATCATTTGTGCTGGAGAAACACTTTTTATGACTTTTTCCCCAATCACTTTATCTTTAATGTCGTTGATGAATTTTTTTGCAACTTCAAGTGAAACGTCAGCTTCAATTAAAGCTATACGTATTTCACGCATGGCAAGATTAAAATCATCTTCAGAAATGATTGACTTTCCTCTCAGTTTACTAAATACAGAATTTAAACTTTCAGTTAACGATTTAAACATAATAGCATTAGTAGAATACTCATTAAAAAGAGAGAAGAAGCTGAAACAAAACTCACTGAGTTATAACCCAGCACTTCTTTAAGTTTAGTAATATTATTAAAGTATAAACCAGTAAGTGGATTAGTCAAGTTTTGCACTACGCTGGCAAACATTTCTCTAGTTTTAGAGACTAACTGATTGAACAACAAGACAATATAGGATATGAAAGTTCTAAAAATCCAATCAACATCCATTTTAAAATTTACTCTCGGGTAAAATAACTTGCGTAAAGGAATAAACAATAAAGTGGTACATAGTAACAAATTAAATTGCGACAAAATATTTTTTGTGTTGTACACAAAATCGAAAATCGAAGGTTTATTGTAAATAGGTAAGTAAGGATTGCCAGCGATTACGCATATAAATGCTAAAATAATCATAGTCATTTTGCCTCCTCTCTCTGCTAAAGGTTTTGACTTACTTTTTGCAATAAATAAGTAATAAAGAAACTTTAGCCCCACGCTTAAATGAAGCAGCAAATTTAGAACCTTGTATAAATTTTTATACCCTTTTAAGGCAACAGTGTTCATTTCAATTTCAACTGTGATATATGATTTACTGATAAATCCAGCGGTTCCAGGAAATGCAGCCATTGTAAGTATTGCGATTATAGCACACATGCCTTCCACTGACATCAGTTTACCTACTCCATTAAAACTAATTGTTTTTGTTCGTGAAATAATCGAATTGCTGACCACAAACAATAATGATTGATAAACAAGAGAGAAGATTATATGCAGTATCAAAATTGGTATTGCTTTTTCCGAAGGACTGAGCAAACTTCCTGCAATAATCAGCAAGCCCATTTGTCCTACAACGTTATAGCATAAAAATCTGCGAATATTTTGCTCAAGAGAAGCAAATATAATGCTGTAAATTGCAGTGATGGCGCCTACAAGCGCTAATATTTCAGTACAATCTTGCCATAGGTTATAAGTGTGTAAAAGCATCACTAAAAAAGAGACTTTAGTGGTAAATAAAGAGAGATATGTAGTGCCATGTAGCGATGCAGCAGGATATGCATCAACAACCCAAAATGAAAAAGGAAAACAAGCGCAGTTTATCAATAAACCCAAAATTATCAGGTTAGTGCTTTGAAGTGCCAATCCTGCTATTAATATAACTCCAACGAAAAAGTGTACACAAGCGTACCTTATTGCAGGTCCACTATCTCTACAGCCAGCTGCGATAGTAAAAAATGCACTGACGGTCATTAATTCACAGAATATTATAACCAATATCATATGTTCAGATAAAACTGCATAAAGTGAACTAATAGTGTAAGCAGCAAAAGATAGCATCTCTGAAAAAGTCAAATTTTGTGCTGGTAGAACAGCTAAAAATGCAACTGATAAAAAAGATATTAGTATGATACGAAAAGATAAATCAAAATCCAGAATTGGGAGAGACCAATTTACTGCAATGCTCAAATTTTCAGGTAATTTTAGGACTATAACTATTAATACAGTCAGTAGAAGTAACAGTGACGATTTATAAAGTTGCACAATAATTTAAACCAATATGGTTTATGCTATCTCAATATATGAATAAAATCAATTTGCATATTAACCACTAATTAAACTAATTATCATATAATTATATCAGAGTTTAGAGGGTTATAGAGAAACCGGTCAGATTAGGTTTTTAATCTAATCTGACCGATAGCTTTAATAGTGAGGTAAGCTTTAATATAGCATTCTTAATTCACAATGCTACACTCGTGCATAATTTATTTTTAATTTGTGCACGAGCGTTAGTAAATTATTTACTTTTTGAAATAAAATTTGGCATCACTTTAATATTGAGACTTAGTAAACCTCAGTAGGGCTGCCAGTTGGACCCATAAGAATTACTTGTTCACCTTCTTTAAAACATTTACATAAATTAGTGGAACCGCCAGTTTCAAGCACAATAGTGGAAATAATTCCTTTTTTTTTGTCTACTTCAGTGCCGGTTACGGCTATACCTTCCATAGCAAGGTTTGTATTATTGACTTTTCTGCTATTGGTTTCAAAATTTTGCAATCTAAAGAATTGCCCAGGCTTAAAATTTTTTGCGGCAAGTGGTGCTTTGATCACTATTTCTACTACTTTATCGGTTAAGCATTGGACTTTTATGACCTTTGCAGTGAATTGCTCTTTGATTCTATTGAAGAATTCTTTATTAGCCAGATCTTCAACGCTTGACCACGCGTTTTTTTTCTGGATCTCAGTGTCAGCTACTTGGATGACATCTTTTTTGGTGAAAGTTACTCTTACATTACAACATTCATACAATTGTGCATATGACTCCGAGATTCTAGCTGGAGTGACAGAAATGAAGCTATTAACTCTATTCAAAAGCTGAGAAATGATAGGGTAACCATTCTTAGCGCTTGCCATAGCTTTCACGACGCTGCCACTATATGAAGGATGAAGATCACCAAAAAAGCTAATTGTTTTATTGCCTTGCCTATATACTAATATTCTGTCTTTATCCTGCATCTTAGGAGAAAATATTGGATCTATTTCTTTTCCTGATGAATTCAAATGAGTAAAATACCCATTACTTAATTTAAAATGCTTTTTATCTTCTGTTGCAATAACTGTATTTGGCTCAGTACCTGCTGCTATAAAAATAGAACGTGCTTTTATACGTTTGATTTCGCCGGATTTTGTGTCTATCAGTTTTATTGACTCAGCATGGTTATATTTATCTGTCACAACTTCAACTGGCTCTAAGTTTTCAATAAAGTAAATCCCTTCTGATAATGCGTTTTGCACCTCTTCGCTATTTAATCGATAACTTGGCGAGTCTTTCAGCTCTTTTCTATATACAACTTTCACTTCCCCAAGACTCTGCATTAACTCTAATATTTTTATTTCTCTACTCTCTTTTTTTGCTAATTCTTGCTCTGCTTGGATCAACTTTGCGTGCGATATGAGCTCATTTGCAATTTTGTGTTCTTCCTCTGTCCAATCTTTTTCAACATAGTCTTTTCCATATTTACCAACCAATATCTCGTAACGAAGAAGAAATTTTTCTACTTGAATTGGATAATACGCTAAAGCTTCAGTAGCAGTGTCAATCGCAGTAAGCCCAGCCCCTATTACAACTATCGGCATACGAACTTGCAGATTTGCTATAGAATCAAATTTAAGAGCGCCAGTCAGTTGTAACGACATAAGAAAGTCAGATGCCATACGCACTCCACGAGCTAGTATATTCTTTATTTTGATCATTCGTGGCTTGCCAGAGCCAAGCGCTAAAGCGATGTGATCAAAACCCAAGTTGAACGCGTCATCAGCATTAATCGTGCCACCAAAACGAATGCCTCCATAAAGTGCGAAATTCTCACGTCTTTCCAGCAGTAATCTAATAATCTTTAAGTAATTTTTATCCCACCTAGAAGTAATGCCATATTCTGCCACTCCACCAAACCCATCTGCCATGCGTTTACTCAATTTTTCGTACTTGAAATCTTTAATTAGCTGGAAATTATCAATCAAAGGTTCAATCTTTAGTCCATCAATGGCGATAACGTTATGCCCATCATTCAACAAATGATGAGCTAAATTAAAACCAGCAGGACCAAGGCCTACAACTAGGACGTTTTTTCCAGTGTTTCCTCTTGGCAATGGACGCTGAAAATTTAAAGGATTCCAACGGCTAAGCAGAGAATATATTTCAAATCCATAGGGTAAACTGAGCACATCATCTAGAATCCTTGTTTCAACCATCGGCACATTTACAGGCTCTTGTTTCTGATATATGCATGAGTTCATGCAATCATTGCATATTCTGTTCCCAGTAGCCGCACATAGCGGATTATCTATCATAACAATTGCAAGACTTGCTATGCTGTACCCTTCGCTTTTTACCAGGTTCATTTCTGATATTTTCTGCTCTAGTGGGCAGCCGTGCAGCTCAACTCTAAGTGGAGACTTTTTGAAAGTGTTGTCATCATTGATTAGCCCCTTTGAGCAGCTGTCCTTACTTTGCTTATGACAAAATATGCAGTAGTGAGCATTATCTAGTGCTTTATTCAAACTCACCTTTTTGCTTGTTAGATCAAAACCATATCGTCTTTTTACTTCATTTGAATGCAGCACTTCAACTTTGTCTACTTCTTTTTTAGAAAATGGTATGAGGTTTTCGTGGTCGATTTTTTTATGAATACTGAATAATATACTCTGTTTATTTTTTACTCTCCACACTGCATATTGTGCTGCGAGTTCTATTTCTTCTTTGTGATTTTCTTTATCTTCAAACCAATGCATCACCTGCTCGGCAAAATTTTTTTCTGTTGTTGGCAAAGTGAGAAAATGACTTAGTTTGTTAGTAATATCTATATTCGCCACATTAATGTATTTCTTCAATGCGTAGCGTTGGACAAATAACCTTTTGCATTTATATATTACAGCAAAGTCGTTGTGCTTTTTCTTTAGCTCCTCTATTTCTTTTTCAATATTGAAAAGTTTTGCAATAAATTCATCAAGTAAATATGAGAGGTCTATTATTAACTGACTATCACCAATCTGATTTTCCCTTGCTTCAATTAATGAACAAAACAAGCTTTCATCACATGATTTAATATAATTCAAAAATGTCTCATCCAATTTTATTAATCCACTGCGAGTATATAAATTTGAAAATGAGATATTAAGCTGCATTATACAGTATGCACACTGTCTTTTGTATATTACGTATTTTGTAGCATAGCTAAAATCGTTGCTTCTGCAACCTTTTCTTCACCAACATACGCAATACACTCAAATTTACATGCACTTAAACGTGCGTTTTTAACATTAGCTTGCAGAATCAGTGTGTCCCCTGGAGTGACTGGCTTTCTGAATTTTGCATTTTCAATAGACATAAAGTAAATAGCTTTGTTTTCTATTGTACCTTGACTTTCTTTACCAAGAACACATATAGCAGATGCTTGAGCTAGAGATTCAATTATCAAGACTCCTGGCATTATTGGATGACCAGGGAAATGGCCAATAAAAAATGGCTCATTGAAAGTCACATTTTTGATTGCTTTTATACTTTTACCAGGATCACACTCTATAACTCTATCTACTAAGAGAAACGGATAAGAATGTGGTAATATTTTTATAATATCACTGATATTAAATTGCATAAGCCTACTCAATGCCTTTTAAAGCAAATTCAGGTATTTCCTTGTTTATATTGTTTAATACCACATCTGATAAATCAACTTCATCCATGGAGTATAAAACTTGGTTCTTTTTTGAAATAAATAGTACCAAATCTATGTTGTTTTTTTCTGCCGTTCTTTTAGCAACTTCTTTTATTTTATTAAAAACACTCTCTACTGCGTCTCTATAGCTTTCTTCTAAATGTAACATTTTTTTAGCGTAATTATCTCTAGTATTTACAGTATACTTATTAAATTGTCCTGTCTTTTCCTTTTTTGCTTCTTCTGACAAAAGGTCAAATTCTTCTTTTGATGGCTTAAGTTTTTCTAACTCACTTTCAAATTCTTGTTGTAATCTAGAATTCTGTTCTTTTATTTGTTGTTGTATATTTTGCAGAGCCAGAGATTCATTGATAACTTTATCACTATCAATAATGGCAGCCTTTGTATTAAGCACGCCCTGAGATTGATATCCTACAAACTTGTACCCCACAAACATGGAAGTAATTAACGCAATAACTGATATTAATAACTGTATATATTTCATTCAAATCCCCGCTTCAATAGAAAATTTAACATTTGCTGATGGTATTATATCATAAGATTCCTTTACTAAAGGAAACCCGAAATCCAATCTAAGTCTACCAAAAGGAGAAAGCATTGAAAAGCCAAAACCTGGTGACACTCTCATAAGCTTGCTATCGTAGTATTTCCCTTCATACTTCTTATTTTTATCATCTAAGCCAAAAAGTGTTGCATAGTCAACAAACAGTGAGCCTTTGATACCAGCATAGTCATATAGTTTTGGTAGAGGAAAATCCACTTGCTGTGTTAGATTAAAATAAGTTTTGCCTCCCAATGAGCTTTTATTTTTGTCTTCTGCTCTTGGTCCAATACCGGAAAGGTCAAACCCTCTAATCTCATTACCCCCTTTAAAAAAGTGCTGGCCAATGTTTAGATTTTCATCAGTATAAGAAAAAATATGACCTGCCGCCATCTTAAAGCGTAGCGTTATATCATCGTCAATTTTGCTTAATATAGGGTGCGTATAAAAAGATAAGAATTCAGATTTTAGGAAATTCACGTTTCCTCCCAATCCTGAAATATCCTGACTTAAGCGCAGTAAATACCCTTCTTTTGGAGTATAGAGGTTATCCAGTTTATTATATGCCAACGTGTATCCCACTGATGAAATCTGATGTTCACCTTTTCGGTCCAGTATTATTTCAGAGATATCGGTGTCTTGTCCACCCTTATTATCCATGTGTATACGGTTATACTTATAAGAATAGCGAAGGGAATTAGTTAAGTTCTCTGTGACTTTATATGATAACTTTGTAAAAAATCCCATATCGCAACTATCAAAAGTAGTGTTTGGCTTATCTTGTTTTTCGTAAAATACGTCTACACCTAGTGACGTATCAGAATCATTAAAATTATTTTCAACAAACTCTAAATCAGTAGAAAATAAGTATTGACTTTTTTCAAGAGCAAAAGAGAGCTCTTTTCCAGTACCAAATAAATTACGGTCTTTGAGGTCAATTTTAATCAATGCTCCACCAGGAAGAGACACACCGCCTCCCAAATACAACGAAGTAGTGTTTTTTTCTTTAACATTTAAGTCAAGATTTACTGCATTGTCATTAACTGCGTAACTATTTACTTTCACTGTTTCAAAAAAATCACTACTCATTAGTTTTTTACGTGACTTTTGAATCTCAGATATATTGTACGCATCACCTTCTGCTATACTTAGCTTACTTCTGATCACCTTATCTAAAGTGCGATCGTTACCATCAATTGTAATTTGATTTATATAAATCTTTTTACCCGGCAGCACTCTGTAGGTTACATCTACAACGTTGTCACGTTGTGCATACTCTGGATTAACTTTTGCAAATATATATCCTTTCTCATTTAAATATTTGTTTATTTTTTCTACTGTATTATTAATTTTAACTCTATTAAATATCTTATCGTTTTCCTCTGTTATAAAATCCAATATTTCTTCTTTTAGGCTCAAATCCTGAATTTCAGTTTCAATATTAACCTCATTACTTCCAAACAAATACTGCTGTCCTTCGTCAATCAAAAAAGTTAACTCTGTTTGATTGTTATTATCAACCTCAACAATTGGTTGAATATTATTTTGAATATATCCCTTAGACGAATAAAAACGATCGAGCAATTCTGTGTTAATCAATAGATATTGCGGTGAATAATGATTTTCGCCTTTAAAAATGGCTCTAAATAACTTACTAAATATGTCATTACTATGTCTTTTAATAACTTGCTCTAGCTCATTTTCAGAAAAGTTTTTATTGCCTATAAATCTTATATCCTTAATTTTAGAGGTTTTGCCTTCTTTTATTTTGAAAATTAGATTGACCCTATTACTATCGAGCTTCTCCAACTCATATTCAATTTTAACGCCAACCTTACCGTTATTTCTATAAGTAGTGACTAAATTCATTAAATCGTTTTGCAATTTTGTTTCAGTTAAAATAGTTAGCGACTTTGACTGAATTACATTATTTAGCAGTTCTTTGCTTTTAAATAGCTTATTACCTTTTAGTATTACCTTGTTAATCAGTGGATTTTCTTGAACTTTTATCACCAAGTTTTTTTCTTCATCAATGTAAGCGTTAACACTAGCAAATAACTTTGTTCTATATAAGCCTTTTATAATCGAATCTATATCATCATCGTTTACATAACTACCAGACTCTAATTTTATATAAAACCCTATTGTTTGATTGCTTACTCGCTCATTGTCAATGCATTTGATATCATTTATCTGCACTTTTTCCTTATTTTCTAAAGCAACAAGCAAAGCAGGAAAAATCACTATCAATAATATGTAAAGTAGCTTCTTCATATTTATCTTAAAAAAGACTCCTGATATCATTTGAGAACGCAACTGCCATCAGCAGAAATAATATGGAAGCACCAAAAATCGCTGCATATTTTTGATGTCTCAAACTTAAGTCTCTACGTATAACTGCTTCTATAATGTAGTGAAATAAATGCCCACCATCTAGTAGCGGAATTGGTAGCAAGTTAATCGCAGCTAAATTAGCTGAAATAATTGCCATGAAATACAAAACCATAATAAATCCCTTTTTAGCTGACTGCCCTGAATATTTTGCGATTTTTATTGGTCCGCCTATTTCATTTACACTTCTCTTACCAACAATAATTTGAAAGATAGCTTTGATTGTTAAACACATAGTATGGTAAGTTTCACTTACTGATAAGCTCACAGCCCCAAGAAAAGACGACTGCTTTAATGTATTGACTGAAATAATCCCTATAGTTTCTCTTTCTATCATGTTGCCAAAGACGTCTCTACCCTCAACTGTCAATGGAATCAGGCTAGTTCTATGCTCCTCATTATTTCTGCTATACTTAATTTCCATCCTCGTCTTGGGATTCGACATTATCACACGTGAAATATCTTCAAAATATTTTATTTTATCTCCATTAATCTGTGTAATAATGTCACCTGGCAGTAAACCAGCTTGCTTTGCTGCACCACCCTCAACTACGCTGCCAATTACCGGTGGAGTGCGATAATAGCCTGCCATGCTAAAAAATATTGTAAAAGCTATAACAGTAAATATTATGTTTGCAAAAGGTCCTGCAAAAATCACTGCTGCTTTTTTATACCGCGGTTTTGTATGAAATGAATACAACTTTTCTTCTTCAGTTAATTCTTGTTGATCAACTGGGACGCTTGCTGCATTAGTATCCCCTAGCATTTTAACATAACCGCCCAGTGGAACAGCGCTTAATTTCCACCTAGTTCCAGACTTATCGTTAAAACCAAAAATTTCAGGACCAACACCTATAGAAAAAGATTCAACTTTAACTTTGCATGCTTTGGCAACAATATAATGCCCATATTCATGCACGAATACTATGATAGAAATTATTAAAGAAAATGATAAAAAATAATATATTCCATCACTAAATTGATGAATAAGATTAGAAATTAATTCCACCTGTATATTTAGATCTTAACAAAATGTTAAGTATATTAAAACGCGCCTCGCTTGACAAGTATTTAGTTTAACTTTTAAATTAAAAAAAGTTTAATTGTAATGACAGATACCTCACTACTCAGAAGAAAATTGATGTATAGAAGTTGGCATAGGGGTTGCAAAGAAACTGATATACTTTTAGGGCATTTCGCATTGAAATATCTTGATAAATTTTCCTTAAGCGAACTAATCGAATACGAAAAAATAGTTGATCTTGATGATTACGAATTATATTGTTACATAACTCGTAAAACAAACCTTCCTCCTGGCTTAAGTAGTCAGATAGTTAATTTAATTGCTTGCTTTATTGAAGCTAATCCTTTATGCACTCAATAATCTTATTTACCTTATCTAGTACCTCAGTATATTCTATTCTTTTCTCGTTTTTATAATTTTCGCGCTCTTGATTTACTTCATCCAACCGCTTTGTTAATTCTAAAATTTTATCCTCAAGAATTAGTGCTGCAAGTAAGAAATTTAATGCATCCGAACCCTTACCTCCAATTTTTTGAGATACAGAACCAACTAGCTTATCAAAACTATTAGCAAGGCGTAATAAATGGCTCTTCTTCCCACTTTCGCAAGATATTTTGTATGTGTTATTACGTATAACTATTTCTACTACTTGCATATGATGCTAAAAATTTTTACTGTACAGTATAAACTTAAATTCCTACTTTTATCTTATTTATGGTATAAGTTTTTATTCATTTATCAAGTCAGACAATTTTTTACTGCTACGAAAATATGTTTTAAAGTATTGATTCTTTGTAAACTTCTGTAACATTAAATGGCTTGCTTCTTTCAAGTTATAACTTCTAACTGAAAAAGAACCAAATCCCCTAATTTCGACTCTATTATGATGTTTCAATGTGTTTGAAAGTATCCCAAAAAATCTATCAACTATAGCTGCTATAATAATCTTATCTAAAAAAGGATGTCTTTTTGCTACCCTCGCTATTATATCAGATTTTGTTGCCATTTATATGAAGCCAAAATAAGTAAACCTTATCACTTAGCAGATAATACTATGTTATATTCTTCAACACCCAATACTTCAACTTCTATTTTTTCTGATATAGAGAACTTTTTATTTTCCGGTAAATGCTCTTGATCTATTAGAAGGGTTACATCGTTCTCAACTTCAACGACTAGTCCATTATCTTCTTTCTTACCTACAGTAACCTGTATTTTATCGCCTACCTCAACTTTCTTTATTAGTTCTTCAAGAGGGTCATACTCTATTTGTTTTATGCCAAGATAAATTCTTGCCCGATTCACGTTAGCCCTTATTACTTTTGCTTCTATTTTATCACCTACATTATATTTCTTTATCTCATCTGAGCTATTTTTAGACCAACTTAGATCTTTCACATAGATTGTCCCTTCTACGTTCTCATCTATTTCAGAATCATTGAAAGCAACAGATATATATGAGCCGGTATTATTCTTAACCTCACCAGAAATAATAGAACCAGGAGGATACTTATTAACACATACTTGCCAAGGATTATCTATACACCTTTTCATGCTTAAACTCATCCTATTCTTAGCAATGTCAATACTGAGAATTTTTACATGTACTTCTTGTCCCCTTGTTACGAGACTACTAACTGGCAAACTGCTCTTAACCCAAGTTATTTCCGATGAGTGTACTAAACCTTCAATCCCAGGTCTAAGCTCAACAAATAATCCATAATCTTCTATGCTTGTTACATAACCCTTATGCACACTATCAACTGGATATTTTGACTCTGCATCTTGCCAAGGGCTATCTTCTAGCTGCTTCACACCCAAGGAAATTTTAGCATTTTCCTTGTCTATTTTTATAATTTTAACTTTTATAGTCTGACCACAAGTAAAAACTGCAGACGGATGACTTACCCTACTCCAAGAGATATCTGTAATATGTAACAATCCATCTATAACTCCCACTACATCTGATTCATGAATACCGACAAATACACCGTAATGAGTGATACTTTTTATTTTCCCTTCTATTATATCGCCTTCATTTAAAGATTCTAAAAATTTAATTTTTTCACCAGCGTGCAATTTTTCTAACACCAGCTTTCTTGATACTACAATATTGCCCTGCTTCTTATCCATTTTAAGCACGATGAACTTTTGTTCAGTTTCAATAAGGTGCTTCGCATCTTTTACTTGCTTCAAATCCACATGACTCAGCGGTAAAAAAGCGCTTATTCCGTCACCAAGATCAACAATAAAGCCACATTTAATTGAGCGTTTAATAACTCCGCTTACTTCAGCCCTTGTAACTGTATCTTCTTCCAACTTATTCCATTTTTCGTCCCTAATTGCTTTTTCACGACTAAGAACAACATTACCATGATAATCTTCAATTCTTTCCACATAAACTCTGATTTTCGAGCCAATAATGACCTCATCATTACAACCGAGTTCCTTGATCAGAATTCTCCCGTCAGATTTTAAACCAATATCAACCACAACGTCGTTAGGGTTTATTCTTGTAATTACACCTTCTACCACATCTCCTTCTTTAATTTTGTTAACAAAAGAATCTTCAAACAAGGTATTATCTTGATCCTCAAATTGGCCTTGACATATCTCTTCTATAAATTTGTTTGATGATAGCTTTCTGATAGTAACCGGTAGATTTACGACTGGATTATTATTATTCATACCTTTAACTTAAACTTTATTAGAACTCATATATTATATAATATTAACAATTATTGACAAGTAATTTTTCATTAACTCATTTCGAGAATTGTTTAAGCTATATAAAATATAGTGAGAAAATTATATATGTATCAAGAATATGCTATTTAAGAATAGCAAGTGGATTAGATCGTTCTCTAGAAGGTCCAGGCTAAAACCTGATGTTGATGAAATATTGGAAAAATATTCTATTCAAAACAGCAAGGAATCTATAGAGAAAATTGTAAATTCACAAAAAAGAATATGGGTAGAAATAGGCTTTGGCAACGGTGAAAATATGCTTTACCAGGTGCTCAATGAACCTGATCTATTATTTATAGGATGTGAGCCCTACTTAAAGGGGGTTTCTCGCTTGCTAACAAACATAGAAATACAGAACATAAAAAATATTTTAATGTGGACAGAAGATGCAAGAGAATTGATTGCAAATTTTCCTGATAACAGTGTTGAAAGATTCTTTATTCTCTTTCCAGATCCATGGCCAAAAAGAAGTCACAATAAAAGACGATTAATTAATACGGAATTTTTAAATTTATTAGCAAAAAAAATACTTATAACAGGGGAAATATTCATTGCAACCGATCATCAGGACTATGCAGAGTGGATAGCATCACATATAAAGCAGTGTAACTCTTTAATCTATAGGGAAGACGATTTCACAAGTTATACTCTTACAAAATACCACAGAAGAGCGCTCAAAGATCAGCGTAAAGTGAGGTTCTTTAAAGTAAGTAGACTTCTTGAATAACCCAAACTAAGTAGAAAAAAGAATGGTGTCATCCCAGTGCTTGACACTGGGATCCAGACTTTCCGTAAAAACGTTATATTTTAACATAACACTTATATGCTCACCAACTTAGTGCTAATCAAAATCCTGGATCCCAGTGTCAGCTACTCGGATGACAAGAAAGGGAGTACTGGAATTTTTGTTTCAGCATTAGCCATGCATCTGAACAGACAATGGCGTCAACTTAAGGAAAAATATCGGTGATAGTGTATAAAATTTCTCTCTAAAATTTTTACCATTAAATTACCTAGCTGCAATAAATAGCACTTTTGTTGCTGTTTTATTTCAACAAAGAAGTCTAAAATGTGTCCTTAAGTTGACGCCATTGTCTGAACAGATATTCTCCTTATGAAGGAATAGCAAATTTTTAAGTTCCTCTTTAACTCTTCAACCAACGGGCTCCCATGAGGAGAGGAGAGTAAAGATCTTTTTTCATAGATATCTTAACACTTTTTTCTTCTTTTGTAGTTGGCGGACGAGTAAGAAAGTGAACCTTTGGTGCACCACTAATTATTGCCATTGGTGTTTGCTCTGCCCCTTCTCCCATAACTAAAACAGCAGATGTTGCCAGTGCATCAAGAAGATTGACTTGTGTTACTTGCAGTGATTGATTATAAAGATCTGGCTTGCCTATATAGGAATAAAGTGGTTCAAATCCACACCAACCAAGAGCAACGCCCGTAACCCCACGACGCATAGGTGTTACATTACTATCTGTAATCAAAATACCAAGATGTTTTATGCAGTGTTTTGTCTTGAGATAGTCCCATATTGATAGAGCTGTTTTCTGAACATCTTTTGGATATAGAATATACACCTCATTACCATTTGATTCATCAATACCAGCAGATGGAATTAAGATATTATCTTTAATCGTTAAACAGATACTGTGAGCCATATCAACAATTGCATCAGCTTCTCTTTTGATTAGCTCTTCTTTAGAACAAGCAGTTTTGCAAACCACTTGTTTTTGACAAATGGAAATGATTTTCGATGTGATAGCAAGAACAACTTCCTCTTTTAGCAACTCTGAAACATAGCGATCAAGAACCTGCTCTAATACTTCTCCACATTCAATGCGGTGGGTATAAATTGCTTCAATATGCATATTAACGTGTTAGCTTGCATATAGTATAGTCTTTTGTTTTGGTAAGAATAGTTTTATTCCATCTATCAAGAAGTGTTAAGTTGAAATATACATCACCTTCATAAGGTCTGTGAATTTCTGTTATGATAAACTCTGAAATTAGATCATACTCCAAAAAAAGGTGCGCTATTTGTGCTCCACCAATCATGAAGATTTGAGGGTAACTCCAATTACCTTGGATTGACAAGAACTCTTGCATAGAAGAAACAATAGTGCATTCTATGCCTTTATTAAAACAAGGACTTAATTTGTTACGAGAAAAAACAATAGGCTTTAATATGTTTTGTGGTATTGTTTCAAATGTTTTTCTTCCCATCACAATAACTTGTTTGTCAGTCACTTGACGAAGATGATCTAACTCACTTGGATAATGCCAGGGCAATCCATTATTTATTCCAATCACCCCCTTGGGATCAACAGCCATAATTCCGATAATCTTCATTCCTGTAAAGCAGCTTGAGCTACAAAAAATCGCATGTGATCACGCACATTATGCACTCGAAGGAAATCAACCTTGTTGTGCAATGCAGATGATAAAGCAATTGTTTCTAAATCTCGGTTAAAGACAGGTTCTGTAGAAAAAGAAGAAATAAATGACTTTCTAGAATGACCAACCAGAACTTTGCAGCCAAAACTTCGCAATGCTTCTATATTGCGTAAAAGCCAGATATTCTGATATAGAGATTTTCCAAAACAAATACCAGGATCAATAATTATCGAGCTTTGATCAAAACCTAGGGTAAGTAACCTGCTAATGCTCTTCTCTGCCCAATTATTTATGATATCAATTGGGTCAGTGTCGCCTGGAATAATGTTGTCTCTATGTGGTGGTATTGAAAGTGAATGCATAATAACGATGCTGCAACCATTACTAGCAATTGCTTTTAAGGTATTATTATCTAGAGCTTCCTTCTGATCGTTTACCCAGGTAATTTTGTAGTGTTTTAAAACATTCAAAATAACATCTGGCCAGAAACTATCAATGCTAACTTTAATATCGCCAGCTTTCATATAATCGCTAAGATTATCAAGTACTGGCTTTAGACGTGCATACTCTTCCTCTGGGATCTGCATTAAAGATCCAGGTCTTGTTGATTGAGCACCAAGATCAACTATACTTGCACCGTCTGATACCAGTTGCAGTGCTTGCTTGGTTGCTTGATCTGCATCATAATAAAGACCACCATCTGAAAATGAATCAAGAGTAATATTGACAATACCCACAAGCTCTGGCGAAAGCGTAAAACTCTTTAAAAAACAATCTTGAATGTTAGGGATATCATAAGCAACAGTACCGAACGTCTTGTTGATTATTGGAGTATTATCCATAGGGTTCAGCATTGCCATCAAGTGAAGCAAAAATGGTCTGTTTATCAATTCTGGGTGAGGAATTCTAAGGTAGGGTGTATCGAGCGTTAGATCATCCCATAACAAAATATCCAAATCAATAACGCGAGGTGCCCACTTTTCATAGACCTGCAGGCGGCCAATATCACACTCAATTTGTTTTAGACCTTTTAATAGCTCTTCGGGAGAAGAAGAACAACTTCCATAGACAATCATGTTGAGAAATGGCTTATCCCACTCAGGTGGAGCACCGTTTGGTAAAATGGCCTTAGTTTCTAGAATGATCGAAGACTTTAAATCTTTAAAATAGCGTTCCTTTAGTAACTGAGCAGCCCTTTGTAAATGGGAAAAGCGATTTCCTATATTTGAGCCAATAGAAATATAGATCATTAGTTATCTTCCTGTTCTTGCAGTGCATTACAATAGGTAAAAAAGACGCCTCCATGCGCATTAGGAACGGGTGGTGCAACTTTGTGAGTAGTCACTCTTATGGAAGAAATAGTATGTTTTTTCTGCACCAAAAGATTATTAATGGCTCTGTATATATCATGGGTTAAGTGCTCGATTAAATTGAATTGCTTGCTCTGAACAAGAGATTGAATATTTTGTACTATCTCTAGATAGCAGACGGTATCTTCAAGCCGGTCAGTCATAAGCCCTAAAGGAGGAGATTTAAAAATAAAATCAACATCAATACTAACTAATTGGGAATGATACTTCTCTTCTGCACTATAGCCTAAATGAACCCAAAGCCGTAAGTCAGATATAAGAAGATTACATGCAGACATTGCATTCCAACATCACTGAGTTTTAATTCTTAAGCTACTTACAACTACTAACACACGCTAGCATTCATCATTCCATCAAGAAAACCCCACAAGAGCTTTGCTCCCTTTTGAGCACCCTGCATAACTTTATCTTGCTCTTTTTCATCTAGATCTTCAATAAGATTTGCACACTCCTCAGAATGCCACTCATCAGCATGCATATGAACCGTAAAAAATTGAAGAGAACGCTCATCACTTATTGAATAGTGTTTTTTTAAACCTTCAATTTTAGACTTAGAAACCTCTGGAGTTTGACGTTCATAAGCATAAAGTGCACCCAAACCGGAAGCAAAGTCTGATCGTACAATATCAAAGTAACCATCAACTAGCTCCTGTGTCTCTTTAATCTGTGTATCCTTATGGAGATCAGACCGTGTTACACCAAGCCCTTCAGCAAAACGTTTCCATAACTCTGGGTGATTTTCATCACCTTGTTCTTCTTCTATCAAATTACCAAGCAAAACCTGCCGCATTTTTAGATCTGGGCACAAAAAATGTATACCACTGATATAACGAGGGAACGCAGCAACATGGTGATAATATTCTTTAGCATAGGTTTGTAAAGCTTGCAAGCTTAAGCTTCCTGTATTCCATGATTGGTAGAATGGATGATTTAGTAAGTGCAATTCATCTAACTTGTTATTTAGAGACTTAGTAAATTCCATCATTTCCCCCATTACATTAATATATAGTTCATATACTATAGTTTTCTCATTGTTACGATCATGCTAAGATCAATACAATGGTGGGATTGGTAGGACTCGAACCTACGACCAATTCGTTATGAGCGAACTGCTCTAACCGACTGAGCTACAATCCCTTTTATCAATATTTATAATACACACAAAAGCAAATTTGTCTATTAGCTTATTTCACTATCAACCCAACTTGGCAAATCATTTGTTGCACCAATTTTGCGTGCAATTTCCTTACCATCTTGAAATATGATTAAAGTAGGTATAGATTGCACTCCATACTTACTTGGCACTTCAGTCCCTTCATCTATGTCGAACTTGCAGATCTTGATCTTGCCTTTCCTATCCTTAGCCAATTGTTCGATACGTGGCATTAGACTTTTACATGGCCCGCACCATTCTGCCCAAAAGTCTATCAGAACAAACCCTTTATAGTCAGTGACTTCAGATTTGAAATTTTGATCATTTACTGATATAATATCATCACTCATAAAATACCTAAATTTTTGTAAATATAGCGCATCAATTAGCAACTAATCAACTAAATTCTTACCGCAGAGCTTGAAAAATTGCCCTAAAGTGTTTTGCACAAACAAAAAACTTCTCACAAATGATTACATCTGGTGGTTAAAGATATCCACGTTTTCCCAACCCATTAAGTCTAACTCAATACGAGTAGGAAGAAATTCAAAACACTTTTGGGCCAATTCTTTTCTATTTTCACGTTCCAGCATTAAGTCTAGCTTTTCCTTTATCTTATGGAGATACAAAACATCAGATGCAGCATAACTTTTTTGTTTGTCTGTTAAATTTTCATTTCCCCAATCAGAAGATTGCTGCTGCTTATTTAGTTTGGTATCAAGCAGCTCTAAACATAACTCTTTTAAGCTATGATTATCTGTGTAGGTGCGAACTAAACGTGAAGCTATTTTTGTGCAATAGCACGGAAGTGCCCAAGTTTCCAAGTAATGACGTATTATGCTTACATCAAATCGCGCGAAGTGAAATATTTTAGTTATATTTTTATCCTCTAATATTTTTCTCAAATTTGGCGCTGTATAATCGTTCTTGAGTTGAACTAAGTGAACGTTGCCATCATTAAAAGAGAGCTGCACAAGGCATAATCTATCTCTGCTATGAAGTAGCCCCATTGCCTCGGTATCAACAGCTATAGACCTTATATCATCTGGTATTGAACTAGCTGGCAAGTCGTCTTTATATAAAAATATTCCCATAAAATTAATACATTTTTTGGCACAATTGAAAACCTATGATAATCAAAAATGAGCCTTAAGTATACGAAAAGATCATAGAAGGAACCACGCAAATTTATGGGCTCTCACATTTTTCGTGTACACGGGGTTTACAAATCGCTGTATATGCCTATAATTAAGTAAATTTAGGTTGATTTAATTGCGGGAGTAGCTCAGTTGGTAGAGCGCAACCTTGCCAAGGTTGAGGTCGAGGGTTCGACCCCCTTCTCCCGCTCTTTACTTTCAAAATCATTTCGTCAAAAATCACTTGACAAACTCCACCAGCCCCCTTATCATGAAAGTGAAGCTATTTATTTATCTTCGCAATCTCTGCAGTGGATTAATGACAAAAAAACTTAATGTATTTGGCGTAAATCATGCTTAATTTTTCCCACTATGTGCACCTCATGTCTTTATAAAACTTTTAGGTTTCTACCTATACAAGCCGAAACGCGCTTATAAAGCGTTTAAGACAGCAAAAGACGTCAAATAGACAAGGGAGAATTTGAATACTAGCTACCCTAGGGTTTCTTTGCCTTTTTTTCCACTTAGTAAATTTCTTAATGTTTATAATTTAGGTTAGTCGCATTTAAAAGCGGCTGAATCGCGGTTATTAAGCGTTTAGAATAAAAAAACGCCAATATTTTGAAGTACATATAAATAACTAGTTAACCATGGGGCTTCTTTTGCCTTTTTTTTCGTTTGGTAAATTTCTTAATGTTTGTAGCTAACATGAACAAACATTTGAGAGTAACTTCTGCTAGTAGGGTGTCATCCCAGTGCTTGACACTGGGATCCAGCTTTCTTTATAAATTCACCAAAAGTGCTTCATTCTATAACGCAAAACCCATACTCACCAAACCCAATGCATTACTTGCAACTAAGTTTCCTGGATCCAAGTAGTCTGGGCACTGGGATGACAAAAAAGGGGCTACTCGGATGACACCATTCTTTTTCCTGGATCCAAGTAGTCAGCTACTTGAATGACATCATAGGGGCACTGGGATGACATCATAGGGGCGCTGGCCTGACAATCGTAATCCGCTATGTGTTAGCGGCTAAGAGATACCGCGGCGGAATGACGGTCTGCGGCGGAATGACGATAATCTCGTCATCCCGCTACGTGTTAGCGGCTAAGAGATACCGTGGCGGGATGACGGTTATCAGTAAACATGAATACTTTAGCCATGCAATCAGGCTCCCTAAAAACACTTTGTAGCTCTTGAATATAAAAAATATTCCTTTAATAATAGAGCATGCTAATTGGGAATTTAATAAAGCAAGCAACTCGAGTTGGAAACAGTGAGAATACTATACGTTATATAGAATATCTCTATCAATTCGAGAAATTTAGAAACACATTAAATCTCACTTTATCACTAATAAAGCAAAATAGGCTCTTGTTTGAGATATATCAAGAGGGATTAATGGATATGGAAGAAGGGGTGTGTAAGACAATTCAGTCTTGCAGTGCAAACAGATATGTTATTGTGCTGAGAAGGTCAAATCCATACATTATAGTGCATGAACTTTCACATATGGTTGAAAATGAGCTTCACTTGAGCCTGGAGCAGGAATTTCTCCATAAAGTTTATCAAGATGTTGAGCAGAACCTAAAGCAAGCAAATATTCTTGTGCAGAAAATTATTAGCCAAGTTATATTTAAGGAGATACAAGCTTATCAAACTGCAAAGTCACGCGCATCTGAATTGTTTGCACGCTATTTTGAGCTATTTGCTTGGGCACAAGAGGTTTATCCTAAGGATAAAGAATACTTAATTCGCACTCAAGATTTAAACAAAGTGTTCCTTGCTACTGATCAATGGAAAAATAGCTGCCTAGATCCACAAATGATGGATAGAATAGATAAGGAAATCAAGGAATACAGCAATAAAACCGCCACTAAAGACGTAACCAAAGTGCAAAGCAGTTGGACTAATAAATTTTCTCCTGGGGGCAAAAAAATTAGCTCCATATTTGGAGATGATGATTAGCTTAGTATAGCTAGTGCAGGTTTTCCTACGTCATACCGCCGCGGCGCTAACACGCTCAGTACAATGATACAAAGGGAGTGTTAAATAAACTGTGTCAAACCGCATTTTTAGTTCAACTCAATTTTCAATCTGCCGGGAAAGAAGACATCAAATTGAGACATAGTTAAAGCCCAATTAGGATAGTCCATTTTTGCTCTACCTTTTTTATAGCACAATATACCTATACCTAATATATTATACATACATTTACTTACACAACTCTTTGACTTTAAAAAACCATAAACACTATTGGATACACGGACTGCAGCGGGCGACTACGCCATTCGTTGATTACTGGTAGTAATTTGTCAGTGATACTTGATATCTCTGCTGCCGATATTTTGTGATCATAAATTTCCTCAACATGTAACGCTATATCTCTATAGCCCATACCACTGGCAAATGTGCTCAAAATCTTCGTTGCAAGCTCTGTTGTTTGCCTTTTTTTGACTATTTGTGGTTCAAAGCTTCCCTCCCTATCTCTTGAGCTCAAATGAACCAGCACTTGTCCGCAAAGTCTTTCCATTCCTCCCATTTCTTCGGTTACTCTCTTCGCTTTCAGCCAACAAGTGGTTTTCTATTTCACCTTCTAGACTTGCCTCCAGCAGCTTTTTTATAAATGGTGTTAATCTTCCTGTCAACGGTCTTCCTTCTCGTATAGACGATAAGATATTTGTTTCTAATTCTTTATAATCTACCAATCCGGTAGTTCTGTTTGCTATTTTTTGACTCATGTCAAACCTCCATTTTTTTATATCAATTTATTGCTTTTTTTTCGGTTTGACACAGTTTATTTAACACTCCCTTTTGTGATTACAAAAACCTGGTAATTACCGACAGATATGCAGTTTACAACCACTTCAGTGATGAAAAACGACAAATTTGTTGGGCTCACTTATTGAGAAATTTCGAGAGGTTATCTCATAGTTGGAATAGTGAAGTAATGAGACTTGGCCATTGTTTAAAAGATGCAGCTAATGGATTGTTTGCATTAAAAAACGCTTTATCAGAAAATGAAATTAGTATTTCAAAGTTAAGCCAAAGAATTACGAACAGTACTGCATGATAAAAATATCTTATATACTTGAAGCAAAAGGAGCTTCACGAACGGTAAAGGGTATTATAAAATCCGAGCCAATGATGTGGACATTTTTGGATGACCCAGGCATTAACGAATAACCATGTTGAGCGACAGATACGGCATTATGTAGTCTATCGTAAGAATTCGTATTTTACACAGTCGGTACGAGGAAACATGTTTCTTGAACGGGTGATCTCATTGTACCTAACCTGGAGGCAAAAGAAGCTCAACCCTTCTCAAAATCTCCTATCTATTGTCTCTTAAGCCACACCCCTGAACGGATACATGTTATCAGTTTAGAATGAAGTTAAGGTTTTGGCTTCTTCTCCAAACTCTGCTGAAAATTTTTGTACATGTTAAAAACATCTTGATAATTGAGGTGAGTGTAAACTTGAGTGGTCTCAAGACTCGAATGACCAAGCAGTTGTTGTATAGACCTTATGTCAACATTTTCTTGAAGCAAATGAGTGGCGAAACTGTGACGGAATGCGTGTGGAGATAAAATTTCTGGCAAGTTTAACGTTCTCCTTATTTTCTGCAAGCGATTAGCGACGTAAGTTCTTCCCAACTTTTTTCCTCTTACTCCCACAAAGAGATATTGTGCTTCATCGTCAATGCCAAGGTAAGGACAAGCTTTTATATATTCTTGTATGCACTTTTTTACTACCGGAAGAATAAATACCTGCCTTTGTTTACCTCCCTTACCTGTAATTATTAGGTTTTCGCTGCTGACATCACTAACCTTAAGACTTAGCGCCTCACTAATCCTTAAACCTGTGCCATACAGCAGGACAATAATTGCAATCTCTCTTTTGACCACCCAAGGTTCACCCAGGTCAGATAATTCCGTTTCTTTCACTAAAGTTTTTGCGTTGCCTCCTGTCATCCCAGTGCTTGACACTGGGATCCATTCTTCTTTTTTTCTGGATTCCAGTGTCAAGCACTGGAATGACAAAGAAGAGTGAGCCCCGTGTAAATAGTGGTTATGTAAGAAAAAGTCTACTAAAGTTTTTATATCAGGTATTGATAATGCTTTGGGCAGAGTTCTTCTCTGAATTGGCCTTGATAAGGAAAATACAGCTTCATTGTCTATATTGTGGTTATTTTTTATGTACTTGAAGAAATTTCTGATTACTGAGAGTGCTCGAGTGTTAGATCTTGCATTCACACCTCTTGCGTAACGAGAGGTAAGCCAACTTCTTAACTCAGGTACGCTCAATTTTTCCAAAGTGCCGACATTTACTTCTCCACCAATGTGAGTATTTAGGAAACTTATAAGATCCTTCAAGTCCCTCATGTATGACTCTAAAGTGTTTGGTGAATAAGATCTGTTGCACCTCAGCCACTCATACCATTTTTCAATGATTGAACCGAGGTCCACAATTATTTTTTAAAGAAAGCATCGATGCACGCATCTCGAAAGGCTTCATTTATATCAGGATGAGAGTGACAAATTCTGTATATATCCTCTGCTGCTGCGCCATATGCCATTGCAACCGCTGCTTCGTTGATTAGCGTATCAGCGTATGCTCCTATGATATGCACACCTAGTATTGTATCTGCTCTGCTACAAGTCAGCACTTTCACGAATCCTTCAGCATCATCAGTGATTTTTGCTCTGCCGTTTGCAGCAAATTGACATTTACCAACTTTGTACTTATAGCCAGCATTTTTGAGTTCCTCTTCGGCTTTACCGATCGAAGAAACCGCAGGGTGAGTGTAAATGACAGATGGTATAATTTCATAATCAACGTGAGGTGACTGTCCTGCTATTATCTCTGCAACTGCCACTCCTTCTTCCTCTGCTTTATGAGCAAGCATTGCTCCACCAATCACATCACCAATAGCAAATATTCCTTTCACATTAGTTTCATATCTGTTGTTAACTTGAACGAAACCGCGATTATCTTTTTCTATTTTTTCATCAATACCAAGACCATCAGTACATGGTTTGCGTCCTGCTGCCACCAATACCTTATCCGCCTCTATAGTGTTTGTTTGATTATCTTTTACAGAGCAAACTTTCACACTCAAAGAGTTACTACTTTGTTTTATTCCCTCAACTTTAGTGCTAAGTAAAAATTTTATTCCTTGTTTTTGTAGACTAGAAAGTAGAGACTTACTTAATTCTCCATCCATTGCTGCAGCGATTCTGTCAAAAAATTCTACTACAGTGACTTCAGACCCTAGCCTCCTCCATACAGAAGACATTTCAAGCCCTATTGCCCCGGCTCCGATTACGACAAGTTTTTTTGGTACTTCAGTTAAAGACAATGCACTAGTTGATGAAATAATACTTTTCTCATCGATATTAATTCCTGGCAAAGAAATAACGTCAGAACCGGTTGCAATTACTATATTTTTTGTCTTCAGCACCTTATCTTCAACTGAAACTTCAAGATTACCTTGGTCAAAAGAAGTAATTTTCCCAAGTCCATTAATTTTAGTGATTTTGTGAAGGTTAAACAGATATTCTATACCTTTTCCAAGCTCCTGAACTCTGGCGTCCTTATAGCCTAGCATTTCTTTTAAATCGAAACTTGCATCCTTAATTTTTATGCCAAGCTTCGACAGATCATTTTTCGTGTGAGCATACTGATAGGAAGAATGAAGTAGTGCTTTGGAAGGTATGCATCCAACTCGCAAGCATGTACCACCAAAAATGCTATTTTTATCTATGCAGGCAACTTTCAATCCAAGTTTTGCAGCAGCGATAGCACACTTATAACCGCCTGGACCACCACCTATAACAATCAGATCATAATCAATCATAAAGAACAAACCTATTTTCTAAAGAATAAACACCATTTCCCTCAGTTGTTACATATATTTTATCGTGAGTAAACACTGGAGTGTGAAACACATTACCAGGTACTTTGACTACCTTTCCTGCACTTTCAGATCCAGGAAAAGCAAGCATTGAACCTTTATTGCTTGTCACCCACAGTGTATGGGCATGCACAATTGGAGCAAACAATTGCGTATTTTCTATTAAATCAGATGCCCAGACTGTTTCTCCATTTTTTATATCCAGGCCGATTATTTTATTATCTTCAGTTACTATAAAAATTCTTCCGCCTTCTTTTTGTTTCTCTGCAGGAATAAGAGGACTATAATATGATTCAATGTCTGATACACTTTTTACTTGCAGTGACTTTGACCATAAAATATTCCCTGATTTTACGTCAATACCATAAATATAAGAATTGTTTGTAGCTATTAAAGTATCGCCAAGCACTCTCGGTGTAGTAGTTACATCTGTGAGCTGTGTATCCAAAAGGTTTGTAGCCAATTTTTGGCTCCACAATTTTTTACCGTCTTCATTAAAAGCTATTAACTCACCATTTGAAAATGGTGCTATTATTTTATCGTTAGAAGTTGTTGGCGATATGGAATACAAACCTCGAACCTCATTGATACCGTTTTGATAAGCCCAAACGGAGCTGCCATCTTTTATATCAAACACGTACAGATAATTATCAATAGTCAATACTACCAATTTATTATTTATTACTGCTGCTTTCCCTCTTACTGGAGCTCTCAATTCTTTTTCCCACTCAATCTTGCCGGTTTTTGCATCTATTGCGTGTAAAGTGTTATCCACTATAAAGAAAACATTTTTTTCATAATGCGATAGGCTCATGTTACCAATTTTTTTCCTATGTGAGAGGTGTAATTTCCAATTCATAGCCTTTGAGTTATCAATATCAAAGGAATATAAAGCGCCGTGCTTGTCTGATAAAATAACGCTATCTTCTGTAAGCACTGGAGCTACATATCCTTGAGATAGTTTTTTACCCACTAGACTTATTCGCTCGCTTGCCATTGTGTAACTGCTACACAATAACATTATTATAACAATTATTACTTTCATTACTTAGTTGAGAACAAGATTTATTAATATACATACTAGAAATCTTAATCACAATGAAAATGTTCTTGTTGTACGTTGAAACATTGATTTATGAACAGAATGTTATATTATTATGTAAAAACTATGCTCTTAGAGCTCATCCACTGCGCGGCAACGTGCATAGCTGTATGAACATTGAGATATAAAAGTAATTTATACCAAGAAGAAAGATGTCATCTAAGTAGCCTCTTTCTTGTCATCCCAGTGCCCAGACTACTTGGATCTAGAAAAAAGAATGGTGTCATCCGAGTAGCCCCTTTTTTGTCATCCCAGTGCCCTGACTACTTGGATCCAGGTTGCTCACAAGCAAACTAGCATAGAAAGTGGTTACAACATTTTCGATGAGATTATATGGAAAACTCGATTCCAGTGTCAAGCACTGGAATCTCGGCAACCCCTACATCATACCACCGCGGTATCTCTAGATCCCGCTAACAAGTAGCGGTATGACGATTGTCATGGTGTCATCCCAGCGCCTCTATGATGTCATCCCAATGCCTCCTTCTCCTGTCATTCCAGTGCTCCTTTTTTTGTCATCCTAGTAGCCCCTATGATGTCATCCCAGTGTCTATTTCTTTGTCATCCCAGTGCCCAGACTACTTGGATCTAGAAAAAAGAATGGTGTCATCCGAGTAGCCCCTTTTTTGTCATCCCAGTGCCCTGACTACTTGGATCCAGGAAACTTAGTTGCAAGTAATGCATTGGGTTTGGTGAGTATGGGTTTTGCGTTATAGAATGAAGCACTTTTGGTGAATTTATAAAGAAAGCTGGATCCCAGTGTCAAGCACTGGGATGACACCCTACTAGCAGAAGTTACTCTCAAATGTTTGTTCATGTTAGCTACAAACATTAAGAAATTTACCAAATAAAAAAAAAGGCAAAAGAAGCCCCGTTGGTGACTAGTTATTTATATGTACTTCAAAATATTGGCGTTTTTTATTCTAAACGCTACGATTCAGCCGCTTTTAAATGCAACTAACCTAAATTATAAACGTTAAGAAATTTACTGAGCGGAAAAAAAGGCAAAGAAACCCCAGGGTGGCTAGTATTCAAATTCTCCCTTGTCACGTCTTTTACTGTCTTAAACGCTTTATAAGCGCGTTTCAGCTTATATAGGTAGAAACCTAGAAGTTTTATAAAGACATGAGGTGCACATAGTGCAAAAATTAAGCATGATTTACGCCAAATACATTAAGTTTTTTGTCATTAATCCACTGCAGAGATTGCGAAGATAAATAAATAGCTTCACTTTCATGATAAGGGGGCTGGTGGAGTTTGTCAAGTAAGTTTTTTCGTTTCTATGGGTTAGTTGGTACGCGCTTTGCCTTTTAACAGATGTAAAAGCACAATTATTACGAACAACATTCCACCAACAACTGATATAGCGCCACCTATAATGAAGCACGTGCGTGCTAACATTGATGAAATACTTGGCAGATCTGCAACCTTCCTTAAAGCACCATACCCACCAAGCCACACAAGGCCAGTGATATGGAGAAAATGCCCCACACTGTACGCATAAATCTGTAATTTTACTATAGAGCTTTTTATTTCTTTACAGTCCAATTTTGGTAACAGCCAGTAGACAAAATTCATAAAAGCTATAGTGATCCCAACTACAGAACCGTGATAATGAGCGGGAATGGTGACATTTCCTTCAATAGTCAACACTCCGAGCACATCTCCATAAGTGAACAACAAAAATGAATGTAATAAATAGTTGCTTTTATTATTAATAAAAGTTCTGATGTTGCAGCACACTAATATTATCAAAAAGCACGGCAAAACTGCTCCAGCAATCCTCATATGCCAAGTAAAAAACTGTATTAACTTGGTACTATCAACTGGATAAACAAAATATACAAACGGTGCGCCTACAGCTAAAATCGTGTTTATAAATAGTGGTAAAATGGTAATTTTATTTAGACTAATATCACTAGCATTCAGTATTATCAAATAAACTAAAAACATTGCTTGAGCAAAAGCAAATTGCAGCAAATGTCCGCCTCCCCAAAAGAGATATTCGTAAAACAAATTCTTATCTGAATGATATAGACCTGGAGGCATATTTTGATATGCTAAAATAAAGCAAAGAAATGATGAAACAAGTATAATAACCAGCCCAATTTGCCCAACAGAGAGAAATGAAACCTCTTTTTTTGATGTGTATGCTAGCATTGCATTTACTAATATACTGGCAATAAACAAACTGAGCCCTAGCAAAAATAATTTGTTTTGTAATACAGGTATATAGTTACTTTTGATAACTTCAGTGTTTGGAACAAATGCGGATATAAACATCAGCAGCATCGAAAGGGTTGATAGAACCCATGAAAAGTTAAACCAACTATTGGTATTTTGTAGGTTTATGATAAAGAGCAGAGATATTATAGAGCACATCCACACCAAAATTGACAAGTTCACGTGTATCACCAGCGCATTATCAAAGATATATTGTGCAGAAGGAACAAGAGAGGAGATAAAAGGCAATCGTAAAAAAATAACAATTATTGACAACAATCCAGAGCAAGCAAGGGCACATACTGCTAAGAATATCCATTTTCTACAGAGTGGAGCGTTATTTTGTATGTTGAGCATGGTCTTTCTTACTTTTAGGTACTATAATACAAGACAGTGTACATTTTTCAAATTGATATACGTAGTTCAAATGAATGACATAACAACAAAGCAAGTCATATCCTTATGGGATGCACAAGTTGGTGGGTTTTTGCTAGATAAAAAGGAAAATGAAGAAATTGAATGCCGGAACTAATTTTCACCGTATACTTGTTGCGATTATCTGGAAACTTTGAGTAAACAGAATGACTAAACTTTCAACCTATCTTAGGTCTATTTTTGCAAGATACAAAACATATCTTTGCTCATTGTGTGTAATAGCAGTCACTGCGTCTGTGTCTAAAACAATTAAAAGTTATAATATAAAAGAAATCATCGATGCAATCCAATCAAACACCAGTGTTACAACATTATTAATGCTATTTGTTTTTTACACACTTATGCATCATGGAATGTTTTTTATCACTCGGCTATTAGATATAAAGTACAAACCTATAATACTAGCTGAAACTATAACTAACATGTATACAAAAACACTTGGGCATTCATTACATTGGTTTGATTCTCATTTATCAGGTGAAATCTCAAGTAAGATTACAGATTTTCAAAATAGTTTAACCACTTTAATAGGCTCCTGTTTTCAGGCTTTGAACAGCGTAGCAACCGTTGTTATAAGTATATTATTTCTTTTTAGCATTAATGTAACATCGGCAACTGTAATACTTGCATTTGTAACAATTTACACACCAGTTATAGCTTTTTTATTAAAAAAGCAAATGGAACTTCAGGAACAATATGTTGCGGCAAGACAAGAAACTCTGGGGATTATAAATGATTCTATAGCAAACATATTTGGCATAAAAATTATTGGTAATGTGTGGACGGAGTTTAAGCTAAAGATCACTCCGGCATTGTTACGCTGGCAAGATTCAGATAAAAGAGTCCGTAAATTTGATGCTTATTGGGTAGATAATGCCGATACAATCATGGTGACTATTATGTGTGCTGTGCAAATTTATTTACTTGCCTATTTGTATCAAAACGGACACATCACCGCAGGTGGTTTTGCTTTTATTTCGATGATTACACTTAATGTGCATGGAGAGCTGGATGATTTTTTAAAAAATCTGTTATTTAGTATAAACCCAGGAATCGCATCAATGAAAGCGTCATTTTCATTTATTAATCGTGATCATGACATCGAGGATATGCCAAATGCAGAGCTTCTTACAAATGTGCGTGGCGAAATTAAATTTGAGAGCGTATGCTTTGCGTATAGTGGGAGTAAAACTGATGTGCTCCATAACTTCAATTTACATATTCAATCCGGTCAGAGAATCGGCATTGTAGGCATTTCTGGTACAGGAAAAACAACTATCATTAAGTGTTTGCTCAGATACTTTGATGTGCGAAGTGGACAAATCCTTATCGATGACCAAAATATCATCAATGTTACACAAGAATCTTTACGGGCAAATATATCAGTAATTCCGCAAGATATTACTATGTTTCACAGAACTATCTTAGAAAATTTACAGCTTGCTAAACATGATGCAAGTTTTGATGAAATTGTTGAAGCGTGTAAAAAAGCAAAGGTTCATGATGATATTATGCAAATGACCAACGGGTATCATTCTATTGTAGGCGAGAGGGGTGTTAAAGTAAGTGGTGGACAGAGGCAACGTATCGCAATCGCAAGAGCTATTTTAAAAGATGCTCCTATATTAATTCTGGATGAAGCAACTTCTGCACTTGACACTCCAACAGAACAGTTAATACAAGAGTCACTAAACGAAGTACTTGAAACAAGCAATGCTACAACTATCGTTATTGCCCATCGTTTATCTACACTTCTACATATGGATCGTATTTTGGTTCTTGATCAAGGCAAGATTGTAGAAGATGGCACGCATCAGGAACTTCTTGATAAAAATGGAATGTATAAAACTCTGTGGGATGCACAAGTTGGTGGATTTTTGCCGGATAAAAGAGAAATGGAGATTGATAATATTTTTTTAATCTAATGCTTCAATGTTTCCGACATAGGAAAAGTATCATCTTTATTTTCTATAGAGGAAGGCACACTATTTTGATTATCATCACCATCAATTGGAGTAGTAGGGTGCATTAAAGCAACTTTCATAACTTCATCAATATTCTTAGCAAAAACTACGTTGATTCCCTCTTTGATGCTTGCCGGAATCTCTTGCATATCTTTCTCATTTTCACTTGGTATAATTACAGTTTTGATTGATCCTCTGAGTGCTGCAAGCAATTTTTCTCTCAAGCCCCCAATAGCTAAAACTCTACCACGCAATGTCACTTCGCCTGTCATAGCAACATTTTTGTTAACTGGTATATTTGTCATAAGAGAAACAATAGACGTACATACCGCGCCGCCAGCAGAAGGGCCATCTTTTGGTACTGCACCCTCAGGTACATGCAAATGTATATCATTATTTTGGAATTTTTCGGGCTTTATACCAAAAAATAAGCAATTTGATCGAATATAACTATACGCAGCTTTTATAGATTCTTGCATAACCTCTCCAAGCTTTCCTGTGTATTTTATTTCTCCCTTGCCCGGAATTAAGACTGATTCTATCATCAAAATATCACCACCTGTTTCAGTATAGGCGAGCCCAGTTACTATTCCTACTAAACTCTCATTTTCCGCAATGCCAAAGGTATATTTACGTACCCCTAAATAATCTTGTAAATTGTCAACCCCTACGGATATTTTCTTATTTTTATCAGTCAATATTTCTTTAACTGCCTTTCTCATGAGCTTTGCAAGCTCCCTTTCCATACTCCGCACACCACTTTCACGTGTATATAAACGTATCAATTCATATAGCGCCTCATTAGTTATGCTCCACTCCTTCTGATGCAAACCATGCTCCTTCTTTAACTTCGGAATAAGGTGGTGTGTAGCAATACTGATTTTTTCATCTTCAGTATACCCGGACAATTGTATAATTTCCATCCTATCACGCAAAGGATGTGGCAAATTTAAGCTGTTTGCCGTAGCTACAAACATTACGCTTGAAAGATCAAACTCAACTTCCAAGTAATGATCCGTAAAGTGCTTATTGTGCTCAGTATCTAAAACCTCAAGTAATGCAGATGCAGGATCGCCACGCGAATCAGAACCCATCTTATCTATTTCATCAAGCAGAAAAAGCGGGTTGCATGAATTAGCTTTTTTCATGTGTTGAATGATTTTACCAGGCATTGAGCCAATATAAGTTTTCCTATGCCCTCGTATCTCAGACTCATCACGCACACCACCAAGAGCTATGCGAACAAAATCTCTTCCTACTGCTCCTGCCATAGACTTAGCTAAAGAAGTTTTACCAACACCTGGCGGTCCAACCAAGCAAAGTATAGGACCTTTTATCTCTTTTACTCTTTTTAATACTGCTAAAAATTCTATTATTCTATCTTTTACTTTCTCTATGCCATAATGATTTTCATCTAAGATTTTTTTAGCTGCATTTAAGTTAATTTTTGCATCTTTGTACTTTCCCCACGGCAAATCAAGTAACCAATGCAAGTAACTAGATATAACTGTAGCTTCAGGAGAAATGGGATTCATTTTCTTGTATCTCTTCAAATCAGTTATAGCTTTCTCTCTTGCTTCCTGAGAAAGCTTTGTTTCATTTATCTTTTTTTCAAATTCATTGAGTATATTCCCTTCATCACCATTCTCAAATTCGCCTAATTCTTTCTGTATAGCTTTCAATTGCTCGTTAAGGTAGTAAACTTTCTGAGTGCTTTCAACTTGCGATTTAATTGTCTTATATAAACAGTTTTGTGCGTTCAAAATACTTATTTCTTTCTCAATAAAAGCAAAAGCTTTTTTTAAACGCTCTTTTGGGTCATAAGCCTCAAGTATGCTTTGTTTATCCGATACTTTTATATTTAAATGTGAAGCTACCGTATCTACAAGTTGATCAACTTCTTTGATTTGATCAATGGGGTTAATGGCAACTTCAGGCTGATTTTTCTTGTTTAGCTTACACCAGCTATCGAACGCGTCTATAACAGATCGCCTTAAAGCTTCTAAATCAATATTGTCTTCATCTTCCTTATGATGATTGTCTAACTCTACCCTGGCTTGTAATAAAGCATGAGAGCTAATATATTCTACAACTTTTCCCCTTCTTATCCCCCGGATTATAACTTTTACTGCATTGTCAGGCAATTTTATTAATGGTTGTATAATGTTTGCTAACACACCTACTTCATAAAGATCTTCTGGCTCCGGATTATCAACAGAGCCATCTTTCTGTGCTACAAGAAAAATCTCATTTTGGTGACTACTACTACTTGTTGCATATTCTAGTGCATTAACAGATTTTTCTCTACCTATGAATAAAGGCACCATTATATTTGGAAAAATTACTACATCTCTTAAAGGTAATACTGGCAATGCAGTAAAACTAGAGCTCACAGCACGTTCAATGTTCATAATATATGCCTCAAATTAATCATTAACCGTTATAACATTGCCATTATTATTATGATTAACCGTTGCTTTTCCTAATTCTACCATTTTCTTAGTGATTACTATAGTGCTACCTTCAAAATCTCCGTTTCCAGCTGTATACATAACGTCAAGCAAAAGTGACTCCAAGATAGCACGTAACATTCTTGCACCTGTTTTATAGCTTATAGCCTTTTTAGCAATAGCTGATATTGCTTCATCTGAAAACTCAAGGTTTACTTTGCTAAATGCAAGCAATGCTTTGTACTGTTTTATTAGTGCATTCCTTGGCTCTGTCAACACATGTATTAAATCTTCATGATCCAACTCATCTAAAACAGCAGTTATTGGAACCCGCCCTACAAATTCGGGTATTAAACCGAATTTGATTAAATCTTCAGGTTGAACATCATGTAAAGCATTCTTTTTCTTTTGCTCTTTAGACTGACTTATATCTGCTCCAAAGCCAACTGACGTTCCCTTTTTTCTCGCTTCAATAATCTTATCGAGGCCTTCAAAAGCTCCTCCACAAATAAATAGTATGTTACTAGTATCCACTTGTATAAACTCTTGTTGTGGGTGTTTTCGCCCTCCTTGTGGCGGAACATAAGCAACTGTACCCTCCATAATCTTAAGCAGAGCTTGCTGGACCCCTTCACCTGAAACGTCACGGGTTATTGAAGTGCTTTCAGATTTTCTTGTAATCTTGTCTATTTCATCTATAAACACTATACCACGCTGTGCTTTTGCAACGTCATAATTTGCAGCTTGTAATAAACGCGACAACACGCTTTCTACATCATCACCCACATAACCTGCCTCAGTTAAAGTTGTCGCATCAGCCATAGCAAATGGCACATCTGAAACTTTAGCAAGTGTTTTGGCTAGCAAAGTCTTACCAGAACCAGTGGGACCAATAAGCATTATATTTGACTTCTCGATTTCAATATCACTTATAGCATGAAATTGTACCATGGATTGACAATGGTTATACATAGCTACAGATAAAACGTGTTGCACGTGTTCTTGACCTACAACATGCTTGCTGAGAAAGTTTTTTATATCCTCAGGTTTCTTTAGTAATAGCTTCATATCAGATATACGATCTGAATTAAAAGATCTATCTTTCTTTTGACTTATTGCTTTATGGGATAATTCTATGCACTCATTACAAATAAACACCTTTAAACCATCCGAAGAGTTAGTAATCAATTTATCTACTTCATCTTGCGCCTTGTTGCAAAAAGAACAGTAGTGTAAATCATTATTGTTATCCATTAACCCACCTTTTGTTTAACTTTAATATTTTCAATTTCAATATCTGTACGCTCAGCTATCACCCTGTCAATTAAGCCAATTTTCCTTGCTTCTTCAGGATCCATGAATTTATCTCTTTCCATCATTCCTTCAATTTTCTTCAGTGAATTTCCAGTATGTTTTTCATAAATTTGATTTAGTTTTTTCTTAACTCGCAAAATTTCATTAGCATGTATTTCTATATCAGTTGCTTGACCATGATAACCACCTGATGGCTGATGTATCATAATTCTTGAATGAGGTAGAGAGTAGCGCTTACCTTTTGTACCAGCTGCAAGCAATAAAGAACCCATAGACGCAGCTTGACCTATACATAAAGTTGAAACGTCTGGGTTTATATATTGCATTGTATCGTAAATCGACAAACCAGCAGTTACAACACCACCTGGTGAGTTGATGTACATACAAATGTCTTTATCGGGATTTTCCGATTCTAAAAATAAAAGCTGTGCTACTATTACACTGGCCATATTGTCTTCAATAGGACCTGTTACAAAAATTATTCTTTCTTTCACTAGTCTTGAATATATGTCATAAGCGCGCTCACCGCGACTAGTTTGTTCAACTACAATTGGTATAAGAGTCATACCTTTTCCTATTAAATATTATCAAATAATTCCTTTAATTCTTTCACAGAAACAATCTGCTCTTCTTTACTAACTTTTTCTATTATATAATCTGTCACTTTATACTCAAGCGCTTGCCCTCTAACTAATTCTTGAAATTGTTTATTTGATTCAAAATGCTTAAGTACTCTGTCAAATTGCACATCTTTACTGACATATTGATTTACAATAACACTCAAAACATCATTTTGAGTTAATGATATTTTATGTTCTGCACTAAATTTCATAAATAACATAGCAAGCTTTACACGTTTTTCAGCTTCTTTACGAGAGTCATTTTGAGCACCCAATTCTCCTTCCATTCTTTGTTGCTCCTGTTTTACTATGTCTGTGGGTAAATCAAAACTATAATTAGCATCCAAATAATCAAACAGCTCCTTTTTAATTAAGAGATTTCTCATTTCGGTGCACTGATCACCAATCATTTTTTTTGCATGATTTATTAGCAAAGAATAATCTTTAAACCCAATACTCTTAGCTATTTCATCATCATTTTCAAAATCTTTGGCAATTTGAATCTCATTAACTCGCACAGAAAAATCAGCTTCCTGTCCTGCAAGGGAAATGGCTTGGTAATTTTCAGGAAATTTCAACTTAAAGTTCTTTGTTTCTCCCTTTTTCATACCAGTTAATTGATCTTCAAAACCATTAATAAATGTGCCAGACCCTAAATTAACGGCAAAATTTTTGCTACTTCCACCTTGAAAGAGCTTATTCCTAATCCGCCCTTCAAAATCAATTATCAATTTATCCCCATCTTTCGCTTGATAAGAAGCATCATCAACAGAGGCGAAATTGGGGAATTTTGTTTTAATAGAATCAATAAATTCTTTTATATCTTCCTCTTCAATCTTTGCTTCAATTTTCTTTAAGTTTATTTTGTCGAGATCTATCACTGGTACTTCAGGCATCGACTCAAAAGATAGCTTGTATACAAAATTGCCCTCCTCATTTTCTTTGCCCAGATCTGGTAATGATATAACATCAACCTTAGGATAAATGTGAGACTTGACTTCAATTTTTTTCATCAAATCACTTGAGCAATAATCAATTGTATTATTTATCACATATTCCAAAGCTTCGTTTTTATAATTTGCAACAACAAGGTCATAGGGCATCTTTCCAGCCCTAAATCCAGGTGATTTTGCATTTTCTGCTATCTCTTGCAACCTGGAATTTACCTTTTGTTTTATATAATCACTACTAACTGTGATTTCATACTCATACTTTAGTTTATCTATACTAAGCTCTTTGTAGGTATATACGCTACTTACTTCGACTGTATTTTGAGGTATATTATTAGACATCATAATTCATTTATTAATATTTTAATTCATATCTTAATAGAGCTATTTTACCAGAATTTAAGTTAAACACAATCCTTAAGAACAGATTTTTATACAAACAAAAGTGTATTTAGTGATTATAAATTTTCCCTTAAAACCTAAGTTACATGACTTTAAAGTGCGGATAGAGGGACTTGAACCCCCACGAGCAAGCTCACCAGGACCTAAACCTGGCACGTCTACCAATTCCGCCATATCCGCAAGAAATTTTTAGTACCCTATTATAGGTATTCCATTAAAAATATTCAAGGTTTAAAGTCTTACTTAATTTATGGTATTTACACAATCAAAAAAGCTTATTAACATTTCTTAATGAAAGCTCTAAACCCTGAAAATCAATAATGAGATTAATAACAAGCTTCTTACTCGCAATTTTTTTGATTACACAAAGTGGTTGCACAACCCTTATAATAGGTGGTGTGGTGGCTACAGCGACAGCAACAGCAATAACAATGCAGGACAAATCCTTGGGAAATATCATTGATGATACGACTATGGTCATCAGAATTAATAAGGGGCTCTTAAAACATGGGCTATTTTCATCCATAAAAGTTAAAGTAAGTGAAGGAAGAGTATTGCTCATTGGAAGTGTTGACACTCCTGAAAAACAACTTACAGCAGAAAAAATAGCTTGGCAGCAAAAAGAAATTAAAGAAGTGATAAATGAAATAAGAGTAATACCAATTCAAATGGCTTCCATGCTAGACACTACTGTAGATGGCATGATAACAGCGGAAATAAGAACAAGACTTCTGGGGAAAAGAAATATTAAATCAATTAATTATAGCGTTAATACGGTTGATAGAGTTGTTTATTTGATGGGTATAGCCCAAAATAAAGCGGAATTAAAAGCTGTAATATCAATTGCAAGAAAAGTAAAGGGAGTAAAACAAGTTGTAAGTTATGTACGATATAAGTACAGTAAATTACGCCATTAGGCAAAAATCGCCTTCAAATTATAACATTTGTACAGTTGTGACAATAGGTGGAGAACATAAATGAAAGTTGCCTTTCAGATGGATGAAAATATAAATTTTGAAACTGACACTACATTCGTGCTAATAAAGGAAGCACAAAGGAGGGGGCATGAAGTTTTTGTCTATGCTCCTAACAATTTAGCACTAAAGCTAAACCATCCAATTGCTCTTGCTCAGAAAGTCAGCATTGATGATTTTAGTTTTATCTCTAAAGAGGATGTAGCGATCAACTTGAATGAAATGGACATCATATTTATCAGACAGGATCCGCCCTTTGATATGCGCTACATTACAACAACCTATATCTTAGAAAAAACCAGCGCATTGGTAATTAACAATCCAACAGAAATAAGAAATTGTCCTGAAAAATTGATAACTTCATTATTTCCAGAGCTAATTCCGCCGACTTTGATCACTGAAAATATATCGATGATTAGAGATTTCTACTACAACTATCAAGATATTATTCTGAAGCCATTGTATAGCTATGGCGGAAATGATGTAATAAGAATACGAGATGAGAATAGTATTCAAGTAGTAGTGGATCTCATGACAGCAAAATACGAATGCCCTGTGATTGCACAATCATTTTGTAAAAACATATATAAAGATAAAAGAATGTTGCTACTTTATGGTCAACCAATTGGAGTAATGAAAAGAGTTCCAAAAATCAGTGGAGAGATCAGAACAAACATGCGACTTGGAGCAAGTTTTGAGCCCGCTCAAATGAACGATAGAGACAATGAAATATGTAACAAAATTGGTCCTGAATTAAAGAAAAGGGGGCTAATATTTGTTGGTATTGATATTATAGATGACTTCCTGCTCGAAATTAACACAACTTCACCAACGGGAGTAGTTTATATCAATAAATTATATAATATATCACTAGAAAAAGACCTTTGGGATGTGTTTGAAGAAAAAGCAAGCAGCCATCAACTAAACCTGTGAACAATTACCTTAACAAACTCAGTAGTCCCATTCTTTATCCCTGTTTTTTTTGTATTATTGGTCATATCACGCAATTTTTGAGAATTATTTAATAGATCAAATAGTACCTCTGTTAGATTTTTTTTTGCTTCACTATTCTGCTCAACTATTACAGCTGCTCCCGAATCTTCAATATATTTTGCGTTATAAAATTGGTGATTATCTTTTGAGTCAGGGTAGGGAATGTATATAGCAGCGCGCCTAGCAAGAGTGATCTCTGCTATTGAAGTTGCTCCTGCTCTGCTAATTACCAAGTGAGCATTGGCCAATCTATTTTCCATATCATCAAAAAATTCACTCAATTCACAATCGATCTTTTCACTTTTGTATAGACTCTTGACCTTGTTTACATTTTTCTTCGTACATTGCTGCGTCACTCTAATTTTCTTTTTCATTTTAATAGGCAAATTACAAATTACGCTGCTTACTACATCATCAAAAAAATTTGCACCTTGGCTACCTGCTATGACCAATATATTTAGGATTTTCTCAGTGCTAGAATGGCTCTGTGCTTTTATATCAACAAAATTTCCTGTAAAAATACATTTATTGCCCTCTGCATATTTAGTCTCCGGAAAGCTGGTTGCAATTAATTTTGCACTCTTGAAAAAGAATCTATTTACTCTCCCTAAAACTGTATTTTGTTCATGTAAAATTATAGGTATAGAAAGAACTCTTGCTGCAAGAAGAGTTGGAAAAGAAGCATAGCTACCAAAACCAATGACCGATTTTGGTTTTAATTTTCTTACTTGATACAGTGCTAACATAGAGCTGTATATCAAGAAAAGGAAAAACTTAAATTTGTTGCTGCTTGGTCTACGTAATGGTAAGGTGTAGCTTTCTATGTCGGTATTTTTATTTGTTTTTTTATCAGTGAATAATATGCAATTGTATCCTTGTGTCTTTAGTGCTTTTGCTAAGGCTATGGCCGGAAAGATATGCCCACCTGTGCCACCTGTTGCTAAAATAATATCCATCTGTAAATCTAGATTGTTAACTGTTATTTAATAATTTGCACGTAGAATTTTATTAAGCTTTATGATAGTTGAGTTAAAAATGCCTAAAAGTAATAGTAAAAAAGAACCTAATGAGAAAAATAAATCTCAAGAACAAAGAAAAGGAAGAAGCGGAGGTTTTTTAGAACTGCTAAAAAATATAATAAAAATTCTTTTCAATTCGGTTGTTGACCTACCTGAGCACGAGCAGCATAATAAAATGAAAAGCACTAATCTACAACAAGATTTGGATACTAAAGGAAAAGGCCCGGAAGATCTTCATCCAAAGGCAAAGCTTGAAGTCAAAAAAGCAGCTAAGGGATTGAAAGAAGAGTTACAGAATTCTGATGCTGGTGGTAATCAATCTATTGAAACTAAAGTGCCTAATCAAACTACTACTCAAGACATTGACAACTCTAAAACAATGGAACGTTAGTTCAACTATTTAACATCTGCAGCAAGCACTGATTCGTGTATCATCTCTGAAATGGTTGGATGAGGAAAAATCGTAGATTTTATGTCGAAGTCTGTTCCTTCTAGTTGCTTTGCAAGGGCAAAATTGCTAATTAACTCCGTTACTTCTGCACCTATCATGTGGCTACCCAGAATTTCTCCGGTTTTTTTATCTATAATCGTTTTCACTAACCCTTCAGTTTCACTGAGTGCAACAGACTTACCATTAAAGTTAGAGTGAAATTTTCCTATTTTTATATCATACCCACCTTTTATTGCCTGTTCCTCAGTAAGGCCGATGCTCGCTATTTGTGGATGAGAATAAGTGCAATTTGGTATGCATTCTTTTTTTAACGCATGAGCATTTTTACCAGCAATCTTTTCAATGCAGATCACGGCTTCATGGCTCGCTTTATGTGCTAAACATGGTGGGCCAGCTACATCACCTATTGCATACACATTTGATTCACTAGTTTCATACCATTCATTCGTTTCAATAAAGCCAGAAGGGCTTAATTTAATTTTTGTATTTTCTAAACCTATATTTTCAATATTTGCTTGAATTCCAACCGCAACAATCACCCTCTCAAATTCTTTGCTCTCACCACTACTTAGTAGCACTTGAGCAGAGTCTTTACTTTTAGTAAGAGCTTTTACGCTATTGCTTGTATATATTTTTATCCCCTGTTTTGTGAATATTTCTTGTGCTAAATCTGAAATGTCTTTATCCTCCAGCGGCAAAATAGTGCTCTTTATCTCTATGATTGTTACATCAACCCCCAAAGTACTATAAAAACTTGCAAATTCTATTCCAATTGCGCCAGACCCTATAATTAGTAGTGATTTTGGTAATTTGCCCGGCATCATGGCATGCTGCGCATTCCATATTAAATCTCCATCTGCCTCTATTTCAGGCAGATTCCGTGCCCTCACGCCTGTTGCTAAAATGATATGCTTGGAAACAATTTCTTGTTCTTCCTTATCGCTAACAACTTTTATAGTACTATTGCCTGCAAGTTTACCAAAGCCTTGATGAACTTTGATGTTATTTTTTTTCATCAAATATGCAACGCCACTTGATAATTTATCAACAACGCTTCTTGAATATTTCACTATTGATTGTATATCAAAACTTGCTCCTTTTACTTCTATACCAAACTCTTTTGATCTTTTTATTAGCCTATAAACCTCAGATGCTCTAAGCAGTGATTTTGTTGGTATACATCCCCAATTTAAGCATATACCGCCTAAATTTTTTTCTTTTTCCACAATTGCAGTTTTAAATCCAAGCTGTGCCGCTCTAATTGCTGCTATATAACCACCAGGACCGCTACCTATAACCGTAATATCATACTCATTCATCAGTTTTCTTCGTATTCAAAAAGATTATATATAACAGATGGAAACCGTATGATCAATATTCAGGTAGCTGACAACATAGAAACGAAAAAACTTGCTTGACAAACTCCGCCAGCCCCCTTATTATGACAATAAGGGTATTTATGACTCAAAACTTGTTTTTGACCTGCAGGCTCAATGACAAAATTCAGTAAAAAACTCAGGTATTTATTGGCGGATTACATAAAATTATAGCGGCTGCATGTCTTTTTTATTTTTTCTACATTCAGCCAAATCGCGCTTATTTTAAGCGTTAGCACATTATTACAGCGCCACTTACAGTAATATAGAGTCAAAACTCGCACCACGGGGCTTCTTTTGCCTTTTTTTTCGCTTGGTAAATTTCTTAATGTTTGTAGCTAAAGCAATTTAAGAGACCGAAAATGGTCAGCGCTCCTTTTTTTGTCATCCCAGTGCCCCTATGATGTCATCCCAGTCTGGAATCTAGTTCTTATTGTACATTTACTTGGTGTAGAGTTAAGTTTTCTGGATCCAAGTAGTCAAGCTACTCGGATGACAGCTACCCTGAAAACCTTCATCCCGCTACGTGCTAGCGCTGCGGCGGTATGACGGTTTGCGGTGGCATGACGATAAGGTTCCAGTATCAGCTACTTGAATGACACAGTTTTTGCTTAAACCCGTAACGTTCGTACATTTTGCTAAAAGTTCAAATATCAACATCATGCACGTTGAGTGCATTGCTATTAATAAAGTCACGGCGTGGTTCAACTATATCACCCATTAATATTGAAAATATGGAATCAGCTTCTTCACAATCTTTTATTTCAACCTTCAATAAAGTTCTAGCCTCAGGATTTAACGTAGTATTCCATAGCTGATCAGCATTCATTTCACCAAGACCTTTAAATCTCTGCAGAGTTAAACCTTTTTTACCATAGTCCATTATTATTTTTGCAAGTGCACTTGGAGAAGTGATTTTTATTTCAGTTTCTTGTGACTTTAAAAATGAATCACCATTAAATAAATTACTTATACCATCAAGCAAACTTAATATGTTTTGCATATCTTTGCCTTCAAGCATACTAAGTGCAAATATATATTTGTCTGCCAATCCTTGAAATAATTTAGAGATGTGAATTTCTTTTTCTTCATCTTTTATTTCTACTTCCCAAGTATATTCACTGTACATTAATTTTAAATACTTTAATATCTCATCAGCCGATGATAGAGCATTCTTTTTGCTTAAAATTAGCAATGACTCTAAGAGATTTTGTGGTATTTCTCTATCATAATTTTTGCTAATATTAGAAATGCTAACGCATTTATTCAAAATAAGGCGCAAGTCGTTAAATTCTGTAGCTGTACCACTTAGTGTTAATCTTTTAACTGCTGAGTTTATTATATACTCTTCAAAAGTTTCGTCATCTTTAATATAAGTGTCTTTAGCATTCTTTGTAACTTTATAGAGGGGTGGCTGTGCTATGTATAAGTAGCCTTTTTCAATAACTTCACGCATGTGTCTAAAAAAGAAAGTTAGAATCAAAGTTCTGATATGTGAACCATCAACATCTGCATCTGTCATGATGATAATTTTATGATATCTAGCTTTTTCAATATCGAAGTGTTCACTCCCTATTCCAGCACCAATTGCAGTAATTAAAGAGCCTATTTCTGCAGATGAAAAAATACGATCTAAACTTACACGTTCTACGTTTAGAATTTTTCCTCTTAAGGCAAGCACTGCTTGTGTTTTACGATTACGCCCCTGCTTTGCAGTACCACCTGCTGAATTACCCTCTACTATAAATAATTCCGATAACTCAGGGGCTTTTTCCTGGCAATCAGCAAGCTTTCCTGGCAGAGTTGCAATATCAATATTGTTTTTGCTTTTAACTAACTCTCGTGCTTTTCTTGCGGCTTCTCTTCCTTTTGCTGATCTGATAGCTCTTTCTACTATACTTGTTGCCAATTTGGGATCAGTTTCAAGGATTGTGCTCAATTTATCAGAAACTATGCTCTCCACAACTGTACGCGCTTCAGAACTAACTAGTTTATCTTTTGTTTGTGAAGAAAACTTAGGATCAGGCATCTTGAGAGATAAAACACAAGTTAAACCTTCTCTAACATCCTCTCCAGTTAAATTTACTTTTGCTTTCTTTAAAAACCCTTCATTAGTTGCATAGTTATTGATACATCTAGTTAGTGCAGATCTAAATCCTGCCAAATGCGTACCACCATCTCGTTGCCTTATATTATTCGTGAAGCATAACATATGTTCATAGTAGGAATCATTCCATTCCATCGATATTTCCAAGCTGATGCCAAGATCTTCTGCATCTCCTTTCATACTGGCAATTTTAGTTACATGTGTCTTATTCTTATCTAAGTACCGCACAAAATTCGCTGTACCAAAATTGTCTTTAGATTGATTGCTCTGATTGAAATGAGATTCTGTATATGGTTCATTGCGCAGATCACGTAAAGTAATGTCGATATTTGAATTTAAAAATGCTAATTCTCTTATACGACTTTCAAGCGTTGAGTAACTGAAATTAATGCCATTAAAAGTCTCTGTTGATGGCATGAACGTGACTTTAGTTCCTCTTTTGTTTGTATTTTCGTTGACTACCTTTAAAGGTTCAATAGACTCACCATCTTCAAAGCGCATAAAGTGTTCTTTCTTATTGCGCCAAATAGTTAATTCCAACCAGCTTGATAATGCATTCACAACTGAGATTCCAACACCATGTAATCCCCCAGAAACTTTATAGGTATTACTGTCAAATTTACCACCAGCATGGAGTTGAGTCATTATTACCTCTGCTGCTGATATTCCTTCTTCTTCATGAAGGTCAGTTGGAATGCCACGACCATTATCAGTTACAGATACTGAACCATCTTTATTTATGCTAACTTCAATTTTATCACAATATCCAGCTAAAGATTCATCTATTGCGTTATCAACAACCTCATATACCATGTGGTGCAAGCCAGATCCATCGTCAGTGTCACCAATGTACATACCTGGACGTTTCCTTACAGCATCAAGACCCCTTAAGATTTTTATTGCATCGGCATTATAACTATTTTCCATTAGATTGCTTTATTTATACACGTTAATTGATGTTACATTCAGATATACTAGTTAGCAACATTTTTAAACTGATAACCCATGTTAAAAGCACAACTTTACGAATGCTTATTTTTGAAGACAGCAAATAGTGTCATTCCAATGCGTCTTCCCGGTGGAGATTAAATTATAATGCTCATGCAGTTGCGTGCTTGACTAATTAACAGAAAAATCTATAATTTCAGTTTACGTATTTTCTTATCTCAGCCAAAATCTTATCAGATTGACTTTCGTCTGAATTTAAATCAGCTGCAAAGTGTGTGACATATTTTCCTCCAGGGCCAATAAGATATATTATCGAAGAATGGTTGATTTCTTCTTCTCCGTCTACTTTGCTTGCATATACTTTATATTTCGCAACTACTTCGTCTATTTTTTCTCTTTCACCAGTTAACATTTGTATTCTATGGTCAAATTGTTGCTGAAATTCTTTAAGTCTTTCCGTGCTATCGCGCTCAGGATCAACTGTGATGAAGAATGTTTGTAGCTTGTTGTTAGTTTTCTCATCTAACTTTGCAAGTGTTTCTGAAATTATCCCAAGGTTCATAGGACAAATTCTTTTACATGATGAAAATCCAAAGAAAATCATCATGTATTTATCTTTAAAATCACTACTGCGCAGAATCTGTCCGTCCTGATTAATTAAAGAAAAATCTCCGCCTATCTTAACTTCCGCGTTGTGAATCTCTGCTGGGGCAAATATGCCTTTTTTAGTGAAATAACAATAACCTAAAAAAACAACTGCTAATGCTGCTAGCACATTAGATAACAATCTTATAAACCTTACCATTAGAATGCTCTCAGTAAAATCAAATTGTATCTTTATTGGTTAACCTATTCAATATATTTATTCCAAAGTGTATTGTTAATTTTGTCTAACAGTTTCTTATGTTCATCAATTTCTTCACTATTTGGTGAATGTTCTCTGGGAGTTAGATTACGTACTTTATGCTGAACGAATGTGGAGTTACTGTCCTGATTGCATTCATTATCAAACAGAAAGGTTTGTAACCCTCCTGTAAGTTCAACATATACCTTTGCAAGCAATTGAGCATCAACTAGTGCTCCGTGCAATTCTCTATTCTCTAGCGATATATCAAAACGCTTACATAATGCATTCAAAGAAGCAGGTGATCCTGCGAATTTTTTCCTCGCAAGAGGTAATGTATCTAGCACTCTGTCTGAGGAAATTAACCCAGCATTCAGCTTGCTTAACTCCATGTTAAGGAACTTAACATCGAATTCAGCGTTGTGAATTACCAAAATATCATTAGATATAAAGTCAAGAAATTCAAGTGCAACATCTGAAAATAATGGTTTATCTTCTAAAAATTCTTCACTAATACCGTGAATCTTAAACGAGTGATAAGGTATATCTCTTTCTGGGTTAAGGTACCGATGGAATACTTTACCTGTTGGAATGCGGTTAATTAATTCCACACACCCTATTTCAATAATTCGATGACCAGATTCAGTGTCAAGACCTGTCGTTTCAGTGTCAAGTACTATTTCGCGTAGCTTGCTTTCCATTTCAAATAAAACTCATCTTACTTATCATTTGTCTTATCGTTACTTGTCTTTTTATAGTTAATAGAAACAAGCAACCAGCTTGGGTCTGATGAATTAACATTTTTTTTAAATTGCCATACATCCTCAACTTTATTAATGGTGGATGTGCTACCTGATATGATATCTCCTTCATTGTTCTTAACGAAGTTAATTTGCTCTGAAAGGAAATATACTGCAATAAACACTGTGTTTTTTACTAGCTTTATTTCTAAAATCTTTTGTGAAACGATAGAAACAATTATAGACTCGTGCACCTCTTTACGATGTTTAATCTTCTCTGCAAAATTATCATATAAGTCTTTATCGAGAAGTGGTTTTAACTGAGACAAATTTCCTTGATTGAAATACTTTATTATTAATTCAAAAGCTATGCTTGAACCTTCTATAAAGTGGGAAATAGAAAAATCTTTGTTTTTTTTTAATATTTGTTCATAAGTAACTTTTATTGAATTTTCATCATTGCTATCAATATAACTCTCAATGTTTTCTACTACATCTTCTTTACTTCGACTTACATCCAATACATTAGTTAGCTTTTTTAGGTTGAGATTGGTTGACCTTCCTAAAGAATTATACAAACGTGAAAAAATGAATGCCGCTAATAAAGCATATATTACAAGCTCTATCATAGTAACTCAACTCCTTGGCATATAAAGTATCTGAACATTATTAATTATTAATGAAAATATGTTTTTCATATCAACTTATAATCAGGTTTGCTATTCATTTGTAAATGAATATATTATATAAGAAAGTATTAAATATCTCAACTCAATTAAAGGAGACGTAAGAAATGCCACAACAAAAAATGAGAATTCACGGTCAATATGTTAAAGATCTATCGTTTGAGAATCCGAATTCGCCATTCCTTTCTTCAAATAAAGCTCCCGATATTAATGTAATGGTTAATATCAATTCAGCGAAATTAGAAGGAATGGAAAACAAAGAAGGAGTGAATGAAGAAAAATCTTTCCATGAAATTACTTTGCATATAGAAGTTAAAGCAACAGTGAAAGATGAAGGTATAAAAGATGGCGTAGCTTTCATTTGTGAAACGAAATACTGTGGCATTTTTTCAATAGAAAATCTAAAAGAGTTGAGTGAGGAAGAGGTAAGACAAGCTTTGTTTATTGGCGGACCTACTTTTCTTTTCCCTTTTGCAAGAGAAATAATTGCAAGAGTTACAAGCAGTGGTGGATTTCCCCCACTAATGCTAGATCCTATAGATTTTGAAACTATGTACGAGCAGCAAAGTCAACAACAAAGAAGTAACGGTAGTAATTCCAATTTTAACTAATGTAGTGTAATATATAGCTGAAAATAGCTGTGCTACTGAGGTACCAAAGGAGGAAGTATCTGAAATGAAGCAGAATATGTGTAATGATTTTGAATGTGATCTATATATCCAGTTGTCATCCAAATGTACTTCATCCTTGTCATCCAGGTGCAAATTATTCTTGTCATCCCAGTGCGTGACACTGGGATCTAGTTCACAACTGTACGAACGTTGCAATGTGACACGATGTTGCATAATAAATGATGTCATTCCAGTGCGTGACACTGGAATCCAGTTCTTATTATACAGCTATCTGGTGTACTTATTTAAAATTAAGTTTTCTGGATCTCAGTGCCAAAGCACTGGGGTGACACCCTTCCTGGCGGAGATTATTCTCAAATCACAATGTTCGTACAGTTGTGGATCCAGTTTCGTTGTTCAATTTCATCAAAAGTGTTGTATAGCGTGCTTATTTGCAATCAAATTTTCTGGATCCCAGTGTCTGGGCACTGGGATGACATTGGTAGTTATGCTTACTCTACTGCAACACGGGACGTTCGTACAGTTGTGTGTCATGCACTGGAATGACATCATTAGTTGATTTTTCACTTAAAAATGGTTATGCAGGATGAATAATTCTTTAAACGCAAAAACAACTTTAAATATTGACGGGAAATCATACAACTATTTTAGCCTAAGTAGTGCTAGTGAATTTTTAGGAATAGATGTGACTAAATTGCCCTGCTCACTTAAGGTTCTGCTTGAGAATTTATTGCGCAATGAAGATGGAGTAAACATAAAGCTGGATGATATAAGAGTACTAGCAGACTGCGTTAATAAACACACTAATCACGAAATTAGCTATAAACCAGCAAGGGTGTTGATGCAAGATTTTACAGGGGTTCCTGCTGTTGTTGATCTAGCTTCAATGCGGAGCTATGTTAAGAAAAATGGAGGAAACCCGAGCAACATAAATCCTTCTGTACCGGTTGATCTTGTGATTGACCATTCTGTTCAAGTAGATAATTATGGAAGTGTTTCCGCATTCAGTAAGAATGTTGAGCTAGAAGTAAAAAGAAATTTGGAAAGATATCAATTCTTAAAGTGGGGAGAATCATCCTTCACAAATTTTAGAGTAGTACCGCCAGGTACTGGAATTTGCCACCAAGTGAATCTTGAGTATTTAGCGCAAGTTGTATGTAATAAGGATGGGGTTTTGTATCCTGACACTTTAGTTGGTACTGACAGCCATACTACAATGGTTAACGGATTATCAGTTCTTGGTTGGGGTGTTGGAGGCATAGAAGCTGAGTCTGTGATGCTTGGTCAACCAATTAGTATGGTGATTCCAGAAGTAGTTGGATTTAAATTAATTGGCAGATTGTCGGAAGGAGTAACTGCGACCGATTTAGTGCTGACGGTTACCAATATCCTAAGAACAAAAGGCGTTGTTGGTAAATTTGTAGAATTTTATGGTGATGGTTTAGATTATTTATCTTTGGCAGATAGAGCCACTATAGCAAACATGGCCCCGGAGTATGGCGCAACTTGTGGATTTTTTCCAATTGATCAGAAAACACTCGATTATTTACATTTAACAGGGCGACCAGAAGAGCTGATCAAATTAGTTGAAGTCTATTCAAAAGAGCAGGGATTGTGGCGCAGCAATGACGAATTAGCATTTTTTGACACACTAGAGCTTGATTTATCGAGTGTGGAACCAGTAATGGCTGGTCCTAAAAGACCACAGGATAAGATTTTCCTTTCAGAAGTAGCGGAATCTTTTTCTACGTCATTTTCAGTTAATGAGTCAAAGGAAAGCGATAAACTCCAAGATGGAAGTGTAGTTATTGCAGCAATAACAAGCTGCACTAATACTTCTAATCCAAGTGTGATGATTGCTGCAGGTCTTGTAGCTCGTAATGCAATTAAACTTGGATTAAAATCAAAGCCTTGGGTTAAAACTTCACTTGCTCCAGGGTCACAAGTTGTAACAGAATATTTAGAAAAGTCTGGATTGCAGGTAGATCTAAATGCTTTGGGTTTTAATCTAGTTGGATATGGTTGCACAACTTGCATTGGGAATTCTGGTCCACTTAATAAAGATATAGAAGATGGCATTAAAAACAAAAACTTAACCGTTGCTGCAGTTTTATCTGGCAATCGTAACTTTGAAGGAAGAATTCATCCATTAGTCAAAGCTAATTACTTGGCATCTCCGCCACTTGTTGTTGCATATGCACTTGCAGGTACTGTACGAATTGACCTGACAAAAGATCCTATATGCAAAGATAAGAATGGAAATGATATCTATCTCAAAGATATATGGCCAACAAACAATGAAATCGAAGATTGTGTTAAAAATGTGGTAACACGTGAGATGTTTATACAAAAGTATAAGGATGTTTTTTCTGGTGATGAACATTGGCGAAAGATAAAGTGTGAAAAAAGTGAAATCTATAATTGGGATGCAAACAGCACTTACATACAAAATCCGCCTTATTTTGATAATTTATCACCTAAAAATAATAAAATCGATATAAAAGGTGCACAAATATTGGCAATGTTTGGCGATAGCGTAACCACTGACCACATCTCTCCTGCTGGAAATATTGCTTCAAGTAGTTCTGCTGGTCTATATTTAAAGAGGCTTGGAGTTGAACCACAGGACTTTAATTCATATGGATCTCGCCGTGGTAACCACAATGTAATGATGCGTGGGACTTTTGCTAATATCAGAATAAAAAATGAAATGGTTAGCACCGAAGGTGGATATACAAAATATATTCCTTCTCAAGAAACGATGTCGATTTTTGATGCAGCAATGCGCTACAAGGAAACTCTCATCATTGTAGCAGGAAAGGAATATGGCACAGGTTCAAGTAGGGATTGGGCAGCAAAGGGTACTTTATTGTTGGGGGTTAAAGTTGTCATTGCAGAAAGCTTCGAGCGCATACATAGATCCAACTTAGTTGGCATGGGTGTTCTTCCACTTATATTCCAAAATGGAATAACCAGAAAGATATTTGATGGTAGCGAGGTAATAAGCATAAAAGGTGAAATAGTGCCAAGTGGAAATTTAGAATGTATCATTAAAAGACAGGATAGTTCTGAACAATCAATTCAACTCAAATGCTGTGTACAAACTGCAACTGAGGTTAAATACTTAATGAGTGGTGGAGTATTGAGCTACATACTTGCACAATCTTTTTGATTTAGTGAAGTTATTGCATGGACTTCTTTTAGCCAGCCCTGATCCCTTTGTAAATAGCAATTTGCTCTGCGCAAAGTTATGATATAATTTCACCATACATATGGTGTCGGAGTATTTTTTGGAGATAATTATATATGATAAGCTCTATACAAGAACCTAATGAACTCAGAAAACGTTTACAAGGATTTTATCGTACTGATGAAAAGAGTTATATACGTTATCTTGTAGAAAAAGCAGAGCTTTCGGCTGATTCAAAAAATAGAATTTATAATATAGCAAAACAAGTTATTGAAAAAATCAAACACAATAAATTAAGTATTGTAGATTCCTTTATGCAGCAATACTCGCTTTCCAATGATGAAGGAATAGCATTGATGTGCCTTGCTGAGTCGCTACTTAGAATACCAGATGATTATACAATAGACGAAATAATCAAAGATAAAATTGCCAATCAGGAATGGAATAAACATTTAGGGCACTCTTCTTCGTTGTTTGTCAATGCTTCCACATGGAGTTTGATGATAGGTAGCAGTATATTGAGAGATAACGAAGGTGATTCGAAGTTCTATTACGCAATTTCTAAGTTACTTAAGAGTTTAGGAGAACCGATCATTCGCAAAGCAGTAAAACAAGCAATGTCTATACTTGGTAATCATTTTGTTGTTGGAGAAACCATAGAAGAAGCTTTAAGGTACGCAAAACTAGATGACAATAGTAAGTTTTTATACTCTTTTGATATGCTTGGCGAAGCTGCTCACACAGCTGAGGATGCGGAAGAGTATTTTAATTCATACATGCACTCAATAAAAGCTATAGGTGAATCCACTGAAATAAATGATTGTTTTAAATCGCATGGAGTTTCAATCAAATTGTCTGCGTTACATCCACGTTATGAATTTGGTCAATTCGATAATATAGCTGAAGAGTTGAGAGCTAAACTGCTAGAGCTTTGTCATGAAGCAAAAAAATACAACATTTCATTATGCATAGATGCAGAAGAAACAGAAAGGCTTGAAATGTCCTTAATCTTGTTTGAACAATTACGGCTTGATGAATCACTTTCTGAGTGGGAAGGGCTTGGCTTGGCTGTACAAGCATATCAAAAACGTGCTTTGTCTGTTCTTGACTTTGTAGAGGATGTTGCTATTCGATCAAATCATAAAATTATGGTCAGACTTGTAAAAGGTGCATATTGGGATTCAGAAATCAAGCGTACGCAAGAATTGGGATTAAATGATTACTCAGTATTTACAAGAAAAAGCTATACTGACGTATCTTACCTCGCGTGCGCACAGAAACTTTTGAGTAAACCAAACAGCTTTTACCCATGCTTTGGAACTCATAACGCCTATACTTTTGCTTCTATCATGGAACTTGCTGATAAAAACCACCCTGGATTTGAATTTCAACGCTTACATGGAATGGCAAAAGACTTATATGATTATGCAATGTCAGAGCTTGCAACAAATGTTAGCTGTCGTGTCTACGCACCCGTTGGGAAACATAGTAACTTGTTGCCTTATCTTATAAGACGCCTTCTTGAAAATGGAGCTAATAGTTCGTTTGTTAATCAAATAAGTGATCCTAACGTTAAAATCGATGAGTTAATTTCAGATCCACTGGAAAAAGCTATAAATTTTAATTATGAACCTCATCCAGGCATTCCGTTACCACAAGATATTTTGGGACCAGAAAGAAAAAATTCCTTGGGGACGGATATTAGTGATTCTGTGGTAGTCTCACAATTTGCAGATGATATAAAGAGCTTTAGTGAAAAAAAATGGCAAGTTGGGCCGATAATTGACGGACAGTCACTTTTTGATGATGCCAAATTTACTGAAGTGGTGAATCCTGCACATTTAGAAAATGTAATTGGAGAAGTGTCAAATACAACAAGTGCTCAAGTTTTAAACGCTCTTGAAATAGCACATAGTGCTTTTACTAAGTGGCAGAATGTTTCAGCAGAAAAGCGCGCTAAATGCCTTGAAAAAGCTGCAGATTTGCTTGAAGAAAGGATGAAAGAGTTGATTTACATTCTGATCGTAGAAGCAGGAAAAATTTTATCTGATGCAATAGCGGAAGTAAGAGAGGCAGTGGATTTCTTACGTTACTACGCAACGATAGCAAAAAATGAACTGAGCGACTGGAAAAAATTGCCAGGTCCAACGGGTGAAGATAACTTCATCTTTTTTGAAGGCAGAGGAGTTTTCCTGTGTATATCACCATGGAATTTTCCACTTGCTATCTTCATTGGGCAGGTTTCAGCTGCACTTGCAGCAGGTAATGCAGTGCTGGCAAAACCGGCAGAGCAAACGCCGATTATTGCCTATGAAGCTGTTAAGATACTACATGAAGCTGGGATACCAAAAAATGTGTTACACCTCATTCCTGGGGATGGTGGATATTTAGGCAGAATATTAGTTCCAGACAATAGAATTGCTGGAATAGCTTTTACTGGCTCAACACAAACTGCTCAAATAATCAATAAAATGCTTGCAAATAGGGATGGGCCTATCGTGCCACTTATTGCTGAAACAGGAGGGCTCAATGCTATGATAGTTGATAGCTCTGCTCTTTTAGAGCAAGTGGCTATGGATGCTTTGCTTTCTGCGTTTCGTAGCAGTGGTCAACGCTGTTCTGCGCTAAGGGTGCTGTTTATTCAAGAAGATATAGCAGAAAAACAGATAAGAATGATATGCGGTGCAGCACAAGAACTAAAGATTGGTGACCCAATACAACTTAGTACTGATATTGGTCCAATAATTGACAAAGCATCTATCGATATGCTAACTCAACATACGCAAAAAATGTCAGAGGACGAAGATTCAAATCTGTTATTTAAAGTACCCATGGATACAAATTCTCATAATGGTTATTTCTTTCCTCCATACATTTATGAGATACAAAAAATTTCGCAATTAAAGCAAGAAGTATTTGGTCCTATTTTACATATCATACGTTTTAACAAGTCACAATTAAATGAAGTTATAAGTGATATAAATAGTACTGGATATGGACTTACGTTTTCTTTGCAGAGTCGTATACAAAGCCAAATTGACACTATAAGTAAAAAAATATCAGTTGGAAATGTCTACATCAACCGTAACCAGATAGGTGCAGCAGTTGGGATACAACCATTTGGTGGTAGAGGACTATCTGGCACTGGGCCAAAAGCTGGTGGTCCTCATTATTTACAGCGTTTTTCTACAGAAAAAGTTGTAAGTGTTAACACTACAGCATTTGGTGGTAACACTACACTTATGTGTTTGGATTAATTTGCGGGCCCTAATTTTTCTTACCCCTAAACTAGACGTTCGTGCAGAAAGCGCTAAGATCCGAAAAGGACCAGTTTATGCACTAGACTTCTTGCATAACCTAAACTAATACCAATTCTCATTGTTGGTCATTCAAATAGGATACATAGCAGAGTTGTTTAATTGTGGAGTAGGTAAGAGAAGTAATAAATTTACACAAAGCACTCTCAAGCAAAGCAATAGTATCGTATATTTTATTGCGCAAAATGTTCTGTTTTACATACAACCAAAGCCTCTCAACTGGATTGAGTTCAGGTGAGTATGGTGGTAGGTATATAATCTCAATATTTTTAGGTACCTTTAAACTTTTCGACTTATGCCAACTAGCACAATCCATAACAAGAAAGGCTTCTCGTGGTCCCAAATATTGAGACATTTGCTCAAGAAATATATTCATACAATCAGTGTTGACATTCGGTGCAAACAAGCTAGAATTCTCCCCATTTCTAGGATTAACTGCACTGTAGAGATAAAAATTTTCCCTACCTAATTTTACCTTAACTTTTGTTCTGACGCCTTTTTTAAACCATCCATGCCCGGTCTTTGAATGTGTGCCAAACCGCGATTCATCGAAGAAAAACAGCTCTTTTTCAGGATACTTGCCAATAACTTCGTTGAGATTTTTTTTTGAATTCCTCTTATTTTCTTTTATCTTGTACATTGTGTACTGGTCTTGGTGTAATATAAGAGAATTTCATCTTTTGCATATAGCGGTGTACTGTAGATTTGCTAATATTTAAGCCGAACTTTTCCTGGATTCTTATTCTCATTTCTTTAATGGTAATATTAGGATTTTCTCCTACCCATGCTTCAACTTGCTGTAGTTGAGCCTGATTTAATTTAGTTTTTCTACGCCGTTGTGGAGGAGCAAACAATTTTTCTTCTCTGCCTAATTTCAAGAGTTTTATCCACGAAGTTAGTGCGCTTCTTGAAATGCAATATATTTTTGCTACAGCCGTTATACTATGCTTTTTTGCTGCAATTACAGCATTTAGTTTTTTTGCAACATATGCATTGTTCCTTACTTTCTTCAGCATTTTTTTTGCTGATTTTACTACTTCTTCATCCAATAATTTTGATCTTAGTGCCATTTATACCTCGACTATTTCACTTATTTCATTATGGCTTGTCTTCTATTATTGTCTATCTGTTTGCCGTGTAATGGGAATTGGTATAAGCAGAAAAAAGGTGTCATCCGAGTAGCCTCCTTATTTTTGTCATCCCAGTGCCCAGACTACTTGGATCCAGAAAAAAGAATGGTGTCATGAAAGTAGCCTCCTTCTCCTGTCATTCCAGTGCCTATTTCTTTGTCATCCCAGTCCCCTGACTACTTGGATCCAGGAAACTTAGTTGCAAGTAATGCATTGGGTTTGGTGAGTATGGGTTTTGCGTTATAGAATGAAGCACTTTTGGTGAATTTATAAAGAAAGCTGGATCCCAGTGTCAAGCACTGGGATGACACCCTACTAGCAGAAGTTACTCTCAAATGTTTGTTCATGTTAGCTACAAACATTAAGAAATTTACCAAATGAAAAAAAAGGCAAAAGAAGCCCTGGTCATTGTCTATTTTCAGTATTGGCGTTTTTTTATGTTTTAAACGTTTAATAACCGCGATTCAGCTGCTTTTTAATGCAACTAAACTTTAGTCATAAATGTTTAAGAGATTTACTAAGCAGAAAAAAAGGCAAAAAAAATCCCGTGTTAGCTAGTTGTCACTCTCTAATCCTGCAAATTGGCGTACTATACTGTCTTAAACGACTTATAAGCGCGTTTCAGCTTATATAGGTAAAAACCCAAAATTTTTATAAAGACATAGTATGCACATAGTGCAAAAATTAAACAATAGTACGCCAAATACAAGTCTTCTTGTCGTTTTAATCTGCACAGATTGGGAAGTTAAATAAAATAGCTTCACTTTCATGATAAGGGGGCTGGCGGAGTTTGTAAAGTAATTTTTTCGTTTCTATTCCCAATAAAAGTTTGTTATATGGTTATGCAAGAAGTCTATTATAAATGAAATGAATGTGAAAAATATCTTATTAGCGCTTTTAGTACAAACGGTATTCAGTTTGCCGCTATTTGCAGCTGATCCTGTTTTGCTCAACTGCATTGAAACTCCAGAAATATATGACCTTGATGCAAGGCCAAAAAATTTTAGCTCTTCAAACAATTTAAGAAGGAAACCTGGTTCTCCAAATAGTGCAACAGGAGAATTAATACACATAGTGGGTAGAATTACTGATATAAACTGTTTACCAATACAAAATGCTGTAGTTTCTATATGGCACGCAAATTCACGCGGCGTGAACCATTACGATAAGAATATAGAGGATGATCCGAATTTTGCTGGATCAGGAAGGTTTGTAGTGAATAATCTTGGCTATTATAATTTTATTACGATAGCACCTGGTAAAATTGGTGATAGAGCTCCACATATTAACTTTCTAGTTCAACATCCAGATTTTCCAGAATTCACAACGCAAATGTTTTTTGTTGACCATAATTGCGATAATTGTGCTGATCCTGTTCTTGAAGATTTTGTTAGTAACGGGCTTGCAAGCCTTCTAATAGCACCGTTTACCTATAATGATCAAGTTATAAAAACCTATACGTTTAATATTACCTTGGGTGGATATAATAAGTTCTCTAATAAAAGATAAAAACCCTTGCATGTAAGGGAGTCCATAGTAAACTTAAGTGTTATTGTACTTAGGATGTATATGAAAAATATCTTACTGATGTTTTTGCTATGTTTTATGTACAGTTTACAATTATTTGCAACGGAGATGCCAGCAATGAAAATAACAATTTCTAAAATTTCGCCCGATTTTAAAACAATAGTAATGGGTTTATTTGAAGACAACGAAAACGTAAATGATGGCGGAGTTTTGCAAGGAAAACAGGTCATAGATAATATAAAGCAATTTAGCGATTTCAATGGAAGTTTTGGTGAATTTTTCTCTACTGCTTTACCAGAAGAAAAAAATGTTATAGTTGTTGGACTGGGTAAGAAGGATGAATGGAATGAAAATAAAGAATTAAATATTGGTGGTAAAATATATTGTGAGCTAAGCAGATTAAAAATTAAAAAAGCAGCGGTTTTAATCGAAGGTAGTGCAGCAAATGTTGCATATGGTGCGTTTCTGCGTAGTTTTAAGTTTGATAAGTATAAAACTAAAAAGGATGAGAAAATTACAGAGGTAGAGGAAATTACCGTATTAGTAAAAGATAAGCAATTAAGTAATGCTGAAAGATCATTTGAGCACTTAAGGCAAGAAGGTGAGAGTATATTCCTTGCGCGCTCTTTTATAACAGAGCCTCCTAACATTCTATATCCAGAATCCTATGCTGATCATATAAAAAAAGAGCTTACTAAGCTTGGCCTTGAAATCGAAGTGCTTGATAAAAAGCAGATGGAAGAGAAAAAAATGGGAGCCTTGCTTGGAGTTGCACAAGGAAGTAGTAAAGAACCAAAATTAGTAGTGATAAAATGGAATGGAGCTGCTAAAGAACAAAAGCCAATAGCTTTTGTTGGTAAAGGCATAACGTTTGACACTGGTGGAGTATCGCTCAAACCTTCACGTGGTATGGAGTCGATGAAATATGACATGGCAGGCTCTGCTGCTGTGGTTGGAGTGATGCATGCTTTAGCAGGACGAAAAGCAAAAGTAAATGCGATCGGTGTGGTCGCACTTGCAGAAAATGCAGTGGGTGGTAATGCTCAAAGACCAAGTGATGTAGTAACTTCAATGTCTGGACAGACAATAGAAGTGTTGAACACCGATGCAGAAGGAAGGCTCATACTTGCAGATGCTTTATGGTATACGCAAGACAGATTCTCACCAAAATTTATGATTGATCTTGCAACTTTAACTGGTGCTATAGTGGTTGCACTTGGAAATAACGAATATGCTGGTCTTTTTTCAAATAATGATGAATTAGCAAGCCGTCTGATTGATGCAGGAAATGAAGTAAATGAGAAGTTATGGCGTTTTCCTATGAATGAAACTTATGACAAAATTATTGATTCACCGATTGCTGATGTTCAAAACATCGCTCCTGCAGGTTCTGGCGGAGATAGCATAATGGCTGCACAGTTTTTACAGCGTTTTGTGAATGAAACTTGCTGGGCACATTTAGATATCGCAGGCACTGCTTGGCACGAAAAAGGTACTGACATTTGTCCAAGAGGAGCAGTAGGTTTTGGTGTAAGGTTACTTAATAAGTTGGTTAAAAAGTACTACGAAGCCAATGATTAAAGGTCTTTATACTGGATTTATGGCTTGACTCACAGCTACATGAACGTTTATTTTCGAGGCGCAGCAAATGAAAGTAGCTGATGCATATTTCTTTTTTTCTGGTCAAGCACTGGAATGATATCAAGGAGTAACTTTTTATTTAAACAATGATTATAATAAGAGATCTATTGAAATTTTAAAGTTATTAAATATTGACGCTATATACTTAAGTGTTAAAATAGAATGAAAAGTTTTTAGGAGTTTATATGGCAGCAGGTGGGAAAGCAAAGACAGCTAGTAAAAATAACCCTACTCAGCGTAAGAAAGCTGAGCAAAAAATGTATAAAGATAAACCGGTAAAACCTGTTAGATATATAGATCGTGACTCGCGCATGAATTATATGTCTGCTCAATATGACAACGGCAATCTGGTTGAAGATGAGGTAAGCGGCAATCCTATAAAGTGGGAAGCTGTATAATAGTTGTGGTTAAAGTTACTATTAATTCTAAGGAATGTGAAGTAGAGCATGGGCTCACTATAATTCAAGCTTGTGAAGTCGTGGGCGTTGAAATTCCACGTTTTTGCTATCATGAGCGTTTAGCAATTGCTGGTAACTGCAGAATGTGTTTGGTTGAAGTGGAGGGTGGACCTCCAAAACCAGTAGCCTCTTGTGCAATGCCAGTTGCAGAAGGGATGGTTATTCACACTGATACCCCTAAGGTTAAAAAAGCACGTGAAGGTGTGCTTGAGTTTTTGCTAATTAACCACCCGCTTGATTGCCCAATTTGCGATCAAGGTGGTGAATGCGATTTGCAAGATATCACGATGGCTTATGGGAAAGGAACCAGCAGACTTGATGAGCATAAGAGGGTTGTGCCAAAAAAACACTTCGGACCACTGATTGAGACTGCGATGAATCGATGCATTCATTGCACTCGGTGTGTTAGGTTTTTGTCTGATGTTGCAGGTACAAATGAACTTGGAGGAATCGGAAGGGGAGAAAATGTAGAGATTAGCACTTACATAAAAAGGCATATTAGTTCTGAATTATCTGGAAATATCATAGATCTCTGCCCGGTAGGGGCTTTAACTTCAAAGCCTTACTCCTTTACAGCGCGTCCATGGGAGCTATCACATTGTGAGACTATAGATGTGCTAGATGCTGTGGGTAGCGCAATTAGAGTTGATTATCGTGGCCCGGAGGTTATGAGGATATTACCAAGGCTGAGCGAAGAGGTAAATGAAGAATGGATATCAGATAAAACCCGCTTTGCCTATGATGGACTAAAAGTTCAGCGTCTTGATCGACCTTATATAAAAAAAGATGGTAAATTAGCCCCAGTTGATTGGAATGAAGCATTAACTGTTGCTGCAAAGAAATTAAAGAATACAAAATCAAATAAAATAGCTGCAATTGCAGGTGATTTAGCAGATTGTGAGTCTATGCTTCTACTCAAAGAAGTGATGCAGAAGCTCGGCTCGGGGAATATAGACTGCAGACAAGATGGTGCAAAGCTTATACCAAGTAATCGCGGATCTTATGTGTTCAATACCACTACCCAGGGTATAGAGAATGCAGATTTGTGTCTGCTTATAAATACAAATCCAAGGATAGAAGCACCGATCATTAATGTAAGATTGAGAAAGAGATATTTACAGGGCAACTTCCCTATTGCAAGTGTTGGTCCTAACATTGAATATTTGTATCATGTTGAGAAATTGGGCGATAATCCTGATGTTTTGAGTAAAATAGCAAATGGAAATCATAAGTTCTGTGAGCTGCTGGTAGCCGCCCAAAACCCTATGCTGATCATTGGTCAAGATGCATTAATAAGAGATGATTCTGAATCAATTCTAATTCTAGCTGGCAAAATTGCAGAAAAATTTAACATGGTCAGAGACGACTGGAATGGCTTTAATATGCTGCATAAAGCTGCAGCAAGGGTTGGTGGTTTGGACGTTGGGTTTGTTCCTGAAAAAGGTGGAAAAGACACTAATCAAATACTGGAGCATACAGAAGGTAGCAAGATAGAAGTCATTTATCTTCTTGGTGCAGATGAAATTGATACGTCAAAATTAGAAAATACATTTGTAATTTATCAAGGTCATCACGGTGATAAGGGTGCACATGTGGCAGATGTTATCTTGCCTGGTGCTGCATATACAGAAAAATATGCAACTTATGTAAATACTGAAGGTCGAGTGCAAAGAACAAATTTAGCTGTATTTCCTCCAGGTGAAGCAAAGGAGGATTGGTTGATTATTAAAAATCTTTCACAATATTTAGACCTTTCTTTACCGTATGATAGTTTATTTGATGTGAGAAAAAAATTAGATACTATCGGTCCACAGTTTAGAAATGCCGATCAAGTGGTAAAAAACACATGGGTGCCAATTAGCAATGATGGGATAAGCTTAAGTAATACACCTTTCACTTTAAAGGAGTGTAATTTTTATATGACGGATTCAATAAGTCGCGCTTCAAAAATAATGGCAGATTGTACTAAAGCTTTTTATGAACACGCTAGTTAATATTTTATTTATTTTAGTACCGCTACTACTTTCAGTTGCGTACTTGGTATACTTTGAGCGTAAGGTTATTGGTGCAATTCAACTGAGACACGGCCCAAGTGTAGTTGGACCTTTTGGGCTATTGCAGCCATTTGCAGATGCTATTAAGCTACTGATTAAAGAGCCGATAATACCATTTAGAGCGAGCACCATACTGTTCATTATGGCTCCAATGCTTACCTTTATCTTGGCATTAATTGCCTGGGCAGTTATACCGTTTGGTGCTGAAGTAATTGTAAAAAATGGCCAGCAAGTAGTGATTCCTAAGGTTATAGCAAATATTAATGTTGGAGTGCTTTATGTGCTAGCTATATCGTCGCTGGGAGTATACGGCGTAATTATTGCAGGCTGGTCAAGCAATTCTAATTATGCATTTCTTGGCGCTATACGGTCGGCTGCTCAGATGATTTCATATGAAGTTTCAATAGGTTTAATAGTTGCTACAGTTGTTGTTACAACTGGTACGTTGAACCTTGGAGAGATGGTGGTAGCGAAACACAATATGCCATTTTGGGTTGATTTGCTACTAATGCCTATAGGAATAATATTTTTTATTTCTTTGCTTGCAGAAACTAATCGTCACCCATTTGATTTACCAGAAGCTGAAGCAGAGCTTGTCTCTGGATATAACGTTGAATATTCATCCATGCCTTTTGCCCTCTTTTTTCTTGGAGAATATGCAAATATGATTCTAGCAAGTGCTATGATGACGATATTCTTTCTAGGAGGATGGTATCCGCCGCTGGAGTTTAGTTTACTTTACAAAATTCCAGGTTTGATTTGGTTCGTTTTGAAGATAGTTATACTTTTGTTCGTATTTATTTGGATTAGAGCAACAATACCTCGTTATCGATATGATCAGCTAATGCGCCTTGGTTGGAAAGTGTTTCTGCCAATATCGGTGCTTTGGGTGGTACTCATTTCAGGAGTGTTGCTCTTTACTGGGAATTTACCTGGATCCAATGTTTAATTTTCCAAATACAAGATTAAGGCGCAGGCGCTCGAGCAAATGGGTTCGCAATTTAACAAGTGAAAATAGTTTATCAGTAAATGATCTGGTTCTTCCTCTGTTTGTTCACAACAGAGAAGAAACAACTGAACCAATTTCTGGCTTACCAGGCGTAAAGTGTTATTCAATAGATGGATTAGTGTCTATAGTTAAGGAAGCTAAAGATTTAGGAATTAATGCTGTTGCAATTTTTCCTGTAGTTGATAGTAAACTAAAATCTGAAAACGCTGAGGGAGCATATAATTCTGACAACTTAATCTGCAAAGCAATCCGTGCTGTAAAATTAAAGGTACCTGAAATTGGTATTATTGCAGACGTTGCACTGGATCCATACACTATTCATGGCCATGACGGCATTTTAAAAGATAATCAGATGGATGTAGAAAACGATGAAACTATATCAGTACTGTGTAAGCAAGCACTTGCTTTAGCGAAGGCAGGATGTGATATAGTTGCTCCTTCTGATATGATGGATGGTAGAATAGGAAGAATCAGAAAATCATTAGATGATAATAACTTTCAAGACGTATTAATATTATCTTATGCGGTGAAATATTGCTCTAGTTTCTATGCTCCATTCAGGCAAGTCGTTGGTTCATGTGGGCTATCACATTCTATAGACAAAAGTGGTTATCAAATGGATTATAAAAATGCGCACGAAGCAATGTGCGAAATTGAAATGGATATAAATGAAGGTGCAGATTTTATTATGATTAAACCAGGTATGCCATATTTGGATATTATCAAAACAACAAGTGATAAGTTTAATTTTCCGATTTTTGCTTACCAAGTAAGCGGTGAGTACGCAATGATAAAAGCTGCTGCAAATAATGGCTGGCTAGATTATGACAAGGTGATTTATGAATCTTTGATTGGTTTTAAACGTGCGGGTGCAAGTGCAATATTCACTTACGCTGCACTTGATATTGCAAAAAATTTAAGTGCACAAGCCCTATAAAATTACTAAATTTTTGGCGCATGTTCTTCTACTGTTGCTGCATATTACCTAAAATTTTCCAATACATGTTTTAAGTTATTGATAAGTCCGTTACAATACAGTATTATAAATAATATAAACCAAGTGTTACTTAGAGCATGGGGATTTTTTTTGAATTTTTGGGAAAGATGCTAGGTAAGGTTTTTCCTGCCAAAACAGTAAGCTCTTTTTTGGGAATAGGATATTTACCAGGTTGGCAGAACTATTGGTCTTCTTTTTTAATATTATTTATTGTCGATGTTATATTGATTTTTACATATGGAGGCGAATATTTACTATATAAAATGCCAAATTCAGGAATAGTTGTAGCTGCTATTTTTACAAAATTGGCAATAGTTATGTTAGTAATGCAATTAATTGGAATATTTATTTTTCATGCTCAGGATCCTTCAGCAAACAGTGGTGAAGACATAGTAATACAAATAGCGTCAGGGCAAGTACTGACTGTAGCACTTTCAATGCCAGCAATAATGTCAATTTATTATGCTGTAAGTAAACTCTATGGGAGTATATGTAAGCAGATGTTTCAATGCCCATTTTGGTTTAATGATTTTATGCACTTTTTCTTTTTTCTTATGATACCTTACGTATTTTTTAATGTCGTAGAAGTGATAAAACCATGGCCAATAAGTTCAATACAGCTCAGCTATAATAATGCAATGTCAATTACATTTGAGGGGATTTTTCACACATTTTATGCGGTGATTTTACTGTATTTAACAGCATTTATATTCTGCGATTTAACTATGCATGATGCAATTGTCCTAAATAAAAGCATAATTCAGTATGTGAGGGAAAGTTCAGCAGTTTTAGGTGATTATTTACATAGTGCTGCAAAAAAAATAAATATTGAATAGTACTTATTTATTTATATATTTAGTATAAAAAGTGTACAATTTGTGTGAACTTACAAAGTATAATAAAAGAGTTACAAGATTTTTGGGCTAGTGAAGGGTGCGTTATACTTCACCCATACACATCTGAAGTTGGTGCTGGCACATTACATCCTGCAACAATTATGTCTGCAATTGATACAAAATCGACAAAAATTGCATATCTACAACCAGTAATTAGGCCAGCAGATGGACGCTATAGTGATAATCCTAATCGCTTGTATCAACATCACCAATATCAAGTTATAATAAAGCCATCTGGTAATAATTTACAAGACGTCTATTTAGATAGCTTAAAAGCTCTTGGCATATCTACAGAAAAATATGATATTAAGTTTGTTGAAGATGATTGGGAAAATCCAAGTGTCGGCGCATCAGGACTTGGATGGGAAGTTACATGCAATGGAATGGAAGTAACACAGCTTACTTATATACAGCAAGTTGGAGGGATTGACTGCAAGATGATTCCTGGTGAGGTGGCATATGGGTTGGAACGTTTAGCAATGTGCATACAAGGTGTAGATAATGTTTACGATATAACTTGGAACGATAACGGTGTAACTTACGGAGATATTTTTAAACAAAGAGAATATGAATTTTCTTATCTAGCGTTAGATTATTATGATACTAAAGTGGTACAGCAGCAATTTGAAGATACGGAAAAATTATGTAAGTTCCTTATTGAAAAGGAGCTACCAATGGCAGCTTATGACCAATGTATTAAAACTAGTCACCTACTTAATCTGCTTGATGCAAGAGGTGTGCTTGGTGTAAATGAACGTACAGCTTATATTGGTAAAGTTAGAGAGCTAACAAAAAAATGTTGTGAATTGTACATGAGTAAATAGCGTATGTCGTTGCAGTTGTTATTTGAGTGCCTTTCAGAAGAAATACCACCAAGGATGCAGAATGTAGCTGCAGTTCAAGTTAAGAGTTATATTACCAGTGCTTTTAATAAAAACAATTTAAGGTTTGCATCTATAGAGGTTTTTGTAACGGCACGTCGCATCACTCTTTTTGTCGACAACATAAGTGCTTCGGAGCTAAAGGATTCCAATAACGAAGTTAAGGGACCAAACGTTAACGCACCAAAGAGTGCTATCGAAGGTTTTTTAAGAAAACATCAGAAAAATGAAGAAGATTTGCTCGTTCGAAAAGTAAATAATGAGGATTTTTACTTCATTAAAAGAGAAAGCTGCTCATTTAACATTCAAGAGTTTCTTAAAAATCAACTAGGAGAAATATTAAAAAATTTCTCTTGGCCAAAAAGTATGAGATGGGGCAAAGGAAAAGAAAGGTGGGTTAGGCCAATTAAAAACATTTTATGCATTTTAAATGACGAAATAATACCTGTGTCTTTTGCAGGGATCACAGCATCTAACACAACATATGGCCATCGATTTCTCTCAAGTGGTACAGCGTTAACTGTTAAAGCACCTAAAGACTATTTTGAATTGCTAGAAAAAAACAGTGTAATTCTCCAAATGGACAAAAGAAAGCAATTTATACTAGATCAGATTAATAAATTCACAAAAGAGCAGAATTTACAACTTGAGAAAAATGATTATTTACTAAATGAATTGACAGGGCTTATAGAGTGGCCAATCGTACTGTTTGGTGAAGTGAATCAAGAAAAGTCATTTGGATTACCGAAGGAAGTAATACTTAGTATAGTTAATACACAACAAAAATACCTTGCTTTAAGTAATGGAAAGAGAATTTCACACTTTGTCACTGTTGTCAACGTCAACAATGGTGAAGTTGTTAAAGGACACGAAAGAATATTAGAAGCACGTCTTGCTGATGCCCAATTTTTAATATCTCAAGATAAAAAGGAAAATCTAGATTATTATGTCAAAAGATTAGGTTCAATATTATTTCATGCTTCACTTGGCAGCGTGGGGGAAAAGGTGAAGCGTATTACGCCTCTGTCAAAGTATATAGCTATATTTATTCCACATGCTTCGCTGATAAAAGTTGAACGTGCTGCATATTTGGCAAAAGCTGATTTGGCAACATCGATAGTAAGAGAGTTTCCAGAATTACAAGGAGTAATGGGTGGATATTATGCTTCTTATTTTCAAGAAGATAGAGAAATAGTGGAAGCTATAACTGAGCATTATAAGCCAATCGGGCCAGAGCAGGAGTGTCCTAAATCTCCTTCTGCAATTGCTGTGTCAATTGCAGACAAAGTGGATAGCTTAGTTGGTTTAATTGCAGCAGGTGAGAAAATCTCTGGTTCGTATGATCAATTTGGTTTGCGGAGAATGACAATTGGTATAATTAGGACAATACTTGAAAATAATTTGCATGTTCCAATTAGGCTAATGATAGACAAGTCAGTATCTTTATATTCAAGGCTTCTATTTAATAAAAATACAGCGTCAGTTGATAAGCCAAATAGAAAACAAATTTTAGAACTAGTATTTAGATTCTGCTTAGAAAGATTCAAGGTTATTTTAAAAAATAGAGATATAAGGCAAGATGTTGTAGATTCAATACTATATAAAATCGATATTAATGATCTGCTGACAGCAGAAAAGCAAACTGTTATATTGGATCGTTATCTTAGTACTCCAGAAGGTGAACAAGTTCTAAGCACTTACAAAAGAGTCAGTAACATGATGAGCAAAGCAAGGAAAAGTGATGGCACTACTTATAGTGCATCTTACGGTAAGAGGTTTTTGATTGAAAGTGAAGAAATTGCGCTATCAAATTGTGCTATAACTGCTTGTAAAAACATAAAACAAGCGATAAAAAATAACCACTTTAATGTAGCACTTGATGAACTTGCTGGTTTTGCTCCGTTTATCAATCAGTTTATGGACAGTATAAAGATTAACTGTGATTCTGATAAGCTGAGAAGAAACAGATTATCTTTGCTTGAAAATGTAGTTTCCATCTTTCATTTAGTAGCAGATTTTAACCTCATACAGGTTAAGCAATGGATAAATGCTTAGGCAATATAAAGAACAAATCAAATCATCTCCACAGTCCTGTGGCGTGTATAAGATGGTTGGAGATAAGAATAAAGTTTTATATGTTGGAAAAGCAAAAAACTTGAAGTCGAGGTTATCCGACTACCTTCAATTCGAAAACCTTTCTGAACGAATTAGAGTTATGCTCTTACAGGTTATTAAGGTTGAAATATTCATCACTGAGAATGAAATCGAAGCACTGCTTCTTGAAGCACAGTTAATAAAATCATTGAAACCACTTTATAATATTGTGCTCAAGGATGGAAAATTTTATCCTTATATAACAATTTCCAAGCACGATTATCCAAGAATAGCAAAATATAGAGGCAAATTTAAGAAGAATGAGTTTCATTATTATGGTCCCTTTACATCTGCCGCTGCTGTTAAGCAAACTATATTGTCATTGCAAAAAGCTTTTCTCCTAAGAGTATGTTCAGATCAATACTTTTCCTCAACAAAAAGACCATGTATTGAATATCAAATTAAGCGCTGCTCAGCACCATGCATAAACAAAATCACAAAAGACGACTACTGCCAATCAGTAAAACAGGCACGAAATACATTGCTTGGAAGAAATAAGGAAGTGAAAGAACAGTTACTTTTCACAATGAGAAAGTGCAGCAGTGAAGAAAACTATGAGCTTGCTGCTATATATAGAGATCGGGTAAAGTTTCTTGAGCAAATTCAAATACAGCACACGGATTTTTCTTTTGAAAAAGATGCAGATTTCTTCAGTATTGTACGTGAAGAGGATCTAGCATGTATTAGTGTGTTATCGTTCAGAAATAAAGACAACTACGGCAGCACTCCTTACTTTGCCGAGAACTGTGGTGATCACTCAAATGATGAAATTTTATCCACCTTTTTGGTCAATTTTTATAATTCAGCTAACATACCTCCAATACAAATTTACGTTCCAGATTCTATTGTGGATAAGGAAATTATAGAACAAGCACTATATAAGGTTGCTCAAAAGCCAGTAAAAGTTCTGCATGCAAAGAATAAAAAAGAGCGTGATTTATTGAAATTTGTTTATGATAACTCTCAGCATAGCTTAGAGCAGAAGCTTATCGATTATAGAAATAACCTAGAAAAGCTTGAGGAGCTTAGCAAAATCTTCTTGTTACCAAATATTCCAAAGCGTATTGAGGTTTATGATAATAGCCATATTTCTGGAAGCCAGCAAATTGGTGTAATGGTTGTTGCAGGGCAGGAGGGTTTTTTAAAAAGTGAGTACAGAAAATTTACTATAAAGGAAAAATTTTCAGGCGATGACTATAAAATGATGAGGGAAGTGCTAACCAGACGTTTCTCCGGCAATATAAAAGGCATAATACCTGATTTTTTACTGATTGATGGCGGACCAGGACATGTTTCCATAGTACAGAATGTACTGGAAGTATTGAATATAAACGTTCCTTTTGCTTGTATGGCAAAAGGTCCTGATCGTAACGCAGGAAATGAAACATTTTATATGCTGGGCAGGGAAGAAGTCAGTCTGGCAAATGACAGCAAAGTCATGCTTTACTTACAATTGCTGCGTAATGAAGCCCACCGTTTTGCGATAACTTCACATAGAAAGAAGCGCGATAAACAGTTTATAGTTTCACAATTAAGCAAAATACCCGGCATTGGCAACAAAAGAAAAAAAGCGTTGATGTCTTATTTTGGTTCAGAGAAAAATATAAGCAAAGCTTCTCTGGCTGAAATTCAAAACGTACATGGAATTAGTAAAGGTTTAGCAGAAGTCATTCTTAAACACGTGAATTATAATAGAGGAGTGCTCTTAACCTGACACATATGGCTTTTTGAATACTCCCAATGAACATATTTATAAATAAATATTTACTCTTCTTTTTTATTGTTTTTGGGTTTTTCTTGATCAACCATTTCTCCACCGATCTCTTTTATTTTTAGTATCAACGACTCTGGCACATACATGTCAATTACTTCTTCTGCTGTCACAAATAAAGCCTGATAAGAGTGTGAATTTATTATCCAATTAGGCAATATGTCTTCTGCTTTTATTTCAGAATGTTCCTCTTTTTTGCCATATTCTTTTTTGCCATATTCTTTTTTGTCATATACTGTGTAACAATATAAGTACACAGCAAAAAATAGTACATAAGAGAGCAATATTCCTTTAAGCACTCCGAGAAAGATTCCAGTAACTCTATCGATAAACCCCAACCTTATGGGTGATAATATGTACATTAGCCAGTTGTTTATTATCATGAATATAAGATTAAGTATAATAAATACAGAGATTGTAGAAAGTATGTTTAGTATAACTTTAGAATCAAAATATTTACTATAATTTGGAGTGAAAAAATCATAGTGATTAGCTGTCAGAAAAATTGATAAAAATAGAAACATTAGTGCGCATAGCTCTTTTATAAAACCTCTAGTTACCGAGATTATTACACATAGAACAACAATGAAGATAATTAAGCTATCGAAAAGCATATTTTATATCTATATGGTTTTCAAGATATAATAGTTGTAAATAATAAGGTTGTAAAATTAATTGTATTTATGCTGCATCAATTGATCTAAATACCTAGCGATCATGTCAATTTCTAAATTCAGATAATCATTTATTTTGTTGTACTGAAAAGTTGTATTTTCCCATGTATAGGGAATTATATTTACTATAAATTCCTGATTAATAACTGAATTCACTGTGAGGGAAACCCCATTTAGTGTAACGGAGCCTTTTTTTGCAACAAATTTAATTAATTCTTGTGGGCACGATAGTTTGATTTCATGAGAATCTAAATTTCGTTCGATTGTTAAAATTTTTACTATCCCATCAACATGACCCTGAACTAGGTGGCCATCGATCTTATCACTTAATCTCATTGCTTGTTCGAGATTTATTTTTTTTCCTATTCTCCACGTATTTAAGTTAGAAATCTTCATAGTTTCTTGAGACGTTTGGACTGTAAATATGTCGCTCATCATATCAACAACAGTTAAACACACACCAGAGCAAGCTATTGAATCTCCTTTATTTATAGAGGATAAATTTTGTGTCTTGATATGGAAAATTTGATCAGAGTTGGAGTGAGTGGTAGTATCAGTTATAGTCCCGATATCCGTAATAATTCCTTTAAACATATGGTGAAAATAAATAATTTTACCATGAAAAATTTTTTACAACAACTTACTTCTATTTTGTTATAGCTAAAGTAATTCTGGTTTACCGACGATTTAAAAAACGACAAATTCGTCATTCCGCCGCTTATTAGTAGGATCTATGTGAGATACCATGACGGTATGACGTAGGACTGCTGTCATCCCGCTGCTTGTTAGCGGGATCTATCCGCGGCGATATGATGTAGGAAAACTGAGCCTGCACTAGCTATAGGTGTGAGAAAGGGGATCGTTTTTACTTACTTGCTTAACAGGTTCTATAGAATATTCAGAATATATAAAGTAAGCTAAACTCAAAACACATAATGTAATCAATGTTGGTAACCCTATGTTCAATGCTAACCCAATATTTTCTCTTTTTTCTGGTGGCACTAATCCTTTTAACATTGACACTTTTCCTAATGGAAAATGCCATAAGCAAAGTGTTGATGCAGATGCTACTATTATAAATAGACAAAAATAAGCCTTTTTTGAGGAAAATACAGTTTTTAACGGTGATTTGAGTGTAATGTTAGTAGGTGGTAGAGTTTTAGCTTCATTTGTTGCTGGTGAGGGATCTTTAATTGGTAAAGGGTTTGTAGATTTATGAAAAGTATTTTTATGTTGCGTAGGAGGTTGTTGTATATAAACACCTGAAACTAATTGCTCTTTTTTTCTATATACTTGCTTTTGTAAATACTCTTTTGGAAAAAAAGACTTGCCAGCTGGTTGTGGTATTTCTAGTATTTCTAATACTTCTGATATCTCACCTGACTCTAATATTTCATGTAATTGTTTATCTTGAAAATAAACAATATTGAATATTGAGTTAAAAACATTGCGAAATGTTTCTGGATCTTGATTTTTGTATCCATTTATCACTTCAATAAATATTTCATCGAGTTTTTTTCCCCTGCGCTCAATCTGGTTATCTATCATAGCTACTCTAGCATCATTTTGAGCTTGTTTTATGATAGATTGTTTTTCTTCTTCTGATAGTTCTTGAGCTTGCTTTTTTGACTTCTTTTTTCTGTTAGCCTTAAAATAATCTGTGTGCGAAGTAGTTTGACCTATATCCCGTTCCACTTCTTGAGGCATTGGATTTCCTATATTACCCTCTGTTATCCGAGTAGCTTGACTACTTGGATCCATGTTTCTTTTTTCCTGGTCAAGCGCTGGAATGATACCAAATGGTATATTGTTGCTCTGTATAGAAGGTTTTGGTGTTCTTAAAAGGGATAACCTTATTACATCATCAAAAAAATTAGATAAGGGAAGGAAAATTCTATATTTTGGTATATTAACTTTTATTGCAGCAGTAACCACTGAAGCTTTACAATTTACTTTGCTTGCTATGTTAAAGCCAAACGAGCCTGTAAATGGTACAATTTGTCTATTTTGTGCGTTTTTTTGCTTAGTTTCACTCTGTTCTTGTCTGTCTTTATTTTCTGTTTCTTTTAGTTGTAGTGTAACTTGACTCTGTTCCTCATTTTCAGTTTTTTCTGCATGTTTTAGCTTCTTATTCAAGAACGACTCAATTCTGTGCGAGTTATCCAGGTTAATGTTTTTAACGTCTGTTTGTAGTATTATTGTTATTCCTTGCAGAAGGATTTGAGGCGGAGCATTACTTATGAATTCTTCTACAGTTTTATCACTATTAGTTTTACAGTAGTTATTATATAATTCACTGCTTTCTTTTGGTACTTTTATATTGACTGTAAAATTTTTTTCCCGAGAAAGGCAGATTTTAAAAAAATCAATTAAAGATTTTATTTGAAATGGTCTTGTATTAAAAGTGTCTTTATCTGTTGCTGTTAGCTCAAATGAAAATTCTTGTATATTACTTTCAATACTTCTCGAGCGAATGGTACTGATCTTAATTATTTTGCTAGAAAATGCTTTACTTATGTTTTTGGATCTTTCCTTAAAGAACTTAGGTAAATCCTCTATTTTGTACTTATTATAAGTTTCAGTGTCACTGTTGTGCATGGTTGATACAGCAAATTCATCAACGCAAAGGTAAATAAAAAAAATTAATTGGTCAATAAATTAATAATTAAAATGGGACAGTTTTTAGATTGTTGATGCTATTCAAGATTTTACTATAATTAAAATTTAAGCCAGCGTTTCTAAGATGAATAAAGAGCTACTGAATGAAATACCTTCACTTGAAGATAAAGCGGTCTCTGAAATTGAGAATGCTTCTTCTTTACAAGATTTAGAAAAAGTCAGGCTATCATATTTGGGAAAAAAGGGTGTAATTAAAGCTTATTTTGACAACTTAAAAGAGATAGAAGATGCAGGAAGAAAGCGCAATTTAGGCGAAGTTATCAATGTTTTACGTAATAAGCTAGATCAGCTTATAACGAATAAGGAAAATATACTAAAAGCCGAAGAAGTTAACTTTAAATTGCAGAACGAGGCGGTTGATATCACGTTGCCCGTTAGACCAGAAAAAATGGGCAAGGTCCATCCACTCAGTAAGGTTATAAATGAAGTAAAGCTTATTTTTGCACATATGGGTTTTAAAGCAGTTGATGGCCCTGACATTGAAGATGAGTTTCATGTATTTGATGCACTGAATACTCCAAGTCATCATCCTGCGCGAGAGGAGCAAGATACCTTCTACTTAAAGAATAAAATAGATGATAAAAGAATGGTACTGCGCACTCACACCTCATCTGTGCAGATTAGAACCATGGAAAAAACAAAAAATTTCCCAATTAAAATAGTAGCCGCAGGTAGAGTATACAGAAACGACTTTGATGCAACTCACACTCCTATGTTTCATCAGATAGAAGGGTTATATGTCGATGAAAGTGTCAATATGGGCCAGTTAAAATTTACTATTCATCACTTCCTTAATAAGTTCTTTGGCGATAAAGGGCTGAAGATACGTTTTCGTAATAGTTTTTTCCCTTTTACTGAACCCTCTGCGGAAGTGGATATAAGTTATAAAGGTAGTAAATGGATAGAGGTGCTCGGATGTGGTATGGTGCATCCAAATGTCTTTCAAAATGTTGGAATAGACCATACTAAATACAACGGTTTTGCGTTTGGCATTGGTATAGAAAGGCTTGCGATGCTAAAATATCAAATCAGCGACCTAAGAAGCTTTTACGATAACAAAATCAGTTGGCTTGATCATTATGGTTTTCATTTTTCATCTTTAAGATAAGTGATAAATAAAGCTCATACTTTCATCATACTTGCTGCAGGGCATGGCAGGCGGATGAATTCAGGCTTACCTAAAGTCCTGCACGAAATAGGCAATTTTTCCATGCTCCAGCATGTCATTTACAATGCAAAACAGTTAAATCCTGAAAATATTGCTGTTGTAGTTGATCAGCCTTTAATTGAAAAACTAAAGTGCTTTGAGGATATACAGTTAATTACACAAGAATTAACACTTGGCACGGGAGATGCAGTCAAAACTGCGATGAGAAACCTGAAAAAATTGCCAGATTCAAGCATAGTTGTTGTGCAGTATGGAGATACTCCGCTCATAAAAAGCAGCACAATAACTAAAATGATTAGTTATTTAGAAGGCAAGGCTCTAGTTTGCCTAGGTTTTAGGACAAGCAATAAAGAATACGGTAGGTTAATTATTGAGAATGGTTCCTTAAGAGAAATCGTAGAAGCAAAGAGTGATAAAAATAATCATGAAGAATTTCTTGCCAATGCTGGAATAATGGTGGCATGTGCAAAGAATTTACGTGAATTGGTGGAGAAAATAGAGTGCAATAGCTCAACTCAAGAGTATTACTTAACTGATATAGTCTCCATTGCGGTGGAACATGGTTTGAACGTCGGTTACGTTATTACCGGTGGAGAAGAGGCAACTGGAATAAATAACAGAAATGACCTTATAAAAGCTGAATTTTACTTTCAAGAAAATAAAAGAAAAGTTTTTACCGACTTCGGGGTAACGCTTGTTGCACCAGAGACTGTTTTCTTTTCTCTTGATACGCAAATTGTCAGAGATTCAGTGATTTACCCATATGTGTTTTTCGGTCCTGGAGTGAAAATAGAGTCTGGTGCAAAAATACTGCCATTTTCGCATTTAGAAAACTGCTTAATTAAAAGTAATGCTGAGATCGGTCCATTTACCAGAATACGTGGAAATACAATAATTGATAATAAGGCAAAAATAGGAAATTTTGTGGAAGTGAAAACAAGTGAAGTTGGTCAAAACACGAGAATAAAACACTTAAGTTATATAGGAAATACTAAAGTAGGGCAGGGGAGTAATATAGGAGCAGGCACTATTGTTTGTAATTATGATGGGAAAAATAAACATGAAACAAATATAGGGAGCAATTGCTTTGTTGGCGCCAATAGCTCGCTGATTGCGCCACTTAATATTCATGATGAATCTGTAATTGCAGCAGGTAGTGTTATAGTTGAAGATGTACCAGAAAAAAGCCTTGCAATAGCAAGAGAAAAACAAGTGATTAAGAAAATAAAGTAATTTGCTGTAATTATATTATTTTTAATGCTTATATTTGTATACATGCGTATATCAATATTTGGAGGGTAAAAATGAAAAAACTACTTACTTTATACCAATTCCCATTACACGGCAAACAGATAGACAATAATAGAAGACAAGCCATAATGAAATAAGTGAAATAGTCGAGGTATAAATGGCACTAAGATCAAAATTATTGGATGAAGAAGTAGTAAAATCAGCAAAAAAAATGCTGAAGAAAGTAAGGAACAATGCATATGTTGCAAAAAAACTAAATGCTGTAATTGCAGCAAAAAAGCATAGTATAACGGCTGTAGCAAAAATATATTGCATTTCAAGAAGCGCACTAACTTCGTGGATAAAACTCTTGAAATTAGGCAGAGAAGAAAAATTGTTTGCTCCTCCACAACGGCGTAGAAAAACTAAATTAAATCAGGCTCAACTACAGCAAGTTGAAGCATGGGTAGGAGAAAATCCTAATATTACCATTAAAGAAATGAGAATAAGAATCCAGGAAAAGTTCGGCTTAAATATTAGCAAATCTACAGTACACCGCTATATGCAAAAGATGAAATTCTCTTATATTACACCAAGACCAGTACACAATGTACAAGATAAAAGAAAACAAGAGGAATTCAAAAAAAAATCTCAACGAAGTTATTGGCAAGTATTCTGAAAAAGAGCTGTTTTTCTTCGATGAATCGCGGTTTGGCACACATTCAAAGACCGGGCATGGATGGTTTAAAAAAGGCGTCAGAACAAAAGTTAAGGTAAAATTAGGTAGGGAAAATTTTTATCTCTACAGTGCAGTTAATCCTAGAAATGGGGAGAATTCTAGCTTGTTTGCACCGAATGTCAACACTGATTGTATGAATATATTTCTTGAGCAAATGTCTCAATATTTGGGACCACGAGAAGCCTTTCTTGTTATGGATTGTGCTAGTTGGCATAAGTCGAAAAGTTTAAAGGTACCTAAAAATATTGAGATTATATACCTACCACCATACTCACCTGAACTCAATCCAGTTGAGAGGCTTTGGTTGTATGTAAAACAGAACATTTTGCGCAATAAAATATACGATACTATTGCTTTGCTTGAGAGTGCTTTGTGTAAATTTATTACTTCTCTTACCTACTCCACAATTAAACAACTCTGCTATGTATCCTATTTGAATGACCAACAATGAGAATTGGTATTAGTAGCTATATTGCCTGCTATTTCTTTGTCAGCACCGTCTTTTGGAGTTGATTGGATTAAAGATAGAATCTATACTTCTTTATCATACAGTTCTGGCGATTTTAGTTATAGTATCGGTTATCACTACACAAACAGCGTAAAAATTTCAGTTGAGCCTATGATTTCAGTTGCAAATATTTTTGAACATAGACTGCAAGGAGGAATGTTGGCAAATTTACGTTATCATTACGAGTTTACAAACACGGATATCACTCCGTATGTCAATGTTGGTATAGGTGCTGCTATCGATTGGAGTGAGTTAGAATTTGGTTTCTCATATAAAATAAGCTCTGGTCTTGACCTTCCGCTTTCTTCAAGGACAAGTGTTTTTGCTGGTTATCGTCTATTGAAAGAATTCGAAGGTCATAACCATGGGTTTGAACTTGGAATAAGTTTTAATTTGTAAGCTCCGATTGAAAACTTTTATTAGCATAGTAAAGTTTCCATGAGACTCAGAGAATTTAAGAGTAGTAAAGTTTTAAAACTTTACTACTTGCCAAAGGAAAGAGGATGAAGTATTTCATGTTTTTATTTATATTGACAGTATGTGTAACATCATTTACGATTAGTATTAATAACGATAATTGATATTTATCATGTTTGCAGTAATTGAAACTGGCGGAAAGCAGTATTTAGTAAAAGAAGGCAGCATAATCAAAGTAGAAAGATTACAAGCTGAAGAAAAAGAGGAAGTGGAGATCAGTAAAGTGATTTGTGTTTCAAATAATGGCTTATCTTGTCCATCTAATGCTATTGTTAAAGCTGAAGTACTGGAGCAGTGTAGAGATAAAAAAATTATAATCTTTAAGAAAAAGAGAAGAAAAAATTACCGTAGGAAAACTGGTCATAGGCAGTATATCACTGTTCTTCGTATCAATGAAATTAGTCTTCAAAAGTAAGAGGTAAGATATGGCAACTAAAAAATCAGGTGGTAGTTCCTGTAATGGTAGAGATTCGGCAGGTCGTAGGTTAGGGATAAAGAAGAATGGAAAAGTTATTTCTGGTAACATAATTGTGCGCCAAAGAGGCACAAAATTCCATCCTGGGAAGAATGTTGGTATAGGTAAAGATCATACGATTTTTGCTAAAATAGAAGGCTGGGTTAGTTTTAGGAGGTCAGCAAATAAAAAGACTTTTATTGATGTTGTGCCTACAGATAATATGCAAGCTTTAGCTTGAATAGATCAAGGGTCTGTAGCTCAGGTGGTTAGAGCGCACGCCTGATAAGCGTGAGGTCGGAGGTTCAACTCTTCCCAGGCCCACCATTTAGTAATTACTAACTGTGTTTTTTATAGCGGTTTTGGTATTGTATAAGCAGAAACCTAAAGCATGAGTTTATATAAAAATTTAGTAACCAGTGAGTCAGTGGCGGCTGGTCATCCAGATAAAGTAGCAGATCAAATTTCAGATGCAATACTTGATGAATACCTTTTCACTGATCCTTTTGCGCGAGCTGCAATAGAGACTTTAGTCACCAAAGATAACGTTATTATAGCTGGGGAAGTATTCGGACCTAACATCAAAAATAGCAGGATTGAAAGTATTGTACGGAATACAATAAAAGATATTGGTTATGAGCATGATGGTTTCCACTGGAGAAAAGTGAAAGTAAATATATTGCTGCATGAGCAATCAAATGACATTGCAATAGGGGTGGATCAAGGTGCTGGAGATCAGGGCATAATGTATGGCTATGCAACAACAGAGACAGAAAACCTTATGCCAGCACCCATTTTTTATGCACACTCGATTCTGAAAAATATTATGAGTGCAGTTAAAGAAGCAAAGCTTGGTCCGGATGCAAAATCACAAATCACTTTGGCATATGAGAATAACCTCCCGGTACGTGCTGAAAGTATTATTGTCTCAATACAGCACCCTGAGGATTTGGATCAATCAAAAGTAAAAGAAATAATTTATCCTTACATAGTTTCATCTTTACCTAAAGGATGGATGTGTTCTGAGGAAAATCTCTTGGTCAATCCAACTGGTAGATTTGTTATTGGTGGGCCAGTTAGTGATTGTGGATTAACCGGACGAAAAATTATGGTTGATACTTATGGAGGTTATATTCCACACGGTGGAGGAGCATTTTCCGGAAAAGATGCAACCAAAGTTGATAGATCTGCAGCTTATATGGCAAGATACCTTGCTAAAAATATTGTCTTTGCAGGTTTAGCTGAACGTTGTCTTGTGCAGCTTTCTTATGCAATTGGTGTATCAAAACCTACTTCATTCTATATTGATACATTTGGTACGAATGCGGTGGAGGAAAGAGTAATTAAAGAGTTTATTGAGAATAGTATAGATTTATCAACAAAAGGCATAATCAAGCATTTATCGCTTAATCGCCCTATATATAAACGTACAGCCTGTTATGGACATTTTGGTAAAGAGTCAGAAAATGACGGTGGATTTTCTTGGGAAAGCATGAACTTGTCTGCTGATCTTTGTAGAGAATTCAATATAGAAGGTAATAGTAAAATTTCTTTAGATTGCCAAAATTTTTGATTTACAGCCTCATATTTATATACTAGCTTATTGTTGAAGTATAATTGCTTTTTCATAATAATTATACTATATTAGTGATAATTATTATATTCAGTTTTTATTGTGAGGCTCATAAAATGTATAACAGAATAGAAGAAGAATTCTGTAGCATAGCTATAAAAGAATCGTCTGATCTTATTGATAAAATAAAAGAACACCCTTTTAATGTTGAATTGATGAATAATACATTAGATTATGAAAAATTCAAATTCTACCTTCAGCAGGATTTTCTGTATTGTATAGATTGCGCTCGTGCTTTTTTAATTATTGCAGCTAGAGTTGATGATATTGAAATGATGAGTAGTTTAATCAATTTGGCACAAGGAGCATTTTATGTTCGAGAACAGTATAAAAAATATTTTGAAGATTGTGATCTATCTGGTGATCACAAAAAGTCAAGAGCTTGTTCTGCCTTTACTGACTTTTTCATGAGTGTTGCATATCACAATTCTGTTAATGAAGCTTTAGTAGCATCTTATTCTTGCTTTAACATATACCAAATCGTTGTACGCCATATGGTATATGAGATAACAACTAAAGGGATTAAAAATAACAAATACAAAGAGTGGATCAACATTTATAGTAGCGAAACAGTAAATGCTATAATTGATGAGGTTACTGATATTACAAATAAGCTATATAAAAAAGCTAGTGACTGTGAAAAAAAGAGGATGTATGAGTTTTTTAAGAAAGGGCTGGAATTAGAAATAATGTTTTGGGATGAGGCATATTACTCTAATATATCTAGCAAAGAATATTAGCAGCGGATTATTTACGTTAACTTGATCTTTTATCGGTAACTACAATGTTCAGTGGCATAATTAGGAGCTGTTACGGGTCAAATCTTTTAAAGGATATAATTGAGCATCCTTTTGATGTTGAGTTAGCGAATAACACCCTAAATATAGAGAACTTCAAGTTCTATGCTCAACAAAAGACGTTGTTCTTAGGTGATTATATTCGTACCACCTTAATTACTGCATCCAGAATGGAAGATTATAGTAGTATTATCTTGCTTGCTGAAGTAGCCCAAAGAGTAGTGACTGTTAATAGAGTGCTATATGACTACTACTTTACTATGTACGGTATAAGTCGTGGAAAGAAATCTCTTGAGTGTTTTAATTTCTCTAATTTTCTTTTATCCATCTCGTATAGTAATACCTATGAGGCTATGACGGTTTTGTATTCTTGCATGTTTATATACAAGACTATCGTTGATAGCATGAAAAATAGATTCAAGAAAAATAATAGATATAGGGATTGGTTTAATTTTTGTTACAGTGATTCAGTAAAGTCTGGATGCATTATTTTGGAAAATATTGTTGATGGATATTGCAGCAGAGCAAGAGAAAACGAAAAGAGCAGAATGCTTGAGTTGTTTAGAATAACTGCACAATTTGTGTTAGATTTTTTGAACGGTGCATATAATTTTTCAAGATTCAATCAAGATTTTAAGGAATATTGACAATTTTAAGCTAATTTGTATCCTTAATAAGTATTTTTTAAAATGCTATGAAAAGTAAAGAACATGATTTTCATTTAGTGGATCCAAGCCCTTGGCCAATTGCTATATCAGCAGCAATTCTTATTCTTGCACTTGGATTAGTTGGCGCGCTTCATAAACAAATTTTCGGAGTGTTTTGTTTAGTTTTGGGAATCTTTGCAGTATCAGGGGTGCTGTTTTATTGGTGGAGAGATGTAATAAGGGAGGCCATTTATGACAAATGTCACACTGCCATTGTAAAACATGGACTCAAATTTGCAATGTACTTATTTATTCTCTCGGAGGTCGTGTTTTTTATAGTGTTCTTTTGTTCATTCTTTAAAGCCTGGCTTGATCCAGTTTTTTTATTTGAGGCGTTTTCTCCTGCAAAAAAAGTTGAATGGCCCCCTGAGGGAATTTTGCCACCTGATCCGTGGTCACTACCGTTCATGAATACGTTAATATTATTGCTTTCTGGTACAACAATTACTTGGGCAAATCACTCTTTACTTGAAAATGATAAAAAGAGCATGATTAAAATGCTGTCCATAACTATATTGCTTGGGGTTTTTTTTATAATAGTGCAAGCAATAGAGTATCATGAAGCGAGTTTTTCTCTACAAGAAACAGAAGAAAAGCTTATTTATACATCCAATTTTTATATGATTACCGGTTTTCACTGCGCACACGTTATAATAGGAATAATATTTTTATCAGTGTGTTTATTTAGAGCACGGAAAGGCCAATTTACACTTCAGGACCATTTGTGCTTTGAGTTTGCCTCCTGGTATTGGCACTTTGTAGATATAGTCTGGATATTTTTATTTTTATTTGTCTATTGGTTAAGCGTTTATTAAGTGGTTAAAATAATAGGTCTAGATCCAGGAATAAGCAAGACTGGGTGGGCCATTATCAGCCTGAACGAAAAAAATAATATTGAATTTTTGGGCGGCGGTACCATATCAACTGATGGTAAATTGGGTACAGGTGAACGCTTACATATAATTTTTGAACAATTAAAGAAAGTAATTTCCCTATACTCTCCGAATGAAGCTGCGGTAGAAAAAATTTTTGTTAATAAAAATCCTAAATCTTCACTAACTTTAGGATATGCAAGAGGGATTGTAATTTTAACGTTAAAAATAACAAAGCTAACTATGAATGAATATGATGCAAACTATGTAAAAAAAAGCATTACCGGAAATGGCCATGCTGATAAGGATCAGATTATATTTATGGTGAAGCAAATAGTTAAAAATTTGAATATAAAATGTCACCATGCTGCTGATGCTCTTGCTGTAGCAATTTGTCATGCTTATACGAAAGGTTCTTGTTTTGTTGAGTAACTTTTATATGAGATTCAGTTTGAAGATTTCCAGATCTGAAAAAACTATTTGATTGTATTTATCTTGTCTAACGTTCGTTGCAAAATAATACATGCAGAGATTTTATCATCTATTTTTTTCGATTTTGTGATTGATATTCCAGTGATTTTTAGTGTATGAGTTGCGATAGATGTTGAGAAGCTTTCGTCTTGTAAGTATATATGTACTTTATATTTTTTTATTATTTTATTTGCGAATTGGATTATGGTTTTACACCATTTAGTTTCTTGCTCGTCCATTTTTAATGGTAGTCCTATTACCATTGATCCAGCTTCATTTTCTTTGAATATTCTATGCAGATAACCTAAATCTTTGCTCATATTTTTTCTGTGATATATGCTATGAGCTGTGGCTATGAGCTGTGTTTTATCGCTAAATGCTATGCCTATTTGCTTTTCTCCCATGTCAAGGCACATTATGCGCTTATCTTTTGGAATAGACTTTAGAAACTCATCTGGATTTCTATGTAGCATCTATTAGACTTCCTTTAAAGTGACCTTACCAAAAAAGTGGAGAAAAAGTTAAGAAAATTTTTTACAAAAAGAATAATGAATCAAATTGCTCAGGAATGCAATAGACTTCTTGCATAACCCAAACTAAGTAGAAAAAAGGTATCATCTAAGTAGCTGACACTGGTTTCCATCCAAAAGGGCAGTGCCCCTATGATGTCATTCCAGTGCTTGACACTGGAATCCAGACTTTAATTGTTATACTTGTAATACCAATTCTCATTGTTGGTCATTCAAATAGGATACATAGCAGAGTTGTTTAATTGTGGAGTAGGTAAGAGAAGTAATAAATTTACACAAAGCACTCTCAAGCAAAGCAATAGTATCGTATATTTTATTGCGCAAAATGTTCTGTTTTACATACAACCAAAGCCTCTCAACTGGATTGAGTTCAGGTGAGTATGGTGGTAGGTATATAATCTCAATATTTTTAGGTACCTTTAAACTTTTCGACTTATGCCAACTAGCACAATCCATAACAAGAAAGGCTTCTCGTGGTCCCAAATATTGAGACATTTGCTCAAGAAATATATTCATACAATCAGTGTTGACATTCGGTGCAAACAAGCTAGAATTCTCCCCATTTCTAGGATTAACTGCACTGTAGAGATAAAAATTTTCCCTACCTAATTTTACCTTAACTTTTGTTCTGACGCCTTTTTTAAACCATCCATGCCCGGTCTTTGAATGTGTGCCAAACCGCGATTCATCGAAGAAAAACAGCTCTTTTTCAGGATACTTGCCAATAACTTCGTTGAGATTTTTTTTTGAATTCCTCTTATTTTCTTTTATCTTGTACATTGTGTACTGGTCTTGGTGTAATATAAGAGAATTTCATCTTTTGCATATAGCGGTGTACTGTAGATTTGCTAATATTTAAGCCGAACTTTTCCTGGATTCTTATTCTCATTTCTTTAATGGTAATATTAGGATTTTCTCCTACCCATGCTTCAACTTGCTGTAGTTGAGCCTGATTTAATTTAGTTTTTCTACGCCGTTGTGGAGGAGCAAACAATTTTTCTTCTCTGCCTAATTTCAAGAGTTTTATCCACGAAGTTAGTGCGCTTCTTGAAATGCAATATATTTTTGCTACAGCCGTTATACTATGCTTTTTTGCTGCAATTACAGCATTTAGTTTTTTTGCAACATATGCATTGTTCCTTACTTTCTTCAGCATTTTTTTTGCTGATTTTACTACTTCTTCATCCAATAATTTTGATCTTAGTGCCATTTATACCTCGACTATTTCACTTATTTCATTATGGCTTGTCTTCTATTATTGTCTATCTGTTTGCCGTGTAATGGGAATTGGTATAAATAAGTCTGGTGAGAATAAACGTTCATCTCAAAATGCAGTATTTTTGTTGAAATAGCTCAACTGGATTCCAGCGTCACGCGCTGGAATGACACCTTTGTGTTTGCATAGCTGTACGAACATTGTGATTTGAGAGCAATCTCCACAAGGGAGGATGTCATTCCAGTGCCCAGACACTGGAATCCAGGAAAAAGAATGGTGTCATCCAAGTAGCTGACACTGGTTCCTTTATGATGGTGTCATCCCAGTGCCCAGACACTGGGATCCAGGAATTTTGATTGGACACTGAGTTGGTAAGCATAAAAGTGTTATGTTAAAACACAACGTTCTTGATGGAATCATGTGGAAAACTGGATCCCAGTGTCTGGGCACTGGGATGACAAAGGAGAGCAGTGTCAAGCACTGGAATACATCACAGGGGCACTGGAATGACACCCTTTACGGGCTCTTAAATTGCAACTATAAATATTTAAGAAATTTACCAAACAAAAAAAAGGCAAAAGAAGCCCCAGTCACTGTCTATTTTCAATATTGGCGTTTTTTAAGTCTTAAACACTGCAATTTAGCTGCTTTTAAATGCAACTCACCTTAGTTTGAATGTTTAAGAAATTTACTAAGCAGAAAAAAAGGCAAATAAAACCCTGAGTAGCTAGTTATTCACTATCTATTTTATAAGTTGGCGTTTTTTAGTGTCTTGTAACGCTTTTAAGCGCATTTTAGCTTATATTAGGTAAAAACCTAGAAGTTTTATAAAGACATAAGGTGCACATAGTGCAAAAAATTAAACATGACACGCCAGATATACTAAGTTTTTTTGTCATTTTAATCTGCTGCAGAGATTGGGAAGTTAAATAAAATAGCTTCAGTTTCATGATAAGGAAGTTGGCGGAGTTTGTCAAGGAAGTTTTTGCATTTAATCTGTTTCTATGGGTTGCATACCACTTAGCTAACATGAGTTTTGTTTTGACTTTTTGTGTTAATTTTGCAGAATATTAAGATTATCATTTAAATAAAATACATGACGAAAGAGGATTGGGAAGCGGTAATTGGGCTTGAGGTGCACGCTCAAGTTTCTTCTAATACGAAGCTATTTTCTAGCTCATCAACGGAGTTTGGTGCTGAGCATAACACTCAAGTTTCTCTAGTTGATGCGGCAATGCCAGGTACGCTGCCAATATTAAATTATTACTGCATAGAGCAAGCAATACGCACCGGTCTTGCACTTTCTGCAGAAATTAATAAGTGTTCTTACTTTGATCGGAAAAATTATTTTTATCCCGATTTACCGCAAGGTTACCAGATAACCCAGTTTTTTGAGCCAATAGTTAAAAATGGTAGAGTATTTATCAATGACAATGAAAAGGAAATAAGAATCGCGAGAATTCATTTAGAGCAAGATGCAGGGAAGAGCGTTCATGAGGAAAGCAAAACTTATGTGGATTTAAATCGTGCAGGGGTTGCTTTAATGGAAATTGTTTCAGAGCCAGATCTCCGTTCATCTGCGGAAGCTGAAGAATGCATGAAAAAATTGAGGCAGATTTTGCGTTACATTGGTTCATGTGATGGTGATATGGAAAAGGGATCACTTCGTTGTGATGCAAATGTTTCTGTCCGCCTAAAAGGCAGTAGCACACTTGGCACCCGCTGTGAAATAAAAAATCTAAACTCGATACGTTATATCGTGCAAGCTATAGACTATGAAATACAAAGACAAATTGAAATTTTAGAAAGTGGGGAAGAAATAAGTCAAGATACCTTATTGTTTGATGTCGCTTTGGGAAAAACAAAAGTGATGAGAAGCAAAGAGGATGCAAGCGACTATAGGTATTTCCCTGAGCCTGATTTATTACCTGTTGAGGTAAGCCAGGAGAAAATTGATTCTATTAAATCATCTTTGCCTGAGTTACCAGATCAAAAAAAGCTGCGATACATTGAGGAATTAGGTATCAATGAATACGATGCAAACGTCATTACTTCCGATAAGGCGATTGCTGATTACTTTGAGGAATTGATAAAAAAACATGATTCAAAGCTCGCGGTTACCTGGTTAACTGTAGAGCTTTTCGGTCGTTTAAATAAAGCAAATATTGATATTGTGAGCTCCCCAATCAAAGCAAATGCTTTGTCCGAACTCTTAGATTTTATCGTTGATGGAACGATCTCTGCTAAACTTGGTAAACAAGTTTTTGATATTATGTTTGAAACTGGCAAACCTGCATCCTTAATTATAGAAGAGCAGGACCTAAAACAAATAACCGATAAAGGTCAAATAGCGGAAGTTATCGACACAATCGTCAATAACAACCAAGATAGGGTTCAAGAATATAAAAGTGGTAAAACAAAGTTATACGGATTCTTTGTTGGTGAAGTTATGAAATCCACTAAAGGAAAAGCCAGCCCCGATGTCGTGAATTCAATTTTGAGTGAGAGATTAAGTAATTAGTCACATTTTTTATTTACATAACAGCACATCTCGTAGATATTCCAAGGTCTTTGTTACGATATCTATATCTCATGATATATAACTTTTTTACCATTTGTCGGCACCATCTTTAAAATTATGTGAGGTTGAGGATGCTTGAAACTTATCCTGCTGGAGGGGCGAAAAACTTTATTCATGGTATTGACTATCAAAAATTGTGGCTAATGCTGTTTTTTAGACGTGCAGTGAATAGAAAGTACTTTTTCCGCTTAGCCACTGAAATGAGTTCGGCTGCAGGTTTTGACGATATTGTTTTCCGGTATGAGCAAAATGGGACAACAGTATGTATGCTTATACAAGTTAAACATAAACAAGATGGCAGCAAGAAGATCTGTGTAGGCGACTTATTGACAAAAAGTGGTGAACTTAACTTAGTAAAACATTTTGCTGCCTTTTTAGAAATTCAAGGTAATGAAGAATTCAAGGATAAAATAAAGGATTTTTTTATTGTTATAAATGTTGATTTTGACTATGAAAGTCTAGCAAGCAAGGGAATTACAGTTGAAAAAATAGAAACACAGGATGAGTTTCTTAGTATAGGTAACAGTGCAAGATATAAGCTTAAAGATTTAAAAGGTAATATTGCTCAATACTTGAAGCAAAGCATGGCTTCTATGAAAGATAAATTAAGTAAGAAAATAAGCAATGGTAAGAAGATAAGCGATGAAGAAATAGATAAAGGAATAAAAGACTTTCTGAATAAGCTAGTGTTTGCAGTGAATTTGCCTAATGAAGTTGAGCTTGGTGAAATCATTAAAAATGAGCTAGGCAAAGAATTTAATAATATCGATAAAAAGAACGTTTATGGTCGCTTTCTGGTAGAAGTTCTGGATTGGATGAAGGCAAGAGAGGGAAAGTTTCTATCACATGAAGAAATAAATGAGTTTTTTGAAAAAATAAGAGAGGAAATTTTAGGAGCGATTTGGTTTGGCATAATAGAGCCAGTGGCATCTTTTACTGGTAGAGGCAGAGTATTAACAGCTCTGCATAATGTGCTACAAAGAAGTGCAAAAAAACAAGCGGTGATATCGCAGGTTGCCTCTATTAGTGGTCTTGGAGGGGTAGGTAAGAGTGAGTTAGCTAGGAAATATGCTTACAAATATGGAAAGGATTATTACGGTAATGTTATATGGATAAGTGCTGAAAACTCTAAGACTATGGAAAGTTCTTTTTTGGACTTAGCTAAAGATGATAAACTAGGCATTTCTCCCCAGGATAAGTACGGAAATGACAAGATGATAGAAACTATTGTTAAAGAAACATATGCTTTCTTTGCAAGAAGGGGAAGGAAAAGCCTATTCATTTTTGATAATGCTGAAGGGTATAAAGATATTAGTAAGTTTTTACCGCTCTCCTTGGATAATAAGCCCTATATTCTAATTACCTCTCGTAATAAGGATTGGGGAATATCAGAAGATGAAGGAGAGATAAAAACAATACAGTTAGGTGTATTCAAAGAAACGGAGGCTTTGAAGTTTGTTAAGAGGGCTTTAAATATAAGAAATAATTTACAAGATGAAGAAATAAAAAACCTAACAGAGGAATTACAATATTTCCCGTTAGCTTTAAAACAAGCAGCTGCATATATTAATGAAAAAAATGTTGTACTAAGTTATAGGGGTAAAGAAAAAATTGGTGTTAGTGACTATCTGAAAAGATATGAAGAAGAGGCAAAAAAGCTGCTTGATTTTGAACTCAAAAATAAAAGTGACCGTTATACTAAAACAACATTCATAACTTGGAAAATTACAATTGACGCTATAGCACAAAAAGAATGTGGTTTTGAAGCTTTGAGTATTCTGGAAATAATGGCCTACCTTGCTCCTGACAAGATTCGTATAGAAGAAATCTTTTCAAAATTAATAGCAGATGATGAAGAAAAGCTGTGGAATGCTGTTAAGTTACTCGATAGATATTCAATGATTGACTTAAAAGAGGGAGTGGCAAACATTCACAGACTAGTGCAGAAAGTAACTGAATTGAATTTACAAAAGGAAGGCCGAGAAGAAGAAGTTCTCAGAAAAGCCCTAGAATTAATAAATAGTGGTAATATAGTAAAAGATAGTACAATTCATGTTGCATCTGTTTGGGGATATGCAAGTAAACACAGTGGGTTAATTGATGATTTTTATTTTGACTCGGTTTATACCTACCAGGAAATTTCTTATACGGAGATAAGTACCCCTTTGCATTTACTTGCTGAGAATGGTAACTATAAAGCAATTAAGGCTCTATTAACACATATAGAAAAAGAACATTCAAGTAGTTTTAATAACGTTATTAATGCTAGGAAAAATTATGGTAGGACAGCACTACACGTTGCTGCTAAAAATGGGAAATTGTATGTAGTAAAATACCTAATTAGTAAAGGTATTGATATTAACTCCAGAGATGAAGCTGACTGGACTCCTTTGATGTCAGCTGTTTATGGTGGAGAATTGAATACAGTAAGGTACCTAATTGATGTAGGTGCTGACATTAATGCCAAGAGCAGACTTTGCAGTACTTCATTGCACTTTGCTGCTGATAGTGGAGAATTGGACATAGTAAAGTGCCTGGTCTTTAAAGGTGCTAACGTTAACGCTAAGAACATAGATTGTAGAACTCCATTGCACTTTGCTGCTGATAATGGAAACTTGAGTGTAATAAAATATCTTATAAGGAAAGGAGCTGATATTAACGCTGAAGATGAATATGCTAACATCCCTCTATACTTTGCTATTCGGAATAGAAAATTGGAAATAGTAAAATATCTAGTTGATAAAACTGATATTAATAATAAATATAATGATACTCTATTGCATTTGGCTGTTTGTAGTGGAGAACTGGATGTAGCAAAGTATCTCGTGAGTAGAGGGGTTGACATTAATGCTAAGAGCAAGTTCCTTCCATTACATCTATCTAGTTTACGTGGGCTGGATATAGTAGGATATTTTGTTAAGAAGGTTGCTAGTGCTGAGGGTGGATATTATGAAACTCCACTACACTATGCTGTTTTTCATGGAAACTTAGAAATAACAGAATATCTTATTGAAAAGGGTGCAGATGTTAATGCCAGAAATAGAAATAGTGATACTCCACTACACCTCGCTGCTATGAATGGAAAGATTGATGTAGCAAAAGTACTACTAAAACACAACGCCGATGTTAACGCTAAAAATAATGAAGGAAGAACAGCATTACATTATGCCACTGATTTCAATCATAGGGACCTTGTGGAATTGCTTTTAGCTCATGGTGCATCCATCCTATGACTTGGGCTTTAATAGCTGCAGTACTATGGCTGTTATACTCCAAAAGTAAGTATTAGATATAACAAATAGAGGAAATTAGATAGAATGATTAAAGGGACAAGGATATAAAGGTTTAACTTAAAATAACCTGATAAAATTTGAATCACACTTCCAAGTGCTGGCACCCATGAAAGTAATGCAACTGCACAAATCAGTAGATTTCTTACGATTTTTGGTGTTTTATGCTCGTTCTCTAGTTTGTGGTATGATTTTCGTATAGAGATTGTTATTTTACCTAAATACCAGTTAACTATTCCACCAAGGCTTGATCCTAGTACTCCAAAAAATAACATAAGTAGTGGAGTGTAATACGACCTAAAATAAAGCATCGTATTGAACACAAAACCTTGATGTATGGGTAAGACTAATGATGATACTAGACTATCTGTGAATAACAGAAAGTAATTTTCCATATGAGTTTACCAGGTTGTTGTACCATCTTCATTGTCAGAAATTGTAATCCCCATTTGTTTCAACTGGTCCCTTATTTTGTCTGCAGTATTATAATCTTTATTTTGTTTTGCTGCTCTTCTTAAATCTATCAACCTTTCTATTTCTTGATGATTTACATCCACAGCAAACCACTCTTGATAACTTGACTCAAGAAGACCAATAAATCTGGCACTCTTAATAAGACTTTCAGTTAATTTAAGCTTTTCACTTTCATTACTCATTTTGTTGATTTTTGCAGCCATTTCATGTAATATAGCTAGAGCTTCAGGAATGTTTAAGTCGTTTTTTAAAGCGTCTATAAAATCTTTAGAAATCTCTGCGTTACTTTCATCAATATTTGTTGTATCTAAACCACGTAATAACCGATAAAATTTGTTTAAGGTTTCCTGTGCATCAGAAATAACGTTTGCTGTCCAATCAAGTGGTTTTCTGTAGTGAGTTTTGAGCAGTGCATAGCGTATTACTTCACCCTTTATTCCACTATCTAGCAAATCCCTTACTTTGACTATATTAAATAAGGACTTGCTCATTTTCTCTTCATTTACTGTAAGAAAACCGTTATGTATCCAGTATTTTGCAAACATTGATCCAGCAAATGCAGACTTACTCTGTGCAATTTCATTTTCATGGTGAGGAAATTGTAAATCTATGCCGCCACCATGAATATCAAAATCTTTGCCAAGATAAGCATATGACATTGCTGAGCATTCTATATGCCATCCAGGCCTGCCCTCTCCCCATGGGCTATTCCAATAACTTGAAAGTTTGTAGTCAATATCACTTGCAGGCTTCCACAGCACAAAATCTCCCGGGTGCTTTTTATTTTCATTAACTTCAACTCTGCTACCTGGAACCAATTCATCAGTTTTTTTTCCTGATAAAGCACCATATCCATGGTAAGATTCTATATTAAAATACACGTGTTTGTCAGATTCGTAAGCGTGGCCTGATTGCAGTAAATGTTCAATTAATTTTATAATATAATCTACGTTTTCCGTTGCTTTTGGTTCGTATGTTGGTTTTTTACAATTTATGCTTTCCATATCATCATGAAAAGCTTTAATGTAATATGTGGTTATACTTTCTATGTTGCTATTTTTCTCACTTGCTGCATTAATTATCTTATCATCAATGTCGGTTATGTTACGCACGTAGGTAACTTTGCCATAACAAAACTTAAGTAGCTGAAATAACACATCATACACAACAACAGACCGTGCATTGCCTATATGTGCTGTATCATATACTGTTGGTCCGCAAACATACATTTTCACATGATCTTTAGCGATTGGTGTAAAAAGTTCCTTTTTTTTTGTTAAGGTATTGTAAAGCCTAACCATATACGAAGCTTTTGAGAAAAGAAAATGCCCCAATGATAAGTTGTGGCCCTTTGACTACTACAACAAGAGTAAGCAATAGCCCACACAATGATATTAAAACTCCTAATATGGATAGAAACCCATCTTTACTCATAATGCCAAGCGAAATAAGAGTCGTACCAATTGCAGGAATAAAGTTGGTAAGAGGCAATGGAAGAGCTATCGATAATGCAGAAAGCAGCATTATAAAAGCTAAAATCTTTTCACCGGGCCCATAGAAAATAAAAGACATTCTTGGTTTCATGAACTTTTCTATTTTTTTTAATACTGGAGAAGTTTTTTCCACCACGAGAGCTAGTGTTGAACGCTGAAAAGATCTTCTTTCTAGCCAACTGGGCATCCAAGGAGAATCAAATCCAAATAGAAGCTGCAGTGAGAATAAGATTAAAGGTATAGAAAGAATAGTTGTATAACCAGGTGGAACCGGTATAGGCACCGATAGCGGTAAGGAGAAGATGATTATTAAAATACCAAAACCGCGCTCATGCAAAGCTGCTTTAATGTCAAACAAAGTTACTTTATCGCTATCATTGTTATTGGTATCTGCAACCTCTTTTAGAATATCAGAAGCTAATTTTTTGTTTTCGGTCAGTTTCTTACTTTTTTGCACAAGTTACTCTTTAATACAACTATTCTTTCTAACTAACATAATTATTGCCATATTTCAATATGCATTATTCATTTTGCGCTAGTAATTCGTTCTTTTGTTAAAGTGTTGCAAAGCTTTTAAGAAGAGAAAGTGCTCCAGTTATAAGTTGTGGTCCTTTGACTATTACAACAAGAGTAAGCAACAACGCACACAATGACACTAAAACTCCCAATATGGATAGAAACCCGTCTTTACTCATAATGCTAAGTGAAATAAGAGTTGTGCCAATTGCAGGAAGGAAGTGAGTAAAAGGTAATGGAAGAGCTATTATTATTGCACAAAGCAACATCATAAAAGCCAGAATCTTCTCACCAGGCCCATAGAAAATGAAAGACAGTCTTGGCTTCATGAATTTTTCTATTTTTTCTAATACAGGGGAAGTTTTCTCTACCACAAGAGCTAGTGTTGAACGCTGAAAAGATCTTCTTTCTAGCCAACTGGGCATCCAAGGAGAATCAAATCCAAATAGAAGCTGCAGTGAGAATAAGATTAAAGGTATAGAAAGAATAGTTGTATAACCAGGTGGAACCGGTATAGGCACCGATAGCGGCAAGGAGAAGATGATTATTAAAATACCAAAACCGCGCTCATGCAAAGCTGTTTTAATGTCAAACAAAGTTACTTTATTGCTATCATTGTTATTGGTATCTGCAACCTCTTTTAGAATATCAGAAGCTAGTTTTTTATCTTTAGTTAGTTTCTCACTTTTTTGCACAATTATCCTTTAATAAAATATTCCTCCTAAGCTAACATAGTTGTTGCTGTATTTCAATATTTGTTATTTATTTCATACCAACACTTCATCTCTTTCATTCTTTAACCTGACTAAGTTTTTAAACAGATGACATGCACTAAGGTGCATGTCACGAAGTATGAGGACGCTAACGATCTGGTTCGTTAGACGATAATTTTTCTGAGTCCTTAAGCTCCTGTTTAAGGTTTTTGATGCCTTTTCCTAAATCACCCATAACTTGCGGTAATCTGCCTGCACCAAACAGAACTAAAATTATTATTAAGACTAGAAACAATTGCCATGGTCCTAAACTCATTTTCACCTCCATTTAAAATATTGACCTTTAAATATTAAAACTTGACTGAAGTCAAGTAACACATAGATTATATCACCTTTATTTAATTATAAATCAAGGTTTTTTAATTATTTTATAACAATCCCAAACTAGATTATTTTCTTGCAGCGAATAAGTGGAAACTTTTCGCTTAACTGTAGAGTAGAAGAGAGCTCACTAAAAAACTTTGCTAGCGTATCGTCTTTAGGCTTATGGTATATATCGCTAGAAACTCCTGATTGAATAATTTTACCATTTTTCATTACGTAGATAAAATCTGCAACTTTCAATGCTTCTTGCGGGTCATGAGTTACCATTAGCACAGGGATATTTTTACTTCTGAAAAGGGACAATATATGTTGTCTTATTCGGCACTTGAGCAGTATATCTAAATTAGAAAATGGTTCATCTAACAACACAACATCAGGGTTTTGTGCCATCACTCTTGCTATTGCAACTAATTGTTGCTGTCCTCCAGATAAGGCGTTAGGGTACATATTTTCGTATTTTTCTATATTGAGTAACTTCAAGATTTCCAATGCAATTAGGTGCTTTTCTCTCTTGGAAGAGCTGCGGATAGCAAAGGTTATATTTTCTACTACTGTTTTATGAGGAAATAATGCAGAATGCTGAAAAATCAATCCGATATTTCTATGTTCTATAGCGACTGATGCCTTATTGCTTGCAACTAACCTATCATTTATAAAAATAGTTCCAGATTTTGGATTTTCTATCCCTGCAATTAATTTCAAAATTGTTGACTTGCCACAGCCAGAATGCCCCAATAAACATGCAACATTTCCTTTCTTTACTTTAATGTTTATATTGCTTAAAGCAAAGTCGTTTTGATTGTTATAGAAATAACCAATGTTGTTAACTAGCATTAATCTTACTTAAACCATGTTATTAAATATAATAGCATTATACTCAAGAAGTACAGAAATGTTTCTTGTCGTCATAAATTGGTTATGCAAGAAGTCTAGAAAAGAGAAGGATTTTTTGCTATAACTTTACATAAATGGTAGGAAACACGGGACTATAGCTCAGCAGGATAGAGCGTTGGACTCCTAATCCGAAGGTCGTGCGTTCGAATCGCACTAGTCCCACCACATTGCTTCACAAATTTCATGAAGATTTTTTTTCACAAATACACACACCTATTCCAGTGTCAAGCGCTGGAATCTCGGCAGCCCCTACGTCATACCGCCGCGGTATCTCATCCGCTAACAAGAGATCCCGCTAACACGTAGCGGAATTACGATTGTCAGGCCAGCGCCCCTATGATGTCATCCCAGTGCCCTGACTACTTGGATCCAGGAAACTTAGTTGCAAGTAATGCATTGGGTTTGGTGAGTATGGGTTTTGCGTTATAGAATGAAGCACTTTTGGTGAATTTATAAAGAAAGCTGGATCCCAGTGTCAGCTACTCGGATGACACCCTACTAGCAGAAGTTACTCTCAAATGTTTGTTCATGTTAGCTACAAACATTAAGAAATTTACCAAATGAAAAAAAAGGCAAAAGAAGCCCCGTTGGTGACTAGTTATTTATATGTACTTCAAAATATTGGCGTTTTTTATTCTAAACGCTGCAATTTAGCTGCTTTTAAATGCGACTAACCTAAATTATAAACGTTAAGAAATTTACTGAGCGGAAAAAAAGGCAAAGAAACCCCAGGGTAGCTAGTATTCAAATTCTCCCTTGTCTATTTGACGTCTTTTACTGTCTTAAACGCTTTATAAGCGCGTTTCAGCTTATATAGGTAGAAACCTAGAAGGTTTTATAAAGACATGAGGTGCACGTAGTGCAAAAAATTAAAAATAAGACGCCAACTACGTTGTTTTCTTGCTGTTTAATCTGCACAGATGAAGATAACTGAATACCTTCAGTTTCATGATAAGGGGGCTGGCGGAGTTTGTCAAGTAGTTTTTCGTTCCTAACGGTTGTTGCCAAAAACTATACAAGAAGTCTTTTAAGATCAATCACTTATCTTCAAAGCTTGAATAAAAGCATTCTGTGGAATATTTACGTTCCCTATAGAATGCAACCTTTTTTTACCCTTCTTTTGCTTTTCAAGTAGTTTCATTCTTCGCGTTACATCTCCACCATAGAGTTTAGCTGTTACATCTTTTCTATATGGATTAATCGTTTCTCTGGCAATAATTTTCCCGCCCACTGCCGCTTGAATCGCGATTTTATATTGCTGACGTGGTATTAGATCCTTCAAGCGTGCGCATATTTCACGCCCCCTTTTTTCTGCTCTGCTTTTGTGAGCGATACAAGCCAGTGCATCTACGGGTTCTCCATTAATTAAAAAGCTTAATTTATCTATTTGGCTTACCAGATAGCTGGAAATTTCCCAATCCAAACTTGCATACCCCTTGGAAATTGATTTTAATCGATCATAAAAGTCAAAAACAACTTCAGACAGTGGTAACTTATATCTTAACAATGCTGTTGTTGTGTTACCAATGTAAGATAAATCTTCCTGTTCTCCCCTTCTCTCTTCACATAATGATAGAATCTCACCTAAATATTGGTCAGGGACCATTATGGTTGCAGTAATCCACGGCTCTTTTACCATTTCAATTTTCGTTGGATCTGGCATATCACTTGGGTTATGAATATTCAAAACTTCACCACTTCGTGTTGTAACCCTATATATAACACTCGGTGCAGTTGCTGTTAGATCTAAATCAAATTCTCTCTCGAGCCTTTCTTGAATAACTTCAAGATGCAACATTCCCAAAAAACCACAACGAAATCCATAGCCTAGCGCATTTGAAGTTTCTGCTTCAAAAGTGAAACTTGCATCATTCAAATGTAATTTTTCCAGTGCTTCTCTTAAATATTTAAAGTCGTCCGTTTTATTAGGAAAAATACTACAAAATACCACAGGGTGCACTTCTTTAAAACCAGGCAATGCCTCGCTGCACGGTCTTTTCTCTTCAGTAATAGTGTCTCCCACTCTACAGTCTGCAACTTCCTTCATTGAAGCAGTGATAAAACCAACTTCACCTGCTGAGAGTTCACCTGTCATTACTTTTTTAGGAGTAAAAATACCGATATTGTCCACTTGGTATGTAGAGTTATTAGACATCATAACAATCTTCATGCCCTTTTTTAGCACTCCATTTTTAATTCGTACTAAAATTACTACTCCCAAATAAGTGTCATACCAACTATCAACTAAAATTGCTTGCAATGGAGCATTTACATCACCTTGAGGAGCTGGAAGTTTTGCTACTATAGCTTCTAATACATCCCTTATTCCAAGACCAGTCTTGGCTGATATTAAAACTGACTCACTTGCATCAATGCCAATTACTTCCTCAACCTGGAGTTTTACCTTTTCTGGATCTGCAGCAGGGAGATCAACTTTATTGAGTACAACTATTATTTCATGATTGTTGTCAATTGCCTTGTATACATTTGCAAGAGTCTGAGCTTCAACACCTTGACTGCTATCTACCACTAAAAGTGAGCCTTCACACGCTGCTAAACTTCGACTTACTTCATACGAAAAGTCAACATGACCTGGAGTGTCCATGAGATTTAAGCAATATTGATTACCATCATTTGCAGTATAGTTGAGCCTTACCGTCTGTGCTTTAATTGTAATCCCACGTTCGCGTTCTATATCCATCGAATCAAGCACTTGATTGGTCATTTCTCTTGCTTCAAGGCCGTTACATTTCTCTATTAAACGGTCAGCAAGCGTTGACTTACCGTGGTCTATATGCGCTATTATTGCAAAATTTCTTATGTTATTCATTTATGGCCCACTATACTTAATTAGTGAAACTATTTTACATTTTAAGTGTTGTGAGGGCAATCCTTTATTAAGAGACTATTTACTCCTTCAACATAGACGACACTTTTTTCGAGCAGGAAATAACCTTATTAACCATATAGTTTTCATGATTATTATCTATTTTAGGCAACTCATACAGATAATTTACCATCATTCCAGCCGACTGACTAATACCCTTTTCAGAAGTATCCGCCATCCAGTTTAGTTGTCTTATCGATGCACCATTGCTTAAATGAAAATGCGCCACCGGGTCATAAGCATTTCGATTACTATTGTTCACTTTTAGTAAATAATATACACATAGTTTAAGCAAGCATTGTTTTACTGCACTTTCACATTCAATGTTAGTTTTTAATTGCTCTGCACTTTCTAAAATTTCTGCACTAGATTGTTTTATATTTAGTTTGCCCAATAAAGTGATATCTTGGTTTAGATTGTTTTTTAGCCATTTCGTAAAGCCAGGTATTGGAGAAAGAGTTGCGTATGTTTTTATACTTTTAAACTCTTGTGATAGCTTTTCTACAACCCTTTTGATCAAAAAATTACCAAGGCTGATTCCAGATAACCCTGCTTGAGTATTTGATATTGAGTAGAATATAGCAGTGCTTGCACTACTTGGATCACTTGAAGGCACTGATTCATCTAAAAGGTGTTGGATGCTATCTGCAATCTTATTCACCAATGCAACCTCTACAAAAATTAGAGGTTCGTTCGGTATCTTGTAATGAAAAAAAGCAAAACAGAGACGATCAGAATCTAGTCTGTTTTTTAAGTCATCCCAAGAGGAAATTTTATGCACAGCTTCATATTTTATAAGTTTTTCTAGCAATGATGCAGGTGAATCCCAGGTGATTTGACGAAGATCGAGTAGATCAACATCAACCCAAGTATAGAGTATATTTTTTAATTCATTCTCTAGTGGATTCAAGCTTCTATATTGGTTCTTTAGCTTAAGCACATCAGAACGCATATCAACAATAAACTTGAGGCCTTCTGGTAAAGAAATAAATTGCTTTAATATTTTAGAACGTGGTGATTCAAGAATTTTTATTAAATCCTGCTCAAATTTATAGTTTAACTCGGGATCTTGGTTTTTCTTATACTCTTTAATTTTCTCATCTATTTCCGCTTTATTCGGATTAAATTTTTCTGCCAGGGTTTGTAGAAATTTTATTTTACCTTTCTCTGATAAGCTCAAGTACAAATTACCAAGAGATACAGCGTTCTTACGTGCTGAAACCTCCCCTCCCTTTGGGTTTAAGCACTCGTTCATCTTCAAGACTAAACTATCGATATCGCGACTGTTGCTTAAATCAGGACCGATGTTACCAATCCACGATCTTACAGCATCTGCCACTTCACCTAGTATTTTAAAAAAGCTTCTTACCGCTTTTTTGTCTTCAACTTTCACTATATCAGTTTTTACCAATGATTCTTTTGTCATAGATTCCCTTTATTATACATGGCTAATGCAAGTCAGGGTCATACCGCCGCGGTATCCCGCTAACAAGCAGCGTGATGACGAATTTGTCGTTTGTCAAATCGTCGGTAAACCCAAGTTATTTTAGCTACATATAGCTTAAGTTAAAGGAAAATTTTAGCTACATAGCAGGCACTATTACTGAATTATTAATAATTCAGTAATACAATAGACTTCTTGCACTACCTCCCAAGCCACAACTGTCATTCAGTAGAAACGAAAAACTTCCTTGACAAACTCCACCAGCCCCCTTATTATGATAATAAGGGTATTTATGACTCAAAACTTGTTTTTGACCTGCAGGCTCAATGACAAAATTCAGTAAAAAACTCAGGGTATTTATTGGCGGATTACATAAAATGTATCTGTTCAGATGCATGGCTAATGTACAAATACTGAACAAAAATTCCAGTGCTCCCTTTCTTGTCATCCCAGTGCTTGACACTGGGATCCAGATTGGGCACTAAGTTGATAAACACGAAAGCGGTTAATCCTTTAAACGTTTTTGATGGAACTGTGCGAAAGGACTGGATCCCAGTGTCAAGCACTGGGATGACACCATTTGTTGTGAACTCACTTTTACCCTATGGTCTTGCCGCTATCCTGAACGGATACCATAAAATTATAGCGGCTGCATGTCTTTTTTATTTTTTCTACATTCAGCCAAATCGCGCTTAAACTAAGCGTCAGCACATTATTACAGCGCCACTTACAGTAATATAGAGTCAAAACTCGCACCACGGGGCTTCTTTTGCCTTTTTTTTCATTTAGTAGATTTCTTAATGTTTGTGGCTAATACCAATTCCCATTACACGGCAAACAGATAGACAATAATAGAAGACAAGCCATAATGAAATAAGTGAAATAGTCGAGGTATAAATGGCACTAAGATCAAAATTATTGGATGAAGAAGTAGTAAAATCAGCAAAAAAAATGCTGAAGAAAGTAAGGAACAATGCATATGTTGCAAAAAAACTAAATGCTGTAATTGCAGCAAAAAAGCATAGTATAACGGCTGTAGCAAAAATATATTGCATTTCAAGAAGCGCACTAACTTCGTGGATAAAACTCTTGAAATTAGGCAGAGAAGAAAAATTGTTTGCTCCTCCACAACGGCGTAGAAAAACTAAATTAAATCAGGCTCAACTACAGCAAGTTGAAGCATGGGTAGGAGAAAATCCTAATATTACCATTAAAGAAATGAGAATAAGAATCCAGGAAAAGTTCGGCTTAAATATTAGCAAATCTACAGTACACCGCTATATGCAAAAGATGAAATTCTCTTATATTACACCAAGACCAGTACACAATGTACAAGATAAAAGAAAACAAGAGGAATTCAAAAAAAAATCTCAACGAAGTTATTGGCAAGTATTCTGAAAAAGAGCTGTTTTTCTTCGATGAATCGCGGTTTGGCACACATTCAAAGACCGGGCATGGATGGTTTAAAAAAGGCGTCAGAACAAAAGTTAAGGTAAAATTAGGTAGGGAAAATTTTTATCTCTACAGTGCAGTTAATCCTAGAAATGGGGAGAATTCTAGCTTGTTTGCACCGAATGTCAACACTGATTGTATGAATATATTTCTTGAGCAAATGTCTCAATATTTGGGACCACGAGAAGCCTTTCTTGTTATGGATTGTGCTAGTTGGCATAAGTCGAAAAGTTTAAAGGTACCTAAAAATATTGAGATTATATACCTACCACCATACTCACCTGAACTCAATCCAGTTGAGAGGCTTTGGTTGTATGTAAAACAGAACATTTTGCGCAATAAAATATACGATACTATTGCTTTGCTTGAGAGTGCTTTGTGTAAATTTATTACTTCTCTTACCTACTCCACAATTAAACAACTCTGCTATGTATCCTATTTGAATGACCAACAATGAGAATTGGTATTACTTTCTTCAGCATTTCTTTTGCTGATTCTACTACTTTTTCATCCAATAATTTTGATCTTAATGCCATTTATACCTCAACTATTTTACTTACTTCATTATGGCTTTTCTTCCATTGTTGTCCATCTGTTTGCCGTGTAATGGGAATTGGTATAAAAGAGTCCAAGAGAGGTGTCATGCCAGTGCTCCTTTTTTTGTCATCCCAGTCTGGGATCCAGCATTTCACGCAATTCCATCAAGAACGTTGTATTTTACATAACACTTTTATGCTTACCAACTTAATAAAATTCCTGGATCCCAGACTGGGATGACAAAAATAAGAAGGCTACTCGGATGAAAGGAGAAGGCACTGCCGTCATAAAGGAACCAGTGTCAGCTACTTGGATGATACCTTTTTTCTACTTAGTTTGGGTTATGCAAGAAGTCTATTTACTTCTTAACTTGACGCACATGATGTCTTGCAGCATCATCTACTGCTTCTAAATATACCATTACTAGACATATACCACTGTGTACTTCTATGGATACTTTATCCCTTAGACTTCGGTTAAAACAAGAATTTTTCCCTGGAAAAGCAAGGTTACTAAGGTACAGTTCCCACTTTAACCCTTTAGTTGATATTTGTGCTGTGGGCATACCAAGTAAAGATATTTTAGTATTTTTTGATAAAGAAAAAAAATGGGTAGTACCTTTTTGTAAGGTATAACCTACCATGGGAGGTGAAGGTGTGTAAAAGATACTGCCCGTACTTAGAAAAATGTTAATATTCTGTAGTATGTGATCAATTGCTCCTCCAGTAATACCCGTTACTATTGATGGCAATAACTTTACTGTTTTTAAGTGAGCCATTGCTTTAGAAAAGTCGCAATAATCTTGATCAGGTAGATATATCGTATTCAAATTAGCACGTAAATCCGGATTTACGCTATCCAAATCTCCTACTACAAGATCAGGTTTCACGCCAATTGATAGAAGTTTGTTTGCTCCTCCATCTACAGCAATAATAGGTATATCTCGTTTAAAAAACGATGAGCTCGGTATTTCTCCATTTAGCACTACAATAGAACGATATTGTTGTTGTGTACTGCAGTGCAGCACATGATCATGGTGCAGGTTTTGCATCGTAGTAACATTTTTGAATAATTGATATTATGCTAATCACTAATCCAGCAATATTGCTAAGCACCACAAAAATTGAGCTCTGGTAAAGACCATAGCCAATCCAAGACAATGAACAAATAAGATAGTTTACTAACATTAGCATCGATACATCACGAGTAACTTTAGTGATATATGCTTTATATACTTGAGGTGATAATCCAATTAGAGATGCAATTAACGCAATGAAGCCGAAGCATTCTTCAATATTTATATACATACATTTTCCTACGCTTGCTTTAACAATATCAGGTTCAAAGGGTTGTACTTTATGTACTCTCAGCTTTTCTAGAGCACCCCTAATGCGTGTAATTTATAACATCATTTAGTCTATTAATCAAGAAATTAATAGTGACTTGCATTTATGAAACCCAATCGGCTTCTATGCTAATTATTATCCAAACTAATCGTCGGTTGTGCATCTTGCTCAGAGATTAGGGCAACCAACAAATTATTTATCAATTGAACCTTTTGCTTGCCATCTAATTGTAAGCTTTTGTTTTTTTCAAAATGAGCTATTACTTCCTCGACAATTCCTATTGCATTTTGCACTATATGCCTTCTTGCCGAAGTGATAGCATGTGCTTGTTGACGCCTTAACATTGCTTGTGCAATCTCGGACGAATACGCCAAATGCGATATTCTTGCTTCTGTAATCTCAATTCCTGCAATATCTAATCTTTGTTGTAACATTGACCGCAATTCATTCGAAATTTTATCAGAATTTTTACGTAAAGATTCCTCATCGCTTTCGCTATCATACGGATAATTGCTTGCTAATTCTCTTATTACTGAGTCACTTTGTACAAAAACAAATTCGTGATAGTTGTTAACATTATAATACGCCTTTGCAGGACTGCTCACTCTCCAAACAATTACTGCAGAAATCTCTATTGGACTTCCATTTGCATCATTAACTTTTATTTTTTCTGTGTTAATATTCTGAAATTTTAGGGAAACTATATATTTGCTTGAAAAGGGAAGCGTTACACATATTCCAGACTTAAAATAAGTTCCAATATAATGACCAAAAAATTCTATCACTCTTGCTTCATTAGGGTCATTAATAAAAAATCCTTGAAGAAAAGTCAAAATTGAAACGGCAGCAACTCCAAGCGCAATTGTGCTGTCATATACCAAAAAAAGCAGCGATAAAATTAATCCTAGCGCTACTAGTACAGGAAAAGCCCGAATTTGACTCAAATTTCTATCGTTTATCGTATTCTTATCCATACTGTCTTTAAACTTCTTTTTCACTTGAACCCTCTCTGTTGATCGCTTTATTTATCTTATTTACAAATAGTTTAAACTCTCTTAATTCATGATCAGGCAATTTTACTTCAGTTTTATGTGCTATCGTAAGCGGATCGATGTGTTTGCCGTTATATATAACTTCGTAATGTAAATGGGGTCCTGTTGCAACACCAGTGCTACCAACATAGGCGATGACCTGCCCCTGCTTTACTTTAGAGCCTAACTTTATATCGCCACTAAATCTACTTATATGCGCATAACAGGTTGAATATTCATTTTTGTGTTTTATTTTGATATAATTTCCATAGCCACCATTCTTTCCTATATATTCTACCACACCCTCTGCAGCAGCGTATATGGGAGTGCCAAGCTTAGCTGCATAATCCACTCCTTTGTGAAAAGCAATTTTACCGCGAACAGGATGCTTTCTATTGCCAAATTTTGAGGATATGCGATAATCTCCATTTAAAGGATTTGCAAAAATTTCGCCATTTTTTAAGCTTATTCCTTCTTTATTAAAATACCTTTCTTTGCCGTCTTGCGATTTATAATGATATAAACTAATAGCTTTCTTGTTTATTGTCAGTGAAGCATATAAAATCTTTTCTTCAGTCTTCTGATTACCGAGCGATCTCTCAAAAAGAACCTCCAATTTACTCTTCGGCACAATGTCTTTTTTAAAATCAACACCAAAATCTTTATATATGTTGATCAATTTTACCACTGTATTTGGCGCCAACCCTTGCTCAATTCCCGTGGCAAAAAAGGAAGATTTTATGGTACTGGATATGAATAATAATCTTCTATCATGGTTGTTTTCTGTCACCTCAAAATCCTCTCCTGTCATTCCAGCGCTTGACGCTGGAATCCAGTTTTTATTATACAATCGCTTGATGTGTTCATTTGTAATTGAATTTTCTGGATCCAAGTAGTCAAGCACTGGGATGACATCTTTCTTGGTGGAAATTACCCTTATATCACAATGTTCGTACAGTTGTTTGTTTGACACTGGCTCTTTTTTCCTGATCCCATGCTGGAACAGCACTGCAAAATCTGTTGATGTTTCAGCGGTATATAACGGTAAGATAAAGAGCAGTATAAATATAATCAGCTTCATCATTTAAACAGCATCAACAAAAGTAAAATTACCTTCCACATACTGTACATCATCATTATCTTCCAGCTCTTCAACCAATGCAGATAATTTATCAATCAACTCTTTATCGCTAATTTCAATCAGATCTTTTGGCTGCCGTGAAAGACGAGCAAGTTCTGGTTCTCCGAATTTTGCATAAAAGGCATCGCGTACTTTACCAAAATCTTTTATTTCACAAGTTATAACGTGTAATCCTTCTTTGTCATTTTCCTCAACATTCAATACTTCTAATTCGATTCCATGACTGAATAAATCGTCAAAATTCATACCTTCTGCTTTATAGATGATTAAGCCTACATGATCGAAAAGGTAACTAACACTTCCTGTTTCTCCTAAATTTCCACCTTTACGAGAAAAGATATAACGTACCTCAGAAGCAGTACGGTTGCGGTTATTAGTCAAGGCATGGACAATGAGTGCAGTGCCAAAAGGCCCATGACCTTCATATTGTATTTCCTCGTAATTTTCTCCAGCAACGTTACCAGTTGCATTTTTTATTGCTGTTTCTATTTTATCTTTTGGTAGATTTTCCTTGCGTGCAGCAAATATAGCAGAGCGAAGGCGCGGGTTGAGTTCGGGATCTGGTAGCCCTTGCTTTGCAGCAACTGCTATTTCTCTGATCAGCTTCGTAAATTTTTGAGAGCGCTTTGCATCCTGAGCGCCTTTCCGATGTTTTATATTTGAAAATTGTGAATGACCAGCCATATTCAAATAGTTAAAAACCTAATTATATATCAAAGCATAGAAAAAGCTAAAGCAAATTTTCAAGCCTCTGGCTTGGCATCTTGCAGGTTTTCTGCTAATAACATACTTTCATATTGCTCAGCTTCTAAGTCAAGGCCAAGAGCTGAATGGGCTGCTATTAAATGGTTAATAGACTTAGAAAAATATTTAGAATCCTTATAGCTTGCCATATTCTGGAAACGCTTAATTGCTGCTAAATATTCACCACGCCTCAGGTAAAATTTACCGATAGAATACTCTTTTGTTGATATATGCTCTGTGATTAATTTTGCTTTTTCCTTGATTTCATCTATATATTCGCTGTCTGGGAAAAGGTTAATGTACTCTGTAGCCAGCTCTAAAGTTTTATATGCAGTTTGCTGTCCAAGTTGCACTTTATTAATTTGCATGTAATAAGATAATACTCTTAAGTAGTATACATATGGTAAATCTTCACCATTTGAATAAACATATATATAATCATCCATATCACTTGTAGCACTGCTGTAGTTACCCATATTATAGTGAGAAACCCCAGATAATAATTTCGCTTTCATTGCCCAATAAGACAAAGGATACAAATCCTCTATCTTATGAAATGCCCTAATAGCTTGTTTATATTTTTTCTGGTCAAAAAGTTCAACTGCTTCTTCATATAGTTCAGTTTCAGTTTTTTCAAGATCATTCGCATACGATTGTGTAAAGGAGCAAATTAGGAAAATAAAGCACGTGATTAAAGTCTTATACATAAGATTTTTTTCGATCAAAATAAAGTATAGACCTAAATATTACTTAAATAAATAAATTTCTTAGGCAATAGCCGGCCCTTCTTCTTTATAACTACGGTCAGAACTACCTGCATTTCTTGATTCACCTCGTCCTTCCACTTTTGGATCTTTCAGCGTTTTGCTGTAGGAACGTATAGTTAATATCTGTACAACCATAAAAAGTGCAATACCTATCAAGCCTAAAGTAGGCCCAACAGCAGGATTTAAGGATGATGCTAATGCCATTAACATTATTCTTCTTATTAAAAATATAGAAGAACCAGCAAGCGCCAATCCTGCTATAGACATATTGCTAGTTTTCTTGCTAGATTTCTCATCAAGATTAGATTTTTCTGTTTCCTTTTTCTTATTTTTTTCATGCTCACCAATATAAGAAGCAAGAGTTGCAAGAAAAGCAATTGCATTGGCAAGAAATAAAATTGCATCCTCTGCTGCTTCAAGTGAAGATGTTTCATCCATTATCATACCTACAATAACCAGTGCAGTTGTTATAGCCTCAATATAGATCAAACACTGACCTATATCAGAAATATTGTGCTCTTTTTCCTTTACTTCCTCTCCATTTTCAATATTCTTCAACTCTCGTTCTTTTTGTGCTATTTTCCTATTATTGTAAATTAAATATAGCGTACAAATAAGAGATAGGACCATAAAAGGTAATATAGTGTGGCTTAGCGCGCCACTTATCACGCCAAGTAATACCTGATCGCTACATATTTTTTCCAGTTCAATAGCCATAAATAATGCAAATGGAACCATTGTTACCAATGATGCACATTGTCTATATAGCTCTCTTTTTTTTAACGTTAATAGCTCTTGTTCTAGCCTTTCTCTTTTGACTTCTTTATCAACTGTCGGCCAAAAATCCCAAAAAAACTCTTCTAATGGTTCAAAATCTCTTTTTTTCTTATTCTTTCCTGGAACCTTTTTGGTAGAAGAAAATTTGCCACTAGGTATTTTCATAATATTAACCTAATTAGTTGTAAGTTAATACAATTATACACCTTTTTGCTTTCTGAGTCAATATCACTAAGATATTAACTACTCTTGTCTATTAACTATTTCCTAGGAGATTTAATCAATCTGTTTGATGCCGGCTAGGATATAATTATAGCCCGACCACACAGTTATAATAGCTGCAACCCATAAACAAATCGCACCTGTATATTGAATCATATAATAATCGTTCATTATTAGCGCTACTACAGCAACCATCTGTAGAAATGTTTTAATTTTTCCAGCTTTGCTTACAGGTAGACTAACATTTGTAGCTATCAAAAACTCCCGTAAACCCGAAACTAATATCTCCCGACAGATGATGATAATCGACGGTACTATTGTAAAATCATTTATCTTTTGCTTATAAATTAGCATAATTATTGTTGAAACCACTATTAATTTATCAGCAATTGGATCAAATAGCTTGCCAAACTTTGATTGGACTTTCCACGCACGCGCCAGGTAACCATCAAAAAAATCCGTAATGCACGCAAACACAAAGATTGATATTATTATCAGGCCTGCATATTTATTTTCTATATAAAAACTTAATATTATGGCTGGTATTGCAAGTGCACGAGAAATTGTAAGCAAATTAGGCACGTTTTTCTTAAGCATGTAATATCATCTTACGTAATAGGTAAACTTATACAGAAGTACAACAGAGTTCACAAGCTAATAGTTTAAATTGAACATTTATAAAAACTCCATATACTTAAAAAATACAAGCTTAAAATATAAGGATGTAATGATGAACGATGATTTAGATAGTACCACAAAACAAGAAGCACTTAAGTATCACAGTAGAGGTGGTAACCCTGGTAAAATTTCAATTATGCCAACAAAACCTTTATCTACCCAGTATGATTTGTCACTTGCTTATTCCCCTGGCGTTGCAGCTCCGTGTCTTGAAATAGCTAAAAATCCTGAGGTTGTTTATGATTATACGGCAAAAAGCAACTGTGTTGCTGTCATTTCAAATGGCACTGCAGTGCTTGGACTTGGTAATATCGGTCCTCTTGCTGCAAAACCTGTCATGGAAGGCAAAGCTGTTTTATTTAAGCGTTTTGCTGATATTGATGCAGTTGATATAGAAGTTGGTACAGAAAATATAGAAGATTTCATCAATGCAGTAAGATATCTTGGACCAAGTTGGGGGGGGATAAATTTAGAAGATATAAGATCTCCCGATTGTTTTATAATAGAGAAACGCCTGAATGAACTGATGGATATTCCAGTGTTCCATGATGACCAGCATGGAACTGCGGTGGTTGTTGCAGCTGGTATAGAAAATGCTCTTGATATCGTTGAAAAGAAATTAGAGGACGTTAAGATCATTATGAATGGTGCTGGAGCAGCCGGTATTGCATGTTTAGAAATACTAAAGTCCATGGGCGCTAAAAATATAGTGCTGTGTGATAAGCAAGGAGTAATATACAAAGGTAGAAACGAGGATATGAATGAGTGGAAGGAAAAGTATGCAATTGATACTTCCGAACGTTCTCTACTTGATACAATAAAAGGCGCTGATGTATTCATCGGACTATCTGCAAAAGATGTGTTAAATGAAGAGATGTTAAAGAGTATGGGCAAAGACCCGATTATTTTTGCTCTTGCCAATCCCGATCCAGAAGTAAGGCCTGAGTTTGCAAAATCTGTGAGGCCAGATGCAATAATTGCAACTGGTAGGTCAGATTACAACAACCAAGTCAACAACGTAATGGGTTTTCCTTATATATTTAGAGGGGCACTTGATGTACATGCAACAACAATAAATGATGAAATGAAAATTGCAGCTGCAGATGCAATAGCAAAGCTTGCCCGTGAGCCAGTACCAGGTGAGATATCTGCAGTCTATGGCGGTCGTAAAATGGGCTATGGACGTGAATATATAATACCTACTCCATTTGACCCAAGATTAATTTCTATAGTAGCTCCTGCTGTTGCAAAAGCCGCAGTTGATTCAGGTATTGCAAGAAAGGCAATACAAGATTGGAGTAAATATGAAAATCAATTGAAATCTCGCCTTGCTAGTGCACTTAACACGCTGAATCTACTGTCTTCACAATATTAGTAACCATATAATCAATAATTCAATTGCACCCAGTCGTTTTAGATTTATAATGAAAGTATTGTAATTTAAAGCAAATCAATGACTATTGCAATTCACGAATTAGAGAGGATCATCAAACAATCGTTCCCCGACGCTGATATAAAGATTCATGATCTTGCTGGAGATGATGACCATTATCATTTAAAAATAAACTCCAAGTGTTTTCTTGGAAAGACAAAAATAGAACAGCATAAAATGGTGTATAAAGCTCTGGAAGGTCAGTCTATACACGCCTTGCAACTAGAAACTAATACTTAAAAATAAGGTAAATTTATGAGCAGTTTTGAACAAATAAAAAAAGATATAGCGGAAAATGATGTGGTGTTGTACATGAAAGGCACTTCTGATTTTCCTCAATGCGGATTCTCTGGACTCGTCGTGTCAATCCTAAAAAAATTGAACGTGAAGTTTAAGTATATTAACGTGTTGGAGAATGATGAAATACGTGAATCTATAAAAAAGTTTTCTGATTGGCCAACAATTCCACAATTATATATAAAGGAAGAGTTTATCGGTGGTTGCGACATCACTCGCGAGATGTATGAAAAAGGCGAACTGCAAAATTTATTGAAGGAAAAAAAAATTACTGCGGAATAAGTACCAAGAAACCAGTGCCCAGACGCTGGATAACGTAGTATACTATGAAAAGGGATCTTATGTCTTAAACCTTGTATCCGTTCAGCGGAGTGGCAGAATAAGGTAGACAAGGTGATCTAAAAAGATAATCATAGAGCAAAAGTGAGGTAATGTGGTAAACCTTTTAGAACTTTGCAAAAATTTACAGCAAAAAATAGAAAAGTTAGAAGCAAAAATAGAAAGGCTGGAAAGAGAGAATGAAAGTTTAAAAGCAGAGAACAAGGCTTTAAAGATAGAGAACGCTGAATTAAAGGAGAGGCTTGGTTTAAACTCAAGAAATTTATCTCTACCAAGCTCTAGAGAGTTGTACAAAATAAAAAAGGACAAGCCAAAGAGCGACAGAAACGTCGGTGGTCAGGTTGGTCATAAAGGAAGTTTTCGCGCCAAAATGGATGCAGATGAGGTGATAAAAGTAAAGTTGTCATCTACTTGCGAATGTGGAGGAGAGATTGGAATATGTGGGAAACCTTACATTCATCAAAAAGTTGATCTTCCGGAAATCAAGCCTTATGTAGTAGAATATCAATTAGAGCATGGCCGTTGCCGGAGATGCGGGAAAAGAAGAAGCAGTAAGTTACCAGAAGGTGTTACGTCAGATACATTTGGACCAAGGGTTAAGTCAATAATTGCAGCGTTCAGCGGGTTTTACAAAAATTCAAAACGCGAAATAGCGAGTGTCGTAAATGATATCTTCAATTTGAACATAAGCGTCGGTAGCATATCAAATAGTGAACATAGAGTTGCTTCAAAATGCAAAAAAATGTATGAGCAGATCGAACAAGAGATAAGTAGGAGTAAAGTTCTACATATTGATGAAACGAGCCATTATAACAAAGGTAAACTCGCTTGGTGTTGGATGTTTGCAAGCAATACGGCAAGTTTTGTAAAATTTACAGAGTCAAGAGGAATGAAAGTTTTACAAAGTAGTAAATTCTGCAATCGCAATAGCTTAGTAGTAACCGACAGGTACGCAGCATACAACTACTTTGCCGATAAAAACAGGCAAATCTGCTGGGCACATTTATCAAGAGATTTTGAAAGGTTAGCGCATAGTTGGAATATTAAAGTCAAAGTTCTGGGCTGTTACTTGAGAAACGTAGCCACTGAATTATTTGCACTGAAAAAAGCTTTACTAAAAAGTGAAATAGATGTTTTAAGATTTGCCAGACGCGCAAGAAAATTGCGAAAGCGTACACGATGTTACTTGAAGCCGTTTACCTGAAGCAATTGGAGCTTCTCGAGTTGCGAAAAATATTTTGAAATCTGAAAGAATGATGTGGAATTTTTTAGATGACTCAGAAAATATTCCATTGACAAATAATCACGCTGAACAACAGATACGACACTATGTCGTTTACCGTAAAAACTCATATTTTACACAATCACAGCAAGGAAACACATTCCTCGAACGGATAATTTCATTATACTTAACATGGAAACAAAAGGGGCTAAACCCTTTCCAAAATCTCCTATCTATTGTTTCTTAAACCACTCTGCTGAACGGATACTAAACCTTATCACCAGGCTTAACAAATAGGTGGCCCAATACTATTAACTTTATGGGTTTACCTTCGTTATTTGCTACTATCCAAACCCCATCGCTCTCATGATCAACAATTTCTATTGGTGCAAATACTACATAATTATTATCATCAACAATCTTTATTCCAAGAGCACCTTCGTCACTTAAGCTCAGGGCTGAAGAAGGAACTTTATATGCAAATCTTTCGCCTGAAGGTAGCCTTACGTTGGCAGTTAGTCCCTGCAAGGATATCATTTTATTATTAGTTACCTTCACTTCTACCCTATAAGACCCAGTTTTAGGCTCAGCAATTTTACTAATAAAACTTACTTCACCTGCCAATTCTTTTCCATCCAGCAAATTAATTTGAGCTGTGCTGCCTAGCTCTATTTTATTTACTTCATTTTCCGAAATGTATAATACTACAAGAATTTGATCGAAATTAACCACGTCAGCTATTTTTTGCCCAGCATTAACAAAATCCCCTTCGTTTGCATTGATTTTATCAATATAACCATCTATAGGAGATGTGACTGCAGTATTTTCTAAATCCAATTCTAGCCTTTTTAGGTCAGCTTTTGCACTTTGTAACGCAGTAAAAGCTGCTTCTACTTGTATTTGTGCTCCATAGCCTTTTTTATTCAGTTTGTGAGAGGAATCATACTCAATTTCACGCTGCTTTAATAAAGCTTTGGCTTTCTGAGCTTGCTCAATCCTGTCATAATCTTCTATCTTTAACACTACATCATCTCTTTTTACCTTTTCACCATCAGGTAAATAAATAGCAATAATTTTACCACTTATTTTTGAGACAAGGCTAGCTCTATGTAAGGGATTTACTGTACCAGAAAAATTTAAATATATAGTGCGGTTTTGCGGCGCACATTCTTGAGTTTTTACTGAAAAGCTACTAGTTGCATTATCACTATGAACCGCCTGATCTTTTTTTAAAAATGCATTACTGCTAAAAAACAGTAGAATAAAAGCAATACTGGAAATGATGATTGCTTTATTTCTCATCTTTAAATAATAGAATTTGTTAACTAATTTTGTTAGAAACAACTGCATAAATTTTCGAATCAGAAATATAAGTATAATACATGCCCCATTGTCACTCCATAAATAATTTTATATGAGAACAAACACAAGATTTTCCTACAATAAGTAAGTTTTTTATTGCAAAAATGCAATTTTTAATCGAATAAAAATGTAAAATTGCAAATAAAGTTGTGTATAAGACTGGATTTAAAAAAATCTCGAAAAACATACTAAAACTTTTAAATAATAACTTTATATCTAGTGGCTTTGCCTTCTCCAAGACGCTGTAAGTATTTCATCCCTAGCAGTTTCTTTGTAATTGCCTCTACTGTTCTTGGAGGAAATCCTAGGCTCTGTGGACAAAAAATATGAAGAGGGAGAAAAAAAGTGGTAGTTTAACCAAATGAACATAAAAATGGAGAAACTACCGAATGGAATATTATATAAAAGAAAGAAATTGGAAACAAATTTTAGAATTCATAAAAGGCATAAAAGGAATGCATAGTAAAGACGAAAAACGTTTAAGAATATTCATAGAAGCAGTGTGGTATATGGCGCGAAGTGGTTGCCAATGGCGACTTTTGCCGAAAATCTATGGCAATTACAGAAGTATACACAAACGATTTAAGAGATGGTGCGAAAGGGGTATTTGGAAAAATTTATTGGAGTACACAAAACAAGAGCCAGATTTAGAAGCCGTCATAATCGACGGTACGATCATTAGAGCCCATCCATGTTCGGCTGGATATACAAAAGATTCGAAGGATCAAGAGGCTTTAGGGCGAAGTAAAGGTGGCTTTACGACTAAAATTCATGCACTTGTTGATGCATTGGGAAATCCTTTAAAATTTATACTTACTCCTGGCCAGAGGAATGAAATTACACAAGCTGAAGTATTAACAAAAAATGTCTATAACTCCATTGTAGTAGCTGATAAGGGTTATGACAGCAATGCTTTTGTGGTCAGCCTTGAAAACAGGAAATGTGAAATCGTAATTCCATCAAAAAGGAATCGAAAAGTGCAAAGATACTATGATGAGCATATTTATAAAGAACGTCATTTGATTGAGTGCTTTTTCGGTAAAATTAAAAATTTTAGGCGCATTTTTTCCAGATTTGACAAGACCGCAGAGGTTTACATGGGATTTCTAAATTTTGTTGGAGCTCTCATATGGCTTCTCTAAAATTTTGTCCACAGAGCCTAGAGCTTCTATAGCATCTTTTCTACTAAATTCTTTATCTGCAAGGCTAAGTGCCCACTCCCAGAAGAATAATTGTTTTCTTGATAATAAATATTCAGTATTCTCCCTCTCAAGAATATAATGCGCCTCATTTGCTTGCGTTTTGAGCACATTAAGAAAAAATATTAACCATGGGGAAATATCTTCTTTGCCACTTTTCCAGCTACTTTGTGTTTTATTAAGCGCTAAATAGTAATCAAGTTTGTTAGTTTCAATTATCTTTTCATGTGATACAATAGATACAAAATCATAACCCCGCTGCAACAGCATTAAATTAGTCATCAATCTACTAGTTCTGCCATTCCCATCTTGAAAAGGGTGTATTGCCAGATACTCAAAAACAAAGTTAGCAACAATAATAAGAGGATGCTTAAATTTATTATTTAAGGACCAGTGATACCAATCAATAAGCTCTTGTACTTCCTTTCTAACAAGGTAAGGTGGTGTGGGATCAAAAATTATACCAACAACTTTTCCATTCTGATCTTTTGCCTCAACTCTATTAGAACTTGCTTTGTATTTTCCTCTATGATACAAATCTTTTTCACTATAAAGTAGCATCTGGTTGTTAATGTGCAATATTGATGACTCACTAATTGGAATATCCGTATAATCATGAAATATTAGTTTAAGCATTTCTAAGTAGCCAGCAATTTCTTGCTCATCTCTATTTTTAAATTTTTTGACACGTAGGTTTTTATATAGATCCTCAACTTCTTTATCGGTTAGACGATTTCCTTCAATACGGTTAGAAGCGCCAGAAGATGTAACAATAACTGAATGAGTTAATCTTTCAATTGTTTGTGGTAGTAGTTTTTTCGTTATCTGCCAGCTATTTTTAACACTATCAACTGCAGTAATTAACTCGTACACTTGCTCAATTACAGGCCCTTCTAGGTTGAGACGTGTACTAAGACGAAAATTCTTCCAGTTCATATTCTTCTCACATGCATATTATGTGAGATAATGTGAGATAATGTGATAAAAGTCAATAGTAAGCTTTATATGCATAGCAGAGCTAACTACAAAAATTATACATTTTCAAGTGATCCTAACCATATCAAAAACTACAGGGCAAAGCTGTTGGAGGAAGGCTTAATTAGTTAAAAATTTCAATCTTATGTAAAATATTGTCTTATTTTGTAATTTTCTTGTTGACTAACGAGACGATATCTACTTTTCAATAAATTCCATTTGCATTTCTTGTATATTACTTTCTATTTGCTCTATTTGTTCTATCAACCTTTCTTCTAAGTCAAGATTACCGCTCAGCCTCGCTTCGGTTCTTTCTTTTCGTAATGCATTTAATTCTTTTAGTAACACTATATTATTCCACACAATTTCTGCAGACTTTCTCTCGCTTAATTGACTGTTTAGTACGCTAGTTTTTTCAAATACATACTTTATAACGTCAAACTGTTTCAACTCTTGTAACAAAGCCTCTTTACCAAGTTTGCTTTTGTTACTTATTACATCAATTATACGCTGTTGTAATCTTTTCATCTCATTAGTAAATTCAAAATGAGAAAATTGCTCAAAAAATATAGGATGGTGTAAGATCTCTGGAAATTCTATTACTATACGTAGAATTATAGCCTGATTTTGCTCTGCTTCAATTAGCTCTGGAGATTTGTTATGAAGATACTCACCTTTTGTTGCTTTGCTATTAAAAATCTGTTTTTTGAAGCTACTTCTTAGTTCACTAGCCTTATTGTAAAAATAATCTCTGTAATACCTTCTAATACTGCTGTTGCTAATAGTATTTACATATTCCATGAACTTGTGCTCAAGAATTGAATATTTTTCCGGAGCAAGTTTTTCATAATTTTGCAAATTGCTATCGATTATGTGATGCCATAAATATTCAGAATGCAGTTTTGTTGAATGGTCAAGAGCAGTCAATACGTCTTCTTTCTTGTATTCCAGTTCGTTACATATATCGTATGGATCTTTATTACTCGGCAAAGTCACAAACTTTAACGTGTATCCAGGCTCTAATATTGGCAGAGCAAGTTCTGCAACTCGAGTAGCAGCATGACGTCCAGCACTATCGCCATCCATACAGATGGAGATTTCTTTAGCAAATCTCCATAGATTTTTTATCTGTTCTGCAGAAATTGCGGTACCAAGCGGAGCAACTGCATTACTAATTCCTGCTTGATGTAGCGCTATAGCGTCCATATATCCTTCAACAACGAGTATGTGCTGTTTTTTACGTATTTCGCTTAAAGCAAAGTTTAATCCGTATAAATTCTCCCTCTTCTTGAAGAGCTGACTCTCTGGACTGTTTAAATATTTCGGCTGTTGCTCAAAGCTCAGCGCACGTCCACCAAAACCAATAACTCTTCCTGCAATGTTGTATATAGGAAATATCAGCCGGTCATAAAAATAATCATGAAAATTTTTGTTTACTAATCCAATATCAATTAAAATTTTGTCTTCAATACCTGAAGAGTTTAAATACTCTTTCAAACCAGAGCTTGGTGCATAACCTATCTTAAATTTATCTATGATTTCAGGTAAAATCTTGCGCTGCTTTAAATAATCTACAACGCCCTGATTTTTTTGTGCAAACCAATTTGCAGCTAAATCAAGCGCTAAAAATAGTTTATTGTCCTCTTTTGTAATACTAAGACTTTTGGGCAGTTCAACACCTGTAACTGATGCTAATCTTTCCAATGCTTCTTTAAAGCTTAATCCTTCAGTTTGTGAAATAAATTCAAATGCATCACCGCTAGCTAAGCAACCAAAACAGTAATATAACCCCTTAGTATTGCTCACCGAAAAAGATGGGGTTTTTTCGTTATGAAATGGACAGAGCCCAACAAAACTATCTCCTCTTTTTATTAATCTGACTTTTTTACCTACTATGTCGGATAATAATAATTTTGATTTTATAATATCTATGTGATCCATCTTATTGAATTAGTAGTAGGATAAAAATTATATAGAATTTATACACATCTGACTCGAAATTTATTTCAAGGCTCGCAAAAAATCAGGACAGCTTGACAAAGAACCCAAAATAAATTACTCAAGAATCATGAATATAATTAAAGAAGGTTGATTTAAAGTAGGTACAGTAAATAGTTTTCTTGGATAGCTACTTAGATGACAAAAGAAGGGCATTTGAGAATGGAGAGGAACTATAGCTCCATAAGGTGTCATGCCAGTGCTTGACACTGGCATCCAGGAATTTTGATTGGACACTGAGCTGGTGAGCATAAAAGTAGCTCTTTTATGCTAAAATGAACGTCTTTGACGAGATTGCATGGATCCCAGTGTCTGGGCACTGGGATGACACCCTTCCTTGGTGGACTCAAATCGCAACGTTCGTACAGTTGTGTACTTGACACTGTAATCTATTCAATTTATTAAATCTTATCTGCTTTAATTATATCATTTAATTAGTATAAAATTAATTATTTATATGTCAGATATAGTATCAATTGCCTCAGATCATGCTGGTTATGAATTAAAATCAGAAATAAAATCCTACCTGGAAACCCTGGGTTACACAGCGGTAGATCAAGGCTGCACTGCTCAGCAAAAGTGCGTGGATTATCCAGACTATGCTGCTAAAGTTGTAGAAGATATAACGAGCAAAAAAGCAAATTATGGGATATTAATTTGTGGTACAGGTTTGGGCATGAGTACTGTGGCAAATCGTTTTGAAGGAATCTACGCTGCTTTATGCAATAGTGTTGAGATCGCAAAATTAGCTCGCGAGCATGGCAACGCAAATGTACTGTGTCTTGGTGCAGGGTTTACTGCGAGTGGATTAGCAAAAGACATAGTCAAACAATTCCTCGAAACAGAATTTTCAAAAGAAAGCAGACATAAAAAACGCCTTGATAAACTCAGCAATATAACCTCTAAGAAAAAAAAAACAAAAACTTATAACGAAGATGAAATATCAAAATTCGCTAAAATGGCAGGTGAATGGTGGGATGAGAACGGCAAATTCAAACCATTGCACATGATGAATCCTATTAGAGTATCTTACATTATTGAGAAAATAAAAGAGTTAAAAAAATGCGATTTAAAGGAATTATCATTGCTTGATGTTGGTTGTGGTGGTGGTATTTTGTCAGAGTCAATGGCACGTGTTGGCATTAACGTTGTGGGAATAGATGTGTGTGAGGAAAATATAAAAGTGGCACAATCACATGCGAAAAAAGTAGGGTTAAATATAGAATACATGCACACCAGCATCGAAGAGCTGAATAATAACAAAAAATATGATGTTATTTTACTAATGGAAGTAGTCGAGCATGTGGATAATTTAGAGCTTTTCATGAAAAAAGCGATAGAACTGCTAAAACCGGAGGGGTTAATCTTTATATCCACAATAAATAGAACTATCAAATCCTTCTGTCTTGCAATAATTGGTGCGGAGTACATATTAAACTGGCTGCCAAAAGGCACACACAATTGGAATAAATTTCTCAAGCCGTCAGAAATTGCAAATCACTTAAGAGAAAATAATGTAACATTACAAAACATGGCTGGCATGGAATACAACGTAATAAAGCGTGAGTGGAATCTAACTAAAGACGTGGATGTTAATTATATACTTTGTGGCGTGATAGCCTATTGATTTTTACCACTAGTGCATATACGATAAAACTTTAAGCACTGCATAATGGAACAATTCGAGAATTTTTACATCACCACGCCAATATATTATGTAAATGACAAGCCGCATATCGGGCATGCATATACTTCTCTTTTGTGTGATGTTGTGGCAAGGTTCATGAAACTAGCTGGGAAAAATGTCAAATTTACCACCGGTACAGATGAACATGGACAAAAAATAGAAAAAGCAGCTAAAGCAAAGGAAATGCAGCCAAAAGAATTTACAGATGAAGTGAGCGTTTCATTTAAAGAATTGGCTAAGTTCATGAATTTTGAGTATGACGATTTTATTCGCACTACGGAGGAACGTCACAAAAAAGCAGTGATAGCTTTATGGAATAGACTTGAAGAGAGAGGACAAATATATTTGGATTCCTATTCGGGTTGGTATTCAGTTCGTGATGAAGCATTTTATCAGGAGTCAGAGCTGATAGATGGCAAAGCACCAACAGGTGCTGAGGTCCAGTGGATAAAAGAAGAGAGTTACTTTTTTCGCTTATCAAACTGGCAAGACAAATTGCTTGAGCTATATAAAGGTCAACCAAATTTTATCTTTCCTGAGAGCCGAAAAAATGAAGTGGTATTGTTTGTAAAATCAGGGCTCACTGACCTTTCAATCTCTCGCACTAGTTTTAACTGGGGAATAAAAGTGCCAGGCAACGACAAACACGTAATCTACGTCTGGATAGATGCATTAACCAATTATCTTACATCAATAGGTTTCCCTAGTACTGAAGGTGAGGAATATAAGAGGTTTTGGGCAGAACCAGAAACACAGATTCCAGTGTCAAGCACTGGAATGACACCAAACCAAGGGAAAACGCAGATTCCAGTGTCAAGCGCTGCAAACCTAGCTGACAACTCTTTCAACGTTCATGTAATCGGTAAAGACATATTGCGCTTTCATGCTGTATATTGGCCAGCGATTCTCCTTGCAGCAGATTTGCCACTGCCAAAACAAATTGCAGTTCATGGTTGGTGGTTGAACGAGGGAGAGAAAATATCCAAGTCCCTTGGTAATGTCATAGATCCAATTGGCCTCGCTCAAGAGTTTGGTGTTGATCAATTACGCTATTTTCTCCTTCGGGAAGCAAGTTTTGGCCAGGATGGCAACTTTAGCAAGAAGAATATGATCAGCCGCATAAACTCAGAACTTGCAAACAATGTAGGCAATTTAGTGCAAAGAACAATTTCATTTTTACACAAGCAATGCTCTGGAGTTGTACCAACAGTTGATAAAAATTTGTTTCAGGGAGATGAAAATTTGCCAAATTGCAAAGCTATACTAGGTCAAGTGATGGACCATTTATCAAAGTATGAATTTAACCAGATTATACTTCTAATTATCAACATCTCCTCTGAAGCCAATGCTTATATAGACAAAAGTGCACCCTGGACGTTAAGTAAAACCGATAGAGAGCGCATGAATTTAGTAATCTATAAATTACTCGAATATATCAGAATAATTGGCATTTTATTGCAGCCAATTGTTCCGAGGTCAGCGGAAATGATACTCGATCAATTGCAAATTCCAAAAGAGCAACGTGATTTAAAATCTTTGTGCAACGCATGCGTAAGTTCAGGCATAACATTGCCTAAACCTACGCCGGTTTTTTTGAGGGTTGATGTTAAAGAGGAGAAATAGTTTTTAAGCTATTTCTCCTGAATGAGATTACATATTGTAAGAATAGCTACATAGTACCGTTGGTATAACCAAGCTTACTGTCTGCAGATGATGCTACAACTCCATTAAGTACTGTAGGAATATATTGTGCTGTACAATATAAAGCAAAACCACAGAGTCCTACTCCAGCTACTAACTTAGCCTTACCCCATGTACCCCAGCCTTGACCATTTTCTTCATTAGCTGGCTCATTTTCTGGACTAGAAATCTCAGCATTTAAATGATTCAAATTCTTAGAAGTTGCAAGATCTAAATCATCCACTCCCTCAGATAATTTTTCTGGGCTAGAAACCTTAGTACCATAAAGTCTACTGTACAAGCTGCTTCCAACGCTGTTAAGTGCTCCTCTTACAGATGCAATTGATGCACCAAAAGTGTTTTTCACGCTGCTTCCAACACTACTAATTGTCCCTTTTGCTGACTCAATTGATGTATCACAAGTGTTTTTCAAGCCACTCCCAACGCTGTTAAGTGCTCCTCTTACAGATGCAATTGATGCATCATAAGTGTTTTTCAAGCCACCTCCAATACCACTAAGTGTTCCTTTTGTAGACTCAGTTGATGGCACATAATTATCATAAACATATTGGACAAGGTCCCGAGTACCGTTAGCTGCTCCTTTTGTAAGTGAAACAGCACCATTAACTGTTTCTTTTGCAGGCTGAACAGTGCTATCAGCAATTGCCACTTTTAATTTGTCTTCTTCTATTTTTTTATTTTTTTCAGCTAGTTGAGTTTTTTGCTCAGAATTTTCTTCCTCTTGAGCTTTTACTTTCTTTTCTAACTCAGAATTTTCCCGCTCTTGAGCCTGTACTTTATCTTCTTTTTTAGCTAGTTGAGCATCTTTCTCAGAAATTGTTTTGTTCTTACTAATTGCTTTATACGAAAGTGCAATAGTTACAACAGAAAACACAGCATAACCAATAATAAATGGCAGGCCAACACTTAATGCTGCAACTGGAGCTAAGAAACCAATATAAGGAGCTGCAGCAAACACTCCAGATGCTAATAAAGTGAAAGTAGCCAGAGTTCCAGCTATATAATAGGGTACATTGTTTTTATTCATCATGATTATTCCTCACGTATTATAAAATATAATACCATTATAAAAGGATTTTTAAGAAACTGTCAAGCTATCTTTACATAAAAAAATAATCAATGAACTTGGGAACAAGAAGATTGCTGCCAAGCTATGAACTATGCCTTTCCGTGTAATCTTTGAATGCACCTCTGTTAGAGTCAAAATATAGCTTCACACTGCCAATTGGTCCATTTCTCTGCTTTGCAATAATGAGCTCTGCAATGTTTCTAATTTTTTCCATTTTCTCTTGCCATTCCCGATGTTTATTGTTTCCTTCATTTGGCTGTTTTCTTAGTTCATAATACTCTTCTCTATAGAGAAACATTACTATATCTGCGTCTTGCTCTATGCTCCCTGAATCGCGTAAATCAGAAAGTTGTGGTTTTTTATCATCCCTCTGCTCAACAGAACGAGAGAGCTGAGATAGTGCAACAATGGGAATATTTAGCTCCTTTGCAATTGCTTTCAAACCCTGCGTCACTTCCGAGATTTCTTGCACTCTATTTTCATTACTCCTTTTTGTTGTTCCTCTGATTAGCTGCAAATAATCAATGAATACCACTTCTACATTATATAATTGATACAGTAAGCGTATTCTGGTGCGAAGGGCACTAATTGATAGCGCAGGGGTGTCATCTATGATGAAAGGCAGTTCAGATAATTCTGTACTAGTATTGATAAATTCATGCAATTCAAAATCACTAATTCTCCCGGTTAATGCCTTATAATAACTAATCCCTGAATCTATAGTGATCAGCCTTGCAGTTAATTGCTCTGCTGACATTTCAAGCGAGAAAAACGCTACATAGTGTTGCTTATCTGCTCTTTTTTGCAACATCTTACAAGCATTAAGTGCGATGTTTAGCGCCAATGCTGTTTTACCCATAGAAGGCCTTGCAGCTAAAATTAATAAATCAGATTTTTGTAGACCACCAAGAAGCTGATTTAGATCTTGAAGTCCGGTTGTAACGCCTAGCGCTTCTGGATTATTTTTCAGTGTGCTGATCTTCTCAACTACATCTTTAATTGAACTTGCAAGTTTTATATATGTTTTCTCACCTTGTTTTTTTACTGCCAAATTGAACAATTTTGTCATTGCTTGTTCAATTTGCGCCTGTGCAGGATTTTCAATATCGTAGTTGTAGCTATCACCAACTATTTCTTGCCCGAGCTTAATTAAACATCTCCTTAAGTAAGTATCACGGATTATTCTAGTCAAACTATAGATATCAAGCGCAATACTTGCCTTCGCTGCAAGCTTTGCTAAGTACTCTACCCCACCACATTCGGTAAATGCTTTGTCGTGCTCAAAAAACATCTTGAGGCTCAGTTCATTGGCAATTATGCCATGTTTCCTGGTTTTGGATATTTGCGTAAAAATACTTTGATGTAATGGATCATAGAAATTCTCCGCTGTGATTGTGTCTTCAACCGCATCACAGATTCTATTATCACGAATCATTGCACCAATAAGCATCTGTTCAGCTTCTAGATTATGCGGTAATTTACATATTTCCTTGTCTACACTTCTTGAACCCAAGAGACTAGCTAATTCATTCATTTTAAGTTTTGAGAGTAACTGTTGATTATTGTAGAATATTTAGTCCTCATTTGAAAGATGTAAAGGCAAAAAAATTTGACTAATTCCGTGTTGCCTATAGCATTAAAACTTAATGCCCCTGTGGTGGAATGGTAGACACGGCAGACTCAAAATCTGTTGCTTGCAAAAGCATGCTGGTTCAAGTCCGGCCAGGGGCACGTTAAATATTGGAAAGTGTATATATGTTACATAAATTTTTTGATCGTTTATTTTCTATTTTTTCTTCTATAAATGTTATTCAAAAGGTAAAGAAAGATGAAAATGGGATATGTTATGTAACGGGCCTCAGGCGCTATATATCAGTATTGCTTGATTTAATTATTATCGTTTTGTTCTTGCAGTTTTGCAGCCAAGCCTTAAATCAGCTCTTTATGAACTCAGAGGATAGCAAAATATTAAGTCAAATTGCTGCAAAATCCCCAATGCAAGCACCACTGTCTGCGGAAGAAAAGACAACGCAGAGTAGACTTATAAAATTACTAATCCTAAATCAAATAGTCCAGTTTATTATGCTCTTTTGCTATGTAATATATATGTGGGTAAGGTTTGCTGCTACACCTGGAAAACTATTACTTGGGCTTAGAGTTGTGGATGCACAAACTTTCGAAAAGATAACTTTAAGACAAGCAACAAAGAGATTTTTTTCCTTTATATTGTCAGTTGCACCATTATTCTTGGGCTTTTTATGGTCAAATTTCAACAAACGCTGTCAAACTTGGCACGATAAGATCGCAGGCACAGTGGTTGTCACGAGTAAAAGCCTTAGAAGGCAGAGCTAAAAACTAAAGAGCTCAAACGAAAGAAGGTAAACTCTAAAGTATACATTTAGTAGCGCTTTCTATGAGAGAAATCGTATTATCTATTCCATAAAGCTTTATGAAAGATCCCATTCTTGGACCGGTTTTTTGGCCAAGTAACGTTTCATATAATAGCTGAAACCAGTCACGTAAGTTGGTATAATCATATTTTTTTCCAATAGAAAATACCTGAGATTGAATTTCTTCAGCAGTAACAGTTGTAGATAGAGAATGTAAAGTGTCCTTCAAATCTAGTAACGCTTCTTTCTCTTTTGCATTTGGAGCTTTATATGATTTTGTTGGTTTGATAAAATCGTGGTAATACTTTACTGCAAAGTCTGAAAGTCTATCAAGCATTTTATTATTTTCTGGTGTGACGTTCGGTGCATAAGAGGATATAAAACCCCATAGGATCTCTTTGTTTTCAGCATTACAAGCCGCTGCTAGGTTTAAAAGTAGTGAGAAATTTATGCCTGAAGTTTCTATATTGGGAACATTGCCCTGGTGGATATGCCAAGCAGGATTATTTATATCCTTTTCTTTGTTCTCATTATAACGCTTAACAAACTCTAGATACTCATCAGTTGATTTTGGTATCACATCAAAATATAAACGTTTAGCTTTTTTAGGACTCTGAAAAATGTACAATGCTAAGCTCTCTGTTGGTGCGTAAGTTAACCACTTTTCAATTGAAATGCCATTTCCTCTTGATTTTGATATTTTCTTTCCTTCTTTATCAAGGAAAAGCTCGTAGCAAAACAGAAGTGGTGGCTTTTCTCCAAGTATTTCACATATTTGACTTGAAAGCATAGCAGATGGCGTTAAATCTTTTCCGTGAGCTTCATAATTTACTCCAAATGCGGCCCACCTCATCCCCCAATCAGGTTTCCATTGCAGTTTACATTTTCCTTTTGTCACTGGAACTTCTATTTTTTCCCCGTTTGGGTCTTCATACGTGATTGTTCCTTTATCTGTATTTGTTTCAATTACTGGAACTTGTAAAACTTGGGAAGTTTTTGGGCATATCGGCAAGAATGGACTGTAAGTCTGCTGCCTTTCTTCCCGAAATGATGGAAGCATTACGTCCATCACTTTATCATAATTTTTCAGCAGGAGTAAAAGTTTTTCATCGTAAACGCCAGATTTATAACACTCTGTTGCACTCCTAAATTCGTATTCAAATTCAAACAAATCAAGAAATTTACACAACAACGAATTCATGTGATGACCATAACTCTCATGAGTGCCAAATGGATCGGGTATCATAGTCAATGGTTTATTTAAGTGCTCCCTTAGCATCTCTTGATTTGGCACATTATCTGGTATTTTTCGCAGACCATCCATATCATCTGAAACTGCAGTGATTTTGGTTTTTATACCAGGAGCTATTTTTTTTAATGCATTTACAACAACTGTAGTGCGGAAAACCTCTCCAAAGGTTCCCATGTGGGGTAAACCAGAGGGTCCATAACCAGTTTCAAATATTATTTCTTTTTTATTAGGAAACTCTTGCAATATTTTTTCTGCTTCTTGAAATGGCCAACTTGTCATTATCTGGGTTAAATAATGTATCTTAACTTAAAGTGCTACTAGTTTCAATGGATTTTTAATATAATGATATAGTATTAGTGTTAGAGCTATTATTAGAAGGTTAAAGATATGTCCACAGGGAGTATACAAACAGATCAATTATTTAAAGGTCTTACAAGACCTGCAATGCTCTTTGGTGTGAGTTATATGTTTGCAATATTAAACGTCCTGATTTGCATGCTAATTTTCATTAATTCAAATGATTTGAGAGTGATTCTATTGATGTTACCAGGGATACATGGCCTTGGTTACATAGCTTCTGCAAAAGAACCGTTGTTTATTGAATTATTTATGGTAAAATTAGGAAAGTGCTCGAAATGTTTAAATCGTTTTTATCATGGAGCCAATTCTTATGATATTGCTTAACGTTGTGTGATGCTGAGGTTTAGGGCTGTTCAATCAAAGAATAAATCTACTCTGAGCAGGGAAGTTCACGCTGCTGAATTTATTCCTTATTCTTGCTATTGGAATAGCACAACCTTGATAACAAAAGAAAATTGGTTGGTTAAGGTTATAAAATTAAGTGGCTTTGCATTTGAAACCGCCGATGACGAGGATTTAGTCATACAGAACAACATCAGGAATCAGATGCTAAGAAGCATTTCATCTCCGGCATTTAGTTTATATTTTCATACTATCAGACGTAAGAAAAATATTTTTTCTGATGAATTTGCAAGTCAAGGTTTGCCGAATTTTTTCGCTAATCACGTAAATCTAAAATGGAGAGAAAAACACGCAACAAGGCAATCATTTATTAATGACCTATACATTACGATTATCCGTAGAGCAGACACAAAAGGAGTAGAATTTTTGTCATATCTACTAAAAAAATTCGGACATGTAACTTCAAAACATGCTTGGGAAAGTGATATGCGTGCCACGTATGAAGATTTAGAGGAAACGACAAATCGTGTAGTGACAAGCCTTAGAAATTATTCGCCTAAAATTCTTGGAGTAAAAGAAACTCCAGATGGTTTGTTCTGCGAAATAATGGAGTTTCTATCTAGAATCGTAAATTGTGGCTTCGTTACAAATACGCTTTTTCCGCTAAGAACTGAAATATCAAGGTACTTACCAGTACATAGGTTATTCTTTGGCCGTAAGATGATACAGGTTGTGACTCATAATGAGAGTAAATATGCTGGAATAATTAGTATCAAAGAATATGGAAATCATACTTCTGCAGGAATGCTTGATTCGTTTTTACAACTTCCTTACGAGTTTATAATTACGCAATCTTTTCAATTTATAAACAGGCAAATGGCGATTGGAAAAATGCAGATACAGCAAAATCGAATGATACAGTCTGCAGATAAAGCTATTTCTCAAATAGCAGAAATTTCTCAAGCGCTTGATGACGCAATGAGTGGTAAGATTGCGTTTGGTCAACATCACCTGACTATTTTATGTATAGAAAAAAGTCCTAAATCATTGGATAACGCTCTGTCGTTGGTAGAATCAGAGCTTTCTAATTGCGGTGTTTACCCTATACGTGAGAGAGTTAACCTTGAACCAGCATTTTGGGCGCAAATTCCTGGTAATTTCGATTATATAGTGAGAAAAGCTACAATAAGTAGTCTTAATTTGGCTGGATTTGCATCTCAACATAATTATCCTACTGGTAATAAATTCAATAACCACTGGGGAGATGCCGTTACAGTTTTTGACACGACATCTGGTACTCCATTTTTTTTCAACTTTCATATAAGGGATGTTGGACACACTATGATAATTGGCCCAACTGGTGCTGGTAAAACTGTTTTAATGAATTTCCTGTGTGCCCAAGCGATGAAGTTTTCTCCAAGGATATTCTTTTTTGATAAAGATCGCGGTGCAGAGATTTTCTTAAGAGCACTTGGTGGTATCTATACTGTAATAGAACCAAGAACTAAAACAAATTTTAATCCTTTACAACTTGATGATACCTCTGATAATAGAACATTTTTAATGGAGTGGATAAAGTCTTTAATTTCGGTATATAATGATAAATTTACTTCAGAAGATATTGCACGAATTAATGATGCAATTGAAGGAAATTTTAAATTAAGAAAAGAAGACAGATTCTTGAGAAACCTCGTACCGTTTTTAGGGCTTGCAGGTCCTGATACTCTAGCTGGGGCAATATCTATGTGGCATGATAATGGTTCTCATGCTGCAATATTTGACAATAAAGAAGATTTGCTAGATTTTTCACGAGCAAGAGTATTTGGTTTTGAGATGGCTAGCTTGCTCAAAGATCCTGTTGCTCTTGGACCGGTCTTGATTTATTTATTTCATAGGATTAGTATATCTCTTGATGGCACTCCATCTATTATCGTTCTTGATGAGGCATGGGCGTTAATAGATAATCCAGTTTTTGCACCCAAGATAAAAGACTGGTTGAAGGTACTGAGAAAACTAAATGCTTTTGTGATTTTTGCTACTCAGAGTGTTGAGGATGCAAGTAAAAGTACTATTAGCGATACGCTTGTACAACAAACAGCGACACAGATTTTTTTACCAAATCTGAAAGCTACTAGTGTCTATCGGGATGTTTTTATGTTAACTGAACGTGAATATATATTAATTAAGCACACAGATCCAAGTACTAGATTCTTTTTGGTGAAACAGGGAGTTAATGCTGTAGTAGCTAGAATAGACTTAAAAGACTTAGATGATATAATCAACGTATTATCTGGACGTGCAGAAAGTGTCATACTGTTACATGATATATTAAAAGAAGTTGGGGACAACCCAAAAGTATGGTTGCCTATATTTTATCAGAAGGTAAAAAATGTTTAAGACTAAGCTGTCATTGCTATTAATTGCGATATTTTTACTAAATATAGATTTCTTACTCTCATATCCAGTGCTTGCAGATGGAGTAAGTGGTACTGACAAGACGGAATTTGTTAGTAGATTTAATTCTACTGGCAGCTTTAGCCGAGCTTCTAACCCTGATTGTGGAGCGTTTAAGACAGGTGCAGCAATCGCTGGGATAGCAATTGCTATTGGTGCAGTATGGACTGGCGTTATTTTGATCGTCTCTTCTGCTGGTTTATTTACTGCTCTTGTTGTCGTTGGAATGATAGCTGCAATCGTTGGAGTCTGGAAAGCCATAGGGGGGCTTGTTGTTTGTGAACACAGTTTTGTTAAACACCCAGTTGCACGTGACCATGATGGAAAATATAAAAACTTTGAATTAAAAGATACAGATTATAGTGGCTGCACCAATAAAAATTACCAAACAGAAGATGAATATTTTTCTTGTTTGCAAGATAAAGCTCGGGAAGACGTGAACAAAAAAGACTATGACGGGAAAAGAGCAGAAAAAGAAGCCTTAAATTCTAATGTTCAGGAGAGTACAGAGAGTTATTACTGGCCAAAAAATGGTGTGCAATACAGTGAATACATAGAAGTGTGTCATCGAAACCCCTTAACGTTTGGTAATCTTTTTAGTGATATAGACTTTGATGTTAGAGAGAAGGACACTGGATATGAAGGTGGGTCATGGAATCCGAAAGTTGATGGTGATCTGGAATGTAAAGTTCTTAAAGCTGGACAGAGCGAAATCATACATGGATCAAAGTTCAAAGCAGTGAAAAAAATGGGCAGGTTATGTGTGGAATTAGCTGAGATTAGCACACTTGGTATCAAGATGACTCCTTGGCCGCAAGGGGTTGATATGGGGTGCACGGAATTGCCACCTGACCCGATTGCTCCTATGTGTGAAAAATCTATGATGATTTTCAAGGATAAGGCCAGTGGTAATACTGATAAGCCAATAGAAATTGATCCCAAGAAAGATTACAAAACTATTATAAGGGAAAAGGAAGAAGAAGGAAAAATTTTTGTAGGCTACGACAATAAAGGCTGTTTTAGCTCGTATGTCTCTGAAGCTTGTTATAACCAGGCAGGGAGTAAATCATTAGCTCCTATTCCCGTAACTTCTATGATAGTGCAATGCATTAAGGAATCGTTAGATAATTTAGTTGCAGGTAAAGGTGCACCAAATGGTGAGAGTTTTATATTTGTAGCACAGAAAAGGCTGAAAAACACTGTAACTGCTGTTTTAGTTTTAGCTTTAATACTGTTCTCTATAAAAGCTATGTCTGGTGGAGTTCGCAGTCCACAAGAGATGTACATGTTGATTATTAAATTCGCTTTGGTGATTTACTTCACAACAGGCAGTACCATGTCTCATTACTATGGAGAATTAACTCGTCTCTCAAATGGTTTGTCAGAAATAGTGCTGAAAGCTTCATCTGAAAGTAAAAATATATGTAATTATGAGGCAGGTAGGGATTATGAATACATGCGTCATGGGAAGAAAATATCTTACAGCTACCTTGCACCTTGGGATAGGCTTGATTGTAGAATTTTATTTTATTTAGGCGCCCCTTTAGATGGAATTGGTGGCAAAATTGGTACTGGAGGTGTTGTAACGTTAGCAATCTTGCTTGGTACTGCTCCTGTCTTATTAGTTGCAGGTTCAGTAATCGGTATTATTTTTGCTGGTGGACAGATTTTAATAGCTCTTGTTGCTATATTTATGGCCATTTTGCTGATGATGGTTATTTTGTGGCTGTGCTATGTATTTATTTTATCTCTAGTTGCTTTGAGTGTAATCATCATTTTATCACCTTTGTTCATCCCTATGGTTTTATTCCAACACACCAAAGGATATTTTGACGGCTGGGTAAGAGAATTGATCACCTATAGCTTATACCCGGTTATCCTTTTTGCGTTTTTGTCTTTTATGTTCATAGCATGTGATAAAATCTATTATAACAATTTAAATTTTGAACCGGACAAGTCATATGAAGATAAGCAAGCAAAACCCTCAGCTAGTAAGAAAAAACAGTGGTTTAAATTGAAAGATGGGGAATGTGATAACAATGAAACTACTCTAGCGTGTATGATGCAAAACTACAGCTTTAAAAAGAGCACTATACTTGGTCTATTTGATTTTACATACATGGAATTTGGCAGCTCTCTCATCGGAGAATTATTAAAATTGTGTCTAGTGTTATTCCTCTTTTACCACTTTTTAAACATTCTTCCTAACATGGCTGCTGAACTTGCTGGTAACCATAGAGCAGCACTTGGCTCAGGTCAGACACCTGGACAAATGGTGGGCAAAGCTTTATCTGCTGCTAAAGCTGCTGCTGGAGGTGTTGGTCAAGCTGCTGCTGCGGCTGTCAAGAAGGCAAGAGGTATTGGTGGAGGAGGTGGTGGTGATGGAGATAGTGGTAAAGGTTCCAGCGAAACTGTTAAATAAGGTGGCGGTGATGCTAGTTAAGGTAAGTAACAGATGCTTAAACGTTTAAGTAACCAAAACTTGGGTAAGCTATGCATGAGTTTTGTGGTGCTCTTTTTATTGTCTGGGTGCGGGGAACATCACTGTATTAAGCCAGAAAATTTATCAGGTTTGCGTGAAAAACTAGATATAGTGTCAACAGAGCAGAGGTGGGTTGATTCCGGTGTTAATATCTCAGATAGAATAAGAGTAACAGAGATTGATATAGTGCCTAGTAAGGTTAATTTTTGTCCTAAGCAGTATGCAGATTTTGCAATTGGGCCTGGGAGAAATGACGTTGCATTACCATTTGCACTTAAAAAAGGCGATACGATAAGCTTTAGTGTGATTGGAAGTAAAGTGTGTAAAGATAAAGAGAGTGAGACAAAAATCAGGTATTTGAAAATCGACGAAAAGTGTAGCGAGCAAGAAACGGAACATTTTGCACATGTTTTAAATCAAGAGAAATGCCAAGGTGGCAAGGATGGAAAATATAAATACACAATATGCCCTAATAAGTATGTCATAGGTAATCCACAGTGGTTGAATGGGAAAGAGTACTGGTTTTCAAAATCAGATCAAGATGAAAGGGAAATTAAAAGTATTATCAACTCTATAAAACAAGGAGAGAATATAGACTGCAGGAGCCTTTCAGATAGCAGTGCAAGCAAAATAGATACGCGCATTTTGAATTTACTCTGTGGACGTATATGTAAATTTCCTTCTGGCAGCGAAAACAAAGGTTGTGTGTATATTGAATACAATAGTATAGAAGGTGAGATATCCCGGTCTGATGTTGAAGCTATTAGTAAAATACTAAAAGAAAAACAGGTAAAAACTGACATTACATTTCTAAAAGTTGGTATGGATAATGAAACTCTTGAACACATTCCAGGTGGTGGTTTATGTACTAGTTGTGATCATAAGATGGAGAATGACCATCAAATACCAAGTTTAACTTTTAGTCTATGTAGCAGAAATGACAAGAGCTGCTACAATACAAATGACAAAGGCGGGTTCAACATAAGAGTAACGAAGAACCATAGTCTGGAAAATAGCTTGTATATAAGTGTTTCCGATAAATTCCCTGAGCATAAGCCTGGTGAAGATCAGAGAGATATACCCGTAGATATTAGCAAAGTTCATGACATCGAATATATGGAAAACTCGAAAGGAAAATTAAAGAACAAAAGCGGCACCATATATTATGGAATAAGAGACCATGGCTGCGATTACAAAAATGAAGGTCAGTTTAGCATTAACCTAACAACTAAAGAGCCACCTACAAGAACTTTTAGTGCAATATATAATTTTTTTGATGAGAAAGTGAAAACTGCATTTTTCGGCTCTAATTATAAAGACCCTAACGCAATTCACTCTGATACTAGTCCTGTAAAGTCTCTTTACGAAAGTTTTATAAAATCAAGCAGAACAAATACCATTAGATCCACGATAATATCGCTGTTAGTATTATACATAACCTTATATACCCTTTACTACTTTTTTGGTTTAACTCATATTTCTATATATGAGTTTTTAATTGTATGCGTAAAGATAGGAATCATCGTCCAGCTATTGCAGGATAATAGCTGGAACTTTTTTTATAACAATGCATTCTCTATGCTTATTAACACTCCAAAACAACTAATAGAAATAGCAAACTTTAGAGGTACGACATCAAATGTTTTTGAATTCCTTGATTTGCCGCTCAATAGGTTCTTGTCATCGCATTCAGTATTGTTAATAGTATCTCTTATATTTTCTGGCCCTTTGGGCATTGTATCTTTTTGCTTGGTGATTTGGGGTTTAATCACAGTGAGCTTATCTATTTTTAATGCCTTATTTTCTTTTATTACATCTATAGCAATAGTTGCGTTATTGCTTTCTTTAACACCTATTTTTATTATTTGTCTTTTATTTGCGTATACTAGGCAGATGTTTCACAACTGGGTTAAAAATTTAGCAAGATTTGCGATTCATCCAGTAGTGCTTTTAATTTTTATATCACTGATAAGTCAGGTTATGGATTATATCATATATTCAGTATTTGATTTTGAAGTCTGCTCTACGTGTATACTTAGTATTAACCTAAAGATTTTTAACCCTTGTATCTTCTATGGTTATGCTTCCAAATATACACCTAATATTACCGCTATGATGGCTTTTGTTATCTTAGGTCATGCTATGAAAGCTTTAGTTGAAGCTTCTTCGACAATATCTGACTCGTTGTTTGGTGTTTATGTGCAAAACGAACCTGGGAGACAATATCAACAAAGCTTAATGGGAACAGTAGGATTAGATAAGGAAAGCGTTCAAAACAGAGAAAGAGGAGGTGCTTCTCAACAGTCAGGTACGTCAAGACCTCAAATACCACAAGGGACTCAAAGGTCAACGCCTCAGATACCACAACCAGGAAAACAGCAATGATAAGTAAAAGATCATTATTATTTATACTATGTTTCGCAATCACTGGTTGTAACATGGATTGTGTCGAACCTGGGTTGCAGAGCAGAAACACCAGCGTTAATGTGGATGTTCCAGTTCATAAAGCCGATAAAATTCATTGGGTTGATTCTGGTCAGGTAATTAGTCAGGGTGAGAAAATCAAATTCACCCTCGATGGATCAGTAAATTTTTGCCCTCTTAAAGAAGACAAAAATCCAAGGGAAGTACTTGTGCCTGCTGTATTTTGTACTGATGGCTCAGAACCAAATTATAGTAAAGCTGCAAATATTAACGATGTGCCTAATAATTATGGCGTTGAGGAAAAAGGCGTAAATGAAAACGAATTGTGCGGTGGTAAAGGATTTGGCAGCAATAGACGTTATGTGGATACTGGAATTAAAGTAAATCCTGGTGATAAGTTAAGCTTCAGCTTAGTTCCCAGAAAGGTAACAATCGATTGTGATAAATTAGACCTTCTTAAAGGAGAAGTTATTTTTGATAGCAATTATTACGACAGTGATGGCAGTAAAGCTACTGCAAAAGAGATATGTAAAGGGGGTAAATTTTCTTATAGAGATGCTCAAGGTGGTCAACATGAAATTGAGCTTAAGCCACTAGATAAAAGGGGGGGGCGTGACCAAGAGTATAAGGTTCTGGTTGGCAATGGGTACACTCCATATGATAATAAGGTGCATTTTAATAAAGGTTATATTCAAGACAACGAACCATGGAGATATGGTTCACTACTTGATTTACGCCGCGCTAAAATAGGATTGAATGAATTATGTGATGGAAAAAGCTGCGATTTTAACGAGGTGAAAAAGTACAGCTCTACTAAAATAGGGTTAGATCAACTATGCAAAGAAAAAAAATGCGATCCTAACGAGATAAAAAAATACAGCTCTTATGAGCTTAACTGTTACTATCAGAATGTGTGCTATACCGAAAAGGGTATATGGAATTATGGTTTAGGTCAAGCAGGAGAACGGAACTGTGTCTCCTCTATAAGGTATAAGGAGTACGATAAGGGAAATAAATGTGATATGTATTCTTATCTAGAAAAAATGGAAGGGAATGTTAAAGCAGGTAGTTTTACTGAAGATGATAAATCTTGGGCTGAGGCTCTTGTTGCAAAAATTGGTGATCCTGATGATAAAAATACCGCTAAAGGTATTCAATGTCTTCCAAAGAAACAGGGTGCAAAAGAGGATAATGTGTGTTCACAAATTAAAGATGAATTTGGAAATTTTTCTCTGAGGTTAAATCATGACTATCCAATAGAGAGTGTAACACCTGGTAGTAGGGTGATGCTTGCTATCGCAGATTATGGTCACTATAAAGCTAATAGGGGTGGGTACCATGTTAAAGTGACTAGATCATGTGAATATATTAATGGCGAAAAACTGTATGTGTATTTGGGTGATAACCCACCTAAAGATTTGCATGGTGTAGGAACTAATGATTTTAAAGTGGTAGGAGAAAGAGTAGACGGAAAAGATAAGCACACCATATTAGATGTAATAAGCGGAGAACACTTTCAGAACGGAGAATCTAAGAAGATATATTTTGGTATTGATGTAAGCAACGTGGAGAAAGATGACATTACAGACAAGAATGGCAAATATTATGAAAATAATAAGTATAGTGTAAACTTGTTTGTCGAAAAGAAAATTAACGATTTTATTTCATCAAATATAAACAATATATTTAATTTTATGAAAGAAGAAGTAATTGGTGACAGCGTTAAAGATTCATACAAAGGATATATAGAAGGTCTTCTTCAGGGAGTAAGAGCTTTGCTTACTCTATACGTTATATTTACTGTCATTGGCTATATGCTTGGAACAATACAGCTAAGTAAATTTGATTTCATTGTAAGGATGTTCAAGATAGCATTTATAGCTTTTGCCTTTAGTGATAGAAGTTGGGAACTCTTTGGTACAACTTTGTCCAGACTTTTTGTGGATGGTAGCACTTATTTAGTTGATAGTTTTTCTGGCTATTTAGGAGAAGGGGGGAGAAAATTTGCATTCTTAGACTTAACAGTAGGAGTATTATTCACAGCAGAAACATGGCTGAAGTTTTTATCGTTAATGCTCTCTGGTCCTTTTGGCTTTATTGCATTTTTGGCAATACTCTACGCTACTTTTATGTTCTTAAAATGCATTATTAGCGCTACATTGAAATATGTAATATCTACTGTTTTAGTAGCGTTTTTATTGTCGTTAACACCTTTGTTTATTGTATTTATTCTATTCCAACAGACTAAATCCTTGTTTGATAACTGGATAAAAACGCTGGCTCACGTTGCAGTACAACCAGTTATTTTATTTTCATCTTTATCTCTTTTAAATCAGTTGATGTATTCAGTTCTATACAATCTCACAAATTTTTCTGCATGCTATCAATGTTTAATTAGCGTAAATTTCTTATCGTATGATCTATGCCTGATGAAATCAATACTGCCTCTTGGATACAGTCCTGGCACTAATGTTGATATTGCACTCAGTACCGGAGAAAGAGCTGGTGGGCACTTTGCAGCATTACCTATAGACCTAATCCAGGCGTTTATATACCTCATTATTGCCGGTGCAATGGAAGCTTTTGTTTCTATATCGGAAGCTATGGCACAAGCACTATTCAGCTCTGGTTTTGGGGTTGCTGGCAGTGTTGGTCAAGTTGCTAAGAGCGCATCGCAAGCTATGCTGTCCACCGTTGGCCTTGATGATAAGACCCAAGGTATTATACAGAACATTAGGCAACAAGTGGGTAAAGATCGGACGGAAGTTGACGTGAAGGATAATTCCATGAGCCCTAAATCTGAAATACCAGAACAATCAGGTAAGCAAGAAGGTCCTGATAAAAAGGAGAGGGGGAGCTCTAAACCTGAAGCACCAAAACAATCAGGTCAGCAAAAAAATCCTGATGAAACAATAAGAAGTGATCCTAGTGATAAAGCTAAAAACAAGGAAGGAAATGGAGAGAAGTAAGATATGAATGATGTTATGGAGTAACTAATTAAAAAGATATTTTAAGTAAAGTTTTAGAAATTTATTTCTATATTTGGAAAAAGTTTAGATATGCAATCACGCTTAGGCAAATGTTGGTTTAGGGTATTACTTCTTGCAGCTTATATGCTGATTACAGGTTGTAGTAAGAATGATATGCCTTTTCCAAGGTGCATATCTGCTGACTATTTTGGTCCTAAACCTATTGCAGTAAGCGCTCATTTTTCAAGCGACCACGATGCGTTTATTCCAGGAGATGGAGAAGTTATTGATCCTGAAACTGGCGAAATTAATTATGGTTTTCACCATAACCAAGTGGTGAAGTGGGAGGATACCGGACTCGAAACCAATGGAGATAGTTTAAAAGTGCGAGTTAATGGTGCATGGACATCTTGGAGTAATAATAACAAGAAGGAATCTAAAAAAGGCAGTTATACCTTACAAAGCTTGGAGCAGTTAAAATATGCAACTAAATTTGAAGGTAAACAAAGTGATAATAGTTTACCTAATTTTCACTTAGTTTGTAATGATTATAAACCTAGCATACAAAAATTTTCAAGTAAGTCTGGTACAAGTTGCACTGTAAATTGCAAGTGCATTAATGAAGATGATAGCGCAAATACAGTATCACGTGGTGCTCCATGTTGGTTTACCAATGGTCATGGTGCTTATCTTTTGTTTCAAACGGGGAAAGATGATCCTAACGAAAATCTAAAGTTAATGCGCGATCCTCAATATCCTACTGTACATCTAGGTTATAACTCCGTGGCAGAAAATGGGAGCGGTCTTTTTACTTTAGACAGAGATAACACTACATTAAAGGACAGAAATTGTAAGGAGTTGAAGTTAAAAAAGGGATGGAAAATATATGTAAAAATATTAGATAGATATTACTTAGATAATGTAGGTGGCTACTCTTTTGAGTTCTTAAGTGGAGTGCAGCAGCCAAGTAGTTTTGGGTTTTTTGATTACATTTATAACTATCTAAAATGTGTATTATTGATTAACGAAAATTGCAAAGAACATTTTAATAGCAATGATCCTGCAGTTGCACAAGCTATGTTCGAAAATATAGCTGAAAAAAGTACGAGCTTTCACAATTTTGTTCTTTCCTTGCTTGTTCTATTTGTAATGATTTCATCGCTTCTTTATCTTTTTGGCATGATACGAGAAACTAAGCATGATATGCTCATCAGAATGATGAAAATCACTCTAGTAATAGTGCTTATATCTCCTGGAAGTTTTAGATTTTTCTATGATCATTTTCTTGTTTTATTCGTTAAAGGTCTTGAACAATTGATAAGTGTAATTACTAACTTTGCTCCCAACATGAACACCGGAAGTATTGCTCAAGGAGATGAAGCTAAGTTGTTTAGCTTCATGGAGGACATGTTCAATAAATTTTTTGCTTATTCTGTTTGGAAAAAGTTTGCAGCGTTTTTACATTACCAAATGTGGGCAAGCCTTCTTATGATACCGGCAATTTTCATAGGGATTGTGCTATACTTCTTGTTGTGCTTGTATGCTTACATAATATTTCTCTCTGGCTTTATGGGTATAGCTTTTCTTATAGCTATCATGCCACTGTTCCTGATCTCTATTTTATTTTCACCGCTGAAAAGTCTATTTGAAGGTTGGATAAAATTCTGCATCAGTTTTTGTTTACAATCGATTATGATATTTGCTCTCTTGTCATTACTGGCTTCCATTATAATGAATACCTTTTATAGGCAGTTAGGTTTTACTGTATGCTACAATAAATGGTTTGAGGTAAGGTTATGTGCTCCAAAATGGGTGTTTGGCGGTTTTTGTATCATTGATAAACAGTATTTTGGTTGGACCCCAGGGCAAATTTTCGTACCTTACACTCTTGGAGAAGCTTCTTCACTTAACATAGACAAAAGCATAGAAGGCATAGAAAAGATAAGCAGAGAAGGTGGTACAATAAAATTTACTGGCGGCGCTGGATATATCCCTCTTCCACCTGATTACATTGAAAAAGGGTTTCGTTATATAGATTATCCTTTCTTTAACCCAATTCCTGGAACTAAAGATAATCCAGCAGACCACTATATTGCGGAAAGTGATATAGTAGTGGATAATAACTGTAGTGCAAAGGATCTAGTACGCTTAACAAATAGTTTATCACATGCATCAGAAAAAGCTGATATTCTACTGTTGATCAACAATATAGACAAAAAGATAGGTGGTATGAATAGTAAAATAACAGAGCTTTACTGTCAATCTCAGCAAGATGAAGAAAAATGTAAAAATTGTAGGGAAATAGTGGATGACTACAGAAAAGGTACCATAAGACCAGATCTTAAAAGAGAGATAAAGTCTTTAGTGGAAAAGGTGATTAAAAGTGATAAAAGCTGTAAATTGGAAAATTTCTCTGACTTAAATAAAGATTATCAAAATAATAGCGATTACCAAAGGGTGCAAGACATACAGAGAGGTTATTTAATCAATGCAGGAGAGATCTTTGTACTATTCTTGCTTTCATTTTTAATGTTCTCCTTACGCGAGTTCGTACAACAGATGGGCTCAAGTATAGCTGGTGGTGGATTCAGCGTTTACAATATATCTAGAATGTATGAAGCATCGCCTTTGGTTCTCATAATGGAAGGATTCAAACAGCAGTGGCAAAATTTTGCTGGTGGAAAACTAGAGTCTTTAGGCAGTTGGGCTACTCATTTACCGGATAGATTAGCCGGAGGTGCAGCTAATCTGCTGGGGAGAGTACCAAGAGTTGGAGGAGTGCTGAAATACGCTATTGATGTGCCACGTAAATTTGTAGATGCTACTATTGAAGCAACAAAATTTGCAACATCACCTAAAAATGACGTTGATAAACTTGAGGAAAAGATCTACAGGGCATTTGGAGTTGATAAAGAAGATATTGTGCATAGAAGAATTGATAGATATTTAGAATATTACAAAGGGTATGTAGGATCACATTTGGGCTATACAATAGAAGATGCTATGAAATTTACTTGGGAGCATGGCCTTGACTCTATAGGAAAGCATGGCTATGATCATAACCTACTCTATAGAGCAAAATCGCATAGGCGAGATTTCTTAGAAAAACTTCATGATTACACTATCGGACGTAAGAGAGAACCAGAAAAAGACAAGCTTGATCAACCACCAGGAGAAGATAAGTCTGATCAGGTAGTACGAAAACTAGGCACAGAACAAGAAGACGAGCCTAATCTACTACGAGGGGGAGGTAAGTCTAATCAGCCAAATGAACTAGCACGAGTATTAGACACAGGACCAAAAGGTTCAGATGAAATTGATGATTTTGGATCTGCTTTTGAAGGTATGGAAAAACGTGCTGAAAGAGAAGGCAGAAGAAATCAAGATAAAGTTTACAACCTCTCACCACTTTTTGAAATGAACACTCCAGAAGCTGTAGAAAAACGTGCTGAAAGAGCTAGAAGAAAAGGAGAAAGAGATCGAAAAGACGAAGTTTATAATCTTAAGCCTTTATTTAAAGAACCAAAAAATCCAGAAGAGTACGTTAAGGCACTTTTTGAAATGAATACCCAGGAAGCTATAAAAAAACGTGCTGAAAGAGAGGAAAAAAGAAATCGAGAAGACAGTAAAAGGAAATTACCGGAACCAATGAGGAAACCAGATGCAAAAGAAGATGAGAAGAGGATTGAAGATGAAGACTAATAAAAATTTCAAAGGCCTTGATTATTATAAATTGCAGCAAGATGATGATGGCAATATAAAATTAAATAATTATGATGACGTTTTAAATGTGCGTAGGGCAAGAGTAGATCTACTATTAGACAACACACCAGACAACAATATCAACCTCACTAAATTAAATAAAGCTTTGAGTGAGAAATTTGTAGATAATCATAGTTTATTGTCTGAATTTGATAAGGAAGACAAAGAGATTGTACAAGAAAGGATTAAGGTGTTTAGTATTTTAGAAATTCTTGAAGACCTTAAAAGCGTGAAAAGTGAAGATCTGTTAGAGGTTAGCTTACTGCTGTCAGATCTTAGCTTCATAGAGAGAAATGTTGTACTAAATACCGATCAGAATTCTGATCTAGCAGGATTTAAAAACCTATTTATTGAAAAAAAAGCATCTGGTAAAGAGTATAGTGAAGAAGAATGTAGAGGCTTTCTTGATAATATAGATAAAATCAATACTATAATTAAGTTAGAGTTAGAAAGCAGAATTGAAGGGCTAAATCATGATGAAAAAAATGATCATGATGATTTACAAGATGAGATTGGTCAAGCAATAAATGCAACAGGCAAATCAAAAAAAAATAACTGATGAGTCTTGTGTTTTTCTTACAGGCAACTCGATAGCTTCTCTCTATTAAACTGCTAAAGCCATATTGACATTAATCATATAGTATAAATAATTAATTATTTTGGAGCTTATTTAATATGCTACGCATCATTGCAGGCAAATATCGCGGAAGAAAAATAACTACAGGTAAGCATTTAGCTGCACGGCCAACTATGAGTATTGTCCGAGAAGCAATATTTAATATGCTTTCCTCAAGGAAACCTATTTATAACTTGAATGTACTTGATTTATTTTGCGGAAGTGGCTCTTTTTCATTTGAAGCGCTTTCTCGCGGCGCTAAACATGCATTCATGGTGGATTCAGATTATTACAATTTGCAATTGCCTAAAAAAACAGCAGAAGATTTTGGAATTACAAACAATGTCACGCTAATTTGTTGCAGTGCTAACAAATTGCCACAACCTATTTCAAAATGCGACATAGTTTTTATAGACCCGCCTTATAATAGTAATCTAGTTGAATCAACGTTGAATGGACTAGCTCACTCAGGCTGGTTAAGTGATGATGCATTGATAATTCTAGAGATTAGGAAAAACGAAGGTTTTGAGTGCAATAAAAACTTTAGTATAATCTTGGAACGTACCTATGGTATAGCAAGAATAATTTTTCTTTCTCTATTAACTTAAACTTGCATATGCTTTTCATTGATGAGTTCCAGTTCTATTTTCGTCAAGTTTCCGGAGAAATTACTTATTCTGTACTGCCCTAGGCTCTGTGGACAAAATTTTAGAGAAGCCATATGAGAGCTCCAACAAAATTTAGAAATCCCATGTAAACCTCTGCGGTCTTGTCAAATCTGGAAAAAATGCGCCTAAAATTTTTAATTTTACCGAAAAAGCACTCAATCAAATCTTATAGCTATCATGCCACTGTTCCTGATCTCTATTTTATTTTCACCGCTGAAAAGTCTATTGACGTTCTTTATAAATATGCTCATCATAGTATCTTTGCACTTTTCGATTCCTTTTTGATGGAATTACGATTTCACATTTCCTGTTTTCAAGGCTGACCACAAAAGCATTGCTGTCATAACCCTTATCAGCTACTACAATGGAGTTATAGACATTTTTTGTTAATACTTCAGCTTGTGTAATTTCATTCCTCTGGCCAGGAGTAAGTATAAATTTTAAAGGATTTCCCAATGCATCAACAAGTGCATGAATTTTAGTCGTAAAGCCACCTTTACTTCGCCCTAAAGCCTCTTGATCCTTCGAATCTTTTGTATATCCAGCCGAACATGGATGGGCTCTAATGATCGTACCGTCGATTATGACGGCTTCTAAATCTGGCTCTTGTTTTGTGTACTCCAATAAATTTTTCCAAATACCCCTTTCGCACCATCTCTTAAATCGTTTGTGTATACTTCTGTAATTGCCATAGATTTTCGGCAAAAGTCGCCATTGGCAACCACTTCGCGCCATATACCACACTGCTTCTATGAATATTCTTAAACGTTTTTCGTCTTTACTATGCATTCCTTTTATGCCTTTTATGAATTCTAAAATTTGTTTCCAATTTCTTTCTTTTATATAATATTCCATTCGGTAGTTTCTCCATTTTTATGTTCATTTGGTTAAACTACCACTTTTTTTCTCCCTCTTCATATTTTTTGTCCACAGAGCCTAGCACGTCTTTGGTCCTCAGCAATTTCTTGGTCTATTTCTTCAATATCATAACCTAGCTCTAAAACTACTTCTGACCTGCTCTTAAACCCATTCCTTACCGCCATTTGCTGTGCTTGCTGGTCTTTTAGCGGATCCACCCAATCAAATCCTTGTGGTATCCATTTTACCTCTTTCGCCGCTTCTTTTGCCCACTTTTCACCTATGTCTAGTTCTCCAGATAGTATTGCTAACTCTAACCACCTATCCCATACTGGACGGCAAAATTGATATACCATTATGTTATGCTGTAACATTCCACACCTCCGCCGAAACTCTATTAACCCTGCTCTTATCGATGAATAATTAACCCCGGTAAGATCTCCTATTAGCTGCTCGTAAGTTATTCCCATGCCTACTGCTATTGCCCTGAGCTGCTGTTTCATAAATGCTTCATAACTTCCTCCAACATCAGATGGTTCCGAAAATTTGATATCTTCTCCTGGATCTAAAAGTTGCATAGTCCCAGGTTCTAAGCCTGACAGCGCTACCCCTTGTTCATTTGCTTCACCTTCTCCTAAAATATTTGCTTCTGGATCGAGTCTCGTAATAAATCCAGCAAACATTGCAGCAGTCTTTTTTCGTACTAATTCTGCATCGTCATATTGATCAAGTTCATAGAGCTTTAACAGTACACTGGACAACCATGGTACTCCTCGAATCTGCCCAGGTCTTAGTGGTCTGTAGATATGTAAAACATCATTTGCTGGTACTCTCACTGATTCGCCAAACGAGCCTTCACCTGGATGTTCTCGAAAAAGGTAATACGCTTCTCTTTGCCCAAGTCTATTGAACTCAATGCCATTTCTGATTACATTACCGTTGGCAAGGGTTTGATTGCTCTTATTGTCTAAATGCTCTGATTCCAGTACTTGCAGTTGCAACGGCACACAAAGTCCATCTTCTCGTTTTCTTGTTCGGAGTCTTACAAAACATTCTCCTCCTTCTATCATGCTCCTACAAACCAAAGCTTGTAATCCATAAAAATCACTCACTCCGCTACTGTCTGCTTCATCCGTCCATCTCAGCCATAATTCTTGAACTCTTTTGCGAAACTCTGCATCTTTGGCTTTTGACTGCGGTTTTATTCCTGTCCCAACAGAGTTACTTACTATCGTATCGATGATGTTTGCCGCATAGGAGTTCTTTCTTACCATGTCACGTGAACGACTTCGTAAAGTTTCAAGACTATGCGAGAGTAAGCTATTTATACTTCCTGTCTCTGGTTGAAAGTGCAATAATCTCCTTCCTGAACCTGATGCATCCCACGCTGAGCTCTTGATTTTTGGTTTGCGGAATAATTGTTTGAATGATTTGAGTAGCATTACTTTTCCTTGTCTGAAACTTTTGATAACTCAGCTTCTAACTCTTCTATTGTTGGTAAAGCTGTTTTTACCTCTTCTGGTAGATTTTCAGTGATTTGATACTCTGCTAACCCTATTGGCTTGTTCATGTCACGTAATGCATACTCGGCTACAACACCGACTTTAGAGCGATAGAGGATAAGACCAATTGATGGATTATCACCTGGCTGTCTTAATAAATCATCAACTGCTGAAAGGTAAAAATTCATCTTTCCAGTGTATTCTGGCTTGAATTTCCCTGCTTTTAGTTCAATTACAATATAGCAACGAAGCTTAACGTGGTAAAAGAGCAAATCCAAATAGAAATCTCTATCTTCAACCTGTAAATGGTACTGCCTTCCTAAAAATGCAAACCCTTCACCAAGTTCTAAAAGGAAACGTTCTATGTGAGCTACAAGAGCCTTTTCTACTTCCCTTTCATGCGCTTTTTTACCAAGACTCAAAAAATCAAATACGTAAGGATTTTTAAGCGTTTGCTGTGCTAAATCTGATTGAGGCGATGTAAGCTTATTCCTAAAGTTTGTTATTGATTTACCTTCACGTTTATACAAATTTGTTTCAATTTGCATCGACAAGATATTGCGAGACCAGCCGTGTTCACGCGACTTTTTAGCATACCAAAATCTTTCTTCTTTGTTTTTAATTTCATACATTATTACGATATTGTGACCCCAAGGTAATTGGTCAACAGCTTGTTGACGAATTTCGTTTTCGCTATATTCTTCCGCAAACCTTCTCATATACTTTAGATTTTGAATACTAAACCCCTTCATATCAGGAAAAGCATCTCGCAAATCTTTACTTAGTTGTTCAATAACTTTCGCTCCCCAGCCATATTCTTTTTGCCGTTTTAAGATTTCTGTACCAGTATAATGATAAAGCAAAATAAGCTTACTATTAACCGCAAGTGCTGCTTTGTAACGACTAGTAGCAATATGTTCTTTCAACTGCTCTAAAAATTCTGTATATTCTTTTCCTATAATTTTTGTCATAGTGTTCCTTTCAACGATTTTTATCATTATATGATCCCTTTATTCGTTGAAAAAACAATTTTCCTCTTTGGCTTCACACCTGCGATTTTCAATTCAGATTTAATTCGTTGTCTTAGGGCCAATAGATCTTTTATCTGAATTTCTGCGTACCTAACCACATGATCACCATATGCAATCGATACTACTCTCTCTCCGCTCTGTAGCTTCTTTATCGCTTCTTCTACTTGTGTTAAATATTCTTGGTTGTACATCAACTTTTCTCACTCAACCATTGACTTCTTCTTACTCTCTTTGACTTTTTAGCTTTTTCTCCTACTAAACTTTCCCACTTACTCTCTGGCCACCTATCTATTCCCAGGGCAATAGACGCTGCTCTTGCGTAAATTCGGCAATCTAGTACTTCATTTCGGTCTCTTATCTTTTGCCATTCTTGCTTGGTATATCCTTTTACTACCTTGGTAATTAGTTGCTCTGCGGTTAGCTGCTTAAAATATTCAGGTGGATACTCTGGAAAATGACAATACCCCGGCGCCCCTTCTGTTAAAACATTAAGTAGTTGGAAAAGCTCGGACTTCAATATCGATACCCCAACTGGCCACAGCTTCATTCCTCTCTTTAGCTTTTGTCCGCTAACTGTTACATCTACTCTACTTGGGCTGCTAAGTGGCACTAGCGCTTTGTTTGCTCCTTTTACTGCCATTACTCTCCCTGACCCCTGGTGACCTCTTACCCAGTTGTATACTTCTTGTGTTGCATATCCAGCATCTACCGCCATCATACTAAGAGCTTGTCCGCAAACAAGAAAAGGGATAGTATATGAGTTTTAGAATGGGGTTAGAAATGAGAAAAAAGATACTGTCCTTGCTGTCAACAAATTATTTGATAAAAAAGAATAAAAAATAACAAGAAAATTTAATTTAGGCTTACATCTTCTATAAATTAGTATAACTGTGCTTTTAGTTTGTGTAGAAGCACAGTTACACTACCGAGCACTCTGCTAAAACCAAAATAAAACGATACAATACACAATCTACTATATTACCAAAACTCCGAGCACGGTGCTTTATATTGAATACTCAAAACCGTTACACAATCTCACGTACCGTTAACGTTATTTCACTAAATCACCATTAAATGGTTGATTGTTTTTAAGAATTCCAAAAAATACGTGCATTAGTTTTCTCATTAATGCGACAATTATAACCATTGGACACTTTCCTTTGCTTGTTAAACGCTGGCAAAATTTTTGAAAGTAAGGGTTGAAATTTTTGACTACTATAGCTGGCATATAAAGAGCTTTGCGAATGCGCTCAGATCCTATTTTGCATATTCGACTTTTTTTGCTTACGGAAGATCCTGATTGATAATGTTCTGGATTTAGGCCAGCAAAGGCTGTGAATTTCCTAGCATGATCAAAATTATCAACTAATGGCATTTCTGCAATAACAGCAATAGCAGTAAGATGTCCTACACCTTTCACGGTCTTAAGATTTTCTATCATATTTTTTAGGTGTGGGTAGTTATTGATATGCTCGTTAATTTCTTTCTCTATGGCAGCAGTTTGTGTGTCTATTGTAGTAACTACCTCAAGTATGGCTTGTTTGCAACTGGAATACATATTTTTATTTTCCAAACGATTCATCTGTTGCAACTTGTCATCTTTAAGTGCTTGCAAACAACGATAAAAGTCTCTTAAACGCCTAACTTCAGGAGGGGCAGGTTTCCAAAGGTTAGGTTTGTTAGCAATACAAAATCTAGCAATCATAGCAGCATCTGACTTATCTGTTTTGTTTCTAAGTAGCTCACTTTTGCCAAAAGCTTTGATTTGGGCTGGATTTATTACACTTACATTATGTCCCAGGTCGTACATAAAGTTAACTAAATCTTCACCATAACAACCAGTTGCTTCGAGACAAAGATGAATAAGGTCTGCTCCATGATCAGGCTACAAGCTTTTCAAAACCCTCTTGATTATTGTGAAAAACTTTATGTCGTTCTTTGTTGTTTATCAATAAACAAGCATCAAATTTCTTTTTAGAAATGTCTACACCTAAAATAGCATTGACTTGCATAAAATTTCCTCCAGGACTATAACGAATTGAGAGTTTAGACCAACCTTGTAATACGGGATATAATTCCAAAGATACTGTTCGGTCTTTTAACTCTACTGGAAGGGGAGCAAATCTTTTTTACGGCCTTACTGGCTATTAGTACCCACACAGCTTCACCCTTCCTGTAAGATACTTTAGCTCTAACATCTTACTTCTTGAAGATACAAGTATCCAACAGATCTAAGTGAAAGAGAGTGGTAGCTAATAGAGAAACACTTTAGAGTATCATACAAGAAAGGAGGAAGGCCGCTGAAACATAGCAAAAGAGAGGTATTATCTGCAATTTTTTATGTACTACGCACAGGATGTCAATGGCGCTATTTACCGCACGCCATGGAAGACAGTATATGAACAATTTAGGAGATGGAAGAAGCAGGGAATTTTTGAGAAAGTGAATTATGATATCACTAAATATAGCAGGTCAAAAAAGGGAAGGAATGAGGAGCCAAGTGCGTGTATAGTAATCGGTAAAAACGACAGAAAAAGGGGGGTTAAAGGTTATGATGGGAGTAAAAAAGTAAAAGGTAGAAAGAGGCATATAGTCACCGATACTCAAGCTTGGTTGCTATGTCGGAGCTGCGAATGAAAATGACAGAGATGGTGTGAAAATAGCGCTGGATAATATGAGGAAAAAACACACTAATGTTAGGAAGATGTGGGCTGATATGGGATACCAAGGAAAAGATTTAAAGGATCACATAAAGAGAGAATATGACATAGAAATTGAAATTGTCAAAAGGCCTCCGTGCAGATTTTGGGTGCATAAAGATACACCACCAGAGCTATTACCAAAAGTGGAGCCAGGATTTAAAGTGCAGCCGAGAAGGTGGGTTGTAGAAAGGACTTTTGCTTGGATAAATAGGAATAGGAGGCTATCGAAAGAATATGATTTGCTGACAACATCTACTGAAAATTTTATATATCTGGCTATGAATAGATTGATGTTAAAGAGGGAATATGCCTAAATTTAGTAGTTTGCGGACAAGCTCTTATACCAATTCTCATTACTAGTGAATCAAATAAGCGGCATTGCAGAGTTTTTTAATTGTAGAGTGAGAAAGAGAGGTAATAAATTTGCATAAAGCGCTCTCAAGCAAAGCAATAGTATCGTAGATTTTGTTACGCAAAATGTTCTGTTTTATATATAACCAAAACCTCTCAACAGGATTGAGGTCAGGTGAGTATGGTGGTAGGTATATAATGTCGATATTTTTAGGTACTTTTAAATTTTTTGACTTATGCCAACTAGCACAATCCATGATAAGAAATGCCTCCCTTGTTCCTAAATATTGTGACATCTGCTCAAGGAATATATTCATACAATCAGTATTGACGTTTGGTGCGAATAAGCTAGAACTCTCTCCATTTCTGGGATTAACTGCACTGTAGAGATAAAAATTTTCCCTACCTAATTTTACCTTAACTTTTGTTCTGACGCCTTTTTTAAACCATCCATGCCCGGTCTTTGAATGTGTGCCAAACCGCGATTCATCGAAGAAAAATAGCTCTTTTTCAGGATACATGACAATAGTTTCATTAAGATTTTTTTTTAAATTCCTCTTGTTTACTTTTATCTTGTCCGTTATGCACTGGTCTTGGTGTGATATATGAGAATTTCATTCTTTGCATATTACGGTGTACTGTAGATTTGCTAAACCAAACTTTTCTTGAATTCTTATTTTCATTTCTTTTATAGTAATATTGGGGTTTTCCTCTATCCACACCTCAACTTGTTCACGTTGACTTTGATTCAATATAGTTTTTCTACGGCGTTGAGGCGGAGCAAATAATTTTTCTTCTCTGCCAAATTTTAGGTCATGCAGTAAGTGCCTTTCTTGAAATGCAGCATATCTTTGCTACGGCTGTTATACTGTGCTTTTTTGCTGCAATTACAGCATTTAGTTTTTTTGCAACATATGCGTTATTTCTTACTTTCTTCAGCATTTCTTTTGCTCACTTTTTCATCCAATAATTTTGATCTTAATGCCATTTAAACCTCGCTATTTTACTTACTTCAGTATGGCTTTTTTTCTATTATTGTCTATCCGTTACTTATGTAGCGGGAATTGGTATTAGGAGCACTCGGATGACAAGAGAAGGGCTACTCGGATGACAAGAAAGGGCTACTCGGATGACAAGAAAGGGGCTACTTGAATGACAAGAAAGGGGTACTTGGATAACAAGAAATAGGCACTGGAATTGCAAAGAGTTTGCAAATATTAGTTATTACCTGTAGGATATAGAGAAATTAGTAAGGATTTTAATAGGAATAATATGCCATCTGTTACTTTTGTTTTACCTGATGGGAGTAAGAAAAGCTATGAAGCTGCAGAGGGAGAAACTCTGCTTAATTTAGCCCACAGAAGTGATCCAGATCTGCTTGAAGGTGCATGTGAAGGCTCTCTTGCTTGTTCTACATGCCACGTGATTGTTGATCCAGAATTTTATGATGCTGTAGAAACGCATAATCCCATATCTGATGAGGAAAACGATATGTTAGATCTAGCATTCGGCTTAACAGAGACATCAAGACTTGGGTGCCAAATAAAAATCACAAAAGATATCGACGGTTTGTGTGTAACCATACCAAGGGGTACAAGAAATATATCATTGGATAAACAGGGGAATAATTAGCTATGCGTAAGATTTTTATCTATATTATCATCTCTTTACTTTTGTTTATTCCTGTAGCGTATAGTGGTTTTTGGTATTTTTCTGCATGTAAGGTAAAAAATCTTTTAGCTGAAGCAATACTATACATTAACGACGAAAAGTTCGATATTTCACATGATTTTAGTGGATTTCCTTCTAACCTAATTTTTCGTGTGACAAACCCAAAATTTTCCAATGAGCAATTAACCATCTCATCTGATGCTTTATTGATAAAAAATAGATTGTTTGATAAATCAGTATATATCTACATACCAAGCAATGAAGTCAACATTGTTGTTCATGGTGATGAGAAAAAGAATATAAAATGCCACACAAACGATAGCAGCCACTTTGTTGTTAGACTAAATGATTTACCATCTTCATTGCGATTCAACAGCGTGATAGACTATATAGATACACTTCGTTACGAAGATTATGGATTAAAATGTGATGTTTCAGAAAATCAGCAAAGTGTTATAACTGAAGTGAATGATAAAAGCAATTACATTCAATTTCACCTCGATAAAGCACTGAATGGAAATACTAAACTAGGATTTGATTTTTATACTTATCGGTATAAAAATACTGCAAGTCCTGAAAGTTACCTTAGTATCGACACTAAATTTGATTACGAATTTGTAAACCACATCTCAGCTTCCAGAGTTAATTTCAACATAGAGAAATTTTTAATTCAAAGTAATAATTTTTCTCTTGCTGCAGATGGTGGAGTGCAAAATTATAATTTGGTTACGTCTTCATTTAAAGACAAAATCAACGTGGCTATATCAAATTATAAAGAATTAATCTCGTTTATGATTGGTGACTCAAAAACTTCAGATGCGTTTGGAAAATTAATGTCTTCCTTATCAGAAAAAACAACTGATGATGGCATTCAATTTTCAATAAAGTACGATGATGATGTAGGGTCAAGCTTTATTGGAAAGTTATCCACCACTGATTTTATGAACCAGCTCAGTAAAATAACCCAATTAACCAAGGATGAGAGCAGTAGTTAGTTTACTTTTCATATTGATATTTCACTCAGGCGTAAATGCTTTTACTCTGGATAATAAACTCAGAGATAAAAGCATGGAAAAACGAGCAACCAGTTTATTTGAAATAATAAGGTGTCCAATATGTTCTGGCGAATCATTGTCTGAATCTGGATCTCAGATCGCGTATGATATGCGAAAAGCAATTCGTAAAAAAATCAATGATGGATACACAGATGAAGAGATAATCTCAGAGTTAAAAAATTCTTACGGCAATTCAATTATAACTACCCCACCTAGCACTTACATTTTGTGGTTTATTCCACTTACAACTCTGCTTATTGGGTGTTTTTTAATACGAAAGTATATCAGTATGTCCAGTATATTTAAACCTTTTATGTAATGTAACCGTTCACACTTAATTCTTCAATCTCACTAATAGAAAGGCCAGTATACTTGACAATAGTGTTGACATCAACATTATTAGCCAGCATTGCTTTTGCGACTTCAATTTTTCCTTTCTCTATACCTTTCTCTTCAGCAAGATCAAGTCTGTATTCAAGAATGGCTTCTTCTTTCCGTAGATCCATTATTCTTTCTTCGTAAGCTACTAGATCTTTTTCATTCCAGTGAAACTTATCTAATTCATCATATGCTAGCTTTATTATTGGTGATTTTTCCGCAATTTTTCTGAGATCTTCGTCCGTTGTTTCATCTGCATATTTGAAAAAAAATAGCCAACGGTCTACTACACTTTCTAGTTGTTCTTCTCTACTCTTAGGAAATTTTGGCAGCTCTATGAAGATAAATTGAAAATCTTTTAAGTCATGCTCATTGGTTTTCTCATCTCTTATGGTATGGCTAGATATATAGTCAAGCTTATCAGGGAATAAGGTACAATTTGAAATCGCGATAAAGAAAATCTTCTTTAAATCAACGTATTTACCAGATTTATCAGCTTGTCTTGAGTAAGCCTTAGCAGCGTAAAGTTGTGCACGTTTTTCAAAGCCTTTATCACGAGTGAGCTGGTTAGGTAAGGAAGTAGTATTGCTACTACTTCCTCCCTTAGAAACGCAGCATGCAGGTTTCCCCACACTACGCTTGAGCCCCTTATCTAAGTCCTTCTTTTCTCGAACCGGCTTGTCCTTCATGATTCCTCAGAAAACATCATTCTTAATGGTGACACCAACAGTAGAGAACCTTCTCTTGAGAAAGAGCTTGCTAACATTTTTGTTTGTTTCACTCTTTCATCAAAATACTTTTTCCATTTTAAGTCAAGTGGATTTGCATCCGCCCTGATTTTAACATGTCGTCTGATAGGTATATCAATCAACCTAAGCAGCCTTAAATACCTTATCTCTTTCGGTTTGTTCTTGCATATGGGTGCAGCAAAGACCCATTGGCGTTGTTTCATTACCTTGAAGTAACGATTCTTTGTCCAACGTAATCCTTTACGAGGATGTCTTTTCTTTGCCCATTTCCATAGAGCACACATAATTTCATGGTCTATTTTGTTAAAAGCTCTTTTCGCACACACATGGCTGTAGTAATTTCCCCATCCCCTTAATAGGGAATTGAGCAACTTGATTAGTACTGCCTGAGTGTTCGCTATGTTTGCCTTTATCAATGTACGTGCTTTATTAAGAAGTTTCTTAATACTTTCTTTTGAAGGTTTTATAATTAACTTCTTATTATACCTGCTACATTACAACCAAGAAAGTCAAACCCTGTTGTAATAGATGTAATTTTTGTTTTCTCTTCGGAAAGGATAAGACCTCTCTCCTGAAGAAAGGACGATACTAGAGGTTTTACTTCATTTTCCAGTAACTCATGTGTGAAACCTGAAATAATAAAGTCGTCTGCGTACCTGATTAAATTTACTCCACTTCTGATTTTGTCTCTTCTTTTGCTACCTAATTTACCAAAGCGACTTTCTAATAACCGTTCAAGACCATCTAAGGTAAAATTAGCTAGTATTGGAGAGATGATACCACCTTGTGGGGTACCTGCAGTTGTGGAATACAGAGTTTTTGATTCTAGGAAGCCAGCTTTTAACCAGCTATGAAGAATTTTCTTCTCCATAGGAATATGCTTCATGAGCCATTCATGGTTAATGTTATCAAAACACCCTTTAATATCACCTTCGAGTATCCACTGTAGTTGGTTACGGCTTGCCAGTAACAAGTGACAAGCCACAGTAGCGTCTGCGCAGGATCTTTTTGGTCTAAAGCCATAAGAGTGACGATCACTGATCGTTTCAGCTATCGGTTCCAAAGCAAACAAGTATAATGCTTGCATGGCTCTATCTTTTATCGTAGGGATTCCAAGAGGTCTTCTTTTGCCATTAGATTTATTGATATAAATTCGTTTTAGCGGGGAAGGTTTATATCCTCTTTGCTTTAACTGCTTTATTCCTTGAATTTTAGCATTGCAAGTTAACCACAGTTGACGATCTACACCTGCCGTGTTTTTTCCGTGGTTTTCAGTTACTCTTTTAACAGCTAAAGCTTTGCTACTAAAGGAGCGTGTGAGAAGATGTTGTAAAGTTTTCACCTTACCCCATCTTCCTTGTTGGACAGCCTTAACAATACGTCTTTGTAGCCTCATAACAACTTTTTGGCATTTCTTCCAGGATAACTGGTTTCATGCTTCGGAATTGTTGGTGGGTGCACTTACAGTTTTACTTGTAATCATCTGCTTTCCTACCTTAAGTGGTTAACAAAGTTTCTTGTCACGAGGGACCAAATGGAAGTCTGCTCGTTTTCACGCGAATTAATGTTACAAATTCTATCCATTTCATTACAAACTGGCATTCGCTTTCTCCATTTTCCTTTACCTGCACTTCCATCAGCATTCCTTGCAGTTTGCTTGCCGTATAGGCGGAAATACAGGCTTACCCTGTTCCTTCTGTCATACAATAGTGGGTTAGGTGGCTTCTCTATACCGGTGGAATTATTATTTGCGTACACCCAGAGATGAAAAATGTAACTTATCCACATTACCTTTTGGTCAGAGCTTATCAGCATCTTTAGCTCTTTCATTTTAACGATACTTATGAAGCTTCACTTACGTTCACCATACCACTAGCCTAGCCCCCCAACCACGTGATGCTCGTAGTTTATGCTCCTCTTACGATTACACATCTTCTTTTTCAAGAGGAGGTTCATTGTCCGCATCGCTCGGCACCAACTGGTTACCCGATTCGCACTGATGCGTAGACTCATACCAATTCCCATTACACGGCAAACAGATAGACAATAATAGAAGACAAGCCATAATGAAATAAGTGAAATAGTCGAGGTATAAATGGCACTAAGATCAAAATTATTGGATGAAGAAGTAGTAAAATCAGCAAAAAAAATGCTGAAGAAAGTAAGGAACAATGCATATGTTGCAAAAAAACTAAATGCTGTAATTGCAGCAAAAAAGCATAGTATAACGGCTGTAGCAAAAATATATTGCATTTCAAGAAGCGCACTAACTTCGTGGATAAAACTCTTGAAATTAGGCAGAGAAGAAAAATTGTTTGCTCCTCCACAACGGCGTAGAAAAACTAAATTAAATCAGGCTCAACTACAGCAAGTTGAAGCATGGGTAGGAGAAAATCCTAATATTACCATTAAAGAAATGAGAATAAGAATCCAGGAAAAGTTCGGCTTAAATATTAGCAAATCTACAGTACACCGCTATATGCAAAAGATGAAATTCTCTTATATTACACCAAGACCAGTACACAATGTACAAGATAAAAGAAAACAAGAGGAATTCAAAAAAAAATCTCAACGAAGTTATTGGCAAGTATTCTGAAAAAGAGCTGTTTTTCTTCGATGAATCGCGGTTTGGCACACATTCAAAGACCGGGCATGGATGGTTTAAAAAAGGCGTCAGAACAAAAGTTAAGGTAAAATTAGGTAGGGAAAATTTTTATCTCTACAGTGCAGTTAATCCTAGAAATGGGGAGAATTCTAGCTTGTTTGCACCGAATGTCAACACTGATTGTATGAATATATTTCTTGAGCAAATGTCTCAATATTTGGGACCACGAGAAGCCTTTCTTGTTATGGATTGTGCTAGTTGGCATAAGTCGAAAAGTTTAAAGGTACCTAAAAATATTGAGATTATATACCTACCACCATACTCACCTGAACTCAATCCAGTTGAGAGGCTTTGGTTGTATGTAAAACAGAACATTTTGCGCAATAAAATATACGATACTATTGCTTTGCTTGAGAGTGCTTTGTGTAAATTTATTACTTCTCTTACCTACTCCACAATTAAACAACTCTGCTATGTATCCTATTTGAATGACCAACAATGAGAATTGGTATCAGATGGCAAAACATCTGGTTTAATAAGTTTTAGGATTCTTTCAGTTTCTTTCTGAATGAATTCCTCTCCTTTTAAACAATATGACCGAAGACTTTCAGGTCGCACCATCTCCCCCACAAATTGTCCTTCACCAATCTCGTATAATTTATCCGGTTGTTGTTTCAGTATCTGTACCTTGTATGACTTATCCTTTGATTCATACAATGCTTGCTCTCCTAAATGTGTAAAACAATCTTTCAATAATCTTTTTATTTTTTCTTGCATATTTTACCTTTATGCACTAATCTCTACATGCACGCTAAGAAGGGGCATACAGGTAGAGCATTTCTATGCCTCACCACTTTTGTAGTTGCTCTACCAGTATTGTTATGCTGCAACGACCTTGACTAATATTCCTGGACGATGGCACATTGGTAAAGGATTTGACTGAGAGATTGTCCACAAATCAGTAAATTCAAGCATATTCCCTCTTCAGCATAACCCTACTCATAGCCAGATATATAAAATTTTCGTATCCGTTCAGCAGAGTGGTTTAAGAAACAATAGATAGGAGATTTTGGAAAGGGTTTAGCCCCTTTTGTTTCCATGTTAAGTATAATGAAATTATCCGTTCGAGGAATGTGTTTCCTTGCTGTGATTGTGTAAAATATGAGTTTTTACGGTAAACGACATAGTGTCGTATCTGTTGTTCAGCGTGATTATTTGTCAATGGAATATTTTCTGAGTCATCTAAAAAATTCCACATCATTCTTTCAGATTTCAAAATATTTTTCGCAACTCGAGAAGCTCCAATTGCTTCAGGTAAACGGCTTCAAGTAACATCGTGTACGCTTTCGCAATTTTCTTGCGCGTCTGGCAAATCTTAAAACATCTATTTCACTTTTTAGTAAAGCTTTTTTCAGTGCAAATAATTCAGTGGCTACGTTTCTCAAGTAACAGCCCAGAACTTTGACTTTAATATTCCAACTATGCGCTAACCTTTCAAAATCTCTTGATAAATGTGCCCAGCAGATTTGCCTGTTTTTATCGGCAAAGTAGTTGTATGCTGCGTACCTGTCGGTTACTACTAAGCTATTGCGATTGCAGAATTTACTACTTTGTAAAACTTTCATTCCTCTTGACTCTGTAAATTTTACAAAACTTGCCGTATTGCTTGCAAACATCCAACACCAAGCGAGTTTACCTTTGTTATAATGGCTCGTTTCATCAATATGTAGAACTTTACTCCTACTTATCTCTTGTTCGATCTGCTCATACATTTTTTTGCATTTTGAAGCAACTCTATGTTCACTATTTGATATGCTACCGACGCTTATGTTCAAATTGAAGATATCATTTACGACACTCGCTATTTCGCGTTTTGAATTTTTGTAAAACCCGCTGAACGCTGCAATTATTGACTTAACCCTTGGTCCAAATGTATCTGACGTAACACCTTCTGGTAACTTACTGCTTCTTCTTTTCCCGCATCTCCGGCAACGGCCATGCTCTAATTGATATTCTACTACATAAGGCTTGATTTCCGGAAGATCAACTTTTTGATGAATGTAAGGTTTCCCACATATTCCAATCTCTCCTCCACATTCGCAAGTAGATGACAACTTTACTTTTATCACCTCATCTGCATCCATTTTGGCGCGAAAACTTCCTTTATGACCAACCTGACCACCGACGTTTCTGTCGCTCTTTGGCTTGTCCTTTTTTATTTTGTACAACTCTCTAGAGCTTGGTAGAGATAAATTTCTTGAGTTTAAACCAAGCCTCTCCTTTAATTCAGCGTTCTCTATCTTTAAAGCCTTGTTCTCTGCTTTTAAACTTTCATTCTCTCTTTCCAGCCTTTCTATTTTTGCTTCTAACTTTTCTATTTTTTGCTGTAAATTTTTGCAAAGTTCTAAAAGGTTTACCACATTACCTCACTTTTGCTCTATGATTATCTTTTTAGATCACCTTGTCTACCTTATTCTGCCACTCCGCTGAACGGATACCATTGGCCCATTTATACGACTAGCGTGATAGAGCATTGGATGCAGCAAAGCCATCTGGATAAAAAAATCAACATTTTGTATTATCAAAAACACGGATTCCATAGACATCGTGGTGAAAGTGCCATTGCAAAACAGTACTTTTATAAAATGCATCACACATTTGCTGCTTTATAGTTTCTGTTGTTTGCTCAGCAAGACGGTCAAAAATTATAATAGCTTTATCAACACTTACTAAAAATTCTTCACTAGAGTAAGCTTGTATCCAGTGTACAAAAGGGTTATTCTCTACAGAGTTTTTTGCAATATAACTTCCAACTTCCCGATAGACTAAAAAGCAAGGTAAAACTGCAGAGATAGCAACCTCAAAAGACTCAAGAATAGATGTATAGCGTAAGTAGCTTGTATAAGCCAGAGTTGCTGGTGCAAGTTTACCTGTTTCTTTGAAGTTAAACTCTCTTTTAAGTAATGGAAGCAAAGTTTGTTGTTCAGTAATACAATCAGATGAAAACTTCAGAAGTTGTTGAGCATATTCAACACTTTGAGAACGTGCTGCAATCATGGCAAAAATATTCAAACAGTCTTTTACAAAAATGGAATCCTGTTCTAGGTAGTAGCAAAATCTTTCCCTTGATAACGTTCCTTTCATCAATTCTTGGTTAAATGGATGATTGACAATATCTTGACAAATACTCCCTGTTGCTTTTGATACTATTTCTAATAGCTTAGTCATTGTGCTTCTCCATAATTCCGTTAAATATGGACAATATAAAGAGCTAAAATAAGCCCATATGAATGCTCACGCTTATACTAATATCGCACAACCACTCAAGCGTAAAACCTCTGCAGTAATGAAAACTCTATATACTTCCACAATCATATGTGAAGATAAATATACCTACACTGCTACATATTAGACAAGTTTATTTAATTAAGGTCAAGATCTTTTTCTCAAGTAGATTATTGTAAAGAAAAGTTCCCACAGAATAAGCAGTAGCGCTATATCCTGAAATTCATATCATAGTGGTGGTTGGGGCGGGATTAGCATGTATAGGTTTTACGCTGTACAGTACTCTAAATCCCAACACCAAGCTCGAGAAAGTAGAAGATTTGGAACAACTTACCGCTCAGCCTTGTTTGAATCCAGCATAATTGGCATTTTTGTGGTCTTTTATGCCGTTAAATCCATAGATTCATTTGCTGCGGTTTTTATGGGGTTTACAGCAGTAGTTGTAAAAGATGATCTAAAAGTACATCCGAAGCCTAAAGTGCGATTCTAAGGTCACCTCTGGTGGTTGTTTTTTTCTTTAACGTACTACAAAGTTTAAAAAAATAAGATTTAAGAAGAATTTGATAGGAAGTAACATCTAAACTCTATTACTCATCGTCATAGTCAGGATATTGTGGAGGTGCAGCGCCTTTTCTTTCAACCACAACCGGGTATTTTATACTATCTTTAGGATCACTTATACCTAAACACTCCACTAAAAACATCCAATCGTCACCATAATCAAAAAGAAATAGCATTTTTTTGTTAAGTTGAAAAACTTTATATATGTAAGATTTTTTTACACTTTTTTCATTATCATTAACTGGATCACCAAAATCATAAAATAACGTATACGCTTCTGAGCTTTCGTGAATATCTTTAATGTTATCATAAAAACCAAACGCATGATCAAACTCAAAGTCAAAAGCACTGACAATCTCTTTTGCAAAAGCATAGAGACTAGTTTTACCTTTCAATGCTATTTCACGATAGATTTTTTTGTTCAGAGAGACTTTAAATAAGTATACTTTTTCTTTATCATCCACCTAATTTACCTTTAACTTATATAAATTAACCAATAGCGAAAAAATAACACAAGTCAAGCTTAATGCATAAACCTCAAATAACTAGCGGCAATAACGTTATCTAAGTGGAGAAAGTTGCCTCTCTTTACTCAACTTTATGACCTTAAAAAGCTATTTAAAAAACCATAAGTTTAGAAAAACCTCTAAAACTTAACCTCTATCCCTTCTCAACTTGGGCTATTTTAAACTTCCACAGCTATAGGATCAACACCATTTTTAACTTCAACATTACTAAGCGCTGTATTTGCCTTATATGAACAGTAAAATCCTACTGCAAGAAAAGTTAATGCAGCTACAGCGAGTGAAATACATATTACTAAATGAAACATTGTTAAACTTGCACCAACAGCAAATACTCCTGACAACACAAAAGAAACAGAGGCATAATTACTTTGCCTTTTACTATGAGTGCTTGCCTTCGACAGCTTTTGATTTTTACAACTTAGCTCCTTAATCTGATTTTCCAGCTTGCTTTTGTTTTCAAGTTGTCCATGTGTATTATTTAACTCTTTGACTCGAACATCATTACTTTTTAGTTGATCATTTAGGCCTTCAATGTGACTGTCTTTATTTCTTAGTTGCTCATTTAGTTCTATGATGTTACTGTTTAGGTTCCCAATTTGACTGTCTTTTTCATTCACGATTTTTTGTGTAACCTCTAGATCATTCTGTAGTTTAGTATTTTTTTCAGTTGTAGTTTTTAAATTGTCCTTTAATTGAGTATTTTCTGCAGTAAGTTGAGTTACTTCGCTAATTCTTATACCCAATTCTTTCTGTACACTATCCAACTGCTCATCTAGTTGATTTTTTTCTTGAGTAAGTTGATCTATTTGACCATTTAGCTTGTTAATCTCTTCTTCAGCTTGAGCTTTTGTATTCTTAAGTTGTTCAGTAAGGTTAGTTACTTCATTAGCTTTTCCAACTGATTCTTGCTGTAGCTTTTCAAGCTGAGCTTGTGTGCTATTAAGTGCCTTAGTTTTTTCAACCAAGTCTTGCTGTATACTATTTCGCTTTTTCTCTAGTTGACTTTTTTCTTCAGTAAGCTCAGTTACTTCCCTAGTTTTGCTATTCAGCTCTTTCTCTTTCTTCTTGAGCTCATCTTGCAGTTTTGTTTTCTCTTGCTCTAATTGAACTTGTACACCCTTCAGCTCTTCCTCTTTCTCTGCAAGCTGAGTTTTCATGCTTTCAAGTGCCTGAGTTTTTTCATTCAATTCTTTTTGTAGCTTTTCAAGCTGATTTCTTGTATTCTCAGATTTCTCTTGTTCTGATGAGCTTTTGACTCGCTGTTTTGTATTTGTAGGCATTTTACCCTCCCTGGAATTATGGCTTATAAGGTTCTGTATTGTTTTTTTATTTTCACCGTCACTACCGTTGCTTTCAGTTACTATAACTTTAGAATGTGCTTTACTACTATCACCTTGGGCATTCGACCCAGTTGTATTGTCTAAAGAGTTACAACCTAAACTCAAATCTTCCATTTTAAGATCTTTATTCTTCTTGCTCAACTCTTCTGAGAACTCTTTTGCTTTTTTAACTTGATCATACAATATTTCCTTGAAATACTTACTAAGCTCATCACCTTGATCAGTAACGAATACACGACGTTTAGCATTATACGAAAAATTCTCATTGAGAATGGAAAATTTTATACAGTGATGTGCACTTAGAGCCTTGTTTAAATCTCCTACTTGTTTGTCTATTAATTGCTCAATCAGTGCTTCACTTTCTTCTAAGAATTTGCACATATTAACCAATTCTTCTGACAATTCATTGTAATTTACTAATTTTTTTAAGATTTCTTTCACTAATACCAATTCCCATTACACGGCAAACAGATAGACAATAATAGAAGACAAGCCATAATGAAATAAGTGAAATAGTCGAGGTATAAATGGCACTAAGATCAAAATTATTGGATGAAGAAGTAGTAAAATCAGCAAAAAAAATGCTGAAGAAAGTAAGGAACAATGCATATGTTGCAAAAAAACTAAATGCTGTAATTGCAGCAAAAAAGCATAGTATAACGGCTGCAGCAAAAATATATTGCATTTCAAGAAGCGCACTAACTTCGTGGATAAAACTCTTGAAATTAGGCAGAGAAGAAAAATTGTTTGCTCCTCCACAACGGCGTAGAAAAACTAAATTAAATCAGGCTCAACTACAGCAAGTTGAAGCATGGGTAGGAGAAAATCCTAATATTACCATTAAAGAAATGAGAATAAGAATCCAGGAAAAGTTCGGCTTAAATATTAGCAAATCTACAGTACACCGCTATATGCAAAAGATGAAATTCTCTTATATTACACCAAGACCAGTACACAATGTACAAGATAAAAGAAAATAAGAGGAATTCAAAAAAAAATCTCAACGAAGTTATTGGCAAGTATCCTGAAAAAGAGCTGTTTTTCTTCGATGAATCGCGGTTTGGCACACATTCAAAGACCGGGCATGGATGGTTTAAAAAAGGCGTCAGAACAAAAGTTAAGGTAAAATTAGGTAGGGAAAATTTTTATCTCTACAGTGCAGTTAATCCTAGAAATGGGGAGAATTCTAGCTTGTTTGCACCGAATGTCAACACTGATTGTATGAATATATTTCTTGAGCAAATGTCTCAATATTTGGGACCACGAGAAGCCTTTCTTGTTATGGATTGTGCTAGTTGGCATAAGTCGAAAAGTTTAAAGGTACCTAAAAATATTGAGATTATATACCTACCACCATACTCACCTGAACTCAATCCAGTTGAGAGGCTTTGGTTGTATGTAAAACAGAACATTTTGCGCAATAAAATATACGATACTATTGCTTTGCTTGAGAGTGCTTTGTGTAAATTTATTACTTCTCTTACCTACTCCACAATTAAACAACTCTGCTATGTATCCTATTTGAATGACCAACAATGAGAATTGGTATAAGTTATCTAATATCTGATTTTTGCACTTCTTCCTGTCTTGCAAATAAAAATTTAAAATCTCTAGACAATCACTTGATAAACACTCCTGATCAAAGCGCTGATATTCAAATGACAAGCCATGATCAATTTTTGCCCATTTTCTTTCTGTTACACCTGTATCATTTGTTTCTACTATTCCAAAATTCTCTAAGTTAAAATCGAATTCCCTAAATATCAGGCATGCAGCTAAAAACTTAGCGAAGTATTTGGAATTTCCTACGCTTTTTTGCAACTCCCTTTTAAATTTATGTTGAATTTGTTCTTCTAAACAGTTCTTTAAATTGATCTCGCTCTTTGTAACTGCTTTCTTTAATAGATCGGCAAAAGTATTAAAATTAGGCAGAAATTCCGAACCCAAAAAGACTTGATCCTGATCGTCTTCAATTAGCCAAATTTTTGGTGATTTGCCAAACAGTGCTAGTCTATATAGCGGACCAGCAATAACTTCTGTTATAAATGATCGTACAGAGTAGTTATTGTTAACATTCAATGGCTTAATAAAAAACTCTACTCCTTTGCGCATAGCAAACCGCCCACCGGAAGAAGCCCTAGTATATCTGCTTTCGAATTGTTTAAACTCTGAATATTTGTGAAGAATTCTGCTTTCTAAACATTTTTCTAAGGCCTTTTGATTTCCTCTCTAGGTTCAACACCACGTGGCACTTCTGTAAACTTAGTCATATCTTTTATACCATCAATACACTTTTGTAATTGCTCAACAGTTGTAGAAGAAGCATTTTCTGAAATAGTAGCAAAACTTTCACGAAAAAGCTTTGTATTACCTTTAACTAAATTCAATACTTTTTCTAAAAATACAATGTTATCAGCATTCGATGCAGTTTTCAACATTAAATCGTAAATTTCCCTTCTACCGCGAGTTCCTATGTTTTTCAGGATTTGTTGCTTTAGTATTGTAATAACTTTATCATCTGCAAATGCTTGTTCATATACATCGTAAATGGCATGATCTGCACTATTAGTGTATCGTTTGCACAAGTATTCAATGACAGATATGCGTTCTTGACTTATCGCAGTTTCTAACAAGGTAGCAAAGCTCTTTTTTAATAACTCTTCTGTTGAGGCTTTTTTAGTTGGCTCATTAATATATCTTTCAAATGCATCCAGCACTATCGTGATGAATTCTTCATTTTTGATCAGAGACGCTGTTTCAAGTATACCATATACAGGATGAGAGGCGTTGTTTTGTAAAATTTCTTTCAGATCTTGAAGAGCATCTTCATTAATAAAAACTTTATCTAGTAATTCTTGTTCTTCCATTAATGCTACAACTGAGAAAAAACCAATTTCACTATCTTCAAGTAGGATCGTTTGGCTTCTTAAACTTTGGTAAAGATCGTGAAATTTTTCTGTAAAGATCTCAATATACTTTTGACTACCAACAAGCAGAGGTAAAAGACCTAAATTTCCTTCAGCAAAAAGCACATCTTGGTGTTTCTCTGTCAACTCATCATTAGCAGCAATTGTCAACAGTAACAATTCTTTTACTGAGTACCTGCTACCATTTCCTTGAGGTCGAAGCAGCATTAATATGCGGCTCAGTACATATTGATTTTTAATTTGCGATTGTAAATTTAAAACTCTCTTAGAAAACTCCATGAAAAGCCCTGCTTCTTCTGGACTGTCAAAGTTGCAAATGAATTGACTTTTGTAATCCTGAATATTATTTATAACCTCGGTTAACTTTGCATCATCATTTTCATTTATTGCTTTACTTAGAATGTCCTGTATTTCACTCAAAGTTAAATTGTAAGGGATATTGACATATGAATCCTCTAAATCTTTGGGCTCTACCCCTAATTTTTGATTAAATAAGCCTATAAGTTTAGTATTACCTTTCTCAGTGGCAATATCCTTAGATGTTTTTCCATCAGTATTTTTAACTGTTAAATCAGCTCCTTTCTCTAAAAGTAATTTCACAATTTCAATATCTTCATCTGTTGAAGTCGTATTATTTGAGAAATACACTAGCATTAAAGTATTCTGTCTATGAGAAGTATATTGCAGCAGAATTTCCATCGTCTCCTTTGTATACTTACTGCTTTGATTACAGCTATTAGCAGCAATTACTTCTTCCAATTTAAGACTTACATCCATTTTTGCTCCATGTTGAAAAAGCAAATTTGCTAGATTGTGGTCATTATTTTTTAGAGCAATAAGAATTGGTGTTTCACCAGAAAAGGCACTCACTTTATTAACATCAGCTCCATGATTCAATAGTAATTCTGTAACATCTCTGTTTCCTTCCCTGCATGCATAACTTAAAGCTGTGCCACCATCAGACGTAACAATAGCATCAATGTTAATCTTCTCATCTTTTTCGGATAAAACATCTTGATAAAATTTAAACCAATTAGTATATGCACAGGCATTATTAACGAAATAACGTAACAAAACTGGTATTTGTTGTACTTCATTCCGGCCCTGAACTTTACATTCGTACAACGAGTTAAGATCTATATGATCTATTAACAATTTCGCCTTTTCTAAATCTCCATTTTTAAAAGCTTCATTAGCCCGCTTGCGCTGCCTATCTACTTTGGCTTTTTCACACCTCCCTTTTTCACCTGTAAGTGAAATGTCTTGAACTTGAACTTTTGTCTCAAATTTTAGCTTTCTTTTTTGTTCTAATTCCTCATGAACAGAACCCTTCAATTCTTCATAATACACAGGCGAATTAGTGCCAACTTGTTGATTTTTACTATTAGTATCAAGAACCATATTTCTCACTCACTATAATTAGTTTATTGTATTACTAAAAAACAATTTTGTCAAATAAGCCTTAACTAGTAGCAATGCCAATTCAATTGTTTACTTTTCTAAAAACATAAAAATAGTACGTATATTTGCGAGAACACGTTGCGTAAAAATAGGGTTGTGAAAATAAAAGCGTAAAATTGTTGCAACAAAGCTAAGCAAATCAGTTCATATCTAAATGTGACCAAAGTAGGCTAATATAGCGGGTTTTGAGGTATAGTAGAATTATTATAAAGAAAAGTTCACACAGATCTAGCGGTAGTCCATGCCATCCCAAGAAAAATACTTCTCACGGCTTCTGATTTTAAGCGCTGAAAGTGGCCAAATTACCTAAGTTTTCAATATAATACATTGCTAAATTAATAGCATTTTACTTAAGGGTAAAAATTAAGATAAGTTTATAAAAAGCAAAGAATTTGAAAGTAATCAAACGAGCCTATTGAGGAAGCTTTTGTCAAAAACGACTTCAAACTAAAAAATTTTCTAAAATAGTAATTGACAAAGTTTTAAAGGTAGAGCAATATACCTAAAATGTATTAAATCTTGTTAGGGGGTAAGTATGGATTACGAAAATGTACAAAAGATATTACTAACATCTATTAAAGAAGATGATTCTCATAAAGGGTTTAAAGGGTTAGAGATTAAGAGATATTGTATTGCATATCAGGGACTATTTAATAGATGGAATAGCATAATACTACCACCTTTTTTAAAGGAAATTCTAGAAAGCGAAATTTGTTGGAAAATCGATGACACCTTAGGTCATGTTGAGCTTGATAGGTATGCACTAGGGAAAAAATTATTAACCTTAAAAACTGAAGATGGACAGAAATCTCTTCTTGATTCTTCTGATCGCTACAAGATTGCATGTTGGTGTTGTTTTGAGGACGATATAAGAGCTATTTTTGAAGAATTTAAATTAACATTAGGTAGTAAATCAGTAGAGAGTTTGGTTAAGGGATGTGATAAAGGGGCTTTAATGATTTACTGGTCACATGCTATGAATAACCAAGAACATCAGTTAGAATTAAATAATGAGCATCCGTATGTTTATGCTTTTAGATGTGCAATGCTAGAAAAGCATGTTGAAGCTTTGGAATTTTTCTGGGATAAGTTACAGTCAATTGATTCTGTATCTTCAGAAAGAAAAGAAGATTTATTAATGGAAGTAGCATATAATAAAGGACATTTTTCTACAGATGATGTTGGAATGGTTGACTTCTGTCTACGCTACCTTCATGAAGGTAAGTATCCTGAGTTGTTGAAAAGGGACCTCAAACAAAATGGCTATTACTATACTTTAAGTACATTGAATAGGAACTATTCTTTTGGAAGTGCTAAAAAGCTATTTGACTCTCTGAAAGCAGAACGTTTATCTCCTGATCAGTATTGTACGTTAATGTTTGCGACGTTAAACTCGGTTTCTTCTGTGCCAGATGATAGTTTTATCAAGTCTGGCAGTGATATGCTTACCTCTATGTGGAATAGTTCTGGTTTTGATACTCATAGACAACACTATTTACATAAGTTAAGCGAACAGCTCTCATCAACAAGAGATTTGGTTACTTCTCTTATTAAGGGGAATAAAGCTATTAGAATATTATCTAAAATTGTTAATTCTCTTAGCCAAGAGCAAATGTGCTCTATTATGGAAGAAGATAAGTCAGAATATGAGGTGTTTGTTAGAGTGAGAAACAAGCAATTAGTTGGTGGAGGTGGTGATCAGTTACCAAGTTCAGCGTTAGGTGTAGAATCTGTAAAACAGGAAGTTACTGATGTTAGAAGCAAAGTATAGTGTTTCTGTTTTGGGAAATTCATTTACTTAGACTTAAATGGAAGCATACAAAGAGTTTAGTGAGGGTAAAAATTGTAAAAGGTTAAAATCAGGAGGCAGTTATGGTTAATACCAATAAGCAACAGGAAAGACCACAAGATTTCGAGCTAATGGAGTTACTTTTTGATAAGGTAGATTCTTCAACTTCTGATGTAGTGGATTTACTGGATAAATCGTTTGAAGCAAGATTTCAGTCGTTAGTTAATCAAATACAATCTTATTTGCACTCTAGTGAAAAGCCTGGTTTTTTTCCTCATAGATTTTTAGGTTCTTTTTCCAGTGTATTAGATACTAAACTTAATGACAAGCTAGGCATAAAAAAATTGCACTTTCGTTTTGATGGGGCAAGAACTTTAAAGGTTGTAGCAGAAACAGAATCCAAAATACGTGTTTTTATTTTCACTGAAGATATAGAAGCTCAAAACTCTAAACCTATGGCCTTTGAATTCACCAAGGGCGAGTTCAAGGACGTAATAGGTAGAGATTATAATGCATTGGATGCTGATAAGCTTCAAATTGATGTGATAAAAATTCTAAAAGACAAATATGAGTTAGTAAAAGGAAGACCTAAATCAGACAAAGATGTTGAATCAAAGAAGTTATACTTATACCTAAAAAGCGATGGTGTGTTGGAGTATAAAGCTAGGGATATATATGGTGATGTTAGAACAATCAAGATTAGTCATGATCAATTAAAAGGCGAGGTTTTCGATAAAATCAAGCAGTTTCTAGGTAAGCAAGGTAAAGATCTTAGTGATGATGTGAGAAAGGAGTTGTCTAGAATGACTTCAGAAAAGGGACATACCTTAAAGAGTGATAGAGAAAATGAAAAAATAAGTATTAAGGTAGAAAGTAAAAAGAAGATCAAAGATATACCTATCTCTCCTCTAACAAGGTTTCCATTTGAGGAAGTGAAAAAAAAGCTAGGTAAAGATGTTTATTTAGATAATTATATAGAAAAGCTTGCCAGTCCAGACACAGATCAAGTTCAGAACAATCTCAAATCCATTCTAAATTATATTACAAAAGTTTATGCTGGTTTAAGTTTACCAGATAACGTTTACGGCGCTAAAGCTCGTGAAGCTGATCAACATGGCTTTTTAGCAGGAGTATTTGATAACTTTCGATATCGTCATAATGCCAAGATCTACCTGGAGCAATTTGCTGGTAGAGGTTATGCTGATATTGTTTTACTTGTTCGTGGGCCTAATCGTGCTATTGATTCAGTTCCAATTCTTATTGAACTCAAGGCTGGAACTGAAGGACAAGTTGATCCAAGTGATGCATTGAAGCAAGCTGAAGGTTATGTTAAAGGCTTTAGGCCAAATAAGATGAGGGTTTTAACCAATGCAGGTAATGTTATTGCTGTTGGGTTAAATTTAGATAATGCGGAACCATTTAAAACTGAAGTAAAACCTATTAAACAACCACCGGCTCCTTTGATGGAAGAATTTATCGAACTAGTTGGCAAGTGGGATAATAAATCAGCTTATGAAGAAGTTTTTAAGCGAGAGGTAAAAGATTTATTATCAAGTGAGTACCATACTTTTCCAGCAAATAAAGAAACAAAAGATCATTACTATTTCAGTCGAGACATATTAGGTCAATCAATTTTAATCAATAAGATTGGTCAAGATCAAAGTAACATTAAAAAATATATATACTCATATGGTGAGTACCCGCTGAACTGGCCTCAGGGAACGGAGTACACTTTATCCAAAAGCCCGGTTATGACATTAATATTTATTCAAGGTAATGAAGGGCAAGAAAAAACAGCATTCATTTTTCATATACGAGAGTCCAATACAAAGAAATTCTATGCTGATAAAAAAATTCCAGTGCTGAACATACCCGAAATAGGAAGAGTAAAAAATGTTATAGAAATTAAAATGAGTCTCAAAAAACATGAAACAGGGTTATCTTTTGAAGAACTTTTTGAAATAGAACAGATAAGTAAATATAATCCAAGTGGTACCGATCAGCAATTTACAGGTAGTTTTTTTAAGATACCTAATTCTGATGAATTAAAGGTAAAATTTGATCAAGCAATTACTTCTCAACATGCTACTTCTTCTGACGGTGAGGGTTCATTGCAAGCATATAAAGCGTTGCTTACTGAAGTAGCAGATAAGATTTACCCTATTAAAGATTTAATTACTAATGAAGCAAGATTACAAGCTGTTCTTAATGGTTTATTTAGTAGTTACAGTGATTTAAAGCTACAGGAGACTTCTGCGAAGACTGTAATTATATCTGAATTTCAAGTAGGAGCAGGTGGTCGTGTAGATGTGGTAATTCAAGCTATTGGTCCTTCGCCTCAGGGTACTAAGGAATTTACTCCTATGGCGCTGGAATTTAAGCTTATAAATAAGAACTTAAATCAAGATCAGCAAAAACAGGAAGTTGATAAATTAACAAAAGAACAAAATATTAGATATGCTAAAGGTGCGGCACTGAAAACGATTACAGATAGTGACAAAATGTTTTTCATGGGTGTAGTTGTTAATGTAAAAGCTCAAGACAAAAATTCTCTAATATTGACGAGTGATAAACTTATTTCTGCTAAAGTGCGCCATAGCTCTGTTGACGTACATTTAAAGGATATAAAACAACTAATACAGAGACTAAAGAGTACAACTATAAAAGAGACTTTAGAATCTGCAACAATAGAGAAGAACTATCATTACTGGCTTCAACAACACGATATAGCTGATATTGCAAGGGTAGAATATGGTTATGGAACTGATACGCTGTTTGAGGTCGTTGGATCACCAGAGCATATAGCCAGTCAATTGCAGCAGTTTCAAAATAGCGTAATAGCAGGAGATGAAAGAAGGCCATTAACTTTAATTGTTAATTTAGATAATAATCACTGGGTTACGTTAGTCATCTCGTATCAAAACGGTCAGTATAATGGATATTATGTGGACTCGTTGGGTAATAATATCCCAGATAATATTCGTCAAGTTTTACAACGTGCTCAAATTACCGTTAATGATGTTTCTGTTGCCCAACAAACAGATGGTCACAATTGTGGCTTATGGGCATTAGAAAATGCTAGAGATATTAATACTGTATTGCAAGGAAGTAGAAATAATGTTCTTGATGAAATACGTAGCCATTTACAAGTTCGAGAAAGAAGTGAAGATTATTTTGTGAGTTTAAGAGAACATATTTCAAACATATTAAGTATGGATTCACAACGTATAGCTAACCTAGAGGCTGTACTTGCTGAAACACAACAAACCAAATTCAACCTAAACAGTTGTGTAAAACCGGGTGGTAGAAGTAAAATAAGTATTAATCCTTGTTTGTTTTCAAAGAGTGATGTAGAAAAATTTAGTAGAGAAAAAGTAGATGAAAATAATGCAGATAAGATTGTAATTGATAGCGAGAAGTTTCTAACTTATGTTAAAAACAGTCAAGATGAAGGTAAAAATGCTCAGCTAATAGAGTTTATTGGAACCAAAAATATTGAAGGTGACTATAAATATTTAGTTGATAAGGTAATCAAAGATCAAGGATATGAACGATATATTCAGAATGAACGTATTAAGGATTTTTACGGTGACATTTTACAGCAAGATAGTGGTTTTGAAAAAAATTCGAAGTTAAAAGGCAGGCTGATGAATGCTGCAGGTACAATACAGTTAATAAGAGGAATTCATGGTGCTATTGTATCTTGCAAGGATGGAACAGCAATAGATTGTGGGTTAAGTTTAGGTGGAATAGGGTGGTCTTTTGCGTCTCAACCAATTGAGAATATAATGGTCAAAGTTACTCCAAAGGTTGTAACATTAGCTGAGAGGGTTGTAGGAAAGGTTATACCAGGAATGTTAGGTAAGCAGACAAAGTTTGCTATTAGAATAGCAGGGGTGAAATATGGAAGTACAGTAGCAAAAGGTGTAGCAGGGACTGTAGCTGGTGTATTGGATATTATTGATATAGGCAGATCAGTTAATAGTCTTATTGATTGTAAAAATAGAGAGAATGGCAATAATCCATGTGAAGAGAAGGAGATAAGGGATAATATAGCATCTATATCATTTGCTGGTGTATCATTTGTTTCTGGTATTGCTCTTGCAGCAACTAGTATGCCGGTGGCTGGTATTGCAGTTGGATTTGGGATCATGGTAGGTCAAGGAGTTTATAGTGGTATTAGCAATATCATAGAGTATGAAAAAAAATATGATACAACTTCTGGAGAGAATTGGAGTATTTTTTGGCGTACAGTTCTTTTTCAATCTATGGCATCTGATGTTAAACATCTTAAAGCTAGAAAAGATGTGGTTAATAATCTAGCTAAAAAAGCTTGGGAAGTTCTAAGTAATAGTTCCAGTAATGTAGTTGCTTATGGTTTAGGTTTAGGGAAAATAATAATCGAGGAATATTCCTATGGGATTAAACCTTGTCCGGCGACTAGAAGTAAAAACATACTTTCGCAGATTGTTGGGTGTGTGGAGGAAGAACGTAAAAAACAAGAAATGGATGGAGTACCCACTTTTCACGCAGGTTATGCAAAGATTCTTATGAATATAGAAAATACCAACACCGAAAGCCTTTCACGTGTTATACCTGATCGTATTGCAGGTGCTAGCAGTATTTGTTTACCGCAGATCACTAATGAGGATTACGAAAAAGGTATTAAAAACTCAGTTCCATCGGCTGTATACTATTGTGAAAATGCAATGGTTATTGGACACAATAGTAGAATAAACATGAAACAAAAGGACAAAACAATTGTCTATGATCTACAGAATGTAAATGATGGTGATATTGTTGGCAGTAATAAATGGAATAATAATTTTCTTATTTATTCAGGTGCAGAAAAAATAACTGGTGGTAATAATGTAGTAAATAGGTTTGTTCTTCTAAGTGATTCTAGGTTTTTAGGTAAAGTTATTGGTGGTAATAATTCCACTAATGTACTTGATTTAAGTCAAGTGAAAAAAGATGTAGTGAAAACGTTGATTGACTATCGTTTCAAGCCTAATGACTCTGGGCTACTGAAGGTTAAAGTGAATAACAAATGGTTGATTAATGATCAAATTGGTAGTAATGGCGTTTTTAATTATCAGTATATTGGGAGAAGGAACAAAGAGGATGAGGTTTTGTGCACTGGTCATTTTGACCACTTTACAGAAACTGATAATCGTGAGGTTATAATAGATAGTGGCGGTGGTTTTAATAGTGAGAAGGAGGATATAGTTGAAAATTGTAGGAAGGTAATTGTTTCGCCTTATACTACAGTCAAGGGTAGAAAAAGCGATTATACTTTTTACGTAGAAAATGCAGACTATAAAGGTTGTGATTTATATTCAGAAATTGATGTAGATGGGACAGGAACTGTAGTTTTTCCTGAGTTTGATTTGTTAAGTGATTGTGATCAAATAACTTACTGTAAAGACAGTAATACTTTATCTTTGAAAATAAATTTTGGTCAAAATAATCAATTTACTCTAGATATAAAAAATTACGTTGAGCAAAGCAGTAATAAACCTCACTTTGTACTAATAGATAAAAATGGTAGCAATATTGTTCCTAAATTTGAAAAGTCAGACTCACCTATTGTAACGATTGATTTATTTGAACTACACACAGTTTGCTCTCAAGAATGCTCCCTCGATAATTTGAATAGTGCTGAAGATCATTATAAGAAGGTTCTAAACAATAAAAAAGGCTACAAGGTTCTAAGTCTTATTAGAGGTGAAATACAGAACAAAGATTATACGAATCCACATATGGTATTTGGTTCTTCGGGGGATGATGTAATAAACTTTGATCAAGGAACTATGTTGGCTAAAGGTGAAAGTGGAAGTGATGTATATATTATTGATAGTGGTGTAGGAAAAAGGGAAGTTATAATTGACAATAATTCAGGCGATAAAAAGTTAGATACAATACTTATGCAAGAAATACCAGAAGAGTTTGAGGTGAGAAAGTGTGATCTGCACTTGAATTATAATGGTACTGATATCCAAGTGAAAAATTATTTCCAGGATGATAGCTACAGGCACCTTATGGTTATGAATAGCAGAGGAGAGACTTTTATTCCTTATGTACAATCAATTTCATGTGTTGGTTCCTCCATGAGAGAGGGTAAATTAGTTCCTTTTTTCCACGCTACACAAACTCATAATATGTTTCGAGTACCAAAAGACTTTCAAGGTGATTATATAGTAATTGATTCTCGTAATGAAGATATTGAGCAATATAAAGACAAAGATGATCTCTTATTGATAAGAAAAAAAGAAATTCCTTTTACTGTGAACATAGAGGGTTTTTACAATGATCAAAGTAGACGGAATAATATTAATTTTTTTCTGTGGAATAATGGTAACTTTTCATATCTTGATCTACCGCAAGAAATTGATGAAATAGTAAATTATCAAGATAAGCTTAAGGACGATTATGAAAAGATTGTAAAAGAATACGTTATAGATTTTAGCAACTCTACTAGTGTTGAGCATAATCAAAAATTAGAAAGAAATATCTCGACTTTTGTAGGGCAAGACGAGGAACGTATAGGAGTAATGGTACTGAAGAATATTACTCCTAATCAAGTTGAAGTTTTTGTTAGTGGTACAGATTTAGTGTTTCGTGATAAGGGGTCCAATCATACAATCAATATAAGAAATTGGGATAGTTCTAAATCTCATAGAATTTCTACATTGGAATTTGATTTAGGTTTGGAGCCAATAACAATCCGCAAGTTAGGTAGGTTTAGCTTATCTGAGGTGAGAAAAATACAAGATTTAATTGATAAAGCTTCAGAAAGTTACCAGAACAGAAGTGAGTATACTCCTAAAGTAGAAAATGACTTAAAATGTTTAATATCAGTGACTGGTTTTAAAAAAGAAAACAAAAAGCCAGCATATCAATGTTTAGGTTTTTCTTCACTACGAGATCAAATTAACTTCACTGAAAATTTATGTGATTTGGAGCAACTTATTGAATTTAAAGACAAGTTGAATAGCACTGAGATTTTAGCCCTGTCAAGGAAATTACAAAACAATCTTTTATTAAATGGTTATGGTCAAAATGTACTTGATCAATGCTCTGAATCAGTATTGGCTCAAAAGAGCGGCCAACAGGTAATAGAAAAGATATCTTCTATGGTAAAAAATATTGGAAGTCCTAGTGATTTACCTCCTGCAATCACTGTTAACCTAGAGAAATTTTCAAACATATCAGATAATTCAGACTTAACGGAACACAGCCATAGAAAGAAAAGGCATGTTTTGGAAAGTGGAAAAGAAAGTGTTATTGTTAAAAAAAGTAACAGTCAAATAGAATGTAAAAACAATACTACTAACATAATTACTTCAGGTTATGAAGAGCTTGATGTTGATAATCTTCCGCTTCAAGAGGTAATCATTCATGATGATGTTAATAGAAAAAAGAGCTTAAAGAGTAGGTTAGACTTATGTCAGTTAGTGAAACAGATCGATAGGGATTTAAACGTAAAATTAATGCCAGTAATTATCAAGGATAAAAGTGACTTAGTGATAAAGCTATCTATATCAACCGTTGTTTTACAGCAAGATATAATAGCAGTTAGACTGAAAAATGCACTGGTCAATAATTGGTACAAGAAGTTAGAAATCATTTTTAATAATGCACCTATGAGGATAGATGATAATTTAAATTTAAAGCCTTCACTTCTTATCTCTGATCAAAAAAATGTTATAGTCAGATCACAAGACGTGGAAAAAATGAGTAAGCTTATTTTATCACAAAAGGCAGGGCAGTATAAATTTTTCCATGCAGGATATGATTTGATACTTACCTATGGCTTTGATACAGAATCATACATTTATCTTAAAGATTTTTATAAGGAAACTGTAATGGAAACATTATCTATAAGATTTACTGATAGAGAAATGTTATTACACGATGAAATAGAGAAAATATACAATGCTGATAGTATGATCATTTCATACAAAAGTTCCGATCCTTCAAAAGTTAAACAGATTTCCGATAATGTTAACATCAATGTTCAAGATGAGTTTGGTAAGACTCCTATATTTTATGCTATCCAAAGGGGAAATCGTGCTGAAGTTGAACTTCTTCTTAATAGAAAGGCTGAAATTGAGATTCAAGATAAGTTGGGCAGAACTCCTATACTTTATGCTGCTCAAGAAGGAAAATGGAGTATAGTTGAACTTCTTATTGATAGGGGCGCCAACATTGATAATGAAACAACGTATCAAGAAACACCTTTACATTTTGCCGTTCAAGAAGGTAACTTAGATATAATAGAGTTTCTTCTTAATAGAGGTGCTGACATTGAATCCCAAGACTATAGTAATAGAACACCTTTGCACCGTGCTGTTGAAGCAGATAGATTAGATGTGGTTAAACTTCTTCTCAATAGAGGTGCTAACATCGAAGCTCAAGACATGGAAGGTCAAACACCTTTAGATTTAGCTGTTCAAAGAGGTAGGACAAATATAGCAGAAGCCTTAAAACAAGCAAGGTTGAATAAAGAATTGTTAACCGCAGTAAGAGAAGGGGATCTATCTAAAGTTAGAGAGTCTATCAATCAAGGGGCTAGCATGAAAGCAAAAAACAAATTTGGTCGTCCTCCTTTAGTCATCTCCGCTCAAAAATGTCATTTAGATGTGATGAAATTTCTTCTGGATAAAAATGCTGATATTGAGGCAAAAGATGATGATGGGGCAACTTCTCTTCATTGGGCTGCTTCAATCGGTTTTTTAGATATGGTTAAGTATCTTATTGAGAAAGGGGCTAACATTAATAGCAAAATGACATATTTGGGAACAGCTTTACATCTTGTTGTTCAAGAAGGTAATTTGTACATAGTTAAGTTTCTTCTTGATAGAGGTGCTGACATTGAATCTCAAGACTACAGTAATAGAACACCTTTACACTGTGCTGTTGAAGCAGTTAGATTGGACATAGTTGAACTTCTTATTGATAGAGGTGCTAATATTAATGCTGAAAATATTTATGGCAAGAAACCTATACATTGTGCTGCTGAGAAAAATCATGAAAACGTTCTAAAGTTTTTACTCAGCAAGGGAGCAAATATTGATGATACTGATAAAAATGGTTGGACGCCACTACACTGTGCTTCTGGAAATAATCATCTTGATATAGTAAAGTTTCTTATAGGTAAAGGTGCAGATGTCAATGCTAAAGATAATGATGATAAAACACCTTTAGACTTGGCCATCGGAGGAAATTACATAGGTATAATGGAATTTTTAAAACAAGCACAATTAGACAAAAGATTGTTGGCTGCAGCGGAAGATGGAGATCTTGGTAAAGTTAAAGGTCTGATTGATCAGAATGCTGATGTTAATACTAGAGACAAGAGCGGTTGGACACCTTTGCACTTTGCTGCTTATTGTGATAGATTTAGTGTAGTTAAGTTTCTCTTAAATAATAGCAGTGCTAATATTAAAGCTAAAGATGTGTATGGTAATACACCTTTACATATAGCTGCCCAATATAGTAGTAAAATTGAAATAGTTGAGTTTCTTTTAGACAATAGTGCTAGCGATATTAATGATACAACCAATAATGGTTGGACGCCGTTACGTCTCGCTATACAAGGGGATAAACCAAATACAGTCAAATTTCTTCTTAATAAAGGTGCTAGTATTGAAACCAAAGATAGATATGGCCAAACGTCTTTAGATTTAGCTGTTGAAAGAGGTTATACGGATATGGTAAAACTTTTAAGGTCAGTACAATTGGGTAGAGGATTATCCTCTGCAGTGCGAGATGTAAGTCTTGGTAGGATTAAAGTTCTTATCGAACTAGGTGCTGATTTAGAAGCTAAAGATAAAGATGGTAATACTCCTCTGATGAATGCTTCTTTGATTGGTAATTTAGATGTAGTAGGGTACCTTGTGAGTAAGGGAGCTGATATTTATGCGAAAGCTAACGATGGCAAAACAGCATTAGATATTGCTAGAGGTGCAGGACATACAGATATCGTTCAATACTTCGAAGAGAGAGGTAGGGATTATACAAATGGTAAAAAAGCTATGCATTTTGCAGCTGAAAATAATGATGTGGAGACTCTAAGTTCTCTTGTTAACAAAGGAAAAAATGTTAATGATTGTGGTGATGATTATTGGAGACCTCTACACTATGCTGCTAGAGCTGGAAGTTTAGAGGCTACTCAGTTCCTTGTAGAGAAGGGTGCTGGTTTCTACGCTAATAAATATAAGACTACAGGTGGTCAGGCCCCTATACACATAGCTGCTTACTATGGTAATAAAAATATCGTAAAGTTTTTTGTTGTCGAGAAGGGAGTGGATGTTAATTGGCAGGATGGTTACACTTCTGGGTTGCACTCTTATGGGAACTACTCAACACCATTACACTGGGCTTCCAAAGGTGATCATCTCGATGTAGTAGAGTATCTTGTAAGCTTAGGAGCTAATATCAATGCTCAAGATTGGTATCGTAAAACACCATTAGATATTGCTAGAAACAAAGGAAATAATGATATTGTGGAATATTTGAAAGGAGAACTCAAGGAAGAAAGACCTTTACAACGCAGACGACGTCATGCTATGTATTTAAGTAATCAACCTGAGGTAACAGCAAGCAGTGGCATAAGACCATCTTTATGGATGAGTAGTTGTATTTCTTGGGTAAAAAAATTAACAGCTAGCACTTTTTCTATAATTCCTGGATTACCTGCTCAGTACAACATTGCAGATAAGAATGATGATATTAATGCAAGAAGTGATAATAAAAACATACCACAAAGTACAGCATCTGTTGGTTGGAATAATTTCCTAAACAATGAAAATATTGCCCTTGCGAGTTGTGTCGTTGACACATTAGATGATACTTCAAGTAAACGCTATCAAAATTTAATAAGTAAAGGAGTAGAAGTTGTACCAAACAACAAAATTGCAGTTGAGTTTGCTCTTAGGAAATTTGATTCATTTGTAGAAGGTAAAATAAGAAATCTGGGCTCAAAAGAACAAGCTAGAATACGTGTTGAACTTAAAGATGCATATCCAGAAATAACAGCAAGTCTTGAAAGAGGAGTTGAATTTAGTGGTAATGTTGGGTTAGATAATGTTTTAGAAAAGTGCAAGAAGTGCTTTTGTACAAATGTCCTACCAAAGGATAAAGTATTAACTTGTCTTTCTGATGTAGGAGTAACAAAGCTTGGAAATAATTTGAGTAAGTAAATGATAATATGGAAGATATAATATGCCAAATAGTGGAAAGCTTACAATAGAGTTTAAAGTGGAGGTGATAGAATTAGCCACAATAGTTAGGGAGCCGTTAGCAAGTTTGAGGGTCCTAATGCTAACATGAATGGAGTAGAAATTATAAGACTGAAATCGGAAAATAAATGGAAGGCTTGAATAGGAGGGTTTTGTTATGGTAGTAATCTATATTATTCTATGTGCAATTTTTATAGCTATTTTAGACAGTTCATTAGACTCTTAATTAAGGGGTATGTCTAACTTAGGAAGGATTTTCATAAATGTTAAAAAGTGAAGTGAATAAGTAGGAATATTATGTTTTTTCCCTGAGTTGTAAAACTTCAGAATGAGAGAGGCCGGTAATTCGAGCTATAACATCAATAGAGACACCGGCCTTGAGTGAATTTTTAGCTACTTCAATTTTGCCTTTTTGATGGCCGATGAGGATGCCTTCATTAAGTTTTTCTTCAAGGGTAGATAAATAATCATCGGTACGTTTCTTAGCTTGATCATACGCAAGACGTTCTTCTTTACTCCAATTATATTGGTTTAACTCATCATAAGCCCTACCAATAATTACATCACTTCCTATTATTTTTTTTAGATCCTCTTCGCTCGTTTCATCTGCGTGCTTAAAAAAATAGATCCATTTTTCAACAATATTTTCTAATTGATCTTCTTTTGTCTTATTAAACTTTGGTAGCTCTATAAAAGTGAAACTAAAGTCTTTGAGATCATGTTCAAAGGTCATCTTATCAAAAGTCACGTGATCCGACTTATAAGCCAGCTTATTAGGAAATAGGATAAAATCAGCAATAGCAATAAAGATAACCCCTTTAAGATCGTGATACTGGTCACCTACATCAGCTTGATTTGAATAGGCTTTAGCAGCATAGTATTGTGCACGTTTTTCAAAGCCCCTTGTTTTAGCGACTTGCATCTCAATGATGGTTTTGACCCCTGTAGAATCAACACAGAGAACATCAACAATACTTTGCTTTTGAGAGGCAATGACATGGTCTTGAATGGGACTGAGAAAGGAAACATCTTTAATCTGGTTGTCATCAGTAAGATCTAATATATCATTAAGAAAGTGAATAAGAATGTCTTTGTTCTTTTCAGTACCAAATATTCTCTTAAATGCATAATCATTTCGCACATTGAGAAACTTAGAAAGGGCCATAAGAAATCAACCTAAAAAGCATTAATAATTATACAAAATTCTGTAAAAATATTCAACTAAAATTCAACCATAGATCCACAGGAGATAACATTTCGGGCTGGGTTTTTACAACTATTTCTGTTTTTAAATTAGTTGAGACACCTAATAGAGAACTTGATTTGCATTGATATTCAAGCTATATCCTGATCAGACTGAGAGTTGGAAATATGGCAATAATTCTTTTAGATACAAAAACAATAAACCGTATAGCAGCAGGAGAGGTAATAGAGAGGCCAGCAAGTGTAGTAAAGGAATTAGTAGAAAATGCAATAGATGCTGGAAGTTCAGAAATAGAGATCAAAATAGAAAGTGGTGGGCGCAATCTTATAACTGTGACAGATAATGGAAATGGAATAGAAAAGGAAGATTTGGAACTTGCATTTATGCGCCACGCTACTTCAAAATTAAGCGATAGTGAGTTAATAGAAATCAAGCATCTTGGGTTTAGAGGAGAAGCTTTGCCTTCAATTGCAGCAGTAAGCAGAATGAATTTATCATCTAAGGCAAGTGGAGCAAAGGAAGCGTGGTCTATAAGATATGAGGGAGGAGAAAAAATAAGAGAGATTACACCTTGTTCTTTGCTACAGGGTACATATATTGAAGTTCGTGACTTATTTTTTGCCACTCCAAATAGATTAAAATTTCTAAAAACCGAGAGGGCAGAAACACAAAGCATTGTTGACATTGTAAATAACTTAGCAATGATTAACTATAGTATTGGGTTTACTCTCACTTCCGGTAATAAAAAGCTCTTAAAATATGCTAAACAAACTTCATTCTTTAACAGATTATGTGAAACAGAAGAAGAATTTCAGAGCAATTCGCTGGAAGTTAAAGAGGAAGAAGACGGCATCAAACTTACGGGACACATCTGTAAACCAACTATTAGTCGTGGTAATTCAACTCAGATCTATACGTTTGTTAATGGAAGGCCAATAAAAGACAATCTACTTATTGGTGCAATTAGATATGCGTATCAGGACTTTGTTCCAAGTGGGAGGTATCCTTTTGCAGTGCTGCACTTAGAGATACCATACGATCAAGTAGATGTAAATGTGCATCCAAATAAATCAGAGGTAAGGTTTCAGAACAAGAGGCTAGTATATGAAATAGTGAGAAGAGGAATAATAAAAGCATTATCGACTAGGTTTGCAGCAAGTGGTGTTGAGTCTCAAAATATTGAGGAGTTTGATAGCCAAGAGCCGGTTAATAGTAAAGAGAAAAAAAATCAAAAAGAGTTTTATGAAAAGAGGCCAAGTCTTTTAGAAAATCGTCTAATGAAAGAATTCAATGCACCAGATGAAAGAAGGCAAAGCTTACCAGAAACGTTTAAATATGGAGAATCTCCACTAAAAAAGGAAACTATGGTTCTAGAAAGGAAGCAAATTGATTTGATAGAAGATCACCCTCTAGGATATGCACGCTGTCAGGTCTACAATACTTACATTATTGCTGAGGCTAAAGGCAAATTAATTATAGTAGACCAGCACGCAGCTCATGAGAGGTTGATCTATGAGTGCTTAAAACAAAAATCAAGCATAAAAAGGCAAAAGCTTCTTCTTCCTGAAATAGTCGAGATTAAAAACCAAGCAGGAATGGAGATGGTTGAAATGTATAAAGATAAGCTTTTCGAAATGGGTTTTGGTATTGAAATAGAATCAGAAGGTAAAGTAAGGGTGAAAGAAATACCTGCAATTTTAGGAACAATAAATGTGAAAGAGATGGTGATGAATATAGTTGATAGATTAATGGAGATAGGAGATACGCTACCTATAGAAGAAAAAGTGAACAAGATACTAGCTACCATTGCGTGCCACGGGTCAATTAGAGCTGGAAGGGAAATGAAGTTGGAGGAGATGAATGAGTTGATGAGACAAATGGAGGAAACACCTTATGCTGGGCAATGCAATCACGGAAGACCAACGTATATAGAAATGAAACTAAGTGATATAGAAAAATTGTTTGAAAGGAGATGAGTTCAGTTTGTCAAAAAGGTTCCCAATTAAGTATACGTAACAGCTCTTCTGGTTATGGAGTATAAAATGTGAAAAAAGAGAATAAATGCTCTAATTTTTTAGATTACAAAGTAATAGGACAGGAAGTAAGAAATCGTAGGTTAGCAAAGGGATATACTCAAAAAGATTTAGCAAAAAAAATCGATACAACATATCAGGTAATACTGCAATATGAAAAAGGAACACGCAGAATTTCAATTAAGAAGTTATATGAATTAGCAGAAGCATTATCAACAACTGCTAGAGATCTAGCTTGCGGACAAGAAGTATCAAATGAGGAAAGGTATGAGGAAGAAGAGATATTAAATCTAGTAAGAAGACATAAAGAGATTAAGGATCAAGAATTACGTGAAACGTTTTATTTATTAACTAAATTCATCCGTATTGGTGAGGAAGAAAGTGGAAAGGTAGTAAAAATAGAGGTGGCAAAGGGTTTAGTTAAGGAAGGAGTTTCTGCTCATGTTATCTCTCAAACGACCAGTTTATCTATTGATGAATATGATAATGATGAGAAAAAAATTTCTATTCCGTATAAAGTAGGTCAAAGAATAAAAGAATGGAGGTTGAGAAGAGGATACACACAAGAAGATTTAGCAAGCAAAGTGGGCGTAATAAATCAAAGAATATATGAATATGAACAAGGACGGTCTGCTGTTTCACTTGAAATGTTAGATGAAATAGCAAAGGTACTATTAATTAATATTACAGATCTGCTTCCAGAAACAACAGAAAATGAGAATAGTGAAGCAGAGCTATCAAGGTTAATAGAAGAATATAAAAAGATTAAAAGCCAAGAACTACGTCATGTACTAATAAAATCTCTGTTTGAAAGCATACAAATTTGCAAAAAGAAAGTTAAGAAAGTAGAAAAGATGAAAATTGCAAAGAATTTAGTTAAGGAAGGAATTTCTATCAATATTATTTTAAAAACAGTAGGCATCTCTTTAGACGAAATTCAACAAATTTAAAATAAAAAAATCAGTATCTATTAATATCTTTACTTTTTGATGAAAAAATAAGTAAAAAAGATTGAAAAATTGATTTGACTTCACTCAAAAGCTATGGCCTTATGCCAATGCTGACAAAAAAACAGCAGTAAATATATAAAAACATTTTGTTATTAGTGAAGGGTAATTTTTATGAATAATAAGAAAAGTAGTAGAGATCGTAGAGAAGAAATAGAGTTCAGAGCATTAGAAAGCAACGGTAAAGCTCTACTTGATCGTGAAGTAATAGAAACGTTTCTAAGTGCAGTGCATGACAGGGAAGAAGCTCGAGTTATTGCTAGAAAGCTAATAGATAATTTTGGAATAGGAGGAGTTTTAGGCCAGGAAATAGATGACTTGAAAACTATAGAAGGGATAACTGACTCTACAGTAGCAGTAATTTTATGCCTAAAGGAAGCTTCAAAGAGAGTACCAAGAGAAGAGTTAAAGAAAGGACCTGTAATGGATAACTTGGAAACCATAGTAAAATATTTAAGGGTGAGTATTGGTTACTCAGAGAAGGAAAAGATGAAAATAATATATTTTGATCAAAAGTGCCGTTTAAAGGGGGAAGAAGTGTTTACTGGTACAGTAGATAAGGTACTTTTTACATAAGAGAAGTAACAAGAAAGGCATTAATAAGAAAAGCGACGTCAATAATAATATCGCATAACCACCCAGAAGGAAGGTTAAAGCCATCTGATGAGGATGAAGCTGTAACTAAAGACTTGGCTAAAGCTTGTCAGACTATAGGGATTAGGTTAATGGATCACATTATCATCACAAGTGTTGGGTATTTTAGCTTTAAAGAGCAAGGACTGTTATAAAGCAGATGTTTGAAGATTTTCATGAGTTGTTTAACTACTTGAATGAAAAAGTATTTGCAAGCACATTAATTCTTGTTTATAATTAATGAGAAAGTATATATTGAATTAATAATAAAGTAATAAAGTCGGTTGTAGACTTAGTAAAATATATTTAATAGCGGAGGCTAATATGAGTAATAAAATAATTGTACCTTTTGATGATCAAGAAGGAGGTACTTACGAGTTAAACATTGATCTTGATAGATTATCAAAAGGTGAGGTGTTAAATGCTATTGTAGGAATTGGTCGTACTAAGGAGCAATCCACCTTTGTAAGCAAAATTAATAAGGCTAAAAAGCCTGAAGAAATAGCCCCTTTCCCTGGTAGAGAAGTTCGCGAAAACCAAATCAACTATGGGAAAGGATTTGACTATGTTTATGGCACAAAACCTGTAAGTGATCAAGAAGATAAAAATCCATTTGCTTCAGCTTTGAAAAAAATAAAGCCAAGTGCAGAAAAGTTGAGCTGGTTTAAGAGTGCTGTGGTAAGAGCAAAAAGTCCAAATGAACTGCACAAGGTTGTAGACGAAGCACTAGCTGCTGGAACAAGGCTAAATGCGTGTAATGATGGAGAGTGGAGCTTCGCGGAATATGTGATACTGGGCACACATTTTCATAAATTTGATAAGGCTGATCGTAAAAAGCTAATACGTAAATTAATGCTAAACGGTGCAGAGTTTCATGATACTTTATTGGAGAATAAACTGATAGGTGAAATCTATAATGAGCTACAACCAGAAGTTCAGCCACAGATAGATGAAAGACTAGAAGAACTAGAAAAAGCTGGCGAAAGTGCTGTGCAAGAAGGAGAATTAATAGATATCGAGATAGACAATACAACATCGTATATAGAATTTTCTGGGGATAGCAAGGTAGAGGTAGCCAAAATACTGGAAGCAAACAGAGAGTTAGGAAGTAATATTTTAAAAATTGGCAATGATGCAGTTGAGGTTAAAAGTGAGAAGGGAGGTATAAGAAACTATATCGATATGTCAGATGAAAGCTCTATTATATTAGAATTTCCTACAAGCATTGGTAAGCTAAATGTTATATTGTACCAGGACGTAAAAAACTGCAATCAAGTACAAGTAAAAGTAGCGGATAAGGAACTGTGGGCTGAATTACAAAAAAGAGGGGAAGAAATTGGAAAAAATTGCCTTTTTGCTGGAGTAAAACTTAAAGAAGCAGTAGAGAGAGGTAATTTCACTAGATGTGGCATATGGAATGAAAAGTATGCTATAAAAGAGGTTAGCAATAATGAAGTATTGTCTCCGTGGGTAAATAGAATACGTGAAGGTAGTAAAGAAACCTTTAGAGAACTTTAATGCGTCTACAGCCCACTTTAAGGTTCCAGAGTTTTGTTATATCTGAGCTATAGTAGAAAATATTATATATGGTTCTTTGCATGGAAAAAAGTCTAGACTATGAAGTAGGGCAAAAAGTGAAAAGTTGGAGGTTAGAGAGAGGGTATACTCAAAAGGATTTAGCAGAGAAGGTTGGTGTAAAGTACTGGGCAATACTGCAATATGAAAAAGGTAACCGTAAAATTCCAATTAAGAAGTTATATGCTATAGCAGAAGCATTATCAGTAAATGTTAAAGGTCTAGTTTGTGGAGAGACACTACCAAATGAAAAAAGATATTTTGAAGATGAAGAAATATTAAATTTAGTAAAGGGGTATAAGGATAAAGAATTAAGCGAGGTATTTTATTTATTAACCAAATTTATTCGTTTGAGTGAGGAAAGAAGCAGAAAAGCGGTAAAAATAGAAGTCGCAAGGGGTTTGATGAAAGTAGGAGTTTCTGCTCATGTTATCTCTCGAACAACTAACCTATCTATTGGTGAGTATGAGGAGAACAAAATTCCGGTTCCATACAAAGTAGGGCAAAGGATAAGAGAGTGGAGATTGATACGAGGATATACACAAAAAGATTTAGCGAATAAAGTTGGCATAACAAATCAAGGAATATACGAGTATGAACAAGGGAGAGCTGCTGTCTCACTTGAAATGTTAGATGAAATAGCAAAGGTATTATCAATCAGTATCATAGATCTACTTCCCGAATCAGATGAGGATAGTGAAGCGGAAGAAAGGCTATCAAACTTGATAGAAGAATACAAAAAGATTGAGAGTCGGGAATTACGCGATATGCTAATCAAGTCTTTATTTGAAGGTATACATGTTTGTAGAGAAAAGGTCAGAGAGGAAAAGAAGATTGAAGTTGCAAGGAATTTAGTGAAAGAAGGAATTGCTGTTGATATTATCTTGCAAACGACAGGCTTATCAAATTATATGATTGAGAAATTTTTGTGATTTCATAAAAACTTAGCCAATAGTGGATTTTTTTGTGATAGAATATATGTTTGCTTCTGTAGGAAAAACAGCTTTTAGAGGATTTATCTATGATAATTCAGAGCATGTTGGCTCAGTAAGCTACGAGCTAGGGAAAAAAATAGAAGGTTGTAGGATAGTACAAGGGTATACTCAGGCAAAATTAGCAAGCAAAATTGGTTTAACACATAAGGAAATACATAACTTTGAACTAGGGTGCAAGGCTATTACAATCAAAGAATCGTATATAATAGCAGGAGCATTGTCAGTTAATGTTATAGATCTACTTCCAGAACCAACAGTACTAAGAGAAAACAGTTGGTATGAAGATGAGGATAAAGAAATAGTCTATCTAACAAAAATACATAGAGAAATTAAGGATCAGGAATTACGCAAGAAGCTGTATCCATTAGTAAGGTTTGTATATATTAGCGAGAAAATTAGCCAAGAAGAAGCGAAAATAGAAGTAGCAAAGAATCTAGTGAAAGAAGGAGTTTCAGTTGATATTATTTCCCAAGTGACTCGCTTATCTACTTATGAATATGATGATATAGAGAAAGAAATTTGTACTGATTCTATACTCTACAAAGTGGGGAAAAGGATAAAAGAGCAGAGATTAATACGGGAATACACTCAGGAGGACTTGGCAAATAAAATCGGTTCAACACCTAAAGAAATACACGACTATGAACGAGGATATACAGACATTCCAATTGAAATATTATATAAGATAGCAAAAACATTATCAGTTAACATTAAAGCTCTTGGACTAACAGAATATGAAAATGAGCCAGTTTTGAGGTTTGTAGGTAAATGCGAAAAAATTGAGGATCAAGAATTACTGGATACGGTAGCCAGATCTTTATCTGAAGGAATGCAAACTGGTAAAGAAAAGGTTAAAAAAGCAGAGAAAATCAAGATTGCAAAAGATCTAGTTAAGGAAGGTGTTGCTATTGATATTATTGTGCGAGCAAGTGGCCTAACTGCTGATGAGTGTGAAAATTGAATTGTGTTAAACAATATATTGAGATGTAAGTAAATATAGTTATATATTTAATATTTCTATACAGAATTTTTCTATCACTTTCTGATTGTCCTCTACCATTGCATTTGCCTCTTGCTGAAGAGATCTGATATTTTTTGATGTAATATTATCCATGTCAGGTGATGCTATTTTTAATTGCGATTGTATACGTATATATTTATCAGCTATAACTTGATTAAGTAGGGTCGAGAACTGGCGCGCCTCTTTAGGGATTGGTGGCTGATCCATTATTTTCATCCTGGGCCTCAATCCGAAATTCCCATATTTACGTTTCCAGTTCCCGCCTCGTCAAACGCAGCATGCAGTTTTCCCGCACTACGCTTTCCTAGTAGATTCTTTACCAAAGTTTATAACATATTGTGCTGGTAAGGCTTTCGGAACGTAATATCTTATTCTATAGTCCGAATATAGACCAAGAGTCTCATATATCCATTTGCTACTCCACCTTTTCCAGCCAAATCCCTTTGCTTTTCTGGCTTGCATCAGATTGCGTCTTGCTTTCTTCTCTACCCATTGTTTTACATAATTGAAGCTTCGACTTGAGTTTCCTATCCTAAAGTAGTTTGTCCACCCTCTCAATATTGGATTAATGATTTGAATCACCTTTCCTATTGGTTGTGATTTATAGCTACGGAATACTTCCTTCAGTTTTTGAAGTAAGCTCGTCCGTGTTTTCATCTTTGGTGTTATTTGTACCCTCCACTTTCCTTGTTTTGTAATTTTCTCTCGAAAATCAAATCCTAGAAAACTGAATGTCCCTTTCTCTTTTAGATTGACTACCTTTGTCTTTTCTTTATTTACTTCTACTTCTAGTTTTGCTAATTCTTCTTGTAACCTTTTGTGCACTGATTTCTCAAGCCATTCCCATTTCTGGTGTCCATCTATCAGTATCACTAAATCATCTGCCCACCTGGCGTATTCTATATGTCGGTATTTCCCCTCTTTAGTCACCTCTTTAGCCTTTTCTAGCATTTTATCTACCTCATTCAGGTATATATTGCTTAGTAAAGGCGAGATCGGCGACCCTTGTGCTATTCCTCGTTTTCCTCCTACTTTAAGGATTAGCTTGATCAAGTGCATGATTTCTTTATCATTTATCCTTCCGGCAATTTTCTCCATAAGAATATGATGTCGCACGTTATCAAAGTAGGATTTCAGATCTACGTCAATACATTTTGTGTTGCCTTTGATTGCTGCTTTCTCTACTCTGTTTATTGCTTCATGCGCTTTTTTCTTGGGTCTGTACCCATATGATCCGTCCTGAAAGTCAGATTCAAATATCGGTTCAATTATTAGCTTTAGTGCACTTTGCACTATTCTATCCCGGATGCAGGGTATGTTCAACGTTCTGAGTTTTCCCCCAACTTTTGGTATTTCCTTTCTCCGGTTCCTATTTGGGCTATAGGTTTTGGTTGTTAGTTCATGTCTTATTTGCTGAAGATACTTTTCTAAGCTTTCTGCCTCTATCGATTTGAATGTCACCCCATCAATTCCTGGTGCCCCATTACTTTTCTTTGTTAGCTTATATGCTTCTTCTAGTGTCTCCATCTTGCAAACGTGAACATAGATTCCCCAGAATCGCCATTCCGGTTCTGCCTTTGCTTTGGTATATATCTTCCTTCTCAGGTCTTGTAATTTTATTGGCATTTTTATCATTTTTACCTTTACCTTCCTTTTGTTAAAAAGATTTCTACTAGCAGGGTGCCTTTGCTCCATGAGAGTTACCTCACTTCTTCACTACTACGCACCCATCCGCCACCCTTTCATCTTCGGTTCATTTCCTGTTTTCCAGTTATAGAACCTACCACTCCAAGGTATTTCTCCCTGGGATGAGTAGGGCTTCTCCAGTTGTTTCATATGTCCTCATTACCGTGCCATCACTATCACCCCGCTAAAGTAGATATGCCGTATCATTCGGGTTTTCAGCTATCCATATTGCCTTCACCCTATCAACGTGGGCTCAGCCTTTAGGACCTGTAACTTTCGAGGCCACCTATGTGTTCGCTTTCGCTACGGCCTGGTAATTCGCCATTATCCTATGATAATGTTGTCGGTAGGCTTCAACATTTTGGTTTCCCTACATGCTGCTACCCAAGCTACGGGACTCCGACTTTTATCCCGGTAGGTTTAATTCCTACTGAACATACTCACCTTCTCTGGACACACGTTGATAGTTTACTGCATCTAAATTTGAGGCAAACATTACGTTCAACAGCGGTTTTATCCAACCTATCTTTCCAAATTTCCTCGAGTTAGAATACCTTATACTTCTATCTGTTCTGCCAGTACCAATTGATAGAATTATAATATCATCATTAGGAAATAACCTCTTACCACTTGCATATGCGCAAGCCGCTGGATTATTTGCAAAAACCCCTCCATCCACTAATACCATTTCCTTGTGGTTGATTTTAAGATATTTAGGTGTAAAGTAAGTAGGTGCAGCCGTTGCAGCTCTGAGTGCATCTTTCAGCTTAATATTACCTTCTTTCCAGCTTTTAAAGAAAAATGGGCAGTTATTCTGAATATCGTAACTCGTAATCAACACATTACTTAAAGTGTTTTTAAGGATATCATCGCCAAAATATTTATCCAATACAGATTTAATATTTTTATGTGGGTATTGTGCGCAGTTAAACCAAGATAATATTGATCGCCTGAAGAATGAAGATTTGAAAATATATGATCCATATCTCTGGTAGAGCTCAACCAAATCATTGGCTGAATATTGGGGATTTCCTTGATTATCTTTCTTGCATAACCCTGCTACAACAATTCCACCAGTTGAAGTACCTGCCATAAGATCAAAGATTTCAGCTATCGATTTTCTTGCTCTCTTTTCTATTTCTGCTAGAATAATGGCTGGTATTATGCCCCTTATGCCTCCTCCGTCAACTGAAAGGATGTATTTTTTCATGATTAGATATTTATTAATTCTGTTAACTTGCTCACTTTTATCAGGTTGTGTTACCTGTCCAAAAACTACAGTCTGTTTTACACCTAGGGAAAATTGTGCCGAACAAATAACCAATGCTATAGATCAAGCTCAAAAATTCATATTAATTCAGGCATATCAATTTACTTCAAAGCCTATTGCACAATCTTTAATTAGAGCAAAAAAACGTGGTGTTGATATTAGGGTTATCCTAGATGAATCACAGGTCAGCTCAAAATACAGTGTCATCAATGAATTATTTAGGCAAAAAATACCGATATACATAGACTATAAACCTGCAATTTCACACAGCAAAATTATGATTATTGATGAGCAAAAAATCATAACAGGATCTTTCAATTTCTCTGACGCTGCGCAGAAAAGAAACGCTGAGAATCTACTAATTATAACAGGAGACCCTCCATTAGTTGAGCAATACATCAAAAATTGGAAAGATCGTCAATCTCAATCTGATGCTTACACACCAAAAGTAGAAGAATAATTACTTTAAATCAGCCTTAAGCTCATCCAACTCCTCAGAAAGATTTTTTACCCGCTCTTCCAGACGATATACCGTAACAGTTAATCCATTATTTTGTTCTATGAGTTTTTCATGTATATGCACTCGTAAATCCAGTTTGGCAAGCCACCAAATCGCCGCTACCGTCTGTATTAACATCGTTACAATTACTGCGATTGGGATTTTTTGATTTTGCATAATGATTTAAAATATGAATTTATTATGGATAGCTAATTTAGTAACTACTATTTTGATTTATGCTGTTCCTCTGCATTTGCAAGTAGCTTAATAATTTCTCTGTAAGGTTTATCTTTATTGTGCCGTGATTCTATTACAGCTACATCTCTAGGATTTTTTCCGTCTTTATCTCTAATTTTGGGATTTGCATCTTTTTCTAATAAAAACCTAATTATTTCTAAATTTCCTCTATATGCAGCAGAATGTAAAGCTGTCCATTTTTCATATTTTGCTGTGTTTATATCAGCTCCTTTCTCTATTAGAAATTTAACAACCTCCAAACATCCTGCACCGGATGCATAATGTAATGCTGTTAATTCGGGAATCTGTGTATTAATATCTAATAAATTATTAGCCGAAAATTTTACTACTTCTAGGCTGCAGTTCTTAGAAGCAGTTCGTAATATTGTTTTATAATTATCTGTAGCTTTTGCTCTCATATAGCAATAGGTAATAACAATACATATTATCATTGTTATACACCACCAAAAGTGTAGCTTATTTCTTGAGTCTCTATTCATATTCAATACTTTTTTTAACATTAAACATTTGGTTTACTGATTTTTTCTTAACGTTGATGCTGATAACATAGTGCGATAACCTGAACCATCTAACATGTGTTCTGCTCTGTCAATTATCCATTCACCGTCTATATCTTGATGAAACCCTAACAAGCTAAGTTTTGCCTCTGCAAATAGTTCTGGATTACCAGGCATAGTGACATCCAATACTGCATTATTTCGCTTTAATTGTTTTAACTTAGCATTTGCTGCACTTAATGCTGATTCTACATTAGAGTAAAGCGTTTGTATAGTATAACTTGGACTACCAGAACCAGCTATTTCTGATATAGTTTCACCTTTTTCATAGCTATGCCATTTTGCAATTACTGAGTTGTACCTACTCACGGTAAAGTGAACCTTCCAATTTATTGTGTCTTGAGGTCTAATAGCTGTTGTTCCTAAAGCTTTTCCAGTTGCCGACTTTGCTTTGCCTTTGGGAATAAAAAGTATGTATCGCCAGCTAACTTTGCCATTGCCTCGCGTTCTATTGCTATTTTTGTTAGTAAACTTATATCACTTTCTTCTGTTTGGTTAATATGTGGAATCAACACATTTTCAAATTCTTCTGCAACTCTGCACCCATATCCGTGCTTTTCTGCTATTTCCTTAACCAAGCTACCTAGAGTAATTTGATGCCATTCTTTAGATGCTTTCTCCTTTAATGATAGTCTTAAATTTGTTGCATGAGCTTTGATTAGTAGAGTCTTAGGTGGACTTTGTATTGTAACTTCGTTGACTGTATATATGCCCATTGGTAAGACTCCAGTTTCTCTGTAACCTAGAGCGATATTTAATTCATTCGGAACATCTGTGTTTTCATCCCTATAATCAACATGTACTTCAACTACATCATCTATAGTTCCAGATTCATCTGTAAGGCGCAATGATATAACTCTATCTCTAATTGATTCACATTTATCTATTATAAAATCTGGCTGCATTTATTCCCATACTTTTAATTTTGACTTTTGTAGAGGTTTTTCTGTTACAGGCAATTTAATTTTTAGTCCTACCGGTAAAAAACTTCCATGTTCTGCAAGGCCTGGATTTTTAAGCAATACTTCCTCCACTATTCCATCGGTAAATCCATAATGTTTCCAGCAAATCAGATCTAGCATTTCTCCTTCTTTAGTTAAGTAATATATAGTCATCTATAGCTCTTCAAACTCAAACTAAATTCAACTTTTCTTGGTAGTCCATTAGGTAAAAAATACATCTGCTTTTCTTCTAACCTAGTAATTACGAATTGTCCTAAAATATTACCTAGACTATCTACTAATACCAATTCCCATTACACGGCAAACAGATAGACAATAATAGAAGACAAGCCATAATGAAATAAGTGAAATAGTCGAGGTATAAATGGCACTAAGATCAAAATTATTGGATGAAGAAGTAGTAAAATCAGCAAAAAAAATGCTGAAGAAAGTAAGGAACAATGCATATGTTGCAAAAAAACTAAATGCTGTAATTGCAGCAAAAAAGCATAGTATAACGGCTGTAGCAAAAATATATTGCATTTCAAGAAGCGCACTAACTTCGTGGATAAAACTCTTGAAATTAGGCAGAGAAGAAAAATTGTTTGCTCCTCCACAACGGCGTAGAAAAACTAAATTAAATCAGGCTCAACTACAGCAAGTTGAAGCATGGGTAGGAGAAAATCCTAATATTACCATTAAAGAAATGAGAATAAGAATCCAGGAAAAGTTCGGCTTAAATATTAGCAAATCTACAGTACACCGCTATATGCAAAAGATGAAATTCTCTTATATTACACCAAGACCAGTACACAATGTACAAGATAAAAGAAAACAAGAGGAATTCAAAAAAAAATCTCAACGAAGTTATTGGCAAGTATCCTGAAAAAGAGCTGTTTTTCTTCGATGAATCGCGGTTTGGCACACATTCAAAGACCGGGCATGGATGGTTTAAAAAAGGCGTCAGAACAAAAGTTAAGGTAAAATTAGGTAGGGAAAATTTTTATCTCTACAGTGCAGTTAATCCTAGGCTCTGTGGACAAAATTTTAGAGAAGCCATATGAGAGCTCCAACAAAATTTAGAAATCCCATGTAAACCTCTGCGGTCTTGTCAAATCTGGAAAAAATGCGCCTAAAATTTTTAATTTTACCGAAAAAGCACTCAATCAAATGACGTTCTTTATAAATATGCTCATCATAGTATCTTTGCACTTTTCGATTCCTTTTTGATGGAATTACGATTTCACATTTCCTGTTTTCAAGGCTGACCACAAAAGCATTGCTGTCATAACCCTTATCAGCTACTACAATGGAGTTATAGACATTTTTTGTTAATACTTCAGCTTGTGTAATTTCATTCCTCTGGCCAGGAGTAAGTATAAATTTTAAAGGATTTCCCAATGCATCAACAAGTGCATGAATTTTAGTCGTAAAGCCACCTTTACTTCGCCCTAAAGCCTCTTGATCCTTCGAATCTTTTGTATATCCAGCCGAACATGGATGGGCTCTAATGATCGTACCGTCGATTATGACGGCTTCTAAATCTGGCTCTTGTTTTGTGTACTCCAATAAATTTTTCCAAATACCCCTTTCGCACCATCTCTTAAATCGTTTGTGTATACTTCTGTAATTGCCATAGATTTTCGGCAAAAGTCGCCATTGGCAACCACTTCGCGCCATATACCACACTGCTTCTATGAATATTCTTAAACGTTTTTCGTCTTTACTATGCATTCCTTTTATGCCTTTTATGAATTCTAAAATTTGTTTCCAATTTCTTTCTTTTATATAATATTCCATTCGGTAGTTTCTCCATTTTTATGTTCATTTGGTTAAACTACCACTTTTTTTCTCCCTCTTCATATTTTTTGTCCACAGAGCCTAGAAATGGGGAGAATTCTAGCTTGTTTGCACCGAATGTCAACACTGATTGTATGAATATATTTCTTGAGCAAATGTCTCAATATTTGGGACCACGAGAAGCCTTTCTTGTTATGGATTGTGCTAGTTGGCATAAGTCGAAAAGTTTAAAGGTACCTAAAAATATTGAGATTATATACCTACCACCATACTCACCTGAACTCAATCCAGTTGAGAGGCTTTGGTTGTATGTAAAACAGAACATTTTGCGCAATAAAATATACGATACTATTGCTTTGCTTGAGAGTGCTTTGTGTAAATTTATTACTTCTCTTACCTACTCCACAATTAAACAACTCTGCTATGTATCCTATTTGAATGACCAACAATGAGAATTGGTATCATATTCGATTTCAGTTTGCAGATAGAAAATTTTCATAGGTTTGCTTGGAGTCATACCCAAAAATGAAACTCCAGCAGCCACGTGTACAAGCCATGAAATTAGAAAATCGCTTTTGCCAATTTTAGGTGGGCCACCCAGTACCAATAAACCTCTTTTCGTTAAAATTCTAGGACAGATGATATCTTCTGGTATTGGCGTTTGATCACTTAAATACTCCTTTACGCTGAAGAAAGGGATTTTTTGACCGATATTGAAAAAGCTTTGTTCCATAATAATTATTCTCCAATTTTTAATTAAGCAATAGGAGCCAAAGTTTTGGCTTTAATTTTCGCAAGTAATTTACCCAAATGTGGTTCTTCAACCATACTCAGGCAGCCACTTCGATCTTTAGCTGGGTATCCCCAAGTATTAATAGTCTGACAGATAAATGAACGTACTTCTGTGCCATTATCTTTCTTAGTTCCAACCATGCTGATCACCTCATCAACAATACCTGGAATCTCATACCAATTCTCATTGTTGGTCATTCAAATAGGATACATAGCAGAGTTGTTTAATTGTGGAGTAGGTAAGAGAAGTAATAAATTTACACAAAGCACTCTCAAGCAAAGCAATAGTATCGTATATTTTATTGCGCAAAATGTTCTGTTTTACATACAACCAAAGCCTCTCAACTGGATTGAGTTCAGGTGAGTATGGTGGTAGGTATATAATCTCAATATTTTTAGGTACCTTTAAACTTTTCGACTTATGCCAACTAGCACAATCCATAACAAGAAAGGCTTCTCGTGGTCCCAAATATTGAGACATTTGCTCAAGAAATATATTCATACAATCAGTGTTGACATTCGGTGCAAACAAGCTAGAATTCTCCCCATTTCTAGGATTAACTGCACTGTAGAGATAAAAATTTTCCCTACCTAATTTTACCTTAACTTTTGTTCTGACGCCTTTTTTAAACCATCCATGCCCGGTCTTTGAATGTGTGCCAAACCGCGATTCATCGAAGAAAAACAGCTCTTTTTCAGGATACTTGCCAATAACTTCGTTGAGATTTTTTTTTGAATTCCTCTTGTTTTCTTTTATCTTGTACATTGTGTACTGGTCTTGGTGTAATATAAGAGAATTTCATCTTTTGCATATAGCGGTGTACTGTAGATTTGCTAATATTTAAGCCGAACTTTTCCTGGATTCTTATTCTCATTTCTTTAATGGTAATATTAGGATTTTCTCCTACCCATGCTTCAACTTGCTGTAGTTGAGCCTGATTTAATTTAGTTTTTCTACGCCGTTGTGGAGGAGCAAACAATTTTTCTTCTCTGCCTAATTTCAAGAGTTTTATCCACGAAGTTAGTGCGCTTCTTGAAATGCAATATATTTTTGCTACAGCCGTTATACTATGCTTTTTTGCTGCAATTACAGCATTTAGTTTTTTTGCAACATATGCATTGTTCCTTACTTTCTTCAGCATTTTTTTTGCTGATTTTACTACTTCTTCATCCAATAATTTTGATCTTAGTGCCATTTATACCTCGACTATTTCACTTATTTCATTATGGCTTGTCTTCTATTATTGTCTATCTGTTTGCCGTGTAATGGGAATTGGTATTACTAATAGCTCCATTGAGATTTTTTTTTGAATTCCTCTTGTTTACCTCTATCTTGTACATTATGAACCGGTCTTGGTGTAATATATGAGAATTTCATCTTTTGCATATGGCGGTGTACTGTTGATTTGCTGATATTTAAGCCGAACTTTTCCTGGATTCTTATTCTCATTTCTTTAATGGTAACATTAGGATTTTCTTCTACCCATGCTTCAATTTGCTGTAGTTGAGCATGATTTAATTTAGTTTTTCTACGCCGTTGTGGAGGAGCAAACAGTTTTTCTTCTCTGCCAAATTTCAAGAGTTTTACCCACGAAGTTAGTGCACTTCTTGAAATGCAATATATTTTTGCTACAGCCGTTATACTGTACTTTTTTGCTGCAATTACAGCATTTAATTTTTTCGAAACATATGCATTATTCCTTACTTTCTTCAGCATTTCTTTTGCTCACTTTTTCATCCAATAATTTTGATCTTAATGCCATTTATACCTCAACTATTTTACTTACTTCATTATGGCTTTTCTTCCATTGTTGTCCATCTGTTTCCCGTGTAATGGGAATTGGTATCATTATAAGAAAGAAGTAAGTAGTCATAGTGATAATACAATAGAAACCCGTATAAGAGATCCACTTGTAGAGCGATTGAATAGACATCGTAACGAGTTATTAAAACAAAACCCTATACCACGAACTTTTATAGGAGAACCATCTGTAAGCCAGGTTAATGATTTACATAAGCCACGTTAAAGCCCAGGCTGTTGGCTAGCACCATTACAGATGGAAATATCGTAGAGCTTACTTGACACCATGTAAGCACCAACCCCGGCTATTAACGCGGGTATAGCTATTGCTAAGACAGGTAGTTCAACTGAATAACAGACTAAAGCTGTTGCTAGTGCAGCAACAATACCAACAGCAATTGCAATTTTTTGTTTTCTAGAAAATATTGGTGGCTCTTTTTGAGAATAAACCCCAGAATTAACAGGAGGATGTCCCATTACTGTTTTCTCACTAGCTGCCTTCTCCCTTTTTTCTTTGCTATCAGAATCACCTCCTGTTTTTTTCTTACCATGATGTTTTACAGTATCTTGATTCTTTTTATCAGGCTCTTTTTGTACAACATGTCGTGCCGTTACATTATCTTCCTCTTTTTCTGTTTCAGGAACTATATGCTCATCCCAAAATTCTTGTTTTATAGCCTCTAAGTTATCTATAACATAGTCATGCACTTTCCACCCCAGTAAATCTGGTTTTGGACCTAGATTTTTAATTACAGAATTGTCTTTAAAGAGAGAAATAAGCCTATTAAATAAATCATGATATTTAAGAGGATTACCTTCAACATCAACAACAGGCCACCCTGTTCCATGAGAAAACCTTTTTTCGATCTCACCTTCGACAATAGTACCTTTAACGGCAATTTCTATATCTGATATTTTAAGTATTTTAGGTATTGCTTGGCTACATATTTGAATACCTTTTACACTCATTACTCCATTTTCTGTTATCATTTCAGTAAGGAACTTGAGGTCCTTAGTTTGCTCTAATAATTCGAGTAACTTTCCGTGGTATTCTCTTGAGGATTCTTGTTCTTCTAGAAATTGCTCTATAGAATATGCCAACTCTCTATTCATGGGAAGAGTACTAAGAAGTTGGAGTTCAATGAGACCTTTAGGAGTGTTATACCAATTCTCATTGTTGGTCATTCAAATAGGATACATAGCAGAGTTGTTTAATTGTGGAGTAGGTAAGAGAAGTAATAAATTTACACAAAGCACTCTCAAGCAAAGCAATAGTATCGTATATTTTATTGCGCAAAATGTTCTGTTTTACATACAACCAAAGCCTCTCAACTGAATTGAGTTCAGGTGAGTATGGTGGTAGGTATATAATCTCAATATTTTTAGGTACCTTTAAACTTTTCGACTTATGCCAACTAGCACAATCCATAACAAGAAAGGCTTCTCGTGGTCCCAAATATTGAGACATTTGCTCAAGAAATATATTCATACAATCAGTGTTGACATTCGGTGCAAACAAGCTAGAATTCTCCCCATTTCTAGGATTAACTGCACTGTAGAGATAAAAATTTTCCCTACCTAATTTTACCTTAACTTTTGTTCTGACGCCTTTTTTAAACCATCCATGCCCGGTCTTTGAATGTGTGCCAAACCGCGATTCATCGAAGAAAAACAGCTCTTTTTCAGGATACTTGCCAATAACTTCGTTGAGATTTTTTTTTGAATTCCTCTTATTTTCTTTTATCTTGTACATTGTGTACTGGTCTTGGTGTAATATAAGAGAATTTCATCTTTTGCATATAGCGGTGTACTGTAGATTTGCTAATATTTAAGCCGAACTTTTCCTGGATTCTTATTCTCATTTCTTTAATGGTAATATTAGGATTTTCTCCTACCCATGCTTCAACTTGCTGTAGTTGAGCCTGATTTAATTTAGTTTTTCTACGCCGTTGTGGAGGAGCAAACAATTTTTCTTCTCTGCCTAATTTCAAGAGTTTTATCCACGAAGTTAGTGCGCTTCTTGAAATGCAATATATTTTTGCTACAGCCGTTATACTATGCTTTTTTGCTGCAATTACAGCATTTAGTTTTTTTGCAACATATGCATTGTTCCTTACTTTCTTCAGCATTTTTTTTGCTGATTTTACTACTTCTTCATCCAATAATTTTGATCTTAGTGCCATTTATACCTCGACTATTTCACTTATTTCATTATGGCTTGTCTTCTATTATTGTCTATCTGTTTGCCGTGTAATGGGAATTGGTATTACCACTCTTATTTCTAGTATAAATACTTGCGCCATGTTTTACGAAAAGCTTTACTAATTCTAAGCTTTGTTCTTTCAGACAGGCTGGTGAATTTTTGGATGTTCCAATAGATTTTTCAACAAGTTGATGTAGGGGAGTGTTTCTTTTGTCATCTCTTTTATTAATATCTGCTCCACTTTTTAGCAGAAGTTTTATTGTTTCTACGTTAAAACCTTCATCACAAAACATGCAAGCTACATACAATGGGGTTCGTCCACTATACTCCGCTATATTTGGATCTGCTTTTTTTCCCAGCAATAGCTCCACTACTTCCTTATTTTTATCTCCGTCAGTAATGTTAGCAACATATAATGGAGTTTTACCATAAGAATCCTGTAAATTTGGATTAGCCCCTGTATTCAATAAGTAACGAATTACTGACGTACATGGGATGCTTTGCTCTAAAACAGCCGAATGCAATAATGTTGTTTCTATAATCTCTATTGCAGGAGCTTGTAATTTAAACTTAAAGTTTATGTCAAATCCACTATTTTCCCATTCTTCATATATAGAAGGAAGTTCTTTTTTTAATTCTTTTTTTATCTCATCGATGATTTCAATTGAGCTACCCTGATCAGAATTGATATCACTGATTAACTTTTCAAATATATTTCTAAATTTCTTATATTGAAATGGAGGATGCGTATTACTAGCCTTGAAAAATTTTTTAATTATATAATAAAGCTAAAGGAAGTCAAGGGTTGTGCACTGCCTCATAGAACTTTCTCAATTGCTCATTCCACAGCATCGATATCTTCTTTAGAGGCTGGTATTGTTATAGCTGGATTATGCAAGAAAGATGATCAAATATCTGCAGCAGGAGGCAAATGCAATGATAGAAGGTAATCAAAAAGTAATCGATAAATTTTGCGATATCGTATCTTAATTTACATAAAAATGCCGAGCAAACTAAAAAAATAAAGCAAAGAAAGGTTTAAAAAACATAGTTTCGCTCAAAAAGCATACTAAGGGGCAAGAAGCTAAAATTTCAAACGATAAGCCAAAACCGCTCTCTGAAATTGTGGTGAAACCTAACCTATGCTTGAAAGTAACCTCTAAAGTAAAAAAAGATAAAAAAGGAATAAAAGAAAAAATAAAAAGCTTAAAAACAAAGAAAACAAAACCCGTAGAAAAAGAGCTGAAAAGAGGCAATACGTTCAAAAAAGGCTTCAAAAAGCTAAAAGGGAAAATAAAAAAATTAAACCCAATAAAGGTTAAGAAAAACAAGATAATCGGGAGCAAGAAGTTAGCATTTTTACTGACATCTGGCACGATTATAGCAATTTTGCCGACATTCAATTTAGCCCCTTTTGCAGCGTTAGCAGTAACTTCTGCATGTGTTTTCAGTATTAATTTTATTGCAGTCAAAACATTGAAGAAGTTTATCAAACAACGCAAATTGGCGGCAAGATCAGAAGCTGAGCCAGAAAAACTAGAAGAGGTATTTGTTGAACAAGCGAAATCTAAGCAAATTTTCAGAGATGGTAAATAGATTTATTAAATAAACAACTACTTTTGCTTATATCTTAATATAATATCTCTGAGTACCCTGTTTTTAATCCAGAATTCAAGTCAATTCATTTTTGGACACTCACTCAACTCATCAACGGTTAGACCACTTGCTCGCACAATAATCTCAATCGCAATACCTGCCTTAACTAGATCCTTTGCAACCTTGATTTTCTCTGCTTTTTTAACTTTTTCCTTGCTACTTTTCATATCTTCAGATAGAGATTTGACTAATGCATCTAATGGTTCTTGATTCTCATCTTCTCTGTACTCATCCATTAAACTCAATAACTTTTTGCTATCCTCATTTTCACATTTTGTTATTTTAGGCAACAGAGCTTTTATTAAACTCAATAGCTTATTCTCTTCTTTACTTTCTCTCGTTTCAGGTAGCAAAACTTTAATGTTAACTGATAACACCTCTGCTATTCCATATAATTTATCAAGTGGAACAGCAGTCCTTCCTTGTTCATAGTTGCTTATTTCGTCACGTGTTGTACTCATTTTCTCTGCTAAATCCTTTTGAGTGTACTCTCTTACCAGTCTCCATTCTTTTATCTTTTTTCCTATTTTGTAGTATATAGAGCCTGTTTTTTCCTTGATACATTCATTAGCAGATAAGCCGATTGTTTTTGAAACAATATCAACAGAAATTCCTGCTTTGACCAGATTCTTTGCTATTTCTACTCTCTCTGCTTTTCTACTGCTTTTTTCACTAAGCTGGGCAGACTTAGTTAATAAATAAAATATCTTGCGTAATTCTTGATCATTAATCTTTTTATAATTTCTTGCTAGATTTAATATTTCTCCTCTCTCGCCTTCAAGACAACTTTTTGATACTCTTATAGGAATTAGATCCGTAATACTAACTGATAATGCCTCTGTTATGGCATATAGTTTTTCAATCGAAATTCTACGTGTTCCTTTTTCATATTGTAGCATTACCTGACGTGTTATACCGATTTTATTTGCTAAATCCTCCTGAGTATACCCTCGCTCCAACCTCCACCTTTTTACTTTTTGTCCTACTTTGTAGTCTAAAGAACCAGATTGTCTGCTCACTAATGTCTTCTATTTGCGTTGTTGCCCAATCTTGATCTCCCTTTCGCTTATTATTTGGTCGCTTTTGTCCTCAACCCCTCTCATCTCTCTTTCTCGTTCCTCTATAATAAACTTCATAACCTCATCTGAATATTTGCTCTTCCCACTTGCAAGTTCTGATTTTAATCTTCTTACTTTATACTCCAATTCCATAAACCTTTCTTGCCTCATTAGCAATTCTATCATCTGATTTATTTGTGATAGTAATTCTCCTTCTTCTAAGCCTTCTGCTATTTTATAACTCATCTATTTTATAATTTACACCAGATTGAACTATAAATAGATTGCTCTTATATCAACAGGCTTTGCTATTAATACGTCAACATTATTACACACAAAACGTTTTAAACTCATATTTTTTTCTAGATAATTTCTGCGATAAGTTTTCTTTTAACTCTTCATATGTTCTAGACAGTAACATCTCTAATTCCTTAAAAAATTCAATCTTAATATCACCTGACGTAAGAATCATCATCAGATGTTTTACTAACTCTCTATCATTTGATTTAATTGCCTGATAAATTGCTTTTTCTCTATTCTCTTCCAAATCATACAGTTCTACTAAGGCTAAATAAATAGTTTGTAGCTTCTTCAGAAGCATAGGCAATATTAACTTCTCTTAATGGATTAAACTGTTCTAGTAACTTACTATCAATAGTTTCTTCTATTGCAACAGCCACTTTACTCAACTTCTTTAGCTGGTCTATGCCTTCTCTTGAATCCCTAGGTAACTTCATTTAGTACCTTGCTATAAAGACTTTGTTTTTCCTCACTACTTAACAATGTACAATGCTCCTTTAGCTGCTTGAGATAGAAATTTTGCTAGCATATTGTTACCTTTGTTGAAAACTAGTATATTAAATGCCTATGATGTGACAAGCTAAAATGAGAAGTTCACACTTAAAATAGGTATCTTTGAGATTGCTAAACCATGAACCCATTTGCTGGGCTTTTGAAGTGCTTTATAGAAGAGTGGATAAAAAATGTACAAAAGGACGTCTAAAGTAGAGGATGCTATTCTAAGATGATCTCTGACAGTCATTTTTTTCATCAACGCATTCAAAACTTAGAAAAATAAAAAACTTGAACATTTCTTCACAATTGTGTATAATTATTAATGCTTTTTAGGTACTCTTGCTATGGCTCTCTCGAAGTTTCTCGATCCCAAGAATGATGTCGCCTTTCGCCGTATCTTTGGCACTGAAAAGAATAAAGATATCCTCATTCACTTCCTCAATGATATTCTCGGCTTTACTAGCAAAAATGCAATACAGGATATAGAGTTTTTAAGTACTATTCAAGACCCTGATATTGCCTCTAAAAAGCAAAGCATTGTTGATGTACTATGTAGAGATTCCACAGGAGTGCAATGGATAATTGAGATGCAGGTTGCTAAAACTAAGGGCTTTGAAAAACGTGCTCAATACTACGCAGCTAAAGCTTATTCAAGACAAGCTGACAAGGGTGATCAATACCATGACCTTAAGGAAATTATCTTTATTGCTATAGCAGATTGTATCCTATTTCCAAATAAGTCTGAGTATAAATCAAAGCATACTATTCGGGATGAAGATACTAATGAGCATGATTTAAAAGATTTCTATTTTATATTTATTGAATTGCCAAAGTTTCCAAAAACGAAAGAAGATCAGCTTTCAAGTATAGTCGAGAAATGGATCTACTTCTTTAAATATGCAGATGAGACTAGTGAAGAAGAGCTAGAAAAGATAATAGGAAGTGATTTAATAATCAAAAAAGCATATGAAGAGCTAAATAGATTTAACTGGTCAGAAAAAGAATTTATTGCCTATGAACAGGAAATAAAACGTATTCTTGATGAACAGGCTGTCCTCGCTCAAAAACTTGATGATGCTACTGCAAAAGGTAGAGAAGAAGGCATCCAAATCGGTCATGAAAAAGGTGAAAAGAAAGCTAAAGTAGCAGTGGCAAAGAATCTACTCAAGGCTAGTGTACCAATTGATGTCATATCTCAAACTACAGGACTTTCTACTAATGAAATAAAGCAATTACAGGAAGAAAAGACAATATAGGTATCCGTTCAGCGGAGTGGCAGAATAAGGTAGACAAGGTGATCTAAAAAGATAATCATAGAGCAAAAGTGAGGTAATGTGGTAAACCTTTTAGAACTTTGCAAAAATTTACAGCAAAAAATAGAAAAGTTAGAAGCAAAAATAGAAAGGCTGGAAAGAGAGAATGAAAGTTTAAAAGCAGAGAACAAGGCTTTAAAGATAGAGAACGCTGAATTAAAGGAGAGGCTTGGTTTAAACTCAAGAAATTCATCTCTACCAAGCTCTAGAGAGTTGTACAAAATAAAAAAGGACAAGCCAAAGAGCGACAGAAACGTCGGTGGTCAGGTTGGTCATAAAGGAAGTTTTCGCGCCAAAATGGATGCAGATGAGGTGATAAAAGTAAAGTTGTCATCTACTTGCGAATGTGGAGGAGAGATTGGAATATGTGGGAAACCTTACATTCATCAAAAAGTTGATCTTCCGGAAATCAAGCCTTATGTAGTAGAATATCAATTAGAGCATGGCCGTTGCCGGAGATGCGGGAAAAGAAGAAGCAGTAAGTTACCAGAAGGTGTTACGTCAGATACATTTGGACCAAGGGTTAAGTCAATAATTGCAGCGTTCAGCGGGTTTTACAAAAATTCAAAACGCGAAATAGCGAGTGTCGTAAATGATATCTTCAATTTGAACATAAGCGTCGGTAGCATATCAAATAGTGAACATAGAGTTGCTTCAAAATGCAAAAAAATGTATGAGCAGATCGAACAAGAGATAAGTAGGAGTAAAGTTCTACATATTGATGAAACGAGCCATTATAACAAAGGTAAACTCGCTTGGTGTTGGATGTTTGCAAGCAATACGGCAAGTTTTGTAAAATTTACAGAGTCAAGAGGAATGAAAGTTTTACAAAGTAGTAAATTCTGCAATCGCAATAGCTTAGTAGTAACCGACAGGTACGCAGCATACAACTACTTTGCCGATAAAAACAGGCAAATCTGCTGGGCACATTTATCAAGAGATTTTGAAAGGTTAGCGCATAGTTGGAATATTAAAGTCAAAGTTCTGGGCTGTTACTTGAGAAACGTAGCCACTGAATTATTTGCACTGAAAAAAGCTTTACTAAAAAGTGAAATAGATGTTTTAAGATTTGCCAGACGCGCAAGAAAATTGCGAAAGCGTACACGATGTTACTTGAAGCCGTTTACCTGAAGCAATTGGAGCTTCTCGAGTTGCGAAAAATATTTTGAAATCTGAAAGAATGATGTGGAATTTTTTAGATGACTCAGAAAATATTCCATTGACAAATAATCACGCTGAACAACAGATACGACACTATGTCGTTTACCGTAAAAACTCATATTTTACACAATCACAGCAAGGAAACACATTCCTCGAACGGATAATTTCATTATACTTATACCAATTCTCATTGTTGTGCAGTCAAATAGGATACATAGCAGAGTTGTTTAATTGTGGAGTAGGTAAGAGAAGTAATAAATTTACACAAAGCACTCTCAAGCAAAGCAATAGTATCGTATATTTTATTGCGCAAAATGTTCTGTTTTACATACAACCAAAGCCTCTCGACAGTCAGGTGAATATGGAGGTAGGTATATAATCTCAATATTTTTAGGTACCTTTAAATTTTTTGACTTATGCCAACTAGCACAGTCCATAACGAGAAAAGCCTTTCGTGTCCCCAGATATTGCGACATTTGCTCAAGAAATACATTCATGCAATCAGTATTAACGTTTGGTGCAAGCAAACTGGAACTTTCTCCATTTTCAGGGTTAACTGCACTGTAAAGATAAAAATTATGCCTACCTAATTTTATTTTAACCCGAGTCCTAGTGCCTTTTTTAAACCACCCGTGTCCAACTTTTGAATGTGTGCCAAACCGCGATTCATCGAAGAAAAACAGCTCTTTTTCAGGATACTTGCCAATAACTTCGTTGAGATTTTTTTTTGAATTCCTCTTGTTTTCTTTTATCTTGTACATTGTGTACTGGTCTTGGTGTAATATAAGAGAATTTCATCTTTTGCATATAGCGGTGTACTGTAGATTTGCTAATATTTAAGCCGAACTTTTCCTGGATTCTTATTCTCATTTCTTTAATGGTAATATTAGGATTTTCTCCTACCCATGCTTCAACTTGCTGTAGTTGAGCCTGATTTAATTTAGTTTTTCTACGCCGTTGTGGAGGAGCAAACAATTTTTCTTCTCTGCCTAATTTCAAGAGTTTTATCCACGAAGTTAGTGCGCTTCTTGAAATGCAATATATTTTTGCTACAGCCGTTATACTATGCTTTTTTGCTGCAATTACAGCATTTAGTTTTTTTGCAACATATGCATTGTTCCTTACTTTCTTCAGCATTTTTTTTGCTGATTTTACTACTTCTTCATCCAATAATTTTGATCTTAGTGCCATTTATACCTCAACTATTTTACTTACTTCATTATGGCTTTTCTTCCATTGTTGTCCATCTGTTTGCCGTGTAATGGGAATTGGTATTAACATGGAAACAAAAGGGGCTAAACCCTTTCCAAAATCTCCTATCTATTGTTTCTTAAACCACTCTGCTGAACGGATACCAATATAGTTTTCTCCTATATGCTGTGCTTTCGATAGAAAGAGCTTCATGCCCCTAAAACATTACTTATGCCTTTAGATGTTGATGTATCATTTAATAGGGTACTAGGTCCATTAGATATCTTTGCTGCAGGTGCTTTTTCTACAATTTTAGATGGAGGTACATTGCTCTGCTGCCTATTAAGTAAAAATACAGCTTCTTTTTCAGCTAATACTTCTTCTAGATGATTTGCTAGACGAACCAAAAACTTATCAGTTTGTTTAAACTCTGGACAAGCTTCTTTTGCAGATGAGTATAAGGTACTTGGTATTTTTGAAATTTCACCACTCATTATGTAGCCCTCTATAGCTTTATATACTTCTAAAGGATTAAAGTCTAACCTGTGCCCAGACTTTTTAGCTGCATTCTCTAGTACTTGCTCAAACCTTTCTGTAATATTCAACGCACAGCCCCTTGCCTCTAACTCAGATATAGGCTGCTCTGCTGTAGAAGCGTATTTTTGTCCTGTAATTTTTCTTATAAATACATCTAGCAATAGCAGTGTACCATTTGTATCAATGCTTTGAGTTGTCATAGCTTTAGAAGGCTGAGAGTGCTTCATATCTATAGCTGGCTTGAAAGGAGAATAGATAAACTGAAAAGCACCTTTAATATTATCCACAATAGTACCACCTATAGTACCTATAATATGAGCAAAAGCATCTATCGGTGAAGATGGCCTACTTGCTCCACTTGTAGCTCCCACTTTGTTATAGTCTATTTTATCATTTTGCAATAAACTTTTTGATACATCCTGTCTAGCTGCTTGATTACTTAAACCTATGGCAAGAGGTTTACGTGATGAGTGATGGCGATCATGGTCTCGACGCTTACGTTGTACAGGTCTTCCCTTCTCATCTTGTTTTGCCCTTAAAAAGTCTACTACTTCTTGTTTGTCATTTTCACGTGCCAACTCTAAAGGTGTCTTTCCATTATCAGTTTTAGCCTCAATGTTAGCATTCCTCTCTACAAGAAGCTTAACTACATCCAATTTACCATGATAAGCTGCAGTATGTAATGGTGTCCATTTGTCATTCTCTCTAGCTTCAATGTTAGCTCCCTTATTAAGAAGAGACTTAACTGCATATAAGTGACCTTCTCTAGCAGCTAAGTACAAAGGTGTTTTACCATCTTTTTCTTTAGCTTCAATGTTAGCACCACTATTAAGAAGATCTGTGATCTTATCAAGATTTCCACTCCTTGCAGCATCAAGCAAAAGGTGATCGTACTCACTTTGTTTGTCCCTTAAAAAGTTCGCTACTTCTGATTTGCCATACTGATTTGCTACATCTAAAAGTGTCTGAACACTATTATTTTTAGAACTAATATCAGCCCCTTTCTCTATGAGCAGTTTTATTAAACTTAGTGGGTTTCCTGTATTTATTGATACAGCCATATGTAGAAGAGTATTACCATTACGAGCGTTAATATTAGCCCCTTTATTAATCAAGTCTTTTACACTATTTAAATCATTTTTCTGCACAGCATTAAATAGCTTTTCTTCCTGTTTTTTTACAACGTTAAATTCTTCTATGATATCTTGCTCACTACACATAGAAACTATACACTCTGATTTAGAGACTATTGTACCATTAAAAACAAAAATCATCTCCCGTGTCTTTGGATTACTAGACCAATTTCTTACTTGAACAAGTGCATTATTTCCAGATGATATGATCAAATCATTATTCACCATTTTCATGTCGCATTCTGATATGCATTTATTTTTTAGATTCACTATACCAATTTGATGCTTATCTTTAGGTTGATTATGATATAGTAGTAACCTTCCCTCTTGCAGTTCGTAATATCTAAAAATACCAGTAGGAACAAATTTTATTTTTTCTAAGTTTGGTATAGACTCTAATGCCCAACTATTATTTTTTAATTCAATCCGCTTAGGTATTACTGTATCATTCAAATAGACATGTACTTTGTTATACCAGCTTTGACCATCTTTTAGCGTTACCATTAAAGAGCTATTTTCTCTTACTTGTAATTGAATCCCCAAATCGTGATCATAACGTGGTATGAAGCTTAATTGAGATCTATCTTTAGCTAAGTCTAGATTACGTAAGTCTATCGAATTCACATAATTTTTATTGTTAGTATTATAGATATTTACTTCAAGGTTCCTTTGTAATTGAGGCTCTTTAGGTAAATTAATTGTGTATACATTTTCTTCACCACTGCCAATTAAGTGGCTTGCATAATTAGGATTGTTAAGAAGCATTTGATGTTTACCATAACCTACCATTATAAACTGGTTACTAGAGTAGGCAGAAATGGTTCCATTTAAGCTACTTGCAATAGCAGGATAATCCCTGACAATTTTGTCAACTGGTTTATGAGTGTTTATAGTAAAGGAATAACCACCTTTATTATTCACATTTATTGTCGCATTACTAGAGCCAGCAGAAATAGTAGCATTTAATCTTTTTGCCATCGGCACATATTCCTTAACTAGTTCATCTAACCGTTTTTCAGTATTATGCACTATATTGGTGTTTCCATCCCCCATCTTTATTACTGCATCTAATAGCTTATAAGAAGTAAATCTTGTACTAACTTCACTATTATAACGGGCATGAACAACGTTATTTTTACTGCCCTTAAATTTTAAAGTGTTTATCGTTGCTCCATTAACGTCCATGTACCTTATACTTTCTATATCAGAAAGCGTGTAATTAAGTCCTAAGTTTTGCCTAGTTGTGCTCAAGCTATTGTAGTTAATCTTTGTTTCCTGCCCGTAAGAAGATGAATTTATAGGATAAGTAGAATATGCTATTTTTTCTGGCAGTATGCTCCAAACAAAATATGCACTTTTAGAAGGAACAAAGTAGTCAACTTCATCAAATAAACCTTGATCATCTACCACAGTGTTAGGCCTTAATACAACTTGCAGATTAGGACAGTGACAAAAGCGTTCAGCATTAAGTATTATATGATCAGTATTAGTGCTGTTCTTACCACCCCTTCCGTCTATATACTTTGTTATGCAAGAAGAGCTTATTACCTCTGCTTCATCTTTTCTTCCCAAAATTATACTTACATTCTGCATATCTAAGACATAACCCTGGTGTGGCAGACTATACATCCTATCACCATATATAGATAAGTTTGTGCCCAAAGAAAACCGACCAAAATCCAACACATTATTACCAGCTCCCCCATCTAAAAATGCTTTAGTATTATTACCTTCTAAAATAAACAGATCATTGTCATCTCCCCCAGTAAAATTCTTGTTCCCATTTCCAACGTGAAAAATATTAGGAGTATCCTTAAACCCAAATGCTTGATCAATACCATCACCTAAGGCGATTAGGGTGTAATTTCCTGTTCTATTTTTAGAGTAAGAAACGCCTATTGCGTTGTCACAACGATAAGTTTCATAAAGCAAAGGGTCAGGTAGGTTATAGGTTATATTAAAAAGATTAAATGAGGGATGTGGTAATTGCAACACAAAATAAGGATGTTCACTCTCATCTGCAGGGTACAGATTACCACTAGGTAGACAAATCAGTTCTCCTTCGCTTGGATTATCTGGCCTTGATCTATGTAACGTGATATTAAACTCTTTCTTATCTAGGTATACATTGCTGTTTTGATCATGTACAATAGTTTTATTACACACGTTTCTTGCATAAAAACGGGCCCGTCTGTTCGCAGGCTCATGAATAGCACCCATATAAGGATTTTTCTCGAATTCGTTAAGGCTTGCTTGATAAGCTTTACACTTTTTTAAACGGAAGTATTTTTCTGCATCTTTGCATGAATCAAAAAAAAGGGAGTATCTTTTTCCATCTTTTCCATGTGGTTTTCCATTATGATCCAAGTAGTATTTTTCTGCATTTGGGGATGAAGTGAAATCCTTGTATGAAATAGAACCATTAGGATATGATGGATATGAAGACGTAAAAACACCTATAGTAGTACGTTTTAAAATTTGTTCCAACTCATAATCAATATTAACATCAACTAACTTTCCAGTAGGAAAGACGTATCTTTGGATATCATTATGTCGTTTCAGGAATTTAAGTGCTTGTTTTACTAACTCATTGTTAGCTTCTTTCTCTCCGATCAATTCTGCTATATACTTTTCAGGTTTCATAAAGAAAAACGCACGCATCCCCTCAGCAAGCTTTTCCGTTTCTGTCATGTGAAGTAGTTCATCTTCTTGTTTTACTCTTTCTATAGCTAACCAAATCATCTCCCCAAGAATGACAACCTCCACAATAGGTGCTAGCTCTGGATTAGAGATTGCAAGTAAGGATAAAGCAAGAACAGTAGCATCAAGACCGGTTTTCACTTTTAAAAAGGTACTATGATCGCCAGCGTTAAGCCTATCAAAATCATCTAATAAGCTACTCAGCATAAAATACCAAGATATAGGAGTAACACCAAAGGCCCTGCCAATTGCCATGTCTCCTCCCAATATTGCTAGATTCTTTGCTGCATCCTCGATGTTCCCATCCACAGCATTACCGACAATACTACCAAACATCTGAGCATGCATAGCCCAACCAGTAGCCTTTTCTAACATCACACGTCTACTAGCAACTACATCTCTTACCTCTTCTATATTTTCTTTTCCTTTCATTTCCTCTACAACAGTTTTTAACTCCTGAGGCAGCAAAGATAGATCCATATTCTCTATTTTTGTTTTAACACTCTCAAAAGCATTTTGATCTATTTTCTTACTGTCCATGACCTTAGAAATGAAGTCATATAACTGAGCATTTTCTGCTCCCTCAAAAATTTTATCTCTTATCTCACTAGGCTCTGTGGACAAAAAATATGAAGAGGGAGAAAAAAAGTGGTAGTTTAACCAAATGAACATAAAAATGGAGAAACTACCGAATGGAATATTATATAAAAGAAAGAAATTGGAAACAAATTTTAGAATTCATAAAAGGCATAAAAGGAATGCATAGTAAAGACGAAAAACGTTTAAGAATATTCATAGAAGCAGTGTGGTATATGGCGCGAAGTGGTTGCCAATGGCGACTTTTGCCGAAAATCTATGGCAATTACAGAAGTATACACAAACGATTTAAGAGATGGTGCGAAAGGGGTATTTGGAAAAATTTATTGGAGTACACAAAACAAGAGCCAGATTTAGAAGCCGTCATAATCGACGGTACGATCATTAGAGCCCATCCATGTTCGGCTGGATATACAAAAGATTCGAAGGATCAAGAGGCTTTAGGGCGAAGTAAAGGTGGCTTTACGACTAAAATTCATGCACTTGTTGATGCATTGGGAAATCCTTTAAAATTTATACTTACTCCTGGCCAGAGGAATGAAATTACACAAGCTGAAGTATTAACAAAAAATGTCTATAACTCCATTGTAGTAGCTGATAAGGGTTATGACAGCAATGCTTTTGTGGTCAGCCTTGAAAACAGGAAATGTGAAATCGTAATTCCATCAAAAAGGAATCGAAAAGTGCAAAGATACTATGATGAGCATATTTATAAAGAACGTCAATAGACTTTTCAGCGGTGAAAATAAAATAGAGATCAGGAACAGTGGCATGATAGCTATAAGATTTGATTGAGTGCTTTTTCGGTAAAATTAAAAATTTTAGGCGCATTTTTTCCAGATTTGACAAGACCGCAGAGGTTTACATGGGATTTCTAAATTTTGTTGGAGCTCTCATATGGCTTCTCTAAAATTTTGTCCACAGAGCCTAGTGATATCATAATTCACTTTCTCAAAAATTCCCTGCTTCTTCCATCTCCTAAATTGTTCATATACTGTCTTCCATGGCGTGCGGTAAATAGCGCCATTGACATCCTGTGCGTAGTACATAAAAAATTGCAGATAATACCTCTCTTTTGCTATGTTTCAGCGGCCTTCCTCCTTTCTTGTATGATACTCTAAAGTGTTTCTCTATTAGCTACCACTCTCTTTCACTTAGATCTGTTGGATACTTGTATCTTCAAGAAGTAAGATGTTAGAGCTAAAGTATCTTACAGGAAGGGTGAAGCTGTGTGGGTACTAATAGCCAGTAAGGCCGTAAAAAAGATTTGCTCCCCTTCCAGTAGAGTTAAAAGACCGAACAGTATCTTTGGAATTATATCCCGTATTACAAGGTTGGTCTAAACTCTCAATTCGTTATAGTCCTGGAGGAAATTTTATGCAAGTCAATGCTATTTTAGGTGTAGACATTTCTAAAAAGAAATTTGATGCTTGTTTATTGATAAACAACAAAGAACGACATAAAGTTTTTCACAATAATCAAGAGGGTTTTGAAAAGCTTGTAGCCTGATCATGGAGCAGACCTTATTCATCTTTGTCTCGAAGCAACTGGTTGTTATGGTGAAGATTTAGTTAACTTTATGTACGACCTGGGACATAATGTAAGTGTAATAAATCCAGCCCAAATCAAAGCTTTTGGCAAAAGTGAGCTACTTAGAAACAAAACAGATAAGTCAGATGCTGCTATGATTGCTAGATTTTGTATTGCTAACAAACCTAACCTTTGGAAACCTGCCCCTCCTGAAGTTAGGCGTTTAAGAGACTTTTATCGTTGTTTGCAAGCACTTAAAGATGACAAGTTGCAACAGATGAATCGTTTGGAAAATAAAAATATGTATTCCAGTTGCAAACAAGCCATACTTGAGGTAGTTACTACAATAGACACACAAACTGCTGCCATAGAGAAAGAAATTAACGAGCATATCAATAACTACCCACACCTAAAAAATATGATAGAAAATCTTAAGACCGTGAAAGGTGTAGGACATCTTACTGCTATTGCTGTTATTGCAGAAATGCCATTAGTTGATAATTTTGATCATGCTAGGAAATTCACAGCCTTTGCTGGCCTAAATCCAGAACATTATCAATCAGGATCTTCCGTAAGCAAAAAAAGTCGAATATGCAAAATAGGATCTGAGCGCATTCGCAAAGCTCTTTATATGCCAGCTATAGTAGTCAAAAATTTCAACCCTTACTTTCAAAAATTTTGCCAGCGTTTAACAAGCAAAGGAAAGTGTCCAATGGTTATAATTGTCGCATTAATGAGAAAACTAATGCACGTATTTTTTGGAATTCTTAAAAACAATCAACCATTTAATGGTGATTTAGTGAAATAACGTTAACGGTACGTGAGATTGTGTAACGGTTTTGAGTATTCAATATAAAGCACCGTGCTCGGAGTTTTGGTAATATAGTAGATTGTGTATTGTATCGTTTTATTTTGGTTTTAGCAGAGTGCTCGGTAGTGTAACTGTGCTTCTACACAAACTAAAAGCACAGTTACACTAATTTATAGAAGATGTAAGCCTAAATTAAATTTTCTTGTTATTTTTTATTCTTTTTTATCAAATAATTTGTTGACAGCAAGGACAGTATCTTTTTTCTCATTTCTAACCCCATTCTAAAACTCATATACTATCCCTTTTCTTGTTTGCGGACAAGCTCTTAGTTTTTTCAATTCAGAAGAAGGTGGGGTCCAACGAGTTGGTTCCTGTCTTTGGCAATAATCAGCAATAATTTCTGCATCAGTCTGATCATTCTTTTGTCTTACGAGCTTACTCCTCGCATAAGATTTAATACAATAAGGATTTACTACACTAACAAAATGTCCAGCATTGTGCAGAAATTCAGCCAAAGCTTCGCTATAACAACCAGTAGCCTCCATGCATGCCTTTACTTCTTCCACATTATGCTTTTGTAGAAAACTCAGCAGACCTTGAAACCCAAGATCATCGTTCTTAAAGCTCCTTTTCCTAGTTTCACGCTTTTCTTTTTTACTTATGAATGAAAGAAAAACATCAAAGCGATCTTTTGATACATCAATTCCAAGAAAGTTGTTGATCATATATAACCCCATACGTTACCATTTAAAACGAAAAGTAATGCTAATACCAATTCCCATTACACGGCAAACAGATAGACAATAATAGAAGACAAGCCATAATGAAATAAGTGAAATAGTCGAGGTATAAATGGCACTAAGATCAAAATTATTGGATGAAGAAGTAGTAAAATCAGCAAAAAAAATGCTGAAGAAAGTAAGGAACAATGCATATGTTGCAAAAAAACTAAATGCTGTAATTGCAGCAAAAAAGCATAGTATAACGGCTGTAGCAAAAATATATTGCATTTCAAGAAGCGCACTAACTTCGTGGATAAAACTCTTGAAATTAGGCAGAGAAGAAAAATTGTTTGCTCCTCCACAACGGCGTAGAAAAACTAAATTAAATCAGGCTCAACTACAGCAAGTTGAAGCATGGGTAGGAGAAAATCCTAATATTACCATTAAAGAAATGAGAATAAGAATCCAGGAAAAGTTCGGCTTAAATATTAGCAAATCTACAGTACACCGCTATATGCAAAAGATGAAATTCTCTTATATTACACCAAGACCAGTACACAATGTACAAGATAAAAGAAAACAAGAGGAATTCAAAAAAAAATCTCAACGAAGTTATTGGCAAGTATTCTGAAAAAGAGCTGTTTTTCTTCGATGAATCGCGGTTTGGCACACATTCAAAGACCGGGCATGGATGGTTTAAAAAAGGCGTCAGAACAAAAGTTAAGGTAAAATTAGGTAGGGAAAATTTTTATCTCTACAGTGCAGTTAATCCTAGGCTCTGTGGACAAAAAATATGAAGAGGGAGAAAAAAAGTGGTAGTTTAACCAAATGAACATAAAAATGGAGAAACTACCGAATGGAATATTATATAAAAGAAAGAAATTGGAAACAAATTTTAGAATTCATAAAAGGCATAAAAGGAATGCATAGTAAAGACGAAAAACGTTTAAGAATATTCATAGAAGCAGTGTGGTATATGGCGCGAAGTGGTTGCCAATAGCGACTTTTGCCGAAAATCTATGGCAATTACAGAAGTATACACAAACGATTTAAGAGATGGTGCGAAAGGGGTATTTGGAAAAATTTATTGGAGTACACAAAACAAGAGCCAGATTTAGAAGCCGTCATAATCGACGGTACGATCATTAGAGCCCATCCATGTTCGGCTGGATATACAAAAGATTCGAAGGATCAAGAGGCTTTAGGGCGAAGTAAAGGTGGCTTTACGACTAAAATTCATGCACTTGTTGATGCATTGGGAAATCCTTTAAAATTTATACTTACTCCTGGCCAGAGGAATGAAATTACACAAGCTGAAGTATTAACAAAAAATGTCTATAACTCCATTGTAGTAGCTGATAAGGGTTATGACAGCAATGCTTTTGTGGTCAGCCTTGAAAACAGGAAATGTGAAATCGTAATTCCATCAAAAAGGAATCGAAAAGTGCAAAGATACTATGATGAGCATATTTATAAAGAACGTCATTTGATTGAGTGCTTTTTCGGTAAAATTAAAAATTTTAGGCGCATTTTTTCCAGATTTGACAAGACCGCAGAGGTTTACATGGGATTTCTAAATTTTGTTGGAGCTCTCATATGGCTTCTCTAAAATTTTGTCCACAGAGCCTAGAAATGGGGAGAATTCTAGCTTGTTTGCACCGAATGTCAACACTGATTGTATGAATATATTTCTTGAGCAAATGTCTCAATATTTGGGACCACGAGAAGCCTTTCTTGTTATGGATTGTGCTAGTTGGCATAAGTCGAAAAGTTTAAAGGTACCTAAAAATATTGAGATTATATACCTACCACCATACTCACCTGAACTCAATCCAGTTGAGAGGCTTTGGTTGTATGTAAAACAGAACATTTTGCGCAATAAAATATACGATACTATTGCTTTGCTTGAGAGTGCTTTGTGTAAATTTATTACTTCTCTTACCTACTCCACAATTAAACAACTCTGCTATGTATCCTATTTGAATGACCAACAATGAGAATTGGTATAACAAGAATCGCTACTGCAGCAAGAACACCATATGCCAATCTTTTTGGTACACCTGTTTCACCCTTTTTTGCCTTATCTTCACCTACACCTTCTTGTTTCTTGCTGTTTGCTTTAAATCTACTGTATATGACTAATCCCAGTGCAGTAAAAGCAATATAAGGGAGCATTAAAACTGACAGAGCTAAATTTAATACTTTCTTCTCTGGGCAAGCTCTGTTTATCTCTCTCAATATTTCGCTTGATATATTATACCAGGAGGTAAAAAAGTCAGAATTATAACCTTTATAATGAAATATACTCAGTGGAACGTTAAATAGCAGCTATTTGTTTAGTTAACCAATCCTGCTCGCCTAAAGCGTCAACAAACTCCTCATCTTGCTCGTCTCTTGAAGTAACAAGATCTAAATCACTTCCTTCTTCTACAACAGAACCAGCTTCCATAGCATCAAAAAACTCTTCCTCTTCCAAAGTAACATTGGAAATAGATTCTACTTTACCTAAATCATCACTGTTGTTAACAACTTTTTCATAATCATCTGCAACAGCTTTATTCATATTATAACCTTACCCTAAGCAATCTAAGTATAGCATAAACACTAGCAACTTTGCAACTTTATTAACAACTTAACTTGATACCAACTATCAACCCTTGATATTCTTTAGAATAGAAGTCGGCTTCGATCTCTTTATTAATGTCCAAAGATAAGGCAAGGGTCTGCTCTTTTATATATTCATTCCATGTAGTTATTGCTTCCTTAATTTTTTCATCTTCTGTTTTGATTGTTACTCTAATTCTATCTGATATATGAAAATCAGCTTGTTTTCTAGTTTCTTGAATGAGCCTCACAATATCTCTCGCGAGCCCTTCTAGAATTAATTCATCATTTAAAGTAGTGTTCAGAATCACAATCCCTTTGTTGTTATCAAACACAGCAGAATATTCACTGTTTGCTTTTAATAACAGTTCATATTCGCCTTTTTCTATAATATAGTTCTCTGTTTCATCTCCTAAAAATATTGAACCTTTTGCGGAACCTTCTGTCATTCCAGCGCGTGACGCTGGAATCTGCATCTGGATCCCAGTGTCAAGCACTGGGATGACGTCGGAGTGAGTTCTTTCAACTTGCCACCATTTCCCCTCTTTGACATATTGAACTAGTTTCTTAATTTTGTCTGGAATTCTTTTCCCAAGCATAGGAAAGTTTAGCTTTAATTCTAGTGACGCAATATCTTCAAGTTTGTTTACCAACTCTAGTTTTTTTATATTCACCTCATCTTTTATCATCTCTTGGTACTCATTTGAGTTTTCAGCACACCAGATCCCAGTGTCAGCTACTTGGATAACAGGAGAGAACTCTGAGATGACAGAAAGCGGTTCACCTTCAAGAAAGTTGCAGGAAGATTTATGATAAATGGTCATACTGCCAAGTGGCTGCCTGATACGTATATTAAAAGTATTTCTGATCGAAAGTGCAGAGTTGCACACCTCTCTCACTAAATCCATCTTGGCAATGAGCTGACTATCATATCTCTCTAATTGTGGAAAATCAGCCAAATGAACAGATGTTTCTTCATACTTAAGCCCTTGCCATATATTCTCTGTTATAAGTGGCAACAAAGGAGCTGCAGCTCTTAGTATGTAATAAAAAACCGTATATAGAACATTATAAGCATCAGTTTTATCTTGATCTAAATCACTTTTCCAAAAACGCTCGCGACTGCGACGAATATACCAATTATTTAGCACTTCAAAAAAGTTCATCAAAATTTTGCAAGCCTCTTGGGAGTTATAGCTGTTCATAGAAGTTTGGATACTTTCTACGGCTTCAAAACATTTGGAGATCATGTAACGATCAATCGTACTTTGATAATCCTTACAAACTTCAGCTTTAATTCCATCTGCATTTGAATACATGGTAAAAAAGTGATAACTGTTCCAAATAGGTTTTATTACGTTTTTCAGAACATCTCGTATTGAGTTTCCCTCTTTATCAAGCAGCAAATTACCACCACAAACAATAGATCCAGAAAGCATAAGAAAACGCAGTGCATCAGAACCATATCTATCAAAAACCTCCATTGGATCTGCATAATTATTCAAACGTTTGGACAATTTTTGCCCTTTTACATCCAAAACAACACCGTGGCATATGCAGTTCTTAAATGGTTCCCTATCAAACAAAGCAGTGGACAATACAAAGAGCGTATAAAACCACCCCCTGGTTTGCGCTATGTATTCAGTGATAAAATCTGCAGTTTCAAACCACTCCTTATTTTCAAATGGATAGTGAACTTGTGCAAATGGCATCGAGCCAGATTCAAACCAGCAGTCAAACACGTCAGGTACACGGCGCATAACTGATTTTCCTGTTGGATCATCAGGATTTGGTCTTGTTAAAGTATCGATAAATGGTCTGTGCAAATCATCTACTTTAACATTAAAATCTCGCTCTAGTTCTTCTATCGAACCATATACATCCACTCTTGGATATCTTGTATCATCTGATTGCCACACAGGAATCGGAGTACCCCAGAATCGATTGCGTGAAATTGACCAGTCGTGTGCCCCTTCAAGCCATTTTCCAAATTGACCATCTCTAATGTGGTTTGGTATCCAATTAACTCTCTTATTTAGCTCTACCATCCTGTTTTTGAATTTTGTAACGGCAACGTACCAAGAAGGCATAGTACGGTAGATCAAAGGAGTGTCAGTTCTCCAGCAGTGTGGATAATTGTGAATATACTGCTCAGTTTTGAACCAATTTCCTTGTTCTTTCAGCTTCTTTATTACTATATCATTAGTATCAAAAACGTGAATTCCAGCTAAATCTGAAACTTCAGCAGTAAATTTTCCACTGTTATCAATTGGACAAATAGCTGGAATGCCATGACTTTGGCAAAGGTAAAAATCTTCCTCACCAAATCCAGGAGCAGTGTGTACAACGCCAGTACCATCTTCTTCTGTAACATAATCAGCAATAAAAACGCGAAATGCATTTTTTGTGTCTTTAAAATAGTCAAACAGTGGTTTGTAAGAAAGACCTGCAAGATCATTCGCTTTAAGTTTTATATTGCAGTTTTCATATGGAATATTGTTTTGTTCAGAGTGGCTGATAAATTTCTCTAAGTAGCTTTCAGCAAAAATGTATATTTCACCATTCATTGAACTTCCTTCACTACTCCCTGTCATCCCAGTGCCCAGACACTGGGATCCAGAAATAGATTCCAGCGTCACGCGCTGGAATGACACCAAAGAATGGACTGACACTGCACAATACTTAATATCTTTTCCTATTGCTAAAGCCAAGTTGCTCGGCAACGTCCAAGGAGTTGTAGTCCAAGCAAGTAATTTACACTTTCGTTTAACACTTTTAAATTGCTGTGGGTTTTCTAAAAGCTCAAATGCAACAGTTACAGCTTTGCTAACTTTTTCTCTATACGCGTTATCAAGCCTTGTTTCGAAATTAGATAATGGAGTTTCGCATGCCCAGCTATATGGTACAACGCGCACTGATTCATACACCAGACCCTTATCATAAAGCTGCTTGAATGCCCACATGACCGACTCCATGAATGATTTATCCATAGTCTTATAGTCATTGTGAAAGTCTACCCACCTTGCTTGCCTATTTACATACTTCTCCCACTCTGATGAAAATTTCATCACAGAAGTGCGGCAATGGTCATTGAATTTTTTAATGCCAAATTTCTCTATCTCAGTTCTGCCCGATATTCCAAGTTCTTTCTCTGCACCCATCTCAGCTGGCAATCCGTGGCAATCCCAACCAAATCTACGTTCAACCCTTTTTTGAAGCATAGTTTGATATCTTGCAAATGCGTCTTTGATGAAACCAGTGAGTAAATGTCCATAATGCGGAAGGCCATTTGCAAATGGAGGGCCATCATAAAAGACAAAACAATTATCCTTAGAACGTTTCTCAACTGACCGCTCAAAAACTTTATTTTCCTGCCAAAATTTTATGATTTCTTTTTCTAACGACGAAAAATCAGGACTACTTACTGTATCAGGATAATGCTTTGACTTCATGTTCACTATGTAAAACTAAAGAATATAGGGCTTTCTGAAAAATTACAAATTCAAAAATATTTCCGTAGCCCACACCCCAACAAACTATTTTGCCGAGCTTCCAGTACCTTTACATTCACTATTTTGTCCCTGTATTTACCTTCAGGATCATCAATACACACTGATTGCATATATGGGCTTTTACCAATAATTTGGTTTTGGTGTTTGCCTTTTTTATCACTGAACAAAGCAGGAACAGTTTTGCCCACCATACTCTGGTTAAACTCAAGTTGTTGCTTACTAATTAGTTTCTGTAAACGAAGAAGACGTTCTGTTTTAACATCTTCTGGTATTTGATCTTTTCTTTCCGCTCCTGGCGTTCCTGGTCTTGGGCTATATTTAAAGCTATAAGCCTGAGCATATCTAACTTTTTCTACTAATTTTATAGTTTCTTCAAAATCTTTTTCGGTTTCTCCAGGAAAACCAACAATAAAATCAGAAGAAAATTCGATTTCAGGTTTCAATTTGCGAAATCTGTCTATTATTTCCAAATACTCCTCTGCAGTGTGCTTTCTGTTCATCGCGTGCAATATTTTATTCGAACCTGACTGCACAGGCAGGTGAATAAATGGCATGAGTTTTGGCTCTTCCGCATGTGCCAAGTAGAGAGATTCGTGCATATCTCTTGGGTGGGAAGTTGTATAGCGGATTCTTTCTAGCTTTTCAATTTTAGCAATATGACTAATTAATTTTCCTAAATCCCACACTTCCCCTTCGCATTCCCCATGGTAAGCATTGACGTTCTGACCAAGCAAATTGATTTCCTTTGCTCCATTTGCAACTAATTTCAATGCTTCACGGAATATTTCATTTACTGGTCGTGAATACTCAGCTCCACGAGTGTAGGGTACTACACAAAACGTACAAAATTTATCACAACCTTCCTGTATGGCAAGAAACGCAGAAGACCCCTGGCTATTGCCATAGCATTTATCTGGCAATTTATCAAACTTTGCAACTTCAGGAAAATCAGTGTTTATTACATGACCTTTACTTCTGCTTGCTTTGACTATCAGCTCCGGTAAAGTAGCGATACTCTGCGGACCAACAACAATATCCACAAATGGAGCCCTTCTGAACACTTCTTCTCCCTCTGCTTGCGCTACACACCCAGCCACCACTATAGTCATTTCTTTTCGTGACGAATGAATCTTCCCGAGCTCAGAATAAAGCTTTTCTGCTGCCTTCTCTCTAATGTGACAAGTATTCAGTATCACTAAATCGGCTTTCCCTGCATCACTAACAACGTTGAACCCCAAAGGTTTAATTACATTTTCCATTAAAACGGAGTCATAAACGTTCATCTGACAGCCGTAAGTTTTAATATATAGGCCTTTCATATTTGGTATGTCTTTTTCAAAATTTCTTCACCCTACACGTAAATGTCTAACAGACCAGCGCGTGACGCTAGTGAACTTGCTAGCACAATAGATTTTGACAAAATTATACGAAAAACTGGATCCCAGTGTCAAGCACTGGGATGACAAGAAAGGGAGCACTGGAATTTTTATTTCAGTATTGTACATTAGCCATGCATCTGAACAGATACGAGCTTTCTGCTTTTTTTGGGTAAGGTCAGTCAAAAAGGTTTTACAACAACCATAATAACTATAACTATTATCAATACTGTAACTGCTTCATTTAAAACACGAAAATAAACATGTGACTTCTTATTCAAACCCATTACAAAGCTTTTCCTATGTTTTACAAGCAGCATATGAATGATTAACATCAAAAGTATTGCAAATGCTTTTACATGAAACCATCCTTCACGATATGCTTCCTTAATAACCATTAGTGTAATTCCAAGACCAAGTGAGAAAAGCATTGCAGGGTTTATGATATATCTAAGTAGCCTCTTTTCCATTGTTTGAAGCAAGCTATCATTTTCCGATCCCGGTTTTACAGTTGCATGGTAGACATAAAGCCTGGGTAAATAAAGCATACCTGCCATCCACATGATAACAGAGATAACGTGAAAAGCCTCAAGCCAGTGGTAATAGTTCATTAGCAAAAATTTAAAATTCCTGGTATTGTGTTAGTTTAATGAAAAAGAAATCGATATGAAAGCAGAAAATTTCACTAAAGAACAGATAATTGGATTCTACAGGAAAATGCTACTCATACGCAGATTTGAGGAAAAAGCAGGACAATTATATGGGATGGGATTAATAGGCGGGTTCTGTCACCTATCAATAGGACAAGAAGCAGTTGCAGTTGGAACTCAAGCTGCATCAAAATTAGGTGACGCTTTTATCACAAGTTATAGAGACCATGGCTTAATGCTCGCATGTGATTCTGATCCAAATGTTGTAATGGCAGAGCTTACCGGCAAAGAAACAGGATGCTCGAAAGGTAAAGGTGGTTCGATGCACGTATTTGACGTTGAAAAAAAATTCTTCGGCGGACATGGAATAGTGGGAGCACAAGTTCCAATTGGCACAGGAATAGCATTTGCTAATAAATATAAGAAAAAAGATAATGTGGTATTTACATATTTTGGCGACGGTGCTGCAAATCAAGGACAAGTATATGAATCGTTTAATATGGCATCTTTGTGGGAGTTGCCTGTGGTTTACATCATAGAAAATAATGAATACGCAATGGGAACCTCCGTGCAAAGATCAACTTTAGTAACAGAGTTATATAAAAGAGGAGAAAGTTTTGGTATTCCTGGAAAACAAGTTGATGGAATGGATTTTTTCTCTGTTTATGAGGCTACAAGCGAAGCAGCGGAACACACACGCAGCGGAAAAGGGCCTATCCTGCTTGAAATGAAGACATATCGATATCGCGGTCACTCAATGTCAGATCCTGCTACTTATCGCTTAAAAGAAGAAGTTGAAGATATGAAGCAAAATCATGACCCTATAGGCACTTTAAAGAAATACATGATAGATAATAAAATTGCTTCAGAGGAAGAATGTAAAGTAATTGATAAGGAAGTACGTGATTTAGTAAAAAAGTCGGAAGATTTTGCTAAAAATAGTAAAGAGCCAGGCATCGATGAGCTATATACTGATGTTTATAAATTTGTTAGCTAATTTTTTTATCCAGAACTGTATGAATTGTATAGTAAACGATGTCATTCAATTCTCCCGTCATCTAAGTAGCCTTCTTTTTTTGTCATCCCAGTGCGTGACACTGGGATCCAGATTGGATACTGAGTTGGTAAGAGCTTGTCCGCAAACTACTAAATTTAGGCATATTCCCTCTTTAACATCAATCTATTCATAGCCAGATATATAAAATTTTCAGTAGATGTTGTCAGCAAATCATATTCTTTCAATAGCCTCCTATTCCTATTTATCCAAGCAAAAGTCCTTTCTACAACCCACCTTCTCGGCTGCACTTTAAATCCTGGCTCCACTTTTGGTAATAGCTCTGGTGGTGTATCTTTATGCACCCAAAATCTGCACGGAGGCCTTTTGACAATTTCAATTTCTATGTCATATTCTCTCTTTATGTGATCCTTTAAATCTTTTCCTTGGTATCCCATATCAGCCCACATCTTCCTAACATTAGTGTGTTTTTTCCTCATATTATCCAGCGCTATTTTCACACCATCTCTGTCATTTTCATTCGCAGCTCCGACATAGCAACCAAGCTTGAGTATCGGTGACTATATGCCTCTTTCTACCTTTTACTTTTTTACTCCCATCATAACCTTTAACCCCCCTTTTTCTGTCGTTTTTACCGATTACTATACACGCACTTGGCTCCTCATTCCTTCCCTTTTTTGACCTGCTATATTTAGTGATATCATAATTCACTTTCTCAAAAATTCCCTGCTTCTTCCATCTCCTAAATTGTTCATATACTGTCTTCCATGGCGTGCGGTAAATAGCGCCATTGACATCCTGTGCGTAGTACATAAAAAATTGCAGATAATACCTCTCTTTTGCTATGTTTCAGCGGCCTTCTTCCTTTCTTGTATGATACTCTAAAGTGTTTCTCTATTAGCTACCACTCTCTTTCACTTAGATCTGTTGGATACTTTTTTCTCATTTCTAACCCCATTCTAAAACTCATATACTATCCCTTTTCTTGTTTGCGGACAAGCTCTTAGTACATCGTAACATACTTCAAAGGTTGTACTTGTGTAATCTCCGAGTTCTTTTTTGGTATAATTTCTTATTGGTCTTGAGCCAAATTCATTTATCACCTCGCTACTTTTTGGCAGGATGAGTATAGAAGCATCAAATGCAAGCATTCTGAAACCATGGTAGGTTTTAAATTCCTTATCTTGGTAGTATAGAGAAACTATATCATCGTTTAGCTCTGAAAACGCAGTATTCTTTAGCTTTTTCCTTGCTTGAGTAAATGCACTTGCCGTAATTGTATAATCCTTTCTTGTATGTAGAATAAACTCATTAAGCATTACTTGTAATGATTTTACACTCTTTCTAAAGATCAGAAGAAATACATTAACAAAAGGCAACTTTCTTTTTCGTGAGAAATCTTTCGAGGATGCTTTGTGAGTGTTTATAAAATTTAAACTCATCAATTTATTTTTTATGAATGTGATTATTCTTTTTTTTACTCATATTATTACTTCTTTTGACTCACGGATCTTACTTGATTTTATAATACAGTCCATCTCTTTTTCCTTAACTTAATGGCAGTGGTGAAGTTCCTCCGGTCTACTCTCCTTATTAGGAGCACTCGGATGACAAAAAAAGGAGCACTGGAATGACACCTGTAGCCCTACGTCATACCGCCGCGGTATCTCTTAGCCGCTAACACATAGCGGAATTACGATTGTCAGGCCAGCGCCCCTATGATGTCATCCCAGTGCCTCTATGATGTCATCCAAGTAGCTGACTACTTGGATCCAGAAAAAAGAATGGTGTCATCCGAGTAGCCCCTTTTTTGTCATCCCAGTGCCCAGACACTGGGATCCAGGAAACTTAGTTGCAAGTAATGCATTGGGTTTGGTGAGTATGGGTTTTGCGTTATAGAATGAAGCACTTTTGGTGAATTTATAAAGAAAGCTGGATCCCAGTGTCAAGCACTGGGATGACACCCTACTAGCAGAAGTTACTCTCAAATGTTTGTTCATGTTAGCTACAAACATTAAGAAATTTACCAAATGAAAAAAAAGGCAAAAGAAACCCTAGTCATTGTCTATTTTCAGTATTGGCGTTTTTTAAGTCTTAAACGCTGCAATTTAGCTGCTTTTAAATGCAACTAACCTTAGCTTTAATATTTAAGAAATTTACCAGCAGAAAAAAAAAGACAAAGAATCCCCGGAGTAGCTAGTTATTCCACTCTTTATTTTAAAATTTGACGTTGGGTGATGTCTTGAACGCTTTATAAGCGCGTTTCAGCTTATGTAGGTAAAAACCTAGAAATTTTATAAAGACATACGGTGCACATAGTGCAAAAATTAAACAATAGTACGCCAAATACAAGTCTTCTTGTCGTTTTAATCTGCACAGATTGGGAAGTTAAATAATATAGCTTCAGTTTCATGATAAGGGGGCTGGTGGAGTTTGTCAAGGAAGTTTTTTCGTTTCTGCGGGCTACTTGAATAACGGCTACAATGTTTGTACAGCTATGTACATAGTGCTGGAACCCAAAAAAAGAACCAAGTAGCTTGGGCTACTTGGATGACAGAAGGTAATACAAGAAGTCTATTGGCTCTCGTATACCTTAATGAAATTTAACAAGTTTATCTATAGTTTTAGTGATGATTCTTGGAGTATCCGGAGAAACTGCTGAGCTCAGCTTATTTAACCGCTCTATAGCAAACTCGCTATTCTCGTTTGCTATGAAATCACATAAAATATTTTCTATATCCTTAGTAACACTTTCATACTTTCTCAGAGGATGATTATGTGGATACCTACTGATGGTTTTGATACTGGAATACTCAACAAAAGCTTGATCCTTAAAAGCAAGTTGTCTCAATTTCTCTTTGAATTTTCCTTCTTCCTCTTTTGCTAAAAGGCGAGACTTTATCAGTGATTTTATAATCAAATTTATAGCTTGATGTATTTCAGAATGCACTATAACTTTAATGGTATTTTCTTCTACTATACAATCATAAATATTTTTTTCGCTCTGTAACGACTCTATTAATTTCTTGCTACTTTGTGAATTCAATTCCAAATTCTCCTCACTCATAGGAGTTATTATGAAGGTGTTCTTACTCACTCTGATGTTAAATTGTGGAGAGCCTTCAGAAAAAGAAAATGCTACATTCTTAGATTCAAGTGCGTGATTGTATGCAGCAAAAAGGGTGTGTGCTATAACACTGCTGGGCACCTTCATTCCATGTTTACTCAGGTGGTTCAATACATTTTCAACCTCATGATATGTAAAGTCTGTATCTTTTAGCAATTCAACAACTTCTATGCCGTTGTGTTGTTTATACTCTATTCTCACTTCTTCTGTAAAAAGTGTTTTAGCTGCTATATGTTTATCAAGCACTGTGAAAATCTTGATGAAATTCTCTAAATCCTGTTTGTTAACTAATTCGATACTAATTAAGTTTCTGCTAATAATTGAAATATTTTTTGTCATTTTTTCCCACTAAAAAAACTCACTGAATGAATTGTATTTTTAATTCATTAAGAATTGTTTAAAGTGAGCATACTAGTTTTCATTTACGTATTACACGACAAAACAAGATAAAAAGTTACATAAAATCATCATGTGGTATAACACACTCTCCACATTCATCATTGCTGTTTGTGTAGGTTGTGACATCAGTGTGATTGTCATTATTATTTAGCATATCATCCAACTTTCCTTCTTTTTCAAGATCCATCAATTTGTCACACCCCCCAATGTGCTTATCGTTGATAAAAATCTGTGGAACTGTTCTAACATTATACTTTGATTTTATGTCGTTAAATAGATCTGAGCTTTTGAGCACATCGATTTCTTCATACTTCACACCTTTTTTATCCAGCAACTCTTTTGCTTTTTTGCACAATGGGCAGCGCTGCTTTACATATATTATAACTTTTTCTTTAGTATTTTTCACAATTTATCTCCGTAGCTTACTAAAATATAGTTATTATATATAAGAAATATGTAAAAACATCAAATTGTATGAAAATTATTTATAATTGTGAGCAAGAGATAGAAAACAATGTAGCACTAACCTTCGGAAATTTTGATGGCATTCATTTAGGACATGAATTTGCAATTTCCACTCTAAAGAAGGTAGCACAAGAAAGAGGATTACCCTCTGCAGTTTTAACTTTTGAGCCTCACCCATCAACTGTTTTATTTGGTAGAAACAATTTTAGGTTAATAGACCAAGAACAAAAAAAGGAACTGATCAGCAGCTATGGTATAGATTACTTGTATATTATTAATTTTAATAGAGGTTTTTCTGAGGTTGGCTGCGATGACTTTATCAGTAAGATTTTAATAGATAAATATGGCGCTAAACACATAATTGTCGGAGAAAATTGCACTTTTGGTCATAAACGATTGGGTAATATATTAACTCTAGAGAAATATTCTGAAACATATGGATACTCTTTGACTAAATTAGAGCCATTAACAATTGACGGCAAAATTTGCTCTTCTTCTTCAATAAGGGAGTATGTACAAAGGGGCGAAATAGAAATTGCTAATAAATTGCTCGGCAGGCCTTATCAAGTTTCTGGTGTTGTGACAAAAGGTGCATGTAGAGGTAGAGAAATAGGATTTCCAACCATAAATATTCCTATAGAAGATTGCATGATAAAACCTAAGTTTGGCACATATTACGCTAGAGTGACTTTTCCTGATAGTAATCCAAATTGGTTATATGGAGTAGTCAATATTGGTATGAGACCTACATTTAAGGATCTGAAAAAGCCTATAATAGAAATGCACATATTCGATTTTGATGAAGACGTATATAGTCATAAAGTCAATATACAACTTTTAAAATTCATAAGGTCAGAAAAAAAATTCCATAGTATTGAGGAGTTAACAAAACAGATAAATTATGATATACTTAAAGTTTATAGGTTAAAGGCAAATTTATGAAAAAGTTATGCTTAGTTGTTATATTAATTATAGTATTGATTGACCAAACGAGCAAATTGTACATAAACTCATTGATTGATGAAGGAGAATCAATTGAGATCGCTAGTTTTATAAAACTAGTTGAAGTTTGGAATTCAGGTATTAGTTTTGGAATGTGTAGCGCTTTACCACATGGCGGTTTCTTTTTTTCAGCATTTTCAATACTAATAATTGGTATACTTGCATATTTGATATACAAGTCTGACGATCAGTCAACTTACCTTGGTTTTTCTCTGATGATTGGTGGAGCAATCGGAAACGTAGTTGATAGGATCTATTGGGGAGCTGTATATGATTTCATATATTTTCATATTGATAATTGGTATTGGCCAGCTTTTAATTTAGCGGATTTATCTATAGTTTGTGGAATGTTTACATTGTTATATAAGTGGTATATATACGATATGTTTATTTCCAAACAAAATGAGGAATAAAATAATTGTTTTTATATTAGGTCGAAATAATGCTTCATAAGTTTTTTAGTTTTCTTATACTACCTGCACTCTTTTTTACTTACCCAATTTCTTTGAAGGCTTTAAGCATAGAGCACGACATAAAACATGCTAAACTCAGTAACGGACTAGATGTCTATGTTGTTCCTAATCATCGAATTCCGGCTGTTTTACATGCAGTAATATATAAAGTTGGGGGAATGGATGATCCAATCGGCAAAGCAGGTTTGGCTCACTACTTTGAACATTTAATGTTTGAAACTACAGGGAAGTTCACAGATATAGAAGCCACTATGAGTAGTATTGGGGCTCAATTTAACGCGTTTACCACTAAAGAATATACTTGTTACCACGAATTAGTCCTTAAAAATGACTTACCACTGGCAATGGAAGTTGAAGCAGACAGAATGGGCAATTTTAATGTTACTCAAGATAAAATAGAAAGAGAAAAAAACATCGTATTAGAAGAAAGAAAGATGAGATTTGATAATCATCCTAACAACTTGTTATGGGAAGAAATGAATAGTGCATTTTACCGTAATGGCTATGGTAGATCTGTTATTGGCTGGGAGAGCGATATTAAAACTTACAATCAGGATGACATAGTGAGGTTTCACGATAGTTATTATCACCCTGGTAATGCAGTGTTGCTGATTGTTGGTGATGTGGAATTTGATGAAGTAGTGAAGCTAGCAGAAGAAAAATATGGTAACATTAAGTCTAAGGCAGTAATTAGGCATTATCCAAATGAAGAGCCAGTGCATAATGCAGATATGGTGTTAACTGTTAAAAGCTCTGAAGTCAAAGAGCCAATATTAACTTATCGTTACAAAGCGCCTAAGTTTAAACATACTGAAGAGGTTTTTGCTGTTGATTTAGCAATCGACATTTTAGGGAGTGGCAAGTCCAGTCGGCTATACAAAGACTTAGTTCTAGACAAAGATGTGGCAGTATCAGTAGATGCTGGCTATCATAAGTTAACCTTTAGTGATGGGTTTGTTGATATCATTGTGATTCCAAAAAGCGGTGTTGATTTGGATGTTGTTGAAAGAGGATTAGAAAATACTATTAATAGCTTCATATCTGAAGGAGTGACTAGCGAAGAATTACAAAACTCAAAATATAGATATAAAGCAGCACAGTTTGATAATCTATCTGACTTAACTCATATAGCAATGTTTTATGTGCCGCACCTAGCACTTGGCATTCCACTTGATGAAATAGATATTTCATATAGCAAGATTAATGATGTCAATCTAGAGGATGTAAATAACACAATTCGTACTATCTTTTCTTCCAATAAGTTAATTGGTCGTTTATTACCAAAAGGAGATAACAATGAAGATAAGTAAAATTATATTTCTATTTTTTTTCTGTCTAGGCTTTAATTTACAAGCAAGTGGTAATCTAAATATAGAGGAGGTCACCACCCGTAAAGGATTTAAGTTTTTATTTATTGAAGACTGCGATTTACCAAAAGTTTCACTTAATATATCGTTCAAAGATGCAGGTTATGCATATGAAAATATAGAAAAACAAGGACTTGCTTGGTTTACTTCTCTTGTAATTCAAGAAGGGGCAGGAAAAAATGATGCCAGAGATTTTGCGAAAAAGCTTGAAGATAAAGGGATTAGTTTAAATTTTATTGCTGGTTTAGAAGCATTTAGGGTTTCATTAAATACTTTGTCTGAGAATCTAGAGGATGCAATTTCGTTACTAAGCGACGCTATAATACGTCCTAAAGTTGACTCTGAAGGGTTGAATAGAGTTTTCGAGAAAGCCAAAGTTGATTTTAATAATCTTGAAAAAAATCCTTTTTTTGTTGCTGGAAAAGAATTGGAAACGTTGTTGTTTAAAAAACACCCTTACTCAAAAAGTATGTACGGTACTCTTGACACTAGAGTGAGCATTACCAGAGACGATGTTTTAACATACATAAAGCGTAATTTTGCTAAAGATAACATAGTTATCAGTGTTGCTGGTTGTGCAAAAAAAGAAGAAATTATTACGTTGTTAGATAAATATTTATCTAAATTGCCGTCAAAAAGATCAAAAGTTAGAAAAATACCTGTGAAAAATGATTTTGGTTCTGCAGAAAGTAAGAATATTTTTATGGATATACCACAGAGTGTGATACTTTTTGCTCAAAAAGGTATAGCTTATGAAGATCCTAATTATTATAACGCTAGTGTCTTAATTGATGCACTTGGTGGCATGAGGCTGAATTCAATATTAATGACAGAATTGAGGCAAAACTTGGGTATTACTTATGGTGTTTATGCAATGATTATTCCCAATAAACATGGGAACTTTATAATTGGAAGTCTTAGTACTGATAGTTCTACTGCTGGCAAAGCTATATCAGCGGTAAAAGATACATTGAGCAGAATAAAAAAGAAAGGAATTGATGAGCAGTTGTTCAAGGATGCAAAAATTGGTATGGTAAATAATTTTGTCCTTTTCCTGTCCAATAACACAAATACAGCAATGCTGCTTGATGATATGCAAATAAATGATCGTGATGTTAACCATATAAATAATTATGCGAATATCATTAATGACGTTAAATCAGAGAAAGTAAACGAACTGGCAAGTTCTTTACTGGAACCCGAAAATTTATTTTTTGTTGAAGTTGGAAAAAACACTCAAGGTCAATAATTAATACTTTCTGCTATTGATCTTACTGCTTCTACATAACACTTATGCTCCTCAGCTAGAATGCGTTCTGAGAGGCTTTGAATATCATCAGCTGGTAACACTGGCACAGCAACTTGAGCAATTATGGCTCCAGCATCAATTTCAGGAGTGACGTAATGTACAGTACAGCCTGCGATTTTTACTCCTGCTTTTAGAGCTTGCTCTTGAGCATTTAGGCCCTTAAAGGACGGAAGTAGAGAGGGATGAATATTTATCACCTTGTTATTCCATTTACTGAGAAAATTAGCTTGCAGGATTCTCATAAACCCTGCAAGGCAAATTAAATCAACCTTATGTTGAACAAATATTTCGTGAATTTTATCAGCATCAAGTGGTTTATCTCTAACAATAAACGCTGGCACTCCTGCTTGTTCTGCTATTTTTAGGCCAGCAGCTTCGCTATTATTTGTGATAGCGCACACAACTTCTGCAGGAAAATTACGATTTTGACATGCCTCTATCAAGGCCTGCATATTTGATCCCCTGCCTGAAATTAGTATCCCAAGTTTCACCTTTTTCATTTTGTGCAATTGATTTGGTGTAATAATTAATGTTAACAAAATAACTCAAAAAGTAAATCTATAGCTAAAGTGACTTAGGTTTACCAACGATTTGAAAAACAACAAATTCGTCATTCCGCTACTTGTTAGCGGAATCTATGTTGAGATACCACGGCGGTATGACGTGGGGAAACCTTTCTTGGGTTAGCTATATTTCAGAGTGCTCCTGTTATGAGCTGATGTCCAACTGTCATTTTACAGCTTAGCTTGCTTATACCAATTCCCATTACACGGCAAACAGATAGACAATAATAGAAGACAAGCCATAATGAAATAAGTGAAATAGTCGAGGTATAAATGGCACTAAGATCAAAATTATTGGATGAAGAAGTAGTAAAATCAGCAAAAAAAATGCTGAAGAAAGTAAGGAACAATGCATATGTTGCAAAAAAACTAAATGCTGTAATTGCAGCAAAAAAGCATAGTATAACGGCTGTAGCAAAAATATATTGCATTTCAAGAAGCGCACTAACTTCGTGGATAAAACTCTTGAAATTAGGCAGAGAAGAAAAATTGTTTGCTCCTCCACAACGGCGTAGAAAAACTAAATTAAATCAGGCTCAACTACAGCAAGTTGAAGCATGGGTAGGAGAAAATCCTAATATTACCATTAAAGAAATGAGAATAAGAATCCAGGAAAAGTTCGGCTTAAATATTAGCAAATCTACAGTACACCGCTATATGCAAAAGATGAAATTCTCTTATATTACACCAAGACCAGTACACAATGTACAAGATAAAAGAAAACAAGAGGAATTCAAAAAAAAATCTCAACGAAGTTATTGGCAAGTATTCTGAAAAAGAGCTGTTTTTCTTCGATGAATCGCGGTTTGGCACACATTCAAAGACCGGGCATGGATGGTTTAAAAAAGGCGTCAGAACAAAAGTTAAGGTAAAATTAGGTAGGGAAAATTTTTATCTCTACAGTGCAGTTAATCCTAGGCTCTGTGGACAAAAAATATGAAGAGGGAGAAAAAAAGTGGCAGTTTAACCAAATGAACATAAAAATGGAGAAACTACCGAATGGAATATTATATAAAAGAAAGAAATTGGAAACAAATTTTAGAATTCATAAAAGGCATAAAAGGAATGCATAGTAAAGACGAAAAACGTTTAAGAATATTCATAGAAGCAGTGTGGTATATGGCGCGAAGTGGTTGCCAATGGCGACTTTTGCCGAAAATCTATGGCAATTACAGAAGTATACACAAACGATTTAAGAGATGGTGCGAAAGGGGTATTTGGAAAAATTTATTGGAGTACACAAAACAAGAGCCAGATTTAGAAGCCGTCATAATCGACGGTACGATCATTAGAGCCCATCCATGTTCGGCTGGATATACAAAAGATTCGAAGGATCAAGAGGCTTTAGGGCGAAGTAAAGGTGGCTTTACGACTAAAATTCATGCACTTGTTGATGCATTGGGAAATCCTTTAAAATTTATACTTACTCCTGGCCAGAGGAATGAAATTACACAAGCTGAAGTATTAACAAAAAATGTCTATAACTCCATTGTAGTAGCTGATAAGGGTTATGACAGCAATGCTTTTGTGGTCAGCCTTGAAAACAGGAAATGTGAAATCGTAATTCCATCAAAAAGGAATCGAAAAGTGCAAAGATACTATGATGAGCATATTTATAAAGAACGTCATTTGATTGAGTGCTTTTTCGGTAAAATTAAAAATTTTAGGCGCATTTTTTCCAGATTTGACAAGACCGCAGAGGTTTACATGGGATTTCTAAATTTTGTTGGAGCTCTCATATGGCTTCTCTAAAATTTTGTCCACAGAGCCTAGAAATGGGGAGAATTCTAGCTTGTTTGCACCGAATGTCAACACTGATTGTATGAATATATTTCTTGAGCAAATGTCTCAATATTTGGGACCACGAGAAGCCTTTCTTGTTATGGATTGTGCTAGTTGGCATAAGTCGAAAAGTTTAAAGGTACCTAAAAATATTGAGATTATATACCTACCACCATACTCACCTGAACTCAATCCAGTTGAGAGGCTTTGGTTGTATGTAAAACAGAACATTTTGCGCAATAAAATATACGATACTATTGCTTTGCTTGAGAGTGCTTTGTGTAAATTTATTACTTCTCTTACCTACTCCACAATTAAACAACTCTGCTATGTATCCTATTTGAATGACCAACAATGAGAATTGGTATTAGGTAATGCAGAAATAAGAGGTGCCCAATATAAACCAGCCTAAATCAACTTTAATGTTTGGATATCGTACTATTTTACATAACATGCCATCATGAATATATATTTTTATGATTGCGTTATCATTTATTTAACAAAGTATTAGTATAATCTATTTACTGGATTAAATGGAGAAAGTTGAATGAGTAAATTACCGAACAATGCAAAAATAGGTAAATCTCAGGTTACTCAGTGGGAGGTAATAAAAAATTGTGAATATGCTGATAATTGCTTATCAAAAATAGTAACTTTATACGTTATTAGAATAACTCAGCTATCAGATTTTTATACAAATGACGAACCTGAAATTAACACTGTTTTAGCAAGAATAAGCGTGACAAGTGAAAATGTATTTTTAAACAAGGCTACTACTATTGAAGTTATGGAAGGTATTTTTCCATATAAATTCAACAGCAAGAAGAGAAATAACATACTAAGGTTAGAAGATTTATATAATTATTTATATTCTATTGTTAACAATAGCCTTCCAAAAGAGATGCTTGAAAGTCTTGTAAGGGAATATAAGGATGCTGTTAACTTATTTAAAGCAATTACTTAACTGAACGTAGTATTTTTAAGATTTTGTTTTCTATTTCAGAAATGCCGCTTTCAAGATCTTTATCTATCAAATACATGGTAGAGAAATATGTTTTCTGCTTACTTTCAACATTGATAGTTAAAGTTCCGGGAGTGATTGTGACTGAATTGGCAAATAACGCAATGCTTTCATCATTATGCCCTTTGCATTTTCTTAGGATAATGATTGGCTCAAGCTTAGATTTGAGTTGTAGCACCTTTTTTGTTACATAAACACTTGATAAAATGATTTGGTACATTAACCATGGTATATAACTTACTAACTTATAAAACGACAGTCTACTCGTACCATTTAAAATCTGGCTAAGAGCTCTTTCAGCGTTTATCAACCTTCTAAAGATAAATAATGTGAATATAGAGGAAAACACTCCACAAAAAATAAAAAATGGCTCAAAATAACCAGACAATACAGTCCATAGAGAAAATAAAATTACAAATGATAGAGAAAAAAACTTGATTTTTTGCCTAAGGTTCATGGTTTGCAGTATAACTTAAATGATTTTTTAAGGAAAGATATATTATGAATTAAGTCAAAAACTCTGTAATATATTGAAGCTTAAAGATATCTTTAGATATGGAAGTTATTGCAGAAAATAAGAAAGCAAGGTTTGAATATTTCATCTTAGAAGAATTTGAAGCGGGTATGGTCTTATTAAGCAGTGAAGTTAAATCGCTAAGAGAAAGAAAAGTAAATATTTCCGACGCCTACGTTATCGAAAAGAATAGCGAAATATGGCTGCACAATATGCATATTGCAGAATATAAAGCTGCAAACCGAAAAAATCATAAACCAAAAAGGGAACGTAAACTGCTTTTACATAAAAAAGAGATAAACAAACTAATTGGTCAAATCAAAACCGCTGGGATAACTGTTGTGCCGCTTTCGATCTATTTTAATGATAAAGGATTTGCAAAAACTAAAATTGCCATTGTAAAAGGAAAAAAACTCTACGATAAGAGAGCAACCATAAAACAGAGAGAGTGGGATCGTGAAAAAAGTAGATTGTCTAAAAATAATTTATAGCAAAATATGTCTTTAAATCCAGTAATTTTCAGCATCGGTCCTGTTTCTATATATTGGTATTCCTTAGCTTACGTTTTGGGTATAGTGTTTGCATATTGGTATTTACATAGGCTAGATGACCAAAAAATATTTACTAAGGATTTTTACGATTCGTTATTAACAGCCACTATTGTAGGTATTATTCTTGGAGGTAGACTTGGCTACGTATTGATATATGATCCAGTTCTTTATATAAGCAACCCTATCGAGATATTGAAGACCTGGGAAGGAGGAATGTCATTTCATGGTGGTACTATAGGAGTTTTGCTTGCAGTAATAATTTCGTGTAAAAGACATAACATTCCTATATTTTATGCACTGGACCTAGTTTCTTGCGGAGTTCCCATAGGTTTATTGTTAGGTCGCATAGGCAATTTTATAAACGGAGAGTTATTTGGCAGAGTTACAACTATGCCATGGGGTATGGTATTTCCAGAAAGTGGTGATAATTTGCTGCGTCATCCAAGCCAGCTTTATGAGGCACTTTTTGAAGGAATGCTACTTTTTGCAGTTGCAAATTCACTGTTTTTCTTGACTAGAATAAGACTGTATCACGGTGCGTTAACTGGTATTGCAGTTATGTGGTATGGAATAGCACGTTTTTTCGTTGAGTTTTTTCGCGAACCAGACTATCAAATTGGCTATTTGTGGCTTGATTTAACTATGGGGCAGTTGCTTTCTATACCTATGGTTTTGCTAGGAATGCTTGTATATCTAGGCGCATTAAATTTAAAATTTAATACGAAATCTGTTACATAGAGGAAAGGTGAGTTTAATAGAAAAATTTAGCCAGAAACCCTACATCATGCACAATTGTACGAATTTTCTGCGTTGCAGTAGAATGAATGTGAGATCCGGTGTCATTCCAGCGTGTGACGCTAGGCCATAAAACTTCCTTGACAAACTCCGCCAGCCCCCTTATCATGACAGTGAAGCTATATTATTTAACTTCCCAATCTGTGCAGATTAAAACGACAAGAAGACTTGTATTTGGCGTACTATTGTTTAATTTTTTGCACTATGTGCACCGTATGTCTTTATAAAATTTCTAGGTTTTTACCTACATAAGATGAAACGCGCTTATAAAGCGTTCAAGACATCACCCAACGTCAAATTTTAAAATAGAGAGTGTAATAACTAGCTACCACGGGTTTTCTATGCCTTTTTTTTCTGCCTAGTAAATTTCTTAAACATTTATAGCTTAAGTTAGTTGCACTTAAAAGCAGCTAAATTGCAGTGTTTAAGACTTAAAGAACGCCGATACTGAAAATAGACAATGACCAGGGCTTCTTTTGCTTTTTTTTATTTGGTAAATTTCTTAATATTTATAGCTAAACGACAACCGTCATCCCGCTACGTGTTAGCGGGATCTATGTTAAGAGATACCGCGGCGGTTGTAAGTTAAAAATATGTTATAAAAGAAACAAGAGGGAAGATAACTCTACTCACTATAGGAATAGAGCTATCACGGGCGTGTGCGACCGACGCGGCGTTGGTGTTATAACAACCGTCTATATCAAGGTACACTAGCCCTATCCCTCGATACGTTTGAATAGTTGCATGGGACATATATATGCACCCGTTTACAATCTTAAATCAATAAACTATCGAGGTTATTAATATGGTTACATCTTATCAAAACTTTATTGGTATTGACATCGGAAAATTTAAAAATGTTGTTGCGGTTCACACACAGAAGAGTGTTGTCGAATTTGATAATAATGCTTCTGGTTGGCAACAATTGTTTAAAAAGTTTTCAGGTATCTTACCTAATTCTTTTGTAACTTTAGAAAACACTGGAAAATATGAGCTTGGTTTATCACATTTTCTTATTGACAAAAATATTGCTGTGCATCGAGCTAATACTCGTAAAGTAAAAAGCTTTATCTTGTCTCACGGAACTTTAGCAAAGTCCGATAAATCAGATGCAAGGGCTCTTGCTCAGTATGCGCCATAGAACTCTCTCTCCCTACTTCTAAAGAACAATCAACTTTGATTGCACTTTGTCAACGTCGTGATGACCTTACACAAATGAGAGCCCAAGAGAAATATAGGTTGGAAGCACCTGAAAATGACTATACAAAAAAAAGTTGCCAAAAAACCATTGACTTTTTTAACAGTCAGATAAATAAGCTCAATAATGCCATACAAAAAATCATTGATAAAAATCTAGAGTTACAGAAGCGCCAAAAAATTCTGAGAACAGTGCCAGGAATAGGTCCAAAGTTATCTCAAGATTTTGTGTGTCTGATGCCGGAGCTTGGCTACTAATACCAATTCCCATTACACGGCAAACAGATAGACAATAATAGAAGACAAGCCATAATGAAATAAGTGAAATAGTCGAGGTATAAATGGCACTAAGATCAAAATTATTGGATGAAGAAGTAGTAAAATCAGCAAAAAAAATGCTGAAGAAAGTAAGGAACAATGCATATGTTGCAAAAAAACTAAATGCTGTAATTGCAGCAAAAAAGCATAGTATAACGGCTGTAGCAAAAATATATTGCATTTCAAGAAGCGCACTAACTTCGTGGATAAAACTCTTGAAATTAGGCAGAGAAGAAAAATTGTTTGCTCCTCCACAACGGCGTAGAAAAACTAAATTAAATCAGGCTCAACTACAGCAAGTTGAAGCATGGGTAGGAGAAAATCCTAATATTACCATTAAAGAAATGAGAATAAGAATCCAGGAAAAGTTCGGCTTAAATATTAGCAAATCTACAGTACACCGCTATATGCAAAAGATGAAATTCTCTTATATTACACCAAGACCAGTACACAATGTACAAGATAAAAGAAAACAAGAGGAATTCAAAAAAAAATCTCAACGAAGTTATTGGCAAGTATTCTGAAAAAGAGCTGTTTTTCTTCGATGAATCGCGGTTTGGCACACATTCAAAGACCGGGCATGGATGGTTTAAAAAAGGCGTCAGAACAAAAGTTAAGGTAAAATTAGGTAGGGAAAATTTTTATCTCTACAGTGCAGTTAATCCTAGAAATGGGGAGAATTCTAGCTTGTTTGCACCGAATGTCAACACTGATTGTATGAATATATTTCTTGAGCAAATGTCTCAATATTTGGGACCACGAGAAGCCTTTCTTGTTATGGATTGTGCTAGTTGGCATAAGTCGAAAAGTTTAAAGGTACCTAAAAATATTAAGATTATATACCTACCACCATACTCACCTGAACTCAATCCAGTTGAGAGGCTTTGGTTGTATGTAAAACAGAACATTTTGCGCAATAAAATATACGATACTATTGCTTTGCTTGAGAGTGCTTTGTGTAAATTTATTACTTCTCTTACCTACTCCACAATTAAACAACTCTGCTATGTATCCTATTTGAATGACCAACAATGAGAATTGGTATAAAACAGAAAAGAAGTAGCAAGTCTTGCTGGAGTTGCACCGCATCCAAAAGAAAGAGGAAAAGCTATTGGTTATCGAAGAATAACAGGCGGTAGAAGCAATGTTCGTACTAAGCTTTTTACGGCTGCAATGGCTGCTGCAAAGTCCAAATCTGCACTTGGTGCCTTTTATTCCAAGCTCATTGAAAGTGGTAAGAGCTTGTCCGCAAACTACTAAATTTAGGCATATTCCCTCTTTAACATCAATCTATTCATAGCCAGATATATAAAATTTTCAGTAGATGTTGTCAGCAAATCATATTCTTTCGATAGCCTCCTATTCCTATTTATCCAAGCAAAAGTCCTTTCTACAACCCACCTTCTCGGCTGCACTTTAAATCCTGGCTCCACTTTTGGTAATAGCTCTGGTGGTGTATCTTTATGCACCCAAAATCTGCACGGAGGCCTTTTGACAATTTCAATTTCTATGTCATATTCTCTCTTTATGTGATCCTTTAAATCTTTTCCTTGGTATCCCATATCAGCCCACATCTTCCTAACATTAGTGTGTTTTTTCCTCATATTATCCAGCGCTATTTTCACACCATCTCTGTCATTTTCATTCGCAGCTCCGACATAGCAACCAAGCTTGAGTATCGGTGACTATATGCCTCTTTCTACCTTTTACTTTTTTACTCCCATCATAACCTTTAACCCCCCTTTTTCTGTCGTTTTTACCGATTACTATACACGCACTTGGCTCCTCATTCCTTCCCTTTTTTGACCTGCTATATTTAGTGATATCATAATTCACTTTCTCAAAAATTCCCTGCTTCTTCCATCTCCTAAATTGTTCATATACTGTCTTCCATGGCGTGCGGTAAATAGCGCCATTGACATCCTGTGCGTAGTACATAAAAAATTGCAGATAATACCTCTCTTTTGCTATGTTTCAGCGGCCTTCTTCCTTTCTTGTATGATACTCTAAAGTGTTTCTCTATTAGCTACCACTCTCTTTCACTTAGATCTGTTGGATACTTTTTTCTCATTTCTAACCCCATTCTAAAACTCATATACTATCCCTTTTCTTGTTTGCGGACAAGCTCTTAGTACATCGTAACATACTTCAAAGGTTGTACTTGTGTAATCTCCGAGTTCTTTTTTGGTATAATTTCTTATTGGTCTTGAGCCAAATTCATTTATCACCTCGCTACTTTTTGGCAGGATGAGTATAGAAGCATCAAATGCAAGCATTCTGAAACCATGGTAGGTTTTAAATTCCTTATCTTGGTAGTATAGAGAAACTATATCATCGTTTAGCTCTGAAAACGCAGTATTCTTTAGCTTTTTCCTTGCTTGAGTAAATGCACTTGCCGTAATTGTATAATCCTTTCTTGTATGTAGAATAAACTCATTAAGCATTACTTGTAATGATTTTACACTCTTTCTAAAGATCAGAAGAAATACATTAACAAAAGGCAACTTTCTTTTTCGTGAGAAATCTTTCGAGGATGCTTTGTGAGTGTTTATAAAATTTAAACTCATCAATTTATTTTTTATGAATGTGATTATTCTTTTTTTTACTCATATTATTACTTCTTTTGACTCACGGATCTTACTTGATTTTATAATACAGTCCATCTCTTTTTCCTTAACTTAATGGCAGTGGTGAAGTTCCTCCGGTCTACTCTCCTTATTAGGAGCACTCGGATGACAAAAAAAGGAGCACTGGAATGACACCTGTAGCCCTACGTCATACCGCCGCGGTATCTCTTAGCCGCTAACACATAGCGGAATTACGATTGTCAGGCCAGCGCCCCTATGATGTCATCCCAGTGCCTCTATGATGTCATCCAAGTAGCTGACTACTTGGATCCAGAAAAAAGAATGGTGTCATCCGAGTAGCCCCTTTTTTGTCATCCCAGTGCCCAGACACTGGGATCCAGGAAACTTAGTTGCAAGTAATGCATTGGGTTTGGTGAGTATGGGTTTTGCGTTATAGAATGAAGCACTTTTGGTGAATTTATAAAGAAAGCTGGATCCCAGTGTCAAGCACTGGGATGACACCCTACTAGCAGAAGTTATACCAATTCTCATTGTTGGTCATTCAAATAGGATACATAGCAGAGTTGTTTAATTGTGGAGTAGGTAAGAGAAGTAATAAATTTACACAAAGCACTCTCAAGCAAAGCAATAGTATCGTATATTTTATTGCGCAAAATGTTCTGTTTTACATACAACCAAAGCCTCTCAACTGGATTGAGTTCAGGTGAGTATGGTGGTAGGTATATAATCTCAATATTTTTAGGTACCTTTAAACTTTTCGACTTATGCCAACTAGCACAATCCATAACAAGAAAGGCTTCTCGTGGTCCCAAATATTGAGACATTTGCTCAAGAAATATATTCATACAATCAGTGTTGACATTCGGTGCAAACAAGCTAGAATTCTCCCCATTTCTAGGATTAACTGCACTGTAGAGATAAAAATTTTCCCTACCTAATTTTACCTTAACTTTTGTTCTGACGCCTTTTTTAAACCATCCATGCCCGGTCTTTGAATGTGTGCCAAACCGCGATTCATCGAAGAAAAACAGCTCTTTTTCAGAATACTTGCCAATAACTTCGTTGAGATTTTTTTTTGAATTCCTCTTGTTTTCTTTTATCTTGTACATTGTGTACTGGTCTTGGTGTAATATAAGAGAATTTCATCTTTTGCATATAGCGGTGTACTGTAGATTTGCTAATATTTAAGCCGAACTTTTCCTGGATTCTTATTCTCATTTCTTTAATGGTAATATTAGGATTTTCTCCTACCCATGCTTCAACTTGCTGTAGTTGAGCCTGATTTAATTTAGTTTTTCTACGCCGTTGTGGAGGAGCAAACAATTTTTCTTCTCTGCCTAATTTCAAGAGTTTTATCCACGAAGTTAGTGCGCTTCTTGAAATGCAATATATTTTTGCTACAGCCGTTATACTATGCTTTTTTGCTGCAATTACAGCATTTAGTTTTTTTGCAACATATGCATTGTTCCTTACTTTCTTCAGCATTTTTTTTGCTGATTTTACTACTTCTTCATCCAATAATTTTGATCTTAGTGCCATTTATACCTCGACTATTTCACTTATTTCATTATGGCTTGTCTTCTATTATTGTCTATCTGTTTGCCGTGTAATGGGAATTGGTATTACTCTCAAATGTTTGTTCATGTTAGCTACAAACATTAAGAAATTTACCAAACGAAAAAAAGGCAAAAGAAGCCCCATGGTTAACTAGTTATTTATATGTACTTCAAAATATTGGCGTTTTTTTATTCTAAACGCTTAATAACCGCGATTCAGCCGCTTTTAAATGCGACTAACCTAAATTATAAACATTAAGAAATTTACTAAGTGAAAAAAAAGGCAAAGAAACCCTAGGGTAGCTAGTATTCAAATTCTCCCTTGTCTATTTTACGTCTTTTGCTGTCTTAAACGCTTTATAAGCGCGTTTCGGCTTGTATAGGTAGAAACCTAAAAGTTTTATAAAGACATGAGGTGCACATAGTGGGAAAAATTAAGCATGATTTACGCCAAATACATTAAGTTTTTTTGTCATTAATCCACTGCAGAGATTGCGAAGATAAATAAATAGCTTCACTTTCATGATAAGGGGGTTGGCGGAGTTTGTCAAGTAAGTTTTTCGCTTCTACTGAATGACAATTGTGGCTTGGGAGGTAGTGCAAGAAGTCTACTGATGGCTTTCAAAGCAGTTGAGCTTAATTATTAGAGTAGTAATGTTTATTTTTATATTGACTATTGAGGTTTATTATTTTATAACTAAAAACTTAGTTATTTTAATGAGCTTGAGTTTATAACATATGCCTACGATAAATCAATTAATACGTAAAGGTAGATTAGGATTGACCCATAAGAAAAAGGTACCAGCTTTGGGAGAAAGCAACCCTCAAAGGAGAGGTGTTTGCACTAAGGTGTATACTACAACTCCTAGGAAGCCTAACTCAGCACTCCGTAAAGTAGCCAGAGTAAAAATTAGTGGGTATGGTGAAGTGACAGCTTATATACCTGGTGAAGGTCATAATTTACAAGAGCATTCTGTTGTTTTGATACGTGGTGGGCGGGTTAAAGATTTGCCAGGTGTGCGTTATCACATAATAAGAGGTGCCCTTGATCTGCGTGGTGTGCAAAGTCGAAAGAAAGCTCGTTCAAAATATGGTGTAAAGAAATCTGGTTAAAGTTTATGGCTCGTCGGAATAAAGCAAAAAAAAGAGAAATAAGTCCTGATTCGCGTTATGGCAGTGTTTTGCTGATGCGTTTCATTAATACAATCATGAAATGTGGTAAAAAATCTACTGCAGAAAAGATTATCTATGACGCTTTGTCTTTAGTTGAAAGGAAAGTAGGCGAAGGTGGGTTATCAATTTTTGAAACAGCGGTAGGAAATGTTACTCCTTCTATAGAAGTGCGTTCTCGACGCATTGGTGGTGCAACTTATCAAGTGCCTGTTGAAGTTCGACAAGATAGAGCGATTTCTTTGGCGTTAAGGTGGGTTGCTAAAGCAACTTCTGCTGCTCGAAAAAAGAGTGGAAAAACCACTGTTGATTGTTTGCAATCTGAAATACTGGATGCTTATAATAAACGCGGTGGTGCGTTTAAGATGTGCGAAGAAAAATATAAAATGGCTGAGGCTAATAAGGCATTTTCTCATCTTCGTTTTTAATGTTAGCTAGTTAATTGTGATATGGAAATTGGGATATCTGAATACAGAAATATAGGAATAATGGCTCACATAGATGCTGGTAAGACTACCACAACAGAGCGTATTTTATTTTATACTGGCAAGCAAAATAGAATTGGTGAAGTGCACGATGGGGCAGCTTCTATGGATTGGATGGAGCAGGAAAAAGAGCGTGGTATTACAATCACATCTGCTGCAACAACATGTTTTTGGAATGATCATAGGGTCAATATAATAGACACTCCAGGTCACGTTGATTTTACTATTGAAGTTGAGAGATCTTTAAGGGTTTTGGATGGTGCAGTTGCTGTATTTGATGGAGTTGCTGGAGTTGAACCTCAATCTGAAACAGTTTGGCGTCAAGCTGATAAATATAGCGTTCCTCGTATTTGCTTTGTTAATAAGATGGATAGAATAGGGGCAAATTTTTATCGATGTGTTGATATGATAAAGACGAAGCTTGGTGCAGCACCTTTAGTCATTCAGTTGCCAATAGGAAGTGAGAAAGATTTCAAAGGTATAATTGACCTTATTTCTATGAAAGCCATTATATGGCAAGAAGAAACGTTGGGCGCTAAATTTTCTTATGAAGATATTCCTTCTGATTTGCTTGACAAGGCTCAAGAATATCGAAATTTTTTATTAGATGCTGCAGCTGAGATGGATGATGAAGCGATGAATATTTACTTTGAGTCTAACGATCTGCCAGTGGATTTACTGAAAAAATGCGTGAGAAGTGGGACCATTAAAGGAAAATTTGTTCCTGTATTATGTGGATCAGCTTTTAAAAATAAAGGCGTACAACCACTTTTAGATGGTGTGGTTGATTTTTTACCTTCTCCTATTGATGTTGATGTAATTGTTGGAACTGATCCTAAAGATTCAGAAAAGAAAATTGAGATCAAACCTTCAGAAAAAGAGAAATTCGTTGCTCTTGCGTTTAAAGTGATGACGGATAAGTTTGTAGGTAGCTTGACGTTTATTCGTATTTATTCCGGTAAGTTAAAATCTAAATCTGCTGTATTAAATGCAGGAAAAAATGAGACTGAAGGAATTGGCAGAATGCTGCTTATGCATGCAAATAACAGAGAAGATATAAACGAAGCTAAAGTTGGTGATATAGTTGCCTTAGTTGGATTAAAAAGAACAATTACTGGCGACACTTTATGTTCATCTGATTTTCCTATATTATTAGAGCGTATGGAATTTCCTGAGCCTGTTATTGAAATTGCCGTGGAACCTAAAACTACTTCAGATCAGGAAAAATTAGGTGTTGCTTTAAATAGATTGGTTGCAGAAGATCCTTCTTTAAGAATGTCAGTAAATGCGGAGAGTGGACAGACTATATTGAAAGGCATGGGTGAGCTGCATCTTGAGATTATTGTTGATAGAATGAAGCGCGAGTTTAACGTTGAAGCTAACGTCGGTGCGCCTCAAGTTGCATATCGTGAAACTATCACTAAATCTGTTGAAATTGATTACATTCATAAAAAACAATCTGGTGGTGCTGGCCAATTTGCAAAAGTAAAGATTATATTTGAACCTCTTGAGCCTGGTTCTGGGTTTCAATTTGAAAGTAAAATTGTAGGTGGTGCAATTCCAAAAGAATATATTCCTGGTGTACAAAATGGTTTAGAGTTGATAAAAGAAGGAGGCATGATCTCTGGTTTTCCAGTTATTGATTTTAAGGCTACCCTTATTGATGGTGCTTTCCATGAAGTTGATTCTAGTCCTTTAGCTTTTGAACTTGCTGCTAAAGGTGCTTTTAAAGAGATGGCAAATAAAGCTGGTCCAAAAATGTTAGAACCTATAATGAAAGTTGAAATCATTACGCCTGAAGAGTATATGGGCGATATCATGGGCGATGTAAATAGCAGAAGGGGGCAAGTTTCAAGTATGGAAACGCATAATAGTAGCACTATAATTCTTGCTTTCGTACCTCTTGCGAATATGTTTGGTTATATAAATGTTTTGCGTTCTATATCTCAGGGAAGAGCTCAGTATAGTATGCATTTTTCTTATTATGAACAAGTACCACAATATGTGGTTGATGAGTTAAAGTTAAAGTATAATTAAGGGTAATAATTATGACAGCAGTAGTGGAAGCATTTGGAAAGCCGCATGTAAATGTGGGAACAATAGGACATGTGGATCATGGGAAGACAACGTTAACAGCGGCAATAACAAAGCATTATGGGAATTTTGTAGCGTATGATCAGATAGATAAGGCGCCAGAAGAAAGGAAAAGGGGGATAACGATAGCAACAGCGCATGTTGAGTATCAGACGGAAAAAAGGCATTATGCACACGTTGATTGTCCTGGACATGCTGATTATGTAAAGAACATGATAGTAGGTGCAGCACAGATGGATGCGGCGATATTGGTAGTGTCGGGGGTTGATGGGCCAATGCCACAAACGAGAGAGCATATATTGCTAGCGAAGCAGGTAGGTGTTGGATATATCGTGGTGTATATAAATAAAGCTGATGTTGCTGATGCTGATATGATAGATTTGGTGGAAATGGAAGTGAGGGAATTACTGAATAAATACGGATTTCCAGGGGATGAAGTGCCTGTGGTAGTGGGGTCTGCATTGAAAGCGCTGGAGGATGATAGTAGCGAATATGGAAAGAAATCAATAGATAAATTGATGGAGAAGTTAGATGAGTATGTGGAGGTTTCACCAAGGCCTGTGGATTTACCATTTTTATTGCCAATCGAGGATGTGTTTTCGATATCGGGGCGAGGAACGGTGGTAACAGGAAGGATAGAGAAGGGAGAGATAAAGACGGGAGAAGAGATAGAGATAATAGGTCTGAAAGCGACGCAAAAGACGATATGCACAGGTGTAGAAATGTTTAAGAAGTTGCTGGATAAGGGGAGTGCAGGACTCAATGTAGGAATATTGCTCAGAGGAACAAAAAGAGAAGAAGTGGAGAGAGGGCAAGTATTAGCAAAACCGGGGACGATAACGCCGCATAGAAAGTTTAGGGCGGAGGTTTATATATTAAAGAAAGAGGAAGGAGGAAGGCATACACCATTTTTTGCGAATTACCAGCCACAGTTTTATTTAAGGACAACGGATGTAACTGGGAGCATAAAATTACTAGATGGGAAGGAGATGGTAATGCCAGGAGATAATGTGAGTGTAGAAGTAGAATTGCAAGTACCGATAGCAATGGATAAGGGATTGCGTTTTGCGATAAGAGAAGGCGGTAGAACTGTTGGTTCTGGTGTTGTTTCTGAAATTTTGGAGTGAGAGTTTGAGTTATAGGAGTGTAGCTCAATTGGTAGAGCGCTGGTCTCCAAAACCAGAGGTTGTAGGTTCAATTCCTATCGCTCCTGCATTAATGTTGTGGTGAAAATGTTAAAAAGTTTGTGTGTTTTTTTCTATGATATAAAGCAAGAAATACGAAGAATTGCTTGGGTAAAGAAACAGGAGGTGTTGTCATCTCTATTTGTTGTGATGATTGTTATATTATGCTTTTCGATTTTCTTCTGTTTTGTGGATTTTATGTCTCTTTACGTAATTAAGGCTTTATTTGGAATTATTTATGGAATGTGAATATAAATGGTATATCATTAGAGTTGATTATGGATATGAGCAAAATATACGCGAATTGGTAAGTAATGCTGTTTATTTTAAGGAAGTGTTTATTCCTTATCAAACGGTATGTAATTCAAAGTCTAATATAAAAGAGTTATGTGAAGTGTATGTATATATGCATCTATGTGATGAAAGCAAAAATATTTTGAATCAAACGCCTGGGTTCTGCAGTGGCGAATCTGGAGATTTTGAGATGATTTCAGATGATGAGATAAGTTTAAAGTGTAAAGAATTTAATAGATATAAATGGTATATCTTGAGAGTTGCTTCCAATTGTGAAGAGAAAGTGCGCCAACATATATTGGAAAATTCTATGAGATTGAGTGTTAATGGTTACTTTAAGGAAGTTTTTATTCCATATGAAGAGCTAAGTGAAGTAGAGTTGAAATCTAAGAAAATTGCTACACGAAGGAAATGCTTTCCTGGTTATGTCTTTTTATACGTGAATTTATGCGATGAAGTATTGAATTTTATCAATAATATACCAAAATCTCTTAAGGTTTATGGGTTTTTGAAAAATGGTAATATTCCAAAGGTGATTTTGGACGATGAGATTCACTCAATGTGTAATGCACTTTATAATGCTCAAGAGACAAAGAAGTTAGGTTATGGTTATGAAAAAGGTGAAAAAGTGAAAATTAATGATGGTCTTTTTCAAAATTTTACTGGTAAGGTAAATATGGTAAACGATGAGAAAAAAATTATTAATGTGGAAGTATCAATTTTAGGTAAGCCGACAATAATAGAGCTTGATCTGGCTAAAGTAGAGAAAATAGAGGATTAATTATGAGTGTTATAGTTGCTAAGATTAACTTACTTATGGAAGCTGGGAAAGCAATTCCAGGACCGAAAATTGCTTCAGTACTTGGTCCACGTGGTATACCTGTTCCTAAGTTTTGTGAAGCTTTTAATAAAGTTACTAGCGCTACTAACGCTAATTATAAAGTAGGCGATTTAGTAACAGTGCGAATTTCCATAAAGGATGATCGCTCTCATGATTTTACTGTCAGCGGTCCACCTGTGGCTTATTTACTTAAGCAGGAGGCTAAATTAAGTAAAAGTTCTGGTAATCCTGGTAAAGAATTAGTGGCTAAATTACCTATGTCTGCTATAATTAAAGTGGCAAAGTGCAAGATGGTTGATATGAAAGTGGATAATGAAGATTCAGCAGTGAAAATGGTTGTAGGCACTGCAAAATCTATGGGTATAGAAGTTGTGGAAGGTTAGGTAAATGAATACATATAATGATAATCCTAAGCAGTGTTTGAAGAAGATTATTGAGTCTGCTTCAGCAAAGTTTAATGAATCAGTTGATATTGCAGTCAATTTAGGCGTAGATTCACGTAAATCTGAAGAGCAGGTGCGTGGTACAGTAGTTTTGCCTAAAGGTATCGGGAAGAATATTAAAGTAGCTGTTTTCGCTCAAGATAAACATTTATTAGAAGCTGAAAAAGCTGGTGCTGATATTGCAGGAGGAGAGGATTTAGTTGAAGAAATAAAAAAAGGTAGAAAATTAGATGTTGATTGGTGCATTACTACTCCTGATTTTGTGGCAAAAATCACTCCTATTGCAAAAGTATTGGGTGCTAAAGGGCTGATGCCTAACCCTAAATTTGGTACTGTGACTTCTAACATTGCAGAAGCTATTAAAACCATTAAGTCTGGTCAGATAAAATTTAGAACAGATAAAAATGGTGTTATTCATGGTAAATTAGGAAATATTAAATTTGATATTGATGACTTGCTAGAAAATTTAAAAGCCTTTCTTAAAGTAATTAAAGATAATAAACCTATTTCTGCGAAGGGAATTTACTTCAAGGGTGTTTTTTTAAATTCAACTATGGGTGAAGCTTATAAGATAAGCAAAGTGGAAGATATAATTTAAGGGAGTGATACCGTGAAGCGTAAAAATAAGGATGAATTTATACAGAGCACAATAAACGTATTTGTAAATAATGATTTCTTGATATTAGTAAATTTTAAATCTATAAATGCTAATGATTCATTAACTCTGAGGAAGAGCCTGAAGTCTATAGCAGGTGGGGTATTAGTAGTTAAAAACACTCTAGCGCGCTTGGCTTTGGAAAGGAGTGGTAAATTTTCTTATTTATCAGGCAAATTTTCTGGTTCTGTTGCTATTATATACTCTAGTGGCATAGTAGAAGCTGCAAAGTTAATAGTTGATTTTATTAATGCTAACAAAGAAAAAATGTCTGTGATTTGCGCGGCTCATATAAATGAATTATTAACAGTGGAAGATGTTAATAAACTGGCTAAGTTGCCTTCTCTGGATGAATTGCGTGTTAAAATTATGCGTTTAATATCTTATGATATTCCTGCTCGATTGGCGTTGTCTATTAATTCATCTTCTATGAGGCTTGTGAGAGTTTTGGATTATTATAGTTCTAAAAAATAAATTTGTTGTTAAGTAAGGTGGTAATTATGAGTAATGTAACAAGTGATTTGGTTGATAAAATATTGTCTTTAAACCTATTAGAGGCTTCTGAACTTGTAAAAGTTCTAGAAGAGAAAATAGGGTTGCCTGCTGGTTCTTTTCTTGGTGGGGCTGTTGGTGCTGGGGCGCCTATTAGTGATAATGTTGCTGCTCCTGCTGCTCAAGAAAAAGCTGAGTATAAAGTTGTGATTAAAGAAATTGATGCGAGTAAAAAAATAGGAGTTATTAAAGCTGTGAGAGAAGTTAATTCTACATTGGGTTTAAAAGAAGCAAAAGAGTTGGTTGAATCTTTACCTAAAGATTTAACTGCTAATGTTCCTAAAGATGAAGCAGAAAAAATCAAGCAAAAACTTATTGAAGCAGGAGTAACTAAAGTGGAGCTTGAATAATATTTAATGTATTAATTTTATATTGATATAGCTCTTTTAATTAGTTTGGGGTATTTTAATGGTTGATTCTTCTTATATGTACGCTTCTGGTGCTTTTGTTCCTAGAGTTTCTTATTCTGGGTCGATTGATTTAAAAGATTCTTTATTGGATTTGGTTAAGGTTCAAAAAGAATCGTATGATTCATTTGCTCCTAAGAATAAGGGTAATGAAAGACTTGAAGTTATCTTTCATACAATCTTTCCAATAAATGATCCTTTGCGTAGGGCTACTATTGAGTTTATAAGTTGTAGGGTAGATGATCCTAAGTATGATGAATCTGAGTGTATAAAGCGTGGTGTAACTTTTTCTGCTCAGGTTATAGCTTCTATACGTCTTGTTGTTATGCAGGATGGTATTTCTCTTGATGAATATAAATCGATTAAAGAGAGTGGAGATCATTCTAAACTTGCAACCGTTGTAAAATCTATAGAAGAGCAGGAAGTCCACTTTTGTGGGTTGCCTATGATGACTGATAAGGGCACTTTTATCATTAATGGTGTAGAAAAAGTTATTGTCTCACAAATGCATAGGTCTCCTGGTGTATTTTTTGATAGCGATAAGGGAAAAACTTACAATTCTGGTAAATTGATCTATTCTGCTAGAATTATTCCTTATAGGGGTTCTTGGCTTGATATTGAATTTGATGTTAAAGACCATTTGTATTTTCGTGTTGATAGAAAAAGAAAATTGCCAATCTCAGTTTTGTTAAAGGCGTTAGGTCTATCAAATAATGATATACTCGATAGATTTTATGAGAAAATAAAGTATGTAAAACATAAAGATGGTTGGAAAGTGCCTTTTGTTCCTGATAAATTTAAAGGAGTGAGGTTGCCTTTCGACTTAATGGATATTGAAGGTAATGTTCTGCTTAAAGCTAACGTTCGTATTACCTCAAGACTAGCTAAAAAGCTATATGATAATGAATTGAAAGAGTATCTGGTTCCTTTTAATTCTATATGTGGTTTATTCCTCGCAGAAGATCTAATGGATAGTGCTAGCTCTACGAAAATTTTATCTGCTGGTGAATCTATAAAGCTGGAAGACATAAAGAAGCTTGAGTTATTGTCTGTGGATGAAATATCAGTATTGAACATAGATAATGTATCTGTTGGACCTTATATATTAAATACGCTTTTCTTAGACGAAAACATGTCTTATCAGGATGCGCTATATGAAATATATAGAGTTTTGCGTCCTGGTGAAGTTCCTGTTTTAGAGATAGTAGAGGAGTTTTTCCGTAATCTTTTCTTCAGTCCGGAATATTATGATTTGTCTAACATTGGTAGGTTGAAGCTTAACTCTTACCTTGGATTAAATTATGATGAGGATTTAACTGTTTTAACGTATGAAGATATTATTGAAATTGTAAAAAAAATAGTATTGTTACGTGACGGTCAAGGATCTGTAGATGATATTGATCATTTAGGAAACAGAAGAGTAAGATCAGTTGGAGAGTTTATAGAAAATCAATTTAGAACTGGGTTGTTGAAATTGGAACGCGCAATAGTTGATTCTATGTCCACTTCTAGTTTAGATAAAGTTTCTCCATCTGATTTTATTAATCCAAAAGTGTTAACTAATGTCTTAAGAGATTTCTTCAATTCTTCTCAATTATCTCAATTTATGGATCAGACTAATCCGTTATCTGAAATAACACATAAAAGAAGGTTATCCGCGTTAGGTCCTGGCGGTTTAACAAGAGAACGGGCAGGATTTGAGGTGCGTGATGTTCATCCAACTCATTATGGAAGAATTTGCCCTATTGAGACTCCTGAAGGGCAAAATATAGGGTTAATCAACAGCTTAGCTATATACGCGCGTATTAATAAATATGGTTTCATTGAAAGCCCTTATAGAAAAGTAGTCAATAGGGTTGTTACTGATCAAATTGAGTATCTTTCTGCTATAGACGAAGGCTCACATCATATAGCTGACACTAGCGTAAAGCTTGATGAAAATAATTGCTTTGTTGATGACATGCTATACTGTAGATATGCTGGTAGCTTCGTCATGGTAAGTAGCGACCAAGTTAGTTACATTGACGTATCTCCTAAGCAGGTAATATCAGTTGCAGCTTCCTTGATTCCATTTTTAGAAAATGATGATGCTAATAGAGCATTAATGGGCTCAAATATGCAACGTCAGGCCGTACCTTTATTGAAGCCTACCGCTCCTCTGGTTGCTACTGGTATGGAGTCTTTTGTAGCTTCTGGCTCTGGTGCTGTAGTTTTAGCAAAACGCGATGGCATAGTTGATAGTTCTGATAGTAACTCTATAGTTATACGTGCTTTTGATAAAGAAAGGGTTAACTACTTAGACGTAGATATTTATCATCTAAGGAAATTTCAGCGTTCTAACCATAATACTTGTATTAATCAAAGACCGCTAGTGTGCGTAGGTGATTATGTTAAAAAGGGTGATGTAATAGCTGATGGTCCTGCAATTAACAGTGGTGAGTTGGCGCTTGGTAAAAATTTGCTAGTCGCTTTTATGTCTTGGCAAGGTTATAATTTTGAAGACTCTATTATTATTTCTAGTGAAGTTGTTAAAAAAGATCTCTTTACTTCTATTCATATAGAAGAATTTGACTGTGTTGTACATGATACCCCTTTAGGATCAGAAAAAATAACTCGTGCTATACCTGGTGTTAATGAAGAAAATCTATATCACTTGGATGATAGTGGTATAGTGAAAATTGGTACAAGAGTTGGTCCAGGCTATATTCTGGTAGGTAAAGTTACACCTAAACCTTCTCTTTCATTGCCTCCTGAAACGAAGTTATTAATGACAATTTTTGGTGAAAAGTCATTCGATTGTGCGGATTCCTCTTTATATACATCTCCAGATGTTGAAGGGACAGTAATTGATGTACAAGTCTTTACACGCAGGGGGGTTGAAGAAAATGAAAGGGCATTACTCATCAAACAAAAAGAGGTAAATGACTTTGAGGAAGAGCGAGATTATATAATCAATGTTACTAGTGAATATTTCTATGATGAACTGAAGAAACTTCTTATTAATTCTGGTTCTCAAGATCGAGAAAAATTTGACTCTATTGAACGTGAGCAATGGTGGGGTATAGGATTAAAAAACCAATCCATTTCTGAGCAAGTTAAGAGCTTAAAAAAAGATTTTGATGAAAAAGTATCACATGCAATAGCACAGTTTAAGCGAAAAGTAGAAAAATTACATGAAGGTTATGACCTGCCTCAAGGTGTGTCGATGTCAGTAAAAGTTTTCATTGCTGTGAAACATAGTCTGCAACCAGGGGATAAAATGGCTGGTAGACATGGAAATAAAGGTGTGATTTCTCGAGTTGTGCCAGTGGAAGATATGCCTTATTTGGAAGATGGTACTCCTGTTGATATTATTCTTAACCCTCTTGGTGTTCCTTCACGAATGAATGTAGGGCAAATACTGGAAACGCATGTAGGTTGGGCTTGTAGAAAATTAGGGGAAAAGGTAAGTAATATTCTCGATGAGATCAATAAGATCAAAAGTGCTTTTTGCAAGGGAATTAGGTCCCTTAACGATGATAATTTTACACAATTTGCAGTAGCGTACCTTGATAATAAAAAAATTGAAAATATTGATGATGATGAAATAACGGCTTCTGTTTTAAATACACCTAATAAGAATGCACTAAATGACGAGTTGAATGAGTTAGTAGAGAACTATTTGAACTCTTGTAAAAGTTCATACAGCAATTTACGTAACTTCCTGATTGAGGTTTATAGCTATGGCAGTAACGTATCTATCTGTAATGATATTCGTAATATTAGTGATAATAATCTCATTGAATTTGCACGCAAATTACGTGATGGCGTTCCTGTTGCTGCACCTGTATTTGAGGGTCCAAAAGATGAACAAATAGCAAAATTATTTGAACTTGCTGGTTTGGATAACTCTGGACAAGCTGTATTATATGACGGTTGCAGTGGTGAAAAATTCGACCGCAAGGTTACAGTTGGTTACATGTACATGCTTAAGTTGCACCACTTGGTTGATGGTAAAATTCATGCGCGTTCAGTAGGGCCTTATAGTTTGGTTACTCAACAACCTCTTGGAGGAAAATCTCATTTTGGTGGTCAGCGTTTTGGTGAAATGGAATGTTGGGCATTACAAGCCTATGGTGCTGCTTATACTTTGCAGGAAATGTTAACTGTGAAGTCTGATGATATTAATGGTAGAGTTAAGATTTATGAATCGATAATAAAAGGTGACAGTAATTTTGAATGTGGAATTCCTGAATCCTTTAATGTGATGATAAAAGAACTACGTTCTTTATGTTTAAATGTAGATTTAAAGCAAAATGATGTAGTGATTGAAGATATATCTCACACTAACATTGCACAACCTTTTAATGAGGTTAGCATATCGATTGCTAGCCCTGAAAGTATTAAGCGTATATCTTGTGGTGAGATAGAAGATGTTTCAACTGCAAATTATCGTACGTTCAAAGTTGAGAAAGGTGGATTATTTTGCCCTAAGGTTTTTGGCCCTGTCAATGACGATGAATGTTTATGTGGAAAATACAAAAAAAGAAGACACAGAGGTCGCATATGCGAAAAATGCGGAGTAGAAGTTACATCTTCTAAAGTAAGAAGAGAAAGGATGGGTCATATAGAGCTTGCATCTCCTGTTGCTCATATATGGTTTTTGAAATCGCTTCCTTCAAGAATTGGAGCATTATTGGATATGTCTCTCAGAGATATTGAGAATATTTTATATAGCGATAATTATATCGTAATAGATCCTCTTGTTTCGCCTTTTGAAAAAGGTGAGATTATTAGTGAAAAAGCTTATAATGAAGCTAAAGATAGCTATGGGATCGATAGTTTTGTAGCTATGCAAGGTGTTGAAGCTATAAGAGAGTTGCTAACGCGCCTTGATTTACATGAAATTAGGAAGGATTTAAGACTAGAATTAGAGTCTGTTGCTTCTGAGATAAGAAGAAAGAAAATTATAAAGAGATTGCGTATTATTGAAAACTTCATTAAATCTGGAAATAGGCCTGAGTGGATGATACTTACAACTATACCTATTTTACCACCTGATTTGCGTCCTTTGGTATCGCTTGAGAGTGGTCGGCATGCAGTTTCTGATCTGAATCATCATTATAGGACTATTATTAATAGAAATAACAGGTTGAGGAAATTGTTGAGCTTAAATCCTCCTGAGATTATGATTCGTAATGAAAAAAGGATGTTACAAGAAGCAGTTGATTCTCTTTTTGATAATAGTCGTCGTAATACTTTGGTAAATAAAGCTGGTGCTGTTGGATATAAAAAGTCCATTAGTGATATGTTAAAAGGAAAACAGGGTCGTTTTCGCCAGAACCTCTTAGGAAAAAGGGTAGACTACTCTGGACGTTCTGTAATAGTTGTTGGTCCAACTTTGAAACTAAATCAGTGTGGATTACCAAAAAGAATGGCTCTTGAACTATTCAAACCTTTTGTTTACTCAAAGCTTAAGATGTATGGTATGGCTCCAACTATTAAGTTTGCTAGTAAGTTGATAAGAGCAGAAAAACCAGAAGTTTGGGATATGCTTGAAGAGGTAATAAAAGAGCATCCTGTTTTGTTGAATAGAGCGCCTACGCTACATAGACTTGGTATTCAGGCTTTTGAGCCAATCCTTATTGAAGGCAAAGCAATACAGCTTCATCCGCTTGTCTGTACGGCGTTTAATGCTGATTTTGATGGTGATCAAATGGCAGTGCATGTGCCAATTTCATTGGAAGCTCAGCTTGAAGTTAGGGTGTTGATGATGTCCACTAATAACGTTTTAAGTCCTTCTAATGGCAGACCGATTATAGTTCCTAGTAAAGATATAGTACTTGGTATATATTATCTGACTTTACAAGAACCTAAGGAAGATAATTTACCATCTTTTGGTGCTTTTTGTGAAGTTGAGCATTCCTTGAGTGATGGTACTTTACATATTCATTCTAGTATAAAGTATAGGATGGAGTATATTAATAGCAGCGGTGAAACTCACTATAAAACTGTTTGTACAACTCCTGGACGTTTAATATTATGGCAAATTTTTCCTAAGCATGAGAATCTAGGCTTCGATCTAATAAATCAGATATTAACAGTCAAGGAAATAACTGGTATAGTTGATTTAGTATATCGTAACTGTGGTCAAAGTGCTACAGTGGCATTTTCTGATAAATTAATGGTACTTGGCTTTGAGTATGCCACATTTTCTGGTGTTTCTTTTGGTCGTTGTGATCTGGTTATACCTGAAACTAAAGCTACACATGTTGATCACGCGAGGGGTGAAATTAAGAAATTCTCTATGCAATATCAAGATGGGCTAATAACTAGAAGTGAGAGGTATAACAAGGTTATAGATGAATGGTCTAAGTGTACGGATATGATAGCTAATGATATGTTAAAAGCAATATCTATATATGATGGAAATAGTAAGTACAACTCAGTGTATATGATGGTTAACTCTGGTGCAAGGGGTTCTACTTCACAGATGAAACAGCTAGCAGGAATGCGAGGGCTCATGACCAAACCTTCTGGTGAGATTATAGAAACACCTATAATTTCTAATTTCCGTGAAGGATTGAACGTATTTGAATACTTTAATTCTACTCACGGTGCGCGTAAAGGTTTAGCTGACACTGCACTTAAAACTGCAAACTCTGGATACTTAACTCGTCGTTTAGTTGATGTATCTCAAAATTGCATAGTTACAAAGCATGACTGTAAAACAAAAAATGGTCTTGTTGTGAGAGCTACAGTTGAAGGAAGTACTATAGTTGCATCTCTAGAGAGTGTTGTGCTGGGTAGAACAGCTGCAAATGATATATATAACCCAGTGACAAAAGAATTATTAGTAAAAGCAGGGGAATTAATTGATGAGGATAAAGTAAAGCAAATCAGCATTGCAGGTCTTGATGCTGTAAAAATTAGATCGCCTTTAACTTGTGAAATAAGTCCTGGTGTGTGTTCTTTGTGTTATGGAAGAGACCTTGCAACTGGTAAAATTGTTTCAATAGGTGAAGCAGTTGGTGTTATAGCTGCTCAATCTGTTGGAGAGCCAGGTACTCAGTTAACGATGCGTACTTTCCATATAGGTGGGGTAATGACTAGAGGCGTTGAATCCTCGAATATTATAGCTTCTATTAATGCTAAAATAAAGTTAAACAATAGTAATATAATTATAGATAGAAACGGAAATAAAATTGTGATAAGCCGTTCCTGTGAAGTCGTGTTGATTGATAGCCTTGGTAGTGAGAAGTTGAAGCACAGTGTACCTTACGGCGCTAAGCTTTATGTAGATGAGAGTGGGTCAGTAAAAATTGGCGATAAAGTTGCGGAATGGGATCCTTATACATTGCCTATTATCACGGAGAAGACTGGTACAGTGTCTTATCAGGACTTAAAAGATGGAATTTCGATCACTGAAGTGATGGATGAATCTACAGGAATATCAAGCAAAGTAGTAAAAGACTGGAAATTGCATTCTGGTGGAGCTAGTTTACGTCCTCGTATTGTGCTGCTTGACGATAATGGTGAAGTAATGACACTCGCAAGTGGCGTTGAAGCATGTTATTTTATACCAATTGGTGCAGTGCTCAATGTGCAAAATGGCCAGAAGGTTCATGCAGGTGATGTTATTACAAGAACACCAAGAGAGTCAGTTAAAACTCGTGATATTACTGGTGGTTTACCGAGGGTTATAGAGTTATTTGAAGCACGTCGTCCTAAAGAGCATGCTATTGTTAGTGAGATAGATGGCTATGTAGCGTTTTCTGAAAAAGACCGTAGAGGAAAACGCAGTATATTAATTAAACCTGTAGATGAGCAAATTTCTCCGGTTGAATATTTGGTGTCAAGAAGTAAGCATGTAATAGTCAATGAAGGTGATTTTGTACGTAAAGGTGATCTATTGATGGATGGAGACCCTGATCTCCATGATATTTTACGTGTGCTTGGGTTAGAAGCTTTAGCGCACTATATGATTTCTGAAATACAGCAAGTTTATAGATTGCAGGGTGTTCGTATAGACAACAAGCATTTAGAGGTGATCTTAAAACAAATGCTACAAAAAGTGGAAATTACTGATCCTGGTGATACTATGTACTTGGTTGGCGAAAGCATTGACAAGCTGGAAGTTGATAGGGAAAATGATGCTATGAGTAACTCTGGCAAACGGCCTACTCATTATCTTCCTATTCTGCAGGGGATTACTAGGGCAAGTCTTGAAACTAGCTCCTTTATTTCTGCTGCCTCTTTTCAAGAAACAACAAAAGTACTTACAGAAGCAGCATTCTGCGGGAAGAGTGATCCTTTAAGTGGATTAAAAGAAAATGTTATAGTAGGAAGATTAATTCCTGCTGGTACAGGTTTGATTATGAATAAGATCAGAGCACTTTCACTTTGTGATAATGTGGATAAATATGAAAAATATTTTGATATTGAAACTTATGACGAAAAATGGTTGATGGATAATGGTTGTCATTTACACTCCAGTGAGGAAGAGAGCGTGGTAGCATCACATTATGATCAGTCGAATTGAGTACAGCTAGTTTGACCAAAAAAGCCAATAATATTTTCTTTCACTTCTGTGCTATCTGTCATGTTATTTACTCTCATGCGAAATTCAGATGAGCTTTGAAGCCCGCTACTGTACCAACCTATGTGTTTGCGGGCCATCTTTATTCCTGCATCATTTCCATAGTACTCAAGAATATTGTCATAATGCTCGAGTATGATGCTTAATCTCTCTGAAGCTGTTGGCTCAGAAGTTTCACTTCCACTGAGAAAGTTCATTGCTTGATTAATCAGCCAAGGTTTACCGTAGGCACCACGACCTATCATCACTCCGTCTGCTCCGGATTCTTTAAGAGCACTTTGAATATCACTCAAGTTTTTAATATCGCCATTTACTATAACTGGAATTTTCACTTGTTCTTTAACATTTCTAACGAATTTCCAATCTGCTTGACCGTTATAGAGCTGTGCCCTCGTTCTTCCATGCACAGTGATCATTTTTGCTCCTAAGTCTTTGGCAATTTTCGCAAGCCTCGGTGCATTGCGATTTTCATCGTTCCATCCAGTGCGCATTTTCACCGTAACTGGCACATTCACTGCTTTGACTACAGCTTCAATTATCTCAGCAGCCTTTTTTTCATCGCGCATTAGCGCTGATCCTGCATAACCATTTACAACTTTTTTAACTGGACAACCAAAGTTTATATCTATGATTTTAGCTCCCATATCCTCGTTTAATTTTGCAGCTTCTGCCATAATATCTGGCTCACACCCAGCAAGTTGTACAGCGGTTGATTCATCAACTTTTGCCTTCTGCATGCTCTGGCGAGTTTGCATAATCATAGCTCTGCTTGCAATCATCTCTGAAACTAACAAACTTGCACCTAGCTTCTTTACAATACTTCTAAACGGATAATCAGTTACCCCTGACATTGGAGCTAAAATAACTGAAGAATCAATCGTCAAACTTCCTATTTGCAGGGGCATGGGGTTAATGATAATTCTTCATTGTGAACTACGTAATGTTACAAAACGAGCCCGTATGCTGCACCTCTGAAGTAGAAGATGCCTTCGTCCTTGGCGGAAGCTCACATAAAAACCCACTCTCTAGATCTTTCTTCCATTCCTGATCATTCATAAGTGCTTCTGCAAACTCTCTTCTTTTCTCATTCAAATCAAATTTGTATTCCGATAACTCTTTGTCAATTTCATAAAATGATTTACCTTCGTTGAACATTTGTGTGATTTTATGAGCATTTTCTAACGCGAATATTCCACAATTCCATGCGTCTCCCTGTTGTTTAGTTTTAGAGCTTCTTATGTCCAGTGTCCATCCCTCTTTTTTTAGTTCTCCTTCAACAATATTCAACACGTTATCTGGTAGCTGATTCCCAAATGAGTCGCAGTAATAAGCGTTGAATTTTTTACTACCTGTATCAGGTTTAATAACCAGAGTTGTCCAGTGGTTGCCATTGATGTGAAAAACTGACGTAAATATCAATGCGTTATTTTGTTTTAATTGCTCTCTATAATCCTGAATACACTTTTCTGTAAATTTACTCATACCATTAGAATAGCCAGGGGCAAGAAAATAGATATTATTATCACTATGTTCACTTTGTAAGTACCCATACACAACTCTTGCAATATGTTCAATGTCACTATTAGTTAACAAATGATCATAATGTTTTCTATTTGTTTGATGCACAAGAGTGTCCAAATTTTCATAAAACTCTTTACCACCCAAACCACTATCCAAAGAGCTTCTACGACTACTGTTCCTTGAATCGGGTTCACTGCCTGGTACAATACCACTATCTCCATCTTGAGTTTTTTGCTCACCTTGACCTGCTCCTTTTCCATTGATATAGTTCTTTGCTAAGTAAAATAAAGGTTTAACAACCATTTTGTATGCTACTGTAAGAATTATTCCCATTAAAACCCAAACTACGGGGTTAGAGATGAGCATAGCAAGTGGAAAGGTCAATAGAGGGAATCCTATTATCAACCCCAAACAGCCAACAGCAAATGTGGCCGCTAGGCATACACAAGTAGCGTAGATAACGAATTTTCCATCAGCAAAGTAAGTGCTCTCTTTAAATTGATTATATTTTTCTATGATGCCTGACATACTACATCCTATGAACGCTAAGTTAATTAAATTTTAACAAATTCTAACAAAAAAATCAACCATAATAATTTTAGTAGTATGAGAAAATATTGAATATTAAGAGCTTTTGAAGTACAGTAATAATGTTAGTAATAGCACAATATATGCACGATATAGAATATATACGCAAAAACCCTGAAGGATTTGAAAAGGCAATGAAAAGCAGGGGAATTAGAGAGTTTACTGCAAAAGAGATATTAGAAATCGATCATGAGAAAAGGTCATTAACCACTAAATTGCAAGATTTAAATAGGCAGCGCAATGAAATCACAGAGGAAATAAAGAAGCTTAAAATGAGCAAAAGCCCCTGTGAAGAGCAAATAGAGTTGTCAAAAGACATCACGAATGAGATAGAGGCAATCAGCTTAAAAGAACAAGCAGAAAAGGATAAGTTAGTGAATGTTTTATCTAACTTGCCAAATATTCCTGCGCAAGATGTGCCAATAGGCGCAGATGAGAACTCTAATTTAGAGGTGAGAAGATATGGAGGAAAAAGACAGTTTGATTTTACAGCAAAATCTCATTATGAGCTCGGGGAAAAGTTAGGTTTAATGGACTTTGAACAAGCGGCGAGAATTTCCGGATCAAGATTTGCGATATTAAAAGGACAGTTAGCTAAGCTTGGACGAGCGCTAATAAATTTTATGCTTGAAATGCATGTTAATGAATTTGGCTATACTGAGGTATACCACCCAGCTTTGGTAAAAAACGAAGCTATGTATAACGTTGGTCAGCTACCGAAATTTTCTGACGATTCGTATTTAACTACCGACGAATTGAGGTTGATTCCCACAAGTGAAGTGTTTTTAACAAATTTGGTTGCTGATAAAATAGTAGAGGAAAAAGAACTGCCTATTCGTTTTACTGCGTATTCAGAGTGTTTTCGTAAAGAAGCAGGCAGCGCAGGGCGAGACACGAGAGGCATGATAAGGCAACACCAATTTGGTAAAGTGGAATTGGTGAGTATCACAACTGAAGACCAATCAAATGATGAACTTGAGCGCATGACGAGTGTTGTTGAAGAGATATTAAAAAAACTAGAATTACCGTATAGAGTAATGCTACTGTGTAGTGGTGATATGGGTTTTGCTGCACAAAGGACTTATGACATAGAGGTATGGTTACCTGAGCAAGATAAATATAGAGAAATATCAAGCTGCTCAAATTGTGGTGCATTTCAAGCAAGAAGGATGAACGCTAAATACTCTTCAGAAACTGATAAAAAGATGAAAAAATATATTCACACTTTAAACGGCTCAGCTTTAGCTATAGGAAGAACGATTGTTGCCATAATGGAGAATTATCAAAATTCTGACGGGTCGATTGCAATACCAAACGTGTTGCAAAAATACATGAGTAATGATACTGTTATAAGTAAATAATGATTTTGACATATAGAAAAGCGAGGAAATAAAGATGAAGGTTCTGGTTATAGGTTCTGGTGGACGTGAGCACGCTCTACTTTGGGCTTTAAAAAAATCTCCTATCTTAACTGAGGTATATGTCACTCCTGGTCGCCAAGCTATGAAAGATCTTGGGACTCTTGTGGATATAAATATTCAAAATTCAGTGGATGTTACACAATTTTGCAAGAAAGAAAATATAGAGTTGGTTGTTATTGGTCCAGAACAACCAATAATTGATGGGCTTGCTGATGATTTAGTTGCAGAGGGAATAAGTGTTTTTGCTCCAAGTCAAGCAACTGCAAAACTTGAGGGATCAAAGTCTTTCACCAAAGGACTATGCAAGCGATATGGCATACCAACTGCCAAGTACGAGTGTTTTGTTGATGAAGGATTAGCTAAAGATTTTGTACGTAGCAATAAAATAAAGTTTCCACTTGTAGTGAAAGCAGATGGAATTGCGGCAGGGAAAGGCGTGATGATATGTTGCGCAGAAAACGAAGCTTTTTCAGCAATAGATTCAATGCTGGTGGAGAAAGAATTTGGTGAATCAGGTGAAGAAATAATCATAGAAGAATTTTTAATTGGAGAAGAAGTAAGCTTTTTTGCTCTTGTTGATGGGTTGAAAGTAGTAACTCTTGGGTGCGCAAAAGATTATAAGAGAGTGAATGAAAATAATGAAGGCCAAAATACTGGGGGTATGGGATCGTACTCATCACCTTCAATTATAAGTAAGGACATGGAGCAAAAAATCATCCAAAAAATAATATACCCTACAGCTCAAGCATTGGTTAACATGGGTACGCCTTATAAGGGAGTACTCTTTGCTGGTTTAATGATTTGCAGAGATGGCCCAAAACTTCTCGAGTATAACGTTAGATTTGGTGATCCAGAAACGCAATCTATATTACCTAGATTTGATTCAAATTGCGATTTGTTAAAATTGATGTTGTCAGTTGCAGAAGGGAAGTTAAATGTCAAAATGGTGGAACTTAACAACAAATCTACAGTTTGTGTAGTTGTTGCAAGTAAAGGCTATCCGGGTGATTATCAAAAGGGAGAAGTAATTAAGGGATTAGATAAAATTGAAAGCATTCCTGGTATATTGGTATTTCACGCTGGTACTAAATTAGATGAGAGTGGTAACTTAGTTTCCGATGGCGGAAGAGTGCTAAATATAGTAGCAGAAGGGAGCACTATAGAGGAAGCCAAAAGTAAGGTGTACTCAGCATTAAATTTTTTAGAATGGCCAGGGGGCTTCTTCAGATACGATATTGGTAGTTAATGTTAGCTGTCGGTTAGCAGGTAGCCAGCATCAGCGAGTATATTTTTGACTTCAGAGAGGTTTGCTTTAGCATTTTTCACCATTTTCACAGCACTAGTTGCTTCTGCCGTTGTTATATGAATTGCATGTCTTGTGTATCAACTGCGATATGACACTGAAATTTTTTTTCCTGCATCATAGCCCTTTCTTTCAGCAGTATCTGCGTTTTTAACACTTTGAGCATCAATTATACAGAAACTTGTTTTCTCTTTCCGACCATTGTTATACCAATTCCCATTACACGGCAAACAGATAGACAATAATAGAAGACAAGCCATAATGAAATAAGTGAAATAGTCGAGGTATAAATGGCACTAAGATCAAAATTATTGGATGAAGAAGTAGTAAAATCAGCAAAAAAAATGCTGAAGAAAGTAAGGAACAATGCATATGTTGCAAAAAAACTAAATGCTGTAATTGCAGCAAAAAAGCATAGTATAACGGCTGTAGCAAAAATATATTGCATTTCAAGAAGCGCACTAACTTCGTGGATAAAACTCTTGAAATTAGGCAGAGAAGAAAAATTGTTTGCTCCTCCACAACGGCGTAGAAAAACTAAATTAAATCAGGCTCAACTACAGCAAGTTGAAGCATGGGTAGGAGAAAATCCTAATATTACCATTAAAGAAATGAGAATAAGAATCCAGGAAAAGTTCGGCTTAAATATTAGCAAATCTACAGTACACCGCTATATGCAAAAGATGAAATTCTCTTATATTACACCAAGACCAGTACACAATGTACAAGATAAAAGAAAATAAGAGGAATTCAAAAAAAAATCTCAACGAAGTTATTGGCAAGTATCCTGAAAAAGAGCTGTTTTTCTTCGATGAATCGCGGTTTGGCACACATTCAAAGACCGGGCATGGATGGTTTAAAAAAGGCGTCAGAACAAAAGTTAAGGTAAAATTAGGTAGGGAAAATTTTTATCTCTACAGTGCAGTTAATCCTAGAAATGGGGAGAATTCTAGCTTGTTTGCACCGAATGTCAACACTGATTGTATGAATATATTTCTTGAGCAAATGTCTCAATATTTGGGACCACGAGAAGCCTTTCTTGTTATGGATTGTGCTAGTTGGCATAAGTCGAAAAGTTTAAAGGTACCTAAAAATATTGAGATTATATACCTACCACCATACTCACCTGAACTCAATCCAGTTGAGAGGCTTTGGTTGTATGTAAAACAGAACATTTTGCGCAATAAAATATACGATACTATTGCTTTGCTTGAGAGTGCTTTGTGTAAATTTATTACTTCTCTTACCTACTCCACAATTAAACAACTCTGCTATGTATCCTATTTGAATGACCAACAATGAGAATTGGTATTAATACGGACCTTTCTGACTAATTTTTTTTAAAACACGTTCCAAAATACTTTCTTTATCTACGCTTGGTTTTTCGCTCCATTTTTTAAAGTAGTCGTAACAACTTCTCCATTTTGGAAACTCTTGTGGCAACATTCTCCACTGGCAGCAGCTTTTTAGGACGTATAGCACTCCACAAAATACATCATAAGTCTTCTTGGCTTTGTTTTTTTTCTACAGGATTCTAGATCTGGTAAAATTATCTCAAATTTTTCACGACTTATGTCACTTGGGTATACACTTCTCATATATCTAATTTATATACATTATCTCCTTCTTTATTCCTTCTTTGAGATCATGTACAGGTTCTTAGGGTTGAAAAACTTAGAAAGAGCCATAAAAAAATTTTTAAATATATCTTTATATTATATATTCTTATTGGTAATAATTTATCATCTTTTTTGTTAACTTTACTGATGTTGCCAGAAGGAACGTGTTGCCAAATTTTGTAAAATTTATTATCCTAAGGTTTCAAGTCCTCACAGGTTTATTGGAACTATATGTACAATATGTTTATCAGTGAAAATCCGGAGAAAATGATGGGGGAAAAGTTAATACATTACTTTAGCCAGGGTAAATGCGAAGGCAATGCAGAAATGAAAAATCTGCTGGGAGGGAAGGGGGCAAATTTAGCAGAAATGTGCAATGTTGGCATTCCGGTTCCACCCGGTTTCACAATTTCCACCTCTGTTTGTCAGGCCTACTGTCAGGATAATGAATTGTCTAACGACCTACGTAACGAGATCAAAAACTACATGGCGATGCTCGAAAATGACATCGGTTGTAAATTTGGGGATTTAAATAACCCCTTATTAGTTTCAATACGCTCTGGTAGTGTTAGTTCAATGCCGGGCATGCTTGATACTATTTTAAATGTTGGTTTAAATGATGAAACAGTTATTGGGCTTGCAAAAAAAAGTGGAGAACGTTTTGCCTATGATAGCTACTGCCGTTTCATCATGATGTACTCCAATGTTGTACTACAGCTTGACCATCACCTATTTCAAGATGTTGTTGATAATAAGCAGCAAAAGAGTGGAGCAAAAAGCTTAGCTGATCTTGATGTTGATGTTTTAAAGAGAATTGTTAACAATTTCAAAAGGATAGTACATGAAAAAACAGGAAAACATTTTCCGCAGAACATTGAAGAGCAATTGTTAAACTCAGTTAATGCAGTATTTACCTCTTGGAAAAATGATAGGGCTGTTTCCTATAGAAGAATACATAATATTCCTGAAAACCTTGGAACAGCGGTCAACGTGCAAGCAATGGTTTTTGGTAATCTGAACAATAATTCTGCAACTGGTGTGATATTTACACGAAATCCTTCAACTGGAGAAAAAAAGCTTTTTGGTGAGTTTTTGGTTAATGCTCAGGGTGAGGATGTGGTTTCTGGTGTTTATACTCCTATGCCAATTGACGGAGAGCAAGAAAACACCATGGAGAAGTTGCTGCCAAGTGTCTACCTGGAATTATGCGCGGTATGTGAAAAACTTGAAAGGCATTATAAAGACATGCAGGATATCGAATTTACTGTACAGGACGGTAAATTATGGATTTTGCAGACTAGGTCTGGCAAGCGCACGGCTGAAGCTGCTATTCGCATAATAGTTGATATGGTAAACGAAGGAACGATTACAAAAGAAGAAGGAATATTGAGAATTGATCCAAAAACTTTTGACAATTTATTGCATCCAGTTCTTGACGTTAAGAGTGACCAGAAAGTAATAGGGAAGGGACTGCCGGCTTCTCCAGGAGTTGCTTCTGGATATGTAGTGTTTAGTGCAAGTGATGCTGAAAAAGCTGCAGAGCAGGGTAAAAAAGTGATTTTAGTAAGGTCAGAAACGAGTCCTGAAGATATTAATGGAATGAATGCTGCAAGTGGCATAGTAACAGCACGGGGAGGGATGACCTCGCATGCTGCTGTTGTAACCCGTGGAATGGGTAAGCCATGCATTTGCAGTGTAAGTGGACTTTATATCGATAAAGATGGAACTTTCTTTTCTGTGGGGGATACAAAAGTAAATAAAGGTGAACCAATTACCATCAACGGAGGAACAGGGGAGGTTATGCTTGGCATTCTTCCTACAATTTCACCTGAATTGTTGCAAGAATTCAAAACGATAATCAACTGGATAGATGAAATCAAAATGGTCAAAGTGAGAGCGAACGCTGATACTCCAAAAGATGCAAAAATTGCAAAAGAATTCGGTGCAGAAGGTATAGGCTTATGTCGCACAGAACATATGTTTTTTGCTAGCGATAGAATCGAATTCATTCAAAAGTTGATAATAGCTGACGATGAAAATGAAAGGGCAAATGCACTCATTAAACTGGAAGAAATGCAAAAGTCTGATTTCAAAGAAATATTTTCTATTATGGAGGACAGGGAAGTCACTATACGGTTGCTTGATCCACCCTTACATGAATTTTTACCCAATAATCAGTCTACTATAGAAAAAATTGCTAAATCGCTCAATAAGTCAGTTGAATCAGTAAAAAATAAAATAGCACAGTTATCAGAAAAGAACCCAATGCTTGGCCATCGAGGTTGTAGACTTGCCATTTCTCATCCTGAAATATATAGCATGCAGATTAGGGCAATACTTAGTGCTGCAAATGAGCTAAAAAAGGAAAAAAGTGTAGAAATCAAGCCTGAGATCATGATCCCTTTTATAATGAATGAGAAAGAATTTATTCTAATATGCGAGCTAGCAAAGAAAGAATCCTCTGTCATCTCAGCTGGGATCCAGACGCAGATTCCAGCGTCACGCGCTGGAATGACATCAGACAAGGCTTATTCAATTGGAACGATGATAGAACTACCAAGAGCAGCACTGATTGCTGATAAGTTAGCAAAACATGCAGAGTTTTTTAGTTTTGGCACTAATGATTTAACGCAAACAACCATGGGACTTTCAAGAGATGATTCAGTTAATTTCCTCGATTCTTATAAGGAAAGCAATATATTTGACAATGATCCATTTGAAGTGCTGGACACCGAAGGGGTAGGGGAGTTAATCAAGATAGCCATTGAAAGAGGCAAAAAAACCCGAAAAGAAATAAAGCTGGGTATATGTGGAGAGCATGGAGCAGATCCAAAATCTATAGAGTTTCTCATCAAGTCAGGGGTGGATTATGTTTCATGCTCACCATATAGAGTACCGGTTGCAAAGTTAGTGGCAGCACAGTTTAGCATAAAATCTAAGTTTGTTGGGTAAGTGAGAAATATAGCGATAATATAACCACTGGTGACTTTCCTCACTTAGACAACTGTGTCAAGCACTGGCTAATTAACCGTCATATCGCCGCGGTATCTCTTAGCCGCTAACAAGTAGCGGAATGACGATTGTCAGGCCAGTGCCCCTTTTTTGTCATCCCAGTGCCCAGACTACTTGGATCCAGGAAACTTAGTTGCAAGTAATGCATTGGGTTTGGTGAGTATGGGTTTTGCGTTATAGAATGAAGCACTTTTGGTGAATTTATAAAGAAAGCTGGATCCCAGTGTCAAGCACTGGGATGACACCCTACTAGCAGAAGTTACTCTCAAATGTTTGTTCATGTTAGCTACAAACATTAAGAAATTTACCAAACGAAAAAAAGGCAAAAGAAGCCCCATGGTTAACTAGTTATTTATATGTACTTCAAAATATTGGCGTTTTTTTATTCTAAACGCTTAATAACCGCGATTCAGCCGCTTTTAAATGCGACTAACCTAAATTATAAACATTAAGAAATTTACTAAGTGAAAAAAAAGGCAAAGAAACCCTAGGGTAGCTAGTATTCAAATTCTCCCTTGTCTATTTTACGTCTTTTGCTGTCTTAAACGCTTTATAAGCGCGTTTCGGCTTGTATAGGTAGAAACCTAAAAGTTTTATAAAGACATGAGGTGCACATAGTGGGAAAAATTAAGCATGATTTACGCCAAATACATTAAGTTTTTTTGTCATTAATCCACTGCAGAGATTGCGAAGATAAATAAATAGCTTCACTTTCATGATAAGGGGGTTGGCGAAGGGTGTCAAGTAATTCCGTTCCTTATGGGTAAAAAAAGAGAAACTCTAAGTTGCAGCCGCACAACATTTCTCTTTTCTGCTGTTGACGATTATTTCGCCTATTGTAACTGCTGCTAGAATAAAGCAATAATATACTTTTGTTAATAAAGAAACAGGTGATACAGAAGCTATACTTCCTGCTAGCAATAGTTGGGAACCATAAGGTAAGATGCCTTTTGTAGCACAAGCAAAAACATCTAATAAGTATGCGCTGCGGTGTGGCGCAATACTGTGTTTTTGTGCAAGCCTTTTTGCAATACCACCACTTAGTAAAATAGCAATGGTATTATTGGCAACTAAGGTAGTAAACATAGACGCAATTCCTGCTATCACAAATTCAGCTTTAGTTTTTGTGATATTGCTTTCATCGATAAGTTTATGCAACGCTTTTTGACCTTGTTTGTACATTATATGGCTCAAACCACCAATAAATAGCGCAAATATCACTATTTCGTTTACTTTTTTGAAACCGTCATACACGTCATGAGGAAATTGAACGATGGCATAGTCAAAAAAAGCTATTCCTAGCACACCAGCAATAATTATGTTTACAGTTATTGTTACTAAAGTGGTGACTTCAAGCAGCCCCATGATTATTAAAGAAATATAAGGAATAATTTTTATTATAGAATAATAATCTAAATTTGATATAGAAATAATTTTTGTACTACTTGAAATCACTGCCAGATAGGTGAGTGTTATAATACCTGCAGTAAATGCAACCTTAGAGTTTATTTTAAGTTTATCTTTTGCTGAAGCTTCCTGTGAAGAAACAGATGCAATGGTGGTATCAGATATCATCGAAAGGTTATCGCCAAACACAGCACCACCTACTACAGTTGCAGTTCCTATTTCGAGACCAAAAGCTCCACTTTTTGCCAGATTAACAGCTATAGGTACCATCAGCGCAACAACTCCCATAGATGTGCCAATTGCAGTTGAAATAAAAGCAGAAGCCAAAAATACTCCAGGCAGCAGTAATCTTGCTGGAAGGAAATTAAGAATTAAATTAGCAACAGTGTCTGCGCTACCAATTGATTGAGTAACCGCAGAAAATGCTCCAGAAAATAGAAAAATTAAACACATAGTAAGAGTGCTTTTGTCACCCATGCCCTCGATAACAGTATCGATGTTATGCTGAATTTTATTTGTACCACGTGAAACAGCAAAAAATAGTGCTGGTAATAAGCAGATTACTGGTGAAACCTGATGAAGTGGATTATCAGTTCCGATAAAAGAAAAATAAGCACCACTTCCAAGATACAAGATTAAAAAAATAATCAAAGGGATAAAAGCTATCATTTTACTGTATCTCAAACTTATAACTATAACTAATTAAGTGGTTTTAAGCAAGTTTGGTTTTCACTAGTTTTGCAGGAAGTTGACAGCAGAGTTTTAAACTTCATATTTAATCTACTAAATAAATAGCACATGTAGCCGAAGGGTTTATATCTTGTGCTATACTTTATTTTATGTCATGCAAACAGTTGATATTAGCATACATCCAAGTAAAGTAATGGAGAATATAAAAACCATATCAGTAAAAGACGATAACGTTAGGCTGGATAGGTACATCAGAAGAATCTTTCCTGATCTAAAGCAATCTGTAATTGAAAAATCTTTAAGGAAAGGATTAATCAAAGTTGATGATTGCAAAGCAAAGTCCAGTGATAGAGTAAATTCTGGGCAAACTATAACGCTGAAGCACTTGAATTATATTGAAAACGCTAATTCTGATCGCAAATATAATGAAAAGTTAGTGAATCTACTAAGAGAGAACATATTATATGAAGACGAACATATACTAGCTATAAACAAACCCGCAGGGGTCATCGTTCAAGGTGGCGTAAAAGTAAAGATTAGCATGAGTGATTTGCTTGACCAAATAAGAGAGGGAGAAACATTTAAAATTGTCCATAGGCTAGATAGAGATACGAGTGGAGTGATAATATTCGCACGCAACGCTAATGTTGCCAGATACCTTATGGAAGAATTTAAAGGACGAAGAGTAAAAAAAACTTATTTAGCATTAACTTCTGGCATACCGAGTAAGGATAGTGGAACAATAGACTATCCATTGGTGAAAAAATATGTTTCAGGTCAAGAAAAAGTGGTCGTTGATGAAAATTCACCTCAGAATGCCACTACGCATTTTTCAATTATAGCAAAATTCAAACACAATGTTGCTTATTTAAAATTACAACCAATTACCGGCAGAACCCATCAGTTACGTGCACATTTAGCTCATATAAATTGCCCTATTCTTGGTGACGGTAAATATGGTGGTAAAAAAGCTTTTATTGATGGGGTAGCAAATAAAATTCACCTTCATTCGCATTCTTTATCTTTAAAACTGCCAAACAATAAAGAAATCACTATCACCGCTCCTATCACTAAACACATCGAAAAATCCATTGAAGCGCTATTTTTCGACTGAAACGATTTCACCAATCAACTTTTCTGTCTTTGGCTTTGATTTGAAGCACAGATATTAGGCTAATTAATGCGCAGGCAGTAAGATAAATGCCTGCTGCAAGTTTTGTTTCGGTTTTTTCTATAAGCCACATACATATGGATGGAGAAAGGCCACCAAATATTCCTGCAGATATGTTATGTGCGAGGCTAAAGCCCGTGCACCTAACTTTCGTTGGAAATAACTCGCAGACAAGAGAATTGTATATTCCAAAAGATGCACCTATCGGTACGCTTATCAATAGAAAAGTGAGCGTTACAATATAGTGGTTATCATATGATAATAGCGAAAGCGCCGGCAAACCGGCGCAAGCTAGAGCTACTAATGTAGGAATCATTACATTTTTTCTTCCAACTTTATCAGACAGTATTGCAAACAGCACTGCAGACGCTCCAAATGTAATTTCAACTATAATCCTTACTACATTTTTAATATCAATACCTGACAGAGTAAGCGCTTTTACAGATATGTTATAAAACATTATTACCGAATAAACGATTGCATTTTGAGCGATACCAAGCCCAATTGCTATCATAAATGCTTTTTTATAGTCCCTGGTTAATTCTAAAAATGGAGAATGAGATAAGCTTTTATTTTTATCGTGTGTTTTATATGCTAAGCTCTCTTCCATTATATATCTTGTTAAAAAGCCTATTATGCCCATAATGAAGCAGAAATAGAAAGGCAATCTCCAGCCCCAAATTTCATAATTTTCACCTGTAAACTTTTTGCAAACAGCTATCATTACAAAGCATGTAAGAGAACCAAGCGCGCCGCTAAAAGCTTTCATGCTACCTAAAAAACCTAGATTTTTTTTATCGCTTGAATGTTCTATTAAAAAAGCTGAGTTGATACTTGTTTCTCCACCTGCTGCCATTCCTTGTGTTATTCTACAAAGCAGAAGTAGTATAGGAGAAAATATTCCTATTTCTTTAAAGCTTGGTATAACCGCAATTGCAGTAGACGATATCGAAGCTAATATTACAGAAGTCAGCAAAATCTTCCTTCTGCCGTATTTATCTCCAATGTAACCAAAAATAAATGCACCAAGTGGTCTAAATCCAAAGCCAACTGCAAAAGTACCAAGAAATTTGATTGTACTTAAGTAATCACTTTCTGATGAAAAAAAAACGTCACTTATTATATGCGTCAAAACTCCAAATAGAGTTAACTCATACCATATAATCATGTTGCAGATTATGCCCGATAGTATTGCTTTTTGAATATTGTTCATGACTTCCGGTTTACCACACCCCACTATAAAAATTTTTATTCAATAACCTTCAAGGATAATTCACGTAAATGCTTATCCTCTACTTTAGAAGGAGCACCCATTAGAACATCTTCACCTTGCTGATTCATAGGAAAACAGATTACTTCACGAATGTTCGGCTCATCAGCAAGCAGCATAACCATTCTATCAACTCCTGGTGCTATTCCACCATGAGGGGGAACACCAAATCTGAATGCACGTACAAGTGCGCCGAATTTTGTATCAACTTCTCCCCGGCTATAACCTGCAATGGCAAAGGCCTCATACATGATATCCAGCTTATTATTACGAATTGCCCCGCTTGACAGTTCTATTCCATTACAAACGAGATCATATTGGTAAGCAAGGATATCCAGTGAATTCTTTTCCTCTAAATCTTTCAAGCCGCCATGTGGCATGGAGAATGGGTTATGAAAGAAATCGATTTTTTTACTTTTATCGTCATATACAAAATAGGGAAAATCAATGATCCAACAAAACTTGAAGATATTGTCATCTATAAGACTGAGTTCTGACCCTAAAAGAGTGCGCACTTTCCCTGCAATTGTTGCTGCCTCATTCTGTTTGTCAGAAGCAAAAAACACACTATCTCCAGGCCCTACATTCGTTACTTCTCTTATGTAGTTTAGCCTATTGTCATCGAGGAATTTAGCAATCGGGCCTTTCGCAGTACCATCTTTATCAAACGTTATATATCCAAGACCCTTAGCACCGAATTCTCTTTGCGCATGTTCTATCTTTTTATCAAAGAAGCTGCGTGGTTCCTCTGCTGTTTTAGGTGCAGGGATCGCTCTGACTACCATACCACGCTCGATATTGCTCTTGAAAATATTGAACCCTGAATCACGGAAAATTTCTGTAACATCGCTGATTAATAGTGGATTGCGCAAATCTGGCTTGTCAGAACCATATTTGAGCATTGCCTCTTTATATGTAATACGTGGAAAATCTTTATCAACAGACTTACGAGAAAATTTAGCAAACACTTTATATAAGGTAGACTCAATAATCTGAAAGATGTCTTCTTGAGTTATAAAAGACATTTCAAGATCTAGCTGATAAAACTCTCCCGGAGAACGGTCAGCCCTTGCGTCTTCGTCACGGAAACACGGTGCAATTTGAAAATATTTATCAAACCCTGAAACCATGAGCAATTGCTTAAAAATCTGTGGAGCTTGCGGCAATGCATAGAATTTACCAGGATTTAGTCTGCTTGGCACCAAATAATCACGTGCACCTTCAGGAGATGAAGCAGTAAGTATTGGAGTCTGAATTTCCAAAAACCCTTGCTCTATCATGAGCTTGCGGAGTTCTGCAATAATTTGTGAGCGCAGAATAATATTGTTGCGGGTGTTTTCTCGCCTTAAATCAAGAAACCGATATTTAAATCTCATATTTTCTGGGTATTCTTGTTCGCCAGCAATGCTCGCTAATATACTTCTTTCTTCTTTTGCTATTTCTTCATCACGGTGGAACTCGACTTCCGATTCAACGTGCAAATTGCTAACTACAACCTCAATTTCCCCAGTTGCGATAGAGCTGTTTACCGTATCTTCAGTTCTAGCTTCAACTATTCCTGTAACAGTAATTACACTTTCTGATTTTAAATTTGAAATCTCATCAAAAAAATCTTTGTCATTATTAAATACTAGCTGAGTGATTCCGTAGAAGTCTCTTAAATCAACAAAAATTAGGTTACCATGGTCGCGCTTACGGTATAACCATCCAGAAAGGGTAACTTCCTTTTCTACGTCGTTCTTCCTTAATTCATTGCACGTGTGAGTCTTGTAGCAGTTCATATTTGTTTCACTTCTAAATTCTTTAAAAAGTATAGAAATAAACCTTACTACATACAAGCTCATTCGTCAGATATTTGTCCAATTTACGAAATAGAGCAGTGTTGCTTTTATACTGTCTTTACCCGCAAAAAAAATTGCAAAATTTCTATAATTATGGTATAATAGTAAGGGTATTTTTAATGAATTAGATACAGGAAATGCCACTTGCACAGATCACAATATATAGCATAACGTTACTTGCTGTCGCTGCAGTATTTCTCTTTTTGAGAAAAATATACAAAAATCGCATTAGAAAAATCATATTTCCTAGAAAAGTTTTTAAAGAAGAGTGGGAAGAAGACAGAAAATTCAATGAATTATATCAAAAAAATAAGCAAAAAGAGTTGCTGAAACAACAAGAAACGCTACGCGAGAAACAAAAAGATGTGCAAGTTTATAAAGAAGATCCAGAAATAGTTGACATAGCAAAACCGGTAGGTAAATGGACAAAGATGGTTATGATGGGTAATGGTTTAATGCAGCGTTTTGCACAATTGATACATAGAGAAGGCGGACAGAAAGGATTTTGGGAGCTGTTTGTAAAAGCTCAGGCTTCAACTCAAGGTAAACATAAGGGGAAGGGCAGATAATCCATGCTCGAATGTGAAAATTTATCCTGCGCTCGTAATAACAAAGTATTATTTAAACATCTCGGTTTTAAAGCTGAGCCAAAATCAAAGATTCTAATCACTGGTCCAAATGGTAGTGGTAAAACCAGCTTAATTAGAAGTTTATCTGGACTTTTACCGCCGGTATCAGGCAATATAAGGCACTGCGGAAAAGATATATATGATGATCCAAAATCCTATATACCTTCTATGGTCTATATAGGCCATAAGAATGCCTGTAAAGATAGCTTAACTGTTGCTCAAAACGTAGAATTCTGGGCAGGAATACGAAATACTAGAGAATTGATTGTGGCAGCTATTTGTTGCTTGCAGTTGCAACCTGTACTTAATATTAGATATGGCGAACTTTCTGCAGGCTGGAAAAGGAGAGTTGCGCTTGCTCGCCTCTTGATTTCTAATGCAAACGTTTGGCTGATAGATGAACCATTTTGTAATCTTGATAGTGCAACGTGTGAATTAGTGCTGAACTTAATCTCAATACGCTCTGAGCAAAATGGTATAGTAATTATTACAGGGCATAGCTCTACAGAGCAATTGTGTGATTTTACAACGATTGATATACGCGATTTCAATAGACTTCTTGCATAGTTTTTGGCAGCACGTTAACAACCGTCAGAAACGAAAAAATTACTTTACAAACTCCACCAGCCCCCTTATCATAATGCGTAGTACAATGATACAAATTAAGAATTCCCCCATCCTGCGCTGGTTCTTCGATCTGAAATCCTACTTCTACCTGATCACGACCAATGTTAATTTGTCCTATCAATGCTTTAATAATACCACGTTTAGTTCCCCAATCTAGCTGTTCCAAGTTCGATTTTATACTAGAATAAAAATTCTTTATGCTACTTATAATACCTTTTATTCCCGTCTCTACTGCCTTTTGATTAGTCTCCTTCTTTTTCTCTTCTTCTATTCCTTTTAAACGTTCTTGAAGATTTTTCATTGTCTCTTTAAATGCTTCCTTACTTATATATTGCTTCTCACCTACATTTTCTTTACTATAATAATCTTCCATTAATTCTTTCATACCTTGTTTTATTTGTTCTTCTCTTCTTGCAAGCTTTTTATCTAATGATTCATCACTTTTATTTTCTGAAGTTCTACGTTGATACTCCTTTTTTATCATCTCTGGGTTTTTTAGTACATCTTTCACCTTTTCCCATACAGCTATTTCTAACATATCTGCTCGGACTAATTTATTGTTACATTTTTCCTCATCATCAGTAATACGTACTATACTACTACAGCGATAATAGCTATACGTTTTTTCCCCATCCCTATGATGCACACCACTATACGTACTTTTGCAGTTTTGACATATAGTTAGACCTTGTAATAGATTTATCTCTTTCCTTTTCTGTATTCTTGCTCTTTTTCTATTTTCATCCAGTTGCTTTTGTACTTTATTAAATAATCCTTCATCAACTATCTTTGGTACTGGTATATAAATCCAACTTTTTTCATCTGTACGATAAACAGAAACATTTTTTACCTTTTGTTTACTTTTTTTTCTTGATATTCTTTCAACCCTTTTTAACTTACCAAACGCTGCTCGTCCCACATGTGCAGTATTTCTTAGTATCTTCCAAATTACTATTGTACGCCAAACCTTCTTTCCAGTTCTTGTTCTAATTGACATATCTTTTAGTCTACGTATAGCTTCCCTTATACTTATTCTTTCTTGTCCTATCCACATGAACAGTTGCTTTACTATTTTTGCCTCCTCTTCATTTATTTCAAATTTTGTCTTTTCTCTATCTGCATGCTTCACACGTTTATAACCAAAAGACGCAATACCAATTACACTTATACAACCTTTCCTTGCTCTATGGAGTTTTCCTCTTCGACTACGTTCCATAATAATTGTACTTTCACGTTCTGATAATAATCCTTTCATTCCTAGCAATAATTTAGAATCTGGATTATTTTCAACCTTATAATCTAAGAATATTACTTCTACTCCTGCTTTCTCAAATTCATCAAGTAATATCATTTGGTGTGCAGATTTCCTTGACAACCGGTCAGGTGAATGAATATAAATTTTATCAATTTCACCTTCTGCTACTTTGTCACGTAACGCATCTAAACTTTCACGCTCTAAAATCCACCCACTAGCACCATTGTCCTTAAATTCATACTTATCTAATAACTCATGTTTATCCGCAGCAATTCTACACTTGAGCTCGGCAATTTGGCTCTCTATTGTATTGTTCTGCGCTTGTTTCTTCGATGAAACTCTCGCATATAATGCTACTGTTGTCATTTTCTTTCACCTCCTTTTCATTGGTTCTTTTTACCGCATATCTTAGTAACAGCTCGTAAGCGTCTGCTAGATGTTGCTCTGCTAACTCATCAGGCTCATATCGACAAGTTACAGTTAATACCTTTTTTCTCATAGTTTCTCCTGTAAATATTTTTATAGTTCGGGCACTCCTTTTTTCCATAAATCCATCACTCTTGCGAAAAAGACGCAACTGTTAACCTTCGTTTTGTTTTACTTTTATGCACAATTTTGGAAACACATATGCTATCTTTCATCAATTGAGCACTCTCCCAAATCATCAAGCTCCTTTTTTCCCTCTAATGATCTTTTTTTCCATATTATCTTGTAGCCTACCTTTTACTCCCTTCTCTTACAGAAAGCTCTTTTTATAGCTCTTTTATCTTCTCATCCATATCTTCTAGCTCTTTTTCCACTTCCATCAGTGCCTTCTTGACCAATGGCGCTTCTTCTAACTTTTCCCTTATTTCTTCAAACCTTCTTTCTCCTTTTTCTTTTAAATCTAGGCTCAATATCGCATCGCTCCGATAACTCCCTTAGTTTTTCTAGCAACTCTTCAGTTCTCGCATAATACATTGCTGTTTTGCCAAATTTATCCTTTTGCTCTACATTTGCTCCAGCTTTTACTAGCTCTTTTATTATCTCTTTTGTTTCTCCTGTTTTGCATGCAGAGTGCAGTGGCGTACATCCAGTGACATATTGAGTGGCATTTATTTCTCCTCCTCCCCTGATCAGCACTTTTACATTTTCTAAACTTCTCGCAAATACTGCGCAGTGCAGTGGTGTATAACCATTTTTATCTCTTGCATTAACATTTGCTCCTTTATTTATTAATAACCTTACTGTTTTGTAATCAGAGATTTCCACTGCTTGGTGTAATATCGTCTCTCCTTCTTCATTTCTTTTATTAATATTTTTAAATCCGTTACTTGATACTTCTTTAAAAAACTTACTAAAAGATTCTCTCTTTTCCTCACTGAACTTCATACATACCTCACTATAAAAACATACGCCAATTTGGCTCTCTTTAGTGCAAGATCAATTTTTTTTGTTTACCTACACCTACCTAATTTATAGCTGTTTTGGCATGGAAAAGCAAGTTTTTTTTGGTTAATACACCTTGTTTTTACTAAATATTAGCAAGATTATTAAGATATAAATATATATACCTATTTTATTAAACATATAATCTGTTTTTCCACCCATTTTCTATTCAAATGACGATGTTCGTGCCACGTTAGTACACCTGGGTACAACACTAAAATGTACCTTTCTAACTCCTGTATTGAATCCTTTTGCTTTGAATCTAATTCGCTTTCAAAATGAATGTAGTGTTCTGCTACGCTAAATCTTATTATTTTGGGGGTAGAGAAATTCTTTACTTGATAGTGGTGAACGGCAAAAAATCTTTCTAAAATTGGCTGGTATTTTAAATTCCACAGTTGTTCAGATAGTTTGCTACTTCCCAATAAAAATTTATCCCCTTTCTCTTCTATATTAGTAACCGGAAAACACGCGTTTATTTCTCCTAATACCAATTCCCATTACACGGCAAACAGATGGACAACAATGGAAGAAAAGCCATAATGAAGTAAGTAAAATAGTTGAGGTATAAATGGCACTAAGATCAAAATTATTGGATGAAGAAGTAGTAAAATCAGCAAAAAAAATGCTGAAGAAAGTAAGGAACAATGCATATGTTGCAAAAAAACTAAATGCTGTAATTGCAGCAAAAAAGCATAGTATAACGGCTGTAGCAAAAATATATTGCATTTCAAGAAGCGCACTAACTTCGTGGATAAAACTCTTGAAATTAGGCAGAGAAGAAAAATTGTTTGCTCCTCCCCAACGTCGTAGAAAAACTAAATTAAATCATGCTCAACTACAGCAAGTTGAAGCATGGATAGAAAAAAACCCTAATATTACCATTAAAGAAATGAGAATAAGAATCCAGGAAAAGTTCGGCTTAAATATTAGCAAATCTACAGTACACCGCTATATGCAAAAGATGAAATTCTCTTATATTATACCAATTCCCATTACACGGCAAACAGATAGACAATAATAGAAGACAAGCCATAATGAAATAAGTGAAATAGTCGAGGTATAAATGGCACTAAGATCAAAATTATTGGATGAAGAAGTAGTAAAATCAGCAAAAAAAATGCTGAAGAAAGTAAGGAACAATGCATATGTTGCAAAAAAACTAAATGCTGTAATTGCAGCAAAAAAGCATAGTATAACGGCTGTAGCAAAAATATATTGCATTTCAAGAAGCGCACTAACTTCGTGGATAAAACTCTTGAAATTAGGCAGAGAAGAAAAATTGTTTGCTCCTCCACAACGGCGTAGAAAAACTAAATTAAATCAGGCTCAACTACAGCAAGTTGAAGCATGGGTAGGAGAAAATCCTAATATTACCATTAAAGAAATGAGAATAAGAATCCAGGAAAAGTTCGGCTTAAATATTAGCAAATCTACAGTACACCGCTATATGCAAAAGATGAAATTCTCTTATATTACACCAAGACCAGTACACAATGTACAAGATAAAAGAAAATAAGAGGAATTCAAAAAAAAATCTCAACGAAGTTATTGGCAAGTATCCTGAAAAAGAGCTGTTTTTCTTCGATGAATCGCGGTTTGGCACACATTCAAAGACCGGGCATGGATGGTTTAAAAAAGGCGTCAGAACAAAAGTTAAGGTAAAATTAGGTAGGGAAAATTTTTATCTCTACAGTGCAGTTAATCCTAGAAATGGGGAGAATTCTAGCTTGTTTGCACCGAATGTCAACACTGATTGTATGAATATATTTCTTGAGCAAATGTCTCAATATTTGGGACCACGAGAAGCCTTTCTTGTTATGGATTGTGCTAGTTGGCATAAGTCGAAAAGTTTAAAGGTACCTAAAAATATTGAGATTATATACCTACCACCATACTCACCTGAACTCAATCCAGTTGAGAGGCTTTGGTTGTATGTAAAACAGAACATTTTGCGCAATAAAATATACGATACTATTGCTTTGCTTGAGAGTGCTTTGTGTAAATTTATTACTTCTCTTACCTACTCCACAATTAAACAACTCTGCTATGTATCCTATTTGAATGACCAACAATGAGAATTGGTATTACACCAAGACCAGTACACAATGTACAAGATAAAAGAAAACAAGAGGAATTCAAAAAAAAATCTCAACGAAGTTATTGGTAAGTATCCTGAAAAAGAGCTGTTTTTCTTCGATGAATCGCGGTTTGGCACACATTCAAAAGTTGGACACGGGTGGTTTAAAAAAGGCACTAGGACTCGGGTTAAAATAAAATTAGGTAGGCATAATTTTTATCTTTACAGTGCAGTTAACCCTGAAAATGGAGAAAGTTCCAGTTTGCTTGCACCAAACGTTAATACTGATTGCATGAATGTATTTCTTGAGCAAATGTCGCAATATCTGGGGACACGAAAGGCTTTTCTCGTTATGGACTGTGCTAGTTGGCATAAGTCAAAAAATTTAAAGGTACCTAAAAATATTGAGATTATATACCTACCTCCATATTCACCTGACTGTCGAGAGGCTTTGGTTGTATGTAAAACAGAACATTTTGCGCAATAAAATATACGATACTATTGCTTTGCTTGAGAGTGCTTTGTGTAAATTTATTACTTCTCTTACCTACTCCACAATTAAACAACTCTGCTATGTATCCTATTTGACTGCACAACAATGAGAATTGGTATAAATTCCAACTATCTGATAATACTATCTGCGCCTTTGCAAACTTAATTGCTGGTAATAAGCTCTGTGGCAGCGGATATAGCACTTTGAAGTTATACCACACATGATTTCTTTCATAAATACCGTTATAATTCTTTGTGTGAGGCTCGGTTTCTCCAAGTATTGCTACATCTAGACGATATATATCATTGCTTAAAGCTCGTTCATAATGATCGCGTAGATAGTTTTCTATAATCCTAATAACTGGACCACTAGACCTGAAAAAATTTACTCTCCCAAATGATAACACTGGGCCATCTTCTTCTATTTTTACCCCTGAATAATCTGATAATAAGCTGCCAAAAAAACTCTCATCTAAAATGAACCTACCAATATTGTAGTGATCGTTAAAAATTCTCATTAGCCTCGATCTTGCTGGCAATGATAGTTTTGCAAGCTCTACTACTGCATCTACAAAAAAGTCATTTGGAACATCCTTTATCCCTATCTGCAATTCAAAAAAATGTTTTCCTGGTGGTTCTTCGATAATTGTAATTTCTTCTATATTTGCCCATTTCAGAGCTATTTTTAATGACGCTGGTGTTCCTCTTAAACGCTGAAATTTTATTCCTTCTTTTATCGCCTTTCTTTTGTCTGTTACCCAGCGTAGAATTTCCCCCAATCCATATTCTTCAACCAACCACGGCAATATTTTTTCCCCTAGGCTAAATTTAAATCCTTTTACGCTGCTTGGATCAACTTTGTAATCTATTGCATCAACCAGCGCTTTTTCTTGCTTTGTTGCATTTAGCATTAATTTAACTCAACATTTAAACTTTTTAAGAAAGCGCACTCATTTCCTTTCACAACTATGTCTTCTCTTGGCTCGATTAATTCCACGTTTTCCACTCCTTCCACAAACAAATTCGCTATTATCCATGATCTTGTTACACTCCATCCGAGTCTTTTGCTTGCTTCAAATTTTTCTATAAATTTCTTCTTCACCGTTTCAATAATATCTGGTCTTTTAATGCTAATTCTACTATGGATATCTATTTCTATAATATTGCAACCAACTACTGTTATCATATCTGTCAATACCCTTATATCATCCCTGGTGACTCGCTTTCTTACAATATCAAGTAGTTCTTCAGACGCTATGCCATTTGTGGATAACTCTGTTGATAAAATTGAGATCTCCACACTCCCTGGCACTTTTGATTCAACCAACGCATCCTTTACTCTTCTATCTGCTGACAGTGCATGATACCTATAATACTCCTTGCTTCCTCCTGTGCTCCAACCTACTATTTTTGCTTTTACCCTCTTTCTAAATCTTTCATCATCTTCTTCTTTTTGTCTTTCTACTCCATAAAACTCAGCTAAATTATCAAGATCTTCTCCTGTCGAAAATTTTAGTAAATTACTTTTTACTGCTTCGTTTATTCTTTCTCTGAGCAAAAGTTCTCGCCAGGCTGCTACTTCCAGAACCTTCATCGCTGGGTCACTTTCTACTAATGCTGTAAAACTTGCGTCACGCTTCACCAACTCTTCCTTCATCCGAGAAAAAATCTCTTCAAAGTTCAGTGGTTCGATAATATTTGGCTGCTCCATCTTTAAACAACTACTCCATTAATATTTATGAACTTACCTTCTGAAAGATAGACACCTTCTAAATTCAATGTTACTCTCCCTTCTTTTACTTCTGTTATTTTTACTTTTTCTAATTTAAATCTTGTTTCCCATTTTTGTAGTGCTTCCGCTGTTGCCGCATAAATTTCTAGCGTAAAATCCCTATTGATTGGCTTATCTACTAATTCAAATAATCGAGAACCATACTCTCTTCTCATAATACGTGATCCAATAGGAGTGGTTAAAATATCAGTAATTGATTGTTTTAAATGTTCTATTCCTTCCAATTCCTTTCCCGTGCTAGCATTCATGCCTCTCATTCTACAAATACATTTTTGCTAACACCTATCACTTTAAAACCACACGATACCAAGTCTCCTGTTCTTGTTACCCCAATACCATTCACAAATACGCTGTTTGAACCTTGCGTCAGTTTCTCACCTAGAGTTAAGATATCTCCTTTTCGACACACAGATCTACCGTTTACAAAAATGTCGTTACTACCACTCATACAAACATGTGCCGGTATTCCACTGCAATAATCCCCTATACAAACCACAGCTTTAGCCATACTTAATTAAGGTCGATTCTCTTTGCTTTGAGTTTTATGCCTCTCTTGGTAATCTTCATACTTGATTCTCCTACTTTCAACGTTATTTTATCCACTACATCTATCTTAAGATGGTGCTTTTCTTGGTCATATGATAACTTTGTCCCATCTTGAAATTTTACACTATTTATTTCCTTTTTATTCTCCGGAGGCGGATATTTCTCCTGATATATTGCTGGTAATACTACCCCCAAAGATAATTCCCCAAATGGCGATAATACTATTACTTGCTCATCAATATTCGGCGCAAACCAACTTCTATCTTCTCCTGCTCTTGCCGTTATCCACGGCAACCAATCGGTTATAAATTCTCCTATTTTTACCCGCACTCTTGCCTTTTCATAGTCTATTTCTTTTACTAGACCTATACGAATAATGTTCGCTAACTTCCTATTTAGCTCTGCAATCGCAAAATTATGCTCTAACATGTACTTCACCTATCTCTATAATATGCGGCTTAATTCCAGTTTCTGATACCAATTCCCGCTATACAAGGAACGAATAGACAATAATGGAAAAAAAGCCATACTGAAGTAAGTAAAGTAGCGAGGTTTAGATGGCATTAAGATCAAAATTATTGGATGAAAAAGTGGTAAAATCAGCAAAAGAGATGCTGAAGAAAGTAAGAAATAATGCGTATGTTGCAAAAAAACTAAATGCTGTAATTGCAGCAAAAAAGCACAGTATAACAGCTGTAGCAAAAATATGTTGCATTTCGAGAAAGGCAATTACTACATGGATAAAGCACATAAAATTTGGAAGAGAAGAAAAATTATTTGCTCCACCTCAACGCCGTAGAAAAACTATATTGAACCAAAGTCAACTTGAACAAATTGAGGTGTGGATAGAGGAAAACCCCAATATTACTATTAGAGAAATGAGAATAAGAATCCAAGAAAGATTTGGTTTGAATATCAGCAAATCCGCAATACATCGTAATATGCAAAGAATGAAATTCTCATATATCACACCAAGACCAGTTCATAGTGGACAAGATAAAAATAAGCAAGAGGAGTTTAAAAAAAAACCTCAATGAAACTATTGTCATGCATTCTGAAAAAGAGCTATTTTTCTTCGATGAATCACGGTTTGGTACACATTCAAAAGTTGGACATGGGTGGTTTAAAAAGGGCAGTAGGACACAGGTTAAGGTAAAATTAGGTAGGGAAAATTTTTATCTCTACAGTGCAGTTAATCCTAGGCTCTGTGGACAAAAAATATGAAGAGGGAGAAAAAAAGTGGTAGTTTAACCAAATGAACATAAAAATGGAGAAACTACCGAATGGAATATTATATAAAAGAAAGAAATTGGAAACAAATTTTAGAATTCATAAAAGGCATAAAAGGAATGCATAGTAAAGACGAAAAACGTTTAAGAATATTCATAGAAGCAGTGTGGTATATGGCGCGAAGTGGTTGCCAATGGCGACTTTTGCCGAAAATCTATGGCAATTACAGAAGTATACACAAACGATTTAAGAGATGGTGCGAAAGGGGTATTTGGAAAAATTTATTGGAGTACACAAAACAAGAGCCAGATTTAGAAGCCGTCATAATCGACGGTACGATCATTAGAGCCCATCCATGTTCGGCTGGATATACAAAAGATTCGAAGGATCAAGAGGCTTTAGGGCGAAGTAAAGGTGGCTTTACGACTAAAATTCATGCACTTGTTGATGCATTGGGAAATCCTTTAAAATTTATACTTACTCCTGGCCAGAGGAATGAAATTACACAAGCTGAAGTATTAACAAAAAATGTCTATAACTCCATTGTAGTAGCTGATAAGGGTTATGACAGCAATGCTTTTGTGGTCAGCCTTGAAAACAGGAAATGTGAAATCGTAATTCCATCAAAAAGGAATCGAAAAGTGCAAAGATACTATGATGAGCATATTTATAAAGAATGTCATTTGATTGAGTGCTTTTTCGGTAAAATTAAAAATTTTAGGCGCATTTTTTCCAGATTTGACAAGACCGCAGAGGTTTACATGGGATTTCTAAATTTTGTTGGAGCTCTCATATGGCTTCTCTAAAATTTTGTCCACAGAGCCTAGAAATGGGGAGAATTCTAGCTTGTTTGCACCGAATGTCAACACTGATTGTATGAATATATTTCTTGAGCAAATGTCTCAATATTTGGGACCACGAGAAGCCTTTCTTGTTATGGATTGTGCTAGTTGGCATAAGTCGAAAAGTTTAAAGGTACCTAAAAATATTGAGATTATATACCTACCACCATACTCACCTGAACTCAATCCAGTTGAGAGGCTTTGGTTGTATGTAAAACAGAACATTTTGCGCAATAAAATATACGATACTATTGCTTTGCTTGAGAGTGCTTTGTGTAAATTTATTACTTCTCTTACCTACTCCACAATTAAACAACTCTGCTATGTATCCTATTTGAATGACCAACAATGAGAATTGGTATGAGTATAGATGAAAAAGTAGTGAAAGAAGAAGTAAAATGGATACCACAGGGATTTGATTGGGTGGATCCACTGAAAGATCAGCAAGCACAGCAAATGGCAGTAAGGAATGGCTTCAAAAGTCGAGCAGAAGTAGTATCAGAAATGGGTTACGATGTAGAAGAAATTGACCAAGAAATAGCAGAAGATCAAAAGCGTGCTAATTCTTTTGGACTTTGTTTCGATTCTGACGTTAACCATAAAGTAGAATAAGGAAAGGAAGGTGATGTGGATAAATAAGCCAATAATGGTAGAGAGAAGAAGCTTTGAACTACTATCATTATATAACAGCAAACAACCTATCTTTAAGAACTCAAAGTATTTTCATATAAACCCAAAAGGAATAGCAATAATACGTATTTATGGAGTTTTGACTAAAAAAACAGAAGCTTTTGATCATATTTTAGACATGACTTCGTATGAAAATATTCATGAAGAGATAGAGAGTGCTTTAGAAGATAAAAGCATAGAGACAATTATACTGGAAATAGATAGCCCAGGAGGAGAAGTAAACGGTATTTTCGACTTGGCTGATTTTATCTATAGTGCAAGAGAAAAAAAGAGGATAATAGCGATAGCAAATGATGATGCATACTCTGCTGCATATGCTATAGCTTCAAGCGCTGAGAAGGTATTTGTGAGCAGAACTTCTGGTGTTGGCAGTATTGGAGTAATAGCAAGTCATATAGATCAAAGTGGGTTTGATGAAAAGCAAGGAATAAAATATACCACAGTATTTGCAGGAAGTAGAAAAAATGATTTAAATCCGCATGAGCCAATGACGTCTGAAAGTTTAGAAAGCTTACAAAAAGAAGTAGGCCGACTATATGAAATGTTTGTGCAGCTAATAGCAAGGAACAGAGGTCTTTCAATTGAAAAAATTCGATCAACAGAGGCAGGGCTATATTTTGGGGAGAAAGCAGTAGAAATAGGTCTTGCAGACGGAATGACAATTCTTTCATCTATTAATAAAAACAGGAGTATTACTATGAATGAACAAACTACAAATAACGTAAAAGAAGAAACTGATAATTTAACTAAGTATCGTAGTGAAGTTGTTGAATTAATACGGTTATGTAATCTATCACGAATGCCAGAGAAAATAGAAGAATTTATAGAGCAAGGCGCAAGTGTTGAGCAAGCTAGGGAAGTTTTAATGGAATTACTTGCAGAGAGAACGAAGAAGACAGAGATACTGAGTGCAATACCACAGAATTCAGGAGAAGAGTTGATGATGCAGGTAGCTAAAGCTAGAGCACAATCAAGTATTTAAGTTTTTTTATAACCGCCGCGTACAACAATTACAAAGATGGCGGTAAAACTAAAGGGAAAAAAGGAGGAAAAATGACAAGTATAACTGAAGCAAATAATCTTGGTGACCTATTAAAGTATGAGGTGTCAAGTCTATATTCAAGAGATCAGATAACAGTAGCAAAAGGGCAGAACCTAAAGCTTGGTACAGTAGTGGCTCTCGATAAAGATAGCATGGTTAAGATAATAAATCCAACTGCCACAGATGGGACGCAAACAGCAATAGGTGCAATAGTAAGTGATGTAAATGCGACAGAAAATGCCAAAGCAGTAATTATTACTCGTGGTGCAATACTAGCAGATCATGCAGTTGTGTGGTCAGCAAATATCACTGAAGAACAGAAAGCTGAAGCAATAAAGCAACTTGAAGCACGAGGGATCATTATTCGCAAGGGAGCTTAAAAAAACTATTAAAAATACAAAAGGGGAAAAGAAAAAATGCAAAATCCATTTACAAATACAACATTTAGCATGACGGCACTAACAAATGCGATAAATATATTGCCGATAAATTATGGACGAGTTGAAAATTTAAATTTGTTTCCAAGTAGATCAGTAAGATTTAGACATATCACCATAGAAGAGCAAAATGGAGTATTAAGTTTACTACCAACGCAGTTACCCGGAGCACCAGGAGCAGTAGGAAAAAGAGGAAAAAGAAAGGTAAGAACATTTACGATTCCACATATTCCACATGATGATGTAGTGCTGCCAGAGGAAGTACAGGGGATAAGAGCATTTGGGTCAGAAAGTGAACTTAAAGCGCTGGCAGATGTAATAACTGATCATTTGCAGCTAATGAGAAATAAACATGCAATAACGTTGGAGCATTTGCGAATGGGAGCGCTGAAAGGAATAATTTTAGATGCTGATGGGTCAGAGTTATTAAACCTTTACAACGAATTTGAAATTACACCGAAAGTAGTAAATTTTGCCCTTGGAACAGCGACAACTGATGTAAAGCGTAAGTGTCTGGAAGTATTGCGGCATATAGAAGATAATCTAAGTGGTGAATATATGACTGGAATTCATGCCTTGGTAAGTCCTGAGTTTTTTGATGCACTAACTTCTCATGCAAAAGTAAAAGAAGCATATGAAAGATGACAAGAAGGAGCAGCGCTAAGAAATGATATGAGGTCAGGATTTACGTTCTGTGGAATCACATTTGAGGAATATAGAGGACAAGCAACCGATCCTGAAGGAACGGTTAGAAGATTTATTGAGAAAGATACAGGGCATTGTTTTCCACTAGGCTCTGTGGACAAAATTTTAGAGAAGCCATATGAGAGCTCCAACAAAATTTAGAAATCCCATGTAAACCTCTGCGGTCTTGTCAAATCTGGAAAAAATGCGCCTAAAATTTTTAATTTTACCGAAAAAGCACTCAATCAAATGACGTTCTTTATAAATATGCTCATCATAGTATCTTTGCACTTTTCGATTCCTTTTTGATGGAATTACGATTTCACATTTCCTGTTTTCAAGGCTGACCACAAAAGCATTGCTGTCATAACCCTTATCAGCTACTACAATGGAGTTATAGACATTTTTTGTTAATACTTCAGCTTGTGTAATTTCATTCCTCTGGCCAGGAGTAAGTATAAATTTTAAAGGATTTCCCAATGCATCAACAAGTGCATGAATTTTAGTCGTAAAGCCACCTTTACTTCGCCCTAAAGCCTCTTGATCCTTCGAATCTTTTGTATATCCAGCCGAACATGGATGGGCTCTAATGATCGTACCGTCGATTATGACGGCTTCTAAATCTGGCTCTTGTTTTGTGTACTCCAATAAATTTTTCCAAATACCCCTTTCGCACCATCTCTTAAATCGTTTGTGTATACTTCTGTAATTGCCATAGATTTTCGGCAAAAGTTGCCATTGGCAACCACTTTGCGCCATATACCACACTGCTTCTATGAATATTCTTAAACGTTTTTCGTCTTTACTATGCATTCCTTTTATGCCTTTTATGAATTCTAAAATTTGTTTCCAATTTCTTTCTTTTATATAATATTCCATTCGGTAGTTTCTCCATTTTTATGTTCATTTGGTTAAACTACCACTTTTTTTCTCCCTCTTCATATTTTTTGTCCACAGAGCCTAGGAACAGCGAGCACATTTACAACATATTTTGCACCAGCAGATTTTAATGAAACGGTAAACACACTAGGACAGCCACTATATGCAAAACAAGAGCCAAGAAGATTTGATAGAGGGACCGATTTACATACACAGTCAAATCCTTTGCCAATGTGCCATAGACCTGGCGTATTAGTCAAAGTTACTGCAACATAACAATACCGGTAGAATGAATGTAGTGAGGTATTCTACCAGTATGTTCCTTCTTAGCATACTTATAAACCTTAATACATAAAATGGAGAAATGCAAAAAAATATTAAGAGACTACTAAAAGATTGTTTTGCCCATTTAGGAAAAGTGGCTTTGTATGAATCAAATGATAAGTCATATGTGGTACAAGTACTAAAACAACAGCCAGATAAATTATACGAGATTGGTGAAGGACAATTTGTGGGAGAGATGCTTTTTCTTGAGGTAAACGTTTTTGATGTACTGAAGCCAATGGTGGGAGATATTTTTGTTATTGATGGTCGTAAATATAAAGTATATTCTCCACCACTTAGAGATAAATCTGGAATGGTCTGGCGAATCGAAGCGTATGGGGTGTAAAATGTCTGTGCATATAGAAGTTGAGGTAATAGAAAGTGTAAATGCTAAAAGAAAAAAAATAGAATTAGCAATAGTGAGAGCGTTAAACAGAACAGCACTATGGCTAAAATTGAAGACAGCAAAAGAAATTAGTGAGGAAAAGAAGATAAAATTAAGTTTGATAAGAAAGAGATTAAGAATTTTTAAGGTGAAAACTAGCAGATTAGAAGTGTTAATTAGAGCAAATCTCTATGACATTAGAGCATCGACAATTGGCAAAATACAAAAAACAAGAAGAGGATCGAAAGTAGGAAAGCATGAGTTTATAGGAGGATTTGCAGCAGTTATGCCAAAAGGAAATAGCGGTATTTTTAAGCGTGAAGGAAGAGCAGCATTGCCAATAAAGGAAGTTAAGTTGCCATTGAAACCAGAAGCATCAAAAGTAATAAGAGATCTTGTTAATTATGAGATTGAGAAAGTCTTTACAAAATTTTTTGAACGTGATATTACAGAAAATGTATGAATTTTAAAGATTTGCATAACGCAATCTGCAATAAATTAAAGGAAGAAATACCAGCAATTCAAACGTGTGAAATTTATCCATCGATAAGAAAAGAATTATTAGCACCAGCGGTATTTGTAGAACTTAGCAGTCTTGAAAAAGGAAGTGATCCAGGTACAGGTGAACTAGCTCTGAGGGTAAGATTTGAGGCACGAATAGTGATTGATAGCACAATAGAAAATGCACCTATTATTGTTAGATCATTAGCTAGCGAAGTAGCAAAAGTAGTAAATAAAAATACTTGGAATGTGGAAAATGTTTCACCAGGAGAATTTATATCAGGAGGAGGAGATGATTTTAGGCCAGAGCTCGATGCATATTTAGTGTGGATGGTTGAATGGGTGCATACAATACACGTAGGTCGATCTATTTGGAAAGAAGGAAAATTTATGCCACACAAAATAGAAATCAGTGAAATAAATGTTAGAAAATAATTTTGCAATTTCGGAACTACAGAGGAAACTGGCCAATATTGTTCGTATAGGAGTTGTAAAAGAAATAGATTATGAAAAAGCAAAAGTAAGAGTTAAAATAGGAGATATTGTAACAGATTATCTACCATGGATAACAAGTAAAGCAGGAAAAGATAGAGATTGGTCTCCGCCAGATATCGATGAACAAATTGTGGTATTTTCTCCTCTTGGTGAACTATCATTAGGAGTAGTATTACCAGGAATATATCAGGAAAAATACCATGCACCAGAGAATAAAAAAGAAATAAATAGTATAAAGTTTCAAGATGGGACGAAGTTTACATATGATAAGGAAAAACATCATTTAGGAATTGAAGTAGTGGATAAAATAACACTTAAGGCTGGGGGATCAAGTATAGAAATGACAAAAAGTGGAATCAAACTGAAAGCAGAAAGGATCGACTTAAATTGAACAAAGGAATAGTGAGGTTAGGAGACTACTGTGGAGAAGCTATACCACATTTCTGCATTAGCGGAAGTAATAATGTTTTTGTAAACGGTAAGTCAATATGTAGACAAGGAGACAGTTTTAGTGAAGGAAAAGTAATGATTCAAGGATCAAAAACAGTGTTTGCAAATGGTTATGGTGTAGGAAGAGTAGGAGATATAGTTTCATGTGGGTTTAAAGTAATAAAAGGCAGTGAAAGCGTCTTTTTTGCAAAATAGAAATGAAGGGTATGGATGCTAAAACAGGAAAAGCGTTAGAAGAAATAGACCATCTTAAACAATCAATAATTGATATATTAACCACTCCAGTAAACAGTAGAATAATGAGGAGAAGTTATGGTTCAAGGCTATTTGAATTAGTAGATAAGCAAGTTAATCGTGATTTAACACTAGAAATTTATGCAGCAACAGCAGAAGCACTGGGGAAATTTGAGAGGAGATTTAAGTTAGAAAAAGTAAAAATGACAGAGGTGAAAGAAGGAAAAGTAACGCTTGACCTAGAAGGATTATACGTACCAAGTGGGAAAAACATTCGCTTTATAGTATAAAGATGCAGCAGACTAACATTATTGAGCCACTGAACTTTGAGGAAATATTTTCGAGAATGAAAGAAGAGTTAGTGCGTAGAGATGAAAGTTTTACAGCATTAGTTGAAAGTGATCCAGCGATAAAGATTCTGGAGGTAGCAGCATGGCGAGAACTTTTGCTTAGAGAAAGAATAAACGAAGCTGTAAAAAGTAATTTACTAAAATTTGCAACGGGAGAAGATCTTGATAATTTAGCTGAGTTTTATGGAGTAGAGAGAGAAAAAGAAGAAGAGGATGAAAGATTTAGAAAGAGGGTAAAAGCAAAAATAAAAGGCTGGAGTACAGGAGGAAGTAAAGAGTATTATCGTTATCATGCACTGTCGGCAGATAGTAGAGTAAAAGATGCATTAGTAGAATCACCTATACCAGGGAAAGTACAAATTTCAATCTTATCAACAACAACTGGCATGGTGTCAGAAGAACTACTTGAAATTGTAAAAAAGCAGGTTACTAGAGATGATATAAGGGTTTTAACAGATACGATAACAGTAATTGGTTGCAATATTACGGAAATAGATATTCACAGCAGAATGAGCATAAGTCCTGTAATATCGAAGGAGGAAATCAAGAAGCAGTTCATTAAGAAGTTTGAATTAGCAAAAAGATTAGGGTGGAGTGTAACAAGATCTTGGATAATAGCGAATCTATTTGTAGAGGGTGTAGAGAATGTAGAATTAATAGAACCAAAAGAGGATGTTGTAGTACTGGGGAATGAGTGTGCAAAGTTGCGAAATTTAAAGATTGAGTAATGCTGTTACCCCCAAACGCAACAAAGCAAGAGCAAGCATTGGTTGATGCAACAGATTATAAGGTTGATCCAAGCTGTACAAGAGGGTTTAAATTTAGATTAGAAGAGGAAACATTGCCGTGGTTGATTGAGGAATATGAATTGGGGGAAATACTACGCTGGGTAAAAGATAGAAGAAAAGCCATAGTAGAAGGAGTAAAATTTCAAAGACTACGTGGAACACCTGCCTCACTCAAAATAGCACTAAAATGGGCAAATATAGAAGATATTACAATCATTGAGGAGCCACCTGGAAAACACTTTTTTGAATTACAGATAGGAATAAAAGATGTTCCAAATAACTTTTTTGTAGATGCAGTTGTAGAACTTGCAAAACTATCATTACCCGTAAGATCGCGACTAATGAGGATTTTCAATAATCACTATAATGTTAGCAGATTTATTTTAGATGAAAGCTTTTTTGGAAGTTTGTTATCGGATTACTCAGGGATAAAAATTGAAAAAGATGGACCAGTATTATCGTTTGGAAGAGTAAATTTCTTCAGGTTTAGTGTTACGTCAATTAAGGTTATAGAGAGTTATCTACGTAACCATTATGAGCAAGCATTTAGTAATGACATATATCGGTTAGATGTAGCAGTGCTTGGGGAAACAGAGCCTCACACGAAGGATTACAAAGGCATCTATGAAAGAAATCATCAGTGGTATAACTTAAAAGCACTACATCCATTACCACAGAGCTTATTGTCAGAAATAAAGTTTGCAAAAGCACAGATAGTCTTATCAGACAACAGTTGGAATTTAGGAGAAATAAACGCATGTTTTCCAGTTGGTAGTGTAGAGGAAAGAGGAAATAAATTTGTATTGGGAAGCAATAAACTTTCAGGGCAATATTGGAGTTTAAAACACAAGCCAATTTTAGAAAGGTTTAGCGTTACTCACCATTACAAGGTAGAAGATTTTACCAATCAAGAAGTTATAAGATTTGGTATAGCAGAGCACAATATTCATTTTGAAAGTGAATTAGATTTAGAGCAAAAAGACTCAATACACGAATTAGAAAATTACATTTTAGTATTTTACCCGGGAGTACTGAAGTGGCACGAACATCGATATTTGCACAGAAGTTGGAAAAATAGTCAAGTAATATGTGTAATAAGTTAAGTGCTTATACTTATATCCTCATATATATTATTAATAATAGGTAAAAGTGTATGAAATAAAAAGAAAAAGGACTTGCTTTCTCATGCTAAAAAGGACATGACTTGAATAGCAGCAGGTAAACATAAGAAATTTATCTAACGCTAGAAAAGCTAATTTTGTGAGGTATAAAATGAGTTTTAGCAAGAGTAAGTTTTTTAAAGAAGTATCAAGTAACGGATTTAAAGATATTAATAAAAGAAATGAAGAAGGAGAGACGATCTTGCATCAAGCAGTAGAAATCTCTGATTACAAAACAGTGAGATTATTAATAAAAAAAGGGGCTGAGGTTAATGCAAGGGATAAAAATGGTTATACACCACTACACTGTGCAGTATTTGCGAAAAGCTTAGAAAATGTAAAAGTGCTGCTAAGGGAAGGAGCAGAAGTAAATGCCACTCAATATGTCACTGGATGTACGCCACTGCACTCTGCGTGCAAAATAGGAGGAGCAGGAGTTGAAATAATAAAAGAGCTAGTAAAAGCAGGAGCTGAGGTTAATCAACTGAATAAATATGGCGCAACACCAATGTATTACATCTGGGAAAGTGAAAAGTATTGTTCATGGAATAGCGAAGAGAATGAAAAGGCGAGCAAATTTCTGAGAGAAAAAGGAGGAATAACAAAAAGTAGAGAACTGACGTGTTATGGAATAGAGGGGCTAGTGGGAGAAATAGCAGACATGTTGAATGGAAGCTACATGCCGGAGCTAAAAATAATAGAGATAGGAGAAATAAGGAAGAGAGACAAATCGCTAATAAAGAAAGAATGTCAAAATTTAGCAAACAAAATAATGAACCAAGTGAACGAAATGATAGATGAGGTGGTGAGAAGGAAGGCTTAGGTTTAAAGAAGAGGTGAGGTAGATTATGATAAAGCTTGGCAAAAAAGAGGAGTCACTATTAGAGAACTCATATAAAAATATTTATGCAAGAGACAAAAAGGGAAGAACAGTTCTACATTACGCAGTAGACGCAAAAACAGTGAGATTATTAGTTGAAAAAGGAGCGAATGTGAATGCAGCAGATGTAGAAGGACACACAGCACTGCACCTAGCGGTAACGGAGAAACGTCTAGAAACCGTGAGAGAATTGATAAAATCAGGAGCGAATGTAAATGCTGAGGAATATGGAAATAAATGCATACCTCTACACCTTGCGTGCATGGTAGGTGAAAAAGAAATAGTGGAGGAGTTAGTAAAAGCTGGAGGAGAAATAGAACAAGCGGATGAATGTGGGATGACAGCGATGGATTATGCAAAAAATAGCAAAGAAATAGCCGAGGTGTTGGAGAAAGAAACGGACAGAATTGAAAAGTTATTTGAACGGCAAAGTGGGAAACCTTTTACGATAGGCTAAAAATATGGAAAAAGAAACAGAAAAGAAAGTAATGAATTTAGAGAAAAAAGCGTTGGTAGAGTTGAGAAGAATATGGAAGAAGGTATATGGGGAAGAGGCGCCTAGATACTCAAAGAAATATCTGATACCAAGATTAGCTTATAGAATGCAGGAAAAAGCGTATGGAGAAATGTCAAGAAAGGGGACAAAAAGACTAGAGTATCTGGCAGATCGGCTAGAGAAGGGAAAAAGAATAAGTAGCGATAAATTACCAGTAGAAGGGACAGAATTAATACTAGAGAGAGGAGAAGAGACGCATGCAGTAATGGTAACAGATAAGGGTTTAATCTACAGAGAAGAATTTTTCACGTCATTGTCAGCAGTAGCCGGAAAAATAATGGGAATGAGTTACAACGGACCTTTATTATTTGGAATGCGTGATAAAAGTGGAAATTGAGGAGAGAGAATGCTAAAAGAAGTAAGGTGTGCGATATATACAAGAAAATCAAATGAGGATGGACTAGAACAAAAGTTTAATAGTCTTGATGCGCAACGAGTAGCATGTGAAAAGTACATAAAAAGCAGAGAGGGTTGGGTAATATTGGTAAAAAGGTACGATGATGGTGGCTATTCAGGAAAAAATTTAGAAAGACCAGCGATAAAGGAGTTATTTGAAGATGTTAAAGGAGGAGAAGTAGATTGTGTAGTAGTGTACACACTAGACAGACTATCAAGGGAAACAAAAGACAGCATAGAAGTAACATCATTTTTTAGAAGGCACCGAGTAAATTTTATAGCAGTAACGCAGATATTTGATAATAATACGCCAATGGGAAAGTTTGTACAAACAGTGTTATCAGGTGCAGCACAACTAGAAAGAGAAATGATAGTGGAGAGAGTAAAAAACAAAATAGCAACATCAAAAGAACAAGGTTTATGGATGGGTGGAACTGTGCCGCTAGGATATGATGTCAAAGATAAAGAATTAATAATAAATGAAAAAGAAGCAAAAATAGTAAGGCACATATTTGAAAGATATTTGGAGTTGAAGTCAATGGCAGAGTTGGCAAGAGAGTTAAATAGAGAAGGTTACAGAACAAAATCAGATATCTTTAAAAAAGCGACGGTGAGGAGAATAATAACAAATCCAATATATACTGGAAAGATAAGACATTATGAGAAAGAGTATGAAGGAAAGCACGATGCAATAATAGAAGAGGAAAAGTGGCAAAAAGCACAAGAATTGATAAAGAATCAAACATATAGAAAAGCAAAATATGAGGAAGCGCTGCTTAGGGGAATAATTAAGTGCAAGAGCTGTGGTGTAAATATGACACTGACATACTCAAAAAAAGAGAATAAAAGGTACCGATATTATGTGTGCAATAACCATTTAAGGGGAAAGGGTTGTGAATCAGGAAGCCGAAATGTAATAGCCGGAGAAGTGGAAAAAGAAGTGATGAAGAAAGCGGAGCAGCTATATGAAAATGGGAAAGAAAAGAGGGAAGAAAAATGGAAAAATTTAAGTTTTGGAAAGCAGAAAGAAGTAGTGAAAAAGTTAATAAAGGAAGTAATGGTAAAAGAAGATGGAATAGAGGTGAGTTCTGAATCAGAGGAAAAATTTATACCAATAAAGAAGAAGGGAAAGAAATGCACGGTAGTAGAGCCAGAAGGAAAAACAAATAATGCGTTACTCAAAGCAGTGGTAAGAGCCCATTCCTGGAAACGTCAACTAGAAGAGGAAAAATATAGAAGTGTAAAGGAGCTGAGCATGAAAATTAATATAGGTACAAGACGTATACAGCAAATTTTAAGGTTGAATTATTTAGCACCAAAAATTAAAGAAGACATAGTAAATGGGAGACAGCCAAGGGGTTTGAAGTTAGTTGATTTGAGAGAAATACCGATGCTGTGGAGTGAGCAGGTGGAGAGATTTTACAAATTAGTGTCTTAAAAATTACACAATTAATACTTTTCTAACACAAATCACTTATAGAAGAGATAAAGGACAAAAGTAATATGAGAATACTAAAAAAAGCTCCGAGCGTACTAAAAAAAGTTGATAGAGCAGATATAACCTATGAGTTTGCAAGTGATGATGGTCAGTTAACAAGTGAGGGCAAAAAGAAAGTTTTAAAATTGTCGAAAAAACTAGAGAAAGATAAAAATGCTGTTAAGGAACTTGAAAAATTCTCCAATATACAAGAGATTCTAATGATAGAAATAGTTCGCAAATGTGAATGGCAAAAAGAGAGACTTACGTTATTACAGCACGCTTTACTTTATAGTCATAAGGAAACTTTGGAGTATGTGATAAAAGAAGCTGAACAATATAAACTTTTTGAAAAGATTGCTGATAAGAAAATTATCTTAGAGTGCTTAGATGGTCAAGGAAACTCAATAAACAAGAGTTATAGTACTGTTATATATGAAAACAGTACAGTACAAAGAAAAACTTTAAAACCCAGAGGAGAAACTGCTAGCACTGTTGCTGTAGGTACATTAACTGAAATCGAATTGTGTGAGAGTAGCGAAGGAGCTAAAAATTTCTCAAACATAGAGGAATCAAGAGACTTTGATGTGCCAGAAAATATTGAGAAAGTGAAAGGTGGATTACAAATAAAACAGCAGGCCAATATTACAGAAACTGACACTAAGTTATGTAAAGACACTAATGAGTACTTTCGGCCAATATTAGAAAGCAAAGAAAAAACACAAAATGCCTCGAATGACCTTTCTTCAACTACATATTTTAATAGTGGATCCGGCAAAGGAAATTTTACAAATGAGAAATCATCAATTCAACCAATTATGGCTGGTGTGGTTGGGGTAGTGCTACTGTTAGGTGGTATTGTATCATATGTTATGGAAATGCATACTATAGCAGTGGTTGGAATGGTTATTGGATTAGTTTGTATAGGCTTTGGGTTGCATAACGTGTTAAAACCTGATACAAAGCTTGAGAAAGTGAAAGATATAGAACAATCAAATTATCCATTGAAGGCAACATAAAAGGTTATATTCAGAAATATTGAGGTTGAAATTTCAAGGTAAGGGTTTGATTTCTTATGAAGTATTGACAAAGTCATGATATTATTATATTATTAAAAGTATGTAGAGTTAGGATGCAGTATATCTACTATATTAGCTTTTGTAGATTGAATCGAGGTAGTGAAGTATGTATTTCGTGTTTTATTGTGATGAGTTTAGTGAAGATGATTTAGTAAGGGATGGAAAGTCTTTAAAAAGAAAGTACGATGAGTTAGTTCAGGATTTAAAGGCAAATAAACATACAACTCTGGGAGATGTGAAGTTAATAAAAGGTGATGGAGATATCAAATATTTTCGAGCTAAATTAAGTGATAGTGACAGGTTATTATTCACGAGTATAAAGTATAAAAAAGAAGGTGAAGAAAAAGAAGGGGATGCTTTTGTTATTTTGGAAATAATACTGAATCATGAATACAAAAAATCAAAATTCTTAAAAGACAAGGAGAAAATAAAAAGCATAAAGATAATAGATTACAACGGAGAGGGTAAAAAAATTCTTGATGAAGAGGTAGGAGATGTTCCAAAAATGCATTGGTTAGGGAATTTTGTTACTTTTAGTGCAAAGCAAGAGGATATAGTTGAAGGTGATGAAGAGAAGTATAATTTGCCTTTAGTTATTAGTGGACATGCTGGTAGTGGAAAGACGTCAGTGGCTTTAGAAAAGCTTAGAAAGATAGAAGAAGAGTTTAAGGAGGGAAAGATTCTGTACATCACTCAATCTGAAAGTCTGATAAAGAAATCAAAAGAATTATATGAATATGAATACTGGGATGAAGCTGAGAATAAATTTAAGGTTGGTACTTCTGAAAGAATTGAGTTCATATCTGTACATGAGCTTATAGAAAGAATAGCAAAGGAAGATGAAGAAATAAGAAGGCATGTAGAGGGAAAGAAGCCAATCTGTAGAAATACATTTTTTTCATGGTTCAAAGAAAAATGTGAGAAAGGTAAATTTAAGAAGTACAAGAAAGACGGAGATAAAGTATTCGAAGAATTTACCGCTGTGATAGCTGGAGGAAACTTTGGGGGAGAAGGAGGAGAAGGGAAGTATATTGATCTAGGAGGTAGAGAATCTATCTTTCCTAAAGAAGAAAGAAAAAAAAATTTATAGTCTTTTTGAAGAGTATAAGGAATTTATAGAAGGAAGTTCAGAATATTATGATACAGTCTCACAGCTTGTGAATGTGTAAGAAATATACAGAACAAGAAAAATGAAGAGGGTTATGATGCAGTTGTTGTAGATGAAGTTCAGGATTTAACTAAAAGCACATTAAATCTAATATTGGGAAGCTTAAAAGAGGAGAGTAAGAATAATTTTTTGTTATGCGGTGATGTTAATCAAGTAATACATCCAAGTTTTTTTTCTAGATCTAAATTAAAGAACTTTCTCCTTCAGAATAAATATATAGAAAACAGAGGGTCAGAAGTTTTTTATAATCTGGAAAAGAACTATCGTAATAGTAAACAAGTTATTGAACTTGCCAACCGTGTACTACACTTTAAGAATCATTGCTTTGCTTCAGAAGACAAAATGACAGAAGAAGAGAAAAACCTTTTTTTCATGGAAAGTAATACTGATGAAAAAGGTAATGTCGGCTTTCTTGATAAGGATAAAGCGCAAGAAATAGCAGAAAAAATATCTGAGTCCATAAATTATGCTGTTCTAGTTCTGAATGATAAGGATAAAGAGGATGTTTGTAAATTGTTTAATACTCAACTTGTGTTTAATGTACAGGAAGCTAAAGGCTTGGAGTTTAAGAATGTGATTCTTTACAAGTTCGATGAAGCGTATGAGAAAATATGGGATATAGCATGTAAAAGCAAGGGAGAAGGTGATATTAAGAAAGCTATTAGTGAAATTCGTTCTCTATATGATGAAAAGGATGTTAACATTTCAAGACCAAAGGATAAGGAAGGTAAATCTTTTGAGGAGAATAAATTTTATGTGAATGCCCTATATGTTGCAGCTACTCGTGCTATTGATAGTGTTTATATTTGTGATGATGAAAGTAAAAAAGGACATTCTTTATTGAAAGTAATCAAACCAGAGGAAAAGGGTAACGTAGATATAGAGAAAGAAGAATCTAGTCCTGAAGAATGGAGAGATATGGCACTAAAGTTAATAGGTAACGGAAACATAGAGCAAGCTAAGGATATAGCAATTAGATTAGTAGAAAAGCAAGAACGAGAGAGAGTGAAGGAAATCGTAGATGCCTTGAAAGCTGGAGGATGGGATAAAGAGGCTGAAGAGATACAGTCTCTCTATAAGGATAAATTAGGGCAAGTAGAGGAATCATTTTTAGGGTTGGATATTAATAGAGAAGATAAAGGGGCTTCTGCCAGCGAGCGAGAATGCAAACAAGAGAACTCCGAGAAATTACTGTTAAATTTAAAAGACATGATATCTAAAAGGCGAAACGGTGAATTTAAGAGAAAGTTTCAGGAGAATTCATGTAGTGTGAATGATTGTGAAGAGCTGCTTTTGTACGCTTCAGGCAGAAATAATGTTAGCATAGTTAGGTATTTAATTGTCGAAGGAGCTAGTGTTAATGCTAAGGTTGAAAGTGGGGTTACTCCTTTGCACATAGCAGTAGAGAATAGTCATAAGGATGTAGTTGAGATTCTTCTGAAGAAAGGGGCTGAGGTCAATGCTGAGGCTGATCGGGGTTTTACTCCTTTGCACATAGCAGTAGAGAATAGTCATAAGGATGTAGTTGAGATTCTTCTGAAGAAAGGAGCTGAGGTCAATGCTGAGGCTGATCGGGGTTGTACTCCTTTGTACATGGCAGCACAGTGCGGTCATACTGGTATAGTTGAGATTCTTCTGAAGAAAGGGGCTAATGTTAATGCTGAGACTAACGAGGGGTCTACTCCTTTGCACATGGCAGTAAGGAATGGTCATAAGGATGTAGTTGAGGTTCTTCTGGAGAAAGGGGCTAATGTTAATGCTGAGACTAATGATGGCTTTACTCCTTTGCACACGGCAGCGCAGTACGGTCATACTGGTATAGTTGAGATTCTTCTGAAGAGAGGGGCTGAGGTCAATGCTGAGGCTGATTGGGGTTATACTCCTTTGCACATAGCAGCACAGTGCGGTCATGCTGGTATAGTTGAGATTCTTCTGAAGAAAGGGGTTCGTATTAATGCTTGCAATGAGCGGAATTGTACTCCTTTGCACATAGCAGTAGGGAATGGTCATAAGGATGTAGTTGAGGTTCTTCTGGAGAAGGGGGCTAATGTTAATGCTAAGGGTGATCGGGGTTTTACTCCTTTGTACACAGCAATACAGAAAGGTGATAAGGATATGGTTGAGATTCTTCTGAAGAAAGGGGCTAATGTTAATGCTAAGGGTGATCGGGGTTTTACTCCTTTGTACACAGCAATACAGAAAGGTGATAAGGATATGGTTGAGATTCTTCTGAAGAAAGGGGCTAATGTTAATGCCAGCAATAACGAAGGTCATGTTCCTTTAGCACTGGCACTAAAGCATGGGTATTCTGAAGTAGTTAAACTTCTGCTTTCTGACCCAAATGTTAATATTGGTTGTGTAAAAGCTATATCTGTTAAAGACAAAGGAGATTTAAAAAAAATGTTTTCTGAAAAATTGCGTTAGGACATGGATTTGCTTAATAAGGTAGGGGAAGTAGTGAAAGAAGTAGATGAAACTAAGTTAAAAAAATTACTGAAAGAGATAAAGGAATTGCTGAAAAAAGGAAATGATTATGGCTTTAAACCAGGTTTGAATTACTCTAAAGATGGTACTGAAGAAAATACTACTCTTAAAATTGCTCTTGAAAAAGGTAATGAGGAGCTGCTAAAACTCCTATATAATTATGCTAAAGGGAATATCTGTGATAAAATATTAGTACAGCTCAAACGTACTATAGAAAGAAAAGAGGGCTCTTGTCCTGTAAGTGGTTTGGATGATGTTTCTGTTTCTAGACATTCAAATCAAACTAAAACTTTTTAAGTTATGTAAGAAGTCTATGGTGATTAGCTATTAGAAATAGCTTTGTAAAAAGGTAGTTATGAAAAAATGTAAGAATTTGACTGAAGATAAAAAATTAGCATCTTTTATTCTAAAAGAGGTTGCATACACTGGTACTACTAATAGTGATAAAGTGACGTTGTTTGATATTAAAACAGCTCTACAAGAACGAGGTTTTGGTATTTTAATAATTATTTTCTCCTTGCCACTGTCTGTACCTATACCAGTTCCACCTGGCTATACAACTGTACTTTCCATACCTTTAATTTTATTTTCACTACAGCTTCTGCTTGGGTTTAATTCTCCCTGGATGCCGCATTGGTTGGAAAGGAAATCCTTTAAACGTTCCACACTAGCCCTTGTAGTAAAAAAAACTTTACCTGCATTAAAAAAAATAGAAAAATTCATGAAACCAAGAATGTCTTTTATTTTCTGCAGGCCAGGTGAAAAGATTTTGGCATTTATAATGTTAGTTTGTGCGTTGGTGATAGCCAATCCGTTTCCATTAACTCACTTTATCCCAGCAATTGGTACAACTCTTATTTCACTTGGTATTATGAGTAAGGACGGTCTTGTCTCGATACTTGGAGTGTTAGTATCTTTGTGTGGAATATTATTTGCTCTGATTGTAATAGTTAAAGGCCCACAGCTTATAATGGGTACATTTTCTTTTCTAAAAAGTTTTGTCTACGGTTAATCTTTACTGCGAGCAAATTACATATTTTAGAGAAACATCATGACAACCAGTGTGGGAGCAAATTCTTTTGTTTACTGTTTGCGCTTCAAAATTGTAAAAAAAGATCCTATCTTTGTGAGAATAATTTGAACAAAAGCGGTGTTGTGAAAATAAGGGCTTGAAGTCTTTGCAACAAAACCAGGCCGATCAGTTCATATCTAAATCTGGTGAAGGCAAGCCAATATAGCTAGTTTTAGCGTATAGTAAAATTATTATAAATAAAAGTTCGTACGGATCGTTTGGTAGACCAACTGATTCCAAAAAGAACACCTCTCACGCTTGCTGGTTTTGGGTGCTGGAAGTGGTTGCTTCGTTTAAATTTATTAATGCTATATACTACCAAATTAATAATTGCTCATTTAAGAACCTCCTTCAACTTTACCCAACTCGACACATATACTTTTTGAAACATTGCTGCAAATAGAAAAAAACAGGTTACCCACCTTAACTTCTTTAAATTTGCTCACAATCTCTACTTGATGCATAAGGTTTTTGTTACACTCCTTTCATCTACCGATTACCTCTACCTACCGCCTTTGCTAAGGTCAGAAACACGACTAGCTTCAGGACCTTCTAAGCTCGACTGTGGCAGGTCACCAAAATTACTGGAATCACTAACACCAAGCGATATAGGTGCTTCTACTAATCCATACCCTCCTCCTACTCTGTGATATCCTAATTCTAGATAGGTACGTAGTAATGGATCAATTTGCTCTCTATTTTGAATGTATGCTTGCAATTGCACATCTTGAAATCCTTGATCATTCGCGAGTAATTGTGAAATGCCTACTCTTATGTTCTGAAAGTAATTTCTATCTCTGTTTGGGTAGCCTCTTCCAAGAAAATCGCGTATTATATTTATGATATTCTGCACTTGCCCAACAGGATTTTCGTTTAGAACTTGATTAATATCACTAGCATTTTCTAATGCCCATAAACCACAATTCCAACCATCTGTTTGCTGACGAACAGAAACATTATTAATCCTAACATTATTTCCTAAATTATTTTGAATGATATCAGTAATACCACCTGGAACAGCAGTAGCAGTTGAATCAGCATAGTACCCAACATAATTCCCATTTTGACGTTCAATCACTAGTGTAATCCAATGAGTATTATTTAAAGTAATGATTAAAGTTAAACGCTGTTGTTGTTCATTTTCCCTAAATTGATTTAATACTCTAACAATGTGCTCGTTACCGTCATTCCTTGCCAAATTAGCTACTTCAAAAGTGTGATTACCTTCAGTACGAAGCTGATATCGCAATCTTCCAGCGTGAGCTATATCAATTTGTTGAAGCCAGTAATCATAATGTCCATTTCTCGTCGCAAATTCTAGTGTAATTAGGTCACTCACTTCTATCCCTTGATTTCCAAGAATATCTCTTATTTGTCTTCTTATTCCTTGTGCTGTAGGAATGGCATTATCACCTTCTCTTGTTCTTGATCTTAGTATTTCCATTGCCTGTATTCTAGTACCTTGCAAGTAACTAAACGGAACATGTAGATTGTCGTCTATATCAAGCAAAAAAATCGAATTTTGTCCTGGTGCTTTTTCTTCGTAAAAACGCCTAAAGTTTTCACGAGTCTGATCTGATAATAGACCTTCTGGTGGATTCTCATCAATAACACTTTCAGGTCCCACTAATCCTCCTGGTCTTGAGCTGCGACCATGACGATCAAGCCTGTGTACATACTCTTCTCTTCCTATCCCTTCTGGGAAAAGTATAAGATTACCTGCTTCGTGTGCATCTCTATTAAACACAATAGGAAACAAAACCACCTCATTTCCAGAAGTAATAGGTATAAATCCTCTGTGTTGTTTCTTAAGTCTTCCGATTTCTTGTCCTGCATTACGCTGTTCCTGCTCTACTGCCCCTGCATTACCAGCAAATCTTAATACATATCCAATTGGATGAGTATCTGGATTATCCCTTGTAAATTGTCTTAATAACAAAAGACCTAACCTCTGTTTTGTAACTCTTGTGCGTACTTCTGCCATTCTTCCTTCTTCTATTCTTATGTTAGGACTATATGCCTGTCCTACTGAGTAGCCAGCAAGCACTTTATCAGGATTGTCACTAGCATAAAATGCACCATGTAACATAGACCGAAATTTGTCCTCACTATCTACATCTATTATTACATTATCGTTCATATTCTCTGGCATTAATACTCTAGAAAGAGCTCTAAATAATTCTCTATGCTGAGCTATATTTTGCCAGCCATCATTCATAACTTGATTCAAAGTATTATGTACATTTTCAGCATTAGGCACTTGTACAAGATCACCATCAAGAAAATCATTTGCATTATTATTTTGATAATTGGGATATAAACCAAGGTCATTTGGTAGATCAATATCTAGTTCAAGTTGATTATTAAGCGTGCATGAAATTTCCCATACATGAATATTATTCCTATTAATATTAAGATCTTGCAAGTTGATGGCTCCTTGTTGTTGCGCATCGTGAGCTCTAATATGAAATATAACTATATCAGAACCTTGACCATAAAAGACCATAGTTAAAGCACGATCACCATTATCATATCTAAATATATACTTTCTTACACGTACTCGATCTTCTCCTTCTTCCAGCTCTAAATACTCTCTATCAAAAGCACTACTTCCAAAAGCAAAGCAAGTTATGCAATCAAATATTCTATCATAATTCTCTGCATTTCTTGGTATTTCAGCAGGAAGATGGTGAAGTAAAAAATCTCTAATATTTCTTCTAATTTCTTCATTTTCTACACAATCAAATAATCTTTGTACTAAAGGAAATCTATCCTGTTGAAGCCCTCCTGTATCAACACTAAAAGGATCTATATTTAAATTAAAATTTAATCCAACACAGGTAACATGTTCTGATTCAGTATGAATAGGTATAAATGAAGAAACATGTAACCTTTTAGCGTAACCTGTGGCAAGATTTAATGCAGTATGAGACCACGTTCTTCCTGCAGCAAGGCTAATAACAGTAGGGATATTCCCTCTTTCTGCTTGATGACGTACAAGAAAAGCAACATATGAATTTCCAGGAGACAATTCAAGGTCAATATCTATTGTGCAGAGATGACTAAAATTCGCTAAAAAACCTAATAAAAACCCATGACTCTCAAATTTTTGATTGCGATCTTGAATATCATTTTCTAGTGTGCCTGCATAATTACGATAGATTCGAGTTATATATGGCAAAATTTCTTCGTACATTCCATCTCTTACATCTTGTCTTTGGTTACTTGTTAATATTTCCATAAAGTTGGAAATTCTTTGTTGACCTGGTGCAACTTGCACAAAATTGACCAACTCACCAAGTTGCCTGAGCTGATTTCGATTGAGTCCTCTTCCTTCTATTTCCTTAATTGTCAATCTGTGATCTCTTAAAAGCTGTCTAATAAGATTGATTTCAGATGCTGAATATTTGGCAAATTTATCCCTACCTTGACGATCTTTTTCACGAATTACCTCGAATACTGTTGCAATTGCCTCTCCCTGACTCTTGCCCTTTCCATGCATGCATACTTTGTATTGCTCAAAATTTAGGTCCTCTTCTCTCAAATTTGGATTTTGCCGTCTAACCTCTCGCACTAGAGCATTTCTCTCCCTTGTACTGAACCTTAGCCCATCACTATTAGGACGATCAGAAATACTGTAGCATCTGACAACTTGCTGTCCGCCACGATTACTAGTTAAAATAACAACTTTTAGATTTCCCGTATTTCGATTTTCACCATTACGTGGATTAACACCATGGTTATCAAAACGAAAATAGACTCTCTCACTTGCATTTAAGATATTAGCATCATGTGCAGTGGCAAACATACTAAAAAAGAATACAGGAAGGAAACGACCTGCATTCACATAATTCAAGAAAGATGGACATTGATCTAAAAAAGATTCAAATCTTTGTCTGAAATCTTCAAGATCTCCATCTACTAAACTCCTAATAAGTCCATCACGATTATTCATATAAGATACCCCTCTATTTTCTACGGCTAGAAACACCGCTCACACTAGGAGCTTCAAACTTAGACTGCGGACCATCATCAAGTGGCAAAGATACCTTAGATTGAGACCGTAAATTATTCCAAGGACCATCACCTACAGGAGGTAAAGTTGTTTTCTCTAACTCAGAGAATAACTCTTCTGCAAATGGACCATAATCTACATTTACTTTCTTGCCTTTCCTACCACATAATCTAAGGTTTTCTATCATGACTTCTTTAAAAAGTTCAAACTTTTCAGGGAAGCAACCCTTAGCAAATGACATTATATCTAATATTTCTTTTTTCTCTATTTCTTTTTCCCTATCAGGCTCATAACCATCTTCTCGTTTCCAGTTAACTATTAAACCTGCAAGCATGCCACTTACATGAACTGTATAATTAGAAGTATTAACGGCAGCCTTTCTGTATTCAACAAAGCGGCCACACTTCCAAATCTCCATAATAAGAGATCTAGCTTGAACACTTGACTCAGGATTTTTCAACATTACATGTGAGAGTGATGAAAGAAGAAGTTCATACTCTCGCTGTGAGAATATTTTGTCTGAATGGTCTCCTCGTGCTGAAACTCCTTCATAACACCAACACTCCACTAAACCATGAACTGTATCAAAAAAACATGAATCTATTAATTGAGCAAAAAGGGAATATGCCCCCTTATCTTTCTGCGATAATTTCTGCAAAAGAGTATCTTTGTCAGCTACCTTATTTACACAAAAATCTAAAATAGGAGCATCTTTCTCAACAGATTGAACGCGAGATAGAGCAATAATGGCTTCTGTAAGCTTCTTTTCTTTATCTTCTTCTTTTAGATGATTATAAAAATACTCTACTCCTTCACTCCACTTAAGTTTTACAGCACTGTCAAAGCCTTCTACTGCATCATACTTCTTTAATTCCCCAGATTCTCTATCAATCCAGAAATCAAATACAGGACCTTTCCTTCCAATGCCACCCAAAAGCGAGTTTCGTATGTACTCATCAGTTATAGGATTACCTCTACTATCAAGTTCATCAGAAGAAAATCCATTTTTGTAGGATTCAAATGCTTTTTGAAAGAGTGGATGAATTTTATCTATAACACAATAACTACAAGCCATCTCGTATTTGCGAAGTGGATTATCGATTTCTCCTATTTTTTCTTCAGTCAACCTTTGACCTAAAACAACATTATTTAATTTTATACCAGACCAGCAATCTTCATCTTGGAATACATTGTACAAAAATTGCAGCTTATCATCCTTAAAGGATTTTATATGCTCTATATAGGTTTCTACCCACCTTTTGATAGCTAGACGCCTCCCAACAGCGATTTCAGGATCTATATGTTTTATAACATCCTGTAATTTTTTAAGTACTGCAGCATGACGCTCTGTTTTTCTTGGCATTAACCCTCCTATTAATTAATAGTATTATGTAAAAGTGGTATTGTACATACATTAGAATGGATTGCAACATAAAAATTACTAGAATGGAGAATTTAATAAAAAACGTTATGGCTAAAACTTCTCTTCTTGAATCTTATTAATGTGATCAATAAAAAGGCCGATCATTTTAGCTATAACATATACCGGCCTTAAGTAAATTTTTAGCGCTATTTTAGCTTTTTCTTCGCCGATTAGGATGTCTTCTCTATTTATGAGCTGTATCAGTTGTGGGTAGATTATCCAATCCGGTGCTTCTCTGCCCTTTTCCCACTTAGCAAACCTTATCTTTTCCTTGAGATAATATCTCCTATAAGCTTCCACAGCACTGCTGCATTTATGCTGATCCGGCAGTGCTTGTATAAAAGCTTGTCTATCGACTGATTGAAAAATTAGCAAATCCTTATTATTATCACACCAATCTATAACTTCTTCGGATTTATGCGTTCTTTTGTATCGCAAGCTATACTCTATGCACAATTCTTTTCCATGCTTTATCAACCAATTAAAGTTTCCTTTTGAGTGTCTAGCCCATAGAGAACAAGGGTGGTTTTTGTGAGTAAGTTTATATGGAACTTCTATATTCTGGTCTGTGATGCTGACTAAAGGATTTTGCGCTTTTAACGCAATTGAAAAAACACTACTAAGTAATTGAGCAGTTTCTAAGGGCATTTTCACTATGTGCTTATCGCATAACATTTGTGCTGCAGTTACAGGATTTTCGTCTAATACAAAGATATTCACCTAAGCATCTAGAGATAGTAGGCCTTTAACTTCATTAGCCGTAAGACCAGTAGTTTGAACTACGATATCGGTAGAAACCCCTGCTTTAAGTAGATTCTTTGCCACAGCTATTTTAGCCTGTTTTTCGCCCTCTTCTCTGCCTTTTTCATGACCGATTAGGATGCCTTCTTCTCTACCTTCTTGTCTACCTTCTTGTTTACCTTCGTCTCCGGCATCATCAAGACGTTGTTCCAAGATAGCAGCTTCTTTCTGTAAATCCATGACCCTTTCTTCATAAGCTAGGAGATCCTTCTCATTCCAATGAAACTTATCTAACTCATCATATGCTAATTTTATTATTGGTGATTTTTCTGCTATTTTCCTTAAATCTTCATCAGTTGTTTCTTCTGCATATTTAAAGAAAAATAGCCAACGGTCTACTACATTTTCTAGCTGCTCTTCCCTGCTCTTAGGAAACTTTGGCAGCTCAATGAAGATAAATTGAAAATCTTTTAAGTCATGCTCGTTAGTTTTTTCATCTCTTATGGTATGGCTAGATATATAATCAAGCTTATCAGGAAATAAATTACAATTGGAAATAGCAATAAAGAAAACCTTCTTTAAATCAATGTACTTACCACCTTTATCAGCCTGCCTTGAGTAAGCCTTAGCAGCATATAATTGAGCCCGTTTTTCGAAGCCTTTATCACGAGCGAGTTGCATTTCCGCAATATACCTATTTCCGTATGAATCCTTACAAAGAACATCAACAATGCTTTGTTTATCAGAAGCAATTTCAGGATTCATGATAGTGCTAAGAAACTCAACATCTTGAATAGTGTTAACCCCAGTAAAGCCTAAGATGTCATTTAAGAAGTGAATAAGGATATTCTTATTTTTTTCAGTGCCGAATATTTTTTTGAATGTCAAATCTAGCTTAGGATCTAAAAATTTCGAAAGAGCCATGAGAAAAAAACCTAAAAAGGATTAATAATTATACACAATTGTGAAGAAATGTTCAACCTTTTTATGCTGAAGTCTATTAAAGTGGTAAATTTAGCTAAATTTCAAGAGTTGGCAAAAAACTGCCTTCATAGATGACCCTAGAATGCTACTACGCATCTCAGACGTCCCTTTATAGATCTTTTTATAACCCCCTCATAAAGCGCCTAAAAACCCCAGCAAATGAATTTATGGATTCAGTAGCTATTAAAGAGCTTTAAAAACACTTATTTTTGGTGTGAGAGGTTAACCTCCTAATAAAAATACGAGCCCAAAAGCTCAATTACCTAACATCGCGAGATTAACCTCTCACACCTTCATAATAAAAAATCCGAAACTCAATATCAACATATTTCAGTAGAAAATTTATGTTAAATCCATATTCTGTTAGTATGGGCGAAAAAAAGAAGGTTACAATATATACGGATGGAGCTTGTTCTGGAAACCCTGGTCCAGGAGGCTGGGCTGCTGTAGTTATGTATGAAAATAAAAGTGTCTTTATCAAGAAACGTATCTCTGGAGGTGAAGAAAACACAACGAACAACAAGATGGAGTTAAAAGCTGTAATTAATGGTCTCAAGATGTTAAAAGTTTCTTGTAAAGTGGTTTTACATACTGATAGCCTTTATATCAAACAAGGTATAACAGAATGGATCAACAAATGGAAGATAAATGGTTGGAGGACGGCGAATAAAAGCCCAGTAAAAAACATGGAATTATGGAAAGAGCTAGATGAAGTTGCTTTACAGCATGACGTTAATTGGAAGTGGGTTAGAGCTCACAATGGTAATACGTATAACGAGGAGGCAGATAAGCTTGCCAGAAAGGAAACTAAAAAGCTGAAATATAGGAATCATGAGATTCAGAAACCACTAAAAAGAGACATAAATTGAAGACCATAGCAATATAAATTTTTGCATGATTTTCAATTAAAAATTCTATAATATAGCATGAGCATTTTCAACAAAACGTATGTTAGTACAACTTCTATCCAAGACTCCCAAGCAGTTAAAGGAGCATTGTGCATTATTAAGTAGCGAGGAAAAACAAAGTCTGTATAACGAAGTACTAAATGAAGTTAAAAATACATCCAGAGATTCAAGAGGCGGTATAGATCAGCTAAAGAAGTTGAGTAAAGTGGCTGTTGCAATAGAGGAAATTACTGAAAGTGAGTTACTAGAAAAGTTTAATCCATTAAGAGAAATTAATATTGCGATCTATGCTCCTGAAGAAGCTAAGAACTACTTATTTAGTCTCAGTGATTCATCAGAACTGTATGATTTGAAAGAGGATAGAGAAAAAGCAATTTATCAAGCAATAAAATCAAATGATAGAGAGTTAGTAAAACATCTGATGATGATTCTTACGTCAGGTGATATTGAACTTGAATTTTTTAAGGAATTAGAGATGTTACTGTCTAGAACATATGAAGAGTTAAAAGATAACTTATCGCAAGATATGAAGAATTATCTAGGCTCTGTGGACAAAATTTTAGAGAAGCCATATGAGAGCTCCAACAAAATTTAGAAATCCCATGTAAACCTCTGCGGTCTTGTCAAATCTGGAAAAAATGCGCCTAAAATTTTTAATTTTACCGAAAAAGCACTCAATCAAATGACGTTCTTTATAAATATGCTCATCATAGTATCTTTGCACTTTTCGATTCCTTTTTGATGGAATTACGATTTCACATTTCCTGTTTTCAAGGCTGACCACAAAAGCATTGCTGTCATAACCCTTATCAGCTACTACAATGGAGTTATAGACATTTTTTGTTAATACTTCAGCTTGTGTAATTTCATTCCTCTGGCCAGGAGTAATACCAATTCTCATTGTTGGTCATTCAAATAGGATACATAGCAGAGTTGTTTAATTGTGGAGTAGGTAAGAGAAGTAATAAATTTACACAAAGCACTCTCAAGCAAAGCAATAGTATCGTATATTTTATTGCGCAAAATGTTCTGTTTTACATACAACCAAAGCCTCTCAACTGGATTGAGTTCAGGTGAGTATGGTGGTAGGTATATAATCTCAATATTTTTAGGTACCTTTAAACTTTTCGACTTATGCCAACTAGCACAATCCATAACAAGAAAGGCTTCTCGTGGTCCCAAATATTGAGACATTTGCTCAAGAAATATATTCATACAATCAGTGTTGACATTCGGTGCAAACAAGCTAGAATTCTCCCCATTTCTAGGATTAACTGCACTGTAGAGATAAAAATTTTCCCTACCTAATTTTACCTTAACTTTTGTTCTGACGCCTTTTTTAAACCATCCATGCCCGGTCTTTGAATGTGTGCCAAACCGCGATTCATCGAAGAAAAACAGCTCTTTTTCAGGATACTTGCCAATAACTTCGTTGAGATTTTTTTTTGAATTCCTCTTATTTTCTTTTATCTTGTACATTGTGTACTGGTCTTGGTGTAATATAAGAGAATTTCATCTTTTGCATATAGCGGTGTACTGTAGATTTGCTAATATTTAAGCCGAACTTTTCCTGGATTCTTATTCTCATTTCTTTAATGGTAATATTAGGATTTTCTCCTACCCATGCTTCAACTTGCTGTAGTTGAGCCTGATTTAATTTAGTTTTTCTACGCCGTTGTGGAGGAGCAAACAATTTTTCTTCTCTGCCTAATTTCAAGAGTTTTATCCACGAAGTTAGTGCGCTTCTTGAAATGCAATATATTTTTGCTACAGCCGTTATACTATGCTTTTTTGCTGCAATTACAGCATTTAGTTTTTTTGCAACATATGCATTGTTCCTTACTTTCTTCAGCATTTTTTTTGCTGATTTTACTACTTCTTCATCCAATAATTTTGATCTTAGTGCCATTTATACCTCGACTATTTCACTTATTTCATTATGGCTTGTCTTCTATTATTGTCTATCTGTTTGCCGTGTAATGGGAATTGGTATAAGTATAAATTTTAAAGGATTTCCCAATGCATCAACAAGTGCATGAATTTTAGTCGTAAAGCCACCTTTACTTCGCCCTAAAGCCTCTTGATCCTTCGAATCTTTTGTATATCCAGCCGAACATGGATGGGCTCTAATGATCGTACCGTCGATTATGACGGCTTCTAAATCTGGCTCTTGTTTTGTGTACTCCAATAAATTTTTCCAAATACCCCTTTCGCACCATCTCTTAAATCGTTTGTGTATACTTCTGTAATTGCCATAGATTTTCGGCAAAAGTCGCCATTGGCAACCACTTCGCGCCATATACCACACTGCTTCTATGAATATTCTTAAACGTTTTTCGTCTTTACTATGCATTCCTTTTATGCCTTTTATGAATTCTAAAATTTGTTTCCAATTTCTTTCTTTTATATAATATTCCATTCGGTAGTTTCTCCATTTTTATGTTCATTTGGTTAAACTACCACTTTTTTTCTCCCTCTTCATATTTTTTGTCCACAGAGCCTAGAAATGGGGAGAATTCTAGCTTGTTTGCACCGAATGTCAACACTGATTGTATGAATATATTTCTTGAGCAAATGTCTCAATATTTGGGACCACGAGAAGCCTTTCTTGTTATGGATTGTGCTAGTTGGCATAAGTCGAAAAGTTTAAAGGTACCTAAAAATATTGAGATTATATACCTACCACCATACTCACCTGAACTCAATCCAGTTGAGAGGCTTTGGTTGTATGTAAAACAGAACATTTTGCGCAATAAAATATACGATACTATTGCTTTGCTTGAGAGTGCTTTGTGTAAATTTATTACTTCTCTTACCTACTCCACAATTAAACAACTCTGCTATGTATCCTATTTGAATGACCAACAATGAGAATTGGTATTAGTTTACAAACACTAATTATTGATTAATAATGGTGATATGAAAATATAGTTATAAAATAATTGTTACACTTGAATTTCTTCCTGATTTCTGTTGTCATCAGAACATTTAAAACACTTTAAGAAAGCTGCTTAGTTAAATTAACTTGGACAAGCAAATAGCAGCTTTGCAGCCTGTTTTTATGAATGAAGATAGAATGTTGTAGCCAAATGCGCTTTCAGCATTGTGCTGAATTGCAATATCTCTGTGCTCTAACTCCTCGTCGCGAAATTTACTTATAGTTTCTCTTAATTCCCCATCTTCTAAATGTGAAACTTGCTCTTTGTAGTGCTCCCCGATAACTTCTTCAACTGCAGCAGTGCAAGCCATAGCAGCTTTTTTGCCCATAATGGCAGTTGCAACGCCAAGCGACACTCCTAAAACACGCCAAATAGGCAACAAAACAGTAGGACGAACTTTTTGCTCTTTGATTTTTTCATTAAAATAGTGAAAATGCTTTTTTTCCTGCTCTTCCATTTCAATTATTTCATTGATTATAGAAGATTTCTTAAGAATAAATTTTTGACCAGAATAAATGCAAATAGCTCCATATTCTCCAGCGTGATCTACTCTAATTGCCTGTTGCAAGAACTGATTGTTGCTGTACCTTAAATTATTTAGATTTCTTTCTTTCTCCACAATACACCTTACCTGATACGAATAGAGCTACTATGAGATAAATTAGATTCCATGTTGCTAAGGAAACACCTAGAACGTAATGAGGTCTGTCACAAGATGGAGAGTAATTAGGATTTAGTAGATTATTTCTGAGCTCTTCTATACTAACGTTACCACTTGCTTGCTCTGTGCATCCTAAAATGTCATGAAATAAGTGGAGTTCAAGGCCTACATGATAAAAAGATATTACTGCACCTATGAGGTAGCTGCAAAACATTGCATAGATTAGAATTTTGTTGTCTTTAAGCATGCACGCTACTGCAAGTAATCCGGCGATATAGTAAACTATTCGCTCGTATGTACATAACTTGCATGGCAGCATATTGAAAAAATATTCTAGCACATATGCAAAAATTAGAGCAGCGGCACTCGACAGCAGAAAGATTGTAGGAATTCTGGAGTTATTACACATAACTTTAAGTAAATTATCCCTGAAAGTATAAAGCAGGGTATTCATTTTGCATAGGGATTTTTATTTTTTTTCAAAAGTAATCTGACTGGCACGCCTTCAGCAAAGAAATTTTTTCTAAGGTCATTAATTAAATAGCGTTTGTAACTTTCATCAACACTTTCAGGTATGTTACATATCAAAGAAAAAGCTGGAGGTTTAGTACCAATTTGAGCGATATACTTCATTTTAACTGCTTTGCCTTTTACAAGTGGGTGAGAGTGCCTATCTAAAGCATCAATTAGCCACTTATTCAGTTTTGCAGTGCTGACTTTCTTGTTCAAAGATTCACTCACTTCAAGACACTTATCTATCACATCGCCGCAGCGCATGCCTTTCAATGCAGAAATTGTTACAGTTGGCACTTCCAAGAATAACCGAGTCACTTCCTGTTGTTTGACAAATTTTATTAACTTACTTCTGTCATCCTTACCTATTAAATCCCACTTATTTAAAACAACAATAATCCCTTTCCCTCCCTTAATTGCAGCTTCACCAATTGATAAATCCTGCTGCTCAATACCAACTAGGGAGTCTAGCATTAAAACTACCACATGAGAGCGCTTGATTGATTCTAAGCTTTTTTCAACAAATCTTGATTCTAAGTCATCTATAACATTCGCCTTTCTGCGGATTCCGGCAGTGTCAATTAGAGTAATTAACTCTCCATCATGATCATATGTAATATCCACAGAATCACGTGTGGTGCCTGGCTCTGAACTTGTTATTAGTCTGTTTTCTGTAAGTAGGCTGTTTAAAAAAGTTGATTTTCCGACATTTGGGCGACCGATTATCGAAATTCTTAATTTACCGGACTCATTAGAGCTCTTATTGTCATCCCAGTGCTTGACACTGGGATCCATACTATTTTTTTTCTGGATTCCAGTGTCAAGCACTGGAATGACACCGAAAGGAGGACTATTTGCACTGATATTTTCAATAACACTAGCCAACGCATCATAAAGATCAACCATGCCAAGATTATGTTCGGCTGAGATGTATACCGGGCCAAGAAAATCAAAAAACTGCAAATAATCAACATTTTCGGATTTATGACTCTCACATTTATTTGCTATGAGGATTACAGGTTTATTCATTTTTCTCTTTAGCCACTTTGCAAATTCTTTGTTTCGCTCATTTTGCACTTTTGCATCAACAAGAAAGAAAATGATGTTTGAATTGGATAGAGAAAATTCTATTTGTTCAATAACTTGTAGTGAAAAATTAGTTTGGTCGTTCCATCCTCCTGTATCTATAACTTTAAACTCCAAATCGCTAATTCTGCCTATTCCCTCACGTCTATCCCTTGTCACTCCTGGAATGTTACTCACTACTGCTGCTTTTCTTCCCACTAGTCTGTTAAAAAGAGTTGATTTACCGGCATTTGGTAGGCCTACTATGGCGATTTTTAGCATAATTTAAGAGCACCTTCTATACACAGTAAATTATAACCGAAATCTTGCAATTTAACTATTGACTTTGTAGATCACGCGAGCATACTATCACTAGAATTTCTTGTTTTATTATGTCAAAATGGGGGGATATATGGTAGGTCAAGGTATACAAAAGCATAATCCGGATTCGATAGATATAGATGGGGGGTATTATACTCGTGCTTCTACTCCTATTCATCTTGAAGATGATGTGTTTGATACAGCTTTATCACCTGAATTTCATATAATAGAAGAGGATAGTGAAGGCAGTTGTTCTACAGAATACAATGAAAATATAGATGAATCTGATCGCAATATATTAAATAAAGCTTTTATAGAAGATGATAAAGATACACCTGATCACATATTAAATGAAACGTTTATAATAGAAGAAGATGAACTTGAAGATTTAGAAGTGATGTCGGAACTTCAATTAGATGGAGCAATATATGAACAAGTTGATGAACGTATGAAAGAAAATATCTCGAATGTATTGGAAGCTATACATCAAGCTTTTAGGTTACTTAGTGATAGGCAACTGACTGTGGAACAAATGATAGAGAAATGGATAAAATCTGCAGAACTTGGAGAAAGTCAAGGGATCATGTTTGGCATACCGTACTATATGTTCCCCAAAGATTTATCAATAATAGATTATCTGATATCTAATATATACGTGCTAAAGGAGTGCGAGTTGTCCACTGATGGAAGAGATCAACTAGATCTTCTTTCATCAAAAATGTCCGATCTAGTTTTAACAGGCACTTATGTGAGTGAGGAACCTTTGCAATTCTTACCACCAGATTTGATAGAAAAACGTAACAATTATCTATCAAATCTAAAACAAATTGTATGTGGGGGCATTGAAAAAGATGGAGAAGAAAATGTGATAAAAGATGTTATAGTAGAAAGAGATAATAAACTTTATTGTATACGGTGTCCAGAAGCAAGCATTGTGACTCCTGCAAAATTCCTGAGTAATCCAGAATTTCAAAATTTAGATGGAGCATTAAAGATCGGGGAAGGAGATGATGTAATACAAATACAAGATGGAAAATATCATGATATAAAGGGCAGGCTCCAAATGACTTTTCCAATAAGCAACAGTGAAAAGATTGTAATGACTCTATCTTCTGAAAAGGCTGACAAACCAGAAAATGCCTCAAGCTTTGGCAAAATAATGGTGCATATGGATGATAAAAGTTGTGAAATCTTCTCAAAGTACCTAAAAGAGCTAGAAAAAGAACCTCGTATAAGCAAGGTTGTTGAAGCTGCTAAAAGTTTTGTCGAAGAGAAAAAAGGGAAACAAAGTGAGCCATTTAGTGTTCTGGAAGAAGTTAGTATATCAAAGTGTTCTCATTTTAATCACCAACGTTAAGGTTAAAGTTTTAATAATTGTTATACACATACACTATTGCCACATGCAATAGTGTATGTGTATAGTAGTAGAGTTTGTAAACTTAATAAAGTCTACAACCAATTTAAAAACTACTTTATCGTATGCAAGACTTCAAAATACTAGAAAATCTAAAAACCAAAGCACTAGAAGCTGAAAAAGGAGGTGGTTCTGACAGGATTACCAAACAACATGAAAAAGGGAAATTAACTGCCAGAGAAAGACTCAGTATACTGCTCGATGAAAATTCGTTTGAGGAATACGATAAATTCGTGAAGCATCACGTAGCTGATTTTGGCATGCAAAATGCTAATTTTTTAGGTGATGGTGTTGTAATTGGCCATGGCACTATTTATGGCAGAAAAGTTTTCGTTTATTCTCAGGATTTTACTGTCTTTGGTGGGTCACTTGGTGCATCGCATGCAAAAAAAATATGCAAAATTATGGATATGGCAATTAATGCCAGGGTTCCAATTATCGGACTAAATGATTCTGGTGGAGCCAGAATTCAGGAGGGAGTAAATTCTCTTGCTGGTTATGGAGAAATTTTTCAAAGAAACGTAAATGCATCAGGTGTTATACCACAAATTTCTTTAATTATGGGCCCATGTGCAGGTGGTGCAGTTTATTCCCCAGCATTAACTGACTTTACTTTCATGGTAAAGAATAGTTCATACATGTTTATAACCGGACCAGATGTAGTAAAAAAGGTTACCTACGAAGATGTAAGTTTCGAAGACCTCGGTGGAGCAAAAATTCATACAAGCAAAACAGGAGTAGCGGATTTTGCATTCAATAATGATGTTGAAATGCTGCTAAAAATGCGTGAATTCTTTACTTTCTTACCAGCAAATAATCAAGAATCACCAAAATCTGCACCAATCTGTAATGATGTTGACGACATTGATGAATCCTTAAACACTCTAATTCCTACCAATCCTAATACTCCTTATGATATGTATGAACTCATTGAAAAAGTTTGTGATAAAAGGAAATTTTTTGAACTAAAACCTGATTTTGCTCGTAATATCATAATTGGCTTTAGTAGAATTGGAGGAAATACTGTCGGTATTGTTGCAAATCAACCCATGCACCTTGCAGGATGTTTGGATATTGATTCTTCAAGAAAAGCTGCGAGGTTTGTAAGGTTTTGTGACGCATTTAACATTCCCATCATCACACTTATTGATGTTCCAGGATTTTTGCCGGGTACAAATCAAGAATACAATAATATAATACAACACGGAGCGAAACTGCTTTACGCTTACGCTGAAGCGACTGTGCCGAAAATTAGCCTTATCACTAGAAAAGCGTATGGTGGTGCATACATTGTTATGAATTCGAAACATCTAAAAGGTGATATAAATTATGCCTGGCCAACTGCTGAAATAGCTGTGATGGGTCCTGAAAGTGCAGTTGAGATTATATTTCGACACGAAAAAGATCAGCAAACGTTAATTAAAGAATATAAAGAAAAATTTGCTAACCCATTTTTTGCTGCATCATATGGATACATTGATGACATTATAGTGCCAAGTAAAACAAGGTATCACTTTTGTAAAGCATTAGAGCTACTCAAAAACAAGAAGGTAGAAAGGATATGGAAAAAGCATGACAACTTACCTCTGTAACTTTCTTCTAAGCCTTGCTTACAAGTTGTGCAATATTATAAGTATAATCAGTGTGCCGTTACCAAGATTCGAACTTGGGACCTCGTCATTACCAATGACGTACTCTACCACCTGAGCTACAACGGCAGGCTTATATATTATGATAATGAATAATACAAAAAGGAATAAGGAAAAAGAAGAGGAGAAAAAAAGATTAGCGAAAGCTTTAAAGCAAAATATTTTAAAAAGAAAAAAGCAGCAACAGAGTAGACAAGATGCCAGAACTACCGGAAGTGGAAGTAATCTCTAATTTTTTGCTTGATAAAATTAAAAACAAGCAAATTAGCAATGTTACAGTCAATAATTGGAATTTACGTGCCCCAATAACAAAAAATATTGATGATATGCTAAAGGGCAAAGTCATACGCAACATCAAGCGTAGAGGTAAGTATACCATCTGGAATACAGATGGTAGTGTGGCTGTAATCATACATCTTGGCATGAGCGGAAAGCTTATATATGCTGACCACGATCAAATGCGGAATAAGCACGATCACGTGGTATTTTTATTTTCCGACAATACTTCAATAATTTTTAATGACCCAAGAAGATTTGGATTAGTTATCGTTTTAAATAAAGAACAAGAAACGGATTTTTTTAGCGATTTTGGAATAGAGCCCCTCACGGATGAGTTCAGTGGAGACTATTTACAGGAGTTGCTGAAAAACAAAAAAGTGAATATCAAATCAGCGTTAATGGACAATAAATCAATAGTTGGCGTAGGCAACATATATGCTTCTGAGAGCTTGTTTAGAGCCTGTATATCACCACTTAGGTTGGCAAAAGATTTAACTTCTATAGAATGCAAAAAACTTGCTGCTGAAATAAAAAATACTCTGAGTGATGCAATTGCTGCAGGCGGTTCAACACTGAAGGATTATGCACAGCCATCTGGATCTGCTGGATATTTTCAAAATAACTTTTACGTATATGGTAAAGTTCAAAAACCTTGCAAGATTTGCAATAATATCATAACACTTATACGACAAAATGGCCGTAGCACTTATTTTTGCAACGCGTGCCAGAATTAAGATTTTATTTTTTGATATGATATTTTCACTTGAAAAAGATCCATTTGATTTGTTTTCAAAGTGGTACAAAGCAGTACTTAATTCTCCGTGTGAACAACCAACTGCAATGACGCTAGCAACTTGTAGCAAAGACTGTATTCCATCTGCAAGAGTGGTATTACTAAAGGAATATAGCAAAGAAGGTTTTGTGTTTTTCACTAACGTAAACAGTAAAAAAGGGAAAGAATTGACTGAGAACCCCAAAGCTGCGTTAGTGTTTCATTGGATAGAATTTGCTAGGCAAGTGCGAATTGAAGGAGAGGTTAAACTTCTAAACGATGAAAGAACTGACAAATACTTCTCTTCTCGAGCGCTGGGTAGTCAAATTAGCGCATGGTGCTCAAAACAATCGAGCATTCTGAAAGATTGGCAGGATTTTGAGCAAGCTATAAAATTGAAGGAAAAAGAATTTCACAATACACAAGTTTCTCGTCCTGATTTTTGGGTGGGATTTTGCGTAATCCCAAAAGTAATTGAATTTTGGCAAGAAGGTGAATATAGGAAGCATATTAGATTTAGATACACCCTTGTTGAGGGAAGCGATTGGAAAGTGGAACAATTATATCCCTAGCTACATTCGTTATTGGAAAGCTGAAGGAAGGTATCCGTTCAGCAGAGTGGCAAAATAGGTAGACAAAGTGCTCTAAAAAGATAGTCATAGAGTAAATGTGAGCTTACAATAAATGGTGTCATCCCAGTGCTTGACACTGGGATCCAGTTTTTAATTTAACGTAATCAAGAACGTTGTAACCACTTTCTATGTTAGTTTACAAGCAAGCTTTCCTGGATCCCAGTGTCTGGGCACTGGGATGACACCCTAGTAGAAATCGTTTTTGTAATTGCAACATTCGTGCAATCTTTAGCCATAAATATTTAAGAAATTTACCAAGCGAAAAAAAAGGCAAAAGAAGCCCTGGTCATTGTCTATTTTCAGTATTGGCGTTTTTTTATGTTTTAAACGTTTAATAACCGCGATTCAGCTGCTTTTTAATGCAACTAAACTTTAGTCATAAATGTTTAAGAAATTTACTAAGCAGAAAAAAAGGCAAAAGAAATCCCGTGTTAGCTAGTTGTCACTCTCTAATCCTGCAAATTGGCGTACTATACTGTCTTAAACGCTTTATAAGCGCGTTTCAGCTTATATAGGTAAAAACCCAGAAATGTTGTGAAGACATAAGGTGCACATAGTGCAAAAAATTAAAAATAAGACGCCAACTACGTTGTTTTCTTGCTGTTTAATCTGCACAGATGAAGATAACTGAATACCTTCAGTTTCATGATAAGGAGGCTGGTGGAGTTTGTCAAGCAAGTTTTTCGTTTAATCCGTTTCCATGAACTACCTGAAACCACAATATTCGCACAGTTGGAAAATGGTTGCGGGAGTAGGATTTGAACCTACGACCTTCAGGTTATGAGCCTGACGAGCTACCGAGCTGCTCCATCCCGCGTCGTTGTTTATTTAGCTATTATACTTGCAATTATAGGATATACAAGGATAAAATCCGCTATGGGTCGTATATTAGTATATTTATTAACTTTTTTTGACATAATAGTTAGCTATATACGTCATAACCTACGTAATGAAAAATATAACTTGATACTGTGGTTTCCTGTGTGTCAGTGTGTAGGGATTTTAACCTATTTTTCCCTAAGTTTTGAACCAAGCTGCATTTTCACTATATCTATTTTTCTTTTGCTTCCACCTACACTAACTCTGATTGCGATACTGCACAAAAGGTACACAATACTATGCATTGCTTTAATTGCAGTGCTCATAGGATTTACAGCTAGTAATACCAATTCCCATTACACGGCAAACAGATAGACAATAATAGAAGACAAGCCATAATGAAATAAGTGAAATAGTCGAGGTATAAATGGCACTAAGATCAAAATTATTGGATGAAGAAGTAGTAAAATCAGCAAAAAAAATGCTGAAGAAAGTAAGGAACAATGCATATGTTGCAAAAAAACTAAATGCTGTAATTGCAGCAAAAAAGCATAGTATAACGGCTGTAGCAAAAATATATTGCATTTCAAGAAGCGCACTAACTTCGTGGATAAAACTCTTGAAATTAGGCAGAGAAGAAAAATTGTTTGCTCCTCCACAACGGCGTAGAAAAACTAAATTAAATCAGGCTCAACTACAGCAAGTTGAAGCATGGGTAGGAGAAAATCCTAATATTACCATTAAAGAAATGAGAATAAGAATCCAGGAAAAGTTCGGCTTAAATATTAGCAAATCTACAGTACACCGCTATATGCAAAAGATGAAATTCTCTTATATTACACCAAGACCAGTACACAATGTACAAGATAAAAGAAAATAAGAGGAATTCAAAAAAAAATCTCAACGAAGTTATTGGCAAGTATCCTGAAAAAGAGCTGTTTTTCTTCGATGAATCGCGGTTTGGCACACATTCAAAGACCGGGCATGGATGGTTTAAAAAAGGCGTCAGAACAAAAGTTAAGGTAAAATTAGGTAGGGAAAATTTTTATCTCTACAGTGCAGTTAATCCTAGAAATGGGGAGAATTCTAGCTTGTTTGCACCGAATGTCAACACTGATTGTATGAATATATTTCTTGAGCAAATGTCTCAATATTTGGGACCACGAGAAGCCTTTCTTGTTATGGATTGTGCTAGTTGGCATAAGTCGAAAAGTTTAAAGGTACCTAAAAATATTGAGATTATATACCTACCACCATACTCACCTGAACTCAATCCAGTTGAGAGGCTTTGGTTGTATGTAAAACAGAACATTTTGCGCAATAAAATATACGATACTATTGCTTTGCTTGAGAGTGCTTTGTGTAAATTTATTACTTCTCTTACCTACTCCACAATTAAACAACTCTGCTATGTATCCTATTTGAATGACCAACAATGAGAATTGGTATAAATTAAGAACAGCTTTAGTTGATACTCAAATTCTTGATAAAGAGAGATACGTAAAAGATATAATTGCCACAGTGAAGGACATTAATGACAGGGGCTCATACAAACAATTTCTGCTTTCTGTCTCTACTATCTCAAAATCCTCTCCTGTCATCCCAGCACCCCCTTTTGTCATCCCAGTACTTGATACTGGGATCCAGAAAAAAAAGATATGGATTCCAGCTTCACGCGCTGGAATGACACCAGATAGAGCTCTAGATAACATCAGAATATCAGTTAGAACCAAAGTGGAAAAAGGCATTAAAATAGGCGATCAAGTAAAATTATCAGCAAAACTCTTCCCTCTAAAGATTGCGCCCTCGGAGCATGCATATGATTTTGCAAGAATAGCATATTATCAGAAAATAAGTGCAACAGGTTTTGCAACAAGCAAAATAGCTTTGCACAAAAAGGCTGAAGCAAGGAAATTTCAAGAATATATAGAATCTTTCCGTCAATACATTTATGAAAACCTGCAGCAAAATATCAAAAAACCACATGCGGATATAATCTCTGCATTACTGATCGGTAAAAAAGATGGCATAGATCAAAAAACTATGGACGCGATACGAGATTCAGGTATAGCACATTTGTTTGCCATATCTGGTTTGCATTTATCATTTGTTGCTGGTCTGTTTTTTGTAGTGTTTCGTAATTTATTCGCAATATCTGAAACTTTGACTCTTAAGTATAACACCAAGAAAATATCTGCATTCCTTACTATCTTGCCAACCACGTTTTATTTATTGATTACCGGTATGCAAATTTCTGCTCAGCGTGCCTACATTATGGTGATTTTAGTACTCGTTGCAACAATGATAGAGAGAAAATATCGAGGGTTAATAGCAATTGCGTTTGCTGCTGCAGTGATACTTATCATAGAACCAGAAGCAATTTTAAAGCCAGGCTTTCAGATGTCATTTTCTGCGGTTTTGGCACTGGTTGCCAGTTATCAAATTAATGCTAATAAATTGTTCAAAATAAAAATAATGAAATATTTTGTGTCGATAATGATCAGCTCAGTAATAGCAAGTTTAGCAACTGTTCCGTACACGATATACAATTTTAATTATTTTTCAATTAGTGGTATTATCACAAATTTAGTTGCTATACCAATAGTTACATTAATTATTATTCCACTTGGAATAATTTATGTCTTATTGATTCCTTTAGGTATTGAATGGATCATAGCGCCATTTATAGAGCGCCCAATTGACAGTATCTTGTATATAACAAATGCAATCGCTAGTCTTCAGTATTTGGTTATTCCCATTCGTACTTTTCCTGCCTCATCAATTATTATCATAACACTTGGTTTATTGTGGCTGTGCTTGTGGGAAAGAAATTGGCGTTTCTTCGGAATTTTCTTTATTGTGCTGGGTATTTGCTTTGGCACCGCATATAAAACCCCCGACATCCTAATAAATGCTGATAATGTTGCTGTAAAAGAAAGTGATAACTTACTATATTCTCTCACCAGGAAAAATAGGAACTTTGTTGTCAAAACATGGGCGAAGCAAAATGGGCAGAACCAAATTTTGAATCATAAAAAATACAATAACTCAGATAAAAGGCTAAAGTGTAACGATTATGGCTGCATATATAATAAAGGAAATAATAAATCAGTGTTGCTAGCTTACAAAAAAGAAGATATTCTAGAAAATTGTGGTAAAGTTGATTTAATAATCCAACTAAGTGAATTCAACTATTCAGTTTGTAATACTAAAACTATCAAATATGCCGATTTAGGAACGTATGGCACACATTCTGTTTGGTTAACAAATCGTTACGTAAAGATTAATACAGTGCGCTCCAATAGGCCTTGGCATAAGTTAAAAAGCTTGATTTAACGGTATTATTAATATATAATTAATTTAATTAAGATATAAGGAAATTTATGCATTTAGATACTAGAGAAGGTTTTCCCAAATTCAAGGTAGACCACAATTTCGCTAAAATAGATGATGCCATTGGTTTTCTCCCTAAAGCATGGCGTGCAACAAAGAAATATTCTGTAAATAATACCCTACCTATAGCAGTTGTGAACACTTGGCTTCAATTTTCTCTAGCCTATGTTGCTGCAGTTATGGTAACTGATAGTGACGTAAGTTTCATCACAAACATTCTTAATTCACGAATAATGCCAGCCTATGTTTATGCTTCTGTTATTCTTGGGATAATTCTTGTGGTCTCTCTTGCTATAAAATATATGAACAGGCAAGAGATAAAAGATGAGAAATCAAAAGATGGTAATAGCCCAATAGATGAAAAGATTAGAGGTGGATACAGTGATGGAATAAATGAGATCGCTCAAAATGCATTAACAATAGAAATTGTTCCTGATTTGGTCGATAAAAAGCAAGATTTTTCAATAGTTTTACCAATCTCTGAAAAACAGGGAGAAATATTGGAAAACGAAAGACAAGAGAATAGGAATAAAGTTATTTTGCTTACTATGCCATATGTGCTGAGTGGTCTAATTGTAGCTGGTGCATTGATACAAAATAAATTTAGCTTTGCCAATGTTCATGGTTGGGAAGAATGGACTTTCATTGCATTCGTGAGTGCTTTCTTCATTGCTGGAATATGTATAGCATTGAGTAAATTAAAAAGTGATGAAGTAAATAACGCATGTAATCTTGTTAAAAAATTCAATAATGTGGATATTCTACTCCCATTCAGAAGTGGTACGATTGTATCGGTAATGGAAAACAAATTTGAAAGTAAAGAGGAGAATGATCCTATATCTCGATTGATAAAGTTACTTGATAAGCACTTGAATGAATTCACAGATAAAATAAGTGATTTATTCGATAAGTTCTTAGTTGAAGCTAAAACATCTATTGATGAAAAACTTTTAAAGCCTGCAAATGTCAGTATTAAAGGAACGCTTGATCACCTAAAAGAAATCAGAGAAGACATCAAAAAAGATTTAGATTGGCTACATGCAGAAATCTCAGAAGTTTTAAACAATACTAAAGAATTGGCAAAAAAAGCAAATTCACTAGATATTGAAGGTACTTTTTCTAAGTCGCAAAGTGCCATTAAAACTTTCGATAATGCTATAAAGGTAGTGAAAGATAAGGTAGAAAGCTTCAAGTTAGGGAGGTTTGGTATACCCTATTTTGATACAACACAATCTGGTCAAAATGGACATGAAAGTGGTAATAATCAGACGGAAGGTGATAGTAATCAATTCCTTGGCATGTTTAAAAAATCTAAAGAAGAAGTAGAAAAGATAAAAAAGGAATTGGAGGAAAAATTAAAAAAAGTAACCGATGAACTAGAAGAATTAAAAAATAAACAAACTCAATCAAATGAATCTAATAGCAGTTTAGAGTCTGAAGGTAGTACTACTGCTACTCCTCTTGACAAACAACGAGATGAAGAGAAAAAAGCAATAGAAAAAAATAGACTATTAAGATCAATAAAAAGGACGAAAGAACTGGAGAAAGAAAATGCAAAATTGGAAAAAGAATTACCTGAACGAGAAAGAACAGATGAATGGAAAGAAAAAATCAATGGCAACCCAAGTGAATTTTTATATTATTTATTAGAATCTATTAAGCTGGAAGAAAAAGATAATAAAGAAAAAAAGGTTGAGGCAACATTACGGAATTTTGATAACAAGATAATAATTCACTGGAAAAATGGCTCTCAAACAACTTGCCATATTAAAAAACAAGGTGATCTTCCTAGTACAAAAGTTGATTTCGTAAATCAAAATATTCAAGCAGCATGGGAAATGGTACGGGGGTAAATCACTATAGATCACTCAGTAATAACCTTAAGTGTTAATAATGATAAAGAGAAATTAAGGTTAGACACCTATATAGCTGAAAAATGCAACATATCACGCAGTAAAGCTCAAAGATTGATACAAAATGAGCAGGTGAAATTACTTGGCACACCGATAATTAATAATGACTACATAGTAAAACCAGATGAAGAGTATGTGGTGCATCTCGTTCAACCTGACATATCCACATCAATTGAGCCTAATTATGACATAAAACTTAATATCGTCTATGAAGATGAAGACATTATAGTTCTGAGTAAACAAAGTGGATTAACGGTACATCCAGGTGCTGGGACAAACAATGATACGCTTTTGAACGCAGTTATCGCTTACCTTGATGTAAGACCAGGAATTGTTCATAGACTCGATAAAGATACCAGTGGGCTAATGGTAATTGCAAAAAATGAAGAAGCCCATGGTTTTTTGTCTGAATTGTTATCAAATCGTAAAATAAAGCGAGAATATTTAGCAGTGGTTTGGGGAGCATTATCTTCCCAGCAGGGAACTATAGAAACTAACATTGCTCCAAAGCGTGGTAATAAAGAAATGATGTGTGTAACAAAAATCACAGGCAAATTAGCAATCACTCATTATTCAGTAGAGAAAGTTATAGGACAAGCAAGCTTGGTTAAATGCACTTTAGAAACAGGCAGAACACACCAAATTCGAGTCCACATGAGCCACATAGGACATTCCATAGTTGGTGATCAAGTTTACGGAAAAAATAGTAGTAAAAGCACAAAATATGCTAAAAACTCTAGTTTCATTCGTAATTTCAATAGACAAGCACTACATGCTTATACACTGGGCTTATACCACCCAAAAAGTAATAAATACATGGAATTTGTCTCTGATTTACCGCAAGATATAAAAACTTTAATTGGTGAGTTTGACAACATATCTTAATAACATTCGTATTAACCTGTCAATATTATCATCCATGTCATCAGGAAGTTAATTAATGAAAGAAAAACTGCTGCACTACCTAGATCTTTCACCTTTTTTGAAAGTATGTGTTGTTCACTGGAAATACGCTCAATTGTCGTTTCAAAAGCAGTGTTAACAATTTCCACAATTAACACCAGGAATAGGCTGCTTATCATTACTGCACGTTCTAGATTACTTACATCCAAAACAAACAAAATTGAGACACATACTATAAAAAGTAGCAACTCCTGTCTGAACGCAATTTCTGATATAAAAGCTGATTTTATTCCTTCACAAGAGTATTGAATTGCTTTTATTAGACGAATAATGCCCTTCTTCATTATTACTCACAAAACCCTTTAATCAAAATTTTAACTCATTTGGATTTGCTACACCCTATAGCATTTTTATCATTTGTTCACCCTATTGGTTCTGAAATTAAGATTTACTGCAGCTACAATAAGTACTCTTGTTATCGCATTTTGGTGTTAAGTCGGGATAGAACGTGAGTATAGCATCATTCTTTCTTACAAACACTGATTGATAATTGTCATCTTCCATTTTATATAGGCACATTCCATCTTTTCCTAATTCCTTGAACGCCTTAGTTGCAGAAATTAAAATATCATCGGCATGAAGGTTATATGCGTATCCATTTGGGCATTTAACTTTCACTTCCCCATCCTTACCCAAATATTTCATTCCAAATGTATAAACTGGTGGCTTAATATCTGATTTATTGCATAGGGACTTATCATTCCAAATTGCACCTGCCCATTTATCTTCTTGAGCTTCAACATATCTACCTACAAAATGCATACCACCTAATTTATCGTTTGGCTCACCACAAAAAATATGTCCAAACCCTATAGTTTCTTTTTCACTTCCACTATTTGTAAACCAAATGTTAGCCAGTTCATCTTTAAATAACTCCAAATCCGCATCTGGCGTAATCACTTGATGATCAAGCTTATCATATATTCCTTTCACTACTTCTTGATGCTGCGGACAACTAAGTAAAATTTTGAAATCTTCTTTATCTGGATGTGCTCCCCAATCTCCACAAACTTTCAACACTCCTCTATCGAAGTCAGTTAATTCTGGAAACGGTGGTATATAACCTGGTTGTGAACTGAAAAATGGTTCAAAATTATTTTCTTCTACATAGTCAGTGTGAAAATAATGATCCCTAATATAAAAAATAAATCCTATTATTGGTATTATTAAACACAAAATTAGTTTAACTGTCTTCGACATAATCACGTTCACAAAAAAGCTAGCCTATAAGAAACAATTTAAAAAAGTTTTAATCTAATCATTTTTGCAGAGCAGCAACTCCCGGCATTTCGTTACCACCCAGCCAACTTAAAAACGCTCCTCCACCAGTGGAAACACATGTAAAATCCTTATCGGTAAGGCCTGCAGCGCTTATTGCAGATAGACTATCGCCTCCCCCTATTATGCTGGTTAACTTTCCTTTGTGCGTTAAGTCACTTACGGCTTTCATTACCCCTATTGTACCACTTGCAAAAGCTGAATGTTCAAAAACACCAATAGGTCCATTCCACAGCAGAGTCTTACTGCTTGCTATTATACGGCTTATTGTACTCAAAGTTTGTGGTCCGATATCCAAAATTATATCACCGTCCAAAATGGACTCAGTTCTTCTTGAAATACTAGTGCTGTAATCAGAGTTTACTGCAACCAGAACGTCTTCTGGCACAACTATTTTGCAATTGTTTTTATTTGCTGTTTCAACAATATTATGTAGAAGGTTGTCAACACCATTTTGAAAGAAAGATTTTCCTATATTTACTTTGCTAAATAACAAAAAATTATTAGCAATTGCACCTCCGAGAACTAGGTAATCAACCTTTTCTGTTAGCTTTATAAGCATTTTTATCTTAGTTGACATTTTGGCTCCCCCAACTATCGCAGTAATAGGTTTAGCTTTAAACGATACAGCTTTTTCAAGATACTTTAGCTCATCTTGTAAGCAAAATCCCGCGTAGGAAGGTAAAAACTCTGTAATGCGTGAAATAGAAGCGTGAGCTCTGTGAGAGCAAGAAAATGCATCATTTACATATATATCCGCTAGAGATGCTAGTTGTTTGGCAAAATTTGAGTCACTCTGCTCTTCCTCTTTATAAAATCTTAGATTCTCTAGTAATATTATATCTCTTGCATCCATAGCACTCACTGCTTTTTGCACTTTTTCACCAACGCAATCATCAATGAATTTCACTTTTTTATTTAGTAACTGCGATAAAGTGTCAATTACATTTTTTAGCGACAGATTATTGTCTCTGGCCTTTGGGCGTCCGAAATGCGATATAATAATAATCTTTGCACTTGCATTCACTAAATACTCAATAGTAGGCAATGCTCTCAAAATACGAGTGATGTCACGAATTTCTCCATCTTTTATAGGAACATTGAAGTCAACTCTGAGTAAAACGGTTTTATTGTGAAGATCACAATTTTCTATACTAGGTATATTCATTGTAAAACTAAAGCTATAAAGCCACTATACAGCGGTTTGACCTAAAGTAAAGTTTTAAGTTTACGAACGTTTAAGGAAATTTGCATCCAGATGGTGTCATGAAAGTAGCTGACACTGGTTCACTCTATAATGGTGTCATCCAAGTAGCCGACACTGGTATCCAGGTTGCTTACAAGCAAATTAGCATAGAAAGTGGTTACAACATTTTCGATGAGATTGCAGGAACCAGTGTCAGCTACTCGGATGACACCATTCTTTTTTCTGGATCTCAGTGTCAGCTACTTTCATCTGCCACCTGCAAATTGCAATGTTCGTACAGTTACGTGTCACGCTACTTGGATGACACCGTTGAAAGAAATGAACCGCCTTTTCAAAATTGTTTTGAATAGAGGAATAACATTCACAAGTAAAATTTCATATTACCATTTTTTAATTTATGTATTATAATCAGCTTAATCTATAAGAAAAACAAAGTTGGAAAAGTTGGAAGAACTAAGCAAAAACTGGGTGATAAGAACGGGAAGATTTTTATCTTCGTTGTTTTTTTTACTGTTGATTGCGCTATCAATACGTAGTTTTTTATTCGAGCCATTTCATATACCTTCTGGTTCAATGAAAAGCACCCTACTTGAAGGGGATTACATTTTTACTAGTAAATATTCATACGGTTACAGTAAACACTCATTTCCATTTTCTCCAAACATTTTTAGCGGCAGGATTTTTTATACCCCTCCAAAGCGTGGCGACATAGTAGTTTTCAAACCCACAAGAAATGACAGCATCAGGTTTGTTAAGCGAGTAATAGGAACACCAGGTGACAAAGTGCAAATGATAGAGGGAGAATTATACCTAAATGATCAGAAAGTAGAGCGAAGGCAAATTGAAAGTTTTGTTGATTATGAGTCAAATCGTAACATACCAAGATATATAGAAACGCTTTTAAGTGGCAAGGAACATGAGATTTTGATAGATAACGTCTTTAATAAGCTATCATATAATACTCCAGTTTATTATGTGCCTAACGATCAATTTTTTGTTATGGGAGACAATAGAAATAATTCTTTGGATAGCAGGTTTCCTGAAGTTGGTTTTGTACCAATGGAAAATATCATTGGGCGTGTAAGTATAGTTGGTTTATCGTTTAAATTGGGGAAGGTCGATTGGTTACCATTTAATTTCAGGTTACCTGTTGCTCTGAGATTTGACAGGATATTGCATAAAGTTGTGTAAACTCTACCTATCTGTTAATTCACATAATTCTAAAGCAGAACTTTCTAACTCAGCGATAGCGTTGTTAATTTCATTCAAGTCATTGCCTTGTAAAGCGTTTTTTGCGTTTTGTAATAGGTTTTTTAACTTTTGATCAGTGGAAACATTTTCAACTAGATGTATGAGCTTGTTACCGTTAATTTTAGCCTCTGCAAGGGAACGAGCCTTCATATCTTCATCAAAGCTGTTTATTGACTGGTTAACCATATTTTGAACATCAGCTTCACTCAAGCCAAAATTTGAATTTACTTCAACTGTCTGCTCAATTCCAGTAGCTTTTTCTCTTGCAGTAACAGTCAAGATTCCGTCAACATTAACTGTAAATTCTATTTCAACTCTTGCAGAACCTGCAGGTAGTGGTGGTATACCTTTTAGTTCAAACTGTGCTAGAGATTTGTTATCCTCGATCATTTCACGTTCTCCCTGACAAACGTGAATTTTCATTGCTGGTTGCCCATCAACATAAGTTGTAAACTCTTTTATCTCTGAAACTGGTAGTGGTGTATTTCTTGGTATGATTTTTTCAACTATGCCTCCAATAGTTTCTATGCCAAGCGATAAGGGTAAAACATCTAAAAGAATATTCCTATCTTTTGGATTGCAAGTTAAATAATGAGCCTGCAGAGCTGCTCCCATGACAACTGCTTTATCCGGATCCACGTCATTCAGTACTTTATTTCCAAAGAGTTTGACTAGTGAATTTTGAACCAATGGTGTTCTAGTTGCACCACCAACTAAAATTACTCCTTTTATATCATCAATTTTAAGATCTATGTCGCTTATAGTACGAGTGACTATATTGATAGTCTTATTAACCAAGAGACTGATTGCTTGCTCGAATTCTTCTTTGGTAATTTCACATTCAAATGGCTTGCCGTTAATGTTAAAGCCAAAAGTGCCTGATGTATTTTCACTTAGATATTCTTTCACGGCACGTAGTTCAACGAATGATAATGGCCCTGTCATGAAAGTAGCTGACGCTGAAACCCAGTTCTTATTACACAATTGCATGGTATGTTCATTTGCAATCAAGTTCTCTGGATCCCAGTGTCTGGGCACTGGGATGACACTTTCGCTTAAACCTGCCTTTTCTCTATACTTATCAAGTACAATTGAACTTAGTAGGTGATCAAAATCATCACCGCCGAGTTTGGTATCACCACCAACCGCAAGGACTTGAAACACTCCTTGATGTAATTTCAATATTGAAATATCAAATGTTCCTCCACCAAGGTCATAAACTGCATATATTCCACTGTTATTGTTCTTTTCAATGGAGTAAGAAAGCGCTGCAGCGGTTGGCTCGTTAACGAGGCGAAGAACTTCTATGCCAGCTAATTTTGCTGCATATTTAGTTGCGTTACGTGCTGAATCGTCAAAGTAAGCTGGCACAGTAATCACTGCTTTTTTTACTTCCAGCCCCTTAGACTTTTTTACCCTCTCACATAAAGCTTTTAATATCTCAGCAGAAATCTCAATAGGAGTAAGATACTTCTCCTCTGAGCATTTTACTCTAATAACTTTTTCACTTTCGTTATCTATTTTAAAATTGAGGCCTTCTTTGTTCAAATCTTTAACACTTTTACCCATTAAACGCTTTATTGAGTAGATTGCATTTTGACCGACATCGTAGCCAGTTTTCAATGTATTATTTTCATATGAAAGAGCAGAAGGCAGTAGCTCTCTTCCCTGCTTATCTTCAAATATCTCCACGTTGCCAGCTTTATCTACCATGGCAATTAAAGAATTGGTGGTACCAAGATCTATACCAAAAACTACTTCACTTGAATTTGGTTCAGAAATTTGAATTGGTTGCATTCTTTTTCACCTCCTCAAATGACTTATATAAATATTTCAATCTCAAAACCTGTATAGTAGCTTCATCAAAATTCTTTGTAGCGAAAGCATTAATTAGGCTTTTAGTGCAATCTTTTACCTTTTCATCAATCATCCTACCTGCAAATTGTAGATCATCACAGTCTAGCAAATATTCTCTTATTTCCATTGATTCATTTAATATCTCAGAATTTAGATGATCTTTTTGGCTTTTTACCCTAAAAAGATCCAGCAAATACTCGGCACGTTTTAGTGGTGACTTTAGCACCTGATAAGCTTTGTTAATATTAATTATATTTTTAGATTGTCCTTCGTTTATCTCAGTCCTGCTTAGCTCAATATATTTTTTCTCTAACTCATCAAAGCTGATATTGAAAGTTGGTTCAATTTCAAACAATGTAAAATAGCTGCTAGACATGAAAACTCTCTCCACAACCACACTTTCCTTTTTCATTGGGATTTTTGAAAACAAAACCCGATGAAAATTTTTCTTCTACATAATCCATTTCAGAGCCAAGAATAAACATGACGGATTTTGGATCGATCAACACCTTGACTTTTTGACCATCACTGCAACTTTCTTCAATTATCGACTCTAAAGGACGAATATCATATGCATATTCAATATCATATTTTAAACCGGAACATCCCTTTTGTTTAATTAGCACTCTTATTCCTATTGCTTCTTCTAATTTCTCAAGGTTAGCATGCTGTTTTCGATTCAATAAATGCCTTATTCTTTCCACTGCATTTGCAGTGATAGTGATAGGTTTTTTATCTTTCTTTGCGGCATTTACTTCTTGATATTTACTCATAGCTATTTTTGTTTACTTTGGTAATCGTGAATAGCAGCTTTTATAGCATCTTCGGCAAGCACCGAGCAGTGTATCTTCACTGGAGGTAAAGATAACTCTTCCACTATTTGCGTGTTTTTTATCTTTGTTACATCCTCAATAGTTTTTCCTTTGATCATCTCTGTGAGCAAAGAGCTCGAAGCGATGGCAGAACCACAACCAAAAGTTTTAAATTTTGCATCTTCAATAACACCTTTGTCATTGACCTTTATCTGCAATTTCATTACATCACCGCACGATGGTGCACCAACTAAACCAGTACCAACATTTGGATCATTTTTATCCAGAGAGCCAACATTCCTTGGATTTTCGTAATGATCTAAAATTTTCTCATTATAACTCATAAAATTACCTGTGAACCGCTATTCTACATTATAACATATTTAGGTTAAAAACTAAAGTAAAATACACTAGCAAACGGTATATTTTACTCACAAAATAACACTAAAATGAGTGTATTTACTTTACAAATACACGTAGTGCATGTCATTCTTTATATTGTAATTAAGTTTATAATTTTAAAAGGAGCATTCCCTTGAGTTTATTTGGTAATCTTTATAAAGGCCTGTTAAAAACTTCTTCTCGCTTTAGCGACGGGGTGAAAAGTATTTTTTCTGGCAAAAAAAAATTAGATCAGTCGCTTTTAGATGAGCTGGAAGAGCTGCTAATTAGCATGGACATTGGTCATAAAACTTCTAAGTTGATTATTGACAGGCTCACAAGCATCAAGTTTGACAAGGAAGTTGAGTATAACATTATTACGCAGCAGCTAATGAGCGAAATAGAATCGATATTGAACCCTGCTGTGCAACCGCTAATTTTAAACAAAAAACCACATATAATAATGGTATGCGGAGTGAATGGTAATGGTAAAACCACAACTATAGGTAAGCTCGCATATAAATATAAGGAGATGGGAAAGTCCGTTATGCTTGTTGCATGCGATACATTTAGAGCTGCTGCTAGTGAACAATTAAACATTTGGGCAGAACGTTCTGATTGCTTGATTGTTACTGGAGAGCATGGTAGCGACTCTGCAAGTGTTGCATATAGAGCTGTAAGTCAAGCTATGAAAGATAACGTTGATGTTGTTCTAATTGACACAGCAGGAAGGCTGCAAAATAATGTGAACCTTATGGAGGAGTTATCAAAAATATATAGAACGATAAAGAAATTGGATGACACTGCCCCTCATGACGTTATTTTAGTTCTTGACGCAACTACCGGCCAAAATGCTTATAGCCAATTAGAGGCATTTAGTAAGATGGTCAATGTTACCGGGCTAATCGTAACAAAGTTAGATGGCACTGCTAAGGGCGGAGTGGTAATTGGCCTTGCAGAAGCTTATAAGGTAAAGTTACATGCTATAGGAATTGGTGAAAGTATAGAGGACTTAAAGGAGTTTACTAGTAAAGAGTTTGCTGAAGCGTTATTTAATTGTAATTAAAGACTTCTCTTAATTCCCTTACGTGACTAAGCTTAATTATCTCAATATCATGAGAAGAGTAATTACCATTTTTAGGCATAATTGCTTTTTTGAATCCTAATACCAATTCCCATTACACGGCAAACAGATAGACAATAATAGAAGACAAGCCATAATGAAATAAGTGAAATAGTCGAGGTATAAATGGCACTAAGATCAAAATTATTGGATGAAGAAGTAGTAAAATCAGCAAAAAAAATGCTGAAGAAAGTAAGGAACAATGCATATGTTGCAAAAAAACTAAATGCTGTAATTGCAGCAAAAAAGCATAGTATAACGGCTGTAGCAAAAATATATTGCATTTCAAGAAGCGCACTAACTTCGTGGATAAAACTCTTGAAATTAGGCAGAGAAGAAAAATTGTTTGCTCCTCCACAACGGCGTAGAAAAACTAAATTAAATCAGGCTCAACTACAGCAAGTTGAAGCATGGGTAGGAGAAAATCCTAATATTACCATTAAAGAAATGAGAATAAGAATCCAGGAAAAGTTCGGCTTAAATATTAGCAAATCTACAGTACACCGCTATATGCAAAAGATGAAATTCTCTTATATTACACCAAGACCAGTACACAATGTACAAGATAAAAGAAAACAAGAGGAATTCAAAAAAAAATCTCAACGAAGTTATTGGCAAGTATCCTGAAAAAGAGCTGTTTTTCTTCGATGAATCGCGGTTTGGCACACATTCAAAGACCGGGCATGGATGGTTTAAAAAAGGCGTCAGAACAAAAGTTAAGGTAAAATTAGGTAGGGAAAATTTTTATCTCTACAGTGCAGTTAATCCTAGAAATGGGGAGAATTCTAGCTTGTTTGCACCGAATGTCAACACTGATTGTATGAATATATTTCTTGAGCAAATGTCTCAATATTTGGGACCACGAGAAGCCTTTCTTGTTATGGATTGTGCTAGTTGGCATAAGTCGAAAAGTTTAAAGGTACCTAAAAATATTGAGATTATATACCTACCACCATACTCACCTGAACTCAATTCAGTTGAGAGGCTTTGGTTGTATGTAAAACAGAACATTTTGCGCAATAAAATATACGATACTATTGCTTTGCTTGAGAGTGCTTTGTGTAAATTTATTACTTCTCTTACCTACTCCACAATTAAACAACTCTGCTATGTATCCTATTTGAATGACCAACAATGAGAATTGGTATAACTTTTGTGCTTCTTTTAGTCTAAGATCAGCATGCGAGACATTCCTAATTTCTCCTGAAAGTGCAACTTCACCGCAGATTATTGAAGAAGTTGGCAGCGGTAAATTTACTACACTTGAAATAAGGGAAGCAGCAACAGCAAGATCAGCCGATGGTTCCTGTATTTTGAGTCCCCCTGCAATGTTTAGGTACACTTCTTTATCATGCAAAAACATTTTACAACGAGCATTTAGCACCGCAATGATCATAGCCAATCGATTAATATCCCACCCAACTACTGCCCTTCTTGGGGTTGCCATATTAGTCCCTGCTATTAATGCTTGCACTTCCATTAAAATTGGTCTTGAACCTTCAATTCCTGCAAATACGGCGCTGCCAACTACTTCTCTGTCATGGGCCATCAGAAACAATGATGATGGATTATCAACAGGCACAAGTCCTGCTTCAGACATCTCAAAAACACCAATTTCATTTGCAGGACCAAATCTATTTTTAATAGTGCGTAAAATGCGATATTGATTACTATTTTCACCTTCAAAATATAATACCGCATCTACCATATGCTCCAAAGTTTTAGGTCCAGCTATTTGTCCATCCTTAGTTATATGACCAACTATTAAAAGAGAAATACCATATTGTTTCGCAAGAATGGTTAATTCATGAGCGCAAGTACGAACCTGGGTTACAGTGCCTGGTGCCGATGTAATTCTGCTATCATACATTGTTTGTATAGAGTCAATTACTAAAAATTTAATACTTTTATTTTCCTTTATTGTTGCTACTACATCAGTTAAAGACACTGTAGATAAAAGCTTAATTTTAGGTTCATTTATCTTAAGACGCTTTGCTCTGAGACTCACTTGCTCTAAAGATTCCTCGCCAGATACATAAAGACATTCAAAAGAGGAAAGTTGCACAACATTAGCTGCAATTCTAAGCAAAAGGGTAGATTTCCCAATACCAGGTTCGCCACCAATTAAAATGCTGGCACCTTGAACAATACCCCCACCAAAAACTCTATCTAATTCTTCTACTCCTATTAGAAAACGACTTGGAGTGATAATTTCGCTACCCGATAACGTCTTTATTAAAATTGGCGCAGATATACTTCTTTTGCCCGTTTTTACTGCTATTTCTTCAACAACTGTATCCCAATTGTCACATGCAATGCACTTTCCTACCCACCTACCAGTGCTGTAACCACATGATTGACATACATATACAGTTTTCATCAAAGCCAAAATTATTTTGTTATAATTGTAATAAAAATTAGCTGAATAGGCGAAGTAAATCTAAACACTGAGTCTCACAAACATTTTGGTGCGAAGATAATTGTCATAAGTTGTGCTATTTAAATTCATGCACAATAATTGCACGAACGCTTCCCTCTAGGATCCAAGTCGCCCATTCTCCTGTCATCCCAGTGCCTATTTCTTTGTCATTCCAGTGCCCTGACTACTTGGATCCAGGAAAAAGAATGGTGTCATCCCAGTGTCTGGGCACTGGGATGACACCGTCATAAAGTAAATCAGCGTCACGCGCTGCCCAGTTCATGTTAGCTATAAATGTTTAAGAAATTTACCAAACGAAAAAAAAAAGACAAAAAATCCCCGAGTTAGCTAGTCTTTTACTATCTCTGTCAAGTATTGGATTTTTTGCTGTCTTAAACGCTTTATAAGCGCGTTTCAGCTTATATAGGTAGAAACCTAGAAGTTTTATAAAGACATGAGGTGCACATAGTGCAAAAAATTAAGCATGATTTACGCCAAATACATTAAGTTTTTTTGTCATTAATCCACTGCAGAGATTGCGAAGATAAATAATTAGCTTCACTTTTATGATTAAGGGGGCTGGCGGAGTTTGTCAAGTAGTTTTTCGTTCCTAACGGTTGTTGCCAAAAACTATACAAAAAGTCTAATGAGTTAACTTTCATATATCCTGAGTAGTTCTTGTGCATTAGCTTTGATTAGGATAGGGCATTTTCTGTCATTTAATAGGGAATGCAATATTTCAGTTGCACCTTTAATGTCGTTATTATGTATCTTTACTACAGCGATAGCTTCTTGGCTTGAATAAGGATACACTGCACTTGATTCTAAATTATCAATTTTATCTTTATTTATTTTTTCACCGTTGGAGTGAAGTAAGCTCATTACTTCTAAATATTGTGCTAACTCACGCAAAACACCAGGAGCATCTTTATCATCTGCCAAATCATTATAAATAGATGCTGTGTCTGTTGGCATTGAATCTGAGATATGATTGAATGCGTGTTCAAAATTTGCTAAATACTCCCAATTTGAATCTATTTCTTCTAGCAGCGGCTTACTATCTTTTTTTAAGAATAATACTTCGTAAAATTTGTCACCTGCAGTTATAGATTGTTTTGTGTTATCAATGTTGCGCAATAAGTATAATGTGATGCCAACTAACATTGGCGCGAGTGCAAGCAGAAAGATGTATTTTTTCATGGTAATATTCCAAATAGTTATATATTTATACATTAATGCTTTTGATTTGCAAAAACATATTGACATAGTGATTATATCACATAATAATATTCTCAAAGTTGTTTGAATAGTTGGAGATTAAAATATTTCTAAAGTAGAAATAAAGACAGCAGTATTAAGCTAAATTATTTTTTGTCGGATTTATCCGATGTACCCTCAACCTTTTATAGGTTGAAGTCTAAATTTGAGAGTTTGATCCTGGCTCAGAATGAACGCTGGCGGCAGGCCTAACACATGCAAGTCGAACGGAGTTATATTGTAGCTTGCTATGGTATAACTTAGTGGCAGACGGGTGAGTAATGTATAGGAATCTACCTAGTAGTACGGAATAATTGTTGGAAACGGCAACTAATACCGTATACGCCCTACGGGGGAAAAATTTATTGCTATTAGATGAGCCTATATTAGATTAGTTAGTTGGTGAGGTAAAGGCTTACCAAGACAATGATCTATAGCTGATCTGAGAGGATGATCAGCCACACTGGAACTGAGATACGGTCCAGACTCCTACGGGAGGCAGCAGTGGGGAATATTGGACAATGGGCGAAAGCCTGATCCAGCCATGCCGCATGAGTGAAGAAGGCCTTCGGGTTGTAAAGCTCTTTTAGTGAGGAAGATAATGACGGTACTCACAGAAGAAGTCCTGGCTAACTCCGTGCCAGCAGCCGCGGTAATACGGAGAGGGCTAGCGTTATTCGGAATCATTGGGCGTAAAGGGCGCGTAGGCGGGTTAGTAAGTTAAAAGTGAAATCCCAAGGCTCAACCTTGGAACTGCTTTTAAAACTGCTAGTCTAGAGATTGAAAGAGGATAGAAGAATTCCTAGTGTAGAGGTGAAATTCGTAAATATTAGGAGGAACACCAGTGGCGAAGGCGTCTATCTGGTTCAAATCTGACGCTGAGGCGCGAAGGCGTGGGGAGCAAACAGGATTAGATACCCTGGTAGTCCACGCTGTAAACGATGAATGTTAAATATGGGAAGTTTACTTTCTGTATTATAGCTAACGCGTTAAACATTCCGCCTGGGGACTACGGTCGCAAGATTAAAACTCAAAGGAATTGACGGGGACCCGCACAAGCGGTGGAGCATGTGGTTTAATTCGATGCAACGCGAAAAACCTTACCACTCCTTGACATGGAAATTATACCTATTCGAAGGGATAGGGTCGGTTCGGCCGGATTTCACACAGGTGTTGCATGGCTGTCGTCAGCTCGTGTCGTGAGATGTTGGGTTAAGTCCCGCAACGAGCGCAACCCTCATCCTTAGTTACCATCAGGTAATGCTGGGGACTTTAAGGAAACTGCCAGTGATAAACTGGAGGAAGGTGGGGATGATGTCAAGTCATCATGGCCCTTATGGAGTGGGCTACACACGTGCTACAATGGTGGCTACAATGGGCTGCAAAGTCGCGAGGCTAAGCCAATCCCTTAAAAGCCATCTCAGTTCGGATTGTACTCTGCAACTCGAGTGCATGAAGTTGGAATCGCTAGTAATCGTGGATCAGCACGCCACGGTGAATACGTTCTCGGGTCTTGTACACACTGCCCGTCACGCCATGGGAATTGGTTTCACTCGAAGCTAACGACCTAACCGCAAGGAGGGAGTTATTTAAAGTGGGATCGGTGACTGGGGTGAAGTCGTAACAAGGTAGCAGTAGGGGAATCTGCAGCTGGATTACCTCCTTAGGCTTTGCACATAACTTACCATTTTTAATGATGGTGTTGTTATGTGCTATACTGCTGTCTTTACTTCTACTTTATTTTAATTTCCCAATAACGGAATTTTATGAGTGATAGGCCTCTTTCTCCACATTTACAAATATATAAAGTACAAGTTACTAGTTTTTTCTCTATTATGCACAGATTGACTGGTATCTTGCTATTCCTTTTATTAATGATACTTTCTTGGTATTTCATATTACATGTTTACTTTCCTGAGTTACTTATAGTAAGGTACTTAAATGCATTATTATTCACTCCTGTTGCTAAATTAGCTTATGTCTTATGTTTTATAAGTTTTGTATATCATTTTCTTAATGGTATTCGTCATTTATTGTGGGATGCTGGGCTTAATTTAGAAATTACTGGCGTTTCAAGGAGTGCTATACTGCTGACAGTAACGTTACTTCTTTCTACTATGGCTTTTTTATTTATGTTTATATGAGTCAATCTGGAAATTCAGTACATCATTGGTGGGTTCAGCGTGTTTCTGCGGTAATTTTACTGCTCTTGTTTCCTTGGTTTATCTATTCATTTTCTTGCGCACTTTATGCTGATAGCCCTTTGTCTTTTAATGAAAAGTTATTTCAGGCCATTGATCATCCTCTAGAGCTTTTATTTTTTGTTGTATTATTGTTTTGTATTTTCTGGCATGCAGTTCTTGGAATGCAAGTAGTGTGCGAAGATTACATACACAGTGTACCTCTAAGAGTTTTTACGATTACTTGTATAAAGTACTTGTCGAGCATTACTTATATAACCCTCGCTTTTACAATCTTTGTCTTCTACAAGCATATTTTCTTGTAAAATTGCCAATTCTGTGTTAATATATTATTAGTGTACTAGTTTTATCATTGAACTATAGTGATTTTGGTTTAGCAATATGTTAGAGACATTGAAAAAGTGGGGAACAGACCTTACGCTAAAAGTGAAGGATCTATTTAGTTCATCTGAGTCTCAAGTTTATGTCAAAGATCTTAGAAAGGTAATGGTATATAAGGATGGGAGGAAATGCCAGTATCCAAAAAATTATGATCAAATTGTACAGTCTGCTAAAATCATAGAAAACAGGGATATGCATGGAAATGCTATACTAGATAAAGATAAAAATCCAACCTATAAACTTTTGTATGGTCAAAAAGATGAGAATGGAGAACAACCAAGTTTCAGATTATCTTTAGTTACCGAAGATAAAGATAATGATAGATCTTATTTTACTATCAATTATATAGACAATCAGGATAAGCAAATTCCTATAGATTGGTTAAATAAGTCATACTTTGAGCCATTAGGCTTTTCGAGAATGGATTTGAAAAAACACGTGCCAATTTTCGAAGCTCAAAAAACTAAGAATCCTCAATATCCGTTTGAATTAACTAACTCTTCTGTGCTAACTAAAGAGGTAAAAAATAAAGAAGGTAAAGTTCAGGAAGTTGTTGATGAAAAAGGAAGAAATGGAGAATTATTATACACTAGTAATTACAAGAAGCTAAGCACCCATTTTTCAGAAATTAGAGATCAGAATGGTAATCTAGAGCTAGATAAAAGTCTTATATCTGTTCCTATCGTTTTTGCTACAAGCTTGGCTAAAGTTTGTACTAAATTGTTGACCTCTCTTCCTATAAAGTTAGGGGAGTATTTAATAAGCGAACAAAACCCAATTGCAAAGTCTTTTGGCTATCTTTTGTTCACCCCTGCAATGGCAGTAAAAAATTTAGTAAATATGGGAGCTACCATACTTAAGGCTCCAATTTTATTATTTGTAGCAGATAAGAAGAAGTATGGTGATGCTTACTTCACTATGTGGAAACACCAATTGAAAGGATGTTGGGAAGAAGCAAAAAGTGACTTTAATATTATTAAAGGTGGAGAAAGGCTAAAGCCAGGGCAAAAGGATCATAAGCCACTTAGTATAGTGGGCACATGGGATGAGCTTAACGCTAGAAGGCCAGGTATTGAAGAAGACTTAGGGAAGCCGTCAAATAAAAGTAGTGAAAGTATAGATAAATCTAGAGAACCAGATATTGGAGAAAGCTTAAAGAAGGAGAAGTTGCAAAACAAAAGTAATGAGAAAATAGCTGGGTTTGGAAATCAGAAGAGCGGCAATACTTATGTTGAGAAATTACGAAATAGAAGAAATTCACAGCAAGGACAAGGTGCTACACACCCTCACTCTTAGCCATTACTTTCAATTGATACCCACCCTCTATTTAATCATTTTACAACAAAAATTTGCATGTATCTTGCTCTTAGTATAAGATATTAATTATTTAATTAATTTTCTTAACTATATGCGCCCTGTAATACTATGTGGTGGTAGTGGCAGCAGACTTTGGCCTTTATTCAAGCCAAAGCAATTTCAGAAAATATTTAGTCAGAACACTATGTTTCACAACACTTTGTTGAGGTTAAAAAGCGATTATATGCCACCCATAATTGCCACAAACGTGCAGTACGAGTCGTTAGTGAAGAAGGAGTTGCATGCGCTGCGAGAATATAAAGTAATTTTCGAACCAGTGAAAATTGGAACAGCAGCAGCGATATTAATTGCTGCGCTTCTCTGCAATGAAAACGAGATAATGTTAATTCTGCCTTCAGACCATTTTATAGGTGATTTAAGTAATTTTCACGCTTCCGCTCAAAAAGCGTCTCAGATAGCCTCTGAAACTGACTCTATAGTTACTTTTGGAGTCAAACTTCATGAATTTGATTCTGAATACGGCTATATAAATGCAGTTTATGATCATAAGGAAAAGTATCATATAGTAAAGGATTTCATAGAGAAACCTGAGCATGTATTAAGTAATGATTATTATTGGAATTCTGGAATATTTGTGTTCAAAGCAAAACGCTATATAGATGAGATCAAAAAATCTGCCCCAAGTCTTTATAATTTATGTTTTGCAAGTGTGAAACATTTCATACCGCAAGAGAGATTTCTGTATTTAAAACAACGAGATTTTACAGGAATTGAAGGCATATCCATTGATTACTTGGTAATGGAAAAAGCAAAGAACATTACAATGGTAGAGGCTAATTTCGATTGGTTGGATGTTGGAACTTGGAATTCAGTTTTAGAATTGAGTGAGAAGTTTAGCAAAGAACCAGTGTTATTTCAGCATGTGATTAGAGAAAAAGAACCAGTTTCAACGACAGAAAGTAATAAAAATTTATTGGGTGGAGCTTATAAGCAACCAAACAAAAGCCTAATATCGTTTATTAATAAGGTTAAGAAAGCAAAAGCGATAAGAAGAGAAATCAAGCCATGGGGATTTTATAGTATAATTTTAATGAGCGAAAATTTTCTTATAAAATATCTTTTTATAAATCCATTAAGCTGCACTTCTAAGCAATTCCATCACTATAGAGATGAATACCATATAGTACTATCGGGAGTTGGGTATGTTAGTTTAGAAGACAAAGAATATGCTATAGCAAAAGACCATATGATAGAAATCCCAAGGGAAGTTTCCCATAGGATTGAAAATAGAAGCACAAGCTTTCCACTTGAAATAGTTGAATTTCAGATAGGAGAGCATTTATCTGATAATGATATAGTGAGGTTGGATGATGTATATGGAAGATTTTGAAATTCTAATGTTAAGGTCATAACTGTACGAACATTGTGATTTGAGGGCAAATCTCTACCAGGGAAGGGTGTCATCCCAGTGCTTCGACGCTGGGATCCAGCTTTCATGCAACCTCATCAAAAACGTTTATTCAGCATAAGATCAGCTGCTTTCTACGCTCACCAAATCAGTTTACTTATTTGCAAGCAAAAATTTCCTGGATGCCAGTGTCAAGCACTGGCATGACACCATTTACTGTATGAATTACCTTAACAAAAACAAATGTTCGTATAGTTGTGTGCTAAGGTATTGAATATATTCTATAAGCCTGCTAAATTTAAAGGAGTAAAAATATCTAGTTTTCAAATAAAGAAAAGTCTACACTTATACGAAGTTTCAAGAATATAATGTTTAACCTCAAAATATTTTGTAATGTCCATTGTCTTTGAAATTACTATGGCTGCTTGCTATTTGCGAGCGAAAAATGCCAGATTTTGCTCTATAATGACTTTGTTCTCTATTATCGGCATTGCCCTTGGAGTTGCAACACTAATAGTGGTGATGTCTGTGATGAACGGATTCAGAGCAAAGTTGCTTGACTCAATACTTGGCATTGATGGCCATATTAATGTTTATTTTGATAAGAACATAAATTCAGATTACTGCACAGTTTCGAAATCTATTGAGAAAATTCCTGGTATATTAAAAGCTACTCCTATGACCAATGATCAAGTTATTATTGTAGCAAATGGTAAAATTGCAGGTAGCGTAGTGCGAGGTGTGTTAACTAAAGATTTGCTTGATAGTACTACCATTACAAATAATGTAATTATAGGTGATGTAAAAAAATTTGATGAAGGGATAATAATAGGAGCACGATTGGCAGAAGCTTTGAACGTTGACTATGGCGACAAAATTACGTTTATATCATCTGAAGAATTTGATGCATTACTTGGTGAAATGCCGCGAATGAAAAAATATAAAGTTATAGCAATATTTGATATGGGTATGTTTCAGTATGATAATACCTTGATATATATGCCTCTAAAATCAGCACAAGCCTTTTTTAATTATGAAAATAGCATAAAAAATATAGAAGTACTTGTAGACGACGTTACTAGAGCTGATAAGCTGGCAGATGCTATAGAAAAAGAAATAGGAATGAAAGCTGAAAGTTGGCAATTACAGCAAAGCCATTATTTTAGTGCTTTAAAAACTGAAAGAAATGTGATGTTTTTAATTCTTACTTTGATTATAGTTGTAGCAGCGTTTAATATTATCTCAAATTTAATGATGATAGTGCAAGAAAAGAAATCCGCGATTGCAATTATGCGTACATTTGGTGCAACAAGTGGAAGCATTATGCGCATATTTTGCGCTTGTGGTCTATTAATCGGTTTTACGGGAACTTGTCTTGGTTGTATTATAGGTGTCGTTTTTTCTCTCAATATCGAAAGTATTAGAGTGTTTTTAGAAAACATTACTAACGTCAAGCTGTTTGATCCTATGATATACTTTTTTTCAAGTTTACCGGTGATATTAGTCCCTCAAGATGTAGTAAGTATTTCTGCGCTTGCGTTACTCTTATCATTTTTAGCGACAATTGCTCCTGCATTGCAGGCAGCTGCACAAGATCCTGCGGAGATACTACGTTATGAATGATACTCAGCAAAAGTACATAGGCTGGTTCTTAATTGTATTGTTATTTACCGGTTACATCACAATAAATAACATAATCTTTTTAAAAATAATTCAGCAAGAAAGCGAAGACAATATAAATGTTTTAACGGAAAAAATAGATGAATTCAGAATGTCACTTGAAGTTAATCAATCCAGGGTAGAAAAAAAGATATTTGACTTAAAGAGAGTTCTGCACACTCAATGTGAGCAAGGTGATGGTAGCTCAAGGCATAAGAACCTCGCAAGATTGCTGCTACTTGTAGTTAAAATGAAGAATTCGTTATTGCGAGAAGCAAAATTTGATAATCATATAAATTCAATAAAGCCTTTGATATCAGAGCTTGATGATCCAGAGATAGAAAATGCAGTAAATGAATTGGAAAGTTTGAAAAAGGTAGATACTTTACGTGAGTTGAAGTTATCTTTTGAGAAGACCATTGCTGTTATTAACTACAATAAAAGTACATTGTCTAAAAAAATCATTTCAAACTGGATTAGAATACAAGATAAAAATGACCCATTAAGGGCAAAATTCGCAGAAATTGAGGAGTCAATAAACGATAATGATTGGCAAAATATAACTGTTACAGTAAGCAATTTAACGCATTCAGAATTCAAGCCATGGCTGAATAAATTGAATGGTTTTATTGTAGCTTCTAAGAATATTTCAACAATATATCATCACTTATTACAATATATCTCATGATTTATTTTATAATTTTCGCTCTTTCGTTTTTATTTTGCATATGGGTCAAGGTAAGTGGTGAAGTAATAAAATTGGAATTAGGCAATTACACTATAAGTATTGATCTATATTTCATTATTTTTACTTGTGTAGTTTTATTATTTTTATTAATTACACTTGTACGCTTTTTTTCCTCCATTTTATCAACATTTGCCAACATAAGAAATAGAAGAAGAGATAGGGAAGAATTGCTTCTCTTTGAAGCTTTCTTTAGCATAGACTTAGACAATATAGAGAACGCTCAAAAGGTAGTTAAAAGTTTAAATGAAAAAAGCAATAGGTTATCTTTAATAAAGCTCTTTAACTCAGGTAAGACGGGAAATTACAGCTTTTTCAGTAACGGTTTAACAAATATTGCAAATAAAAATCGTAACTTAGCTCTACTTCTGGCCAATAAGCTGATTGTTCACCTCAAACAAGAAAAAGTAGTCTTTCAAAAATTTATAGAATATTGCTCTAGTTCAATTAACGATAAAATGCTATCTATTCCCTTTCAAATAGAGCATTGCATATTGAAAGAAGATTGGATTAATGCAATTTTGAGGTTGAAGGAAGCAGTTAAGTTCAATATTTTTCTTCCCTTTGACCATAAAGAAATGTTTGCAGTTTTTTATTGTGCTTTGGCAAAACAATATGAAAGTAAAGGGGATTTTAAAGGAGCTATAAAGTCTTTATTCAGAGCACAAAGTTATTATGCAACCTTTCGGTCCATCAATTATTTAAAAGCAGAATTATATATTAAACTTGGAAAAATCAGAAAAGCTTCTGCAGTGCTAGAGACAGAATATGCAGTAAATCCTACTCCTCAGTCAGCTAGAATGTACATCAATTTAAATAGTAAAGGTGCTGAAAGACTATACAACTTACGCCCTGATTATTATTTTAGTTACTGTTTACTTGCTTTGTCCTCAATGAGTTCAGGTAAATATGATCTTGCAAGTCAATATTTAGACACTGCTATGAAAAAAGCTAATTACATGTCAATCTACTTTATTGTAATACAACTCAAGGTTACATTGCAAGAACACGACAAGGTAATTTATTGGCTAAACAAGATGGGCTCAGAAGCTTTGCCTGATCCGGGCTGGAAGTGTAAAAATTGTAACAGAGAACTAAAGCAATGGGATCATAAATGTTCAAATTGCAATAGTTTTAATTGCGTTTGTTATATATTATAAGGTTCCACAAAGTGTGATGATAATAATATATGGGAAATTACCATCAAAGGCGTATCTGTTCAGGGAAGTGGCTAATGTGCAAATAAAGTACATGACACACAGCTGTACGAACATTTGTTTGCAAAGGTAATTTGTACAACAAATGGTGTCATTCCAGTGCTTGACACTGGAATCCAGATACGATTTCATCATATAAATCTTTCCATTCTTGGTTTGTTTTTTCAATTAAGTTTATTTTCCATTTTCTCTGCCAGCTTTTTAGAAGCTTTTCTTTACTAATTGCTAAATTTATGTCTTGAAACTCCTCAAAGTAGACCAATTTACTAACATTGTACTTTGACGTAAAACCGGAAATGGCTTTGCTTTTATGCTCCCAAATTCGTTTAATTAAATTTGATGTTATACCTATATACAAGGTTCCATTTCGTTCACTTGCAAGTATATAAACATAATAACTTTTCATATATAGTAACCTGGATCCCAGTGTCAAGCACTGGGATGACACCATTTGTTGTAAACTCACTTTTACTCTATGGTCTTGCCGCTATCCTGAACGGATACTCAAAGGCCTCTATTGAACAATTTTTGTAGTAGATCTCTTAATATAACCCTTATTTCAAAATAATAAACCTGCAAGTTTTTTAGTTAGACTTGGTTCTAATGTCAAAAAAACTTGCTTTTAGACACTAACAATTATATATTTTAATAAATCAGGGTTGTATACAAAATGAAGAGCTTAAAGGAATTATCCTTAAGAATTAAGAATATTAGGTCTGTACAGAAAACCACGAAAATAATGCAAATGGTTTCTGCAGCAAAGTTATTACAAAGCCAAAGGAAATTATCAAATTCAAAATTATATATATCTAAGCTGCATAGCATTATTTCTTCATTAATGCTATCAGTTGATCAAAAATTACTGGCAAAAATTCTAAATGTCAGTAACGACGGTTCTTACCTAGTATTCATTGTTGCGTCTGATCGTGGCTTGTGCGGCAACTTTAACTCTTCTATTGTCAAATTTAGTCAAGAGCGTGTAAATAAGTCAATCGCAAATGGCAAAAAAGTAGATATTGTATTTCTTGGTAAAAAAGCTTTTGATGTAGGTAAAAATAGATTTGACTCTAAAAGTATCTTAAAAATTGAAAATAGTAAGGGGATCACGTTAAAGTACGTAGAAGCTTTGGTTGATGGTATAGATTTAAGTAAATACGATAAAGTTAAAGTTTTTTATAGTAAATTCTATAATACCTTCACGCAAAAGCCAATGTTGGAAACAATAAAACCATGGAGTGAAGACTCATCCTTGATTGACAACTCTCTGGCTGTTCCAACAACAGATTACGGCTATGAGTATGAACCACAAAATATTGAATTTATTTTAAAATCTTTGGTTCAAGATTACGTTGTAATTGCTCTTTACTCTGCTTTGCTTGAAAGTGCAACAAGTGAGAATAGTGCTAGGATGGTTGCTATGGAATCAGCAAACAGAAACACTAAAGAGATGCTGAACAAACTAGCATTGCTTTATAATCGTTCTCGTCAAGCAGCAATTACAACTGATTTAATTGAAGTTATAGGTGGTGCAGAGTCTTTATAAAAATCTAAGGAATAGAAAATGAATATATTAAATATTGCAGCAGATATCACTAAATTAATAAAAAAGCGGAATCAAGATGCGGAAGTTACAATATATGAAACTAATAAGACTTCAGTTTCTCAGCGTCTATCAAAAATTGAGCAAATATCACAATCTAAAAATTGCACTGTAGGAATCAGAGCTATAGCAGGTAAAAACAAAGCTGCGTATATTTCTACAAACGATTTGAATAATCTTAGTGATACGGTAAGCCAAGTGGTAGAAATGGCAAAGAATGCGCCAGAAGATCCTTGCATTAATTTTGCTGTAAATGGTAGTAATTATATCTCTTCTGCAGATTTAAGTATCTCAGATAATAATGTTGTAACCGTTGATAGCCTAAAAGAAATTGCTGAAGCTGCAGAAAATTCAGCCCTTGCACATAAGAGTATCACTAATTCTGAAGGAGCCTCTTCTTCATACGCTTTAGTGAATGCAGTATTATCGACTGTTTCTGGTTTTATTGGCTCGTTTAGTAAATCAACCTTTGCTAATCAGGTCTCTGTTGTTGCTGGAAGAGAAAGTGAAATGAAGGTTGGTTACGATTATGATATAGCATGTAATTTTAGTGATTTAAAGTTGCCAGAGTTAATGGGAAAAGAAGCAGCAAAAAGAGCAGTTGATCAATTGAATTCACGTACAATTAAAACTGGTAAATTTCCAGTTATTTTTGAAAAAAGAGCAGCAAAAGGGCTAGTAAAAAGTTTTGCTTCTGCTATAAATGGGAGCAGTATTATAAGCAACAGTTCTTTCTTGAGGGGTAGTTTAAACGTTCAGATTTTCAACGATAGAATTAATATTATCGATGATCCATTGTTGCCAAGAGGCATAGCATCGAGACCATTTGATGGAGAAGGGATAACTAGCAAGAAAAATATATTTGTAAAAAACGGAATATTACAAAATTGGATTTTAGACTTATACTCGGCTAGAAAATTAGACTCAGAAACAACCGGAAGTGCAACTCGTGCAAGTAATGCTGCAGTTATTCCTGCAGCTAGTAACCTCTACATTGAGAATGGTAATGTATCGTTTGAAGAATTAATTCAGGAAGTGAAAGAGGGAATATATGTAACTGATTTATTTGGTTTTGGTGTTAATTTAATCAATGGCGATTACAGCCAAGGCGCTTCCGGATTTTTTATAGAAAATGGAAAAATAACGTATCCAATACATGAGATTACCATTGCTAGCAATTTGAAGGATATGTTTAGAAATTTAGTCGTTGCAGATGATCTAACTTTTTGTGGGCAATTTAATTCACCAACGATTAAAGTTAGCGAAATGACGGTTGCAGGTTCGCTTAATAATTAAAAATTTTATTTGCATTAAGTACAACAATTGTGTATTATTGTCATGTAATGTTAAGAATAGACTATGGAGTATAAAGGTTTAGTTTCAATAGCTAAGCTTAAAGCATTCTCAATCGTAATTTCAAAGTTTTTCATCACATTAGTAATGTTAGTTAATAATTTAGGAGTTGTTTAAATGGAATTTGGTAATGTAAAATGGTTTAATGCCGAAAAAGGCTATGGTTTCATCAAGCCAGAAGGTAAAGGGGGTGACGTTTTTGTACATATTAGCACGTTGGAACGTTCAGGAATAAGGCCTGAGACACTTAAAGGAGAGAATAAAGAGAAGGGGATAAAAGGAGAAAGGGTGAGTTATGAGGTTAAAGAGGAGCGCGGTAGAAACGGAGAAGATAAAAAATCTGCAATAAATTTAAGATTGGAAGATTAATCTATTATGAAGTCTTTTAATAGGGTTAACGTATTGTGAATAATTTTCATGAGATGGGTCTCCCAGCTTCGCTTACACAAGCTCTAGATAAAAATAATCTTTTCGTCCCAACTCCGATTCAAATACAAGCGATTCCCTTAGCGCTACAAGGTAAAGATATTCTTGGGTCTGCTCAAACGGGAACTGGAAAAACTTTGGCATTTGCTATTCCGTTGGTTGCTAATTTGCTGAATGAGCCTAACGCTGTTTCAGCTTTAGTCATCGTGCCAACCAGGGAGCTTGCGCATCAGGTAACAAATGAGATAAGAAAACTCTTATTTCAAAATTCTGCACTAAGGGTCGCTTTATTGATTGGTGGTGAGCCTATTTTTAGGCAGCTAAATCAGCTTCAGAAAAAACCACAAATTGTAATAGGTACTCCTGGTCGTATTATAGACCATATTGAGCGTAAAACTTTGATTACTCGCAATGTTAGCGTTCTTGTGCTTGATGAAACGGATCGTATGTTTGATATGGGCTTTGGAATTCAAATTGAAGGGATCATGAAATATCTGCCAAAAATACGGCAGACTCTTATGTTTTCTGCAACTCTTCCTAGTGATATAGTTAAACTTACTGAGAAGTACCTTAATCGACCAGAACGTATTTCTGTTGATTGTGAGACTACAACTTCTGTAAAAATTAAGCAAGAGATTGTTTATGCATCAGAATCAGAAAAATATGAAAAGCTTGTTACACAACTATGTCAGCGCGAAGGATCAATCATTATCTTTGTCAAAACAAAGCAAGGAGCGGATCAGCTAGCTAGCAGATTGTACAAAGATGACTATAGCGCTTTAGCAATTCATGGTGATTTAAGGCAGCACAAGCGCGAAAGGGTCATTAATTCTTTTCGTCGTGGCCGCAATCAAATCATGGTTGCAACAGATGTTGCTTCTCGCGGCCTTGATATTCCCCACATTCAACATGTTATCAATTATGATGCACCACAATCGCAAGCTGACTATATTCATCGTATAGGCAGAACTGCACGTGCTGGAGCTGAAGGGCATGCGCTATCTTTTGTTACACCTCAAGATAAGAGAAGACTGCCTGCATTGGCAGACAAAGAAGGAGAGCCAAATTTTGATTGTAGTGTGCAATTTAAAAAACGTAATAGCAAAAAGGTCTTTAAAAGGCCAAGTACGTTAAAGACTAAATACGGTAGAAAAAAGATCAATGCATTTAAAAAGAAAAGCAGAGTACTAGAAAAAGCGTATTAAATAGGATTTACCTACAGCTTGATAAGCGTAAAACTCGTCATTCCGCTACTCATTAGCGGAATCTATGTTGAGATATCGCGGTGCTATGACGTAGATCCAGAGTGGGGACTCAAATTGGCTACAGCGAACTACTGGATTTCAATTTTTTTAATAATTGTGTGCTATTCATTATATATGAGTTCCCACTTTTAAAGAGAATAGGAGATGATTTCCAAAAACTTAGAGGCAAGTTTGAATAGAGCGCTACTCATTGCTTCTAATTTTAATCTTAAATATGCGAAAGTAGAACATTTATTGCTGGCGTTAACTAAAGACGTGGATGTAAATTACGTTTTATCAAGATGTAATATCAGAGCCGATGAAATCATCAATATGGATAACATTCTATCAAGATGCAATATTAAGGCTAATGATTATAATAATATAAAAGGGTTTTTACAAAGCAGTTCTGAATTGATTATCAGTGGAGTTAAACCTAGCTCAATGTTTCAATGCATAATACATAGAGCAATAATACGGGCTCATAGCTTGGGAAAAAAAGAAATAAATGGAGCAAATGTTCTAGTAGAAATTTTGTCTAGGCAAGACTTATACGTTGAAAATCTATTGCAGAAACAAAATGCGAAAGATTCCAATTTGATTTACCATATATCTAATATGAAATACTCTAACGATATAGATGAATACACCACCAATCATAAAGTAAAACTTGATAAAAATAATGACGCTCCTACTACAGTAAATAAAGGTGAGCTACTAAAAGATGAGGAAATTCTACAAAGTTATTGTAAAAATTTAAATGACTATGCAAGAAGCAAAAAAATAGATTATGTTATTGGTCGTGATTATGAATTGAATCGCACTATAGAAATATTATTGAGGCGTAGAAAAAACAACCCTTTATATGTTGGAGACCCAGGTGTTGGTAAAACAACAATAGTTGAGGGTTTGGTACTCAAGATCATTGAAGGCAGTGTTCCGAGTGCGCTCAGGTCCAGTATAATTTATGCTTTGGATTTAGGATCACTCCTTGCAGGGACACGCTACAGAGGTGATTTTGAAGAGAGAATAAAATCTATAATAAAAGCGATTGAGGTAAAACCAGGTGCTATCCTTTTTATTGACGAAATACACACTATCATTGGAGCAGGTTCTACAAGTGGTAGCTTTCTTGATGTAGGTAACCTACTCAAACCTGCGCTTGCAAGAGGTACACTACGTTGTATAGGTGCAACTACATATAGAGAATACAGCACTAGTTTTGAAAAAGATAAAGCACTAGCGAGAAGGTTTCAAAAAATTAATGTTAAAGAATCTTCTGTTAATGAAACGATAAAGATACTAGATGGCATAAAGCACTACTATGAAGGGTATCATGGAGTATATTATACAAAGAATGCCATTAGGTCTGCGGCTGAACTTTCGCATAAGTATATTACTGGGCGAATATTACCTGATAAAGCGGTTGATGTTATTGATGAGGCAGGGGCATATTGTAAATTGCTAAGAAACAGGGGTAAAATTGTAAATAGTAGAGATATTAAAAATACCATTACTAGAATTACAAATGTGCCTTGCGGATCTGAATCTGATGATTTGCAGAAAGTAAAATCTTTAAAAGCTAATCTAGAAAAGGTGATTTTTGGTCAAGAGCAGGCAATAGAATCTCTTGTTAATTCTATTAAAATTGCTAAGTCTGGGTTGAGAAATTACAATAAGCCTTTAGCAAGTTATCTTTTTGCAGGGCCAACTGGTGTTGGTAAAACCGAGCTAGCAAAACAATTAGCAGAAAGCATGGGCATGAATCTTATACGCTTTGATATGTCCGAATATATTGAATCTCATACGATATCAAGGATGATTGGTTCTCCTCCTGGATATGTAGGTTATGATCAGGGTGGATTACTCACAGAGTCTGTATCTAACAATCAATATAGTGTTGTGTTGCTTGATGAAATTGAAAAGGCCCATAGCGATATCTATAATATATTGCTACAAATTATGGATTATGGTTGTGTTACAGACACTTACGGACGTAAAGTTAACTTTTCCAATATAATCTTAATTATGACAACTAATGCAGGAGCAGCTGAACGCAGCAAAATTTTTGTTGGCTTTGGGCATAAAAAATTTAACACTGGTGATAGTGAAAAAGCGATAGAACAGGTTTTTAGCCCTGAATTTCGTAATCGTCTTGATGCGATTATTTCTTTTTCTGACTTAAATGCGGATATAATTCTGCATATTGTAGATAAATTTACTCAGGAACTGAAAAAGCAGCTGACGCAAAAAGGCATAAACTGCTTGGTAGAAGATGAAGTGAAATCTTATCTTGCACAAACAGGTTATAGTAAGGAAATGGGAGCACGTCCGATAGAGAGACTTATTGAAAAAGAGATAAAAAGTTACTTAGCGGAAGAAATACTGAATCGTAAATTAACAAAAGGAAGGAAATTAAGAATCTATATGAATAAAGTAGAAGATAAAATTGCTTTTGATATAGTTTGAAATTCTTGTTTTTTTATTATACTTATAGTATACTTGTTTTATTTTAAGAATAATGAGGCTATAGTGGCAAGTTTAACTAGAAATCAATATTACAGTAATCAAGATTTACAGAATTTATTTTCAAGACTAGGAATAAAAGCGGAAGAAGTAATAAGCCAGGAGTTTGACGATATACTCAAGTTAGTTGAACGGCGTTATAGAAAACTGGCATTGAAATTCCATCCTGATAAAAACAAAGGTAATGAAGAGCAGGCAAAGAAAAAGTTTCAGGAACTTACTGATAACAAGAGGAAATTAGAGCAACATCTTAACGCCTTAAGATCAGGAAGAACTCCTGGTAGACCTACAACATTACAAGAAGAAATAGCAGAAAAGCAGAGAAAAGTCGATGAGATTTTATCACGTAGAAGCAAAGCTATAAATAGAGCACTTTTATTTTTTATATTAGCAAATGTGGTGTTTACTCCTTCGTTGAAAGTTGAATCTTGCTTATCACAACTTGCTAATAGTGGCACGGTGCAAAGCATCGCTCATCAATTTTATGCATTTAGCATAGGGATTTGGCCGTTGTTATTTATTATATCCTTTTGTGGTGTTATTTATGCAGCAAGTAAACAAAAAGGTTTGCAAGAAGAAAATTCTGATAAATATAACCGAAGAGTAAATATGCTTCTTACTGCTGATAATTATGTGATATGTATCGCAGCAACATTTGCTATATGTGGTCTAGTGTCAGAGGTAGCACAAAATGTCTGGCCTGCTCAATATGGAACAATGCTGATGATTAATTTAGTATTAGATTTATTACTTATTGCTTTACTTAGAACTTTTACAAAGGCGTCTGAACTATATAGTGAACATTGCATTCAGCGTTTATATGAAGAAGATACAGAGTTTAGCTATAAAGAAAAATTTGCATGGTATGACTACAAGCTAGTGCTTATGCCACTTGTTCTTCCTATTGTCAAAATGTATTTTAGAGATTTAATCCAAAAAAAGCCACAACAGCACACCACCAATCCTAACGTTACATCTTTAGGTACACCTGCAGGACAAGAACCATAAAAAGATCTTTGCTTCAACTGTGGTTTTTGCTATACTTTAAATGAACTTCATAGCGTTAATGAGTAAAGAAATAAGACAAATCTTAAACCACTACGAAAGTGAAAACCCCGGGGTAAAAGCAAATCTTACTCGTATTCTCATGCATGGAAAGCTTGGCGGCACTGGCAAATTAGTAATTCTCCCTGTAGACCAAGGGTTTGAACACGGGCCAATAAAAAGTTTTGAAGTTAACCCTGATGCTTATGACCCACATTATCATTTTCAGCTTGCAGTTGATTCGGGAGTAAGTGCATATGCTGCTCCACTTGGTATGATTGAAGCTGGTGCTTCAACTTATGCTGGAATGCTTCCACTTATTTTGAAACTTAATAGTTCCAACTCCTTACATTCGAAGAATCTGACTTCTGATCAAGCAATAACCTCTTCTGTGAAAGATGCACTGCGTTTGGGCTGCTTGGCTGTTGGATTTACTATATATCCTGGTTCTGCTAAGTGTTTCGATATGATGGAAGAAGCCCGTGAAATCGTAGCTGAAGCCAAATCTTATGGGCTTGCAGTAGTGCTATGGTCTTATCCACGTGGTGAAGGAATTTCCAAAGAAGGTGAAACAGCGGTTGATGTTATTGCCTATGCTGCACACATGACAGCTTTGCTTGGCGCTAATATAATAAAAGTAAAACTTCCAACTAAATATTTGGAAAGGGAGAAAATAGAAACAGAAAATATTGAATCATTATCTAAAAGAATTGAATATGTTAAAAGATCTTGTTTTGCAGGAAAAAGAATAGTAGTTTTTTCTGGTGGCGAGTCGAAGGAAGTAGATGACATATGCAATGAAGCGAAAGAAATTAAGCAGGGTGGTGGTAATGGTTCAATCATTGGACGTAACACTTTTCAACGCAAAAGGGAGGAAGCTTTATCTATGCTAAAAGATATAATGGATATCTACACATAAAAAATGGCTGGGTGGCAGAATGGCTTATGCGGAGGACTGCAAATCCTTTTATACCGGTTCAATTCCGGTCCCGGCCTCTTTCATTTTCTATATCTTGTAAAAGTTAACAGTAGCTTTAAGTGTGTAACCTATAGAGAAAATTATTCATAAGTAAAATCAATTTCTTTTCAAGTTATGGTTATACTCTTATAGCGTTTCATGGTAAAAAATAAACTAAAAATAAGCAAAGTGTTTTACAAAATGATATTACGTAATTTATTGTTTTTACTGCCGCCTGAAGTTGCTCACTCTTTGGCAATCATGGCATTAAAGAAAATACCTTATAAGAATCCTATAGAGCTGCCAGAATCTTTGAGTGTGAATTTTTTTGGTAATAAGCTCAGAAGCCCCGTGGGCCTGGCTGCAGGTTTTGACAAGAATGCAGAAGTTATAAGGCCTATGCTTTCATTTGGTTTTGGGTTTATTGAAACTGGTACTGTAACTCGTAATCCACAATATGGAAACAAAAAACCAAGAATTTTTCGGTTAATTAAAGATCAAGGGGTAATTAACAGATTGGGATTTAACAATAAAGGAATAGACTACTTTCTTAAACAAATAGATAAAACCAAGCTTGATGACTGCATTTTTGGCATAAATATAGGAAAAAATAGTGCATCGAAAGACCAAATTAGTGATTATGTTGATTTAATAAAGATGGTATATGGAAAAAGCAATTATATAGTGCTGAACATCTCGTCTCCAAACACGCCTAATTTACGCAATCTGCACAATAAGCAAGAATTATCGAAATTGTTGAAATCCATCCGGAAATCAATTGATAATTCTAAATCCATACCAATAATATTAAAAATCTCACCAGATATAGATCAGCAAACGAAAGAAAATATCGCTGAGCTTGCGTTGGAATATAAGATTGACGGATTAACAGTAAGCAACACTACGGTAAGTAGAGATAATCTGCATTCCCACCACAACGAAAGTGGTGGGTTGAGTGGCAAACCGCTGTTTAAACTTTCAACCGAGTTATTGAGCGATATGTACAAACTTACTAAGGGCAAAATATTATTGATAGGGTGCGGAGGAATCTCAAGTGGTGCTGATGCATATAAAAAAATAAAGGCAGGAGCCTCTTTGGTGCAGTTGTACACTGCTCTCATATACCACGGACCTCAAGTTGTAAACAAAATTAATCTAGAACTTGCAGAACTAATAAGGAGAGATGGATTTAGTAACATTAGTGAGGTGGTGGGTTGTATACATTAATTTTGGAAGTTGGTGGTATTATTTTAATAAAATAAAACTAATTCTCTGGTATAAAGGTGGTAGGAAGTGCTTTTCTTTTAAATAATGGGTATGAAGAGTTTGAATGATGCAATATCTAAGATCATTGATTATAAATTTACAAATTATGCAATATTAGAAGAGGCACTAACTCACCCAAGCGTAAATAAAAGGAATAGCAAAAACCAGATTGTAAGCTACGAAAGACTAGAGTTTTTGGGCGATAGTGTTTTGAATATGGTCGTATCTGCCATACTGTTTAAACTATTTCCTGAAGAAAAAGAAGGAGCATTGGCAAAAAGAAAGACGGATTTAGTTTGTGGCAACACCATTGCTAATGTTGCTAAAGAAATAAAATTAGGCGGCTTTATCATCATGAATAATAGTGAACGCTGCAATGGAGGGAGATGTAATCTAAAAAATTTAGAAAACTCGCTTGAAGCACTAATAGGTGCAATTTATATTGATGGCGGACTTGAAAATGTTGAAAAATTTATTACCCAATATTGGGAAAAGCTAGCTAAAGGTATGCTCGACCCCCCTCAAGATCCTAAAACCTCACTGCAAGAGTGGACTCAGAAAAACAAATTGACTTTACCAGAGTATGAGCTTGTAAAACAAACTGGACCAGCGCACAATCCTGAATTTACTATATCAGTTTGCATAGAAGATTATGGTAAAGTTTCTGCATGTGCTTCTAGTAAAAAGATTGCTGAACAAAAAGCTGCTGAGTTGATGCTAGAAAAAATTGGAAAAGACGCTTCAGTTTAGGCAAAATAGGCTTTTCTATTTCCTATATTTCATGCTTTCAAATACTTGATCTTACACTCCCTCTAACAATTTTGAAAGAAGTCTAGTGAATGGTCACGTTAAAACATGTTTTGTATCTGTTCAGATGCATGGCTAATGTACAAATACTGAAAAAAATTCCAGTGCTCCCTTTCTTGTCATCCCAGTGCTTGACACTGGGATCCAGATTGGGCACTAAGTTGATAAACACGAAAGCGGTTAATCCTTTAAACGTTTTTGATGGAACTGTGCGAAAGGACTGGATCCCAGTGTCAAGCACTGGGATGACACCATTTGTTGTGAACTCACTTTTACCCTATGGTCTTGCCGCTATCCTGAACGGATACCATGTTTTTAAATTTTTGCCAAAATCCTGGTTTATTATCATTAACCTTTGTAAATGTTATATTTAAACTGTATTTCGGATCATTTGGCACGTCGTATTTTATGCTAAATGTTGAAACTTTATCGTTATTGTAAATATGCACATCATCATATGATAGCTTTGTTGTGTAACACTTTACATGCTGTTGCTTATCATACACTAAATTGCCTGACTCCCTTTCTAGTTCCACAAATTTCGTTTTTTTCTGACATTCCTTTATTTTTATTAAATCCTTATCTAGTAATATTGAAACTGGCAGCGTACTTCCAGCATATTCTTTAGCTAAAAGTTCACTTTGAGGATACATTTTTATTTCCCTGCCAAAATGTGAGTCTATGAAATTATTACTCCAAAATTTATCGCCAGAATGCACGTACTCATCAGTAGCATACGGCACCCCACCATAACTGCATTGAACTTTGTAATCTCCAACACCGTTGTTTTGAAAAAAATCATGAATGGCAGTGTAGCTACCGGCAGCATCATTTATATAATCCATTACTTTATTCCTTAAACTTTTAGTTCATTATATCATAATCATTATGCCAATCAATCAAAAAAGCTCTCCCTTGCTGTTTTTAAAACCGATTTTGAGCAAGCGCTCTCGATTAGTTGGGAGCGTATTTATAAGATTGTGACATTCGTGCCTCCCAGTTTTTCACATACTGCTGAATCAATTCAGGATAATCTGTAATAATTAATAAATTTTCAGCATTTCCTTTTTTAGCTGTCTTACTCAGGTTAAATGACCCTGTGATGACTTTTTGATTGTCAACAATCATTATCTTATTATGAGCAATCTTTGGCTTATCATCGATCCAAATTGGTACTCCACCTGAAAATAATTCATTTATAACACTATATTTTGAGTAGAGTTGCGATTTATCTAAAATGACTTTAACATCAACACCGCGTTCTTTAGCATTAATCAAAGATTTTGCAACTGTTCCAAGAGTAAATGTATATTCTTGAACTAAGATAGATTTTTTAGACTGATCTATTACGCTGATTATCGGTACAGCACAATCTTCTTCAGGTGAAAAGCAAACCGTAGCTTTTGGGCAGGGCGAAAATATAAAACCCGCATAGTAATACAGAGAAAAACACATTAACAAGAATAAAAAGTGAAAAAGCCTCACAACAACCCACCCCCGGATATACGGCGATAGGCTACATCATAATTTAATCACTTGTCAATCCATATTCTTCCCACTTCTCCGTGATTTTTCTTACTATTTCTTCGCTCATTTCAATTTTCTCTCCCCATTCTCGTTTGGTTTCAGGCGGGATTTTATTTGTTGCATCAAATCCCATCTTACCTCCCAGGCCACTTTCAGGAGAGGCAAAATCCAAATAATCAATTGGGGCATTCTCTATCATGATTGTATCACGCACAGGGTCCATTCTCGTTGATATTGCCCACATTACCTCTTTCCAATCACGTATATTTATATCATCATCAACAACTATAATAAATTTTGTGTATAAAAACTGCTTGAGGAAGGAAAGTATGCCCATAACAATTCTTTTTGCCTGCCCTGGGTAAGACTTTTTTATCGATATCACCGCTATTCTATATGAACAACCCTCTGGTGGCAGATAAAAGTCTACTATCTCTGGAAATTGGTTGATAAGAATCGGCACAAAGATTTCGTTGAGTGCTTCACCAAGAATTGATGGTTCATCTGGTGGCTTGCCAGTGAAAGTGCTGAGATAAATTGGATTTTTGCGCATAGTAATTGCAGTAATGTTAAACTCAGGAAATTGCTCAACAGCATTATAGTAACCGGTGTGGTCTCCGTATGGCCCTTCATCTCGATAGCTATCCAAACTTACATAGCCCTCCAGAACAATCTCCGCATGAGCTGGAACTTGAAGTGGTATAGTTTTACAGTTTACAAGTTCAAGCGGTTTTTTGCGCAGCAGCCCAGCAAATTGGTATTCTGACAATGTTTCTGGCACTGGAGTTACCGCAGCAATAATTGTTGCAGGATCACTACCGATCACAGCAGCAGCAGGAAATTTCATATTTTGTTCCTTCTCTTTCCATCGTTTGTGGTGACCTGCACCACCACGATGTGCAAGCCAGCGCATTAGAGTCGTTTTTTTATCTATAACCTGCATACGATATATTCCAAGATTGAAATTATCTTGTTTGTCTCTCGTGGGGCCTTTTGTTACCACAATCGGCCAGGTGATAAGTGGTGCAGGTTCATTTGGCCAGCATGTTTGAATGGGCAGTAGACTTAGGTCCACTTCATCTTCGGTTAGCACTACCTCTTGACATGGAGCTTTGCTCACGACTTTACTTCGCATCGACAACACAACTTTTAGCAGAGGAAACATCTTCATAGCATCTTTGAGGCTTTTTGGTGGCTCAGGAGATTGCAAAAACGCCAGAAGTTTACCAAGATCTCTTAGTTCACCAGGATTTATGTTCAGCCCTAAAGCTATCCTATCGATAGTGCCAAATAAATTTACCAAAACTGAAATCGAATTTTTGCCGTTTTCTGTGACAACATTGTCAAAAATGATTGCTGGTCCTTTGCTTGACAGAACTCTACGGTGAATTTCTGTCATTTCAAGAACTGTTGAAACTTCCTTTTTAATCCTAATCAGATCTTTTTTTTCTTCTAAAGCAGAGATGAAATCGCGTAAGTTGTTGTACATATTCCAGTTTTTAAAATTTTAAGTTTACATTTAGTTTTCAAGCACTTTATTGAAATTTGACCTATGCACTACTTTCCTGCCTAGCGAGCTTTCAGTTAATTTGAGATCAAATCCTCATATTGCTTACTAAGTTTGTATTTCCTTCCTCTATTGGAAAAATCTACAATCTTGATAAACCCCATTTCCACCCACTTTTTACAAAGTTGCGCACTGGTACGAGGCTTAAAATTAAATAGTTCGCCAACCTGACTAGCTGTAATAGCGGAAAACTCCTGGAAGAGCTCAAGAGCTTTGCGTTGTTTAGGATCAAGCTTACGTATAAGATCAGTCTGATCAGTGTGGTATTCTTCTTCATTTATACGTTGTAAAACGTTCTCAAATGAATTTGCCATACCTTCTACGAAATACTCCACCCACTTAGTGATATCTGCTTCAGCTCGTCCCATGTAATAGTTGTGCGATGGCCCTACACTAATTGCTTCATAATACGCTCCTAGATTCTTGGCATAATATTCTTCCAATGAATAAAGTCCTTTTAGGTCATATCCACCAAGGTGTAAAATTAATGTAGTCAACAATCTTGCAGTACGACCATTACCGTCATAGTAAGGGTGAATTGTTACAAATTGATAATGCGCAATACCTGCAATAATTGGGCAAGGCACTTGCTCACTGTTACGAATCCAATCAATCATACTGCTCATGAGCTTTGGTACATCCTTTGCTTCAGGTGGCATATAAATTATTGCACGTGTACGGCTATCACGAATAACGTTTTGACCATCACGATAAGAGGTTGGCTTCACTTTAGATTTTCCACTTGCCATATGAAGCGTTTGAATGGCTTTCTCAGTAATAGGGATAGTTCTCGCTGCCCATTGTTCAACTTGGGTTAAAGCTGCATAATATCCTTTAACCTCATTTTCATCTCTCCTATATTTTGGAAAGTGGCTTTTACCACTTAAAACCTCTTCAATCTGTTTAGGCTCAAGTCGATTTCCTTCAATCATAGTAGAATAGTGTGTGGTATAAAGCCGTGCGGTTTCACGAAGGGACGAGAGCATCGATACAGTGAGTGGCAAATGTAACACTTTTTCTTTTGCTGCTTCAATCCTCATAAGGCAATTAGCAATTTTAGAAGTAATCGTATAATTTGGCATCGGCATAATATCTGCATTACATTATTTCTATATTATGCTGATAAAATGCAGATAATACAACATTTACACGACGCCGACCATAAACAGCAATAAATTCGGCTGATTGAGAAAGAAATTTGTCTTGTAGAATAGCTATTTCTTTTTCTCTACCAATTATTGGCTCGTTCATATGTTTATTCCGCGGAGTTTATCAAAATTATACACAGCGGAATAAAACAAACAACTTAAATCTATGCTCCGCGCGCCTCTGCTACCAAGTCTTCTGATGAACTTTGTGGTAATGTGCTTGAGTTTCATTGTACGTAAAGTTTGTACTTGCAGCAAAATTGGCTATAAAATACACTTGATACAAATGTTTTTATGTATTAACATTAGATGCTTCTTTTAATATATAGATAAATGTGTACTAAAAGTTTTATGTTGTAGGTTTTTAAATAAATTGTATGTCTAGGGTATCGTTTTTATTAATTTTAATAATAGCAATAGCAAGCTTGCCGATAATAAATAATTGGCTCTCAAATCGCAGCCAAATGCTAAACGATGATTATATAGGTGAGAAATTAGATAATTATATAAGTAGAAATTTTGATAAGATCGTAAAAACTCTCAAAGAGGAGTCGATTAAAAGTAGTTACGCTGCTCGAGATAATGTAACCAAAAGTAAAATTTCACAATACAAGGATCAAATATTTGACCTTACTTATCCTTACTCCGGAAATGAAAATAGTAGTGTTGTAGCTGCAGGCTTCTTTGACTATTCTTGTGGACATTGCAAAGCTATAAAGAATGATATAAAGCAGTTAATTAACGACGGCAAAATTAAGTATATCTTTAGGGATGCTCCAATACTTGGTAACGCTTCTTTAAAGGCAGCAAAAAGTGCTTTAGCTGTTTACTTTATTGATAAAGAAAAATATTTCGATTTTCACCATGCTGCTTTAAGTCACAAAGGAGGATTTTCAGACGAAAGCATATTGGATATAGTGAAAAGCATAGGAATTGATGAGGATGATTTTAATAGTTCCATGAAAAATAATGCAGACAAAATTGAGCAAATGATAAACAACAGTAGGCTTCTAGTAAGAGATTTGGGAGTAGGTGGTACACCTTTTTAATAATTGGAGATAGTCTGTTTGTAGGAGCAACTGATTTGAATGTATTACGCAAAAAAGTAGATGAATTAAGTCACAAGCAAGGCTAGTTACAGTTTGCCATAAAATTTTATTTTTTTTGCTTGACAACTCAAATGAACCTGAGTACAATGTACCGTAGTTGTGGTGTTTAAATTACACTTAAGATACTATTCAATTAGCAAGTTTTCTCTCAAGCACAGACATCAATAATTGTACTTTTTAATCAGGATGACCTGGTGTTATTTAGCTCAAATTACTTTAATTTTACTTTCATAGGAGGACATATGTCATTCACAGAAATTAGATTTCCAGAAAATATATCTTATGGTTCCACTGGAGGACCGGAATTTTCCACTGAAGTTGTAACAACTCATAACGGTTGTGAACAGCGCAACATCAATTGGTCTCATGCACGCACTAGATACAACATAGCTTACGGGGTCAGATCAAACGAGCAGCTAACAGAACTCATAACATTTTTTCATGCACGAAAAGGTAAAGCAATAGGGTTTCGTTTTAAGGACTGGTCGGATTTTATAGCCATCAATCAAGAGATTGGTATAGGAGATAACAAAAAAACGACTTTTCAGCTAATCAAAACTTATGTAAGTGGGGAAGATAAGCATATACGCATGATCAAAAAGCCAGTACATGGGACAGTAAAGATTTATTTAAATGGTAAAGAAGAGAGTGAATATTCAGTAAATTATTCAACGGGAGAAATAACATTTATGGAGCCACCAGTAAAAGATGCGATAATCACTGCGAGCTTCGAATTTGATGTGCCCGTGCGCTTTGATACAGATTACTTAAACGCTTCGATTGATGACTATGGAAGCAATAGCTGGAATAATATCCCCTTGGTGGAAGTGAAATTTTAGTTATAAGCGAGCATAGATCCACATCATAGTAGGGCTAATAGTCACCATCAATTGAAAAAATTAAGCACCACTGAGGCTCTATATTTAAATGAGCCTTAGTATATGCAATTATTTTAAACTTTATCACCAGCTATATACTACAATGTTGCTGAGCTTTGCTAACATTTACACTTGAAGCTTGGGGAGATTCTAACTCAGTGCTTTTTTCTTCCTGCAAAATAGAAAGCTTCAACAACTCCTTTAGAGTTGATTTTGCAAGTGTTGTATCATCTTTGTTTAAGATGTAGTCTAGCATGCCGTTTTTCTGTAAGAGATTAACAAAATATCTATCTCCCTCATTAAGAACCTCTATCTTGTTAATACAAGATAATACTAAATCCGAATTCTTTGTTGCTAAAATTCCATTCAAAAAGATATCTAATTTTGTTTTATCTTCAGTTAAGTCTTCAGCTAACCTATTTCTGATATTCTCATTGTCAAACACAATGTACTCGAGGTACGAGGAAGGCTCAATAAGTATAAAGTCCTCTAAAGGCACTAGTTCTGGATAGGTGCCAGCGTAATCAAGTATGCCACACTCAGTAATACACCCTCCTTTTCTTATAACACAGCAATTGAGACGACCATGATACATTGATAACAAAGAAAAAAGACGTATTATACTTGTACCTCTATCTTTCATTTCCTCGAAAAGCTTCCTATCATTTATTAATTTGTGCAAAATGTAATCCATAGCAGGACCTGATTTGCGGAAACGAAACATATTATTCTTTTCAAAAATGGCCTCAGCTAATTCGATAGACTTTTTATCCTCATCTATGAAAGCTTTTTCATTTCTATTTAGCTGTATGATCTCAGCTTTGCTATTGCTGCGTAGACTAGTTTGCCCTATTAACCTCTCAAATATTTCTGTATTCATATATATCCTATATTAATTAAAGTAAATATTAATGATATTTACTTTTTAAATAAAAATAAATGAAAATTTTAATAAATATTGTAGCTTTTTAATAGAATGAAAGTATCTGTTCAGATGCATGGCTAATGTACAAATATTGAAGCAAAGTGCGTGATACACAACTGTACGAACATTTGTTTGCAAAGGCAGTATGTTAAGTGTTATAGCCGATTTTGCCTCAAACACAAAGGTGTCATCCCAGTCTGGGATCCAGAAAAATTGTAAACAAACGCACTATACAACATTTTCGATCAAAAGCTGGATCCCAGACTGGGATGACACCATTTATTGTAAGCTCACATTTACTCTATGGTCTTGCCGCTATCCTGAACAGATACGAATGAAAGTCTTTTTATATTTGTCTGAGCATCAAAGAGGTTTGATTGGTGTGATACGTTTTCTATCGCGCCTGGCTGCAGTGCCCAGCGTCAAGATCTGATGAACAATGTTCGCTTGCCAGCTTTCGCTTCAATATTTGCACAATTGTACTAGATCCCCTGCATAACTTGCTTTAAAATCTCCTCTTGTTGCTGAGCATGGACACTAGCATAACCACATGCAGGAGATGCAGCAGCGGGTCTTGCAATGCACTTAGGTCTTTTTGCTTGAATATTGAGACTGGATAACACTTCCTCTATCAATGGGTTGACAAAAAACCATCCTCCCATATTTTTTGGTTCTTCTTGACACCATATAATTTCAGCGTTCTCGTATTTCTCAAGTTCGCTACTTAATTTATCGGCAGGAAACGGATAGAATTGTTCTAAACGTATCACTGCTATATCGTTTATTTTTTGTGTTTCAAGCATTTCAATTATATCGTAATAAACTTTACCACTGCATATTACAACTTTACGTATTTTATCATTTGGAACCAAATTTGTTCTATATTCTGGGATTACCGTGAGGAATTTTCCTTCAAAGTCAGATAGGTTAGAAACTGCTCTTTTATGACGCAATAGTGATTTAGGTGTAAACACTACTAAAGGCTTGCGAAAATCTCGATGGATTTGCCTGCGTAAAGCATGAAAATAATTTGCTGGAGTAGAGCAATTAACAACTTGCATGTTATCTTCTGCACAGAGTTGCAAAAACCTCTCTATACGTGCGGAGCTATGCTCAGGTCCTTGCCCTTCATAACCATGAGGCAACAATAAAACTAGACCGCTTGATCGCAACCACTTTGTTTCTGCAGATGCGATAAACTGGTCGATCATGATTTGTGCACCATTTGCAAAATCACCAAATTGTCCTTCCCAGAGCACCAGTGAATACGGAGAATCAAGACTATATCCATATTCAAAGCCCATTACAGCATACTCTGATAAAGCGCTATCTATGACCTCAAAGTGAGCTTGCTTTTCATTTATATTGTTTAGCGGAATAAACGCTTCTTCTGTTACCTGATCAACAAGCCTTGAATGACGGTGCGAGAAAGTCCCACGACCAGAGTCTTGGCCTGACAAACGCACTCCTATTCCTTCTGTAAGCAGTGACGCAAATGCAAGACTTTCGGCAGTTGCCCAGTCTATATTGCTACCAGAATTTATGCTGTCTATTCTTCCATCGAGTATTTTTCTAACCTTATTGTTGATATTAAAACCGCTTGGGATGTTGCTATTTATATGCACACCTAGTTTTTTTAGCTCACTCGGTGAAACACCAGAATTCGTGTAGTATTCGTTCAAATCATTCAGCTTTGCTCTTCTTAGTTTTAACCACACTCCACCGAACCAGTCAGCTTTTTTTGGAGTGTAAGTCACTGATTCAGCAAGACTTTTATCTAATTTTGCCCTGAACTCACTGCGCAATTTATTACCACTTAATACTTTCTCTGCGATCAACTTCTCTTCATACAGTGTTCCTGGAGTTTTATGCTTTGATATCGTCTTATACATAAGTGGCTGAGTGAAATTCGGTTCATCGCCTTCATTATGGCCGTATTTGCGGTAGCATATTATATCAATCACTACGTCCTTTTTGAATTTCTGCCTATATTCCATCGCCAAACTCGCAACAAAACTCACAGCTTCAGGGTTATCTCCATTAACGTGAAACACTGGAGCTTCTATTGATTTTGCTACATCAGTACAGTAAAAAGAGGATCGCGCATAACACGGATTAGCAGTAAAACCAACTTGGTTATTAATAACAATGTGCACAATGCCATCTACCTTATAACCTTCAATATTGCTTAAGGTTAGAGTTTCAGCAACCACTCCTTGGCCGATGAAAGCCGCATCACCATGAATTGATATGCCAAGCACAGATCTTATATTCTGTTTTGCTCTTATTCTTCCAGCCAAAACCGGATTTACCGCTTCAAGGTGAGATGGATTAGGGCATAAACTTAAATGTATTTTTTTACCACCGGCAAGTGCTCGATCAGAGGAGTAACCAAGGTGATATTTAACATCACCAGACACTTCAAGACCACTTGGGTATGCAAGGTTGCCTTGAAATTCAGACAGCATTGCCGCATATTCTTTCCCCATAACTTTGGTTAGAACATTGAGTCGTCCGCGGTGAGCCATGCCAAGAACTATTTCTTCAATACCAAAAGCTGCAGAATCACTAATAACTCTTTCAATTGCAACAATAGCTGCCTCTCCACCTTCGATAGAAAAACGCTTATATCCAGGAAATTTCATATGGAGAAATTGCTCGAACATTTCGGATTCGACCAAGTGCCTCAGTATTTCTTTTTTGTCTTGTGAGCTCAGCGTATAGGTTTGATTTTCGATCTTTTCCTGCAGCCACATTTTCTCTTCATAAGAGGAGATATGCATAAATTCAAAACCGATGTTCTTGCAGTAAATATCTCTATAGATTCCAGCGTCACGTGCTGGAGATAAATTTGAATATTTTTGATAATCTATTTCTTGATTTTCATTTGGTGATAGCGGGTTAAGGTCTGCAAAAAAATGACCGTAGGACCTAAAGAAATTTGCCAAATCAGAAGCCGAATCATCCGTCTTGGTTACATTGCAGGTCTCCGTTTTCTTAACTTCTAAATTACTTGAAAAAATTCTGTTCCAATCTTTCCCGATTGATTTATCGCCCTGCAGATAACGGCTATACATTTCTTCCACAAATTCTGCATTATCACCATAAAGGCAGCTTAAACTCGACATAATCACTATAAAAGGTATCAAATATTATAAGTATAACTTAAGTTTTTTAAAAAAGAACTTTTTTGATCTCTGTAGATTAAGCTAATGCATTACCAGTTTCTTGAGAATTGTCCTCGGCATTTAGCCCAACATTATTTACTACTTTTTCAGTAATAACTTCAGCAAATTCAGGAGAAGGCTCTTTTGTTTTTGCGAAAAACGCTGCCTCTAAAGCCCTATATGTACAGAATAGTATAGCAAACACGCAAATAGGCATTTCATAGTTGCTTAATTTATAAATAGACGAAACGTGGATTATCATACATAAAGTAAAACAAGTGGCAAATAACCCGCAAGTAAAGAGGTAATGACGGTCAACACCACCATATTGCACCATTAATTTTCTAATCTTATTATTGCCATGCAGCATAAATGTACGCTTCAAGATGTTGCTTTCAGTACACTCTATAACTCTAATATCGTCTTCTACTGATGTATTGGGATCCGCACCATATTTTAGCAATAGCTCTGTAATCTTAATGTAATTTTCTTTATCACTATCATTCGTATATGAACAAATAACAGTAAACAGCGGTCTAAAATTGTTCGGTCCGCTTGATAAATTAGGGTTTGCCTTGTATTTTAAGAGTACTTCGACAATACCAGCATGACCCATCGAACATGCTGTCAGCAATGGCGTATAATCCTTTGATAAGTCAGGGTTTGCTTTGTGTTTTAAGAGTAGTGTTACAATATCAGTATAACCCAGCAAACAAGCGATGTATAACGGTGAATCATCAAATATTGTAAAGCTCTTTTCGTTAATATAATCACCAAACTCTTCGCCTTCACCACTTTTAAACCTAGAAAGTAACTTTTCTAAAAAATCCTTTTGCTTATTGAAAATAGCAAGGTGCAAAAGAATTAATAAATCATCGGTAGAACTAACTCTATCTAAATCTTCACCACTAAATGTTATAGCTTCTTTTACATCCTTTCCGGTAAGAAATTTATACGCAGCACCTAATTCTTTAAACTTCTCTTCATTTTGTTTTTGCACATCCTTACTCTCACCTGAATGTTTATCAGGATGATATTCAAGAGCTAATTTTCTATATGCTATTGTAATTTCTCGTTCACTGGGGTTCGCATTTAAGCCTAATATTTTTAAAGCTTCCTTTCTATTCACAATAAATCCCCTACTGAAATATCTTAAGTGAAGTATAACCCAAAATTTCAAAAAGCAAAGCTTTTTATGTTAAACTGCATCCACTGCGCAATCCCATAACTGTACAAACATTGTAATTTATCTCCATCTAGGCTCTGTGGACAAAAAATATGAAGAGGGAGAAAAAAAGTGGTAGTTTAACCAAATGAACATAAAAATGGAGAAACTACCGAATGGAATATTATATAAAAGAAAGAAATTGGAAACAAATTTTAGAATTCATAAAAGGCATAAAAGGAATGCATAGTAAAGACGAAAAACGTTTAAGAATATTCATAGAAGCAGTGTGGTATATGGCGCGAAGTGGTTGCCAATGGCGACTTTTGCCGAAAATCTATGGCAATTACAGAAGTATACACAAACGATTTAAGAGATGGTGCGAAAGGGGTATTTGGAAAAATTTATTGGAGTACACAAAACAAGAGCCAGATTTAGAAGCCGTCATAATCGACGGTACGATCATTAGAGCCCATCCATGTTCGGCTGGATATACAAAAGATTCGAAGGATCAAGAGGCTTTAGGGCGAAGTAAAGGTGGCTTTACGACTAAAATTCATGCACTTGTTGATGCATTGGGAAATCCTTTAAAATTTATACTTACTCCTGGCCAGAGGAATGAAATTACACAAGCTGAAGTATTAACAAAAAATGTCTATAACTCCATTGTAGTAGCTGATAAGGGTTATGACAGCAATGCTTTTGTGGTCAGCCTTGAAAACAGGAAATGTGAAATCGTAATTCCATCAAAAAGGAATCGAAAAGTGCAAAGATACTATGATGAGCATATTTATAAAGAACGTCATTTGATTGAGTGCTTTTTCGGTAAAATTAAAAATTTTAGGCGCATTTTTTCCAGATTTGACAAGACCGCAGAGGTTTACATGGGATTTCTAAATTTTGTTGGAGCTCTCATATGGCTTCTCTAAAATTTTGTCCACAGAGCCTAGGAAAGGGTGTCATCCCAGTGTTCCTTTCTTTGTCATCCAAGTAGCTGACACTGGTTCACTCTATAATGGCAGTGCCCCTATGATGTCATCCCAGTGCTCCTTTCTTGTCATCCCAGTGCTGGGATCTAGTTTTCCATAAATGGTGCATTTTAACATAACTTTTATACTTGATAAAATTCCTGGATTCCAGCATCAAGTGCTGGAATGACACCTCTCTTTGAGCTATAAACATTAAGCAAACGAAAAAAAAGGTAAAAAAATCCCGTGGTGCTGGTTTTGACTCTCTAATACTGTAAATTGGTGCTGTAATAATGTGCTGACGCTTAGTTTAAGCGCGGTTTGGCTGAATGTAGAAAAAATTTAAAAGACATGCAGCCGCTATAATTTTATGTAATCCGCCAAAAAATGCCCTAAGTTTTTTACTGAATTTTGTCATTGAGCCTGCAGGTCAAAAACAAGTTTTGAGTCATAAATACCCTTAATGCCATAATAAGGGGGCTGGCAAAATGTGTCAAGTAAGTTTTGCATTTAATCCGTTTCTATGAGCCACTTGGATGATGGGGAAGGAGCACTTACATATTTATGGCAACCTCTTACCTCCGCTCAAAAAGTTTTTCAATATCACTGAGTTTCATTTCTATATAAGTTGGTCTTCCGTGGTTGCATTGCCCGGAATATGGGGTTTTTTCCATTTGTCTCAGCAGCTCATTCATCTCCTCTAACCTCATTTTTCTACCCGCTCTAATTGATCCATGACAAGCGATAGTGGCCAATATTTTGTTCACTTTATCTTCTACTGGCAATGTATCTTCTATTTCCGTTAATCTATCGACTATATTAATTAGCATCTCTTTTACATCTATTGCTCCCAAAATTGCAGGGATTTCTTTTACTATCACTTTATTTTCTGATTTGATTTCAATATCAAAACCCATTTCAAATAATTTATCTTTATAGATTTCAATCATCTCCATTCCAGCTTGATTTTTGATTTCAACCGTTTCAGGAAGAAGTAGTTTTTGTCTTTTTATACTTGATTTTTGTTTTAGGCATTCATATACTAGTTTTTCGTGGGCTGCATGCTGATCAACTATAATCAATTTGTCTCTTACCTCGGCAATAATGTAAGTATTATAGACCTGACAGCGTGCAAACCCGAGCGGGTGGCTCTCTATCAAATCAACTTGCTCTAACACTTTTTTTTCTAGAACCATAGTCTCCGCTTGTGATGGGAATTTCTGTATGCCGGTATAATCAAACGATTTTGACTGTTCTGATAAGCTTTTTACTCTTTCATTTGGAGAAGCAAATTCTTTTATTAGTTGATTTTCAAAAGGACTTGGCCTTCTTTCATTTTGAACATTAGGTTTATCAAAAGGATCTGGCAATGTTGAATCCATTTTCTGGTCATGCGCTAGAAAGGTGCCTATCCTTCTTGACAATGCTTTAATTAATCCTCTTGTCACTATCTCATATATGAGCTTCTTATTCTGAAATCTTACTTCTGATTTATTTGGATGCACATTTACATCTACTTGATCGTATGGTATTTCTAAGTGCAATGCCGTAAACGGATATCTGTCACTTGGAATAAAATCATGGTACGCATAACGAATCGCGCCAACGAGTAGATTATCCTTGATTGGCCTCCCATTAACAAACGTATAGATCTGAGTTGACTTACCACGGTTGACGGTCGGTTTACAGATGTGTCCTGTAAGTTTAATCCCGTCTTCTTCTTCATTGACCTCCAAAGAATTGCCCTGAAATTCTTCTTCTACTTCACACAATCTATGAAATAACGAAGGCTGCTTAGCGTATTTTAAGAGCTTTTTATTACCTGAAGTGAGAGTAAACCCTATATGATAGTTAATCATTGCTAGGTTATTTACAATATCAACAATGCTTTGAGTTTCTGCTCTTTCGGTTTTTAGAAATTTTAGTCTATTTGGGGTAGCAAAAAACAAATCTCGTACTTCAATATGTGTCCCTTGTGATAAAGAGTAAGGAGTTAGCTCCCCCATCTTTTCTCCACCCTCATAACTTATAGACCATGCTTCACTTGCTCCGCTTGCTTTAGACGATAATTTTATCCTACTTACTGCTGCAATTGAAGGTAAAGCTTCTCCTCTAAAGCCAAGATGCTTGATTTCTATCAACTCACTATCGCTCAATTTTGAAGTAGCATGGCGCATAAACGCAAGTTCTAAATCGTTTTTTTCTACTCCGTTACCATCATCTGTCACAATAATAAGGTTACGCCCACCACTTTCTATTTTGATCTCTATTTCTAAACTTCCAGCATCTATTGCATTTTCCACTAATTCCTTTACTACACTTGCTGGCCTTTCTATCACCTCCCCCGCTGCTATACGGTTTATGGTTTTTGTGTCTAGAAGAATTATTGCCATAGATTTATTATGAAACTGGTTTTTCTTTTACTTCTTTGGTTTGTCTCTCTCTCCAATTTTTTAACCTACCTGCAATTTCACTGTTGGAAATTGACAATATAGATACGGCGGTAATGGCAGCATTATATGCTCCATTTTCTCCTATAGACATGGTTGCAACTGGAACACCCTTTGGCATTTGAACTATAGAGAGTAGACTGTCCAGCCCATTTAATTGTTTACTATGCACAGGAACGCCGATAACTGGTAAACAAGTTAGTGACGCAACCATACCAGGTAAATGAGCTGCACCTCCTGCACCAGCTATAATAACCTTAAAACCTTCTTCTTGTGCAGATTTAGCAAAATTGAAGAGCCTTTCTGGTGTTCTATGTGCAGATATTATGAATATATCATGTGAAACTTCTAATGCTTTTAACATATCAACAGTATGGACCATAGTGGTGTAATCTGACTCACTTCCCATGATAACAGCAACATCTTTTTTTATTTTTGTCATATTCAACACAATTTTACTTACTAACTAAATAATGTTCCAGCTAAAAAGCAACAAATATTTAAGTTATATTATAAATATAATATATAGAATTCTCGTTAAAATAGAAATTTTAAAAATTTAAATAAATATCTATGTGAAGATATAGAGATATAAACTTCTTATGTAAGATAAATTTATAAATAATTATTTTTGTATTTCAAGCTTTGTAATTTTAGCTTGTTCTTTCTGTAAATGATTTTTTCAGATAGGCTGATAGTAGAATGGTAATTTAAAATTACTAGAAATTTGATTGAAATATTAATATACAATCAACTTAAAGTTTTAAATTTGATATCATATAATTATTGACAAGTTATATGATATTAATATCTTGGTATATTAAATATTATATTATAATGTTTAATAAAGTTAATTGATATGTGAGTGTAAGAATTATGGAAATAATATCGTTAAATAACTTAGACAGTGCAGGAATAAAAACAAAGTTGCTTTATATAATAAATAAAATTATAGAAAAAAATGCTTGGACTCAGGCTTTTGCAGCTGAGAAACTTGGTATTGATCAGCCAAAGGTATCGCAAATTAAAAATGGTAAAATAGATGGTTTTTCTTTAGAGCGATTGTTAGGATTTCTAAAAAAACTTGATCATGAAATAACAATCACGATGACAGAAAGCCAAGAAATAAAATCTGAGGCAGAAAAAGTGAAACATGAAGTTGAATCGCAATAGATACAAGTTGACAACTTGTTTTTTGTGATATAGTATAAAACTTATTAAGGTAGTATCTTATGGCTGAATCTATTGTAGAAGAGTGTACAGAACAGGTAAGTAACCGTTTCAAATTGGTTCTGTTGGCAAGTCAAAGAACACATGATTTAAATACAGGAGCAAGTAATCCAGTTCAAACAGCTCAGTTTAAAGACCATAAAAATATCATAGTTTCCTTACATGAAATAGCAGAAAAACAGGTGGATACTCATGAGCTATTTAACCTTTTGGTAGGTAGATGCAAGGAGTACATGAAAGGAAATATGAATAATGTTTACAGCAGTAATACAAGTAAGCTAGCGAATTTATTAAATTTTTCTGATAACACAGATCTTGATGCAAGTCAAGAAAGCCAAGATTATGAAGTGGATGGTGAAATAGATGATGAAATAAATGATCAAGATGGCGATGAAGAAGTATCCGTTTAGAAATCTACTGAAGTTACATAGTCTTTAAATGCTTCACATTGCTATCTATACACTGTTGTTCTGTATGAGTATAATGTTGTGCCGCATAGTGTCTAAGTCAAGTGATGTGTACAATAAGGTTTTAGCGTTCAATAATTTCTCAACGCAAGTAGTTGTACTCATAACAGCAATATCAATCATTCTGAATAATTTTTTTTTAATTGATATAGCATTGTTGTATGCTAGCGTTAGCTTTATATCAACTATAGCACTAATGAGATTAATGTTGTTTTAATAATTTATGATAGGATCCATTTTCATATTTTTAGGTATTTGTTTGATAATTATTTCAAATATAGGGGTGATCAGATTTCCTGATTTCTATACTAGATTACATGCAGCAGGTATTACAGATTCTAGCGGTACAACATTGTTATTAATTGGTTTTGCTCTGCAGAATGAATTTTCAATCAATACTATTAAAATAATATTATTAATTCTTATAATATGGGCAGCTAACTCAACTAATAGCTATATTTTAGCGCGCACTTATTATAAAGTTAAGAAAAAAACTGTTAAAGAAGGTTAAGGTGTTAGAAATATTAAATGTAGTGCTACTTTTGTTGTTACTAACAGTTACGGTTTTTATAGTCTTCTCGCGACATTTAGTCGTAAGTGCTGTTCTAATGTGTGTATTTAGTTCACTTATTGCGCTTATATACTTAATTATGAATGCACCTGATGTTGCAATTACTGAAGCTTCTGTTGGTGCGGGGCTCAGTACGATTTTTAAGTTTGCAGCACTCTCCTTGATAAAGAATCATAAAGTAAATCTATCTCATAACCCTATAACGCTTTTTTTCATGTTATTTCTGGCTGTATGTTTGTCATATTTTATGATTCAATTGCCAGATTTTGGCAGCCACAATGCTCCGATCCACTTGCATGTTGCTCCTTATTATGTGGAAAATACCGAAAAAGCTACCGGTATTCCTAACATAGTGACAGCTGTTTTGGCAAGCTTTCGTGGTTATGACACGTTTGGAGAAACTATAGTAGTTTTTACTGCTGCGCTTTGTATAACGTTGATATTAAAAGAAGAAAAAGAAAATGATTAAAGATCCGATATTAAATGCAGTAACATTTTTGATGATACCTTTTATCATTTTATTTGGTTTATACATACAATTTCACGGTGATTATACTCCTGGTGGAGGTTTTCAAGCAGGAATAATTATTGCCTCCGGGATAATATTATATTCAATGCTATTTGGTGTATCTACAACTCTAAAAGCAATACCTTATTCTGTGATTAGATTGACTAACGTGTTAGGTATTTTAATTTATGGAGGAACGGGCGTTGCAACAACTTTACTTGGCCAAAATTTTTTATCCTATGATATCTTGTCAGCCAATAATAGAACCGGTCAAAAATTAGGTATTTTTTTGGTGGAATTAGGTGTAACATTTACTGTCTGCTCCTCTATGTTAATTATATATATGAATTTTGCTCGTAGGAAAAAACAATGACTTTATATAATTATACGATTATTATTGTATTAATGGTACTAGGTTTATATATTATTGTAAACGATAAAAATTTAATCAAGAAAATGATAGGGGTAAGCGTCTTCCAAGCATCTGTTTTGTTGTTTTACATATCTCTAGGATATATAAAAAGTTCTTTGCCTCCTATATTGGTTTCAAATTTTTATTCATATAGCAATCCTATACCTCATGTTTTAATGCTTACTGCTATAGTGGTTGGAATTGCAACATTTTCAGTTGGATTGTCCATAGCAGTAAAAATGGAAGAAAAGTATGGAACAATTGATCAAGACAAGTGTACATAAATTAACAGTATCTTAAACTATATGAAGTAACAAATAGCCACAAGTTAAAAGTAAAATTATAGACTTGCTCGTTGTAAGTTTATTTGTTAATGAGAAATAAAATTATAAACTATAAAGGTAATGATGTCAACTATTAATGATGCAGAAGATAAGAAAAAAATTATCAAAGATCTGGTAACTAAGAGTATAAAAAAAGGTGGTTTTGTCACCTTTGATGATATAAATGATAAATTATCAGATGAAAATTTTTCGTCTGATTTTATAGATGATGCTATATCTTTATTGCAGGATTCCGGGATTAATGTGCTTGAAAGTAGCGAAGATGAAGAAGATATTCCTTCCAACAGTGATGATAGTAAACTTGATGATGATGACACATTGCCAAATGTTACTGCAACTTTAGTACAAAATGATGATCCAGTGAGGATTTATTTACAAGACATGAGCTCTGTAAAGCTTTTGTCAAGGGCAGATGAAATCGAGATAGCAAAAAAAATTGAATCTGAAAAGCATAACATGTTACGTGCAATAATTGAAACATCAGTAACATTAAAGGTGATAAAAGTATGGCGTGATGATTTAAGTAGTGGAGCTCTCTTACTGAGAGAAATTATAGATCTGGATGCAATTTATAACTCTGACTTTAATGTGGTACCCAAAGAAGAGAGTGAAGAAAGTGCTGAAGATGTTGAGGATTCTGAGGATGTTTCTGAAGATGCTGAGTACTGTAGTGATGATGAGAAAGATAGTAAAAAAAGTGATGATGAGAAAGACGGTGATAATGAAGATGTAAATTCAGCGAATTTAAATGTTTCTATTCTTGAAATGGAAAGTAACTTGTTGCCAAAGGTCATAGTTGCATTGGATGAGATAATTACTTTAACAAGTGAAGCATTGGTATTAAGAAAAAATTCTAAAGATTCCTCTGATGAACTAGAGAATTTATATAGTCAAATATGGTCTATAGCATTACAAATTAAGTTAAGTGATGCTGCTGTTGCCAGAATTACACAAGAACTTTATAAGATAAATAGATCCATCACGCTTGAAGAGGCTAATCTTATTGCTGAGGCTAGAAAATACGATATCGATAGAGAAAGTTTCTATAAAGTTTATGATGACGTGCTTTTAAAGCACGAATTGAAAAAGATAAGTCTTTTTAAGGCCAATGAAAATCAGTCCTCTTTTACAGGTGAATTAAAAAACAAATTTTTAAGGTTTATAGACGATAACTCTGAACATATAGCTAATACTTTGAACGGTATTAAGCAGCATATACAGGAAGATAACGTGCAAGAATTTAAGGAGCTAATCAGGAGAATACAAAAACATGAACGAGAAGTCTCTGAAGCAAAGCAAGAGATGATTAAGGCTAACTTAAGGCTAGTAGTTTCCATTGCTAAGAAGTATTCAAAAAGAGGCCTTGATCTGCTTGATTTGATACAAGAAGGCAATATTGGTCTTATGAAGGCCGTGGATAAGTTTGATTACAAACGTGGATATAAATTTTCAACTTATGGCACTTGGTGGGTAAGACAATCAATCACTAGGGCAATACCTGAGCAGTCTAAGGTAGTTAGAATACCAGTGCATATGGTAGAAATTATCAGTAAAATCAACAGAGCATTAAGAAAAATGACTCATGAGATGGGAAGAGAGCCGACGTTAGAGGAATTAAGTGTAGAACTGACAATGCCACTGGAAAGAATACGCAAAGTTATGAAAATAGCAAGGGACCCAGTAAGTCTTGAAGCTCCAACAGGAAAGGATGATAGTAGTACCTTCGGTGATTGTATAGAAGATAAGCGAGTCTCCAGACCAGAGGATGCTGCAATACTTGCTGACTTGCGTGGCATTACAACCAATGTTCTTGCAACTTTAACACCAAAGGAAGAAAGAATTCTAAGAATGCGTTTTGGCCTTGGTAAAGATGGGAAGGAGCATACCTTAGAAGAAGTAGGAAAAATTTTTAATGTAACACGTGAGAGAATTAGGCAAATAGAGGCAAAAGCACTGCGCAAGTTGAAACATCCAAGCCGCGCTAGAAAACTTAGAGGGTTCTTTTAAGTATACGTGTCAAGTTAAGAAGAAGCTGATTTTGCCTGGAAAAAGTGGAGAAAAAGTCAGAGCGTTTTTAAAATAAAACGTTTTTTCAAAAAGGTATGATATGAAGGAAATGCACAATAAAGTTTAAAATGGGGTTGTAAAAAAGTTGCACTGCTATTTTTTTTTATGAATCTAATGAAACAGCATGCTAATCTACGGTAAATATTATGACAAACAAAAATGACAATTCTAATTCAAAGTATAGAAATTTTTATGTTCTGGGTGATAGTTTATCCGATAATGGCGCAATCATTGGAATTTTAAATAACTTATCCTTTGCAAAAAGCGTAAAGTTTGATGACCCTTTTTATCAAGGAGGATCTTTTAGCAATGGCCCTACTGCTGTTGAATATGTAGCAAAATATTTAGATTTAGACGAATTTAAACCTGGGTGGAGTTATTCATTTTTTGGTAGATGCCACGAACAGCAAGGTCAAAACTATGCGGTTTCATGTGCAACAGCATCTGAAATTTTTGGCCCTGTTTTTTCTTATTTCTTCAATAAATTTCGTTTAGCTAACCAGCTAGATGCGGTAATTAAACATCATCCAGGTATAGGTAAAGAAGATTTATTTTGCATCATAATCGGCGGAAATGATATTATGGTTGCCACTGCTTATGACGATACTAAAGCTGAAGAAGTGTTGGAACAAGCAGTGAGTGAAATATGTAATGCACTTAAGGTTCTAAATGAACATGGTGTTAAGCATGTAGTTGTTGCAAACGCACCTGAAGTTGGCTTAATACCAGCTTTTAATAGAGATGAAGAAGCAAGGGAACTAGCTACAAAGCTCACGGAGAGTTTCAATGCAAAACTGGCTAAAGGCTTAGATTATATGAAGAAAAGTACAAATCTTGAAATAAAAGCATTTGATCTTAACTCTAAAATGAGAAGTATGTTTAGCGAATACAAGAGCAAAGGTTTTAATTGTCAAGATGCATGCACATCGAACATTGCAGACCAAGTTGGGAGATTTAAAGAAAATATAAAAATACTCTTAAAGTTTATATTTAAAGGGGAACTTGACGTTCACTATAACCCTGGGTGTAGCAAAGAAACACTAAAGGATTATTTCTTTTTTGATTATTTCCATCCAACTGCGGAACTTCATCATGAAGTTGGTAATGAAGTGTATGAGTTGATTTGACAAAGTTTTTTGAACATTCCCTAGATCCCAGTGTCCCTATGATGTCATCCCAGTGCTTGACACTGGGAACCAGAAAAGTTTGCTTGTTCACAAGCAAACTAGCACAGAAAGTGATTACAACATTTTCGATGAGATTATATGGAAAACTGGATCCCAGTGTCTGGGCACTGGGATGACATCGTTTACTATGTGCCATATTGCAATGTTCGTACAGCTGTGAGTCATGCACTTTGCTTCAATATTTGTACATTAGCTACTCCTCTGAACAGACACAGTCAGTTTAGCTATAATTTCCTAAGTTTGCTCACAATCTCTTGACTTGACACATATGTTTTTTTCCCAAATGTTACTATCTTCCTCCTTTTCCTTTCTCAATTTGTGCAACCATTTCCTTAACACTTACTTGTGTGGAAGGAGGATTTTTGCTGACATGAGATTTTGGATCAGATTTTGCTGTTATGTGTTTCGTTGCAGATCTTTTATTCTCTGTTAGAAATGAATGAGATTGTTTTTTCTTCATACCGATATCCGCTTGTGCTGCTGGGGTAGTTTTGCTTTCAGCAAGCCGTACATTAGCATTTCCTTTTGCTTGATTTTGCTCAAATTTTTCTTTTAATGCCTTTACTTTACTGCCCATCTCGCGATTAGCTCCTCCTTTCATAGTAGCTGCTGCTACTTTTGGTATTGCCTTACCAGCAGCTTTTTGTGCTGATTTCCTATTGTCTTGATTTTTAGATTTTAGTGGTACTCTTTCAGCTGATTTTTTAAGAATTACTTCTACTACTTTTGGCTCTGTGCTTACTTTTTGATCAGCACGGCTTAGATTTTTAGGCTTTGGCGGTACTGCAGGTTTATCTTTGACTACCACTTTCGATTCTTGTCTAATTTCTTGACCAGTAGTAAACATTTTTTTTGGCACTTGCGGTGCTCTTGGTGGTTTTGGTAGTACGAGGGATTGAGGTTGTTGTTTCTGCTTACGTTTTCTTTTTGCTTCTATATGTTCTTTAGAAACTGTTGCATAAATTGGCTCTTCTTTGGACGATTTTGAACTCTGCGAATTTTCCATTAAAATTTTACTCTTCTTCTCTTGATAATTTGATATGTCTTCATATTCATGCTCTTCGTTTAATGAACTTCCATAGCCTAAATCTTCTCTCTGCTCATATAAAGGATTTTCCTTTTGCTTTTTCTCTTGATAATTTGATATGTCTTCATATTCATGCTCTTCGTTTAATGAACTTCCATAGCCTGAATCTCCTGCTTGTAGATCATATAAAGGATTTTCTTCTTGCTTTGATGCTGTTCTATCCTCTAAGTTCACTCCATACAATCTATGTTCCTCCTGATTTTTTTTACTTTGCTCTAAATCTGAAATTTTCTTTAAAACATTTAGGTATTCGAATGTTATTTTTTCAGCAAGACTGGGCAATTTATCATTAGCAAAATTTCTTATATCGTTATCCTGAATTGAAGCATTTTTTCCCAAGATTTTATTAAATGTTACCTTGAATATTCCCAAAAAACCTGATGACTTTTTGTTCACCGGTTCTATATAATTATTCAAGTCACTACATATAACAAACTTATACCAATTCCCATTACACGGCAAACAGATAGACAATAATAGAAGACAAGCCATAATGAAATAAGTGAAATAGTCGAGGTATAAATGGCACTAAGATCAAAATTATTGGATGAAGAAGTAGTAAAATCAGCAAAAAAAATGCTGAAGAAAGTAAGGAACAATGCATATGTTGCAAAAAAACTAAATGCTGTAATTGCAGCAAAAAAGCATAGTATAACGGCTGTAGCAAAAATATATTGCATTTCAAGAAGCGCACTAACTTCGTGGATAAAACTCTTGAAATTAGGCAGAGAAGAAAAATTGTTTGCTCCTCCACAACGGCGTAGAAAAACTAAATTAAATCAGGCTCAACTACAGCAAGTTGAAGCATGGGTAGGAGAAAATCCTAATATTACCATTAAAGAAATGAGAATAAGAATCCAGGAAAAGTTCGGCTTAAATATTAGCAAATCTACAGTACACCGCTATATGCAAAAGATGAAATTCTCTTATATTACACCAAGACCAGTACACAATGTACAAGATAAAAGAAAACAAGAGGAATTCAAAAAAAAATCTCAACGAAGTTATTGGCAAGTATCCTGAAAAAGAGCTGTTTTTCTTCGATGAATCGCGGTTTGGCACACATTCAAAGACCGGGCATGGATGGTTTAAAAAAGGCGTCAGAACAAAAGTTAAGGTAAAATTAGGTAGGGAAAATTTTTATCTCTACAGTGCAGTTAATCCTAGGCTCTGTGGACAAAATTTTAGAGAAGCCATATGAGAGCTCCAACAAAATTTAGAAATCCCATGTAAACCTCTGCGGTCTTGTCAAATCTGGAAAAAATGCGCCTAAAATTTTTAATTTTACCGAAAAAGCACTCAATCAAATGACGTTCTTTATAAATATGCTCATCATAGTATCTTTGCACTTTTCGATTCCTTTTTGATGGAATTACGATTTCACATTTCCTGTTTTCAAGGCTGACCACAAAAGCATTGCTGTCATAACCCTTATCAGCTACTACAATGGAGTTATAGACATTTTTTGTTAATACTTCAGCTTGTGTAATTTCATTCCTCTGGCCAGGAGTAAGTATAAATTTTAAAGGATTTCCCAATGCATCAACAAGTGCATGAATTTTAGTCGTAAAGCCACCTTTACTTCGCCCTAAAGCCTCTTGATCCTTCGAATCTTTTGTATATCCAGCCGAACATGGATGGGCTCTAATGATCGTACCGTCGATTATGACGGCTTCTAAATCTGGCTCTTGTTTTGTGTACTCCAATAAATTTTTCCAAATACCCCTTTCGCACCATCTCTTAAATCGTTTGTGTATACTTCTGTAATTGCCATAGATTTTCGGCAAAAGTCGCCATTGGCAACCACTTCGCGCCATATACCACACTGCTTCTATGAATATTCTTAAACGTTTTTCGTCTTTACTATGCATTCCTTTTATGCCTTTTATGAATTCTAAAATTTGTTTCCAATTTCTTTCTTTTATATAATATTCCATTCGGTAGTTTCTCCATTTTTATGTTCATTTGGTTAAACTACCACTTTTTTTCTCCCTCTTCATATTTTTTGTCCACAGAGCCTAGAAATGGGGAGAATTCTAGCTTGTTTGCACCGAATGTCAACACTGATTGTATGAATATATTTCTTGAGCAAATGTCTCAATATTTGGGACCACGAGAAGCCTTTCTTGTTATGGATTGTGCTAGTTGGCATAAGTCGAAAAGTTTAAAGGTACCTAAAAATATTGAGATTATATACCTACCACCATACTCACCTGAACTCAATCCAGTTGAGAGGCTTTGGTTGTATGTAAAACAGAACATTTTGCGCAATAAAATATACGATACTATTGCTTTGCTTGAGAGTGCTTTGTGTAAATTTATTACTTCTCTTACCTACTCCACAATTAAACAACTCTGCTATGTATCCTATTTGAATGACCAACAATGAGAATTGGTATTACTTTCTTCAGCATTTCTTTTGCTGATTCTACTACTTTTTCATCCAATAATTTTGATCTTAATGCCATTTATACCTCAACTATTTTACTTACTTCATTATGGCTTTTCTTCCATTGTTGTCCATCTGTTTGCCGTGTAATGGGAATTGGTATTAGCTACATCTTCTGCCTTATCTGTAAAACTCTCTAATGTCTGGGATAAATCTCTCACTGTTTTATTATATTGTTCACCAATATTTTTCAGCTTTATAGCTTCTATCAAGGAGTCGAGATTTTTTTTATAGTTCTCACTTTTAAATGGATCATTCATACTAATTACAGCTTATTATTTATTAAAATATAGATCTAAAATATTAAGATCTAGTAAATATTACTTTTGTAATTCATGTAGAACTATAGCTATAATAAGTAATACGTCATACCGCCGCGGTATCTCTTAGCCGCTAACACATAGCGGAATTACGATTGTCAGGCCAGCGCCCCTATGATGTCATCCCAGTGCCCAGACTACTTGGATCCAGGAAAAAGAATGGTGTCATCCGAGTAGCCCCTTTTTTGTCATCCCAGTGCCCTGACTACTTGGATCCAGGAAACTTAGTTGCAAGTAATGCATTGGGTTTGGTGAGTATGGATTTTGCGTTATAGAATGAAGCACTTTTGGTGAATTTATAAAGAAAGCTGGATCCCAGTGTCAAGCACTGGGATGACACCCTAGTAGAAATCGTTTTTGTAATTGCAACATTCGTGCAATCTTTAGCCATAAATATTTAAGAAATTTACTAAGTGGAAAAAAAGGCAAAGAAACCCTAGGGTAGCTAGTATTCAAATTCTCCCTTGTCTATTTGACGTCTTTTGCTGTCTTAAACGCTTTATAAGCGCGTTTCGGCTTGTATAGGTAGAAACCTAAAAGTTTTATAAAGACATGAGGTGCACATAGTGCAAAAAATTAAGCATGATTTACGCCAAATACATTAAGTTTTTTTGTCATTAATCCACTGCAGAGATTGCGAAGATAAATAAATAGCTTCAGTTTCATGATAAGGGGGCTGGTGGAGTTTGTAAAGTAAGTTTTATGGCCTAGCGTCACGCGTTGGAATGACAATTTCGATTATTTCATACATTGACTTCGGTAAATCCAAATTATATTAGCTACATCTAATACCAATTCCCATTACACGGCAAACAGATAGACAATAATAGAAGACAAGCCATAATGAAATAAGTGAAATAGTCGAGGTATAAATGGCACTAAGATCAAAATTATTGGATGAAGAAGTAGTAAAATCAGCAAAAAAAATGCTGAAGAAAGTAAGGAACAATGCATATGTTGCAAAAAAACTAAATGCTGTAATTGCAGCAAAAAAGCATAGTATAACGGCTGTAGCAAAAATATATTGCATTTCAAGAAGCGCACTAACTTCGTGGATAAAACTCTTGAAATTAGGCAGAGAAGAAAAATTGTTTGCTCCTCCACAACGGCGTAGAAAAACTAAATTAAATCAGGCTCAACTACAGCAAGTTGAAGCATGGGTAGGAGAAAATCCTAATATTACCATTAAAGAAATGAGAATAAGAATCCAGGAAAAGTTCGGCTTAAATATTAGCAAATCTACAGTACACCGCTATATGCAAAAGATGAAATTCTCTTATATTACACCAAGACCAGTACACAATGTACAAGATAAAAGAAAACAAGAGGAATTCAAAAAAAAATCTCAACGAAGTTATTGGCAAGTATTCTGAAAAAGAGCTGTTTTTCTTCGATGAATCGCGGTTTGGCACACATTCAAAGACCGGGCATGGATGGTTTAAAAAAGGCGTCAGAACAAAAGTTAAGGTAAAATTAGGTAGGGAAAATTTTTATCTCTACAGTGCAGTTAATCCTAGAAATGGGGAGAATTCTAGCTTGTTTGCACCGAATGTCAACACTGATTGTATGAATATATTTCTTGAGCAAATGTCTCAATATTTGGGACCACGAGAAGCCTTTCTTGTTATGGATTGTGCTAGTTGGCATAAGTCGAAAAGTTTAAAGGTACCTAAAAATATTGAGATTATATACCTACCACCATACTCACCTGAACTCAATCCAGTTGAGAGGCTTTGGTTGTATGTAAAACAGAACATTTTGCGCAATAAAATATACGATACTATTGCTTTGCTTGAGAGTGCTTTGTGTAAATTTATTACTTCTCTTACCTACTCCACAATTAAACAACTCTGCTATGTATCCTATTTGAATGACCAACAATGAGAATTGGTATAACGAATTTTACACTTGCTAAGATTGCGCTATTTGAGTATCTTTAACTGAAAGAAGTTATTTTTTATCCAATATGAAAAAAGCCTTTATATTCACATCCTTAATAGCAGTTGTATTAATAGTCATTACTTTTTTGTATAAAAACAGCGGAACTGACAATTCACAAGTAGTGAATGTCTATTCATCGCGCAAAGAAGAATTAGTACGTACTTTATTTGATGAATTTACAAAAAATACAGGCATTAAAGTATGTTACATCATTGATGATTATTCTCAGCTACTTTCACGCATGGAAAATGGCGGTGAAGCTGACTTACTTTTAACTGCAGATGCAGTGAACCTGATTTTGGCAAAAAAAAGAGGGCTTTTATCTCAAGTGGATTCAGAGATTTTAAAAAGTGTTATACCTGCAAAATTTAGAGATAGTGAAGATTATTGGTTTGGCCTTACAAAAAGAACCAGAATATTGGTTTATAATAAAGAGTCAGTAAATCCTAAAAACTTAAGTACTTATGAAGATTTAGCAAATGAAAAATGGAAAGGGAAAATATTAGTGCGTTCTTCTACAAGTCCATATAACCGGTCATTGATTGCTTTTATGATTGCAAATAATGGTTTTGAAAAGACGAAAGAATGGGTAAGTGGAATTGTGAGTAATATGGCAAGAAAACCAAGTGGTGGTGATACTGACCAAATTTATGCTGTAGCTGCTGGTGAAGGAGATGTTGCAATAGTGAATAGTTATTATTTTGCAAGAATTCTTTCATCAGAACATAAAAATAAAAAGAATGTTGCAGACAAACTAGGGGCTTTTTTTCCTAATCGTAACGATCATGGCGTAATGGTGAACGTTAGCGGCGCAGCAGTAACAAAAAATACAAAAAACAGAGAAAATGCTATAGCTTTGCTGGAATTTTTAGTAAGCAAACAGGCTCAAGAGCTATACGCTAAAAAAAACCAAGAATACCCTATTATTGAAGGCGTTGAAACTTCCGATATACTAAAGTCTTGGGGAAATTATCCACAAAATGATTTACCTCTAAGTGAACTTGAGAAGCATCTTTTTGAGGCTGTTATGATAGCGGATGAATGTAAGTGGAAGTAATCCCCAGTGCCACTGAACACTGGGATGAAGGATTTATGCTAATGTACCTTACTCTTGACTCGCTGAACTTTTTCTTCCTTCTAACTTAATTTTGACTTTACTGTCTTTTTCTGTTTTTTCACCAAAACAATTGCTGCACAAGAGGTCTATTGAAAAATAATAATAAGAAAGTAGAATAGGTTCAAGTAGTTGAAAAGGAAACTATGCACAAGAGAAGGAATTTGTTAAACATCTCAGACCTTACAGTCGATGATGTAGAAAATATAACTAAGTTGGCTAACCAGTACCTTAAAAAAGAAGCTGCAAATAGTCATATCTTGGAAAATAAGACAGTAATAAATTTATTCTTTGAAGATTCAACGCGTACACTTGCGTCTTTTGAAATAGCAGCAAAAAGCCTTGGAGCAAATGTTGTAACTTTGCCAATAAGATCTTCTTCTATTAACAAGGGAGAAGATCTAAAAGACATGATCAAAACATTAAATGCAATGAATCCTGATTACATAATAATCAGGCATAAAAGTAGTGGTATCATTAATACACTGGCAAAGTATGTTAACTGCTCGCTAATCAATGCAGGCGATGGAAGTAGTGAACATCCAACTCAAGCTCTTGCAGACTATCTTGTAATCAGCAATCACAAAAAGCAAATAAAGGACCTCAAAGTTGTGATATGTGGAGATATTCTGCACAGCAGAGTTGCAAGGTCAAATATAAGGTTGCTAAAAATGTTTGGAGCAGAGATAAGCTTGGTCGCACCACCAACTTTGATTTGTAAGCATTTTCCTGAAGTAGATTCAGTCCATTATTCATTAATTGAAGGTATAAAGGATGCTGACGTAATTATGCTTTTGAGATTGCAGAAAGAGCGCATGAATAATAGTTCTTCAGAGAAAGAATATTTTTATTTGTATGGACTTGATTCACAAAAGCTATCATACGCAAAACCAGATGCGATTGTTATGCACCCAGGGCCAATAAATAGAGGAATTGAGATTAGCAGCGATGTAGCAGATTGTGTTATTTTACAGCAAGTAGAATTTGGATTGGCAATACGTAAGGCAGTGCTGCACTATTATAGGCCTTGTTAATATTAAAAGATGCTACACAACTAATGCGAAAGAAGGGTTTTTTCATGAAATGACGAGAATGGTTTGAGAATGGCCATTAAGATGTTGTATCCGTTCAGGATAGCGGCAAGACCATAGGGTAAAAGTGAGTTCACAACAAATGGTGTCATCCCAGTGTCAAGCACTGGGATGACAAGAAAGGGAGCACTGGAATTTTTGTTCAGTATTTGTACATTAGCCATGCATCTGAACAGATACAAGATGTTAAGGTCAAGGATATGGTGTGGAAGTTTTTACGAAAGCCTGAAGTCAATCAACAACCTTGCAGAACGGCAAATTAGACGGCTATCGTAAAAACAGCTTTTTCACCTGGTTGGAACGTGGGGAAAGGTTCGTGGAAGAATGTTGTCGATATTTTTGACATCACGTCTCAATGGCCAAAATCCCTTCCAAAAGTTACGACTGCTTAGTTCTTTATTCATTCTCACAATCCGTGAACGGTTACTTGTTTTTAGTGTTAAGCAGCAAAGTTAATAATTTGAGAATTTTCCTGAAAAAACTTGCCACAAACTGGTCACAATTTTCTGTGAAAGACAGATATAGAAAGACTGGAGTATCCACCTTAAGTTCATTGAATTTTCTTACCTTTGCTTCTTAACTTGATGCGTATAGTTTATTTAACGCTCCCTAAGTTCGCAATTGCCTGAACGGATACAATTATTTTAACTATAAAAGCGTTTTACTTTTTGCTCAGCATATCCATCATAACTGGCTTACTTTTAGTGATTCATGGAGTTAAAAAAGTCAGCATTGCTCTTTGTTAAAAGTAGTTTGTCACGCAAAAATTCCATTGCTTCAACAGGTCCCATAGGATTGAGTATTCTACGCAACACCCATATTTTATTTAGTATAGCCTTATCAACTAATAGCTCTTCCTTCCTTGTTCCGGATTTTGTAATATCAATAGCTGGAAATATACGTTTATCAGAAAGTTTTCTATCAAGTATGATCTCAGCATTTCCTGTACCTTTAAACTCTTCAAAAATAACTTCATCCATTTTTGAGCCAGTCTCTATAAGAGCTGTGGCGATTATAGTTAAAGAACCCCCATTCTCAATATTACGAGCTGCTCCAAAAAAGCGTTTTGGTCTCTGCAGTGCGTTTGAATCTACACCACCAGTTAGAACTTTTCCAGACGAAGGAATAACAGCATTATAAGCACGTGCAAGTCTAGTAATATTGTCAAGTAGAATTACCACATCTTTTTTATGCTCAACCATTCTTTTAGCTTTCTCTATTACTATTTCAGCAAGCTGTACGTGACGGTAAGCAGGCTCATCAAACGTAGAACTTACTACCTCACCTTTTACAGAACGTATCATATCTGTTACTTCTTCAGGCCTTTCATCTATAAGTAACACTATTAATTCTATTTCAGGGTGATTTATAGCTATAGAGTTAGCCATTTGCTGAAGCAATACAGTTTTTCCTGTGCGAGGTGGAGCAACTACTAACGCTCTTTGCCCTTTTCCAAGAGGAGCTACTATATCTATAGCACGCATGCTTAAGCCTTTTTTATCATCACCACTATTACACTCAAGTACTATGCTTTCCTCAGGATAAAGAGGAAGCAAATTATCAAAATGGACGTACTTTCTTAATTCACTGACTTCAGTAGAGTTTATACTTTGAACCTTAGTTAAAGTAAAATATCTTTCTTTATCACCAGGTGGCCTTATTTCTCCACATGCCATATCTCCTGTACGTAAATTAAACTTCTTTATTTGCCCATTAGAAATATAGACATCATCGGTACTTGGAGCATAATTTGCACTTGCTGAGCGTAAGAAACCGAAACCATCAGGCAATATTTCCACTATTCCACTCCCTGTGGTTATGCCTCCTTCTTCGCTCATTTTCTTCATTAAACTGAATATCATTTCCTGCTTTAGCATTCTACCATTGCTTTTGCCGTTAGTTGAAATTTTTCTTTCTTCAGCTAACTCTAACAATTCTTCTGCTGTTTTCTCTTTTAATTCGCTCAGATCTAATGTTTTTCTGTTTTTCTCAGCACCTTCATTGACCATCTGTTTTACTGTATCGTTATTGTGAATTTGCTCACTTTTTTCAGGTTGAGCTGTAACCTTTCCTTTTGCCAAAACATCTTCATTGATTGTTGTCATAATCCTCCAAAAATTTTAATTGATGCTTACTAACCTAAAATGTGACTATAAGATAATAAATTAGGCTGAGCTAGTTTTAGTGCGTATTAAGCTTAATTATCATTAAACCCCGTACTTTACTTACATTATACTCATAAATACTAGCAAGTCAAGTTAATTTAATGTTAATAAAGTACAAAAATTTGAGGATTTTCAATAGCTATTCTTTATATTTTTTAACCTTTCTTGCTTCTCTTCTTCTACTTTTGCTTTTTCCACTTCTGCTTCTAAATTTTCTTGACTACATAAGCCAAGTAGTACAGGATCTTGGGGTTTTATATTTTGCATGTTATGATGAGATCCATCTCTTACCTGCTCAACTGTGTAATTTGTTGTACTAATTAATTTAGCTATAACGTTATTATCCAAGATAGGAAATTTTTTTACTAAATAATAAATCGCATCAGGTTTATCTCTACGCCTTGCCGTAGAAGCAAAGCCAAGAATGCTACCAATCGCTTTACTCCTTTTCTTTATATTTTTTATAATCAAATTTGGTACACGGTTTGAATTTTTTTTGCAATCATCGATTTCTTTTTCAGTAATTACCCCAGAAATAATAGGGTTATATTTTTCAACTTCTATTTCCTCATCAGCTATGTCTTGTACTTCTTCAAGGGCCAACCTACAGCATTGTGCTATTTGATTAAAAGTTAAACCAGTGTTGTCTACTAACCAAGCAGCTATTTGCATTAGAAACTGTTTATTTCTATCGTTATTGCCCTTAGAAGATTCCATTGACATTAAAAAAGCATCTCCCATTTAAAGTATCCCTTACTGTTATACAGAACTAAAATATAAGCTATTAAAACTAAAAAAGCATTAATTTTGTCATTAATTTTGTCATTCAATGACTTTTTGTTCGTCACTTTCCACCTCTTAAGTTAATTAAATGCGCTTACGTTTAAGCATATTTTAAACGATTCAAAAAAATATTTTCCCTTCTTAAGGTATAGTATAACTCAGTCAAACATATGTTTCTATTTAAGAAAAGAGTTAGATTTTAAGTTAATATATTGTAATATTATATATATTGGCTAATAAAGCAACAGGTTTACAAGAATTAAATTATCACTATTCTATAATTAACCATTAATTAACTGAGTTTAAAATGAATGTTAAAAATTTTTTCACTAAAGTAACCGTTGTCCTTTTAGCTTGCTTATTAGTCTTCATGGGAATTGGCAACCTTTTATCAGGTGATGATGAAAAAGAAGAGGTAGCTAGGGTTGGAAAAGAAGTTATAACGTCAGATGAGTATAAATCACTATATCAAAATTATAAAAAGCAAATTTCTGGATCTGATGCGAGTAGAGAACAAGTAAAAAAGCTGAAATATGATTTGCTTAACGCACTTATAGAGCAAAAATTATTGTTTAACCTAATTAGTGAGCTGGGGTTGACAGTTGGAGAAGAGTCTATAAAAAACCATATTAAAAATACCAAATACTTTCAAAATGATAAAGGCGAATTTGACAAAAATAAATTCCATGAAACGCTAAATGACCTGCATATGACAGAAAAAGAGTATATAGCAAAGCTAGAGAAAGTTCTGCCTGCAATGATGTTTATGACTTCGTTATTTAAAGATAATTATCCAGTAACTTTTGGCGAGAAAATTGATGAGCAGATATACAAAAGTCGCTACCAAACTAGAGTAGTTGATATTGTTAAAATAACTGAAGATGCAGTTACAAACATTCCTGAACCAGATGATCAAGCCTTACTTGATTTGTACGAAAGAAATAAATCCCATTTTTATTATCCTGAGTATCGAACTGCGCAATATATTTCCCTAGGCCAAAAGTATTTTGAAGATCAAATCAAGATCTCAGATGAAGAAGTTGATGGTATAATAGAACAACAAGAACTTAAAGATCAAAGAGATATATTCAATGTAATATTTTCTACCAAAGAAGAAGCTGAGACAGCAAGAAGAGTATTTGAGGAGGGTAAAACAAGCTTTGAACAGATAGTAGAAGAGTTTGGCAAAGCAAAACTTGAGGAAACTAGAGTAAATAATATAACTAAGGATTTTTTACCAGAAGACGTGAGGGAAAAGGTATTTGCTCTCAAAGTAGGTGAAGTAAGTGAAGTTTTAGCAAGCAGTTTTGGTTGGCACATAATAAAAGTGGAAAGTGCGCATCAAATCTCTGATGAAGACTTAGTTGATTTAAAAAAAGACATAAAGTCAGTTCTAACTAACCAAAAGTCTTTTGAAAGAGTCAATGATTTCATAAACCAAGTGAACTATAAGATATACAATGGTTCAGCAATTGAAGAAATATTGAGTGAATATAGTTTACCTATACAAACTATTGGTCCAGTAGATGCGAGTGGAAAAGATCAAAGCGGTAATAACGTAGGAAATTCTAGTGATTTGATTTCTTTCATTTTTTCGCGAGAAAAGGATCAGAAAGGTTATTTCAAGGGCGTTGGGGACGCTGTTGTTAGTGTAAAAATCATTGATATCGTTCCACCCAAATTGCAAAGTTTTGAAGAAGGCAGGGCATTAGTGGTAGAGCTTTGGCGTAGTGAGTTTATAAAAGAAAGAATGTTTAAAATTGGGCAAGAGGTTGCAGTTCAACTAAGAGAAAAAACAGATTTGGAAGAAATTCAAGGTATGGAATTAGTTAAAGGTCAGCAGATGCACCGCAATGAACAAAACTACCCCTTTTCTTTTGTAGAAGAGATTTTCAATATGAAAACAACTGGTTCAGTGACAGACCCTATTCAATACAATAATGAAATTATAATAGGTGTTCTAAAAGAAATGCATTCATCAAATGGTAAATTAAACATGCTTGACACCGGAAAACGTGTGATGATATCGCTAAAAGAGCAATTAATTAGCTATCTGGAATCAAAGTATAAAGTCGAAGTTAATCACGCTATACTTGATGATATATAATCAAAAATCTTATAAGTTGCTTCAAACGCATCCAGTGCCCAGACACACAACTGTACGAACATTGCGATTTGAGAGCAATCTTCACTAGAAAGGATGTCATCCCAGTGCCCAGACACTGGGATCCAGGAATTTTATTAAGTTGGTAAGCATAAAAGTAGCCGTTTTATGTTAAAATACAACGTTTTAATGATTAAAAAAAGGCTGGATTCCAGACTGGAATGACACCATTTGCTGTCTTCAAAAATGAATGTTCGTATAGCTGTGCGCCCGGCACTGCCCTACATTATTGGTAATTATATTATAAGGTGCAAAAGTTGTATAATTCATTTGACTTAAAACGGCTCATTGTATAAAATTGTGGCTAATATATGAATAAAGGTTAACATGGCAGTTAAAATAAGGTTGGCGAGGTTTGGCGCAAAGAAACACCCTTTTTATAGGATAGTTGTAGCTGATTCACGAGCACCAAGAGATGGGCGTTTTATTGAGAAAATAGGACAATATGATCCAATGTTACCAAAAGACAATAAAAATCGTGTTGTGGTGAAGGCTGATAGATTAAAACATTGGCTAAGTGTAGGCGCGCAGGCAACTGAAAGAGTACTGTGGTTTATCAAAAAAGGCATAGTAACTTTAGAAACAGAACCAAAGAAAACAGAAAAGAAGAAAGTAGAGAACGAGAAAGCACAAGGGCAAGAGGCATAAGTCTCTTTAAAATGCTAAATACTGATTTAACAAATAATGGTAAATTAGACGATGTCGTATCTTCTGATTTATCAGCTATGAAGGACTTTATCTTCAAAAATGTCAATGATGAAGGTGCTAAGCTTGCTACTGATATTATATCTCATCTTGTTAGTTCAGGTGGAAAAAAAATAAGGCCTAAACTAGTTTTTATTATATGTAAAATGCTAAACTATTCTGGGGAGGATAGGATCAACGTTGCTGCATCGGTAGAGTTTATACACAATGCTACTTTACTTCATGATGATGTGCTCGATGAAAGTGAGGCACGCCATGGAGTTAAAACAGCGAATAAAATTTGGGGAAATAAATCGAGCATTTTAGTTGGTGATCTATTGTTGACTCTAGCATTTAGATGGCTTATAGAGTGTGGAAATTTAAATATTCTCTCTATTTTATCTAAAGCATCGCATTTACTTGTGAAGGGTGAAATAAAGCAGATGACAACACGCTTTGACCCCCACACAGTCAGGGAAAATTATTTTGATATCATTGGAGAGAAGACAGCATCTTTATTTTCTGCATGCTGTGAAGCTGCATCAACAGTATCTGGTGCAACAAATGACGAAACAGAGAGGCTAAAGAATTTTGGTTTTAATTTTGGTATGGCATTTCAAATAGTTGATGATATGCTCGATTATACTGCTAATCAAGGCACTTCTGGAAAGCAAGTCGGAAAAGACTTTTTCGAAGGTAAAGTCACCTTACCTGCTATTATAGCATACGAAAAGGGCAGTCCAGCAGAGCAAAAATTCTGGGAAAAATGCTTTTCTTCAGCTAGACACAATTTTGACCAAGCATTACACTATATTAATCACCATAATGCCATTCAGCTTTCTATGGAAAAAGCTAGACACTACATTAATATGGCACAAAATGATATTAGTACTTTTTCTGATTCTTTTTATAAAACTACTTTAATTGACTTTTTAAATGCGAGCATAGAAAGACGAATGTAGCTGGCGCTTGATATTTTCGAATTAATTGCTATATATTTATTAGATTCTTAAGGGTAATAATATGTCAGATAGCAGTAAAGAGAAAAAGAAGAAGTTTGCTGATATGGTAAGTAGGCAGAAAGGTGACGACCAACAAAGTGATAACCATAAGCAAACTGATGATTTAAATGAAGATCTCAATACATTAAAAGAACGTGCAGTTCAGCTTGAAGATCATTTACGCCGTGCTGTTGCAGATAATGAAAACGTCAAACGTATAATGCAAAAGCAAATTAGCGATGCAAGTGACTACGCAGTCACAAAACTTGCACGTGATATGATCGACTCGTGCGACAATTTAAAAAGAGTAATGGAAATTTTGAAAGACGGTGATCCTGTTCATGAGGGGATTAAAGTAGCTTATCAAAAAATTATAAATGATCTAAAAAAACATGGAATAGAAGAAGTAGATCCACTTGGTGAGCTTTTTGACAGTAATTTACACCAAGCCGTTGTGGAAAGAGAGGACGATGAAAAAAAGCCTGGCACCATTGTAGAGGTACTACAAACTGGTTATACTATCAAAAATAGGTTGCTCCGTCCTGCAATGGTTATTCTTTCTAAGAAATCTGCTGATTGTGGAAGTGATTAGCATGAGGTAAATGTATAATGACAAGTATTGTCTTTTCAGGTATCCAGCCAAGTGGCGTACTACATTTAGGTAATTATCTTGGTGCAATCAAACAGTGGATAGACTTACAGGATAAATACAAATCTCTTTTTTGTATTGTCGACCTACATGCAATCACAGCAAATAAGCTTCCCGCAAGTGAATTAAAAAGTAATATTTTCAAAACAGCGGCGGCTTATATTGCATGTGGAATAGATCCAGAAAAGTCCATTATTTTTAATCAGTCTACAGTTAGTGGGCATGCAGAGCTCTGTTGGCTACTTGGGTGCTACACGCCAATTGGTTGGCTCAGTCGCATGACTCAATTTAAAGACAAGGCTAGCAATGATAAGCAAAAAGCCTCTCTTGGATTATATAGTTATCCAGTACTTATGGCTGCAGATATATTGTTGTATCAAACTAAATACGTTCCTGTTGGTGATGATCAAAAACAGCATTTGGAGCTTGCACGTGATATTGCATCAGCTTTTAACAATCATTATAAACTGGATTATTTCATCGTACCTGAAATCTTAACTTTGGATTGCACATCAAGAATAATGAGCTTAAGAGATGGTACAAGCAAGATGAGTAAATCTGACCCTTCAGAACATTCGTGCATTAACCTTGATGATACGGATGACTTAATTGTCAAAAAAATAGAAAAAGCAAAAACAGATTCAATTCTAGGCTTTGCTACTTTAGAGTGCCGCCCAGAAATAAGCAATTTGATAAACATTTATTCAGTGCTTAGTAATGTAAATGTGGAAAAAGCATGTGAAGAAGTGAACAAACATGATATGAAGCACTTCAAAAAAGAGTTAGCTGATTTAATTATCAGTGTTATATCACCCATACGTGAGAGGATGAATGATCTTTTAAAAGACCAATTCCATTTACATGAAATATTAAAAAAAGGTACAAAGAAAGCAGCAGAAATTGCAACCCATAATATAAAAGAAATCAAGGATATTATTGGATTTGCTCAATAGACCTCTTGCATAACCTAAGGAATCAATTCAAAATTGTAAAAACAGGCAATAAGGGGTATCTGTTCAGCAGAGTGGCAAAATAAGGTAGACGAGAAAAGACAACTATAGGAAGAAATGGGTGTCATTTCAGTGCGTGACACTGGTTTCCATCCAAAAGGGTGTCATCCCAGTGCCCAGACACTGGGATCCAGAAAATTTGATTGTGTACTATACAACATTTTCGATCAAAAGCTGGATTCCAGACTGGAATGACATCACAGGGGCACTGGAATTTTTGTTTCAATATTTGTACATTAGCCATGCATCTGAACAGATACAGTAAATGAGCCCTTAGTTTTAGTGAATTTTCTAATCTGTCTATGCAGTTCCTCAATAGGGTTGGTAGTATAAATTAGCCTCACGCGAACTTCAGTTTTTGTATTCCTTCATTAACATAATATAATTTTGTGCTGATTGTGTAATATGTTTAATTTCTTCATTTGACATTTTTTTGAAGAATTTTGCTGGCCTGCCAGCCCATATTTCCCCACTTTTTATCACTTTTCCGTGTGTTACCAGTGAGCCAGCAGCTACCATAGCTTCAGGCTCCACAACTGCATGGTCCATCACGGTAGAGCCCATACCAATAAACGCTTTATCATGCACCGTGCATGCGTGCAACATACAAAAATGTCCCACTGTTACCATACTGCCAATAATTGTGTCACCACCTGGGTTTCTATCCACATGAATTACCGTTCCATCTTGAATATTTGTTCCATCACCTATTTTTATTGATCCAACGTCCCCTCTGACCACACAATTAAACCAGATGCTTGCATCTCTTCCTATTTCAACCTTGCCTATGATATGCGAACCACCTGCGATGAAAGCACTTTCGTCTATTTTTGGTTCATAATTTTTGTATTTTAAAATGTGATACATATTAAGCCCAAAGTCTTATGCATATGTTAATCAAAATAAGGTAGGCAGTAAATACATACTTAGATTTCAAGCTACTTGGGTGACAGATGTTCTTGACTTACGTGCTTTGTACTGCTAAGATTTTTATTTTCAGCCCTATCTATAATGTCAGTAGCGGTATTAAGTATATTTCAAATAATATTGGTTGTTGTGTTAGTAATTTTAGTGCTCTTGCAGCCGCCTGGAAGTAGTTCGTTAAGTGGTTTTAGTAATACACAACAGGGGGTCAATTCGATGATTCCGGTGAAATCTTCTGAAAACCCGCTCAGCAGAATAACGGCTATTGTTGCTGGATTGTTTATTATAAACACATTGCTATTGTCAGGATTATGTTCAAAAGACGTACATAAAAAATCGATCGCAGAAAAAATTATATTAGAAAAAAAGCAAGAAAGTGAATCTACTTCTGTTCCATTTGAAAATTAATGAAGGAAGCTAAATTTATCTTTGTCACAGGTGGAGTTGTATCGTCGCTTGGTAAAGGCTTAGTTGCTTCAAGTGTTGGTGCGCTTCTTCAAGCTCACGGTTTTAAGATCCGTATCAGAAAACTTGACCCGTATCTCAACATTGATCCTGGGACAATGAACCCAACTCAGCACGGAGAGGTATTTGTTACCGAAGATGGTGCTGAAACTGATTTGGATCTTGGGCATTATGAGCGTTTTACTGGAATTAAAGCAACAAAAGATGACAATATAACAACTGGTAAGATATATCATGAGTTATTGAAGAAAGAGAGGCGTGGTGATTATCTGGGCAAAACTGTGCAAGTCATTCCTCATGTGACAGATTTGATCAAATCGTTCATTTTTAATGGTACGGAAGGTTTAGATTTTGTAATATGTGAAATAGGCGGAACTGTAGGTGACATTGAAAGCCAACCATTTTTGGAGGCTATACGCCAAGTTAACTACACATTAGGAAAACAAAGAGTTATCCTGATTCACTTAACTTTAATACCATATCTTACCGCAGCGCAAGAATTAAAGACAAAACCAACGCAGCATTCAGTTCGAGAGTTAAATTCCGCGGGGTTACAACCAGATATTATATTATGCCGCAGTGAGAAAGAAATTTTCGATAATCAAAGAGAGAAAATAGCTAAGCTTTGCAATGTTTCTTTATCCAATGTGATACCTGCCCCTGATGTGAGTCATATATATGAGTTACCGGTGTTGTATAGCCAATGTGGGCTTGATACGCAAATTTTGGAGCACTTTCATTTAAGTAAGCCAAAACCAAGCTTGACTGAATGGGATCAAATAGTGCATTCCATAAGGCACCCAACACAGGAAGTTACTGTATCTATAGTGGGAAAATACACCGAATTCCCTGATGCGTATAAATCACTAGTTGAAGCGCTAAATCATGGTGCGATTAGTAATAAAGTCAAAGTAAGGATAAATTGGGTTAACTCAAGAGAGAAGGAAGAAAAACCTATAAATGAAAAACTTATAGGAGAGAAATTACAGAATTCTCATGCAATCCTTGTTCCAGGGGGGTTTGGTGATGACGGAGTAGAGGGTAAAATATTAGCAATAAATTATGCCCGTACAAATAATATCCCATTTTTCGGAATTTGCCTTGGTATGCAGCTTGCAATTATTGAATTTGCTCGTAATGTTGTTAAGCTTGAAGATGCACACTCTGAAGAATTTCGTAACTGTAAACATCCAATCGTTAAGTTAGCTGGCGATCAAGATGACGATCTTGGTGGAACCATGAGACTTGGGGCATACAAATGTAATATAAATGCAAACTCTAAAATGATGGATGCATATAGTAACACTACTATTTCAGAAAGACACAGGCATAGATACATAATCAATTCAGATTATAAAGATGATTTGGAAAAAAATGGGCTGCTATGCAGTGGCATATCAGAAGATGGAACGTGCATAGAGGCAGTGGAGTTAGAGAGTCATCCGTGGTTTATTGGTGTGCAGTTTCATCCAGAATTTCAATCAAAGCCGTTTTCTCCTCATCCTCTTTTTGTATCATTTATTAAGGCAGCAGTTAATAAAATTTAAAAGAAGAAGATTAGCAAAGGAAAGTGTTCAAGCATCAATATATGGAGCTTGCCATAGAGCAAGCCAAACTTGCTCAGAAAGATGATGAGGTTCCCATAGGTGCTGTAATAGTTAGTGGAAGCAATGTCGTTTCTTCTGCACACAACATATCCAACGATCCAACTGCACATGCAGAGATGTTAGCGATCAAGCAGGCATGTGAGTTGCTCTCAACTTCAACGCTTTATGATTCTGACATATACGTAACATTAGAACCATGTCCGATGTGTGCTCAAGCTATTTCCTTTGCCAGGATTAAACGATTGTACTTTGGAGCTTATAATCCAAAAGGTGGAGGAATTGAAAATGGTGCTAAGATATTTCAATTTTGCAGCCATATACCTGAAGTTTATGGTGGAATATTAGAAACAGAATGCTCTTTTTTGTTAAAGGATTTTTTTGGGAAACTAAGGAACATTTGATAAATCGTCATGCTACTTGTTTTCCGATACAAAATCGTCATCCCGCTATGTGTTAGCGGGATCTATGCTAGGAGATACCGTGACGGTATGGCGGTTAAGTAATTCGTCATTCCAGCGCGTGACGCACAACTATACAAACATTGTCCACCAGCAGGGTGTCATCCAAGTAGCTGACACTGCCCTCCTTTGTCATCCCAGTGCCCAGACACTGGGATCCAGAAGACTTAATTTTAACCAAGTGGCTGCATAATAAAGGCTGGATTCCAGTGTCAAGCACTGGAATGACATTACAGGGACACTGGGATGACATCATCCTTTTCTCTGGATTCCAGACTGGAATGACAGCAGTCCTACGTCATACCGTCACGGTATCTCTAGATCCCGCTAACAAGCAGCGGGATGACGGTTGTCAGGGTGTCAGCTACTTAGATGAAACCCTTTCCCGGTCTATCAAATCACATAGGAGAAAACTAAGACCAATCACATTTTTTATCTTGTGGCTTTATTTGCAATATTGCTACCACACTGACCAACAAGCAGAAGACTATATAAAGCCCAGCAGCAAAGTTTATTTGAGGGAATGTTACAGTCAACCAAATACAAACCATAGGAGTAAATCCTCCATGTAACGCATAAGAGATATTGCGTGATAAGCTCACACCACTAAATCTAACATTGGTAGGAAAGAGTTCAGATGCAACTATTCCTATGGGAACTATACCCCTTTCTATTATAGAGAGAACCATTACGCTCAACGCAATCACAAGATAATTTTTATAGTAATATGCAATAGATAACGCAGGACAACACAGTGCCATTGTAATTGCTATAAATAAGATTGCAGTGCGCTCTTTTCCAACTTTATCAGCCAACATTCCAAACGCTATTGAAGATATCGGCATTAATACACTGGTTATAATCAATACAATTTCGTTGATATATGTTGTTACATAAACATCCACTGATGCTATTTCCTTTGCGAGAGTTCGAAGAAATATGGTAAATCCAACAGCAACATTAACAGGTACAGATATTAAAATAGCAAGTATAAGAGCTCTCTTGTGGCGTTTTATAAGCTCTATTATTGGCAAATCAGGTAAATTTCTTTGTTTTCGATTTTTTTCATATGCTGGAGTTTCTCCCAATGTGTATATGCTATACGCGCTAATTAATCCTAAAATAGCTGAGAAAATAAATGGCAATCTCCAACCCCAGGTACAAAAATCAGTAGTTTTTTTGCAGATAATCACTATCACCGCAGAAAGCAAGATACCAATGGAGCGGCCAAAACCCATTATTCCAAAATACATCCCTAAGTTCTCTTTCCTACTGGATAAATGCTCTATAAGATAAACAGAACTTCCTTGTTCACCACCAAGTGCAATTCCTTGTGTTATATGGATTGCAAGAAGCAATATAGTAGCTACTTGATTGTGACTTGGAATAAATGCAATGAGACTTGATGGTATCGATATTAGCAAGATAGTAATTATTAATGCTATCCTCCTTCCATACCTGTCACCAACGTGACCAAATATGAATGCACCAAGTGGCCTTACAATTGCACCTAGCCCTACAATTCCAAATAATTGCAGTATGTTACTGTAGACATCTTTTGCAAAACAAAACTCTCTGCTGATTATGTTAATCAAATCAATAAAGAGCATGTAGTCATACCATATTGCGATTCTGCAGAGTATGGTTGATATCAACACCCTTGTTTGTTGATTGTACACTAAATTTTATTTGTAAATGTTTGCTTATTTCATTGTGGTTGCTTTTTGGGATTTTGCAACCTAAACATATATAGCTAAACTGACTTACGACAATTTGAAAAACCGTCATTCCGCTACTAGCGATGCAACAAAGCCATTCCAGTGTCCGCTACTCAAATGACATGGTGAGCCGCGCGGAATGATTAACCGTCATACCGCCGCGGCGCTAACAAGTAGCGGGATGACGATTGTCAGGGTGTCACTAGTTCACTCTATAATGATGCCATCCCAGCGCCTTTGTTACTTGCCTTTCCCATCCTCATTTACTTCTTGTGTTTTCGCTCCATTTACTTGAGTACTAGGTAATACTGCATATGTAATACCACCAACTACGAGTGCAGATGTTACTGCTATACCAATCATTACTAACATCTCTAATCTCACTGTACGTTTAAGTGCAGTAAATGCTATCAGTCCAGCAGCAAGACCCATACCAACAGTAGCGGTATACTTCGCTCCATTGCCTTGTTTTGGTTGCTCAGTTGTTTTGTTTTTAGCTTCTAGTTCTTTATTTTCCTTCTCTAATTGCTGAACTCGATCATTTCGAGCTTGTAAGTCTTTCTTTAGGCTTTCAACTTCAGTATTTGGTTGGTTTATTTTAGCTTCTAATTCTTTTATCTTATCCTCTTTATCTTTTAACTGAGCAGCATTTGGTTGTTTAACTGTGCTTCTAAATCTTTTATTTTATTTGTTAGTGTTGTTTTTTCACCCTCTAACTTCGTAACAGCATCATCTGGTTGAGCTTTTAATGCTGTTATTTCCTCATCTTTAGCTTTTAACTGTTGCTGTAAGTCCGCAATTTTACTTTCATTATTGAAATGTTTTAACGCTTCCTTAATATACTTCTCAATTTCACCTGTACTTTTACCACCCTTTATAAATTGTATTAGTTCTTTCTGAAACCGTTCATAAAACATTTCCTTTAATTTACTCCTTAATTTGCCATCACATAAGTCCTTAATTTTGCCTTCTAACTCTTGACTTGTGGATCCAATTAGACCTTCTATCTCTGTCTTTATTGAACCGTCTGCAAATAAATCCTCAATTGCAGTATCATCTTTTGTTAAATTGTCTAGTTGCTGTTGTAATTCTGTTTTTTCCTTCTCGGCTGCATCGAATTTAGTTTGTAAGTCTGCTTTTTCCTGCTCAGCTTGAGTCAATTTAGTTTGTAAGTTTGTGTTTTCCTGCTCTAACTCTTCAACTTTAGCATTGTTTTCCGTAGAAGTTTTATTTAATTCTAAAGATGAAGAACTTCCTGATAAAGAATTTCTTGGTGAAACATTTTTTGGTGAAGAACTTACCGACCGTGGAGGCGTTCTATTTGCTGATGCTTCCTTATCTTTTTGGAAGGAATGAAGCTCTACTGAAATTCCTTTTTTACTACTCTTCAAACTAAATGCATTTTTCATGTTTATGTCATACAGCTCTTTTTCACCCTCTCTTTGAAGTAAATTTATAGGAATGACAAAATTATCACCTTCTTCCTTTTCTTTCTTTTTCAAATCAAACTGAATATGGTACTGTTTGTTATTATGTGAAAAAAACTTATCAAACTTTTGTTCCGTTGTATTGGTTATATTTTGTTCCAATTCGATTATATGCTGATTTTCTAGAACAAGCCCTAAGCCCGAATCAGTAGTTTTTATTTGACCGTTGATAGATGGCATATTAAACCTCAATATAAATAATATTTAGGCAGTATGATGCCTTTAAAACTTAACGTCAAGTAATATTTTCCATAGTGTGTTATGCTCGTAAAATTTTGGCGTAGCCGTATTTACTTAATTGTGCTATAGCTAAAGCAATAAGTGGGATTCCAGCGTCACGCGCTGGAATGACATGGTTTTAGGCGTTATGGTAGGGTGTCATCCCAGTGCTTGACACTGGGATCCAGGAAACTTAGTTAATATATAGTTAGCTATGGTTTAAAATTGAGAAATATTTATGTTAAAAGAAAAATACGGCTTTAAAGAAATCGAGAAGAAATACAACATATTATGGGAAGGTAGTAAAGTTTATAAATGGAATGGTAAAAAGGATAACACTTTCACTATAGACACGCCTCCACCGACAATATCGGGAAAACTCCATATTGGCCATATATTTAGCTATTGCCATACGGACTTTATTGCAAGGTTTCAGCGCATGCTGGGAAAAGATGTGTTTTATCCAATTGGGTTTGATGATAATGGGCTTCCCACTGAAAGATTGGTTGAGCAAACCTATAAAACCCGCGCAAAAGAAGTTGGCAGGGAAAAATTTATAGAGATGTGCCATGAAGTTATTGAAAAATCAAAGCAAGAATTTAAGGAACTATTTAAATCGGTCGGCATTAGTTATGACTGGGATTTGGAATATCACACGATCAGCAAGGAAACTGTGACGCTTTCACAGATGTCGTTTATTGATCTATATAATAAAGGGTATGCATATAGAAAAATGCAACCTATTCTTTGGGATCCGGTTGATAAAACCGCAATTGCGCAAGCAGAAATAGAAGATAAAGTTTTTGAGTCATCCTTAAATACGATAGTTTTCTCTACTGAAGAAAATGAGCAGATCAACATTGCAACTACGCGTCCTGAGTTACTTCCCGCATGTGTTGCGGTTTTCTGCCACCCAGAGGATGCGCGCTACACTCATCTGATCGGAAAAACAGCCATAGTGCCAATAATAAAGGAAAAAGTTCCAATAATAGCTGATGATAAGGTTAAAGTAGATAAAGGCACTGGGCTTGTTATGTGTTGTACATTCGGTGATGAGCTTGACATATATTGGCAGCAAAAGCATAATCTGCCGATGAAAATTATCATCGATCAGGATGGGAGAATAAGCCTTTATGATGTCATTCCAGTGCTTGACACTGGAATCCAGGAAAAAGAGCCAATGCCAGCGATGACAGAGGAAGATATCATGTCAGCGTATGGTCAGAAAAAAGAAGAATGGATCCCAGTGTCAGCTACTCGGATGACAGACGATATACTAAATGAAATAAATGGATTGAAAGTTACAGCAGCAAGAAAGCGGATAATCGAAATCCTAACTCAAAGAGGACTTTTGATAGAAAGCACTAACATTTCTCATTCTGTTAAGTGCGCAGAAAGATCTGGTGCACCACTTGAGATATTGCCTACTTATCAATGGTTTATCAAGACCTTAGAGCAAAAAGCTCAAGTATTAGATAAAGTAAAAGAATGCAATTGGCATCCAAGCAATATGCGTAAACGTATGGAAGTGTGGATAGAAGGGCTAAATTGGGACTGGTGCATCTCAAGACAGCGCTATTTTGGTGTGCCATTTCCAGCGTGGTATTCCAAACGTAAGGGTGAAGAAGGTAAAATTATTCTAGCTGAAGTAAAGAACCTGCCTATAGATCCATTCAAAGATTTGCCAAAAGGGTATAGCAAAGAAGAGGTTATTCCAGATCAAGATGTAATGGATACCTGGGCCACAAGTTCAATTACTCCTCAACTAAGTGCACTGGCAGTAAATAGTGAGTTTAGCTTACCAAATCATCGCTATAATACGATATTTCCTGCAGATCTGCGCAGCCAGAGCCATGAGATAATAAGAACTTGGGCTTTTTATACTATTTTAAAGGCACATTATCATGCAGATTCTTTACCTTGGAAAAACATTATGATCAGCGGTTGGTGTTTAGCAGATGATAAGAAAAAGATGAGTAAATCAAAGGGTAACATCATCACTCCTCATGTAATACTTGAAACTTATGGAGCTGATGTAGTGCGCTATTGGGCAGCGAACTCAAGGCTTGGAGTTGATACAGTCTACTCTGAAAATATATTCAAAATTGGCAAGCGCCTCGTTACAAAACTTTGGAACGCTAGCAAGTTCGTTTCCATGTTCATGGAAAAGCATCAAGTAATGAGCATAAATTCTGCTCACGAGACAGTGGATAAGTGGATATTGTCTAAGTTATACAAAGTTATAGAAAGAGCAACGAATAACCTATTACAGTTTGAATACTGCGAAGCTTTGAGTGCAGTAGAAGAATTTTTTTGGAAGGATTTTTGTGATAGTTACTTGGAGTTAGTAAAAAAACGTGCGTACGGAAGCAGTTTAAGTGCAAAACAAAGCTTGGCATATGTACTGAATATTATTTTGCGGTTATTTGCACCTTTTTTGCCATACATTACAGAAGAGATATACCACCAGTTGTATAGTTATAATTCTGTACACAATCAAAGCAATTGGCCGAGCAAAGAAGAACTTATCTACGATAAATATTCAGAGGAAATGGGAGATAATGTTATTCAGATATTAAACATTATCAGAAAGATAAAGGCAGATAATAATGTATCAGTTAAGCATCTGATAAAAAAGTTGATGATAAAAGCAGATCTACGAGAGGATAAATTGAATCAATCCGCACAGAATGATTTGCAGGCAGTTTGCAATGCGGAAACGATAGAGTGGATGCAGTCTGAGCTTGAAACTGAAGACAGAAAATACATAGTGAATATAGATTTATACTGATTTTTATAGCTTTACTTCCTTTAATATCCATGCTATTATAATCATTATTAGTGTGAGGGAATAATGAGGGATTTATATAATAAAGCCAATGCACCTTATCTTATAGCTGGTGCCTTTGCTACTTTGGTATTGCTTGCCTGGGACACTTGCTGTTGCTCCTTATATTGCATTCTTATCTCCAATTGCAGCCTTTAATGTAGCTCTTCCTGTTGCCTTGAGTTTATCTATACTATCTACTTTGATACTCGCACTTTCATGCAAGATGATTAAGAAAATAGAGGTTGAGAAAAATAAATTTGCTGAAAAAGAGCAAGAGTTAGAAAGCGTAAAACAACAATCAGAGAGTAAGGTACAAGAGTTAGAAAGTAAAATAGCTCTGGGAGAAAAAGCTAAAGAAGCTGTAAATGAACAAGTGAAAGTATTACAGAATCAATTGAATGAACTGGCTCAAGAGAAGCAGAATTTAGAAAGTGAAGTTGAAAGGCTAAACGAGAAAATAGGGTGGTTAGAGGACCAACAAGAAGAACTATATGATGAATCAGAAGGGAAAGGCGGAGATGAAAATAAAAATGAAGAGATAGAAAAAGAAATAGAACGTCTGAAGGCATACCACAATATGACAAGTAAAAATGTTGATTTACATAAACAAAACGAAAAGCGTTCATCTGAAAATTCTAATATTGATAAAGCTCTTTTTGATAAATCTCTAAAAACGGAAGAGAAGCACAACGAACGTCTTAACAATGCAGAGGAACTGCTAAACACGCTGGAACAAGATTTATTACAAGGAAATGCAGTACAAGAAGCAGCTAATTCACTGGAAATGATAAAGGATCTAAGCAGTGAACATTTATCAGAACTTGAAGGAATAGGTGAAAATGAGTCTGTTAATAAACAGTTCCCGAAACCAAAACCACCTTATATACCCACTCCAATAAGACCGCCATATAAAGAGCTGAATGATGCTTCATGTGATTCCGGATATTTCAGTGGATGTTCTACCCGAACCAATAGCTACCACACATTTTGAGTACAGTTATACACTCGATACATAAGACCTTAGCCATTTTTAGCTAGCAGACTGAAAATGGGAAGTTTGTTGTAGGTGCAGCACTATCACAGATAAGAGAATTTTAATAAATATATACAAGACTGCTGAACGTGGGGGGAGGAGGGGAGTAATGAGCAATTTGCTTAGTGAGGCTAACACATTTTATTTTATAGCTAGTTCCTTAGCTACTCTTACGTTACTTACATCTTTAGCGCTTACTGTAACTTCTAATGTGCCTCTTCCTCTAACTCTCGCTTTAGCTGCATTATCTGTTTTGGTGCTTGCACTTTTATATAAAATAATTCGTAATAATAAGAAAATAGAGATTGAGAGAAATAAATTCGCTCAAAAAGAGCAAGAGTTAGAAAATAAAATAACTCTAGGCTCTGTGGACAAAATTTTAGAGAAGCCATATGAGAGCTCCAACAAAATTTAGAAATCCCATGTAAACCTCTGCGGTCTTGTCAAATCTGGAAAAAATGCGCCTAAAATTTTTAATTTTACCGAAAAAGCACTCAATCAAATGACGTTCTTTATAAATATGCTCATCATAGTATCTTTGCACTTTTCGATTCCTTTTTGATGGAATTACGATTTCACATTTCCTGTTTTCAAGGCTGACCACAAAAGCATTGCTGTCATAACCCTTATCAGCTACTACAATGGAGTTATAGACATTTTTTGTTAATACTTCAGCTTGTGTAATTTCATTCCTCTGGCCAGGAGTAAGTATAAATTTTAAAGGATTTCCCAATGCATCAACAAGTGCATGAATTTTAGTCGTAAAGCCACCTTTACTTCGCCCTAAAGCCTCTTGATCCTTCGAATCTTTTGTATATCCAGCCGAACATGGATGGGCTCTAATGATCGTACCGTCGATTATGACGGCTTCTAAATCTGGCTCTTGTTTTGTGTACTCCAATAAATTTTTCCAAATACCCCTTTCGCACCATCTCTTAAATCGTTTGTGTATACTTCTGTAATTGCCATAGATTTTCGGCAAAAGTCGCCATTGGCAACCACTTCGCGCCATATACCACACTGCTTCTATGAATATTCTTAAACGTTTTTCGTCTTTACTATGCATTCCTTTTATGCCTTTTATGAATTCTAAAATTTGTTTCCAATTTCTTTCTTTTATATAATATTCCATTCGGTAGTTTCTCCATTTTTATGTTCATTTGGTTAAACTACCACTTTTTTTCTCCCTCTTCATATTTTTTGTCCACAGAGCCTAGGAAAGGAAGCTGAAAAAGCTGCAAACAAAGAAGTGGAAAAATTAAAACATGAATTAACTCGAGAAAAGCAAAATTTAGACAAGAGAGTAAAAAAATTGGCTCAGAAAGTAAATGAGTCATACCAATTCTCATTGTTGTGCAGTCAAATAGGATACATAGCAGAGTTGTTTAATTGTGGAGCAGGTAAGAGAAGTAATAAATTTACACAAAGCACTCTCAAGCAAAGCAATAGTATCGTATATTTTATTGCGCAAAATGTTCTGTTTTACATACAACCAAAGCCTCTCGACAGTCAGGTGAATATGGAGGTAGGTATATAATCTCAATATTTTTAGGTACCTTTAAATTTTTTGACTTATGCCAACTAGCACAGTCCATAACGAGAAAAGCCTTTCGTGTCCCCAGATATTGCGACATTTGCTCAAGAAATACATTCATGCAATCAGTATTAACGTTTGGTGCAAGCAAACTGGAACTTTCTCCATTTTCAGGGTTAACTGCACTGTAAAGATAAAAATTATGCCTACCTAATTTTATTTTAACCCGAGTCCTAGTGCCTTTTTTAAACCACCCGTGTCCAACTTTTGAATGTGTGCCAAACCGCGATTCATCGAAGAAAAACAGCTCTTTTTCAGGATACTTGCCAATAACTTCGTTGAGATTTTTTTTTGAATTCCTCTTGTTTTCTTTTATCTTGTACATTGTGTACTGGTCTTGGTGTAATATAAGAGAATTTCATCTTTTGCATATAGCGGTGTACTGTAGATTTGCTAATATTTAAGCCGAACTTTTCCTGGATTCTTATTCTCATTTCTTTAATGGTAATATTAGGGTTTTTTTCTATCCATGCTTCAACTTGCTGTAGTTGAGCATGATTTAATTTAGTTTTTCTACGCCGTTGTGGAGGAGCAAACAATTTTTCTTCTCTGCCTAATTTCAAGAGTTTTATCCACGAAGTTAGTGCGCTTCTTGAAATGCAATATATTTTTGCTACAGCCGTTATACTATGCTTTTTTGCTGCAATTACAGCATTTAGTTTTTTTGCAACATATGCATTGTTCCTTACTTTCTTCAGCATTTTTTTTGCTGATTTTACTACTTCTTCATCCAATAATTTTGATCTTAGTGCCATTTATACCTCAACTATTTTACTTACTTCATTATGGCTTTTCTTCCATTGTTGTCCATCTGTTTGCCGTGTAATGGGAATTGGTATCAGAAGTTGAGAGAGAATCTCTTCTTGAAGAAAAAAAATCTTTAGAGAAAAGATTAGAAACAGCAAAGAATCGTACGTTTGAAATAGACAATGAATTGGGCAAAACAAAAGAGGAAATAGATAAGCTTGGTAAGCAAGAAGAAGAATTACTTTATGAAATCACGTGTTTGTGTGAACATTTACAAGAAAAAGAAGAACGTATAACAGAATTGAAAGAGAAAATAGACAATGATCAACGCAAAGAATTAGAAAATAAAAAATTGAATGAGGAAGTAGAAAAATTATCTAAAGAAAAAGAGAAATTAGATGAGGAAATAAATAAACTATGTAAAGAAAAACATATATTATATAATAAAAAAGAAGAATTGTATAAAAGACAAGAAGAACTTTATGCAGAATTAGATGAATTACAATGTAGATTTAAAGAAATTAATCAGAAAAATAAAAACTTATTTCAAGAATTAAAAAAGAAATTCGCAGAGTTATATGAAGCAAATGGTTTAATTGAAAATCAGTCTTTTAAGTTAGACGGAATAAGAAAAGATTGTAACAATGAGGTAAAAGGTTTAAAAAATTTACTTTTGAAGCAAGACACTCAAATAGAACAACTTGAAGAAGATTTGTTGAGAGAGAGAAGAAAAAGTGTCTTATATAGAAAATATGAAAGAATATATGATACGCAAGTTAGAAGGATCAATAAAAAGAAGTAAAGTGATCAAAGATGATGATAAGGCAGTAATATTACAGGAGATTCCAGTAATAAGGTTTATGTTAGAAGAAGTTATACAAGATTTGCGAAACGAAACGCCTGCTTCTTCACTAGGAGATCTTATATATGCATCATTGCCAGGTGAAACATCTGTTCCTTTACATGCAGGAGATCCTGGATATAAGTCCGAGGAAGATTCTGGATATAACAGTCGCTCATCCACTCCGACCAAACCTTCATCTCTATTAAAGGAAGTATGTAATGAATACAGTCAATCCAATCAGAGTGCAAGAACTTGACAATACAACAATTAGTCTTATTATAAAAAAAAATTGTACAAGATAATGAACCCAATAATATGTGCACTGGATACACAAGACTTAAATAAGGCTATTTCTCTAGCTAATACTCTGCGTGGTAAAGTTGGCATGGTAAAGCTGGGATTAGAATTTTTTGCTGCTCAAGGTCTTTCTGGAGTGCAAGAAGTTGCAAAATGCAATGTACCAATTTTTTTAGACCTGAAATTGTACGATATTCCGAGTACTGTAGCTAAAACGGTTGAAGTAATAAAAGTTCTGAGCATTGAAATGTTAACTCTGCACATCAGTGGTGGAACAAAAATGCTTGAAGAAGCGCTAAGTGTGTTGCAAGGCACAAAAATAAAGCTGATTGGAGTGACAGTGCTAACTAGTATGAGCAATGAGGATTTGAGTGAGCTTGGAATAGCAAGAGAGGCAAAATCACAGGTAATTTTGCTTGCAAAACTTGCAAAAAAGATTGGACTTCATGGAATAGTCTGCTCTGCACTAGAAGCTCAAGAAGTGCGCCGAGAATGCGGTGAAGACTTTAAAATTATTACTCCAGGAATTCGTGTAGATCCAGGTCATGACGACCAAAAAAGAACAGCAACACCAAGAGAAGCAATAAATTTAGGAGCCGATTATATCGTCATTGGCAGACCCATTACAAAAACTGCAAGTAGTGCAGAATTAATACTGAAATCCCTTATCTAATTGAAGTAGATAAAAAAAAGTGCTTGACACAAAAAAACAAACGTTATATAGTGCTATTATCTTTCATTTTACCTCGCTTAATTTAATTACTGAATTAAGCTTACATCACTAAGCGTGGTACAAAGTGCCACGCTATTTTCCGATTTACATTTTCAACAGATAAACAAATGATGTCATGCCAGTGTCTGGGCACATAACTGTACGAATATTCATTTTTGAAGATAAATTGCACAACAGATGATGTCATTCCAGTCTGGAATCCAGAAATTTTGCTTATAACTGAGCTGATGAGCTAAAGGTAGTTGTCTTACGCTAAAACAAACGTTTTTAATTAAGTTGCATAGAACCAGTGTCTGGGCACTGGGATGACACCCCACTGGTAGGGAATTGCTTCCAAACTACAATGTTCGTACAGTTATGTGCCCAGACACTGGAATGACATCGTTTACTATGTACCATATTGCAATATTCGTACAACTGTGGGAAACATCTATGGGTGCCATTCCTATTACCTTATTTCCATTCTAATTTTATTTTCAAAGGAGGCTATTATGTCACTTACCGATATCGCTCACCGTATTAATGAACTCGCTTCTTCATGGGAGCAATTTAAATTAATAAATGATCGCAAATTAAAAGAAATTGAAAGCAAAGGGCGTGCTGATTCTGCAACGATTGAGCAGCTATGCAAGGTAAATAATGCCATTGATAGTTGCAAAGAGCGTTTAGACTTGATCGAAACTGCAGCTCAACGTCCAGAAGTAAATACAGATTTTAGCACAAGTGATAAATATTTTTCTGATTATATCCGCAAGGGAATGGAAAGCGGTTTATCACACAAAACCCTCAGTGGAGATGATAATGATATCGGAGGGTATCTAGTTACTCCGCATATTGTAAAACGCATAAACAAGCGCGTAACTGATTCGTCCCCAATGCGACAAATATGCTCCAGTCAAAGAATCTCTACTGAAACATTGGATTACATTATAGAAGATTTTGACCGTGCCGGTGCAGGTTGGAGCAGTGAAACAGTAGATGATGAGGACGGTGGCAATAAATCTAAGTATGATTTTGCAAAAGATACGGACACGCCTAAAATCCAAAAGATTTCTATCACGACTTACGAGTTATATGCTCAACCACAGATATCGCAAAAGTTACTCGATGATGCGTTTGTTGATGTTGAGAGTTGGCTGGTGGAAAAGATTGCCGAGACTTTTAGTAAGAAAGAAAACGAAGCCTTCATTAAGGGTGATGGCACTTTTCAACCCAAAGGAATTTTAGCTTATGATGATGGAAAGGGCTACAATAAAATAGAGCAAGTTAAAACTGAAAAATTGGATAGCGATTCAATAATGATATTGTATTACTCTCTGGATGAATATTATTCCAAAAATGCATCATTTTTGATGAACAGGAGTACGTTGAAGAACATTAGGCTGCTAAAATCTCAAGAGGGCCAATATCTCTGGCAACCAAGTTTGTCGCTTGAAGCTCCAGATACCTTAATGGGAATACCAGTATATCAATCTGCCGATATGCCACTTGCGCCAAGCAAGTTGCCGGTAATCGCAATGGCAGATTTCAAACAAGCTTATAAGATTGTAGATAACAGAGGAATGAGAATATTACGAGACCCTTGTACGAATAAACCTTATGTGAGGTTCTTTGTCACTAAGCGTGTCGGCGGAGAGGTTGTAAACACCAGTGCTATTAAATTGTTGAAAGTTGCGAGCAAGTACTAAAAACTTCCACTGTTTGTGAAGGCAGTATGTTAAACGTTATAGCCAGTTTTACCTCAAACACAAAGGTGTCATCCCAGTGCTCCGACACTGGGATCCAGCTTTCCATGTCAAAAGTGTTTATTTTCCAGCTACTTTTAACTTAGTGTCCAATCTGGATTCCAGACTGGAATGACATCTTTTTTCTCCTTTTCCTCTTGAAAGTAAAAAATAGTTGACATATTATGTTATTCATGAAATAATCGAGTTAATTTACTATTAATTATAGGAGTAAAATATGTGGGAAAAAATAAAAAACTTTTTTAAATGGATTGCTGATCACACAGGAATTTCATGGATTGCAAGAAAAATTTCATCAGGCTGGAAGTGGTTGTTTGGTGGTAAAGCGAATACTACTCAACAAAATACATCACAGCATGAGGAGCGTTTAGATAATGAGAAACAGGAACCTGCTCAAGCAAATGATCAATCAAAGGACACTACAGCACCAAAAACTCTGGATAATGAAGTTAATCTTGATCAACCAACACCACCAGGTAAACCTAAAGAACCTGTAATTAATACATCTGAAACAGATGCTAAGGAGCTACCAGAAAATTTTCCGACACCTAATCTCAAAGTTGGAGATGGTGGAAAGTTGTTATTAACTCTAACTCCAGAACAGTTAGCAAAATGTAAGAAGAATAGTGAAGCTACAAGATTAAATGCACTGCTTATATATATAAAATGTGATGCAAATGAATATCGCATTACTGGCAATAGTGTTGATGAGAAAATTATATCGATAGAATCAATACAGAAGAAAAATGAAAATGGTCAATTTAAAAAAATCAGCGCAAAAGAAATTCTAGGTAATGCAATGGTTAAAAAAGTAGATAGTATATCTAACAGGGCATTCGAAGCTCCAACGTTGGAACAACCAGTTTCTGGTAGTGAAGTAGCAAGTCCTAGTGGTAGCCAATTTACTACGGCAGATTCTAATGAACCTAATTTTGTTCAACAAAACACAAAGCCAGAAAGTTACTTAGAGCTTACTGATAACAAATTATTATTTATTACAACAAACAAGAATTATAAAGATCTTGAAGCGAAATATAAAAATGAAGACCAAGAAGGTAAAGTTATACCTGGAGAGTTTCGTGTATTTGTAAGGTGTGATGATGAAGATTTCTGTATTACTGGTTCTTATGACTCACAGCAAAATGTGAGTGGCGGAAAGAAATCTGTATCTATAACTTCAGTAAGGAAACAAAATCCTCAAAGCCTTGTGTCAAGTGATCCATCAGAAATGATGTATAAAGTAGGCTTAGATGAGAACAGAAAGTTTGTTGAAATAACTAGAATATCTAACAAGCCATTTGGAGCTCCAACGTTGGAACAACCTAAGCTCAATACTACTACGACACAACAAGTGGTTAACAATGAGGAAGTGACTATTGAATCAGAGGAGCTTTTTGATGCAGAAGATGATGGAGTTACACAACCAAGATCATTAACTGCTGACCCAGCAGTAGAACAATCAACTCCTGTCTCCTCGTCTAAAGCTCCTACTAATGGTACGCTACCAAAAGTAGCAAGTCCTAGTGAAACTAAAAATGGTAGCAATAATGGTGCTGTTGTGCTGTATCAAATGCCACATGATCAAAAGAGACTGCACCCTTCTCCAGAATTATACAACTATTTGCTAGAAGCAAGCTTGAAAAGAGAAATATTATCTTGCAAGGTGGTACCGAGCTCATTATTTACTCAATCAACAGCAGAACAAGCTGCTGATAATATCATTCTCGTTAATCAATAACCACTATAACAAACCCTTCAAAAAGAGCACCCCTTCAGGTGCTCTTTTTTTCTTTCTTATACACACAGAAATCATATAGAATTGTAAATGCAGCTTTTTTATTCTGATGCTTTTCAATTCTATAGTTCTTAGCCTCTCTTTACTATTATTTCTCTGTATTATCATAAAAAAGAATAGAAAACTGAGTAAAGAGAAAGCAAACCTTGAAGTTAATTTATGTAAATTAGAGCAAGAAACAAAGCAAAGTTTGCTTACGAAGAATGAAGAAATAGTTGATTTAAAGATCAAAAGAGCAGAACTTGAAGTAACTCTGCAAAAAGAACGTGAGGAAAAGAAAAAAGAAATAGAATTACTAACAAAAGCAGAGGAGAGATTAACAAACACTTTTAAAGCGCTCTCTCTTGATGCTTTGCAGACAAATAACAATAATTTTCTGAACTTAGCGAAGGAAGTAATTGATAGTAAATTAAAAGAAACGGAAAGCGATTTTAAAAAAAGACAAGCAACGATCAACGAAGTTGTAACTCCAATAAAAGAAAAATTAGAAAAATTCGATAATGAAATACGTGAGCTAGAAAAAGAGAGGGTAGGGGCCTATGAAGGTTTAAAGGAGCAAATTGGAGCACTGATGAACCAAACTTCCAGCCTTGCTAATGCCTTGAGAAAGCCCCACATTAGAGGAAAGTGGGGTGAAATGCAACTCAAAAGAGTGGTAGAAATAGCAGGAATGATTGAATATTGCGATTTTTTTACTCAGCCGTCAGTGGTTGATAAAAACGAGGATAATTTATTGCGTCCTGATTTAATAATTAAAATGCCATCTGGAAAGCAAATAATAATAGATGCTAAAGTGCCACTGGATTCCTACATGGATGCTATATCACAAAATGATTTGCAAATACAAAAGGAGAAATTAAAGAATCATTCCCTGGCAATAAAAAAACACATAAATGACTTGGGTAAAAAAGAGTATTGGAATCAATTTGAAAATACGCCAGAACTTGTGGTGCTTTTCTTAACAGGGGAGGGGGTTTTTAGTGCAGCACTGGAATATGAGCCTGCTTTGATAGAGATTGGAGTGGAAAAAAAAGTGATCATTGCAACACCGATCACTCTAATTGCGTTGCTGAGAGCAATAGCGTATGGATGGAAGCAAGAGATGATAGCTGAAAGTGCGAAAAAGATCAGTGAACTAGGTCATATTTTATATGAGCGCATTTGCACAATGGGCGAAAACTTTGATAATTTGCGCAGGAGCTTAAAAAGTGCTGTCGATCATTATAATAAAACTGCTGGTTCGCTTGAAGCAAGGGTGTTTCCTCTGCCCGAGAATTCAATAAGCTTGGTATACATGCAAAAAATAAAAGTTTAAGTGCTGCAAAGGAATTAGAGTCCTTACCGCGCAGTTTACATACTGGGGAATTGAAAGTAGATTAGACTTCTGCACTATAGCTAACCCAAGAAAGGTTTCCCTACGTCATACCGTGATTCATTCCATAACTGTACGAACATTACGATTTGGGCCTACCAGAAGGGCAATGCCTCTTATCCAAGTACCCTCTTCTTGTCATTCCAGTCTGGAATCCAGCCTTTCCATAATCATTAAAACATTGTATTTTAACATAAAACAGCTATTTTTATGCTCGCCAACTTAATAAAATTCCTGGATCCCAGTGTCAGCTACTCGGATCTGATGGGCCCAAATCGCAATGTTCGTACAGTTGCGCGGTATCTCTAGATCCCGCCAGCGGGATGACGGTTGTCGTTAAATCTAAGTCAGTTTAGCTATACCATGCTGAACGACAGATACGGCATACGGATACATTTTTTAAAGTAGCCAAGCTACTTTGATGACAGAAACCTAATGATCCAGGATATACTCCTTTGTTAAGGGAGATTGAGCATTTTCGAATATTTCTTGAGTGCTTCCAGATTCAACGATCTTGCCATTATGAAAGAAAATTATACTATCAGATAACTTTTTAGCTTGCTTCATTGAATGAGTCACCATAATTATAGTAAATCTTAATTTCAGCTCTTGTATAAGATTTTCGATTGCATTGGTTGCCATTGGATCAAGAGCGGAGCACGGTTCATCCATTAATAAAATAGTTGGCTTCACTGCAATTGCGCGAGCGATGCATAGCCTCTGTTGTTGGCCACCGGATAAATCGAGTGCACTATCTTGCAATCTGTCTTTTAATTCTTCCCATAAGCCAACTTTAGTTAAACTATTTTCCACCATCTCATTCAATTTTTGCTTATCCTTCACCATACCATGCAGTTTTGGCCCATAAGCAACATTGTCATATATTGATTTTGGAAAAGGATTTGGCTTTTGAAATACCATACCAACTTTTGCTCTAAGTAGTACAACATCCATATCGCGTGAATATATATCACCCAGCCCATCGATATCTAATTCACCAACAGTTTTGCAACCTGGTACATAGTCATTCATACGATTAAAACAACGCAAAAATGTTGATTTACCGCACCCGGATGGTCCGATAAAAGTAGTAACTTTTCTTTTATAAATATTCAAATTTATATCGAATAAAACTTGCTTAGAGCCATACCAGAGATTTAAATCTTTAACAGAGGCACGTGTATTGCTCATATCACATCCTGCATTGAATAGAGCCCCGGAATTTCTCTTTTATTTTCGTATAGCCATACTGCTGCTTGAACAGCTCCTCTAGCAAATGTTGTGCGATCAATTGCTTTGTGGTTTAGTTCTATCCGTTCATCAGAATTAACAAACATCACGCTGTGATCTCCTATTACTCCACCTCCACGAGATACTGCAAAACCTATTCCCCCCTTTTTCCTTATGTTTGAACCACTATGTAAATATTGATTGGACTGAAAATCCACTTTTGAAGCGTTAGCAATTGTTTTGCCAAGTTCTATAGCTGTTCCAGATGGTGAATCCTTTTTTAAGTTATGATGCATTTCCCAAATCTCAACGTCATATTCATTACCTAAAAGCTCAGCAGCTTTTTTTACCAATTTCAGCAACACATTAACCCCAACACTCATATTTGCTGACCATAATATTGGAACTTCAGCAGCATATTCTTTCAAATCGACACCTTCTATTCCAGTTGTGCCACTAACCAGCGGTGTTTTAAATTTTACAGCTGCTTTAAGGCAGTCTAACATACATTCTTTAGTTGTAAAATCTATTACAACGTCGGATAACTCAAATATGCCACTAATAGAACTTGTAACCTTGATTCCTAGATTGGCTATAATTGGTCCAATATCTGAATCTATGTACTTACTGCCTGAACGGGCAACAGCACCTGCTATTTCCACTTTGGTATTTGTAATTAATTCATTGAGTATTTTTTTGCCCATTCTGCCTAAGCAGCCTATTACTCCAACTCTGATTTTCATAAAGCTTTTTGTGTTATATTAGGCCTTTTTTTAGGCTTTGTCACTTCTGATCTATATTCTATAGCTGACCCAAGTAACACGTCATACTGCCGCGGCGCTAACTAGTAGCGGAATGACGGTTTTTCAAATTGTCGTAAGTCAGTTTAGCTATATATGACTCATTTCTTTACTGTAACTTAACAAGAACTGGTCTGTAGCTAATAGTTATTGACAATAAGGGTAATTAACTTTGATAAGAATCTTTTCTGTGTTCAATTGAAGTTTGTATGTTCTGGAATATCTATATAGTAAATTATGCGGTAATCGTAGACTACGCTGCCCACTTAAATTATGCCACAAAGGTTTTCCAAGTGTAACCGTTCACAGATTTCCGCTTAATTCTTCAATCTCACTAATAGAAAGGCCAGTAAACTTGACAATAGTGTTGACATCAACATTATTAGCCAGCATTGCTTTTGCGACTTCAATTTTCCCTTCCTCTTTACCAATTTTTTTACCTTTCTCTTCAGCAAGATCAAGTCTGTATTCAAGAATGGCTTCTTCTTTGCGTAGATCCATTATTCTTTCTTCGTAAGCTACTAAATCTTTTTCGTTCCAACGAAACTTGTCTAATTCATCATATGCTAGCTTTATTATTGGCGCTTTTTCTGCTATCTCTTTTAAGTCCTCTTCTGTTGTTTCTTCTGCGTATTTAAAAAAGAAACACCACCTTTCTACTATACTTTCTAACTGCTCTACTTTATTTTTTGCGAATTTAGGCAACTCAATAAAGACAAATTGAAAATCTTTTAAGTAATGGCCGTTAGTTTTTATATCACGTATATTGTGAGTAGAAATATAATCAACTTCTTCAGGAAGTAAGGTACAATTTGATATAGCAATAAAGAAGACTTTCTTTAAATCAATGTAGTTGCCAGATTTATCTAATTGTCTTGAGTAGGCTTTAGCGGCATACAATTGAGCGCGTTTCTCAAAACCTTTATCACGAGCCAGTTGCATCTCAATCACGAACCTATTACCAATAGAATCCTTGCAGAGAACATCAACAATACTTTGTTTATCAGAGGCAACTTCGGGATCCATAATAGTGCTAAGAAACTCAACTTCTTGTATTGCATTTATCTCAGTAAACCCTAAAATATCGTTCAAAAAGTGGATCAGGATATTCTTATTTTTTTCCGTTCCAAAGATTTTTTTGAAACACAAATCATTGCGAGGATCGAGAAATTTTGAAAGAGCCATGGCAAAAATGCTTGAAAATATTAATAATTATACACTATTATTAACAACTATTCAACCATATTTTTGAAGATAGCTATGCCGCCGCGGTATCTCTTAGCCGCTAACAAGTAGCGGGATGACGAGGATGCCGCCGCGAACTGTCATACCGCCGCGGCGCTAACTAGTAGCGGAATGACGGTTTTTCAAATTGTCGTAAGTCAGTTTAGCTATAGGCAGCAATTTTCTGTATTTATTTTAAATTGAAGAAAGCTCAAATGAAAGATAGTGCTTTGCTAAAAATCACAAAATGCAGTCTGGTTACACCTTATCTTTGTTAGCTATAGCAAGTAATTGTATTTGTAATATGACAAATCACCTGCTGAAAAATCATTTTATGATCTAAATCAGTTTTTTTACAGGTAACTTCTAAGCTTATCAATTTTTCCAAGATCTTCTTAAGTTCTGAAAGTTGCAAACTTTTCAAATGAGATTTAAAACTCTGCAATTGTTTAAAAAACAATGGAGGGCTTAGCTGATCAATCGCAGCCTGCTCACTCATTCCACCTTGCACTGACAGCAAAACGGTTTCAAGGCGTAGGAAATAATTTGATATAATGCGAATTAGCGCTATCGGTGAAAAATTTTCTTGCGATATCAATGCATCAGAAATTCTAATGAAGCGCGACATATCTTTACTTGCTATGGCAGAGCATAGATCATCAAGTGTAGCATAGTCGTTGCCGGAAGTTGAAAAGCATAATTCTATATCAGTAAGTTTTAGGTCTTTTCTCTCCCCTAAGTACAAAACTAACTTCTCAAGTTCTGAACATATAGGCAGCTTGCTATGATTAAAGTAAGATTGCAAATGGTAGATTATCTCATTTGTGCATTTTATATCATTTTGTTTTAAGTAACTTGATATAATATCATAAAGATTACTGTTGCTGTCCTTATAGCAAGCAATTACACCAAAAATTTTTGAACTCTCCATATAACTTTTAGTCGCAGAATTATATGGAAGATCACTTGCTACCATCATTACATAGTGATCGCCTGCATTATAATCTAATACATTTTTTAACTCTTTGGATATACTCCCACTTACATTTATCAGCTTAATTAATTTTTTGCTGGTAAACATCGAAATGTTTGCCAATTCAGAAAACAGTAAACCGGGTGACTTATTCACTATTGCAAAATCCATCACCTGAACTGAATACTCATCCAAATTAGCAATTATTTCTTGTACATAAAAACCAACCTTACTGTTATCACTTCCATGAATTAACACACCACTTAAAGCATCAGGTTTCTCTAGGAATTTTTTAACTTTGGATGGTGTGACCCTCATGCTATCTATATGATATCATTCTCATTTGATTGTACATTAGCATCAAAAGACTCTGAGCTTTCTTGTACAATATCATCTGCCGTACTCTGCACATCATCTGACGCATCCTTCCTCCAAAAAGAAGCACACTTATTGTAAAAATTTTTCATAGGTTGTACTATATATTTAGAAAAAAATCCTTCTTCGCTCATATTGCTTACTCCATAAAATTAACAACTTATCATTAGCATATAAATAATAGTATAGCAAAAACTATTTTGTGCTAAGATAGTGATGTTTTATAATGAGTATATTACAAAATTATTAACATTCGAGATTAAAATTAAGCCAACCTGCTTAATACTAGCCTTATAAAATAAGCGATAATTAAATATACGGCTGCAACAAGTATAATTGCAGGTCCAGTTAACAAATCAAAACTTGCAGATAACATGAGACCTGATATCCCAGAGATCACAGAAAAAACTGTTGCAACAATAATCATCTGCATTGGAGTTTTCGAAATGAGCCTTGCAGATGCTGCTGGTATTAGCAAAAATGCAGCAATGAGTAATATTCCTATTAATTGGGCAGCAATTGCTATAAATATAGCAAGAGTGATTAAAAATTCTAGTCTAACAAAATTAACATTAATCTTCTCAACTACTGCTAAATCTTGATTAATTGAAATCATTAACCAATAACGCCATCTAAATATTAATATCAAAGTAACTATTACAGAGATTAAAAAAATCAATATTATATCACTTTGATCGAGCGTTAATATATCACCAAACAGTGAGCTAATAATACTATTATTGCCCGATGGAAGAAAAGACATAAGTATTAAACTCGATGATAAAACTACATTGGTAACAATGTTCAATATCGTATCAGCAGAATATAATCTGTTAAAATTAAGAGAAAGTAGTATAGCAAATGTAATTGCAATGAGCATTATGCTAAGCGATGGGCTAATCTTAAAGATTAAAGCAAGTGCAACACCAAGCAACGAAGAATGGGACAAACTATCACCAAGATAAGATAACCTTTGCCATATCATAAACGATCCTAAAGCACCTGTTACTAGGCTAATTACGACTACTGCAACTAGACTATTGATGAAAAAGTCCTGGGTAAGCATGCTATATGGCTATTAGATAACTGACAACAAATCTATCTTCGGATATTAAAACGTTATGGGTTCTGCATGCTGCACCGGTTGTCATAAATTCAAAATTTAAACCTTTTTGTTCCATAAGATAGGACTTCACTGAAGAACTTGGTATATTGCGTGTTTTACCAGTACCTATTATCAAAATTTCTATTTCCTCTGTTAAAAAAGATTTAAAATGTTCCTTGCTATTTATATCACTTTCTTTCAATTTAATCACCTTTTCAGGAAAAATTATGATTGAGCCATAATATTCTTGATTGTTTACCAAAAATTTTCCTTCCCTGTAACCATTTATAAGATTTTTATTCTCGGAAATTAAGGGCATAAAGTCAAACTATTAATTGAGTGTCACATACCCACCATTCCGGTTGCTTTTCTCTGATATTAACTGCAGCAGCTTTTGCATTTTCCTCACTATCGAATATTCCAAAACATGCTACACCACTGCCTGACATGCGAGAAAGTATAGAGCCTTCTTGTGACTCAAGTGTTGATATCACATCCTTAATTTCAGGTACAAGGCTTATTGCTATTTCTTGAAGATCGTTTCTCGTCTCTTTAAGAAGCTTCAACAAATCCTTTTCAGCGTCATCGCTCCATTTAATTGGCTCAGAAAATTTTCCTTCATGTTTGGAAAATACCTCTGGTGTACTCAAAAACCTTTTTTTCGGTTTCACAAGCACCACATTTGTAGGTAAAGAGAATTTTTTAATGTGGCATAATTCTTCGCCAATACCTCTAACAAAAACTGGCTTACTATCTACGCTTGCGGGAACATCAGCACCAACGTTTAAGGCTATTTCATTTAAAATCGTTCTATCAATCTTCCACAGCTTCCCTAGCGTACGTACCACAGCTCCAGCATCTGAGGATCCGCTACCTAGTCCTGCAGCAATTGGTATATTTTTTACAACTTTTACAGTGACTTTAGTGCGTATAGGAGCATGTCTAAGCAGCAGATTAATCGCTTTTGTTACAGTGTTATACCTGGTATTTATTTTAGACTCGGAGTTTATAAATTCAACTGTAGAGTTATCGTATCTAGAGTCCTTCTCACCTACTTTTATTTCCAAAAAATTAGAGAGATTAGCAAAGACAAATAAACCTTCAATCAAGTGATATCCTGTTTCCTTCTTATTTACAACATGCAAAAAAAGATTGATTTTTGCAGGCGCCTTTACACAAAAACTTTTCATTATATATCTTCACTAAGATTATTTTTACATTATATGTATAATGCTATTTTAGTCAACTTCTATAAGGTTTTCGCACTTCTGATGAGAAAAAATGCCATAAATCCTAATTTCTCTGTGTGGGTAAATGCATCTGCTGGTACAGGCAAAACAAAAATCTTAATAGACAGAGTATTGAGACTTTTATTAGAAAACAAAAGAAATATTCTTTGCTTAACATTTACCAACGCTGCAGCAAACGAGATGGAGAATCGCATTCACAGCATACTCAGTAAGTGGGCAATATGCTCAGAGAGTGAATTAATAATGGATCTGGAACAACTAGACCTCTTGCATTTAAGTGAGGAATCGGTGTCATTCCAGCGCGTGACGCTGGAATCCAGAAAAAAGGAAGAATGGATCCCAGTGTCAAGCACTGGGATGACAAAGGAGAGTGCTGGGATAACGGAGGGATCCAGAAAAAATGAAGCACTTGATCGTTATTTAGCAAGAGCAAGAAGGCTTTTCTCTGAATTGGAAAATCTTGGTCTAACTATACAAACCATACACGCTTTCTGTTACAAATTAATTTCCAACTTTCCCATAGAAGCTGGCATTGCTCCGAATTGTACACTGAGTGAATGTAAAGAATTACATTCTATCATATTCAATAAAGTGCTTAATAATGAAACTGTGCAGGATGATATCAATCTTATTGCAGCTGAATTTGATGAAAATAAACTACGCGATTTGCTTTATACTTTATGTGTAAAAAGATCGATGTCAGCAAATGATTCGAAATATATCAAAGATAAATTGAGCGCCCCAGATGAAATTCATGACTTACAGAGTGAAACAATTGAGCACGTGGGAAGACTAGCCGAGATATTAAGTGAAGGCAGTAAAAGAGATCAGAGTTATAGTGAAATACTTTATTCTACTGTCATCCCAGTACTTGATACTGGGATCCAGAAAGAAAATATGTGGATTCCAGTGTCACGCACTGGAATGACATCAGGCCTAGTAGATTCCAGCGTCACGCGCTGGAATGACACTAAAGTAGAAAACCTAGCCAAGGTATTTCTAAAATCAGAATCGCACGAAAAAAAGAGCATATCATCCATTGCAACAAAAAGTATTTTGGAGAAATTCAAAGATGCAGAGCAAATAATAGAAAACATTCAGAATGCAGTGTTTACTCATATAAGAGACATGAACTCTTATCAAATATTCAAGAGAACCAGTAGCTTACTTGGTGTATTTAAAGTATATGTTGATTTATATAATAGTGAAAAATCAAAAAATGCACTGCTTGACTACAATGATATAATCAACTTAGCAACAAATCTTCTCAGCAATCCAGATTATAAAGATTGGGTATTGTTTAACTTAGATCAAAAAATAGATCACATTCTTGTTGATGAAGCGCAAGACAATAGCATCAGCCAGTGGAAAATTATAACAAATCTCTGCGATGAATTTTTTGCCGGTAATGATGAAAAGCGAACCTTATTTGTAGTTGGTGACGTAAAACAATCCATATACAGATTTCAAGGAGCAAATCCCCATCTATTCAACTACATGCAACAATACTTTCATACGAAAACTGGTGGCAGAGATTGGATATCATGCCAACTTGAAAAGTCATTTCGTTCAACTCCAGAAGTTTTGATGCTTGTAGATAGAATATTTAATAACTTCCGCGCAGAAATATCTTTTAATGATAATGAAATAAAACATGTTCCACATAGAGAAAATGACCAAGGATATATTGAAATTTGGCCAGCGTTACCAAGGCGCAAAGAGAAAGAACAGCAAGCTTTACAAATTCCTCTGACATGCAAGGAAGGTTATACAATAGCAGATCGATTACTTGCTCAAACAATAGCTAACAGAATTCACAATTGGTTAAACGAAGGGCGGATTTTAGTCGCTAAAGATCGCCATATAGAACCAAGAGACATTATGGTTCTGGTACGACAACGAAACGTATTAGTTGATTACATAATAAGCGAACTTAAAAAAGCAAACGTGCCAGTTGTAGGCCGGGATTATTTTAGAATTATGGACTATATAGCCGTGCAGGACTTAATAGCTTTGGCCGAATTTTTACTCCTCCAGGCAAATGATTTAGCTCTTGCAAATGCTTTAAAATCACCGTTATTCAATTTTACCGAGGATGATTTATTTAACATTGCATATGACCGTAAAGAGCATTCACTATGGGAAAGAATTCAGGATTATTCTGTGGTTATCTATAGTGAATTAAACTATCTCATTAACTTATCTCGCATAGAGTCTCCTCTTGCACTATTTACACATATATTGCGTACAGGTAAGAAGAAATTTGCTGCAAGGCTAGGTCTTGAGTGCTTCGAGGTTCTAGACGAATTTATGAACCTTGTGTTGCAATTTGAAAACCCATCTCTTCAAGCGTTTGTTCAGTGGATCAAGGAGAATAACCCGGAAATTAAGAATGATATGCAATCAGAACGCAATGCTGTGCGAATAATGACAATTCACAAATCAAAAGGTCTGCAAGCTCCCATAGTATTTTTGGTTGATACAAATACAGTGCCAAGAGACAGTGAAAGCATTATCTTTGATGGAACGGAAGTGCCATTTTGGTGTGGAAAAAACAATAACGCCTATTGCGATCAAGTAAAAAGAGAGAAAAAACTAGAGGATTATAATGAATATTTGCGTTTATTATACGTAGCACTCACACGTGCTGAAGATGAGTTATACATCTTAAGTAAAGAGCCAGTGCAAAAGGGCTCTTGGTATGATCTAATCACAAGATATGGAGAACCATATGAAAAGAAACAAGCATACTTACAGCCAATATTTAAAGAAAAAGTTGAAGTGCTATGTGTGAACGCAAACTACCCTTACATTTATAAAAAACGTGATTATTTTGACGTTCCAGTGATTTCGCTTCCGCCAAACCTATCAATGTCATTCCAGTGCCCTCTTTCGTCATTTCAACACCCTTTCCTGTCATCCCAGTGCTTGACACTGGGATCCAGTAAAAAAGAAGAAAAGCCAGCATCAGCTACTCACTCTTCGATGTCATTTCAGCACGTGACGCTGGAATCCAGTGAAAAAGAAGGAGCAGAATGGATCCCAGTGTCAAGCACTGGGATGACAAATAGGGGTATTGGAATGACAGATGAGAGTGCTGGAATGACAACAAGGAGCACTGGGATGACAGATGGTTATACAAGAGGCTTAATAATCCACAGCATATTGCAGTATATGCCCAAGATAGAAAAAGAAAGGAGAAAAAACTGGGTCAGAAAATATCTTAACAATATAAACACCAGTGAAGATAAGGATGAAATTTACAGTAAAATATTAGCCTTTAATGAAAAATATGGCTATTTGTTTGACTTGGAAGGCAAATCAGAGATTACACTGAGTGGAACAATTGATGGCAAGTCAGTATTAGTACGACTAGATAGGCTATGCATAACGCAAGATAAAGCAATCATAATTGACTACAAATCACACCGTAACGTTTCTGTTTCCTTATTAAATGAAATAAAAAAACAGATGTTAATCTATAAAACCTTAGTACAAGAAATATATCCAAACAAGCAAGTAGAGTGCGTGGTTATTTGGGTGGAAGATTTAACTCTGCAATCTGACTTTTGATGAAACTTGATTGCAAGAAATAGCTACTACGTCATACCACCGCAAGCCGTCATACCGCGATTCATTCCACAACTGTACGAACATTGCGATTTGGGCCTACCAGAAGGGTGTCATGAAAGTAGCTGACACTGGTTCCTTTATGACGGTGTCATCCCAGTGCCCAGACACTGGGATCCAGGAAACTTAATTGCAAGTAATGCATTGGGTTTGGTGAGTATGGGTTTTGCGTTATAGAATGAAGCACTTTTGATGAATTTGTAAAAAAAACTGGATTCCAGTGTCAAGCACTGGAATGACACCTTCCTAGTGGAAATTGCTCTCAAATCACAATGTTCGTACAGTTGTGGATTCATTCGCGGTATCTCAGCCGCTAACAAGAGATCCCGCTAACAAGTAGCGGGATGACGAATATACCGCCACGAACCGTCATACCGTCACGGTATCTTTTAGCCGCTAACACGTAGCGGAAAGCTTTCACAACAACCTATTTTCCTTGAAACTAAAATAGCTACTGAATGTAATAATAATGTGGTCTATTAATTCTATTCCTATACTTTGGCAAGCTTCTGCTAGGCTCTGTGGACAAAATTTTAGAGAAGCCATATGAGAGCTCCAACAAAATTTAGAAATCCCATGTAAACCTCTGCGGTCTTGTCAAATCTGGAAAAAATGCGCCTAAAATTTTTAATTTTACCGAAAAAGCACTCAATCAAATGACGTTCTTTATAAATATGCTCATCATAGTATCTTTGCACTTTTCGATTCCTTTTTGATGGAATTACGATTTCACATTTCCTGTTTTCAAGGCTGACCACAAAAGCATTGCTGTCATAACCCTTATCAGCTACTACAATGGAGTTATAGACATTTTTTGTTAATACTTCAGCTTGTGTAATTTCATTCCTCTGGCCAGGAGTAAGTATAAATTTTAAAGGATTTCCCAATGCATCAACAAGTGCATGAATTTTAGTCGTAAAGCCACCTTTACTTCGCCCTAAAGCCTCTTGATCCTTCGAATCTTTTGTATATCCAGCCGAACATGGATGGGCTCTAATGATCGTACCGTCGATTATGACGGCTTCTAAATCTGGCTCTTGTTTTGTGTACTCCAATAAATTTTTCCAAATACCCCTTTCGCACCATCTCTTAAATCGTTTGTGTATACTTCTGTAATTGCCATAGATTTTCGGCAAAAGTTGCCATTGGCAACCACTTTGCGCCATATACCACACTGCTTCTATGAATATTCTTAAACGTTTTTCGTCTTTACTATGCATTCCTTTTATGCCTTTTATGAATTCTAAAATTTGTTTCCAATTTCTTTCTTTTATATAATATTCCATTCGGTAGTTTCTCCATTTTTATGTTCATTTGGTTAAACTACCACTTTTTTTCTCCCTCTTCATATTTTTTGTCCACAGAGCCTAGTTGTCTAGTGAGAGATATATCGCTATTTGAAGGTTGTGTATCTCCGCTTGGATGATTGTGAGATATTACAATGGATGTTGAACCAATCAAAAGTGCGCGCTTGATGATCTCTCTGACATAAAGAGGAGTTTGATCTACTGTACCAACGTTTTGCAGGTCTTCCGCTATTAGACGATACTTTTTATTCATATAGATGACGCGAAAATTTTCCTTATTGAGGCTTCCTATACTTATTCTTAAATAATCAAGCAATTTTTCCCAGTTATCGATTACAGGCAGGTTTTTTATTTCTTCTCTTGCAGAACGAACAAAGGCTTGTTTTACACAAAAGATGGCAGATATCGCTGCATTGCTGACACCATCAACATTTTGCAGTGCTTCCAGGTCAGCATTAAAAACTTTATTTAAGCTGCCAAAACTTTCTATCAAACTCTTTGCCACCGGTTTTACATCAATTCTACTATATGCTGAATATAAAATGTGCTCTAAAACTTCATAATCAAGTAATGATTGTCCATTATCTAAAATAATTTTCTCTCTTAGGCGCTTTCTATGCCCCTTTTTGTAATTTTTCATCATCAATGAATTGCTTATCTCTTGTATAATAAGAAATTAGATTTTTAAGTAAAATATTTAATAAAGCGCATGACGTACAATTGTAAGAACATTCATTTTTAAAGATAGTAAATGGTGTCATCAAAGTAGCTGACACTGGGATCCAGGAAAGTTTGCTTATTCACAAGCAAACTAATCTTATGTTAAAGCAGTGTTCTTGATGAGATTGCGTAAAGGCTGGATTCCAGTGTCAGCTACTTGGATGACACCATTTGTTGTTTCATAATCGCAATTAGCTACAAACATTAAGAAATTTACCAAACGAAAAAAAGGCAAAAAAAACTTAGAATAGCTAATTATTCACTATCCTTATGATAAGGGGGTTGGCGGAGTTTGTCAAGGAATTTTTATACAAGAGATCTATTGAAATGCCCCTGTAAAATTATACTATTAATTAGTGCACTATAAATTTAAAATTATAGATATGTTAAGCAGATTGGTAATTTTGCTATTAGTTTTTATACTTCCTTTTTCTTCATACTCATACCAGTTTAGAACCAAAGCAAAGCAAGCAGTAGTCTTAGATTTAGCTTCGGACTCGCTCATTTTTGACCATAATTCCGATGAAAAAATGGCCCCATCTTCAATGAGTAAGTTAATGACTTTATATATAGCCTTCGATTATCTAAAAGCTGGAATAATAAATATGGAGGATAAATTTCGAGTAAGCAGAAAAGCGTGGGAAAGAAAAGGCTCTTCTATGTTTTTAAAAGAAGGTCAATCCGTTACGGTGAGGGAATTACTCGAAGGAATTACAATAGTCTCAGGTAATGATGCCTGCATAACACTAGCCGAAGGTATTGCAGGATCAGAAGAGAATTTTGTGGCTGAAATGAATGAGGTTGCACAAAATTTGAACCTGAATGACAGTCATTTTGTCAACTCAAGCGGGTGGCCAGATGGAGATCATTTTATGAGCGCAAAAGACTTGGTAATGCTGGCAAAAAGGATTTTCACTGATTTTCCTGAATATTACGATTTATTTTCTGAACAATATTTGACATATAACGAAATTGCACAAAAGAATAAAAATCTTCTACTTTTTCACGACATTGGGGTTGACGGTTTAAAAACCGGTCATACGAATGCTGGTGGTTATGGCATTGTAGCATCTGCAAAACGAAATGATAGGAGAATTTTTGCTGTCGTAAATGGTTTAAACACTGAGAAAGAGCGAATAGAAGAAGCAAAAAGACTGATACAATACTCCTTAAATCATTTTAATACTAAGAAAATATTTGCTAAAGACAGTGTAGTTGAGGAAGTAAATGTTCTCTATGGAAAAGATAAAAAAGTGCCTATTACAGTTGCAAACGATGTTGCCATAACTTACAACCGCAAATTGCATGACCAAATTAAGGTGCGTATTGAATATAAAGATATGATACCTGCACCCATTAAAAAAGGTCAAGAAGTGGGCAAAGTTTTTGTAGAAATACCAGGTATTGAGCAACAAACTACACCTCTTTATGCAGCAAATGACGTACAGGAATTGAATTTCGTAGAAAAGTTTTTTAGAATGTTATTTTAAGTTTAATATATTGGCTTTCAAAGCAATTTCGAAAGAGAGATCTATTGCACTTTAGTGTAGTTTTAACTAACAATTTCTGTTACAATACAAGATTGAAATGTTACGAGAATGTGCTGGTTATATTTGTTGCTGTCTAGTATCCTAGAGATACTGTGGGCTGTAACGCTAAAGTTTAGTAACAGTTTTACTAAGGTTGTGCCTTCGATTGCAACATTGGTAATTATGATCATTAGCATTTATTTTTTATCTCTTGCAGCATGCTTTCTACCTATTAGAGTATGCTATGCAGTTTCCTCTGGAATATGCACAATTGGAATAACTATAATTGGTGCAACCGCTTTCACAGAGAATATTAATTTATCTCAAGTTTTATGTATCATTTTAATTGTAATAGGAACCATAGGGCTAAAGCTCTCTATTTAAACCTAAAAATTTATGCATGAATTGGATATATTTACTCTTATCGTCACTAATTGAAGTGTTCTGGGTCATAACACTTAAGCATAGTTGTGGATTTACTCATCTCGTACCATCAATAATTAGCATACTCTCCATGGCTCTTAGTACGTATTTACTTTCGCTCGCTATACGTTCTATACCTATCGGAGTATGCTATGCAATTTGGACTGGAGTAGGTGCTATAGGAGCTTCGATACTTGGAGTTTACCTATTTAATGAACCAGTTAATTTATTCGAAGTAATATGCTTTATTTTAGTTACATTCGGGATTATAGGATTAAAATTGTTTGATACTACAAAACAAACTGTTGATAAAATGGAATAGTATCTGTTCAGATGCATGGCTAATGTACAAATACTGAACAAAAATTCCAGTGCTCCCTTTCTTGTCATCCCAGTGCTTGACACTGGGATCCAGATTGGGCACTAAGTTGATAAACACGAAAGCGGTTAATCCTTTAAACGTTTTTGATGGAACTGTGCGAAAGGACTGGATCCCAGTGTCAAGCACTGGGATGACACCATTTGTTGTGAACTCACTTTTACCCTATGGTCTTGCCGCTATCCTGAACGGATACATGGAATAAGAGATCCCACTGGGATGACAGAAGCAGATACTCCACATTGTCATGCAAATTGGAATCCAGACTTTTTTCTATACAGCATGGTGGAGACGAGAAACCGTAACCGTTCACACTTAATTCTGCAATTCTTCAATCTCACTAATGGACAGGCCAGTACACTTGACAATAGTGTTAACATCAATATTATTGGCTAGCATTTTTTTTGCAACTTCAATTTTTCCTTCAATTTTTCCTTCTTCTCTACCTTCTTTCCTACCTTTCTCTTCACCAATTTTGATGCCTTCAATTTTTCCCTCAATTTTTCCTTGTTGAATAGAAGAAAGATAATCATCAATATGTTTCTTAGTTTGATCATAAGCAAAACGTTCTTCTTTACTCCAGTTATATTGATTTAACACATCATAAGCTCTACCAATAATAACATCACTACCTATTATTTTCTGTAGATCTTCTTCGCTAGTTTCATCGGCGTACTTAAAAAAATAAATCCATTTTTCAACAATATTTGAAAGCTGATCTTCTTTTGTCTTATTAAACTTTGGTAGCTCGATGAAAGTGAAACTAAAATCTTTGAGATCATGTTCATAGGTAATTTTATCAAAAGTAACGTGATCAGATTTGTAAGCCAGCTTGTTAGGAAATAAGATAAAATCGGCGATAGCAATAAAAATAACTCCTTTAAGATCTTGATATTGATCACCTTTGTGAGCTTGACTTGAATAAGCTTTAGCAGCATAGTATTGAGCGCGTTTCTCAAAGCCTGTAGTTTTAACAACTTGCATTTCAATAATTAGCTGGGTTCCAGCAGAATCAGTACAGAGAACATCAACAATGCTCTGCTTTTGAGAAGCAATATCAGGATCCTGAATGGGACTTAAAAAAGAAACATCTTCTATCTGATCAACACCAGTAAGGCCTAGCATATCATTAAGAAAGTGAATAAGAATGTCCTTATTATTTACAGAGCCAAAAATACGCCGAAAGGCAAAGTCGTTCTTAGGATCGAGAAACTTAGAAATAGCCATAGCTAAAGTGCTTAGAAAAGATTAATAATTATACACTATTATTAACAACTATTCAATCATATTTTAAGCTTAACTTGATACTATAAACTGTGTCAATCTGCCGCCTTGCCACCTTCTGGCACATTTCCATTTACGTTTTGCGCTTCTTTCGTTTCATCCATTTTAGTACTAGGTTTTAATATGCTATATGTAATACCACCAACTGCTAGTGCCGCTGCTGTAATGATAGCTGCTGCTATCATTACGGACATCAATTCAACTGCAACTGTCCCGGTTGCAAAAAGTGTCACTGCTATAGCAGTACTAAGTGCCGCAGTTGCACAGCCTGCAAAAATTCCTTTCTCTCTTGCATTTTTTTCAGCTTGTTTTTGCTCTTTTTCCCTTGCAAGCTGTGCCACATGTTCATTAAAGTCTATTGGGGCTTCACCATTTTTATTCTTTAATGAGTAGTCTGCTCCGTTTTCTATTAGAATCTCAATATTTGTGCTGCTGAAGCAATCTGTAGCAAAGTGTAAGGGAGTCCTTCCACATTTATCTACCGCATCAATATTCGCCTTCCCCTTTATCAGGGTTTTCACAATCTTTCCACTGAAGTCACGTGAAGCAGCCATGTGTAAAGGAGTCAAACCATCTTTATCTACTGCGTCAATATTTGCACCTTTTTCTATTAGAGCCTGTACAACTTCTTGATTAGCATTATATCCTCTAGCAGCCATATGTAGAGGAGTGATCATAGATTCATCTAATGATGCGTTAACATCTGCTCCTTCCTTTACTAGAATTTCTACTATCTCCTTATTATTGCTACTCAAAGCAGCACAATGTAAAGGTGTAATTCCATCTTTACTTACCGCTTTAACATTTGCTCCTTTTTTTATTAGAGCATTAACCACTTCCACCTGAGCATTACCAGCAGCCTTGTGTAAAGGAGTCAAACCATCTTTATCTACTGTATTAATGTCTATCCCTCTTTCTATTAGAGCTTCTACTATCTTCACATGACCAGTAATAGCAGCTAAAATAAATAATGTTCTATGATGGATTTCCACTTGGTTACGTATGGGTGGTAAGCCAAAAAATCCAGGTTCTATGCAACTACTAGTATACTCTATATTTAAGCAGGTGAGACTCGCATCAAAACCAGTTTCGCTCAACTGAGTATATTCATCTGAATATTGTGATAATTTCTCTTTTATCTTCTCAATTACATTATCTTTGCTTAAATCTGCTTCATTATCGATTGCACTTAATATTCTTTTCCACTGATCATATTTCATTGTCATAACTTTACTCCTACTTTAACAATATTTTAATTATCATATATTATGGCAAGAAAGTCAACCCTACCTAATTTTGCTTAGTAAGCACACTAACTATGAAACAGTCTATATTACCATCAAAAACAGAATTTATATTGCCCACTTCATGCCCGGTTCTTAAATCCTTCACCATTTGATATGGATGCATAACGTACGATCTGATCTGATTGCCCCAGCCTATATCGCATTTTTTACCATACTCTTCAGCCATCTTTTGTTCTTTCTTTTCCAGTTCAATTTGGTATAAACGGCCTTTGAGTAATTTTAACGCCTCATCTTTATTTCTGTGTTGAGAACGACCATTTTGGCATTGAACTACAACACCAGTTGGAATATGGGTAATGCGTACCGCACTTTCAGTCTTGTTCACGTGCTGACCGCCTGCTCCAGAAGCTCGGTAGGTGTCGATCTTTAGATCCTTTTCATCCACAGCAATATCAATTGAATCTTCGATCACTGGAGTTACTCCTACACTTGCAAAACTGGTATGACGTTTACCATTTGCATCAAACGGCGATATTCTAACCAGCCTGTGAATTCCACTTTCACTTTTTGCCCACCCGTAAGCTTTTTCTCCAACGATTTTTATCATTGCAGACTTTATACCAACCGACTCTCCTTCTAATTTTTCTACAACTTCAACTTTAAAGTTGTGATAAATTTCTGCCCACCTTACATACATGCGCATCAGCATTTCAGCCCAATCATTGCTCTCTGTTCCGCCAGCTCCTGAGTGGATTTCTAAAAAACAGTTATTGTTATCTGCTTCACCAGTAAATAAGGATTCTGTCTCTTTAAGTTTGATTAATTTCTCTAGCTTAGCTAATTCATTTTCAACTTCAGAGAAAAATTCTTCATCATTCTCATCAATAGCAGACTTCATTAAGCTAATGGCATCGTTGTAATCGCTTTCCAGCTTTGAAAACGACTCTATGTCATGCTTAATTTTAGAACGTTCTTTTAAAATTTCTTGTGCCTTTTGATTGTCTTGCCACAGACTATCATTTGACGCTTGGGAATCCAGCTCTTCAAGACGCAACTTTAATTTTTCTATGTCAAAGACACCTCCTGATAAGAGAAATACTTTTATTTAAGCCTTGAAAGTATTCGAAAATTTCTGAATAAGTTTTCATTATACTTTAGATTTTAATATATTTACTATTACTAACAATAACAGCAAACAAAATAGAAATTTAACCATATGATAGTTAATTCAAAATAATTTCATTATACTTTAATGTTTAAGGAAATCAAGTGTATATGTTTATTAAAAAATAAGGTAAAGCAATGAATATTAAAATAAGTTCTCATTATGGTCTAGACAAAAAGGCTATTGATGACTTAATAGAGTCACTTGATAACGAGGAGCTAGAAAATGTTCGTAATATTGTAAAAACGATAGATAGCGTTCAGTTAGCTTATTTTTTATCTACTTCAATCAGTGATCACAGGGAGAAATTAGTTAATATCCTCGATCAACATTTGTTAAGTGATGCCCTAGTGCATGTAGTGCCAGATTTACAAAGAGAGATCATAGAAACATTGGGAATAGAAAATACAGCAAAGTTACTAATGCTCCTTGATGTAGAAGATATAGTAACCATAGTGAAAGATTTGGATAGAAAGTCTATAGAAAACATACTTAACTACTTACCCAATGCAACTCAAAAATTAGTAGAGGAGTTGCTATCATACCCAGAAGAAAGTGCAGGAAGGCTGATACATAAAGATATGGTTATAGCTCCATATTATTGGACAATAAATCAACTGACAGAATTTGTGTGCAACTATAAAAAAATACCAGAAAGATTTCACCAGATATTCATTATCAACTCAAAATTAGAGCCTATAGGCAGTGTTAATTTAAATAAGGTAATATCTCACTCAGGAGATACAATAATAAAAGAGATAATGGATCATGAAATAAAGATCATTAAAACTGGAGTAGACCAAGAGGAAGTAGCAAGAATATTTAAAGATTACTCTCTATTATCGGCTCCGGTAGTAAATAAGAATGGTAAAATTATTGGTGTGATCTTAATTGAAGATGTGATAAAAGTTGTTCAACAAGAAACAGAAGAGGATGTACTAAAAATAAGCGGTGTATCTTCTAAAGCCGATATAAATGCCCCTATACATAAAACTATAATTAAAAGGCTACCTTGGTTACTGTTTAACCTCTTAGCTGCAACAATGTGTTCCATAGTAGTTGGCTTTTTCGATGATGTAATAAAAAGTTTTATAGTACTGCCAATAATCATGCCGATAATTGCATCAATGAGCGGAAATGCAGGATCCCAAACAGTAACGCTAACCATCCGGGCAATCGCAACAAAATATCTAACTGAGCAAAATGCAAAAAGAATACTGATGAAAGAATTTTTAATAGGTCTTATAAACGGGGTGATCTTATCTACTATTTCATTAGTAGTGTTAGCAATAAGGTTTCACAGCTTCAAAGTGGAGATGATTTTTGTGGTCTCCATGATTATGATGTCAATTATTGCAACGTTTATCGGAACTTTCATTCCTATAATGCTTCATCGCTTAAAATCTGACCCTGCCGTTTCTTCTTCAATCCTAACATCGGCAACAACTGATATTCTCTCAGCTCTTATATTTCTTGGTTTAGCTACGATCTTTTTATTAAATAGCTAATACTATCTATAGCTATACCGCCCACAACCGTACAAACATTGCAATTTGCAGGCAATTTGCGTGGCAGATGGTGTCATCCAAGTAGCCCCTATGATGTCATCCCAGTGCTTGACACTGGGATCCAGAAAAGTTTGCTTGTAAACTAGCATGGAAAGTAGCTGATCTTACACTAAATGAATGTTTTTGATGAGGTTGCATAGAAGCTGGATGCCAGTGTCACGCACTGGCATGACACCCATTTGTTCCTATAGTTGTCTTTTCTCGTCTACCTTACTGCCACTCTGCTGAACGGATACCTATTTTTTTCTATTAAATAAGAATAAATTACCTATACAAAAATAGATTGGCAATATTTCAAGTCTGCCAAGCAGCATTAAAAACGATAGAAATAATTTTACTTCATTACTGAAAGAGGAATAATTACCCAAAGGACCTATTAAATTACTAAATCCCGGGCCAGAGTTTGTAAGCGTTGCAGAGACTGAGCTGATGCTAGTTATAAAGTCTGCATTGCTTAAGTAAGACATCACTATTGATGAAATGGTAAACGTTAACATGAAAATTGCAAAAAATATAAAGACAGAGTGAACTTCATCATTCTCCAGGATTTTTCCATTGAATTTTACCCTATCGCCTGCGCCTGGGTTCAATAAAAGGCAAAAGTGATTTCCTATAGACTTTAGAAAAATGATCAAACGAAAGATTTTGATGCCACCACTTGAAGAACCACTACATCCACCAACAAAGGTTAGAAAAAAAGCTAAGACTGAAATGAAGCTCCAATCTATATGATTACAGATTGCATAACCAGTTGACGTAATTAAGGAGGTGATGGTAAATGTGCTGCATCTAAATGATAATGACACTCCTAAATCAACATTTTGATACAACCAAAAACAAGCAAATAAAGATGAAACAATAGCTACCCTTACAAAGTAAGAAACCTGTTCATCATGGCAAATGTCTAACCGTCTTATAATTTTTAAATAGCTAAGAAAAGGCAGAGAACCCAAAATCATAAAAATGATCGTTATGACTTCTAACATAGGGTTATTGTAGTGCCCTATAGAATCATTATAGTTAGCAAATCCACCAGTTGATACAGAGGACATTCCGTGACATATTGCATCAAACAGTGGCATACCAGCTAGATAATAAGAAAATATACATAATAAAATTAGGCTATAATATATTGCTGTAACATGAATCACTACACTTCGCGTATTCGGCAATTTTCTTTTGGTGGCATCTGAATATTCAGAATAAAGTAAATTATTTAGGCCGAGAATCTTAAGCATAGGGAAAACTGCAATTCCTAAAGTGATTACACCAAAACCCCCTATGCCATGTAGCATTGCTCTCCACAGCAATATTCCTGGAGATTGTTTTTCAATATCATTAAATATAGTTGCCCCTGTGGTTGTGATGCCAGATATCGTTTCAAATAATGCATCAACATAGCTCAGATTATCAAAATAGAAAGGAATAGCTGCAAACAAAGGCAAGGCAATCCAGGTGCAACTAGTAATCGCAAAAATTGCCGGCGTGCCATTTAATTTACCGAGTAAAATAAAAATTACGCCAGATGTGCAGGTAATTATGAATCCAGCGAGAAAATTTTTCCATTCGTAGCTGAGACATTTATTAGTAATAGCAGGAATAAGCATTGCTAAGCTAAATAACAATAGGAATATTCCCACAATAAATACAATTGAACGCAAATTTTGTAAACGTTGATGATTTTTCATAGACCTAGCTACACAAAGCCATAAACAACGTCAAGCATTTTGTTGGCCTTTATTAAGTTATTAACAATATACTTGACTTACTTGTAAATATGTGTGATAATTAAGATTATTATAAAAAATAGAGGTAAAATATGGAATATGAACAGTTTGCAGCATTATACAACGCATTAAAGTCCATAAGTTCTGACGAAAGTCTGAATCAGGATAACGTAATTGGAGCAATAAAAAGTCAATTACCATCAGATTTAGATGTATATAAAGAGTGGGAAAAAGGGAAATTTAGTTTAGATCATGTGTTTACTACTGTTCCTGATCACAAACACACATTATTAACGACTGCTTTAAACCGTGCAGATTTAAAGGTGGCAAATTTTCTAATAAAAGTAGGGGCTGATGTTAATGCAGTGGGTGTAAATGGATGGACTCCATTGATTATGGCTATTGAAAAGAAATGTGATAAACCTTCTAATAAAGCTCTAGTAGATCTTCTAATGGAAGCAAAGGCTGATGTTAACGCAGCAGCAGTTGAAAATATGACTCCAATATCTAAGGCTGTTCAACGTGGCGATTTAGAGACATTCAAAGCTCTAATGGAAAAAAAGGCTAAGGTTGATGTAAAACCTCCATATGGTGAATCTCTATTAGAGTGGGCTGAGCTTCATAAAGGGCACGTAGTAAATGTGGAAGATATAATAAATATTCTAAAGGCTCCTTCAGAAGAAAAGAAAAAAACAGCTCCTGAAATAGCTACAAGCACTGATATAGACAACTTAAAGCAGACAGGTGAAGCAGAAAGCACTATACCAACAGTGCCAGATGAAACAAGTGGCAAAATATCACTAGAAGAACGCGATGCAGAATATGCATTGGAATGTCAAATTGAAGAGATTGCTCTGTCTACTGATGGACAACTTCCAGAAAATAACGATATAAACTTCACTGATGCTCAGGGTGTAACTACAACCCCAGCAAATAGCAGCGAAATAAGCCCTGCACCAACTACTGATAGCAAAACCCCAGAAAAGAACGATACAACCTTCTGGAGTGAACACAAAGGGAAGATTGCTCTAGGTGCCACTGTCGTATGCACAGCTGGTGCTATTGCAGCCTATATGTTGGCGTATCCTGCAGTTGCACTGGCTTTAGCAGTTTTGGCAGCAGTTATATTAATGGGTGCTGGTATTGCTAAGGTTTTAGAAGATCCAAGTGCAGAAAAACAGTTTACACAACAACAAGAAGTACACTAGGAGGGTGTCATTCCAGTGCTTGACACTGGGATGACATCTTTCTTGGTCTCTTGTATCGCAATGTTCGTACAGTTGTGTGTCAAGCACTGGAATGATACCGAAGGGACTACTTGCATGACATCGTTTACTATGTGACGGTATCTGTTCAGATGCATGGCTAATGTACAAATATTGAAACAAAAATTCCAGTGCCCCTGTGATGTCATTCCAGTGCTTGACACTGGAATCCAGCTTTTGATCGAAAATGTTGTATAGTACACAATCAAATTTTCTGGATCCCAGTGTCAAGCACTGGGATGACACCATTTGTTGTAAACTCACTTTTACTCTATGGTCTTGCCGCTATCCTGAACGGATACCTGACTACTTGCTAGAACAAAACACATCATAAACTTTTGCTGAAGCTTTCTTTTTCGTTCACTTGCAAGTATATAAACATAATAACTTTTCATATATAGTAACCTGGATCCCAGTGTCAAGCACTGGGATGACACCATTTGTTGTAAACTCACTTTTACTCTATGGTCTTGCCGCTATCCTGAACGGATACCTGACTACTTGCTAGAACAAAAACACATCATAAACTTTTGCTGAAGCTTTCTTTATATCTTCACTTGAAAGTGGGATTAGACCAAGCCTAGATAGGTAACCACCTTCAATACCGATCGAATCTATAATTTCTTTTATGAATTCTCTTAATCCATCAACAGTATCCAGGTGTTCCCTCTTTATGTAAAGGTATAGAGGTCTTGCTAATATATATTTTCCTGATGATATATTTTCATAAGTTGGCTCAATTCCTGCAATTGTGCTCCCTTGTATTTTATCTTGATTTCTCATTAAAAAGCTAAAACTAAATATCCCTAAGGCGTTCTTGTTACTTTTCAATTTTTGTATTATTATGTTTTCATTAATTCCAACTTCTATATACCTTCCGTCATCCCTTATATTACCACATGCTTTCTTTCTTTCTTCCTGATCTTTGTAATTCTCTTTGAAAATTCTCGAGTTCATGCATGAATATTGATCAAGCATAATAGAATTAACCAAAGTTTCGTATGTGCCTGTATTTTGATGTGGACCATAAATTTCAATTTCTGTTTTTGGTAAGGCTTGATTTACATCAGACCAAAACTTCTTATTATTTTTTACTAATTTATCATTTTCTTGAGAATATGCAGATAAAGTTTCAAATAAGTCCTTCTTTGTGAAATCAAATCTATGGCTTTGATTTGAATTTGCAATGACAATTCCATCATAGCCAATGATGATCTCTATCACTTCATTAATTTTATTCCTTTTACATAGTTCTCTTTCTACTTCCTTCATAGGGCGAGATGAAGTGGTGATGTCTGGCGTGTCTTCCCCTATTCCTGAGCAAAACATTTTGAACCCTGATCCACTTCCTATCGATTCCACAACTGGAGTCTTAAAAGAGAATACACGATTGAACTCCTCGGCTACAAATGAGATAAAAGGAAAAACGGTTGAAGATCCAACAATTCTGATGTATTTCCTAGCATCAGCATTTGATAGCGGCGTGAATAATACGAATACAAAAATCAGGAGAAAGTTTCTAAGCATTATTTTTAGTTAAGAACATAAATCTAATTATTGTAACAAAAGATCAAACTGAAAAGCTTTAATTGCATGACAAAAGCTACAGTTTACATTTAAATTTTATTTTATATTATTGTAAGTATTACACAACTTTAAGGGGCAATTATGGCAGTTATGCCAGATAAATGGATAAGAGAAAAAGCTGAAAATTTTGGAATGATAGAGCCTTTTGTGGATCACAAAAGCAGCAAAGGTGTTATATCTTTCGGACTATCATCTTATGGTTACGACGCAAGAGTGGATAATAAATTTAAAATTTTTACTAACGTTAATTCAGCCATCGTGGACCCTAAAAATTTCTCTGAGAATAGTTTTATAGATAAAGAAACAGACGTATGCATAATTCCACCAAATAGTTTTGTACTTGCAAGCACAGTGGAATATTTTCGTATACCAAGGAATGTACTGGTCATTTGTGTTGGTAAATCAACTTACGCAAGGTGTGGAATTATAGTAAACGTTACTCCCTTAGAACCTGGATGGGAAGGTCATGTCACACTCGAATTCTCAAACACCACTCCACTTCCTGCAAAAATTTACGCTAATGAAGGCGCATGCCAATTCGTATTTTTAAGCGGCGAAAGTGAGTGTGAGAAATCATATGATGATATGAAAGGAAAATATATGAATCAGCATGGTATCACTTTGCCGCTGGTGAAGTGATTACTTTAGGTAAAGCAAGATATTGTGCTATTGTACTTAAGATTACTAAGATGAGTTTTAACTAATTTGTCGCATTCTTTATCACCTAAAACTGCACGTGCAGAGTGGTTTTTAAATGACTCTACATAGCTTGAAAAGAAATTTGTAGAAGGAGGATTACTTAAAGCTTCTGCAACTTCTTTTCTTTCTTTATCATTGGAAAGCTGATTAAATAGTTCTTCTCCCTTTTTTTGCAGCTCATTTTCAAATTCCTGCTTTATAGTATTCTTATCTGCTTTTTGCAAGAAGGAAAACTCTTCAAAAATGTACAAGGAAGAGACAATACTGTTGAAGGTACCAGTAAAACATGCACTTGAACCACGACCACCACGCACTCCGTATTCTGTTTGCGATTCTACTAAATGTTTAACCAGTTGATATTTTCTCTGTAATATGCGGGTATTAATATCTATATTATAATCAGCATTTGCTCTAGTTTGATCGTTGCAAGCCTTCCAAGCTAAATTTAAAACTTGCTTCAATGTTAACCCGCTTCCACTATGTGTACTAGGGTTATTTTTCATACGCTCCAAGCACTCAAGTGCATGTTTTTTCTCATCTTCTGTAAGTTGATCTTTATCTGCAGCTTTTTGTGTGCCATTTGCTATGCACTCTAACTGATCAATAAATCCTTCTATTTCCTCTATAAACTTATCATCAACATCAGGCTCGCCATAGTTTTCTTTTAGCTTTTGAACGTTAGTATTAATTGCATCATTTACATCAGTATCATGCGTTGTTTGTGGGATACGTGCTGCCTCCATAAATGCTTCAGCTCTTTGCTCTAACCATTCCGGCATTTTGCCTCCTGCAAAAAGATATAGCTTACTCAATACCGTGGCGATTAAGAAAAACACTAGGAGAGAAATAACAAATATTATAGAAAGTACTACAAATAAACCTGTGATTAGCCACCTTACAGGAGCTAGCAGAATTTCTTTTGCTTTTTTTAATTTTGACGGTCTTTGTATGTTGTCTGGTGTATTTACTACTGCTGGCATAATTAGTTTAAGTTAGTATCAATATTTTTAATATACCATATTTTTTCTTATTTTGTCAACTCAAATTTCTACTTCCGCACTTTTTCATTGTTGCTTACAATGATTATAGCTACATCATGTGCTTTTCTTGATTAAAAACTTCAACTATTCATTGTAAGCTAAGGATGGTGTCATTCCAGTGCTTGACACTGGAATCCAGTCTTCACGCAATCCCATTAAAAACGTTATATTTTAACATAAGATTAGCTACCTTTACACTTACCAACTCGTTGTCCAATCAAAATTCCTGGATCCAAGTGTCAAGCTACTTGGATGACAGGAGAAGGAAGGCACTGCCGTCTTGGATGGAAACCAGTGTCTGGACACTGGGATGACAGGAGAAGGAGGCTACTTCGAGAGGATGTCATTCCAGTGCTTGACACTGGAATCCAGTCTTCACGCAATCCCATTAAAAACGTTATGTTTTAACATAAGATTAGCTACCTTTACACTTACCAACTCGTTGTCCAATCAAAATTCCTGGATCCAAGTGTCAAGCTACTTGGATGACAAAGGAGGAAGCACTGGAATGACAAGGTTATAGGTGTCATCCAAGTAGCTTGACACTTGGATCTTTTCTCAACAATTTCAAAAAAATCTATCAAAAAGGAGGATTATCATGTCTACAATAATTTTATCATCAATTTTTGGTCAAGCAGGCAGCATTTTTGGGCCAATTGGCCGGATTATCGGCTCAGAACTCGGTGCTCTTCTTGGTGCGCAGCTTGATGGTGCGATGTTTAGCCTTGATGCTGAGCAGAAAGTAACGCATGGTGCGAGACTAAAAAATCTGCAAGTTCAAACCTCAACCTACGGCAGAACGATCCCAATTATCTATGGCACTGCTCGCATTGCAGGGAACATTATTTGGTCACAGCCAATAAAAGAAGAGGCGATAACCACCAAAAGCAAAATTGGAAGAGGTATGAATGTTGAGTATAATTACTATGCAACGCTTGCAATTGCGATCTGCAAGGGAAAAGTAGAAAAATTAAACAGAATCTGGGCAGATACAACATCACTTAGCTTTGATGAAATAGATTATACTTTTTACAGCGGCAGAGAAGACCAAAATCCTGATCCATTCATATCATCAATTGAAGGTGAGAAGAATGTACCAGCTTATAGGGGAATATCTTACATAGTTATCAAGAATTTTCCTTTAGCAGACTATAATAATCATGTTCCGGTATTTACATTTGAAGTGCAAACTGCATTAAAGTCAAATGAATTTTCAGTAGCGAAAAATATTCGGAATATCAATATAATACCAGGCTCAGGTGAGTTTGTATATGATACAAAAATACAGAAGAAAATCGCGCAAGAGAAAATAAGCAGCAACCAATATATCCCATATGGACTGGCGCAAAGGGTAAATCATAACAACCACACTAAAAAGAGCGATGCAATGCTTTCTTTGGATCAATTAAAGGGAGATTTACCAAATGTTGAGTGGGTATCGGTAGTAGTCAATTGGTTTGTGAATGATCTGAACATTAAAGATTGTAAAATATATCCTGCAGTTGAATTTCAAGATGATTCCGCAATATTACCTGATGATTGGCAAGTAGGGTGTGTAACCAGAGATAATGCTCAGCTAATTTCAAAAGATGCGAGTGGAAACCCAAGATATGGTGGCACAGTTAGTGATTCAGCGCTAATAAGATATATAGAAGAGCTACACAGCAGAGGCTACAAGGTGATGCTCTATCCAATGCCCTTGCTTGACACAAAGAACAAAGAGTGGCGAGGAAAATTGAGCGGGACTCCTGGGGATATAAGTGATTTTTTTGAGAATCAATATAACAAATTTATAGAGCATTATGCAAGCATTGCCAAACAAACTAAAGTGGAAGGGTTTATCATTGGTTCTGAATTTGTTGAACTTACCAAAATCAGAGATGAAAAAGGTAATTACCCTGCAGTGGCAGAGCTAGTTAAGCTTGCAAAGCGAATAAAACTTCAGCTTGGAAAAGAAGTAACGGTAACTTACGCTGCGGATTGGAGCGAATATCACTCATATGATGGTTGGTATAATATGGATGAACTGTGGTCTTCACAGTACATCGACGTTGTTGGCATAGATGCTTATTTTCCACTGACTGATGGGCCAGAGCCTCCTTTTGGTTATTCCGCGGAAGATGTAATGGGTGGTTGGAGCAGTGGAGTGGGGTATGATTATTTCTATGATTACTCAAAGGGTGAGCCTGAAAGAGTAAAGTATAACGACAGCAGGTATGCGTGGAAAAACATAGCAAAATGGTGGAGTGAAACTCACATAAATCCAGGTGGTAGTAAAACGAAATGGCAACCAAAAATGAAAAAAATATGGTTTACTGAGTATGGATTTCCCAGTATGAACGGCTGCGCTAATGAGCCAAATGTGTTTGTTGATAAAGGCAGCATAGAGAGCAAATATCCACGATATTCAAACGGAGAGGTGAGCTTTCTTTCGCAAAAAATTGCAATTGAAGGAACGCTAAAGAAGTGGCAAAGCTCGGAAATGGTAGAAAAAATGTTTCTCTGGGCGTGGGATGCAAGGCCATTTCCTTATTTCCCCAATTTGTGTGATATGTGGACTGACTGCCATAATTGGCAGACAGGACATTGGATTCAGGGAAAGCTTGCACAGCTTAATATTTCCGATGTTTTATCGGATCTATTACAAAGAGCAGGTTTAAAAAGCGATCAGTTTGATACAGGTGGCGTCAAAGGGTTATTGTCTGGGTATGTGATAAACGACCAGCAACCCGTACGTTCAATTATTAAAATGCTGCAAAGTTGCTATTTTTTTGATGTGGTTGAACAGGGCTCTAAACTGAAATTTGTCCAAAAGGGCAGGGGAGTTACAACTGTAATGCCAATTGGTGAAACGGTTTTCAGTAACAATTCAAAACTTGCTAATATCAGTCAATTAGATTTAAACAATAAAGTTAACATCGTTTACTTTAACCGCAATTTTGGCTATCCAATTGATGTTAAATACGCTGAGTTGCCAAAGCAAGGCACTACTATAACAGTTGAAATACCGCTGATTATGGAGGAGGGGGAGGCGCAAAATATCGCTGAGGTTTTACTTTATTCTTCGTGGCAAGAGAGAAATATATATAATTTCAAGCTGCCGATAAAATATGCATGGCTTGCGCCAAGCGACGTGATAGCGATCTTAGACGGTGAGAAAAAGCATACGGTGAGAATTATAAAAACAAAATTTGAAAGCATGTCCATTCAAGTAAGTGGTGTTGGTTATGACAGCTCCATATATAAGCTTTCTTTTCCTTCAACAAGGTCTCTTATGCTGAAGGAATACCCTCCTTCTCATATCAGCAAAACCATCGTAGAAATGATAGATTTACCGCATGTTAAAGGTAATATCGCAAGCTTTACTTTAATTGGTGAGGAAAGGAATTGGAAGGGAGCAACGCTCTTTATTTCGTACAACGATAAGGATTATAAGCCTATCGCAAGCACAAATAAGCAGTCTACTTACGGATATGTAATGGAATTAACAAATGAGGGAATTACAGTAGTGTTGCGTTTTGGTAAGCTGCGAGGAATTATCGATTCAAATTCAGCATTAATCGGAAAAGAGATAGTGAAATTCCATAGTGCTGAACTAATAGATAAAAATAAATATAAGCTTAGCAACCTAATCAGAGGACAAGAAGATACTAAAGATGCCACAGGTGAAAAATTTGTTCTACTTGATGATTCAATAATATCTTTCGAAGTGCAACCAGGAAAACAACTTTTCCTTAAAGCAGTGACTTATGGTGATTCATTAGATAACACGGAAGTGAAAATATTATAGCTCATGATTTACAAGGTTGCAGTACATCTATTTATATTTATTTAAGAATTAATTGTTATATCAATATACATAATATTTGTGAGGAAATGATGTCTAATAGTATAAAAGAATTATCAAATGAAGCACCAATAATACTAACTTGGGTGCCGAGAGTACATGGTGCATCTTCACCAGACGGTAAAAACAGTATCCTTAATTATTTAGAAATAATAAAAAATCATAAATTAAAAAATAAAGAGGAGAGGGACATATATCTGGTTATAAATGGCCCGGGGTTTGAGCAAAATCAGATAGATGACTTGAAACGTGAACTAGAAAGAATTGAAGGAGTATATGTTGTAGATTTGCATCAATATGACTGGAGCGAAATAGATACAGGGTGGAAAATAGATGGAAAAGATATTAACATAAAGGATTTCTTTAAGAATATGTATAGTATGAAAGAAGAGCAAAGAATGTATTTTGCCGTTGAAATAGATTCTTTTAGATTAGTTGCTCTTGCTCTTTTAAAACAATTTACAAAACAAAAAGAAGGAATATATATAGATTTTGATTCTTTAAAATCAATTAATGGTCATATAGGAAGGGATATAACAATCCCTGAGGGAATTTTATTAGGAAATGTCATAGCCGGTTTTCTTAATCAAGAGGGAAACTTGGATTATGCAAATGCAGTAGATGTAAAAAACTCAAGTTGTTATGATGAATACAAAAATGTGAGTATCTCTTCAAATAACGATTGCATTGCGATAAATAATTCAAGTGTAGCAGTTAACATTTTGTCTGATTATAAAGATAGAATACTAAGCCAAAAAGAAGCTTGTAGTGAGGTTAAAAAGCACTTATCTCCAATCTTAGAAAAAGAAGTATTAGGTATCGCAGTCTCCTTAGTCACAAAAGATAAAGATGAAGAACTCAAAAATAAAGTAATTAAGCAAGTAGAGGAAAAGATTAAAAAATGTATTTCAGACTTTGAAAGCAACGGAATACAAGAGCTATATAATATCGAAAACTTTCAGTATATTAACACCTTGCTTGGTGAATTTAGCTTAAATTCTGCCCAAATGAGTACATTAAAAGCTCTTTCTGTTCAATTAAACGGTGAGAAAGTGAGCAAATGTCCATTTTTTCTTTTAATTGTAATAATGGTAACTATGCTATTAGTCCAGCAAATAGTGATTTATCCTGGATGAGGGGAAAAGATCTATATCATATAGACAACAAGCTAGAAGAGGCGAAAACAGACCAGATGGCAATGGAAAAGCTATCATTGAAATAAAAGGTTTATAGTAGACTTTTGGAACTTTCTATCATCATTGATTTGATGATAGAAAGTTTTGTATGGCCCGATCTTTCGAAGTGCAACCAGGGAGAAAATTTTACCTGAAAGCAGTGACTTATGGTGATTCATTGGATAACACGGAAGCAAAGGTCCTGAACAACTGATGCTCAGTATTTAAACTTAAACTTGAATAATTAAAGATAAGATATTGAAATTCAGGCTTTTTATGATTTGAGCTTAAGATTCCAGTGTCAAAGCACATAACTGTACGAACATTGTGATTTGAATCCACTAGGAGGGTGTCATCTAAGTAGCCTCCTTCTCCTGTCATCCCAGTGCCCAGACACACAACTGTACGAACATTGTGATTTGAATCCACTAGGAGGGTGTCATCCCAGTGCTTGACACTGGGATCTAGGAATTTTGTTAAGTTGGCAAGCATAAAAATAGCTGTTTTATGTTAAAACACAACGTTTTAATGATTATGGAAAGGCTGGATTCCAGACTGGAATGACAAGAAGAGGGTACTTGGATAAGAGGCATTGCCCTTCTGGTAGGTCCAAATCGCAATGTTCGTACAGTTATGTGCCCAGACACTGGGGTCCAGGAAACTTTGATTGTAAACTAATTTGGTAAGCATAAAAGTAAAACACAACGTTCTTGATTACGTTAAATTAAAAACTAGATCCAAGTAGTCATTGCACTGGGATGACACCCTACTGGATAGAGCCTTCACAGGCTTTTTCTCGAATAGCTGCTCTTAATTTCAGTAGTTAAATTAATATACTAATGAAAAAAATATATTATAATCAAGTATATTTAATCCAGTAAATCATTAAGTGAAAACAGCTCTTTCGCAAAATATCATCTCTCTTATTATGATATTGTCTGTAGCAATTGTCGATATGGCAACTGACCTATACTCAGTTGCACTACCAAGCATTGCCAATTATTTTAAAGTAGAAGGCAGTGTAGTGCAGCTTACAATTAGCTTAAATCTAGTTGGATTTGCGGTATCTGGCTTAATTTATGGGCCATTGTCAGACCATTATGGTAGGCGTCCAATGATGCTGATTGGTATGACAATTTTTACTTTGGCAAGTGTCATGTGTTATATAGCCGACAGTATTGCGCTCTTGATACTAATTCGCTTCATACAAGGAACAGGGGCTGGTGCTGCAGGTGTTGTTGGGTATGCAGCAATAAGGGATATGTACTCGGGTAGTGAATACTCGAGAGTAATTTCAAAATTAAATATGGTTGTGGCACTCTCACCTGGAATAGCTCCAGTGGTGGGCAGTTATATAATTTCACATGGTTATCATTGGAAATTTTTGTTTTTTATTATATCACTTGTGGCAATTGCTATGCTTATTTTTATTTACTTTAAGTTACAAGAAACACTCACTGTGAATAAAAATACAACTAATGTGATTGTTAATATCTTCAAACAATATATATCAATATTTAGAAATTATCGTTTCCTTGGGTTTTCAGCCATTCATGGATTAACTTTCATATGGCTTTGGGCATACGTTGCTAACTATCCTTTCATATTTGAATCGATGGGCATTGAAGTACAGTATTTTGGCTACCTCATATCGATCATAGTCATATTTTACATAATTGGAACTTTAATTAATAGAAGGTATGTACCAAAAGTAGGGGTTAGCAAAATGCTAATAATAGGTTTGGTGTTACCGATAATATCCGATAGTTTATTGGTATATTTTTATTTCGCGGACAAGTTAAGTATATTAATTCTTCAAGTTGCCTGGATTCCAGCCAATATTGGGCTTGCATTAATAATAAGCAATAACGTAACTTCTGCTTTAGAAACGATCAAAGGTATAGGGCTTGGTAGTGCAGTCCTCTCATTCTGCAATATGATGTTTGGGGCTATTGGAATATATATAGTAGGAAAATTTTTTCCCTATGGTATTTTACCAAATTTACTATTAACAATAGTATGCTCTACAATTGCGATTCTTATGTACAGCCTGCTCAAATATACCGAAAAACACGGGCATTATTTGCGTGATCCAGGAACATAGAGTTCATGGGTTATTAATGATTTTGCTGTGATAATGTAATTTTACAGGGGGGTGTGGGATGAGTGATTCAATAGGTAATAATAGACCTAAAACTGTTGTTAAAGTAAGTGGTGACAAGAACAGAGTACAGAATTATAATAGAGGAAATTCCCTCAATAGTGAACATGATTACTCGGACAATCTAAAGGAAGTTAAAATATGGTTTGGTGAGTCCTCACTCATAGTGAACAGAGCTTCATTAGATCAAAATATTCATAATGTTATACCAATTCCCATTACACGGCAAACAGATGGACAACAATGGAAGAAAAGCCATAATGAAGTAAGTAAAATAGTTGAGGTATAAATGGCACTAAGATCAAAATTATTGGATGAAGAAGTAGTAAAATCAGCAAAAAAAATGCTGAAGAAAGTAAGGAACAATGCATATGTTGCAAAAAAACTAAATGCTGTAATTGCAGCAAAAAAGCATAGTATAATGGCTGTAGCAAAAATATATTGCATTTCAAGAAGCGCACTAACTTCGTGGATAAAACTCTTGAAATTAGGCAGAGAAGAAAAATTGTTTGCTCCTCCACAACGGCGTAGAAAAACTAAATTAGATCATGCTCAACTACAGCAAGTTGAAGCATGGATAGAAAAAAACCCTAATATTACCATTAAAGAAATGAGAATAAGAATCCAGGAAAAGTTCGGCTTAAATATTAGCAAATCTACAGTACACCGCTATATGCAAAAGATGAAATTCTCTTATATTACACCAAGACCAGTACACAATGTACAAGATAAAAGAAAACAAGAGGAATTCAAAAAAAAATCTCAACGAAGTTATTGGCAAGTATCCTGAAAAAGAGCTGTTTTTCTTCGATGAATCGCGGTTTGGCACACATTCAAAAGTTGGACACGGGTGGTTTAAAAAAGGCACTAGGACTCGGGTTAAAATAAAATTAGGTAGGCATAATTTTTATCTTTACAGTGCAGTTAACCCTGAAAATGGAGAAAGTTCCAGTTTGCTTGCACCAAACGTTAATACTGATTGCATGAATGTATTTCTTGAGCAAATGTCGCAATATCTGGGGACACGAAAGGCTTTTCTCGTTATGGACTGTGCTAGTTGGCATAAGTCAAAAAATTTAAAGGTACCTAAAAATATTGAGATTATATACCTACCTCCATATTCACCTGACTGTCGAGAGGCTTTGGTTGTATGTAAAACAGAACATTTTGCGCAATAAAATATACGATACTATTGCTTTGCTTGAGAGTGCTTTGTGTAAATTTATTACTTCTCTTACCTACTCCACAATTAAACAACTCTGCTATGTATCCTATTTGACTGCACAACAATGAGAATTGGTATTAGAACAATCTTTTCAGAATGCATCAACGATAATGTCGATAAGATGTCAGTCACAGTTCTTGCTAAAGATAACTTGAAACAAAATAGAAATAACTTTGAAAATCCGAACAGTATTCATGTGAATTTTGATTTTGGAAATCAAGTATTAATTTACTCGTGGCCTCATTACCATCAGTTCGATGAAAATAAATGGAATAATTTTTTATTACAACTGGAAGAGAACCACAATCTAGGATTTATTGGAACTGGTGTACTCCAATTCAAATACAAAGGTTTTAATTATCGTGTATATCCTCCATTTTTTAGCCTTGATCATGGGGAAGCTTTTGATTACTATAAACCTGAAGTTTTTAGCTTCTCACCAACAGAAATAAGTCAAATTATAGAAGATATCAAAGAATCTCATCAATCAATAGAAAAGAAAATTATTGATCATTACCAATCATTAGGAAAAGATTTTGTTAAAAACGGTCAAGGTTACATACATATAAAGGCTGATATCGGTGAAAATAATGTAAAGAATTTTACTGATGTATCCTACACCAACAAATCTGATGATATTCATAACAAATCGATAGAAGAAGCATTTGTTAAAGAAGAAGAGCGTAACAATGTAGGGAATCTCTTACATTTAGCTGTTTACACAAACAGCAAAAATTTTATGGAGCAGTTGTTAGACGCGACCGATGTTAATGAAGTAAACAAAAATGATAGGACTCCTTTACACTTAGCCGCCAAGTATGGCAGAGAAGATATGGTAAAAATGCTATTAAATAAAGAGGCGAAGGTTGATGTAGTAGATAATCGTGGTAGGACTCCTCTACATTTGGCTGCTCAAAATAACAACAAAGAGATAGTAGAAATGCTATTAAATAAAGGGGCGAAGGTTGATGTAGTAGATAATCGTGGTAGGACCCCTCTACATTTAGCTGCTCAAAATAACAACAAAGAGATAGTAGATGCTCTAATAGAAGCAAAGGCAAACGTTAATATAAAAGATGAAGATGGAAATACTCCCTTAGGTTTAACTACTAACGGAGAAATAAAAGCTCTATTAAAAAAAGCCGCAGAAAAAACTGATGATGGTAAGTCATCAACAGATAATGAAGGAGATCAGGAGGAACAAGAAGGTAATGTTCAACCAGAAGAACAGCCGAGCTCTTTTTTTGGTAGTTTGTTTAGTATACTTATGAAGCCTTTTTCATTAATTGCATCATTTTTTGGTGGGGTTTTTTCATGGTTGTTTGGGTCTGATGAGCCAACACAATCATCATCTGAATCTGACCAAACAGTTGTGTCAGAATCACCGAATGATTCAGGAGAAAATAACATAATATAGCTAAAGGTTTACTAGATTCCAGTGTCAAGCACTGGGATGACACCGTCTTGGATGGAAACCAGTGTCAAGCACTGGAATGACATCCTCTCGAAGTAGCCTCCTTCTCCTGTCATCCCAGTACCTCCTTCTGTCATCCCAGTGCCCTGACTACTTGGATCCAGGAAACTTAATTGCAAGTAATGCATTGGGTTTGGTGAGTATGGGTTTTGCGTTATAGAATGAAACACTTTTGGTGAATTTGTAAAGAAAACTGGATCCCAGTGTCAAGCACTGGGATGACACCTCTGGGCACTGCCGTCATAAAGGAACCAGTGTCAGCTATTCGGATGACACCATCTTGGATGGAAATAACGTCACGCGCTGGAATGACAAAGAAGAGTGGGCTTTCATATGGTTATGCAAGAGGTCTACTAAATGTAAACCAGTTTCTCACACACACATTTTACTACGTGATTTGCGCTGATATTAAAATGCTCATAAAGTGTTTTATAAGGTGCTGATTCTCCAAAGCTTTTCATGCCAACAAATATACCGTTTGAACCTATATATTTATGCCAACCCATTTCACTTCCGGCTTCAATTGCAACTTTGATGCTGTCATTATTTAATATCGCCGCTTTATATTCATCACTTTGCTCATCAAAAAGCCTCCAGCATGGCATAGAAACAACCCTTGTACCTATACCCTTTTCCTGCAATTTCTCCCTTGCTTTAACTGCAATTTCAACCTCGGACCCCGTAGCAAATATTGTCACTTTTAATTCTTTTGAACATTCACACAAAATATATGCACCAAACTTCGATAGATTAGCAGATTGATCGATATCAGAATGCATGTAACTTACGTTTTGCCTTGAGAGCGCAAACAGTGCGGGTGACTCTTTTTTTTCGAGTGCAATGCTAACACACTCTAGAGTTTCAACTGCATCGGCTGGCCTAAAAATATACAAATTTGGTATAGCGCGCAAAGAAGCTAAATGCTCTATTGGTTGGTGAGTTGGGCCATCTTCTCCTACTCCAATTGAGTCATGAGTCATGACATATATGACCTGCTGTTTCATCAAAGCTGAAAGACGTATAGCAGGGCGGCAATAGTCGGAAAATACCAAAAAAGTGCCACCATAAGGAAGAATCGCGCCGTGAAGAGCCATGCCATTCATACATGCTGCCATAGCGTGTTCTCTCACTCCATAGTGGACATAAGAACCACTATAATTATTACTATCTATTACCTGCATGTGCTTATATTTAGTGCAATTTGACCCAGTAAGATCAGCAGAACCGCCAACTAGTTCTGGCATATGTTGTGCTAAAAGCTCCATCACCCTGCCAAAAGAAGATCGAGTAGCTTCACTTGGCATTAGCTCACATATTTGTTTCTTTAGACCAGCAAAAACACTATCGATATTATCTGGTAAATGTTTCGCAAGTCTTCTTTGCAGTTCTTTATTTTCACTGGATTCCAGTGTCAAGCACTGGAATGACACCGAATTGTTGATATTATCCGGCAAACGCTGTTTTTGAAGTTCTGCGTAATCCTCTGTTATCCCAGTTTCACTCTTTGTCATCCCAGTGCTTGACACTGGGATCCATTCTTTTTCTTCTTCACTGGTCAAGTGCTGGAACGACATCGAATTGTAATTTTGTTTTGCTCTCTCAACAGTTTTCATCCAGGCATTTTTTACATCATCTGGCACATGGAATGGTTCATAATTCCAGTTTAATTTCTCTCTCATCTGTTTGATGTCTTCCTCCGAAAAAGCACCACTATGAGCAGAGGATGTGCCAGCACGGCTTGAAAATTTTCCGATAATGGTTTTGCAGCAAATAAGCGATGGCTTTTCTGATTTTTGTGCTCGCTCTATTGCCAGGGATATGGCATCAAAATCATGGCCATCAATTTTGTCAACATTCCATCCATACGCTAAGAAGCGTTTCTCTACATCATCAGAGCAGGAAAGGCAAGTAGCGCCATCTATAGAGATATCATTATCATCAAAAAGGGCTATTAATTTATTCAATTTAAGATGCCCAGCAAGTGATGCTGCTTCATGGCTTATTCCTTCCATAAGACAGCCATCCCCTAGCATTACGTAAGTGTAGTGATTGATTCTGAATTGCTTTTTAAGGATTGATTCAGCAAGTGCCATGCCAACAGCAGCGGCAAACCCCTGACCGAGCGGGCCTGTTGTTGCCTCTACCCCGGAAGTCAAGCCAAACTCTGGATGACCTGGGGTCTTGGATCCCATTTGCCTGAAGTTTTTTAGCTCATCTATGCTAGTATAACCTGTCAAATATAATATTGAGTATAGTAACATTGACCCATGGCCGTTTGATAAAACAAAGCGATCTCTATTGAACCATTTAGAATCATCAGGATTATGATTCAGATATTTAGCAAACAAAATAGTTGCAACATCCGCCATGCCAAGTGGCATACCTGGGTGTCCAGAGTTTGCTTTTTGTACTGCATCAATTGATAAAAAACGGATGGCGTTTGCCATAGATTCCAAAGGTAGATGATTCATAGAAAAACTTAAAAATAAAGTATAAAAGATTATACCAGCAAAAACAAGTTGACACTGAGTGCTGAAATCCTTAATAATCTAGAGTTAAATCGTGAGAATTTTTATATGACAACTGTTATCACTAGAAAGTATAGAATCAGCCGTAGGCTTGGTGTAAATTTATGGGGTAGAGCTAAAGACCCAGTAAACAAAAGGAAATACCCTCCAGGTCAACATGGTACTCTTGGATTCAAGAAGTTATCTGACTTTGGTAAGCAGTTTGCTGCGCATAAGAAATTTAAGTTTTACTATGCGATTTCAAGTAAGCAGCTCAGACGTACATTTTTAGATGCTTATAACAGAAGGGGTTATACGGCTGATAATTTTATCGGTATTTTAGAATCAAGGCTCAGTTCTGTTCTATACCACTCTAGTCTTGTGCCAACAATTTATGCAGCGAAACAGCTCATATCTCATAAGCACGTTACAGTTAATGATAAGGTGGTCAACATATCGAGTTATCGAGTGAAACCAGGTGATATAATAAAAATAAGAGAAAGGGCAGCAAAAATCCCTGTAGTAGTAGAGGCTGAACAAAAACAAGAGCGCAAGGCTCCGGATTATTTAGAGACAGATAGTAAAGAGCATTCAGTGAAGTATTTGAGGTCACCTCAATATTCTGAGGTTCCTTATTCAGCAGACATGGAAGTCAATTTAGTAGTAGAGTTTTACTCTAGATAGATAAAAAAAAGCCCGTGTGGCGGAATCGGTAGACGCAGCGGACTTAAAATCCGTGGGTTTTGCGACCTTGGGAGTTCAAGTCTCCCCATGGGCACCAATTTAACTTAGCAGATAAATACAAAAAAGTATGAAATGGCTTGATATAGAAGATATTGTAGAAGCTCTGGAGGAAAAATTTCCAGATGAGAATATAATTAATATCAGATTCACTGAGCTTAAAAAAAAGGTCTTGAGTTTAGAGGAATTTGATGATGATGAAAAACGCTGTAACGAGAAAATACTCGAGGCCATTCAAGCAGCTTGGATTGAGGAAAGATTGACCACATAGCAATAAACCATACGCAAATGTGATTTCTATTGCAATTTGCATATTGAATGCTATTTTTTGGATCTAGCCTAGCAAGTTAATAATAATTTAACCAATTACAATTAAAACAGCTATAAGGTTAATTATGAGGCAAAACAAAAATTTTTGAATGGAACGACTTACTTGACAAGTGCTACGTTGAGATAAATTTTACATAAAAATACTGCTTTTATGGTGTGAGGCTAGAGGTTTGTAAAGCAGTTAGAAGGTTGTCATCCCAGTGTTAGCTACACAACTGTACGAACATTTATTTTTGTTAAACACAGCAAATGGTGTCATGCCAGTGCTTGACACTGGCATCCAGCTTTTGATCGAAAATGTTGTATAGTGCACAATCAATTTTTCTGGATCCCAGTGTCTGAGCACACAACTGTACGAACGTTGTAGTTTGGGCCACCAGTGGGGCAGTGCCCAGACACTGGTTCTATGCAACTTAATTAAAAACGTTTATTTTAGCGTAAGACAACTACCTTTAGCTCATCAGCTCAGTTATAAGCAAAATTTCTGGATTCCAGACTGGAATGACACCATTTGCTGTCTTCAAAAATGAATGTTCGTACAGCTATGTGTCTGAGCACTGGGATGACATCCTCCCTGGTGGACTCAAATTACAATGTTCGTGCAGTACGCACTGGAATGACAGGGCTTTAAGAAATCCAATGTAGTGGTAAACCTTACTTATTTATACCAATTCTCATTGTTGGTCATTCAAATAGGATACATAGCAGAGTTGTTTAATTGTGGAGTAGGTAAGAGAAGTAATAAATTTACACAAAGCACTCTCAAGCAAAGCAATAGTATCGTATATTTTATTGCGCAAAATGTTCTGTTTTACATACAACCAAAGCCTCTCAACTGGATTGAGTTCAGGTGAGTATGGTGGTAGGTATATAATCTCAATATTTTTAGGTACCTTTAAACTTTTCGACTTATGCCAACTAGCACAATCCATAACAAGAAAGGCTTCTCGTGGTCCCAAATATTGAGACATTTGCTCAAGAAATATATTCATACAATCAGTGTTGACATTCGGTGCAAACAAGCTAGAATTCTCCCCATTTCTAGGATTAACTGCACTGTAGAGATAAAAATTTTCCCTACCTAATTTTACCTTAACTTTTGTTCTGACGCCTTTTTTAAACCATCCATGCCCGGTCTTTGAATGTGTGCCAAACCGCGATTCATCGAAGAAAAACAGCTCTTTTTCAGAATACTTGCCAATAACTTCGTTGAGATTTTTTTTTGAATTCCTCTTGTTTTCTTTTATCTTGTACATTGTGTACTGGTCTTGGTGTAATATAAGAGAATTTCATCTTTTGCATATAGCGGTGTACTGTAGATTTGCTAATATTTAAGCCGAACTTTTCCTGGATTCTTATTCTCATTTCTTTAATGGTAATATTAGGATTTTCTCCTACCCATGCTTCAACTTGCTGTAGTTGAGCCTGATTTAATTTAGTTTTTCTACGCCGTTGTGGAGGAGCAAACAATTTTTCTTCTCTGCCTAATTTCAAGAGTTTTATCCACGAAGTTAGTGCGCTTCTTGAAATGCAATATATTTTTGCTACAGCCGTTATACTATGCTTTTTTGCTGCAATTACAGCATTTAGTTTTTTTGCAACATATGCATTGTTCCTTACTTTCTTCAGCATTTTTTTTGCTGATTTTACTACTTCTTCATCCAATAATTTTGATCTTAGTGCCATTTATACCTCGACTATTTCACTTATTTCATTATGGCTTGTCTTCTATTATTGTCTATCTGTTTGCCGTGTAATGGGAATTGGTATTAGTTATACTAGGCTCTGTGGACAAAATTTTAGAGAAGCCATATGAGAGCTCCAACAAAATTTAGAAATCCCATGTAAACCTCTGCGGTCTTGTCAAATCTGGAAAAAATGCGCCTAAAATTTTTAATTTTACCGAAAAAGCACTCAATCAAATGACGTTCTTTATAAATATGCTCATCATAGTATCTTTGCACTTTTCGATTCCTTTTTGATGGAATTACGATTTCACATTTCCTGTTTTCAAGGCTGACCACAAAAGCATTGCTGTCATAACCCTTATCAGCTACTACAATGGAGTTATAGACATTTTTTGTTAATACTTCAGCTTGTGTAATTTCATTCCTCTGGCCAGGAGTAAGTATAAATTTTAAAGGATTTCCCAATGCATCAACAAGTGCATGAATTTTAGTCGTAAAGCCACCTTTACTTCGCCCTAAAGCCTCTTGATCCTTCGAATCTTTTGTATATCCAGCCGAACATGGATGGGCTCTAATGATCGTACCGTCGATTATGACGGCTTCTAAATCTGGCTCTTGTTTTGTGTACTCCAATAAATTTTTCCAAATACCCCTTTCGCACCATCTCTTAAATCGTTTGTGTATACTTCTGTAATTGCCATAGATTTTCGGCAAAAGTCGCTATTGGCAACCACTTCGCGCCATATACCACACTGCTTCTATGAATATTCTTAAACGTTTTTCGTCTTTACTATGCATTCCTTTTATGCCTTTTATGAATTCTAAAATTTGTTTCCAATTTCTTTCTTTTATATAATATTCCATTCGGTAGTTTCTCCATTTTTATGTTCATTTGGTTAAACTACCACTTTTTTTCTCCCTCTTCATATTTTTTGTCCACAGAGCCTAGAAACAAAACAGAAAAATGCTCAAACACAGCGGTCCAAAAAAATTAAAGTCTATAATTGAAAACTATGCATTAAAATGCATGAAAAATAAGATTAGTAAAAATGAAATACGTCTGATTTTAAACTGGCGAAATATAGTAGGGAAAGAAATAGCAGAGTGTACAAAACCGAAAAAGATCTCATATGCACAGAATATAAATTCGGGTGTGTTGCATCTGGTAGTAACAAATGGCAGTAAAGCATTGGAAATTCAGCATATGATTTCTCTTATAATAGAAAAAATTACGATATTTTTTGGTTATAAAGCAGTATATGGTATAAAAATTAAGCAAGAGAGTATTGACTATTTGACTATATAAGGTAATCTAAGTACATAGAATAATTTGGTATATTGAAGTGAGTAGAGTTTGTGAATTAACAAATAGAAAAAAATCTTTTGGTAATAAGGTATCACATTCGAATCGTAAAACAAAGCGTACCTTTCTTTTAAATTTACATAAGGTTACGTTGACAAGTGATATATTGAATAAAAAGTTTAGATTTCGTGTAGCAACAAGAACTTTGAGAACTATAGATTACAAAGGTGATTTAGATGCTTTTTTGCTCAACACAAGAACGATTAAACTAAGTGAGAAAGCGCAGAAGATAAAAAGAAGGTTGAAAAAAGTTTTAGTAAAGCAAGAGGTAGAGTTAGCCGTTTCAGATGCATAACAAACCTCAATGGCTCAGAGCAAAAGCTCCGACCGGTGAAGTATTCAATGAAACCTTAAACATCGTTAAACTGCATAACTTGCATACGGTATGTGAAGAAGCTGCATGTCCAAATATTGGTGAATGTTGGAATAAACGTCACGCTACTGTGATGATTCTTGGTTCTGTTTGCACTCGTGCTTGTGCATTTTGCAACGTTGCAACTGGCATTCCTGATAAACTAGACCCTCATGAGCCAGAAAATTTAGCAAAAGCGATAAAAAAGTTGAACTTGAAGCATGTTGTTATTACTTCTGTTGATCGTGATGATTTACCAGATGGTGGCGCAAATCAGTTTATACAGTGCATAGAAGAAATTAGAAAGATAACTTCAGAAACAACAATAGAGATTTTAACTCCTGATTTTTTAAATAAGAAAGGAGCATTTGAAGCAATTGCTGTTGCATCACCTGATGTCTATAACCACAATATTGAAACAGTGCCGAGATTGTATGCAAAAATAAGACCACGAGCTCGCTATTTTCATTCACTATATTTGTTGAAGATGGTAAAGCAGATTAATCCTAAAGTTTTCACAAAGTCGGGGCTTATGGTTGGTCTTGGAGAAACAAAAGAGGAAATATTTCAGGTTATGGACGATTTGCGCAGTGCTGAGGTTGATTTTATTACAATTGGTCAATATCTACAACCAACTCCAAAACATGCAAAACTTGATAGGTATGTTACCCCAGAGGAATTTGAGCATTATAAATACGTTGCTTACTCCAAAGGTTTCTTAGTGGTTGCATCAAGCCCACTAACTCGGTCATCATACCACGCTGAAGAAGATTTTAACAGGCTTAAGGTTTGTCGTTGACATTTGCGTTAATTCAAATTAATTTTTACTAATTATAAAGGAGTTGAGCGACTTTACGTAATGTCTACTATAAAAATCAAGAAGAAATCGCAATTAGTTAAAGAGGTATTCGACTCCGTAGCAAATCGCTACGACACCATGAATGATATAATGAGCCTCGGAATGCACAGATTGTGGAAAGATAAAATGGTAAATAGTGTGCATTTTACAAAAAACTCTAAGGTTTTAGATGTTACTGGAGGAACTGGAGATATAGCAATAAGAATAGTAAGAAAAGAGCCAAGTGCTAAGGTTACAGTGTGCGATATAAATCAAAATATGCTAAGCAGAGGACGTGATAAAGCTATAAATTCAAACCAAATTAATTTTGATTGGGTATGTGCAAGTGCAGAAAGTTTACCATTTGAAGACTCCGAATTTGATTATTGCACAATAGCTTTTGGCATTCGAAATGTTTCTGACCGTAAGAAGGCTTTAAATGAGGCGCACAGGGTATTAAAACCACATGGAAAATTTATCTGCTTAGAATTTGCCCCTATGCACTATCAAAATGAGATATTTACCAAACTTTATGACTTATATTCATTTAAAGTAATTCCTAAAATTGGCAGCATAGTTGCTAAAGACAAGAGTTCTTATGAATATTTAGTAAAGAGCATCAGAGAATTTCCAACTCAGGCTGATTTTAAAATGGAGATTGAAGAGGTAGGTTTTAAGAATGTTGAGTTTCATAATATGAGCTATGGAATAGTGGCATTACACATTGGAACAAAATGAATATTAAACTCTGGTATAGAACGCTGGATTATTATCTCATCCTTCTAGTGTTTTTTTTGCTCACTATAAGCTTCATTCTTGTTTATTCAGCAAGCCCTGTAATTGCGCAGCGTCTTTTTCTACCACAGGATTATTTTATACGGCGCCATACAATTTATATAGTCCTGTCACTAATTACCTTGGTGACATTTTCTTTTCTCAACACAAGAACTATACTTAACCTCTCGTTCGCAGGTTTCATTTTATTTACTATTCTAGTAGCAATTGCGATAATACTTGGTATAGAGGTAAAAGGTGCGAAACGATGGTTACATATTGTCAAAATTTCTGTTCAACCATCTGAGTTCGTAAGGCCATTTTTTTCTGTTGTTATAGCTAGTATCTTGGCCAGCGAAATGAGGTTTAAAATGCACATATCAATCATAATATTTCTGTTAGTTTTTGTGTTGTTACTTTTGCAACCTGATTTCAGTATGTCCATGCTTTTAACATATTCTTTTATTGGTCAAATGTTTATTGCATGTATACCATTTTTATACTTTCTATGCATAATAGGAATGGCCACAACTGGAACTACAATAGCTTACTTATGCCTCCCACATATAAAGCAAAGGATTTACAATTTTGTCTTTTTTACGCAGCGCGATAACTTTCAAGTCACAAAATCATTAGAAGCATTCAAAAGAGGTCAATTAACTGGTGTCGGCCCTGGTGAAGGTAGCGTAAAAGCCTCTCTTCCTGATTGTCATACAGATTTTGTGTTTTCTGTTTTAGCAGAAGAATTTGGTTTGATTACGTGCTTAGCCACATTGATGTTATTTGGTATCATTTCCGCCCGCTTGCTTTACGTTGCATATAGGGAAAATGAATTATTTAATCTGTTAGTGATTCTCGGTATCTCAATGCAATTCATCACACAATTCATAATAAACATAGGGGTAACATTGAGTGTTTTTCCTACCACCGGCATAACCCTGCCGTTACTTAGCTATGGTGGTTCTTCTCTTTTATCTTCGAGCATCGCACTTGGCATAATGCTGTCTTTCAGTAGAAACCAAGCTATCGCATTAAAGTTTCGTGAGCGTGTTATGCTTGGAAGGTATATGGACTAAACTTGTACCGCTCACAACTATTATTGGTATGTATCTGTTTAGCAGAGTGGCAAAATAAGGTAGACGAGAAAAGACAACTATAGGAACAAATGGGTTTCATCCCAGTGCCCAGACACTGGGATCCAGAAAATTTGATTGTGTACTATACAACATTTTCGATCAAAAGCTGGATTCCAGTGTCAAGCACTGGAATGACATCACAGGGGCACTGGAATTTTTGTTTCAATATTTGTACATTAGCCATGCATCTGAACAGATACATTGGTATCCCTCCAAAATGGGTATCTGTTCAGATGAGTGCAAGAGATATTATGAAATCTGAAAGAGTTATGTGGAAATTTTTCAGAAAATATTCCACTGACATGCTAAACAACAAATACATCACTATGTCGTTTATCGCAAAAACTTATATTTTTCGTAACCATTCACACTTAATTCTGCAATTCTTTCATGGAAAGACCAGTAATTTGAGCTATGATATCAATAGAAACCCCTGCTTTAAGTAGATTTTTTGCAACTTCAATTTCCCCTTCTTTTCTACCTTCCTCTTTAGCAAGATCAAGTCTGTATTCAAGAATGGCTTCTTCTTTGCGCAGATCCATTATTCTTTCTTCATAAGCTACTAGATCTTTTTCATTCCAGTGAAACTTATCTAATTCATCATATGCTAGCTTTATTATTGGTGATTTTTCCGCAATTTTTCTGAGATCTTCGTCCGTTATATACCTGTTCCCACTAGAATCCCTGCAAAGAACATCAACAATGCTTTGTTTATCAGAAGCAATTTCAGGGTCCATAATGGTGCTTAAGAATTCTACTTCTTGTATAGTATTGACTTCAGTACATCCTAAAATATCGTTCAAAAAGTGGATAAGAATATTCTTATTTTTTTCAGTGCCAAAGATTTTCTTAAATGTTAAATCTAACTTTGGATCGAGAAATTTAGAAAGAGCCATAGTAAAAATACTGAGAAAAGATTAATAATTGTACACACAACTATTCAACCATATTTTTAAGTATAGCTATACCGCCGCGGCCGCTAACACGTAGCGGGATGACGGTTGTCAGGCTAGCTGTCATCCAAGTAGCCGATACTGGGATCCAGAAAAAAGGATGATGTCATGAAAGTAGCTGACACTGGAATCCAGCAGATCAAGCTTTCCGCTCATCCCCAGTTATGCCTTGTTCTTCTTCCACTTCATCTATTTTAGTACTAGGCTTTAACATCATATATGTGATACCACCAACTGCTAGTGCTGCTGCTGCAATTGCAACCACTGCTATTACTATAGGTATTAACTCAACTGCAACTGTTCCAGTTGCGAAAAGTGCCACTGCTACAGCAGTGCCTAATACTGCGACTGCACCACTGGCGAAAAGACCTTTTTTAATTGCTGATGTAGGTTGTTTTTTTTCTGTTTCTTCCAGAAGAGGTGTTGTATCCTTGTTATCATCCTTATCTTGCGTTAAATTGTTTTTTTCTTCGTTTAGTTTTTTTAGCTGTTTTTCTTCTTCTTCCAGAAGCTTCTTTATATCACCAGTTCTAGCTAAATCTCTTGGAGTTTTACCATCTTTATTTTTTAACAAAGGGTTTGCTCCATTTTCTATTAAAATATTTATTATCTCTGTATAGCCAAGTTCAGCAGCCCAATGTAAAGGAGTCGATCCATCTCTATCTTTTGCATTAACATTTGCTTTGTTTTTTAACAAAACTTTAACTATTCCTATATAATCATTTTTAGTAGCAAAATGATTGGCAGGGGTGTGTCCACATTGAATAGCCCAATGCAAAGGAGTGCTTGCTTCGTTATCTACCGCATTAGCATTTGCATGATTTGCTATTAGAGCATTGACTACGTTCGCACGACCATTTCTAACAGCCCAATGTAAAGAAGTCAATCCATCTTCATCTGATGCATCAATATTAATCTTTGTCCCTTCCCCTATTAGAGCATTTACTATATCTATATGGCCAGATAAGGAAGCCACATGTAAAGGGGTCCATCCATGTTCATCTAATGCATTAACATTGATTTTTTCTACTCCCAACAGAGCATTTGCTATATTTCCTAGATTAATGCGAGCAGCTAAATGTAATAACGTAAGTCTATTACTTTCAGGTTGAGAAGATGTACTTATATGTCCAATAAATCTACTGCCTTCATGTTCAATAGATATACTATTTTCAACTTCAAACTGGTGATTTATATCAAAATTAGCTTTTTCCCACGGCAAGTACTCTTGATATTCCAGATATCCATGACGTCCATGCCGCAACGCATCTTTTACTTTGTTAATTACGCTACCTTTCTCTAAATTTTTATTATTATTAACTTTAAATAATGTTTCTTTCCATAGCGCATAATCCATTACCATAGCTCTACCTACAAATTCAATAACATTTTAATTATCATACATTATGACGAAAAAAAATCAACTCATTTCTTCCAGAGGCTCTATATTAAAGATGGAAAGTCCAGAAGCAATGACGTGCGCTAAGGCTTGTACGAGAAACATTCTTGCAGCGGTGAGGTTTAAGTTGTCTTCCAGTATGAAACGCATGTTTAAATCACTCTTGCCATACCCCCATAAAACGTGAAACGCTTCTGCAACTTCAAGTAAGTAGAAAGTAATTCTATGTGGCTCATAAAGCCTTGCCGCTGTTTCTACCACATCTGGCCACTTTGCTAAGGTTTTTATGAGGAATAGCTCTCCACCTGTCTTTAAAAGTGAAGGGTCTGCACTTGGCAACTCTTTTGGAGCATTACGCATCAATGAATGAGCACGGGCGTGCGCATATTGCACATAAAAAATAGGGTTGTCTTTTGATTGTTCTTTAACTTTAGCAAAATCAAAGTCCAAGACCATATCATTCTTGCGTGTCAGCATTATAAAACGAGTGATATCCCTGCCAACTTCCTCCACTACATCTCTTGCTGTTAGGAAGTTTCCTGATCTTTTGGACATCTTAACAGGTTTGCCATTCTCAAAAAAATTCACAATATTATGCAGTTTTACCTCTATTTTTGCTTCTAGCGCAGAGACGACTGCTTTTAGCCTTTTGACATAACCACCGTGGTCACTACCAAGCTCTACGATCATATTCTTAAAACCACGTGATATCTTATCAAAATGATAAGCGATATCCGAGGCAAAATAAGTCCAACTGCCGTCCTCTTTTTTCAGTGCGCGGTCAACGTCATCGCCAAATTTTGTAGAGCGAAATAACATTTCTTTTCTGGAAGTCCAATTTTCACTTTCTTTGCCTTTTGGTTTCTTCAAGTACCCTTCATACACTAGACCCTTGTCAGACAATATCTTTATACTCTCTTCAATTTTGCCACTTTTTTGTAGCTCATACTCTGAAGTAAAAACATCATGACTTACCCCAAGTAAGTTCATGTCTTCCTTTATGATTTCTAAGATAGAACTTAAAGTATATTCCCTAATCACCTGATTATCTTGCTTTTCTAGAAGCTCCTTGCCATATTTTTTGGCCAGCCCATTCCCTATCGGTTTTAAATATTCACCTGGGTATAAACCTTTTTCGATGCTGATTTTTTCTCCCAGAGCTTCCTTATACCGCAAATATACTGACTTTATTAGTGTATCTATCTGCGCTCCAGCATCATTAATATAGTATTCCTTAGTAACTTTATAACCAACTTTTTTCAATAAATTTGCCAGAACGTCACCAAATACTGCCCCTCTTGCATGGCCAATATGCAGTGGACCAGTTGGATTTGCCGATACAAACTCAACATTGATGGCCTGATTGTCTCCTATATCTAGGGTGCCAAACTCTGTTTTTAGCTCATTTATTTGTTTTAAAATTCCATGCCACACTTCTATTTTTAAGTGCATGTTGATGAAACCAGGGCCCGCTATTTCCACTTTTGCAACTTCATCAAAAAGTTCAAATTCTTTGGCTAAAACCTCTGCAATTTCAATGGGATTCTTCTTTTCATGCTTTGCAAGCACCATGGCAACGTTTGTGTAAATGTCTCCATGTGCTCTGTTACTTGGGGGTTCTACGATAAAGTTTGTTGTATCTGTATTTATAATACCCCTTTGCTTCAACTCGTTTAATTTACTCAAAATTAAGGAAGAAGCCCTTTTGAAAATGTTCATCAACTAGAAAAACTATGAAAACCTCCAACAATATAGCAAATAAGTGGGGCTAGTTGAAGGTTTATCTTAACTATTTTATCTTCCTGGATCAGAGTTTATATTAAGTCGTTGCCGTAACCATGGTAAGAGAAAGTCATACTTTCGCTGTGATCATCATTACCAGCATTAGGATCTTGGATAGCATCAGGATCTTTAACATCATCAGGATCTTTCTCTTTCTTCAGTTCATTCTTAATAATTTCTTTCAGTTTATTCTTAGTCTCATCACTAATCTCAAACTTAAGACCTTTCTTCAGTTCATTCTTAATACTTTCTTTCAGTTCATTCTTAGTCTTATCATCAATTTCACACTTAAGACCTTTCTTCAGTTCATTCTTAATATTTTCTTTCAGTTCATTCTTAGTCTTATTATCAATCTCAAACTTAAGACCTTTCTCCAGTTCATCCTTAATATTTTCTTTCAGTTCATTCTTAGTCTTATCATCAATCTCAAACTTAAAACATTTTTTCAATTCATTCACAGTCTTATCATCAATCTTACACTTAAGATCTTTACCACATTTATCATAAATCAACTTACTCTTATTGACTTTACAATCATCCAACTTTGTGAACAAATTAACTCTCACCATGTCACTGACAGAGCACGCATCAAGTGGCAATGGACATACATGATTTGCATTTTTTTGACTTGGACAAGAAAAAGTATTCGTTGGCATAAAATATCTCCATTAGTAAATAAAATTATTAAAAAATTAACTATAAAGTGAAAGTGTGTACTAACAATGTACACACTGTATTACTTTTATATAATATAAACAGTACTTTCTGGCACTGATGCATTGTAAGCAGAAAAGAAAAGTTCTTTATCTACTATAGAGTTATTCACCGCCTCTACGCATTTATCACACTCAGAATTGCCGTGACAATTGCCCGCAATTCTACCGTCTACAATCTCAAGGTCATTTTTAGGATTCTCAATTATTCTCTTGCATTCTTTAGCACTCAAGCCTGTTGGCTTTTCGGTCTTAGCATCGAGAATCTCATCACCCCCTACAGGAACTCTTATTGTAAGTTTTGAAATGTCAATTGGCTCCTTAGTTTTAGGCTTAGTGCCAGTGTCAGTGTCAGGCTTAAGTTGCGGACAAGGGGGACAAGCAGGAACAGGGGGACAAGCAGGACAAGGTGGTATATTTAAATCGAATTCGGGAAGCTGTATATTTAATTCGAGTCCATCATGCCGCGAGTCAAAGCGGTTATGGCAACGTGGGTCAAAGTTATGATGGTACCGTGGATCAGTTATGCAAGCCGTGCGTGCAGAAATACATGGATCCATATGTGGATACGAAGAAAAATTGTAAGTCATAAAAATCCTTTAAAAAGTAACTATTGAATTATTATAGGATAAAAAAGTTAATGATTTAATAATTCTAAGATTAAAACTAGCATACATAAACTTACGGTACATTTCAAAATACGACTTTAATGTAGTAGATATTAGAGTTCAGAAGTTTTACTACGACAGAATAATGATAAGATTTTAAGAAGAAGTTGTAAAAATTAGTTGTGTTGCTGAAATAAGTTGTAGTAGAACTGCTATATGAATAACAATTGCTTATCTTTTCAAGTAAAATGTGAAATACATAAGTGTTATATTTGAATAACACTTATGTACTCTTAGAAGAACATAAAGCACATACACTAATACGTGCGTATATGAAAATTATTTAAAATAGCCTTCTAACAAAAAAAACCAAATCCATCACAAGGATTGTGGCATGGATTATAATTATTATGACATTGGTCAAAATAATTGTAACATGGATCATAATTATTTTGACATGGATTAACAGTGTAAGGTGTTGTACATGCAGATGTATAAGGTACTTTTATCAACGTTTGTGTTGGTAAAGCTGGCATTGATACATGAGAAGGTATATGTTGTTGTGGTAAAAAAGTGTAAACCATAATAATCCTTAAAAAATACTATTAAGTTATTATAAGTTAAAATGATTAAAAATTTAATAATTTTGATTATAAATCTAGCATATCAACTAACGATATGATTTAAATTTTCTTTCAATTCCACTGTATCTTTGCCAGTTTTGCATACAACCCGTCTTTACTTATTAGGGAGTCATGAGTCCCTACTTCTTCTACTTTTCCGTGATTAATTACTATAATCTTGTCAGTTTTAAGTGCAGTTGATAGTCTGTGTGTAATTACGATCGTTGTTCTGTCTTGCATTAACTTGCTTAATGCTTTTTGCACGAGGTTCTCACTTTTATAATCAAGGGCAGAGGTTGCTTCATCCAGTATTAAAACCTGAGGGTTTTTGAGTATGGCTCTTGCTATTATAATACGTTGTTTTTGCCCTTCAGAAAGTTTTAATCCTCTTTTTCCTACAAATGTATCAAATTTATCAGGCAGCCTATCAATAAATTCCATTGCATAAGCACCGATAGCTGCTTGCCTTACTTCCTCATATTCAGCACCAGGTTTGCCATATAGTATATTTTCCATTATTGAGCAAGAAAATATCATGTGATCTTGTGGCACTAAGCCAAACAACGATCTGAGGTCATTTAGCGCAATTGACTTAATATTGTGCCCATCGATAGTAATGCTACCTTTGTTTGGATCATGAAAACGGAGCAGAAGTTTTAAAATGGTGCTTTTACCACTGCCAGATGGGCCAACAATTGACACTGCTTGACCTGCCTCTATAGAAAATGATACGTTATTTAACGCTGGCTTATCAGACTGAGATTCATAAAAAAATGTTACGCCATTAAACGAAATTCCTTTTTGAACACTACAAATTTTTATAGGATCATTGGCATCTGCTATAGAGCTTTTCATATTTTTAAATTCAAATAAACGCTCTACTATTCCAAGACCTCGTTGTAAATCACTGATATTATCGCTCAAATTATTTATAGCTCCTGCCGCAAGCGCTGAATAAAACACAAATGAGGAGAGTTCTCCAATAGTTATATTATTGCTTAAGACTTCTTTAATACCGAAGAAGAGCAAAACAACTAGTGAACCTATCACACACGTGATAACTAGAGTTACTAAAATAGCACGCAAGAGTACTAATTTTACGTATGATTTTGATACTGAGTTTAAATGTTCCTTAAAACGGATTTTTTCGTTTTCTTCGAGTACAAACGATTTGATGGTTACGATAGACCGAAAATTTTCCTCACTAAGTGATGCAAGCTCACTTAATTTATCCTGGGCAAAGCGTGCATGGCTACGCACTTTTTTTCCAAGTGAGGTCATGATAATGAGTAGTATAGGTATTATTGCGGCTGCATACGCAGTTAGTTGTATATTTGTATATAATAACATGGCAACACTACCAATCAGAATCACAAAATTTCGTAATATGGTGAGTAGGCTGCTATTTATTATTGATTGCAGCACAGAGGTATCAGTAATGAGTGCTGAGATAACATCTTGTACACCTGTATCCTCAAAGAAACTTGGTTGCAAGTCAGTGATACTGCTATATAAGTCGTATCTGATTCTTGCGATAACTTTCTCGCTGCCAATGCCAATGAAATATAACCGAGTAAATGCAGTGAGAGAAATGGCTAAAACTATAAGTATTGCAACTAATAGCTTAGTAGTAAAATCGTGCTCTGTGCCAGAATCAATTATATTGCTTAAGCCTCTGCCAAAGAGGAGGATCGTTAAGGCTGAAAATAAAACTGCAATAAAAGCTATGATGAAATAAGATAGATTAGGCTTTATATAGCAAAATAACTCTCTAATATTAGATCGCATCGTATTTTGAAGTTTCTAAAGTTAAGTATATAGATTTTAGTTTCAGGGGAAAGGGGAAAGGTGTAGCACAATAGCTAACGTCATACCGTGTACAAACGTTGCAATTTTAAAGCAAAGTGATGTTGTTCAAGTAGCTGACACTTGGGGTCTATGTTTTACACGCTGGAATGACAAAGTGAGCGTGCGTAGGTGTCATCCCAGTGCCTATTTCTTTGTCATCCCAGTGCCCAGACACTGGGATCCAGAAAAGTTTGCTTGTAAGCAAGCAAACTAGCATAGGAAAACGTTTTCGATGAGATTATATGGAAAACTGGATTCCAGCGTCACGCGCTGGAATGACACCTTTTATGGGCTCTTAAATTGCAACTATAAATACTTAAGAAATTTACTGAGCGGAAAAAAAGGCAAAGAAACCCCAGGGTAGCTAATTATTCACTATCCATTTTTTAAGTTGGCGTTTTTTGATGTTTTAAATAGCGTATTTCAGCTTGTGTAGCTAGAAATTTGATAAAGACATGAGGTGCACATAGTGCGAAAAATTAAGCATGATTTACGCCAAATACATTAAGTTTTTTGTCATTAATCCACTGCAAAGATTGCGAAGATAAATAAATAGCTTCACTTTCATGATAAGGGGGCTGGTGGAGTTTGTCAAGCAAGTTTTTTCGTTTCTATTCCCAATGTTATATGGTTATGCAAGAAGTCTATTCGTGTAGTTGTCTAGTTATAAATCACTCACAATTGATATGCTCGAATTATTCTCAGTAAATAAATCAAGCATAATATTAGGTATTCTACCATCAACTATGTGAACAACTCCAGCACATTCCTCTACCATTTTAGTATATGCCATAAGCCTTCCAATAAATTTTTCTCCTTGAATTTTGCCACAATCAATCGATGCATTTAAATTTTTAACAGATATCTTCCTGCCACCAATTTTATCTATTTCTTCACCTGTATCGCTAAAGGTTATCATTTTAGATGCAGAAACTGCAATTGCAATTGTGCTTGCAGTGCTATCGGCATCAATATGATATGTTTCCCCATTTTTTCCATGACCAATTGGTGCAATAACTGGTATAAAATCTGATTCTTCAATAAAAAATAATATATCAGGATTGATTTCAGTGGGCCTACCGATGAATCCCATGTCTAGTATTTTTTCGATGTTATTTGATCTGTCTTCCTTAAGGGTAGTGCTTATCTTTTCAGCTTTTATTAAGTTGCCGTCTTTTCCACATAATCCAATAGCTGAACCACCAGCAGAATTTATATGCTGAACAATTTTTTTATTAACTGAACCACATAGTGCCATTTCAATGATTTTCATAGTGTCTTTGTCTGTAAGTCTGATACCATTCACAAACTTACTGTCCATACCCAGCATTTTTAACACTGAGTTAATTTCATATTCTCCGTCATGAACTATCACCGGATTTATACCAAGCTGCTTTAATAAGACAACATTATGCACAAAAGTATAGAATAGTGTTTCATCTGAGATCGTTACGCTGCCACATTTAATAACAAAAGTTTCACCCACAAAGCTAGGTATGCTAGACAGCACTTCAAGTAATATTTCTGCTTTTTGTTCAAATGATACTTCACCCTTTAAAAATTCACTACTTTTCATTTTTTTATCTTGTAAACTTGAAAAACTCATCTCTTACCTTGATTATTTTATGCTTAACACGGATGCTTATTTGATGAATTGACACATTTTCATTATTAATCCATTTTTGAGTATCTTCTATAACAGCACCTAAGCTTTTTTGACTTACTTTATCTATTTTTGTTAGCACAACGTTAAAGTTAATATTATTATATATTAACCAATAAATGAAGTCTTTGTCTATTTCTTTTAATCCTACCTTGCTATCTATCAACACAAACACTCTTCTTAGATTTCTTCTTTGAATTAGATAATACTCAATTAAGTTTAAATATTGTATAATTTCCTCCTTGCCTGCATGAGAGTAGCCATACCCTGGTAGATCAACAAGTCTGAACTTATCATCGTACATAGAGTAAAAATTTATTTGTCTAGTGCATCCAGGTTTAGAGGAAACTCTGGCAGCTTTTTTGCTGTTTATCAGTAAGTTGATCAGACTGGATTTTCCTACATTTGATCTACCAGCAAACGCAATCTCTGGAGCCGACTCATTTGGTAATGATTTTATGTCCGAAGCTCCAAATATGAAATTGCAGTTTGATGTTATCTGTTTTGCCATTATATTCAACTAGAAGGTAGTAGGTATATTATAGTGTTATTGCTTGATATAAGAAATTTTTTATTTCAGTATATATTACTTAGCTAGATCTGTGCTATATGGATATGGAAAATAATTTACAAGACTTAAAGAAAAAATTTAATGATATAGAGAGGAATTTGGAAAATCCTACCAATTTAAGTCAAAAAGAATTCATTACCCTTTCAAAGGAATACTCTGAGCTCAGGCCAATAATCAAGATAATTGATGAATATAACACGCTGAAAGAGGAAATTTCAGACTTAGAAGAAATAATGAAAGATGAAAACAGCGAAGGTGATATAAAAGAGTTAGCAAAAGAAGAATTTTTCGAAAAGCACAAGGTATTATTACCAAAAATAAAAGCAAAATTAAAGTTAGCATTATTGCCCAAAGATGAAGATGACTCAAGAAATGCAATATTAGAAATTAGAGCAGGTACAGGCGGAGAAGAAGCAGCATTATTTGCAGCAATGTTATTTCGTATGTATCAAAAATATGCAGAAAGAAGAAATTGGAAGTTCGAGCCAATAAGCATTTCTAATACAGGTATAGGTGGCTATAAGGAAGCTTCTGCACTCATTAATGGAACAGAAGTTTTTGCAAGGTTGAAATTTGAATCAGGGGTGCACAGAGTACAGAGAGTGCCAGAAACTGAATCCTCAGGAAGGTTGCATACCTCTGCCGCTACTGTTGCGATATTACCTGAAGTAGAAGAAGTTGACTTTAAAATAGAAGAAAAAGACTTACGAATAGATGTTTATAGATCCAGTGGTCCTGGAGGGCAATCAGTGAATACAACTGACAGCGCAGTAAGGGTCACCCACTTGCCAACAGGGATAGTTGTGATACAGCAAGATGAAAAATCGCAGCACAAAAATAAAGCTAAAGCGCTCAAAGTATTGAGGGCAAGGCTATACGAAATTGAAAGACAAAAAAAAGAAATGGAAAGGTCAACAATGAGGAAAAGTCAGATTGGCTCTGGTGATCGTTCCGAGCGCATAAGAACATATAATTTTCCACAATCAAGAATAACAGACCACAGAATTAATCTAACTTCACATCGGCTAGAGCAGATTATAAAAGAAGGTGAACTAGATGAATTTATTGAGGCACTAATCTCACGTAATGAAGCAGAAAGATTGGCCGGGGAAAGTTAGCAGCCTACAATGGAATATCTTTATTAATTACATAGGATCTTTTAAACGCAATAGATAGACAGTAAAAATAAGTTCTAGTACCACTGCAGAAAAAACAAGAATAGCTGCACTGATTGTTTGACCATTGTAAACATAGCTTGTTAAGCCGATAAAAATAGCTATAATAAAAGATCTAATGAACGCGATTGCAGAAGAAGCTGTACCTTTAATTTCAGGGAAAACATTTAATGATGCATTGAAAACTACTGCCTGGCAAATTGCACAACCGATAGAAAAAATCATCATAGACAGTGTTACTAAGTAGAAAGAGTGAGGTGCAATTATACTGAATATTACAAGCAATAGAGATCCAATAACGATTACACTCGTGCCAGAAATTACACACTTTATTGCTCCAAGTTTCTGCAAGATTTTGCCAGCAAATAGACTGATGAGTGAGAAGCACCCAACTATTGCACCTTGATGTAGTGCATAAATAGTGCTAGATAAACCAAAAGTTTCCATATACAAGAAAGGTCCACAAGTGATGAATGACATATATGCAGCACAAAAGAGGCTTGACACCAAAGACAGCGCCACAAATCTTGAACTCGACAATAATTTTCTGTAATCTTTCATCATTTTTTTCAAACTGAAAATATCGCGGTCCTTTTTTGTTTCTGGTAACAGAAAAAGCAGCAAAACCCAAGAGATCAAACAAAGTATTGCAACAGTTGCATAATTACCACGCCACCCTACAGCACCATTGATAAAACTTCCTAAAACAGGTGCAATTGCCATGACAACTGTAAGAACAGAATTCATGATTCCGATAAATTTCACTGCTTCGTTACCTTTATAGCTGTCTGCAATAATTGCAAACACAACCACAGATGTGCTTACACCAATGCCCTGAACAAAGCGAGAGATTAAAAGCCAAGAAACTGACAGCGCAAAAACACAGCCAACAGCACCGACGAGTAGCAAAGTGCTGCCTATGATCATGATTCTTCTTCTGCCATAGCATTCAGACAATGGACCAAAAAATAACCCTCCTATGCACAAGCCTAGGAAATTATAAGCAATAGTTAATTGAATTGTGCCTTCTGATACGTTAAAATAGTGTACCATATCAGGAAAACTAGGTACGGAAATATCAATTTCAATGAACTTGGCAATTAGAGACAGGATTAACAGAAATGGTAGTAACATTTGAGATTTTCAATTAATGAATAAAAATATCACATTTAAAGCGTTAAAAGAAGAACATTTTTTACTGTTATTAAAATGGTTAGAAACACCTCACGTAAAGAAGTGGTGGGATGCGGATATAAATTGGACACCAGAGTTAATTGAGAAAAAATATAGCAACTACGTTAAAGGATTCAAACGTTTGAAATTTAAGACACAAATTATTGAAAAACCAATGCACGCATTCATTATTAATTGTGATGGAGTTGATATTGGTTATATTCAATACTATAACAAACATAATTTTCCACCTGAGCAGGGCTACGATACTTCTGAGCTTCCAGAAAGCTGTGCTGCTATAGACTGGTATATCGGAGAGCTGGATTATGTGGGCAAAGGCATTGGTCCACAAGCTTTGAATATATTTTTAAACGAATTTGTCTTTAAAGTTTCTGAAAATGCTTTTGTTGACCCAGATACAGCAAATGTTCGTGCAATCCGTGTTTACGAAAAAGTTGGATTTAAAAAAATTAGGGAAAGCAATGGTACAATCTTAATGATCAAGGCAAGAATTCCTGAGAACCACTCAAGATGAGTGTTTTTTCAACAGTCCGTCTAAATTGCTACAAGCAGTTTAATTTTTAGTAAATATGTCATTATTCAAAAATATGCAAGAAGCTTTATAGAAACTTAACATAATTTTATCATAAAAATGTCATTCTTAAGTCCTATGTAAAAACAAATTTTGGCACTAAGTGAATCTTTTTTAATTAACTATGAGCTGGATAAATTGGAAAATAAATTTTGTTTACTTTTACAATATCCTAAGATCTAATGTCATTTTATCAATCAAAAATATCACAATAGGCTAATATGTTCTTTACTCTTTTTCTAAAAATATTACCTATTTATATTACAATATTTATTGGTTATTTAGCAGGAAAATGTCTTAAAATTGATAGAAACACTATATCTCAAATACTCTTTTATATAGCTAATCCAATAGTGATTTTATATGGAGTTTCTCATACAGAAGTTAATTTAAAAGTAATTTCTCTGCCGATTTTGGTATGGTTTATAGGTAGCACTATGTCCTTATCAGTGTATTATCTTTCTTCTTTTTTATTTAAGGATAACACGAGAAACATATTAGCATTTAGCTCGGGCAGCACAAGTATGGGTTATTTTGGTCTGCCGATTGCCATGGCTTTATTTGATGAAGATTCAGTATCTGTATATGTTGTTTGTTATATAGGAATGGCGCTATTTGAAAACAGCTTAGGATTTTACATAGCTGCAAATGGTATTTATACCGCAAAAGAATGCATATTAAAGTTGTTCAAACTTCCTTCGCTTTATGCGATGGTTCTGGGCTTCTTTTTAAGTATATACGATATACAAATACCTACTTTTTTAACAGATGTTATGATGAATATTAGAAGTACATTTGTCACATTAGGAATGGTGCTACTTGGAGTGAGCATTGCGAATATTACAAGCTTTAAAATAGATTGGAAGCTTGCTTTGATCACTATTACAGCAAAGTACGTATTCTGGCCACTGTTTGTTTTAGGAATTGTCCTTTTAGACAAGCATGTTATAGGTATATACGATGAGAGCATATATAAAGCACTGATGTTGCTGGCTATTATTCCAGTTTCTGGGTCCAGTATAATACTTGCTAATATTTTGAATTATCAACCAGATAAAGCTACTCTGTTGCTTCTAATCAGTACTGCAGTGGGACTGTTTTATGTTCCATTAATAATATCATTATTTTTTACTAAACTTGTTCCTTTTTGATCAAAAATTCAAGTGGTAGATAAAACTTGGATTTACACTAGACTGCTTGCATAACCACATGAAAGCCCACTCTTTTTTGTCATTCCAGCGCGTGACGCTGGAATCCAGCCTTCCTGCAATCTCATCAAGAACGTTGTGTTTTAACGTAAGGTTGGCTACTTTTACACTCACTAACTTAGCTGGATCCCAGTGTCTGGGCACTGGGATGACAAAGAAATAGGCACTGGGATGACAAGAAAGGAGCACTGGAATGACATCATAGGGGAACTGGAATGACGAGAAAGGAGCACTGGAATGACATCATAGGGGCTACTAGGATGACAAAAAAAGGAGCACTGGAATGACATCATAGGGGAACTGGAATGACGAGAAAGGAGCTACTCGAATGACAAAGGAGGGCAGTATCAACTACTGGGATGACGGAGGTAACGCAAGAAGTCTACCGCTATTCCACGTCAAGAACAACCATAAGTTCATTAGGGTTCACATAACCTAAAGCATTTTTTGCTTGCTCATCAAGCAGATCTAAATCTAAGCTTTTTTCATATAAGCCAAATACTTTGTTGTCCAACTTTTTCTTTTCAGAAGAGACATCCTTTAGCAAAAGTTTATTGTACTCGATTTCTTTTTTTAAGTCTATTAGCGTCAATAAACCACGTTTACCTGTAATTGTGCTAATGCTAAAATATAATGTAAGAGAAGAAATGAGCAGGGCTGCGCTTAAACACAGTAACTTTTGCTTCTTTTTAGATATAAGCACCGTACTTTCACATATAAAAAATATATAACATGAAAAGGTGAACAAAAAGCTAAGAACCTTGACGTGCTTTACATCTTGGCTTTACCTTGTTTATAATGTAAATCTTACCACCCCTTTTCACAACTTTACAATTTTTATCTCTGTTACGATGAGATTTTAGCGACCCTTTGACTTTCATATCTATAGTAAGAATTAAATTACTTTACATTATAATCACTTATCAAGAGTTAGTCAATTGATAACATTTTATTAAAATACTGTATAATTGTTGCTGATACTTCTTCGATTGACTTTTGCGTGACATCAATAATTGGCCAGTTATTCTGCTTAAATAGTTCCTCTGCTTCTTTAATTTCCTTTTCTACTTTCTCAGGGTTAGCATATATATTGTTATCTTCGTTGTTAATTGAAGTAAGTCTATTTTTGCGTATTTCTATTAGCCTACTTACGTCTATTGTTACCCCTATCGTTAGTTTATTTTTTAATTTTGCCAAGTCGACATAAAAGGGTACTCCACTAACAAAAGGAATATTTGCAACTTTATAGCCTCGGTAAGCTAAATACGTACTGGTGGGAGATTTTGATGTACGTGAAATTCCAACCAAAATTATATCTGCTTTATCAATATCTTGAATATTTTGTCCATCATCATGATTAATAGTGTAGTTTATTGCCTCAATGCGCTGGAAATATTCGTTATTTATCTCAGTATGCAAGTCAAGCTTTTCGTCTTTTTCAATTTCAAGATAGGACGAAATTTCTCTAATAATATGTGATAATATTGCTCTATAGGGAATTTTCAACTTTATACAGTTATCTTTTAGATATTTTCTTAGCTCATCATCAGTAATAGTGCATATAACAAAGTTATGCTCATCACTTTTCTTATTAATTTCCTCCAAAATTTTGTCAACCTGCTCTTCTCCTTTCACAAAAGACCAAACATATTCGATTGTTTCTACAGAACGAAAGTGTTTCAGAGCTGATTTTGCAACTGATATAACAGTTTCACCACTTGAATCTGATACTAAGTGTAGATTAAGCTTTTTAAGGGTCATCAACGTTATACTAAAAATAATAGCAAGCTACTCAAATTATGCTAATTTGTTGACCTACGTAAATATAGAAAAACTATCCTGTTGATAAAACTCAAACTAATTGGTAAATTCTTAACACAATTATTCTCAAAATGAATGTTTTTATTAAAGCCTACAAATTTCACTTCTTTTTCTAAAAAAGCACTACCTTGGCTTGGGGTTATTTGTTTCGCATGTTTTTTAATTGGAATGTTTTTAGCGTTATTCTTCTCCCCAGAAGATTATAAACAAGGAGAAATTGTACGAATCATGTACATTCATGTGCCTTCTGCATGGCTTGCTCTTGGAATATATGGACTCATTGCATCACTCAGTTTCATTTCATTAGTGTGGAACAATAGCATTGCCAGTATCTTGGCACATGCTGCTGCTCCTGCAGGGACAGTTTTTTCTACAATATGCTTAATCACAGGCAGCATCTGGGGAAAAGGAACCTGGGGCACTTGGTGGGTATGGGATGCAAGGCTTACTTCAATGCTAATTTTATTTTTCCTGTATGTTGGCTACCTTTCATTGTGGAGCGCTTTTGATAATGAAGCGAGGGCAGAAAAATCAGCAGCAGTATTTGCCATTTTTAGTGCTATAAATATTCCTATAGTAAAATTTTCCGTAAATTTATGGTCTACTCTCCATCAGCCAGCAAGCATTTTGAGAAGAGGTGGAGTAGCAATAGAAAGTTCCCTGCTGTTGCCACTGGTTGTAATGTTTATGTTTTGTGCCACATTTTTTTTAGTAGTGTGGATACTGTATTCGCTTTACTTAATTAATTTATGTAAGATAAAGAGAGAAATTAGTGTGCGGTATTAGATGGTCTTGCAATTATATAGAAGAATATGCTAGAGAGCCTACTAGTATCTTTAAGGTAGATGTTCATGTGATTCCATAGATAATCTCTGTTTTTTTATTCTATCTGTCCATTTATCATTTTCTATATCTTGTTTGTTGGTTGCTTTTTTTTCTTGCTCAACAATTGCCTTATCTATCTCCTTATGAATTGCATCAATTGCATTAATCGCACCTCCTTTTTTGTATACTTCGCTTTTCCCTTCAATAATTAACTTAATAAAAGTATTTACAACAGACTGCACTTGATTATGATTAACCTGACCTTTTATCAAAGAAGGTAAAGAGCCTATTACTCCTGATGCTTCTTTATCTTGAGATGAAATCCCTAAATTATCTGCTACTTCACTTATTAATAACTCTCTGTTTTCTTTATTATCTTCCAATTTAGCATAATCACTCAATAGATCTATAGCGGTAGACACCTTGATTGCAACAAAATCATTAACATCTTCTAGAGCAGAGCCTGATCTCAACAACCTATCTCTGAGATTTTCGCTTAAAAGATTGATAAACTCTTCATTTGCATCTGATCCTGTGGTTGATATTGTACCATCTAAATAGTTACTTTGAGCACCGAAGCTATGCTCTATTTGTATTTTTGTCTCAGGTTTAAATCCTAATTTTGCACAGAATTTCTGAAAATATTCTTTAATAATGTCAAACAAGCTCTTGCCATTATCTTTATAATTTTTTAACTCTTTAGGAATAGTAAGTGACAATTTACCTTCTTTATATATTATATCATCTTTATCATCTTGAGATTCGAGTGTGAATTCTAATGAGCTGGATAGGTCACATATTTTCTCTTCCGGATTGTCAAACGTGGTTATAGGCATTGCCATATCAGATTTCACTTTTATTCGATTGTGGTCAGTGCAGTAAATGTTTAGCGCTTTTTTAGGACTATGTGGAGTTAAGCTACAACTACTGAGTGCTGCATGAGATTCATTAAATATACCAGCTCCATACCCTGCTTGATTACAATTGGTGACCAGCTCTTCTAAAATAGCATCACTTGGAACTTCTGCTTCAGCATATTTAAACATTTCTTTAAAAACTTCCTTTGCAAACGGACGATAATTTTTTTCTCCCTTCTTTAGTAGTAAGTAATTATGTTCCTTTCCTACATTGTAAAATCTCTCAAATTCTTTTTTGTATGTATCAGTTTTTTGATGATCAGCAATGTCAGGATTATTGCAGTGGTTTTCCCAAATTTCAGGTAATCTATTCTGATTAAGCTCTTTCAACACTGAGTCAACAAAGGCTCTGCCCTGATCTGTATCTATTTCTCTCTTTTTTTCGCTCTCAGGATTATAGATGTCGTCTTTTTTACTGAAAAGCTCGCTTTTGTAATCCTGAGCTCCTTCTCTCAGTGTAACAAGAAGATTTTTATCTATTTCTTTTCCGTTAATAATAAAATTCATCCTTTGAAAATCTAAGAACATTGTTTCACCGGAATTCGCTAATTTATTATCTTGATCTGATCTTAATTTACTAAAATTGAACTCTTTAGCTGTGGCCTTTAATCTAACTACTGGACTCTTATTATTTTTTCCTTTTGTCTCTTTCATAAATAACACCTTACTGTAAATATGCTGTAAGTTATATCATATAATGATGAATAATTTGGTAATATATTAAGAAAATCGACAGTATATTTCTTTATTTAAGAGGTGTAGGAAAGGCGTAGATTTCTCTTTCCATTTGTAGCGTACTGCATTAATATTTATGTATTAATTTAGAAAATAATGATGAATAACATTGTAATTATTGGTCTGCAATGGGGTGACGAAGGCAAGGGTAAAATAGTAGATTATCTTTCTGAGAATGCAGATGTAGTTGTGAGATTTCAGGGAGGAAATAATGCAGGGCACACTATAGTAATAGATGATGAGGTTTATAAATTAAATTTACTGCCCTCTGCTGTTTTGAGAACGGGCAAAATATCTATTATAGGAAACGGTGTTGCTCTTGATTCGCATGCTCTAGTCTCAGAAATAGAGTCATTGAAAGTTAAAGGAGTGGACATAAACTATAACAACTTGATGGTATCCGAGAGCTGTCCATTAATACTTAGCGTACATAAGGACAAGGAAAAGCTATTTGAAGATTTAAACGGAAATCACAAAATTGGTACAACAAACAAAGGGATAGGGCCATGTTATGAAGATAAAGTTGGCAGGAGAGCTATACGCCTTTGTGACTTAGAAAACGCAGATGAGCTCAACAAAAGAGTGGATACTCTTCTGAATTACCACAATGCTATCAGAAAAGGCCTTAACTACCAGGTGGTTAAAAAAGAAGAAATATTAAAGGAAATTCAAGAGATTTCAGAAAAAATTCTTCCATATAAAAAACCTGTATGGAAGATATTAAATGACTTGATGAAAGAAGGTAAGAAAATAATATTTGAAGGTGCCCAAGGCGCATTTTTAGATATCGACCACGGAACTTACCCTTTTGTTACTTCAAGTAATACTGTAGCATCGCAAGCAATAACAGGCTCAGGGTTATTCTCGAATGCTAACATTATTGGTGTGGCGAAAGCTTATACAACCAGAGTAGGCAATGGCCCATTTCCTACTGAGCAGAAAAATGAAGTAGGAGATAGCTTGTTTACTATAGGTAAGGAACTTGGAACAGTGAGCAATAGAAGAAGGCGCTGCGGATGGTTTGATGCAGCTTTAGTCCGCCAGGCTGTGCAACTCTCTGGAGTTTCAAGCATTGTATTAACCAAATTAGATGTGCTTGATTCTTTTGATACAATTAAAATATGCACTGATTACAAGTACAGCGGGAAAATGTATGATTATTTACCTGCATCACATTCAATACAAGAAGAACTAGAGCCAGTGTATGAAGAATTTCCTGGCTGGAAAGAAAACACTCAAGGTAAAAGGTTGATTAAAGCATTGCCTACTAATTTAATAAAATATATAGACAGGTTAGAAAAATTAATAGGCGTACCAATTCATCTAATTTCAACTAGTCCAAATAGAGAAGATGTTATTAAGCTTAAAAATATATGAAAACGTCTTGTTAACTTTTATCCAATAAAGAAAGATACTTGTGTGACTTCAAACAATCTATTATACAAAGTAGCAATGTAAACATACAGTGAGCAGTGTGATTTTTCTTAAATGTATGTTATAATATAAATATAGTTATAAGGGGCATATTATGATTGCAGGTTTGACTAAGGGAGACAAAGCAGCAGAGGCAGGTGATCAATTTGAAAAGCATTTTTGTATAGGACCAACTTCACTGAATAGGGAAGTTTATTACTCTACGCTTATCTACCATACATTGAAAGAGTTATATTCACAATTAGGTGATATCTCTTATGCTAATAAAACGAGATCAGAAAAAGAAATAATCGATTTTTATGTTCTACCTCAATTTGCACATTTTAAAGAAATTCTTGATGAAGGTATAAAAAAAGATCCTTTGTTTGCAAATTCTGCTATTGTAAAGTTTTGCTACTCAATTATAAAAGATAATTAATTATTTAAAGAATTAGAAGAAATGAATATTCCTGCCAAAAACTCTAGTGTAAAGGCAAGGATAAGCTTTCAACTGAAAAATCTGAAAGAAAAGGTGTGGTTCTTAAGAAAACTAAAGGAAAAAAAGAATTTCACTTACGTGCAGGGGGCTTTTGGGGATGAGTGGAGTTTTTATGACCTAATAAACGATAGAGATTTTAAACAAACGTACATAGATAAAGCAGTAACAGAGTCTGCTAATAAGAGCTTTAAGGAAGATATAGATAAATGCATAAAGTTGGCAGAGCAGGGAAAAGAAGCTGCAAGTAAATATCTTGGAGAGAAAGGCGTAGAGTTTCGAGCTTATTACACAGAAACTGATAACACTCATAGAGTTTTGAATATCAATCTTATTAATTACAATAGAAGTGAGCCAACCAGGATTAGTGATATTTTACGGCAAGAGAAAGATATTAAAGAATTGAATATCTATTGCAATAAAAAACATGAAATATACGCTCATCGGAAAGGTAAGGAAAGACATTATAAATTTAAAGAGGGCGCATATTATAAAATGACAAGCACTTGGCCTGTAAAGGATGGATCCGAAATGTGTACCATGATTATGAATGTGAGTAGCGATGGCATAACTGAAGTACTAAAATTTAATGATGAAGATTTTGTGCTATCGGAGGAGATCTTAGAATTGATAAAGCAAAACGATGAATTATATATTCAAGGTCTCTCCTTATATGATGCTGTACTAGAAAAGGGTAAGGCTGCTGATGTTGTACCTACTGCTAATAATAATTTTCAAAATGAATCTATAGCGGTCTATCAAGATAAGGAACCAGGGGGGGAATCGAAAGGTCCAGACCCTAAAGTTGATGATGACAATAGCCTTCCTCCTTGTCAAGTGCAGGAAGAAAATTCTAATTTAGAGGACAAGTTTGACCATTTAGAACACTTGAATAAGAAGATGGATGGAAACCAAGAACAGCTTTCAGAACAAGTATTAGATCTGCAAAAAGAATTATCATGCTCGAAAGAGGTAATCCAAAAATTAACCAATAAGTTAAAAAGTGCTGAAGCAGAAAAAAAAGAAGTGAATCAGGAACTTGCAGAAGCTAAGCAAGGAATTGAAGCATTAGAAAAACAAACTAGTGAGTTAAAAGATAAACTTAAAAAAAAGGAGCAAGAATCAAAGGCAGAAATAGATGAAATATGCAAGGAGTTAACGCAGCTCAAAGAAAACCTGAAGAGGAATGAGGAAGAATTTAAAAGCATGTATGAAGAAAAAGGAAAGCTAGAGGAAAAGCTGAAAATTGTTAACGTAGAAAAGAAGAAATCAGGAGACGAATTAAAAAAATTTGAAGAAGATATAGACCAAGCAGCACACATAATGAAGGAAAAGGAGCAGTATATAAGCAATTTAAAACTTCAAGTGCAAGAGTTGGAAGATGAGCATAACGCACAACTGGAATCTTATGAACAAGAGATATGCAAACTAGCATTGGAAGTTGAAGAGTTAAGAAGCAAGCTAGAGTGTGAGAATGAATGGGATGATAAAGTTGTAGAAATAGTTGATGGACTGGGAGAAAAAATTCATGCTGATGAACAAAGAAGTCTCAACGATCAATTTTATACTCCAACAAGAAATATTTCTAATGAACCTGATAATGCTCCCCTTGATAATGAGTCTTGTGTTTCACTGCAAGAAAAGACAACATTACTCGGATCTTCAAGCTCTGATGGCAGATATGGTAGCGATGAGGAAAATTGTGATAATGGTTTATCTTCTAACATAAGTTCTATTGAACAAAGAAGCTTCAACCATCGATTTTATAATCTAACAGGAGACATTTCTAGTGAGCCTGATAATGTTCCACGAAAGAAGATAGAGTTATCCAGATCTTTAAGCTTTGATAGTGAATCTGATAATGAGTCTTATGTTCCACAAAATCCACAAAAAAAGAAGAAAAAATTGCTCAGGTTTTCAAGCTTTGATAGTGAATTTTATAAGTCTTATGTTCCACAGGAAGGGGACAATGATAGCGCATATGATAGCAATGAGGAGAATTGTGATAATGATTTATCTTCCAACATAAGTTCTATAAGTTCTGTTGAGAAGGTGGCAGAGAGAGGAAACGTAGGTAAGGTTATTGGAGGTCAAGTAGCAACTTAAGTGGGGTGCAAAAGGTCTTTTGTGTTGATAATAATTTAAAATCTATAGTAGACTAAAAAAGATTATTAAATTATAATATAACATATGATAAAAGACGAGAAATCGAAAACAATTTTTAAAGTGGAAGGGGCAGTAACTGCTTTACTACCTGCAGCAGAATTTAGAGTGAAACTGGACAATGAACATGAGATTATCTGTCATGTATCAGGGAAAGTGAGAAGAAGTAAAATACGCATCATTATAGGGGATAGGGTGTTAGTTGAGATGAGCATTTACGATAGGAATGCGAGAAAGGGTAGGATCATTAGAAGGCTTAAAGGTACAAGTGACAGAACGATCTCTAAATAATCTTATTCTTGCTTCATCATCGAAAAGGCGTATAGCTTTACTAAAACAAATAAACATTGAGCCAGGTTTAATTTTGCCAGCAGATATAGATGAAGCCCCTTTAAAAAAGGAACTTCCGAAGGATTACTCAATCCGTATGGCAAAAAGTAAAGCGGAGAAAATACAAAGCTCAAATCCAAATTACTTTGTGCTTGGTGTTGATACAGTTGTTGCTTGTGGTAGAAGGATATTGCTTAAAGCTGAAAACGTTGAGCAAGCAGAAAAATGCATTCGCTTGTTATCAGGAAGAAGGCATAGAGTATACACCAGTGTATGTCTATTAACTCCCGATCAATCTAAACAACATATTAGAACTGTGGTTACGATAGTGAAATTTAAACGTCTCAGTGAACAAGAAATTAAGTATTATTTAGCATCAGAAGAGTGGAAAAATAGGGCAGGGGGATGCAATATACAAGGCCTAGCTGGGATGTTCGTATTGTTCTTACGCGGCTCCTACTCTTCCGTTATAGGGTTACCATTACATGAAACCTATTGTTTGCTAAGTAATTATTTTAACCGGGAGTGTTAAATAAACCATACGCATCAAGTTAAGGCCCAATATAGCACCATTTAAAGTGGGTAGATAGCCTTTCAAAATCCCTTAACAAGTGTGCCCAACAAATTTGTCTTTTTTCGTCACTGAAGTAGTTGTAAACCGCATACCTATCAATGGGATTATACCTGAAATTGCTGCTATTGGAGTAATTGCAACTGTTGTGTTGTCAGGAATCGCTGGTACTATAGTAGGTGGTGTAGCGGGATATCTTATTAATGTGGCAATAAATCAATGCTGTGGAGCATGCAGCTCAGTAGTTCAAGAATAAGACCAATCCGGTAAAGAAGCATTTGTGGGAGTGGAAACCATTTTTTGATTTTTCTTTACTAAGTCTACTAAATATAGTTTAGAGTTGCTTGGTGATTCTGTTCTTGTGAAAATGATTTCTCTACCATTTGGTAGCCATGCCGGAGATTCAATTTTATGCCCTTCTGAAAGTAGACGTTCTTCTTTGCCATCTGGCTTCATAACTCCTATGTAAAATTTTCCTGACTGAATCTTTGTGAAAGCTATCAGATCTCCTTTTGGCGACCAAACAGGCGTAGCATATCTTCCACTTCCAAAACTAATTCTTTTAGGTTTTTTACTTTTGTTAGTAAAATCGATAACGTACAGTTGCTGACTCCCACTTATATCAGAACTAAAAGCCATATACTTTTGATCTGGAGAAAAAGAGGGAGAAGTGCTTATAGCTGAACCTTTAGTAATTTTTTTTGTTCGTTTACTACTTAAATCCAAAGATAATATATTCGTTTCACCACCCAATGAGTGGGAAATTAAAAGAGATTTACCATCGGGAGAAAATCTTGGTGCAGAAATAACTCCTTCAAATGCGCTGATTATTGATTCAGTGTTATCTTTTAAATTTTTTAATATTATATAACTTTTACCATTTGCGTACGAGATATAAACAATACCCTTTCCATTTGGTGAGAATCTCGGTGTTGACACAAATCTATCGCCATTTGTTAAGTATTTTATATTACTTCCATCTTGATTCATCACAGCAATTTTACGCACAGATTTGTAGTTGCTATCTTTTTCCTCAGCGATATACGTGATTTTTGTGTTGAAGTGCCCTTTCTCACCAATTAATCTATCATGTATCACATCCGAAACGAGGTGACCAATTTTTCTCCAGTCTTTTGCTGGAAAAACAACTGACTGAGTAAGTAATTCTCTTTTTGTAAAAGTGTCAAATAAACGAAATGATAGCTCTAATGCACTACCAGATATTTCGCTTAAACTTACTGTGACTACAGTATCGCTTTTCCAAGATTTAGATTCAGCTTCCGCGCCACGTTTTACATTAAATAAGCCACAATTAGATAAATTTGTTCCTATTACCTTTGCAATATTTTCGCTTAATTCGCTTTCCAACGCTGTTTTACATGTACATTTAGATACAACAAGACCAATGTTACCAACACTGCTTTTTTTTATATCAACATATAAAGCAGCTTTTGTAAAATAAGGAATAAATAACGAAATAAATAACACCAGATGAACGAATAGCTTCATTCATTTCATACCTGTTCTATCTGAACCTCAATTATAGGTCTTTTTAGTAAATGTTCCTTTAAGATACTCAATATTGAACTTTCAATCTTATTTTTAATTTTTTTTGTTGGCTGCAAACTAAACAACGACTCAACTTTCTTGACAATTTTCTGTATGGTAGCTGCATCTTCTAGCACTTCAAAAACACCAGGTACAAATACTTTTGGTTTAGCAAGCAATTTATTTTTCTTGTTTACAACTGCTGTTACCACAATAACTCCGGCATCTCTCATTCTTTTACGCATTTTTATAACACTGCTCTCCGGATGACGTAGCAACATACCATCAATACCAAAGTAGTCAACATCAATTGAATCAACCTTTTCTCCGTTCTCCAAATTAACAATATCACCTGGTGCAATCATTATTGCTTTTGCCACACCGCACTCTTTAGCAAATTTTACATGTGCATGCGTGTGAATATATTCGCCGTGAACTGGAATAGACATCTTCGGTTTTATTAAAGAATACATTTCCTTTAGCTCTTCTCTTGTTGGATGCCCAGAAGCATGAACATGCTCTGTTTTTTCAGTAATAACTTCTACCCCCATCTCAATAAAGGCATTGAGCATGTTGTGCGCACGAGTTTCATTTCCAGGAATGATTTTTGACGAAAAGATCATGGTATCACCTTGCTGCATTTTAAATGCTTGATGACTCTTAGCAGCAAGTCTTGCGGTAGCTGCCAGTGGCTCACCTTGACAACCTGTGCAAAGTAGCACCAGTTCTTCCCTTGGAAAATTTACTGCTTCCTTTGCTTCAAGAAACTGAGGAGAATCAGTTAAATAACCACTATCTTGCGCAACTTTCACTATTCTCCATAAAGATCTACCAAGTAAAACTACTTTTCTATTTAGTGCTTTTGCAGCTTGGCTTATCGTTTCAATTCGTGCCACATTTGAAGCAAATAGCGAAACAGCAACTAATTTTTTAGACCGCTTTATTATGTTATAAATATTATTATAAATTTCACCTTCTGACTCAGGGTGATGCTTGCTTAATATATTGGTTGAATCGCAAATTGCTGCAAGCAGGTCACCTTTATCGCCAATTTCTTTTAGACGCTCCATATTAGAAGTTAATCCAACAACAGGTTTTGGATCAAATTTCCAGTCTCCGGTATGGAGTGCACTACCCATTTCAGTGCTAATTAATATTGAATTTGCCTCAGGAATTGAATGAGTTACATTTATAAACTCGACGGTAAAAGGACCCAAATTTATGCTGCCATTTATGTCTACCTCTTTCACAGGCACTATACCTTCCAATCGAAATTCTTTTAGTTTCTCTTTAAGAAAATTAACCGTAAACTTTGTTGTATATATGGAGCACTGCAACTCCTCCCACAAGTGGGGCACTGCACCGCAGTGGTCCTCATGTGCATGTGTAATTATTATTCCAAGTAAATCTTTTTTTCTTTGAGCAATAAAATCTATATCAGCAATGAGCAGCTCAACACCTGGCATAGTTTCATCTGCAAAACCAACACCAAGGTCGATCATAATCCACTTACCTTGGTAATGATATAGGCTAACATTCATCCCGATTCTTCCTACTCCCCCAAGCGGAAGAAATAAAAACTCATTTTTGTTTATATTCATTAAATTTAAATTATTAAAACCTGAGAATAGCAAAACTTCGACCTTAAATAAAGAAATTTATTGCTTTTACATAGTTTTAAGGAACTAAGAAGTTTCTGTTGGCTAATAATAACACTATTGTTAAGTTTTCCATTAATAAGGTCAAAGAATTGCAGGATTAAATGAAAACCCGTAAACAGTTACCCCTTTATGTCATTTAGCAGATTTCTTATTTTTTTTTTACTTTACTAAAAAACCCTTCAGATTGCTGTTGTACACTTGCATTTTCCTCTTCTTCAAGCGCTTTTAATAGTTCAATTTGCTTTTTAGTTAAATTTTTTGGATTTAAAGTCTCAACTATTACCTGTACGTATAAATCACCACGAGCATGTGAGTTCATATATGGCATACCCTTTTCCCTACAACGTAGTTTGGTACCAGTTTGAGTGCCTTCAGGGACCTTTACTTTTATTCTAGCTCCATCAATTGATTGAATATCGATTTCACCACCAAGCACTGCTAGTGTCATTCTTATAGGCACTTTACAGTGTAAATCTGCTTTATTTCTAGCAAAGATTTTATGGGAAATTATTTTCACGTATACGTATAAATCTCCACTTTTTCCACCTCTTGTTCCAGCTTCTCCTTTACCACTTATCCTTACCTTAGCTCCTTCTTCTATGCCTTTTGGAATTGAAACGGATATATTTACTTCATCTCTTCTACGTCCACTTCCACCACATTTCTTACATTTGTTTTGTATTATTTCTCCTTCCCCATAGCATGTAGTACATGTTCTTTCGATGGTAAAAAAGCCTTGTTGAGTTCTAATCCTACCGCTTCCCTGGCATGTGTGGCACTGAACTGGTTTAATTGCTCCTTCGCCACCTGTGCCTTGGCATGTATCACATTTTACATTTGTCACATAATGTATAGGCGCTTGTATTCCTTTAAACGCATCTTCTAAGGTAATTTCAAGATCATAACGTAGGTCTGCTCCAGATACTCCTGTTGTACTTCTTTTTGCTCTCGATCTACTTGCACCACCACCGAATCCTCCACCAAAGAAGTCATTGAATATGTCGCTAAAATCTCCTGCAGAGCTAAAGCCTTGAAATCCACCAGAAGCACCTTCGTGGCCATAACGGTCATAGCCTGCTCTTTTCTCAGAGTCAGACAGAACTTCATATGCAGCTGTTACTTCTTTAAATTTTTCCTCTGCTTCTTGATTGCCAGGATTTCTATCAGGATGATATTTTAACGCTAATTTTTTATACGCTTTTTTTATCTCATCAATACTGGCATTTCTGCCTACTTCCAGTAGCTCATAGTAGTCTTTTTTACTCATATATAATAGTTTAGTGCTTAACCTTTAAAGATAGGTATTGCATATATTAATTTCAAGTGTGACTTCTGCTTCCTATAAAATGTGGTGCACCCTGAGCGACTTGAACGCCCGACCTTTTGATCCGTAGTCAAATGCTCTAATCCAACTGAGCTAAGGGTGCTTTCATAAAGTTAACTTTAGCAGGTTTTATAGCTTGATTCAATTAATTTGGCTAAAAATAAAACTGTTAATTTTTATCATACGTGAAACCTGCAAAAAATTGCATTTATTTTCTTAAGAATCATTTTATGGTCAAGCTCAAAAAAAACGGATAAGTCAAGCAAAGTTACAAATGTAATTTTGCTTGACTATCCATTTATTACCACCTAAAACAGCTAACAAAGCCATCCCGTATGACATTTTATCTATATCTAATCAAGCATATTAATAAGTAAGCAAATTTTAATATAATCTTATTATACTTATAAATATGCTGTATAGAATGAAAGTATGGATGATTTCATAACTGCAAGAAGGAAAGATGATGCTGTGGTATCTGTTTGTCAGGATAATAAGAAAAAAAACGTATTAATTTTAGGGCTCAATCAAGCCGCAAGGAATTTGTTAAAATACGAGGAAGGGAATTTACTTAATAAGCCGTTAATCAATATTTTAAGTGCAAGAGCAGCTGACGACATGAAGAGTTATTTAGAGTATACCGAAAATGGACACGATTTACTTGATGTATTACCTAAAGTGATAGGTTTTTCCTTAACTGATGCTAAAGGAGAAGATATAAAGACAAAAGTAAAAGTTTTCCGCACTACATAATTTGCTAGTAATAAAATAAATTATGAGTTATTGATACGTGATATCAGCTTGTCTCATAAATTAGGAATCTTTAGAGATGAATATCTAATGGGTAAAAAATATAAAAACCATAACTTATTCGATATACCAAACAATGAGTCTACTATTCTAGAGTTATATGTTATATTAAATTTTGCCTTTCAACATCAAATTAATGCAGCTATAGGAGTGATCGGCTTAAATAGTAGCTGTAGTGAGATAAATGATGCACTGAAAGTTATCATAGAACATTTTTATAAAAATTGCCGTAGTGATGATTTTCTAGGGTATATTGATGAGAATAAAGTGCTTTTTGTTTTGATTAACTGCGATGTAAAAAGTACGTCTAAAATAATTAATCGTATACATTCTGCCATTAATAAGCAGTTATTAAAGCGAAAATTACCAAGTATATCAATAATTTATGGGAATATAGCTCAAAAACGGGCAGCAAAATCTACCAGCGGCACCTTCTGAAAGGTTGTTTTTTATTTATATTGAGTTTAAACTTAAATTTTTATAAAAATTTAAGTTTATTTATGAAGTTAAAGTACTACCTGGTAGCACTGCTTTCATCATTGTTTTTGCAGAATAGTGCTAGCTCTAAAACAATTTTGGATAAGGAAATATTTTATGTAGAACTAGACGGAAAAATAGATTTGAGATTCGGCTACGCCTTCAACAGAGATTCTTTCAATGCTAAGCCTAAGGATAAAACTTCAAGTTATTCATACTTGCGCTTTCTTTATTTACAGCAAGTTTATCCAAATACTCAAATGGGGTTTAATGTTGAAGCAGGAGTTTCTGGTATTGCAAACCTAAAAGCGTTAGACATAGAAAAGTTAGACATGGAGGAATGGTATTTTATCATTAAAAATCAGGAACTTGGATCAATTGAATATGGTAAAAGAAGTTTAGTTAGTCAGAGCATGTTAATTAACACTTCAAAAATTTATGCAGCTGCTGGAGGAGTAAATGGCCATTGGACAAACTATGCAAATTTGCGTGGTAACGAAAACAGAGATAATGGCCCTGGATATGATAAAGACAAGGTATTTTGGGTAAAACCCAACATTTACAGTGAGTATAATGGACTCGAACTAGGGTTAAAACAATCATCAATTAACTACATCTCCCCTAAAATCTATAACTTTCAACTCGGGTTCAGTTACGTCCCAGGAAAAAATAACTTACAATATAGCAATCTAATTGCTGCTGGCCTTTCCTATAAAAACAGCTTGTCAGATGATATAGGTTTTACTACTGCCTTAACTGGTGAATTTGCAAGAGAAAATTTAACTGGTTGCTTAGATGGAACTCTTGAAGGCTATGGATGTCGTAATCAATTACTGCACTGGAATTTTGGTTTGAAGCTAAAATTGTTTGATCTTGATTGCATTTTTTCATATGGTAATGGTGGTAAATCAGGCGAGAAGCGTAATCATGAAACAAATAATACGTATTATATGAATGCAGGTATCGCTTACCGTTCTGATTCTTACAAATCGAGCTTAACATATTTTAGTAGTGGTAGGGATATTGCAGGCGAAGGTACAAACGAGTTAACATCATATGCTTTAAGTCTTGAAAATTCTCTTTTTTTAGGTACTTCATACTATTTCGATATTGTAAAGTTTAGTACAAAAGAGCCTAAAATAGAAAATAACAACTCTGGTTATGTGTTCTTGGCTGGACTGAAATTAAGTTTTTAATATTGCCTCCTTCCAACGTATCTGTTCAGACAATGGCGTCAACTTAAGGAAAAATATCAGCGATAGTGTATAAAATTTCTCTCTAAATTTTTTATCATTAAATTATCCAAAGAGTGCAATAAACAGCACTTTTGTTTCTGTTTTATTTCAACAAAGAAGTCTAAAATGTGTCCTTAAGTTGACGCCATTGTCTGTTCAGATGCATGGCTAATGTACAAATATTGAAACAAAAATTCCAGTGCCCCTGTGATGTCATTCCAGTCTGGAATCCAGCTTTTGATCGAAAATGTTGTATAGTACACAATCAAATTTTCTGGATCCCAGTGTCTGGGCACTGGGATGACACCCTTTTGGATGGAAACCAGTGTCACGCACTGAAATGACACCCATTTCTTCCTATAGTTGTCTTTTCTCGTCTACCTTATTTTGCCACTCTGCTGAACAGATACCCTTCCAACACTCTTTTCTGTCATCCAAGTAGCGGATAACATAGAAACGAAAAAACTTACTTGACACCAGTGGTGTTAAGTATTCGTACAGTTATTGGTGTTATCAAGATACTCCCTAATCTTCTTTAAATCCTCCCAGGCTAAACGTTTTTGTGCCGGTTGGCGAAGTAGGTAAGCTGGATGAAATATAGCGGCTGTGGTGATTGAATTGGACAAATATTGGTTAGTGTACGTATGAAATCTACCACGCAAATTCGATATAGTTTTTGTGCTATCAAGTAGGCTATAACACGCAATTCCCCCGACCAAAATTAGAATCTGCGGTGAAACCAGTGCAATATGTTTTTCAACGAATGGCCTGCACATATCAAGTTCTAGGTCAGTTGGTTTTCTGTTACCAGGCGGACGCCAAAATACGGTATTGCTTATGTAAACTTTGGTACGATCAAGATTAATTGCACCGAGCATTTTATCAAGCAACATCCCACTTGCACCACAAAATGGTATGCCTTGAAGGTCTTCATTTGCTCCTGGAGCTTCACCAACGAGCATAATTTTTGCGTTTGGATTACCATCGGAAAAGACAGTATTAGTTGCAGTTTTTTTTATCTCACAACCTTCAAATGATTCAACTGCACTTCTTAATTCATCCACACTACCACATTTACCTGCAAGTTTCCTTGCTTCAATTATCCAGTCACTTGGAAACATGTCTTTTCCATCTTTAGTGTCACCCCAGCGCGTATCTGCATCTTTCTTCTGGGTCCCAGTTTGGATAACAGAGGTTTGCACACCCTCTTTGCTCTCCAACTTTTTTTCCTCTTCACCTTCTGTTAGCGTACAATCAACGCCCACTTCATGGTAAAATTTTAATAATTCTAGATCTTCATCGCTCATAGTTCCTTTTAACCTTTTGTGCTTTTTCCATGGCCATATCATACTTCAATTTAGATAAATGTCTAATGTATAATATGCCATTTAAGTGATCCAGTTCATGTTGAATGCACCTTGCAAGCCAACCACTAGCTTTTAGTGTTTGTTCTTCGTTATTTAAGTCTCTATATTTCACAGTTAAATACTTTGGACGTTTAATTTCATAGCTTTGCTCTGGAATTGAAAGGCACCCTTCTTTGAGAATTACTTGTTCATCCGATAATTCTGTAATTTCGGGATTAATCATGCAAAATTTGCCAGTCGATTCATACCCTACTGGCTCGTCTTCAGCTCGAGAGAGCTGAATGTCCATAACAAAAACTCTCCTCAGCACTCCAACTTGCACTGCAGCAAGGCCAAGACCTTCCGCATCGTACACAGTTTCGAACATGTCATTTACTAATTCTTTAATTTTATCGTTTATATCTGTTACTTCACTGGCACGTGTGATTAGTCTTTCATCAGGGGCAATTACAATTGGTAAAATGGACATAAAAATTATAATTCTATGTTTTGCTTTTCCTTTTGTCCAGAATTTAGTGTATATTAAAATGTTGCTATATCTATAATAGAAATATAAATTATTAAAGAAAGCTACAATTTAAATGAAATTGCGTAATAAGGTTAACTAATGTACTCTGCAGTAATAGCAAAACCAAAGAGAAACGTTTTTGCTGTTTTAGACATAGGTACAACAAAGATTATTTGTCTAATCGTTAAAATAAATGGCAACTTCAGCTATAAAGTGACAGGAACGGGCTATAAGATTGCAGAAGGTGTAAACGGTGGGTCGATAACTAATGTAAAACACGCAAATTACTCCATCTCATCAACTATAGGTTTAGCTGAGCAAGTGTCAGAGGAAACTATAGACCAGATATATGTGAACATTGCTGGATGTGGCATCTCATCTTTTAATGTACATAATGAAATTATTGCAGCTAATCATGAAATTTCTGACCGGGATATAAAACGTGTAGTTTTTCAGACGTTTGAGAAATATATTGAAGAAAATGTTATCATTCACAATATACCACTGAAATATCACTTAGATGACATGACTGACATAAAAGAAGTTGGTGGATTGTACGGAAAAAGACTATCTGCTGATGTTAATGTTGTCACTGCTTCGCGTCCAGCGCTTACCAATATTGAAAACTGTATTACCAATAATGGTGGATTAAATATGGCAGGTTGTATTGCTTCTGCATATTCTGCAGGTCTTGCGTGTCTCAGTGAAGATGAAAAAGAGCTCGGGACTGCTATTGTTGATATAGGCGGTGGGTGCACTGCAATTGGAATTTTCAAAAGAGGGAAACTTGTGTATGCAAGCAGCGTTCCAATTGGTGGTGTTCATATCACTCGAGATATTGCTTACGGGCTATGCACAAGCATAGAACGTGCAGAGTATATAAAAATACTGTATGGCAGCACTATCGTAACTTCAATAGATGAGAATGAGTACATTACAATGCAAAACAACGAAAATGATGAACCTACTCAAGTATTCAAATCTGAGCTTATTAACATCATAAGACCAAGAGTTGAAGAAATACTTGAAATGGTAAGAGAGCAATTTCAAGAGCAGAAAGATCCAATTAATAAAGTAGTGATCACAGGTGGAACTAGTCAACTCACAAGCATGAAGGAAATTGCAGGCTATATATTCAATAAGCAAGTTCGAATTGGGTGCCCTGAGTCTTGTAGCGGTCTTGATGGCGAATATGATAAAAATCCTGTATTTTCTGCTGCTATAGGTTCTATAAAGCTAATAGTTGACACTTTTTATAAGAATAACTCTGGAATGCTCGGTCAAGATGGTAAAATAAGTAAGTTGTACCATTGGGTTAAATCAAAAGTTACAGTTTAATTTTATTGAATGAAATTCTTATATCTATCAAAGGAAACATTATGAATAAAAAACATTGTTTCAAAATTAATAAACTTGTTCGTGATCATATGACTGAAATTATACGTTCCCACGGAATTATTGTTTATGAGAGGGTGATGGAAAAAGATGAATACATTGAACGTCTCAAAGATAAACTTTTAGAAGAAGCAAAGGAAGTTATTGCCTCTAAAACCTCAGATGAAACCCTTGAAGAGTTAGCTGATTTACTTGAGGTCATACATGCATTAGGCAAAGAAAGTGGACTATCTATAGAACAAATTGAAGAAAAGCGTATCTCTAAAAAACAAGAGAGAGGTGGTTTTGAGAATCATATCTACCTTGACCACCTTTCATACAAATGACTTGACACTAGGGTCCATAGGGCTTATTTTCATAATATGAACATAACTATACACTCACAAGAAGATTTTGAATTTATGCGCAAGGCTGGCAGGCTTGCTGCTGAAACTCTTGATTTCATTGCACCGTACGTAAAGGTAGGGGTAACAACTAATGAGTTAAATGATCTGTGTCATGATTTTATAATTAATGCAGGTGCAATTCCAGCACCACTAAACTATAGGGGGTATCCAAAATCGATTTGCACTTCAAAAAATGCAGTTGTGTGTCATGGTGTTCCCGATGATAAACCGCTTAAAGATGGAGATATTTTAAATATTGATGTCACGGTGATTTTAAATGGTTGGCATGGTGATACAAGTCGCATGTTTTGGGTTGGCAAGCCATCAATAAAAGCAAAACGTTTGTGTGACGCTACTTATCATGCATTGATGGAAGCAATTAAACAAGTTAAACCCGGCAATAAGTTAAATGAAATAGGGCTTGCTATAGAGAAATATATTAGAGATTTTGGATATTCTATCGTACGCAGCTACTGCGGACATGGTATAGGAAAAGTCTTTCATGCTCCACCAAATGTAGTGCATTTCTATGATCAAGGTGAAAATCTCATCTTGAAGGAAGGTATGTTTTTTACAATAGAGCCAATGATTAATGCTGGAAAACATGAGACTCTGCTCAGTAAACTCGATGACTGGACAGTGACAACACGCGATCTTTCACTTTCTGCTCAATTTGAACATACGCTCGGAGTAACTAAAGATGGTGCTGAAATATTCACATTATCACCTAAGAATTGGCATTTCCCACCTTATAGTTAGATTTTTTTTAATTCTGCTATACTGCAACTATACTTGGATCTTGAAGAAAGCTAATCCTTAATTTGCGATATAGCAACTAGCCCAATTAATGCACAGAAAATCATGTAAAAACTAGCTGAAGTCTCTTGTCCTGTAACCTTGATAATTGTTGTGCATATAAATGGTGCAAGGCCACCAAAAAATCCAGCAGCTATATTTCTTGATAAACCAAATCCACTATATCGCACCTTTGTTGGGAATAATTCACACATCAGTGCACTAACAGGCCCAAGCGATGCAGCTATTGGAATTATAAAAAGAATATGTGCCAGCAAGTAATTGCCACTACATAACATTGAAAAAACTGGATAACTCACTATTACAAAAGCTATAAATGCAAACTTCATAACTTTTTCTCTTCCTACCTTATCAGAAAGTATTGCAAACAATACTGTCAATCCTCCGAGCGCAATTTGACTCAGTATTTCCACTATATGATTAAAATGAGTATTTACTGTTAATATTTTATTCGTAAGCACATTGAAAAATACCAAATATATATAGAGAGACGCATTTTCAACCAAGTCAATACCTATTGATATTAGAACAGGCTTTTTGTAATTGTTTAATAACTCTTTTAATGGCAATTTAGACGGATTTTTTTGTCTTTTATACTCTGGGCTTTCATCAAGTATATATCTCATATATATGCTGATTAATCCCATTGCTAAACTGAAAATGAAAGGTAATCTCCACCCCCAAGATTCAAAATCAGATACTTTTTTGCATATGAGTACCGCTATCAGGCTTAATATTGAACCAAAAATTGCGCTTAATACTTCAATGCTGCCAAAAAATCCTTTTTTGTTTTTAGGAGCATGTTCTATTAAAAATGGTGCATTTCCTGCTTCTCCTCCAAGGGATATACCCTGCAATAGCCTTAAACAAACTACCAGAATTGATGCTAGTATTCCGATGCTTTGATAACCTGGAACAAAAGCAATTAATACAGTTGATAAAGTCATTAATATAATCGAGAGCAATAAGGCAACTCTTCTGCCATGTTTATCACCAATGTGACCAAATATAGCAGCGCCGACTGGTCTCATTAAGAAACCCACTGCAAACACTCCAAAAGCCTTCAATACGCTGGTTAGTTGATCATCCGATGGAAAAAACACACCACCTATTATGTTTATTAAGTGGCCAAAAAGCATGTGGTCATACCACAATAAAGTGTTACAAATCAAACTTGAAAATATTACTTTTGTTATTTGCTGCATAATTTCCCTATAGCCTGTTTGATCTTATATATAAAAAAAAATGTGAACGTTATGTGAATATTATATTAACAATATTAAACCTTAATTTTAATATTATTGCTCATATATTCCGATAAGATACCATATTTTGGCAAGAAAATCTATGTACATAAATAAAATTGATGTGAAGAGTAGAGTAGGATATCTACACCAACTGTACTTAAATTTTTTGATATGACACACACTCCAGTTTTGTTAAAAGAGATGCTATCACTACTATCACCGCAGGATGGTGGTATATACGTGGACGCCACATTTGGAGCTGGAGGGTATAGCAAAGCAATATTGGAGTCAGCTGATTGCAAGGTATATGCAATTGATAGAGATGAAACGGTAACTAAGTTTTATGATGATTTAAGCGTTAGATATCCCGATAGAATAAAACTATTCATTGAGAAGTTTAGTAATATTAAAAGTATACTAAGCAGCGTTGAGTCATCTCCTGTCATCCCAGTACTTGATACTGGAAAAAATAACTGGTCACGCGCTGAAATGACATCAAACGGAGTGGTCTTTGACATCGGAGTTTCATCTATGCAGCTTGATAACGGAGATAGAGGGTTCTCATTTTTACATGATGGTCCACTCGATATGAGCATGGATAACTCTTCTTATATAAACGCTTCAACGTTTGTTAACGCTTTACGCGAAGAAGAAATCGCAAATACTATATATAACTACGGAGGCGAACGTCATTCTCGCAAAATCGCAAGAGCAATAGTAAGTGCACGGAAGAAAAAAACTATCAAAACTACATTTGAGCTTGCGGATATTGTACGTTCCGTGGTATTTCGTGGAAAAAGCAAAATTGATCCTGCAACCAGAACATTTCAGGCAATCAGAATATGGGTAAACGATGAGCTGGGAGAACTTGAGAGGGGCATTAAAGCTGCATCTGAGATTTTAAGTGAGAATGGCAAATTAATTGTCGTCACCTTTCATTCCTTAGAAGATCGTATAGTCAAAACTTTTTTTAAAGATTTATGTGCTACTGATTGCAAGACATTCTCTCTGCTAAATAAAAAAGTGATCGAAGCAAGTATAGAAGAAGTAAGTGCAAATCCGCGTTCACGCTCAGCAAAACTAAGAGCTATACAGAAGTTGTCGTGAGAACTTTCTGCATCATCTCAATAGTTATGTTTTTTCTTAGCATTGTAGGACTATTTAAGGTAAAATTACATGTTCAGTCGTTAAATAGAGAGCTAATAAAAATAAAAAGTGAAATTAATTTAGTACAAAGTGATATAAAAGTTTTACAAGCAGAGTGGAGCTATTTGAATAATCCAAAAAGACTTGCAAGCCTTGTAAAGAAATACCTAAAAAATAACTCTTTAATACTGGCTAGCCAGGTTAAAAATCTTGACTCTTTAAATGGCCGCAGTGTGCTAGCACAACTTAAAATCCATGATCAACAGTGAGATTAAGTCTTATTTTTTACAGATGAGCACATCACAATAAAACTTACTTTGTATCCGTTCAGGCAATGGCGTCAACTTAAGGACACATTTTAGACTTCTTTGTTGAAATAAAACAGAAACAAAAGTGCTGTTTATTGCACTCTTTGGATAATTTAATGATAAAAAATTTAGAGAGAAATTTTATACACTATCGCTGATATTTTTCCTTAAGTTGACGCCATTGTCTGTTCAGCAGAGTGGCAAAATAAGGTAGACGAGAAAAGACAACTATAGGAAGAAATGGGTGTCATTTCAGTGCGTGACACTGGTTTCCATCCAAAAGGGTGTCATCCCAGTGCCCAGACACTGGGATCCAGAAAATTTGATTGTGTACTATACAACATTTTCGATCAAAAGCTGGATTCCAGACTGGAATGACATCACAGGGGCACTGGAATTTTTGTTTCAATATTTGTACATTAACCATGCATCTGAACAGACAATGGCGTCAACTTAAGGACACATTTTAGACTTCTTTGTTGAAATAAAACAGCAACAAAAGTGCTATTTATTGCAGCTTTTAGGTAATTTAATGGTAAAAATTTTAGAGAGAAATTTTATACACTATCACCGATATTTTTCCTTAAGTTGACGCCATTGTCTGTTCAGATGCATGGTTAATGTACAAATATTGAAACAAAAATTCCAGTGCCCCTGTGATGTCATTCCAGTCTGGAATCCAGCTTTTGATCGAAAATGTTGTATAGTACACAATCAAATTTTCTGGATCCCAGTGTCTGGGCACTGGGATGACACCCTTTTGGATGGAAACCAGTGTCACGCACTGAAATGACACCCATTTCTTCCTATAGTTGTCTTTTCTCGTCTACCTTATTTTACCACTCTGCTGAACAGATACATGCAAGTAGCTGACACTGGGATCCAGCCTTTCCATAATCATCAAAAACATTGTATTTTAACGTAAAACAGCTATTTTTATGCTTACCAACTTAATAAAATTCCTAGATCCCAGTGTCTGGGCACTGGGATGACAAAGGAGAGCAGTGTCAGCTACTTGCATAACACCATTTGTTGTGCAACTTACTTTAGTATGAAATTGCTTGCGTAAGATTTTGGCAGCCTCTTAACATTTTTTGGCATTTCAATTACGTATTTAACGTTGCGTTTTTTTGCGTAGAATACTGCTTTTTCAAGAGAATCAAACTTTAATACAATCTGTTTTTTTGGATCTTTTGAGCCAATCCACCCCATTAAAGGTTCAATGTAGTAAGAACCAGATTCAATTTTCAGGTGCCAGAGATTTGTATTACCTAAACCAGATTGTGTTGCAGTTTTTGTTGGTTTATAAATCCTAAAAACTACTTTATCGTCAATGCCCATAGTTCTTGTTAAATAAGCTTAAATATATATCTAAATAAATCCTTTCACAAACAATTAGTATGAAAGAATGAAGTTTGAAATAAATATTTTTATGTTATATTATTATTAAATTATATTAAAAGGATTAGCTGAATAGGAGTAACCGATGACGCAACAGGAAATAGTAACAATTAATGCAGAGTTACGTGATATAACAAAAACAAAAGCGATGCATTCTCTAAGGAAGAAAGGAAACATCCCTGGAATCATATATGGAAAGGGCCATGATAATGTAAATTTGACATTGTCTGCAAAGGAATTCACAAAGCAATATAAATCAGGCTCTCTTTCTGCACATTTGATAGAGCTGAATATTTCGGGCAAAAAGGAATATGCTCTTGTTCGCGATATCCAATTGCATGTAGTAAAGGATACTGTGCAACATGTTGATTTTCAATTTGTTGATAAAGGCAGCGAAATTAAAATAGACATACCTCTATCATTTGTGAATGAAAGTAAAGCTCCAGGGATCAAGTTAGGTGGAGTGCTTAATGTTTTGTGTCGTTCTATTACTGTTAAATGCTCTCCTGATAAAATACCTCAGGTTATAGAAGTTGATTTATCTGGTAAAATGATTGGCCAATCTATACATATCAACGATGTAAAATTACCAGAAGGTGTTAAGTTTGTAGCTCATGAAGAAGAAAATTTTACTATTGTTACAATTTCTGCTGCCGATAGTGACGTTGAAGAACCTCAAGCAGAAACAGAGTAATAGTGCATCTGATAGTTGGACTTGGTAACCCTGGTGGTCAATATGAGTTAACTCATCATAATATCGGCTTCATCGTAGTTGATAAAATTTACAAATATTGGAATTTCCAGTCGTTTTCTAAAAAAGCCGATTATCTAATAACCTCTGGCATAATTAATGATAATAAAATCATGTTAATAAAGCCCTATTCATTTATGAATAATTCAGGCATTCCTGTTGCAAAAATACGAAACTTTTACAAATTATCGCTAGATAATATCGTTGTCATACATGATGACGCTGATTTGGAACTTGGAAGAATAAAAATAAAGAAAGGTGGTAGCTCTGCTGGCCATAATGGACTTAAATCCATAGATAGTTTTATTGGCAACGATTATTGGCGCTTGAGATTTGGAGTGGGTAGACCTGAAGATCAAAGAAGCTTAGCAGATTATGTGTTATCAAAATTTTCAAATTTTGATAATGTTACTCCCTTAGTGGAAAAAATAGCAAAAAATATACACTTAATGCTGCAAGGAGATAATACAGCTTTTATCAATTTGATTGTATAATATTACGAAACACAAAACTAAATTTCACACAATTAAAATAACAGGTAATAGTAAGGATTTAAATCCGGCGAGTATCTTTGTCTTTGCACATATTGCCAAATTTTTCAATTATCTTTTCTCTTGCTTATCTTCTCCATAGTCATTTTTTTTCTCGTCTACTACTTTCAAAACACGTTCCCTCAGATCCTCACTTTGGCATCATTCTACCTTATCTAAAGCCATTTTATACCTTTTTATCCCTTCTGGGGTAACCTTTTTTCAGTTAGCTATATAACCCTAATTATGAATTAACAGACAGTAGAATCGAAAGATTATTACAAGGAAAAGTCTACACAGATCGACCTTTTTGTGAATCTGCGTTTCTGCTTTCTTCAACTTGTTTTGCAAAAGATGTTTCCTGTTTGCTGATATGCTGAAGTGGCTTAGCAATTTCGCGCACAACAGCAGTAACTGCTGTTAAAAATGTTTTTAACAATGCACCTAAAGCTCCACCAACTGCTTCCCTGCCATATATATGAGCTTGTTTTTCGTTATCGTCAGCAGTTTCTCCTGCTCTCCTTCTTGGGTCCATCCTATGAGCAATAACTGAAAATAGCACTCCCCTGATTGAAGACTTCATTCGTGCCTTTTGAATATCTCCGTCACTTGCTGCTTCATGTCCATGACTTAAGTGTTTAGCGTTCATTAGCTCCTTTTGTTGCTGGGCAAACATGCTACTTAACACTTCTTCTATCGCTTGCTTCCTTCTTTTCTCTCTAACTCTTTTCATAGATTCTGATTTATCGCGAGTATGCTTTGTGGTTTCAAATTCTGCATCAATATCTTCAGACGCAGCCTGACTATATAAAGTCTCTATGAGCCTGTCTATGCTTCGCTTTATTTGCATAGTCCTTTCGTAACTATCTAAATTATCGATTCCTTCATCAATTTGACTTAAAATATCCTCAAAAAGTTTTAAATAGTCTTGAATATACTGTATTATGTATTGCTTATCTTCCTCTTTGTGTTGCTCTTCTTGATTTTGCTGATTTTCATTTTCTAAACTTTTCTCTCTTTTATCATCGTTATTTTCTTCAATATCATCACCGTCTTCCTCGAAAAGGTCTTCATCGTTCATGATTTTTTTAATTTAGTTAAAATTCTCACCAGTTAGTATTATATATGAAAAAATTAAATTAACATTAATGAAAAGCGTTTACAACTTCAGCACTGGCTAAAACTACAGTAAAACTGTCAAAAGCAGCGGGGTCATAATACCTCTCATACAATTCAACTGAACATCTGAGCCTAATCTTTTCCTTAGTGTTAAAACTGATTTCATAATCATTATTAGAGTTTAGTATAGCAGAATTACGTAATAATTCATCAGCTAATACAGAGTCTAAAATTCCATTAATTTTTATCGTAATGTGTCTGCTTCCAGCAGAATCCAATACTTTTCTCCAGCCAAAAGAAGAAATATCTTTTACCTCTTCTCTGTTATTACGCAAAGTAAACCTTAGGTTTCGTATATTATTTAACACGATAAAATTATTGTCATGATCTTTAATTTTTAGCTGTAATTTGCTCATTATCACCTCCTTTTATTAAAATATCAAAATTAATTGTTGAATGTAAAATTTCATCGTGCTGATCCATAGCACAATTACTTTCTAAAATGGCCTCATTATTAAAACCTTCAATACTCTTAAGTATCAAGTTAATATGCCTTATAATGGCAAACATACTGCCTATATGATAGGTATATATGTCGCATGAAAATCTTGCCTTTGTAGCAAAATTGGACAGCATATGCAGGTTATTATAATTCACTACGCGCAATCTTAGGTAAGGAATGGTGACCTGTTTAGGTAAGTAGTCATAAATGTTATACCAATTCTCATTGTTGGTCATTCAAATAGGATACATAGCAGAGTTGTTTAATTGTGGAGTAGGTAAGAGAAGTAATAAATTTACACAAAGCACTCTCAAGCAAAGCAATAGTATCGTATATTTTATTGCGCAAAATGTTCTGTTTTACATACAACCAAAGCCTCTCAACTGGATTGAGTTCAGGTGAGTATGGTGGTAGGTATATAATCTCAATATTTTTAGGTACCTTTAAACTTTTCGACTTATGCCAACTAGCACAATCCATAACAAGAAAGGCTTCTCGTGGTCCCAAATATTGAGACATTTGCTCAAGAAATATATTCATACAATCAGTGTTGACATTCGGTGCAAACAAGCTAGAATTCTCCCCATTTCTAGGATTAACTGCACTGTAGAGATAAAAATTTTCCCTACCTAATTTTACCTTAACTTTTGTTCTGACGCCTTTTTTAAACCATCCATGCCCGGTCTTTGAATGTGTGCCAAACCGCGATTCATCGAAGAAAAACAGCTCTTTTTCAGAATACTTGCCAATAACTTCGTTGAGATTTTTTTTTGAATTCCTCTTGTTTTCTTTTATCTTGTACATTGTGTACTGGTCTTGGTGTAATATAAGAGAATTTCATCTTTTGCATATAGCGGTGTACTGTAGATTTGCTAATATTTAAGCCGAACTTTTCCTGGATTCTTATTCTCATTTCTTTAATGGTAATATTAGGATTTTCTCCTACCCATGCTTCAACTTGCTGTAGTTGAGCCTGATTTAATTTAGTTTTTCTACGCCGTTGTGGAGGAGCAAACAATTTTTCTTCTCTGCCTAATTTCAAGAGTTTTATCCACGAAGTTAGTGCGCTTCTTGAAATGCAATATATTTTTGCTACAGCCGTTATACTATGCTTTTTTGCTGCAATTACAGCATTTAGTTTTTTTGCAACATATGCATTGTTCCTTACTTTCTTCAGCATTTTTTTTGCTGATTTTACTACTTCTTCATCCAATAATTTTGATCTTAGTGCCATTTATACCTCGACTATTTCACTTATTTCATTATGGCTTGTCTTCTATTATTGTCTATCTGTTTGCCGTGTAATGGGAATTGGTATTAGTAACATATTTCCTTAAATCAGAGTTTGCTTTTAGTGCTTCATAAATGCTACTGTACAACTCGTTTATAGCTTGAATTTTTTCCATGATTAACCCTCGACAGATAAGGTTTACTGATGTCACGCACACGGCTGTACGAACATTGCAATTTGCAGATGCAAGTAGCTGACACTTGTTCCTTTATGATGGTGTCATTCCAGTGCTTGACACTGGAATCCAGGAAACTTAACTCTAAATGAGCGCACCAGGTAATAAAAACTGGATCCCAGTGTCAAGCACTGGGATGACACCTTTGTGTTTGAGCAAAACTGGCTATAACGTTTAACATACTGCCTTCGCAAACAAATGTTCATACAGTTGTGGCCAGCAATTACTGTAATACCTACCTACAAAACAACTCGCACTTCGCGAAACGGAGAGTACACCTTCTTCACTTCAGACAAATGGCTACTTACCTCCGATTCACGATTTTTGTAAAGAGCAGAAACATGCTGCATAATACCTAGCTTTATCTGCTCAGGAACACTGTCATAGCCAGCTTCGTATACAATATCAGCTCTTGTTACATTCAAATAATTGAAAAGTTCAATGTAGCTTCCTACATTACTAAAATAATACCTAATACCAATTCCCATTACAGGGCAAACAGATGGACAACAATGGAAGAAAAGCCATAATGAAGTAAGTAAAATAGTTGAGGTATAAATGGCATTAAGATCAAAATTATTGGATGAAAAAGTGAGCAAAAGAAATGCTGAAGAAAGTAAGGAATAATGCATATGTTTCGAAAAAATTAAATGCTGTAATTGCAGCAAAAAAGTACAGTATAACGGCTGTAGCAAAAATATATTGCATTTCAAGAAGTGCACTAACTTCGTGGGTAAAACTCTTGAAATTTGGCAGAGAAGAAAAACTGTTTGCTCCTCCCCAACGTCGTAGAAAAACTAAATTAAATCATGCTCAACTACAGCAAATTGAAGCATGGGTAGAAGAAAATCCTAATGTTACCATTAAAGAAATGAGAATAAGAATCCAGGAAAAGTTCGGCTTAAATATCAGCAAATCAACAGTACACCGCCATATGCAAAAGATGAAATTCTCATATATTACACCAAGACCGGTTCATAATGTACAAGATAGAGGTAAACAAGAGGAATTCAAAAAAAAATCTCAATGGAGCTATTAGTAAGTATCCAGAAAAAGAGCTATTTTTCTTTGATGAATCCAGGTTTGGCACACATTCAAAGACCGGGCATGGATGGTTTAAAAAAGGCGTCAGAACAAAAGTTAAGGTAAAATTAGGTAGGGAAAATTTTTATCTCTACAGTGCAGTTAATCCTAGAAATGGGGAGAATTCTAGCTTGTTTGCACCGAACGTCAACACTGATTGTATGAATATATTTCTTGAGCAAATGTCTCAATATTTGGGACCACGAGAAGCCTTTCTTGTTATGGATTGTGCTAGTTGGCATAAGTCGAAAAGTTTAAAGGTACCTAAAAATATTGAGATTATATACCTACCACCATACTCACCTGAACTCAATCCAGTTGAGAGGCTTTGGTTGTATGTAAAACAGAACATTTTGCGCAATAAAATATACGATACTATTGCTTTGCTTGAGAGTGCTTTGTGTAAATTTATTACTTCTCTTACCTACTCCACAATTAAACAACTCTGCTATGTATCCTATTTGAATGACCAACAATGAGAATTGGTATGAGCAACACTCGCTGCTTTGTTTGAGTCTGGTTCATCTAGTTTATTACTAGGTTTTAATACTGCATATGTAATACCACCAGCAACAATCCCAACTGCCAACGCAGCAGCTACAGCTATGCCAGCTATAGCTAATACTGATAATTGAACGCCGGCAACACCACACCCAACACCGACTGCCAATGCAGCTATAACACCACAAATGATACCAATTTCTAAAGACTTACGTGCTTCTTTATCATGATCTCTTTTTACAGCAGCTTGAAAATTTCCATCATCCTTCAAAGTGTTTGTTACTGCAGTTCTTAAATCTTGATTACCTACTACAGCTTCTTGTAACCCTTCATTACCTGTAACCTCAGTTACTAGTGTATCTTTTAAAGCATCCAGTCTCTGATTTCCTATTTTGAATTGACGTTCTAGATCGTTAGCATATATAGGAAATTTACTTTTATAGTCATCTTCCAACGCTTTTGCCTTTCGTACGTGAGATGCTAATTCATCATTCTTCCCTGTCAAAATATCATAGAATGTAACATTATTACCAATCTTTTCTTTTTTCATTTTTTCTACTTCATCTAGACACCTATCCCAATATTCCGACATTTCTTCTTCAAAATCAGAATTGATTCTGTCTCCAAAAATATCACGAGTAGAGAAATTTGGCTTTTTTGCCTCGGAGGCTTTTAACTTAATTTCATGTGTTATTAGGAGCTCTGTTACCTCTTTACGACTATCTGATAAAGGAGTATAAAAAGTGTTCGGCCTATCAGAGTTAATATAAGTTGTACCCATGTATGAATCTAAAGCATTTTCGTTATTAGCTCCTTTATCCAATAGAGCTCGTAATATTTTTGGATACACGTGTACAGCAGACATATCCAGCAAGCTTTTTTTTGAAGAACTGTACATATGTTGCATAGTGAATTTATAATTTATATTAAAGTTATCCATTTCCCACAATTTGTATACAATAGATGTATCTTGTAATTTTTCCTTTATTTTATCGATTACATTATGCTCACTTAAGCTGTTGTCACTTTCTATCGCATCAAATATTTTTTCCCAATCATTAGTATTCACAATTTCTACCGCATTAAATCTTTTATCTAACAGTTTTTTTTCCAACAAGTTTCTTTCCATATCATCAACAAATCTTTTTGCCCAATCATCAATGTTCATAATTTCTCTCACTAAAGTAATATAATTTAAGTATTCCATATTTTATGTAAATAGTCAAATACAAAAAGTCTCATTAGTAATGATCACACACGCTTAAGCAAGAAAAAGGGGCTCGTGCTCGAACAGAAACGGCACTTACAGCGTCATTCTTCAACACCGCATGATTGTACATCTCTTCAGGACAAGCTATTCCTAGACGGTTTTTTTCAGGAAACCAGATGATAAATTCACTTAAGACATCAGCTATATCATCGGTAAATTCAGTTTCAGTATGTATTTTTTCAAATTCATCAAATATCAAATAATGAAAATTTTGTTCCGCTTTCTCAAGAAAGATGTGACTTTGCTCTACAAACTGACTACATGACTGAAACACTTCCATCTTTGATCTGGTTCTTCTTGAGCCTAATACCAATTCCCATTACACGGCAAACAGATAGACAATAATAGAAGACAAGCCATAATGAAATAAGTGAAATAGTCGAGGTATAAATGGCACTAAGATCAAAATTATTGGATGAAGAAGTAGTAAAATCAGCAAAAAAAATGCTGAAGAAAGTAAGGAACAATGCATATGTTGCAAAAAAACTAAATGCTGTAATTGCAGCAAAAAAGCATAGTATAACGGCTGTAGCAAAAATATATTGCATTTCAAGAAGCGCACTAACTTCGTGGATAAAACTCTTGAAATTAGGCAGAGAAGAAAAATTGTTTGCTCCTCCACAACGGCGTAGAAAAACTAAATTAAATCAGGCTCAACTACAGCAAGTTGAAGCATGGGTAGGAGAAAATCCTAATATTACCATTAAAGAAATGAGAATAAGAATCCAGGAAAAGTTCGGCTTAAATATTAGCAAATCTACAGTACACCGCTATATGCAAAAGATGAAATTCTCTTATATTACACCAAGACCAGTACACAATGTACAAGATAAAAGAAAACAAGAGGAATTCAAAAAAAAATCTCAACGAAGTTATTGGCAAGTATCCTGAAAAAGAGCTGTTTTTCTTCGATGAATCGCGGTTTGGCACACATTCAAAGACCGGGCATGGATGGTTTAAAAAAGGCGTCAGAACAAAAGTTAAGGTAAAATTAGGTAGGGAAAATTTTTATCTCTACAGTGCAGTTAATCCTAGAAATGGGGAGAATTCTAGCTTGTTTGCACCGAATGTCAACACTGATTGTATGAATATATTTCTTGAGCAAATGTCTCAATATTTGGGACCACGAGAAGCCTTTCTTGTTATGGATTGTGCTAGTTGGCATAAGTCGAAAAGTTTAAAGGTACCTAAAAATATTGAGATTATATACCTACCACCATACTCACCTGAACTCAATCCAGTTGAGAGGCTTTGGTTGTATGTAAAACAGAACATTTTGCGCAATAAAATATACGATACTATTGCTTTGCTTGAGAGTGCTTTGTGTAAATTTATTACTTCTCTTACCTACTCCACAATTAAACAACTCTGCTATGTATCCTATTTGAATGACCAACAATGAGAATTGGTATAAGATCAATGTATTTGGTAATAACGTCCGTAAATCTGCTATAACCTTAAAACCTATACCGTGTTCTTCTACCACTATGGCATGCAACCTATGTTCATACTTTCTTAAGAATTTATGGATATCATGCTCAACCGTAGCAGGATCGAGCTTTGCTGCCAGTAAGTCTACCCATACTCCGCACCTTTTTGGTTCATATGAAAATTCACTCTTCATAAAAAACGGCTGAAATACTCCCACCGCCGTTCTATCTAGTGTCTTTATTGAACCGCTATTTAGATCTATAAATGCTACTAAATCTTTTTCACCGATTGTCTTATAAGCAAAATCAATCTTTTTAAAGTATTTTTCATTAAATATTCGCCATTTTGGCTCTGGAGGATCTTGCATATATTGCGACTGATAAACATAAGGTTCTGCTTTTTCCTTGATTTTCAGTTCCTGCATTGGCAGTCTGTTTTCATCAATACTCCTGCCATCTTCAAGTACTGCAGGTATTATGATCTTCTCAAACTGTCGCTCTGATTTTTTCTCTAAATAACCAAATATGTCATAAACACTGATTCTTTGACCAATCACTAAAAACGGCGTATCAGCAGTATTACGTCTTGAGGTTATGCACTGTTCAAACTTTTGACAGGCACTAATCAGCGATACTCGACTATAAGCACAGCTTGCATCATGTAAATCATCAAGGATAATGCAACCACCATATTTACGACCTTCATCAAAATCAAGAGAACTGTCCCCTGCCCCTGTACCGGTTACATGCCCTGATATCGAAAAACCATTAACAAAACCGCCTTCTTTCGTTCTAATTACTCGCGTACTTCTGCGACCAACTACCTTGACATTTGGAAAAATTTGCCGGTAAAATTTAGACTCAAGCACGATATGTAGTTCATTGATTTTTTCACGCATTAAATCCCTCTGGTGCGTGATATACATAAACTTTGCCCTTGGATTATTACCGAGGGCAAATGCTACATGAAATATAAAACCCAGTGTTGTCTTGGCACACCTTGGTGGTATGTTCCACCATTGACTGTGTGCTTTTTCAAACACCAATCGATTAATGCTGCTGAACAACACCCATAGATAGTTTTTACTACCATCTTCTCTTTTTAAATTTAATCTGATATTAAATACTCGCAGCATGCCTTGAAACGCAAAGAAACCAAAGTCTTTGCGGCATAAAACAATATCCTCCTGAGATAGCATTTTTCATCCTTTAAATTAATTTTAGCATACACTAATTTATTGAAAAATTCAGAAAAATGTTGTATACTTTCTACAGTAGTAGATTTTGGTAAAATATATGGCAGATTCAAGATTTAGTATAACTTTCAGCAAAGAAACTTCGAAGTGCCTTACTGGACTTGCTGAAGTAAGAAACAAATCTGTTAAAGAATTAACAGAGAAGTTAATGCAACAAGCAATTGAACTTGAGGAAGATAGAATACTAATCGAGCGTGCTGCTGAGCTTGATGTTCCAGGTGCAAAAAAGATTAGAAGCGAGGATATAAACTGGGATACGGTATTAGCTAAAAGAATTGAGGGCACAAACTGAAATATAAGATTACTTATTTAGAAAACGTCGTTAAGAAAGACTTGCCTGCTTTATCGTCACCAATCAAGAAAAGTATTATAAAAGCTATAGACGAGCGAATTGCAGATGAACCAATGAAAGTTGGTACACCATTGCTCTACGAACTTAAAGGGCACAGAAGGCTACAAGTTAGCGATTATCGTATTATCTATACAGTAGACATTGCAGAGTGCGAAGTAACTATCACTTCAATAAAACACAGAAAAGAATCTTATAGGAAGAAAAACTAAAGTTGGCTATATCGCAGCCTTACCTATAGCTCCACCAAGTCCCCCCTATCTCTTTAAATTTAATCTGATATTAAATACTCGCAGCATGCCTTGAAATGCAAAGAAGCCAAAGTCTTTGCGGCATAAATCTAGGTCTTTTTGTCTTGAGTTTTCCATGCTTTCCACACCTTCCATGGATACCAGCTTAATAGTATTGTAAATGGAACGAAAGGCAATATATTATCCATCCATAGAGGAATATGAATGAATGAAGAAATATAAGTAAAGAAATTACCTATAAGAAACAATATCCCACACGTTAATGCAGCTGTTGCTAACGCAATTACTACCCAAAATACTCCAGCAATCGCCCAAGACAGCAGATGAGCAATTATAACCTGAACAGATTTCGAGCAGCCACAAAGAACTCCCAACATGAAAATAAAGAATAAAAACATTATTTTACTTCGTTAATATATTAATATAATACCAAGTATAACATAAAAAATCAAACTAAATTTCTCCCTATACCCTGACCAAGTCCACCTAACATCTGATTGATAGCAAGCCAGCGATCATTTATCGACCTCCCGTAAGAAGTGTAGCCACCGCCTAAGTTCTGACCAATCTGCGCACCAAGACCATGAGCGCCAATAAGACTTTGCAGCCCTCCTAAAGATGAGCCGATAAAGTCATTCAAGCCACGCGACGCAAGTTCAGAGTTTAAACTTGCAACTTTCGATAAACCATAGCTTGATTGATCAAGTCCACTGGCACGTAAGTTGTTGCCAAGCGCAGTATTCATCTGATTGCTAATAAACTGCTGGTAAGGATTACCTTGATATTGCGATGCTATTTGATTGATCTGGCCACCTTTTCCTAAGCCCCCAAGATTCTCCATGAAGCGGTTGTATCGATTATATAATCCTTCTTGTATTCCAATATTCTTTTCAAACTGGCGATTAGCTTTAGAACTACCAAAGAGCCAATCAAATAAATCTCCAAACATTATTCCTCCCTTTTTAAAACAGCAAATAAACCCGCTATGCTATCTGCTGTGTGATCACATAGCCGGGAAACATTGAGCATTTTCTTAATACGTTCTTTGACAATCTCCTTACGTGCTGCGCCAAAACATCTCTTTTTCAGTGCACCACCAAAATAGCGTTTAATTCTGCCTCTCCAGTGCAAACAAAATAACCCTTCTACCACCATTTGTAGCTTTTTGTAATACGACATGTGGCTACCTTTAATGTATCTTTGCTTGAAAAAATACTGATTATCTTCTAGCAGTACTAAATCCATTTCTTGATTTCCATGCAGTAATAAATCAATAATCCCCCGATATTCATCACTAATCCGGCGCAATGTCTCTCCACCAAGCCGCCATTTTTCAACGTTTAAAACATAGCTACCACAATAAAGTGTATTGTCCTTCACATAGGCAAAACCGACATTTTTACCAAGATCAATGCTTAAAACATTTTCAGGGAGTTTTTTTGGACATGGAAATTTTCGTATTTTAAGCTCCATTCTTCTCCTTTAGCATTTTTTCTTCATGAGCATTACGCATCTGCTCCCGCAAAACAGCTAACTGCTCAGCTATTAAGTCAACTTTGGCTTTCAGTTCTGCAGCTTCTTTTTTTGTTTGAATCTCAAGTAATTTAATATCCTGTTCTGCTAACTGCTGTGCCTGCTGCTGCGCTTGTTCCTGTAACTGTTGACCAACGTTTAGTACTTTATCACGTAAAATCTTACTGCTCACTGTATCTTGATTCAGGAACATTTCCGCTATAAGTTCGATACTTATTTGCTGATTAGCAAGACCATTCGCACCAAGGTACTGCATGACATTTAGCATCAGTTCATTATCTTTTTCACGTTGTTTTTCCAAAGATTCACTGATTTTAATTTTTACATTTGTTTGTCTACTAAAATTAATTAAAATTTCCAAAGTCTCATCATCTTGCGCTAATTGATACGGCAAAAGGGAAAGCAGGACTTTCCCTATTTGACCCAGCGTAATTTGATGAGCAAAATAGTAGGAAGTGACGCTACCTTCATTTTCCCTCAACTTGTCACGTAAAGCAGCAGCAGATGAATATTTGCTGTCTTTTACAATGTTCGTAGTGTCACTCCAAATTTGCGACAACAGACTCAAAGCTTGTTGCATCAGTATTGCGAGGTTTGGATCAGAACCAGTTGGCGGTATAACAATAGGCTGCATACCATCTACTGGCGCATATTCTAGTAACAGTTCACGAGGATCAGCAAAGCGCTGAGCTTTATCATTGCTAACACTTGCTTGTGGCATTAAATAGCGATTTTGAAAGTATTTAGCACCGTAATTTATCATTGCCATACAATGATTATAGGCTTTCTGTGCATAATGGCACATAACACCAAGTGGTCTGGTTACCTCATGATTATCAATATAATGAGAGCAGCCACCATGAAATACCAGTGGCAAATGTCTGTGACCATACAATTCCTTAGTTTCAAGAATCTCCTCATTAGTAAAGCGATAAAAAGTTATGCCATCATCCTTTTTTAAGTACAAATCAGTAACTTCAATATAAGGAACAGTGTCTTTATCTTTAAATTCCAATCTGGCAATTTGGGAATAACCCATTTTCTCTAGGCTTGTTTTATATAAGCGATGAATAATACCGCAGTAACATCCATCACCCTTATGCGGCTCATTACTGTGTGGATCAAAAAAGAAACTTTCAGTACCGTTTATTGCCCTGATTTTAAATGTCAGTTCATCATCTTCGATATCTTCGTTGTTATAACCAAAACCAACATAAAGTACAGAATATCCGCCTATTATTGCTTCTTTTAATGCTTTGCTATATTCCACATAGTGATCTTGACTGAAGATCAAATCGGTAACCTGATTATGCATCAATTGCATGATCTCCGGATCTCTGCTCTCACCATTAACCTTAAGTTCCAAGTCATATCTTTTACCACGAACAGTGTTTAAAATCTTCTCAGCCATCGCAAATGTGACGTTGAAAACTATCGGTTCTGCACCAATATTTAGCAGCTCTCGCTGTTCATTTTCAGTATATTGCTGCCCCATGATCACAAACTTATGCTGCCGCCGTGCCTGCTCGACATTTTGACTCCAATAATCAAACCAGCTATTTCGCAGTCTTGTTAAATACTCGAGCTTAGTCATTTTCTTTTACTTGCCCACGAAGTGCCACCTTACCACCACTCATCGCTGCTTTTTTAAGCATTTCTAAGATGAAACCACTTTGTTCTTCAATAATCTTGCCTTGCAAAGCAGATAGTAGTTCTCGTGTTACTGGATCTTTGGCAGAACCAAAAGAATACTCAGCAAATAACTTAGCAATTTTTCCATCAGCAAAGCCATTGAGACCTATTTTTGCTAAAAGCAATCGCACACCTCCTGCAGATAACTGACCAAACGATCCTAATTTATCAACAAACTCCATCAATTTCTCTGAAGCAACAGGTGCTATGTGCTTATTTCTAATTATATCTGCATTTTCCAGTAAAAAACCTCTGATTACTTGCTCCTTAGTAAACACTCCATTATCAATGGCAATCTTCTCTGGCAATTCGCCAAATATCTCAGCCACTTTTCTAACGTTCCCTTTCTCTAAAGCACTACTTGCACCGCTTAGTAGCCCCATTGTTTTACTGACATTGGCACGTAGCGGTAAAAAGCGTTCTTCTAGTTTGCTTACAATATCTCTGATCTGACTTTCTGGTACATCATACTTTTTGGCTAAATTTCGAGAGGATTCCCTGAGACCTGATAATATATCGGCAAATTCTTTGGATGTATAATTTCCACCTTTACTAGAAAACTTCTTTGCTAAATCCTTAGCAACAATTCTTTGAAAAGGATTGCTAGTTTCCTTAGTAGCACTCTTCAAGAACTCTCCTACATCATTTACTTTAATATTTGGTACGTCTTTTATTGCAGCATCAAAACCACGACTAACTATATTGCGTACAGGTTCTCTGCCTTGTTTAAACAGACCTGTTACTGCTTTTCCACCTTTAGCTAACGCTCCACCTAGTCCATGGGCTGCAACAATCAACGGTGCATCTTCCAGTGTGTCAGTAAACGCATTAGAGAGCGCATTTGGATCACCTGCTATTCCTCTTTCAGCAGCAGTTCCAGCATATGCTCCCACCAAACCTCCAAGACTGCCTCCTATAAACATCCCAATAGGTCCTAAAGGTGCCCCAAGCGTAGCTCCTATTGCAACAGCCTGAACATCTTCAATTATCTGCAGTCCCATTTCCCGGAGAAAATTCTTCTTTACCTCTTTCGGCTCTTCTATTATTTTAGAATTACCTGATAGTTTGATTAAGGTATCCATCTCTACCTCACTGAAATCCTTAATCTGACTATCAAGCTTTCTCGTAGCTTCTTCCTTTACGGTTGCCTGTATCTGTGGATCTTGCATTAGCTGACTAAGCTGTGTCTCATTTAGCCCTCTAATTTTCTTTTGAATATCTCCAGCTCGAGCATCGAGTTTTTCCCTCGTTTCACCAAAAAACTTTTTCCAACTCTCAGCCGAGAGTTTATTGACGTTAAACTTTTCTTTGAAAGACTTCACTGAATATTCATTCATCGGCAAGCCCTCAATCTGCATAATTGCTGGTAAAAGCTCACCTTCTAAATAGCGGGCAAATTCATTGCGAGCATTGACTTTGGATTTGTCTCTGACAAGATCCATAACTGAATTAATTTTATCACCATGGAGCAGTCTGGAAAATCTAGAATCAGGCAAAGCACCTTCCGCAGCACTCAGCTTCTCATGAGCTAAATCTATCGCTCTTTGATATCTTGGTACATTTGCAATGTACTCTTTTTCACCAGGTAACAACTCCTGAGCTTTAAGCTGCTGCTCCATGTATTGTTTTTGCCACTCTTCAAAGCGTTTCCGCTCCAAAAGTCTTTGCTCATATTTACCTTCGAGCGCTCCTTTACCAAGACCACTAAGTAACCCTAACATCCTTCAAAATCTCCCCTATACTCATCAACAATGCCGTCGACCATTTCTTGGCTCCTTGATAAGTTGTTATCACTTTTTAACTTATCATGAGCAAAGACTAGATTCTTCAGCTCACCACCATCAATCTCATCGCAAACTCCAAGACCAAGTTTCAGTATTAAAGCATTTTCTAAATGCCTCATTTTCTGTTCTTTATCAGCAGAGTTAATTACATTTTGCAGCTCTTTATTGATTGCCTCACGTATAAGGCTTTTCGTGCTTTTTTGATTCTCTGTTTCCATTTTCCCCCTCTTTAAATATTCTGCCCACAAAATGTTCAAACGCTTAGTTGCTTCTGCAAAATACGTATCGTAATTATCCTCGTAGGTATACGAAACAATATCTTTAGGTGCTAATAAATCTAAATTAAATTCTTTCCTTTCCATAAATACCTTTCAATAAAAAATTAAACTTGTAACTGTTGTATCTTTTAAATTCGAACTTAAAACGTACAACTCCACCATCAATGCCAAAAAGATTATAATTAAGTTTTATAACTTTCTCTCTACTATCTTCAAGTTTAGTGCCAAGAATTGTTAATCGATAATCTGGTTCAAGAGGAAAATCTCTCTTGTAGGAAATAAACATATCAATAAACATGCCTCCTTCCTTGGAATTTAGCTGCTCACTGATCGTGTTCTCATAGAAGTACAAGAACGTCAATTGTTCAGTAACATAAGGCTTAGATGATGGAAAATAATCTGTTATTATTATCCCATCAAAAGTAAAAACATTATCAACATTGGGCTCTAACAAACCGCTAGCTTCGCAGATTGTGATATCAGAGCTGCCATCATTGATGAGTAAATTATAAACTTTATGCTTAACATTGATGTGATAATTGGCAGAAAAACTATTCTGGTTTTTAAGCAGTGTCCAAATACCTAAATCCAAATGCAGACAGAAGGCAACGTTCGGATAATATTTTTTATTTAAATCACCATTTGGCAAATTAAAAAACAATACATAATAAGTATTATTGTTATAATTGAACATGCTACTGACCGCATGGTCACTTAAATCGATACTGCTTCTCTCTAGCCTAAAATAATCAAAAAGTGGAGCATTATCGAGTATTTTCATTTCTTGACCATCAAAACGAATGACTACAAATTTGCCATCGATTAAATGAAATGCACCAATTAGATAATTGCCATCATTTTCTAAAGTACGTTTGCTGATTAGCTTATAGGGAAAACTTAGTTCTCGTCTTTTAGTAAGTGGAAATAATCCATCACTGCTTGGTTGTCCGTACCATACTTCCATTCCACTTTGGGTAAAGATACAGAGATTATTATTGATTACACCAAGACCTACTCCTTTGCCAGCATATGAAATAATGGTAAATGCTTCCCACTTTTTAAATTCAGCAAAATCACTAGTATAGAACACTTCTCCTTTGCTGCCACTTAGCAGGTAGAGAGTTGAGTTCATAACCTCAAAATCTACAATATCCTTTGGCTTTATATCGCCTTTTGAGATATCAATTTCAGTAAAGGTATCATCTACGAGCTTATAAAGTTTGCCCGATATCAACCAAAATTTATAGTTATTACAATTGCACATAGAAGGACGATCGTCCCTAGGCTCTGTGGACAAAAAATATGAAGAGGGAGAAAAAAAGTGGTAGTTTAACCAAATGAACATAAAAATGGAGAAACTACCGAATGGAATATTATATAAAAGAAAGAAATTGGAAACAAATTTTAGAATTCATAAAAGGCATAAAAGGAATGCATAGTAAAGACGAAAAACGTTTAAGAATATTCATAGAAGCAGTGTGGTATATGGCGCAAAGTGGTTGCCAATGGCAACTTTTGCCGAAAATCTATGGCAATTACAGAAGTATACACAAACGATTTAAGAGATGGTGCGAAAGGGGTATTTGGAAAAATTTATTGGAGTACACAAAACAAGAGCCAGATTTAGAAGCCGTCATAATCGACGGTACGATCATTAGAGCCCATCCATGTTCGGCTGGATATACAAAAGATTCGAAGGATCAAGAGGCTTTAGGGCGAAGTAAAGGTGGCTTTACGACTAAAATTCATGCACTTGTTGATGCATTGGGAAATCCTTTAAAATTTATACTTACTCCTGGCCAGAGGAATGAAATTACACAAGCTGAAGTATTAACAAAAAATGTCTATAACTCCATTGTAGTAGCTGATAAGGGTTATGACAGCAATGCTTTTGTGGTCAGCCTTGAAAACAGGAAATGTGAAATCGTAATTCCATCAAAAAGGAATCGAAAAGTGCAAAGATACTATGATGAGCATATTTATAAAGAACGTCATTTGATTGAGTGCTTTTTCGGTAAAATTAAAAATTTTAGGCGCATTTTTTCCAGATTTGACAAGACCGCAGAGGTTTACATGGGATTTCTAAATTTTGTTGGAGCTCTCATATGGCTTCTCTAAAATTTTGTCCACAGAGCCTAGAGACACTCGCCAAAGTAAATATTGATTTATATTTACTTTTTGGTAGATCAATTTTATAAATTGTCAGTAAAAAAGTAGCACTCACCTTAGCTAAATAAATTGTATCGTCATTACCGTAGTAAAAGCCAACGATGACATCGCCAATTGCAAAAGGAATATCAAAAAGTGGAAACAGTGGTGGTCGCAGTCGCAAACCTTCAGGAGTAGCCAAAAAGTTCATTACTGTAAAATCATCAATACAGTGACCATATTTAATGTTTCTAAGTAGTGGAATTTCAAAAGAATTCATTGTCTATCCAAATAGTTTCCTTAATACTTTGACTTCCTACACTGTGACCAGCACAAAGCCTATTTCTTATTTCATGATACTGTTCATTAAAACCCTGTGGCAGCGGAGTATTCAGCCGCACTGATAATTTAAAAGCTGTAGAATATTTCAAAAATTCTCGTTTTAATCCATCAAGACCAACTGGTACGTCCATTCCCGTTTTCTCACAACCAGCCTCTTTAAAGTAAATTACATATTTTTTAGATGATTTCACAGCCGGCAAAATTTTAATTTCACGACAAGTATCACGCGTGAGTAACATGTAAGATGGTAACCATGGCATCCGTAGCGACTGTGTATAGCGTAAGTTACATGCACCATAGTGATACCAATTCCCATTACACGGCAAACAGATAGACAATAATAGAAGACAAGCCATAATGAAATAAGTGAAATAGTCGAGGTATAAATGGCACTAAGATCAAAATTATTGGATGAAGAAGTAGTAAAATCAGCAAAAAAAATGCTGAAGAAAGTAAGGAACAATGCATATGTTGCAAAAAAACTAAATGCTGTAATTGCAGCAAAAAAGCATAGTATAACGGCTGTAGCAAAAATATATTGCATTTCAAGAAGCGCACTAACTTCGTGGATAAAACTCTTGAAATTAGGCAGAGAAGAAAAATTGTTTGCTCCTCCACAACGGCGTAGAAAAACTAAATTAAATCAGGCTCAACTACAGCAAGTTGAAGCATGGGTAGGAGAAAATCCTAATATTACCATTAAAGAAATGAGAATAAGAATCCAGGAAAAGTTCGGCTTAAATATTAGCAAATCTACAGTACACCGCTATATGCAAAAGATGAAATTCTCTTATATTACACCAAGACCAGTACACAATGTACAAGATAAAAGAAAACAAGAGGAATTCAAAAAAAAATCTCAACGAAGTTATTGGCAAGTATCCTGAAAAAGAGCTGTTTTTCTTCGATGAATCGCGGTTTGGCACACATTCAAAGACCGGGCATGGATGGTTTAAAAAAGGCGTCAGAACAAAAGTTAAGGTAAAATTAGGTAGGGAAAATTTTTATCTCTACAGTGCAGTTAATCCTAGAAATGGGGAGAATTCTAGCTTGTTTGCACCGAATGTCAACACTGATTGTATGAATATATTTCTTGAGCAAATGTCTCAATATTTGGGACCACGAGAAGCCTTTCTTGTTATGGATTGTGCTAGTTGGCATAAGTCGAAAAGTTTAAAGGTACCTAAAAATATTAAGATTATATACCTACCACCATACTCACCTGAACTCAATCCAGTTGAGAGGCTTTGGTTGTATGTAAAACAGAACATTTTGCGCAATAAAATATACGATACTATTGCTTTGCTTGAGAGTGCTTTGTGTAAATTTATTACTTCTCTTACCTACTCCACAATTAAACAACTCTGCTATGTATCCTATTTGAATGACCAACAATGAGAATTGGTATTACAACCATCAAACAAATAGCCACCACCAACTGTTTGACCAGGCTCTAACTCAAACTCCCGGACAACGTCAGAACCCAGCCAATAGTAATTTTCATGCAACTGATCAAAAGCTTCCCAAAATAGCCTCTTAACTAAATCGAGCGTACCGTAATGCTCAGAGGCATCACGGCGCGAGTTAATCCCCAGCATTCCCTGTATTTCTACAAGTAAATTAGAAAAACTGTCATCGTAAGTCCTTATCTCATTCATCTTTCTTTTCCTTATCATCTTTCTTATCATCTTTCTTATCATCCTTCTTATCATCTTTTTTATCGTCTTTCTTATCAGCAGTAGAAAGATTTTTGATCGTTTTAATGTAAGTTTCAGGTTTTGGCGAATTAGGTGGCAATATTAAAGTGCCAACAAAAAACGGAAAGAAATCTGAATACATGTAAGCCATTAGTTCACCATATTCATATGGGGTATTCATGAGTACATATTGGCTGTCTACCAAAAACGACATTGCATTATTTCTTGTCGGTCCAAAAGCAGCATTTGAAGCAGATATTTCCTTGTAAAGATATTTGTTAGTTGAAGGTGCAGGCACTGGTCCAATCTTAAATATTGAAGCCGGTTGCCACCAGAAGAATGCTTTACAGTGATTTCCGACAACTTTTCCTTTAGCGCCTATTAAATACTCTTTCTCCGGAACATCAACACCATAGGTGATACCTGGTGACACCCGTACAGTAGCATTCGTGCTATCCTCCATTACAGTGAATGCTATTGGCACCCCTGATGGTATTTCATCCCTATCTCGTGCTAGCCACTCTTTGCCCTCTAGTTGAATGATATCTCCTTTTTTAAAGACAGGATTGAAACGATTATCTATCTCTACTGACCCAGAAAAACCAAAAGTTACAGTCATAGAACAATATTCATCCATCTCTTTAACAATTTCTTTTATTGTTAACTCGCCTTTAGATGCCGGACCTGCCTTATGAAAATAAGTTGACGTATCGATATAAATATCAGCACAATCAAATGTCAGTGGTGATAGCATGTTTTTAGTGTCGCTAAGAAACATATCGCTTTTCGGTGCCTGAGTGTAATTCAGTCCTGACTTGGTACGCAAAAGTCCCATCGCAGAATTTGGCATTGAACCCACAAGTCTTGAAGTCCTAAGTACGCCACCATTGACCCGAATCATATAATCGATAAGTTGACGTATATATCCCTCTATACAGTCGTACATATTATTATCAGTAGAGCCAGCGCAGATAAACCCACGTGATGCTATCGTCTTAAATTGATAATCATTTATTGACCTAATCACCTGCATTAATAATTCCTGATAAACGCGCTCACCGCGCTCCATGAATGATGTTAAACTGGTTGGTACATTGCTAGGGAACTGATCGCGGTTAAATAAAAATTTGACGTCATCGACAAAAATTTCAGCCACGCCAGAAACTCTCTTATAGTCAATTCTCATAGTTTTTTGCTTAACTTTGTGAATTTTCAAGTCATCATGATGTGTAAGAAATTCCCCATCATCGATTAACCCTCCTGCTGTAGGAATAAAAGGAGGCTGGACTAAAAAATGATCCTGTCCAGAATAGCGATTGGGAATATCATTAGCACCAGGGCCAGTATAAGCTAAGAGTGGACTTGAAAACAAAACAGTTTCAATCAGCCTTTGCGACAATAATGTTGTTCTGTAATATGTTGCACTTGTCTTAATAGTCATCAATACCCCCTAGTTCTGAAATAATCTTGTACTTGCTTGAACTCTTCTTCAAAGCTACTTGGAACATCGCTGTACTGATAATTAGTGGGTATGGCAGTTGCTTTACTGCTTTTGTGTAGCCCTTGTTTTAACCCACCAACTTCCTCTTTAAACTTAGATAATGGCTTATTGCGCAGTTCCTGAGCTAATTGATCATCCTTTGCAATATCAGCTATCTTTTTAACAAAAGATGCTTTATTTTTGCCTCTTGCTATCTGCTCATTAATATAACGAACTTTACTTACAGTGAGCGTATCACAAAAATCTTGTAGATCCTGATAGTCTTCACCACTTAGAACTTTTTCAGCAAATTGCTCATTAGCCTTTACCAGCTCTAAAACTTTACGATCATCATCACCGAGCGTATACCCTTTGGCTATCGCCTCATCGATAATATTTTTCGTTTTTTCTACACTTTCTTCGTAAAAATCATCGATTTCAGCATTTTTTTCAATGTTTTTTCCATCGATTTCATCGATTTTACTGTTTTGTTCAATCATGTTTTTCTCCTGTTTTTAAATTTTTAGCACCTTATGTAGTAGTCATACTTATCGTCAGTGATATTAGGAATGTGGAATATAGTTGTTCCCTTATTGTTAATATCATTGGCAATCATGTCTGCAAGTTGTTCTGTAGTCGTATTTTTTGTTGCTTTGACTTCTCTAAATTCTTTGGCGGTAACATTAGTTGGTGCTTTTCCATCACCATCGACACTCCACCAGATTACTGTATTAAAATTGTTACCAGCTTGGGTGTTATGAGATGTTTTAAGACCTATAAAGTCTCCTGCTTTTACTTCTTTAAACTTCAAGACATATAAACACCGTTGTGTAAATAGCGCTTTGTGCTGCATAGCATAGGTTATCACTGAATTTTTAGTACCAAACAGTACATTAGGCTTTCCCGGTGTTCTTTCTTCAGTTGCTGATTGTTTGTAAATAACGTAATTGCCCCATGATTTTATTAATAAATTAACAGAATCACCATGAATAAAACTAGGGTAATCTCCACCAGTAGAACTAATACCTGTACCATGTACTGAAGCCATTGAGTACACAAACCATGGTGAAAATAAAAAGTAACTTTGTGAAGTACTAGTATAATTATTATTTTGTTGCAAAAAAGTAGCGCTAACCGATGGTATATTTAAAGGAAAACCAATATCATAAACTCTACTACTAAAATTAACTGGATTAAAAAATCCACATAAACCGGAAGGATAAGGAAATTGTTGATAATTAAGACTTACTGTCAAATAAAAAAAATTCTTTTTAACAGAGTAATTTATTTTAGTTTGCTCAGTTATTTTATCAATACCTTTATTGTATGGCACAACACTATTTGTATAATTATAAATTGAATTTAATTTAGTTATAGTTCGAAAATAACCTGGAAAATCAGAACCAGAATCCGCAAATTTTCTCTCCCTTAAAGTAATATTAGTCATTAGAATGCTACTACTTAAATAATCAGTGCTAATATCAAACGTATGACAACAAGTAGTAAGATCTACGTTACTTGCTGCTGCAACATATTGAAAATCATAGTTAACATCTGAATTAGCATAGAATGTAGTTTCTAGCCATAGATGACCAATATCATCACCTTCTGGCTTTGGATTTACTACTCCCTCTCCATCAAATCTGACTTTAACGTTATGATTTAGAGCAAAATTCTTAATATACTCACTTGATATTGCATTAAACCAATTTGGTATATCCTTGGTTTTTAATATATCAAATGTCACTGGAGCATGGTCTAGCTTGTCATATAGCCTTTTGTATTCGATACCTATTGGACTAATGCCCGTTGAATCAAGTGCGCGACCATCGCACTTGAGCAGATTTATCTTTTCCTCGTCGACTTTTGCTCCTTTTGGGTAGTAAACTATTTCACCAATATTATCTACAAACTTAAGACCATCAATTGCAAAAACTAGCTCATTGTAACTGTTATCAATGCTATATTTATTTGCTCGAAATGAAGAAAATAATAAATTAGATTTTGCTAAATCAGAATTTTGTGTTGGATATTTAAAATCAACAACTGACACTGGCGATGAAACTTCTGCACAATAAAAATTTGTCGCTTTAAAATTAAATGCTCGATTCGGTGGTAACAAAAACTTCAACGTCAAACTTTGATCATCGCCAATATCTGCAGGTATTACAAAGTCAATTAAACTTAAACTAGTGTAGTAAACACTCGGAGTATCAGAATCAATTAAAAATTGATCTATTATATGAGTTTGCGGCGGTGTTGATGATTTTGAACCAAAATCACGAATTGCCAGTAAATTAACTACTATATCATCACCACCTTTCCAAGCATAAAACTTTAGCTTAAATTTTCCGACAATAGCATTCCACAAGGCATTAGAATGTTTAAATACTATAGCTTTCTCCAGAGGTGGCGTTGTTTCGCTGGATTTTTCGCAAATAACGTTCAAATAAAAACGAGGATTGCCTTCATCAATCCTTTCAGCTTCGGTAATATCTTTAATGAAAATCCTATCTACATCAGTTTTATCCTGTATCGGTACTGAATCAGCATAAGATTTTAAAAACTGCCATGAAAGCCCTGCTATTGGCACTTGCGAAAATTCAGGTGAAACATAACCAGGTCCCTGTCCTCTATCATCAATTTGCAGACCAATATTAAACTGACCATCAATAAATAAGTTATCAGAAAGCACTGCAGTAACCGGATCAGCTCTCTGCTGTTCTTGAAAATATGGCAAATCCTGAAAGATGAGTTCTGGAGCTACAGCGTTGCCGTAATTGCACTTCAGTTCTACGGTATAACGATCTTCAGAATCATCAACGTCAACAAAATAATACAACTTATGAGGTAAGGCACCGTTTTCATCAAGCTGAAGCGGATTTGGTGCTGGTACGGCATTTCCCTCTTGGTTTTTATAGTATGCATGGCGTAAAGTAGTTGGACTTCTTTTATCATAAAAATACATCCAGTACCCGCTAGCTGGCATACCTTCCTTATTCTTGATAATATCTTGCAATACTATGCTTAGTATTAACCTCTGTGCCATGCTATTTCTCCTGAGCAAAAGCTAGTTTTAGTATATGCCAAATCTTTAATTATTTGTCAATACTGGTAGCGAAATTTTTTTTACATACTTTCTTTATTGAAAAATTCAGAAAAATGTTGTAAAATGATTACAGTAGTAAATTTTGGTAAAACATATGGCAGATTCAGGCATTAATATAGCTCTTGATTCGGAAACTTCAAAGTATCTTACTGAATTATCTGAATCTACTAAGCAGCCTGCTCAAGAACTAGCAGAAAAACTATTCAAAGAAGCAGTTAAGCTTGAAATGGAAGATTTTTTAGTATCTAAAATTTCTGATGAGCGTGATGTTGAAGGTGCAAAAATGACTAAAAGTGAGGACGTAGATTGGGATACACTATTATCTTCCTAGACAATGTTCTCGAGAAAGATCTTCCAGATCTTCCTAAAACAGTAAGGTTAAGGGTTATAAATGCAATAAATGAGCGGCTTACAGTTGATCCAATCAACCTTGGTGAACCATTATATCATAGCCTAAAAGGGCGTAGAAGGTTAAGAGTAGGTGACTATCGTGTGATTTACAGAGTAAATCAATCAGAACATATAGTGGTTATCACAGAGATAGGACATAGAGATAACATTTACAAAAGATAAGTACGTTCTATAAACATTAAATATATTTTTATATAGCTATCTTCAATAATAACCTTGTTCAATATATTTTTCACGCATATGTCTATCTAAAACAGCTAAATTTAATGGAGTCATCTTATCATTAGCGCAGGCATTCACATCTGCTCCATTTTCTACTAGATAATATACAACATCTTCGCAAGTTCTTGCAATAGCATAAAACAAAGGAGTACGACCATGTCCATCCCTTAAATCAACATTGTACCCGTGTTGTTCTACAAATAACTTAATCAAATCCAAGCGACCCAAATAAGCAAGTTTATGTAAAACTGATTTTTCTATTGTTAACTCCATAATTATTTATAAAACCGATAGTAGATTATAATAGAAAACTATAAAGATAGTATATATTTTTATACACCACTCCTTCCTTTCCTTATTGAAAAATTCAGAAAAATGTTGTATAATTATTACAGTAGTAGACTTTAGGTAAAACATATGGCAAACGCTAGTATAGCTCTCAGTAAAGAAACTTTAGAGGACCTTACCCGCTTATCTAAAGTGAAAAAACAGCCCGTTCAGGAGCTAATAGAGGAGTTAGTACAAGAAGCAGTTGAACATGAGGAAGATATGGCGCTGCTCAAGCTCTCCATTCAACGCAATGTTCCAGGTGCAGAAACAGTTGATTTTGAAGACATTAAGTGGGATTAGAGCATTATAAAATCAAATTTCTAAAGAAAGTTAATGAAAGAGATTTACCAGCTCAGGGAGAATATTAAGTTGAAAAATCGCGGAAAATAGTGTATACTATTAATAATTTTGAAGTGAATTTCTTATGGCTTTGTCAAAATTTCTAGATCCAAAAAACAATTATGCCTTTAGGCGTATCTTTGGCACTGAGAAAAATAAGGATATCCTCATTCATTTTCTTAATGATATTTTAGGTCGCACTGGTGAAGCTAAAATAGAGGATGTAGCTTTTCTAAGTCCTATTCAAGATCCTGAAATTGCTGCTAAAAAGGAAAGTATTGTTGATGTATTGTGTAGAGATTCCACAGGTGTTCGATTTATTTGCGAGATGCAAGTTGCTAGAACAAGAGGTTTTGAAAAACGTGCACAATTCTATGCTTCTAAAGCTTATTCAAGCCAAGCTGGCGTAGGTGACCAATACCAAAACCTTAAAGAAGTTATCTTCATTGCTATCACTGATTTTATTCTATTTCCTAATAAATCAGCCTACAAATCCGATCACGTTATTCTTGATAAGAAAACCTTCGAACATGACCTGAAGGACTTTAGTTTTACTTTCATAGAGCTACCGAAATTTCCAAAAACAAAAGAAGATCAATTAGAAAACATAGTCGAAAAGTGGTGCTATTTTTTTAAGTATGCAAGTGAAACTAGTGAAAAGGATCTAAGAAAAATAGTGGGAAGTGATGTAATTATCGGTAAAGCTTATAATGAGTTGGTTGGATATAATTGGACCAAGGAAGAACAGGCTATGTATGAATGGATTAAGAAAAACGAGGATGATAATGTATCTTGCCTCAAACAAAGTAGAATTGAAGGAAAAATCGAAGGAAAAATCGAAGTGGCAGAAAATCTACTTAAAGCTGGCATATCTGTCGACTTAATAGCCGAATCTACCGGTCTTCCAATCGACGAGATTGAAAAACTAAGGTCAACATTACTAAATTGAAATCACTAACTCTCAGAAAAGTTCGTGTAAAACGTAAAATTATGCTTTACATAGCATAAGATTTGTAGTAAACCTATCGTAGAGGAACCTCACTATGGGTTAAAATTGCTAATTTTAGAGAGAATTGTGTAAAGTGTAAACTTACACTTTACACAACGAGAAAAACTTTGTAGTATTTTTTTTTCGACGAAAAGTACTACTGCCATATGAGTATAGTTTCTAATAGAAAAGAAAGTCAAGCAAAAAAAGGCAAGGAAACTTCTTTTTACTGTAAATTCCATAACTTTCACGTACGTGGCAGCTCTCACGTAATTAATACCAATAGCAAACATGTCAGGGCACAAATCAACTCTCGAAGAAGAATAAAAGCGCGAGAAAAGTCAGTTGAGCTGAAGCTTCCAGTTATACCAATTCCCATTACACGGCAAACAGATAGACAATAATAGAAGACAAGCCATAATGAAATAAGTGAAATAGTCGAGGTATAAATGGCACTAAGATCAAAATTATTGGATGAAGAAGTAGTAAAATCAGCAAAAAAAATGCTGAAGAAAGTAAGGAACAATGCATATGTTGCAAAAAAACTAAATGCTGTAATTGCAGCAAAAAAGCATAGTATAACGGCTGTAGCAAAAATATATTGCATTTCAAGAAGCGCACTAACTTCGTGGATAAAACTCTTGAAATTAGGCAGAGAAGAAAAATTGTTTGCTCCTCCACAACGGCGTAGAAAAACTAAATTAAATCAGGCTCAACTACAGCAAGTTGAAGCATGGGTAGGAGAAAATCCTAATATTACCATTAAAGAAATGAGAATAAGAATCCAGGAAAAGTTCGGCTTAAATATTAGCAAATCTACAGTACACCGCTATATGCAAAAGATGAAATTCTCTTATATTACACCAAGACCAGTACACAATGTACAAGATAAAAGAAAACAAGAGGAATTCAAAAAAAAATCTCAACGAAGTTATTGGCAAGTATCCTGAAAAAGAGCTGTTTTTCTTCGATGAATCGCGGTTTGGCACACATTCAAAGACCGGGCATGGATGGTTTAAAAAAGGCGTCAGAACAAAAGTTAAGGTAAAATTAGGTAGGGAAAATTTTTATCTCTACAGTGCAGTTAATCCTAGAAATGGGGAGAATTCTAGCTTGTTTGCACCGAATGTCAACACTGATTGTATGAATATATTTCTTGAGCAAATGTCTCAATATTTGGGACCACGAGAAGCCTTTCTTGTTATGGATTGTGCTAGTTGGCATAAGTCGAAAAGTTTAAAGGTACCTAAAAATATTGAGATTATATACCTACCACCATACTCACCTGAACTCAATCCAGTTGAGAGGCTTTGGTTGTATGTAAAACAGAACATTTTGCGCAATAAAATATACGATACTATTGCTTTGCTTGAGAGTGCTTTGTGTAAATTTATTACTTCTCTTACCTACTCCACAATTAAACAACTCTGCTATGTATCCTATTTGAATGACCAACAATGAGAATTGGTATAAGCGTTGCGTTTTCACTTTCTAGAACTTGCATTTTTTGTTTTAGTGATTCACTCTCTTTTTGGTTTTGTTTCTTCAGTGCTTCCAATATAGTCTCATGTTCAGTGACACAATTTCTCAATTCTGTTAGTTCCTTTTCTAATTTTTTCAATTCTTCATTTTTTGCATCAATGTCTTCTCCATCTTCTGATTCAGTACATATTCCACTGTCGTCACTATTACCACTTTCATTTAAAGAGATAGAGGTCTGTTTACCACTACATGTAGTATTTCTTCTTTGCGGTGACTCAAAATTTTTTATCATATCCTTAACACTTTGGCGTTGCTCATCTACTGTACTGTCACTACTTTCATCAGTAGAATTAAAAGAGGTCTGTTTATTACCATTTTCTAGTGCAGCAGCTGCATTATTTCTGTTCACAACTAAATCTTCTGGAGTTTTTATTATGATATCTCTTGGAGTTTTGTCTTTATTCTTTTCTAATTGAGGATTTGCGTTAGCACTTAGTAAAAGCTGCACTATCTCTTGATTACCATTAGAAGTAGCAATGTCCAAAGGAGTCAGTCCAGAGTGATCTTTCATAGTAGCACTTACTTTGTGTTCCAGTAGGAGCTTCACCATTAATGCATTACCGCATTCTACAGCAAAATGTAATAATGTACCTCGTGCTGTAGTGCCATCTGGCATTTGCAGCTTAAATTCGTGGTTTTTATAAAAACTGCTAGATTTAAATATGTTATATACTATTGTATATGGAGAATCTATTCCGTTCTCATCACTCTTTTCTTTTAATTTATCTCGTACTTTTTTTAATACATTATCACTGCTTAAATCTTTGCTTTTACTTACTTCTCGTATTATTTCAAAAAACTTTTCCTTTTTTATTGCCATAACTTTTACACCTAATTTATTTATTATTGCTGCATAGTTCCATAAAGAAGTTAAATTTACCTAAATCCTATATTTGATCTAAAAATTAGTCATAAACATTTTCTATGCAAGTAGCTGACACTGGTTTGCTCTATAATGGTATCAAAGCAGTCCTACGTCATACTGCCGCGGTATCTCTTAGCCGCTAACACATAGCGGAATTACGATTGTCAGGCCAGCGCCCCTATGATGACATCACAGTGCCCCTATGATGTCATCCAAGTAGCTGACTACTTGGATCCAGGAAAAAGAATGGTGTCATCCGAGTAGCCCCTTTTTTGTCATCCCAGTGCCCTGACTACTTGGATCCAGGAAACTTAGTTGCAAGTAATGCATTGGGTTTGGTGAGTATGGGTTTTGCGTTATAGAATGAAGCACTTTTGGTGAATTTATAAAGAAAGCTGGATCCCAGTGTCAGCTACTCGGATGACACCCTACTAGCAGAAGTTACTCTCAAATGTTTGTTCATGTTAGCTAGGCTCTGTGGACAAAATTTTAGAGAAGCCATATGAGAGCTCCAACAAAATTTAGAAATCCCATGTAAACCTCTGCGGTCTTGTCAAATCTGGAAAAAATGCGCCTAAAATTTTTAATTTTACCGAAAAAGCACTCAATCAAATGACGTTCTTTATAAATATGCTCATCATAGTATCTTTGCACTTTTCGATTCCTTTTTGATGGAATTACGATTTCACATTTCCTGTTTTCAAGGCTGACCACAAAAGCATTGCTGTCATAACCCTTATCAGCTACTACAATGAGGAGTTATAGACATTTTTTGTTAATACTTCAGCTTGTGTAATTTCATTCTTCTGGCCAGGAGTAAGTATAAATTTTAAAGGATTTCCCAATGCATCAACAAGTGCATGAATTTTAGTCGTAAAGCCACCTTTACTTCGCCCTAAAGCCTCTTGATCCTTCGAATCTTTTGTATATCCAGCCGAACATGGATGGGCTCTAATGATCGTACCGTCGATTATGACGGCTTCTAAATCTGGCTCTTGTTTTGTGTACTCCAATAAATTTTTCCAAATACCCCTTTCGCACCATCTCTTAAATCGTTTGTGTATACTTCTGTAATTGCCATAGATTTTCGGCAAAAGTCGCCATTGGCAACCACTTCGCGCCATATACCACACTGCTTCTATGAATATTCTTAAACGTTTTTCGTCTTTACTATGCATTCCTTTTATGCCTTTTATGAATTCTAAAATTTGTTTCCAATTTCTTTCTTTTATATAATATTCCATTCGGTAGTTTCTCCATTTTTATGTTCATTTGGTTAAACTACCACTTTTTTTCTCCCTCTTCATATTTTTTGTCCACAGAGCCTACAAGCATTAAGAAATTTACCAAACGAAAAAAAGGCAAAAGAAGCCCTGGTCATTGTCTATTTTCAGTATCGGCGTTCTTTAAGTCTTAAACACTGCAATTTAGCTGCTTTTAAACGGCAATTAACCTTAGCTTTAATGTTTAAGAAATTTACCAGGCAGAAAAAAAAGACAAAGAACCCCCGGAGTAGCTAGTTATTCCACTCTTTATTTTAAAATTTGACGTTGGGTGATGTCTTAAACGCTTTATAAGCGCGTTTCGGCTTGTATAGGTAGAAACCTAAAAGTTTTATAAAGACATGAGGTGCACATAGTGCAAAAAATTAAAAATAAGACGCCAACTACGTTGTTTTCTTGCTGTTTAATCTGCACAGATGAAGATAACTGAATACCTTCAGTTTCATGATAAGGGGGCTGGCGGAGTTTGTCAAGTAAGTTTTTTCGTTTCTGCGGGCTACCTGGGTTAATATTATATAGGAGGTCTGCTGCCAATAAAGCCTAAACTTACCAAATACATTTCTGTAGATTCAGATCTACTTGACTTTGGTTTAAAGTATTTTACTGTTTTAAATATTTTTTTTAGCTCGTTACAAAAATCTTTATCAGATTCTCCTTGGAAAATTTTTACTACAAACGTGCCACCATGGCTCAAGAAATGCTTTGCAAAATTGAGCGCTGCCTCACATAAAAGCATAATTCTGATATGATCCAACGATTTTAAACCACAAGATTCGGGCGCCATGTCAGATAAAATTACATCAAATTTTTGATCCTTGAATTTTTCTCTTAAAATTTCAAGCCCATTGATAATATCGCATTGTATAAACTCTACTCCATTAATTGCGTTCATTGGTTTTATGTCAAGAGCAACCACATTTGCACCTTTCTGAGACGCAACTTGTGACCATCCACCAGGAGAAGCACCAAGATCAATAATTTTTTGCCCTTCTTGGAATAATTTAAATTTATTATCCATTTCTACCAGCTTATATGCTGAGCGTGACCTATAACCATCCTTGCTAGTTTTTCGCACATACTGATCATTCAAATGACGATGTAGCCACCTTGTTGAAGATAGTTTTCTGCCTCTAGCCGTCTTTACTCTAGTTTTTATTGCTAATACCCTACTTATTATTGATTATATCTTTGAGCTCTTTTTCAACTACTTCTTTTACCAGTGCATGTAGATATTTATTCAGCCATTCTGAGAGCTGAGGTTTTAAAAGAGATGTAACTAATTCTTCAACAGTAAGATTCGCTTTTTCTTGTTGTTTATGCTGCAATTCGTTTTGCATTTTTCCAAGCAGCGCTTTGATCTCTTCCATATTCTCTTTTAAAACTAGATGATCGTTACTTTGCGCTTGTAAGCCACTATTACTCACTGTATTATTACTCATTTGGATATTATCGTACAAATAAATATCTTTTTTTTCTTCTGAATTGTAGCTATGGCCATTAAATTGGTTATTGTTGCAAGCCATTTCCTTACTTTGGTCATCATTATCAATGTCCTCTTTTTCACTATTTTCTTTTTTGCCATCTTCTTCCATGTCTTCTAGGTACTCTTCTTCAAGGCATAGCACATCATCATTTTCATCCTTTATTTCTGCTTTATCGTTACTTGCGTTTTTACCCGATATAGCTTTTTTTATATCTTCTAGAATATCTTTTACAGATTGATTGCCTTGTTCATCATGCATAGTGCTAATACCATTAAATTTAGAGATTTATACTATTTATTATAAAAAGCAAATTATAAACACTAATCACATAATTGCTTTTTGCTTCAACTAAGTCTGAACGTGCTTTAAATAATGCATCCTCAGTGTCCAAAAGGTCAGATGTACTCTTTAAACTTAAGTTTACCTCTTGCTCAACTCCTTCCAATGCTAAAGCTGCTGCTTTTTCCGCTTCTTGACTTGCTTTAATAATGGCTTTTGCTGTTAGCACATTATTCCAAGCATTTACAACTGCTTGTTCTATATTTTTTACCGTTTCATAATAATCGTAGGTAGATTTTTTTGCATCCATTTTAGCTCTACTGACACCAAAAGCATTCACTCCTCTTTTAAAGATTGGAACATCAAGAGTAAAAACCACATTAACATTGTTTGACAGCGTTTTTAAGTTAATGCCTTTCTCATCGAAATATTTATTTACACTAAGATTCAAAGAAGGAAGCCACTTGGAGCTTTCAGCAATCACTTCCATTCCGGCTGCTCTTTTTTGATAAATTGCTGCTTTTAGGGATAAATTATTGGTTCTTGCTAATTGTAAACATTCATTTAGCTCTGGAACAGAAGGTAGTTTATCATTAGCTTCAGAAAGGTCATCAGCATCTTCGCCAATCAAATGATAATAAGCAATATTTGCCAATTTTAATTTACCTTCAGCATCAACTCTTTCGGATATAGAAGATGAAAATTTTGCTTTTGCTAACGAAACTTCAGCATTGGTTACCTCTCCAAGGGAAAAGCGTTTTTTCATAGCTGACAAATGTTCCAAAGAAACGCGTTCTTTATGTTCTCTGAGCTTTAATATTTCTGTCTTTTGTAAAACACCAACATATGCTTTCACAGCATTAAGTGCAACCTCTTGTTTTAATTGCTGAAATCGCATTTTTTCTGCTTTGAGAAGATGACTTGATCGACTGAATGTGGCAAAGGTGCCACCGCCATCTATTATCTTTTGGCTTAATATCAGACGTTTTCCAGGTAAATTGGATTGATTATAAAGATTAAAATTACTATCAAAATTGTACTGCAAACTAATGTCAGGTAAAAATCCAGCTAACCCAGAAGACTTAAGCTGTTTTTCTGCGCTTTTATATTGGTAAAATTGAGACTTTATTTTTGAGCTATTTTTGATCGCTTTGCTTATAACTTCTCCCACATCGGTTGCATAGCAACTTATAGTACCAAAAATGATCGCAAGTGTAATAATCAATCGAAACATTCTACTTCCTGTGCATATTGGTTGCGCAGCTCAATTACTAACATAAATTACTTTAATAATCAATAACTAATATTGTTGACACTATTGAGAAATTAAGTATATAGTAGCTTACTATTGTTTAGTTAAATTACAATGAAAACTTTTTTCTTAAAAGAGAAACAAATCGACAAAAAATGGTTTGTCATAGATGCAGAAGGATTAGTGGTAGGAAGGCTTGCAGCATTTGTAGCGACACTATTGCGTGGAAAGCATAAACCTGAGTATACACCTCATATGGATTGTGGCGATAATGTAATTATTATCAACGCAGAAAAGGTGCATTTTACCGGGAAGAAGCTTAAAGATAAAATTTACTATAAGCATACAGGTTATTCTGGTGGTTTGAAGAAAACTACTCCAGATAATATTTTAAATGGCAAATTTCCTGAGCGTGTAATAAAAATGGCAGTGAAAAGGATGCTTGATGATGGCCCTATGGCGCGTAGACGCTTTGAAAATTTGTATGTTTATTCTGGTTCAGAGCATAAGCATCAAGGGCAGCAACCTAAAAAGATAGATTTTGCCTCTTTGAATCGTAAAAATAAAAAGTAATGGAGTAAAAATGAAGAGTTCTACAATAAATAATAATGACTGGTCAGAAAAGACAATTAAATCAGCAGTTGATTCGCTTGGTCGTTTATATGCTACAGGCCGAAGAAAAGAATCTGCAGCAAGAGTATGGATAAAGCCGGGAAGTGGAAAATTTAGTGTTAATAAAAAAGGCGATCTAATTTCTTATTTTAAAAGAGAATCGGTGTGCCAAATAGTGAAAATGCCATTTATAGCAACTTCTACGTTAGACAAATATGATGTATTTGCAACTGTAAAAGGTGGAGGGCTATCTGGTCAAGCAGGTGCTCTAGCTCATGGAATAAGCAGAGCTTTAAGTAGCGTAAGCCAAGATTTGCATTCCATATTACATAATGGTGAATTCTTAACTAGAGATTCACGTATTGTTGAACGTAAGAAATATGGTCAACATAAAGCTCGGAAAAAGTGTCAATTTTCTAAGAGATAGTTATTTCATAGTGGTGTTTTTTTGTAAGTATTATACAAATATTTGCAAAAGTGTATGATATCCTCTATTTTTGTGATGAATTTAGTTGACTATCGGTGTCAACATAATATGCTATTTGTGTGATTTTTTCAATATTAAGGTAATTTATGAGTAAAGAAGATATAATAAAACAATTAAAGGAAGATTGTTCTGATCAGAATATAGATATAACAAAATCTGATTTGAGCAAGATTCATGATGCGTTTATTAAAATAATAAAGGATGAGCTGCATGGGAAAGGTGAAATACGTTTGCATGGGATAGGAACATTTTCTACTGCTATCAGTCAGGAAAAACAATGTCGTAACCCTCAAAATGGTGAGATCATGACTGTTCCTGAAAAGACAAGGGTAAAATTTAAAGCAAGCCAAACTCTTTTAAGTATTTTAAATGAGAAGGAAAAAGCAGCAGCTAGTTAGACATTGTCATTTTCATTGTTTTTACTACGCTGTGTAAGCCGTAAAATACAGCTTCGCTAATTAAATAGTGGCCTATGTTAAGAGCTGAGATGTGAGGTACTCTTGTCATTTTCTTAGCGTGTTTATAAGTTATGCCATGTCCTGCGTGGCATTCTACTCCTAATTTATTGACGTACTCTGCAGCATTAGTAATTAACTGTAACTTTTTCTCTGATGGATTATCACAGTAATCTCCTGTGTGAATTTCTATTATGTCAGGTTTTATCTCTAGCTTCTCAAGATATTTTAGTTGATTAATATTTGGATCGATAAACAGTGAGACTTTTATGCTAGAGCTATGCATTTCCTCTATTATACTAGAAAGTTTGCTATACACATTAACGATATCCAGACCGCCTTCGGTTGTTAATTCTTCTCTTTTTTCTGGTACTATATTAATCGAATAGGGCTTTACCTTTTTTGCTATTTCAAGCATCTCTTCTGTGGCTGCAATTTCAAGATTTAGCTCAGTGTTAATGCTTTTTTTTAGGTTAAACACGTCCTCATCCCTGATATGCCTTCTATCTTCTCGTAAGTGTACGGTAATAAAGTCTGCTCCAGCATCAATAGCTATTTCTGCTGCTTTCAATGGATCTGGATAAGAAGTTCCGCGCGCATTGCGAAGAGTTGCAACATGGTCAATATTAACGCCCAGTTTCATAATTTACCTCAAAAATTATTTATGGATTATACATGTTATTAGGTCTTTTGCATAGTCATTGTTTGATTAGCAATACCATAGCCGAGAGACGGGGTTGGCGAAATGTGTCAAGATGGCCTGGCATCACGCGCTGGAATGACATTTGGGAGTATGTTATCCGTTTGTCACTTCTAAATGATAAGAGCCTCAATGAATTTATTAGTTTATTACATGTCTCTTTTCATGTATAAATCTATAGAAAGTTTTATACGGAAATTGTTTTATGAGCAAAATTATAGAAATCAGAGCGCCAAAGACTCTTGGTGGTGAGTCAGTTACGGAAGGTATAGTAAAAATAAAGAAAAGTATTGGAGAAGCAGTAAAAGTAGATGACTTGATCTTTGAAATTGAGACTGACAAAACAGCACTCGAATTAACTGCAGAAGCTTCAGGGCAAATAACTGAATTTCTTGTAAAGGAAGATGATGTGATAAGTCCTGATCAATTGTTAGCGAAGCTTTCTGTGGGGGAAGTAAAAGAAGAAGCGAGAAAAGAAGATAAAAGCGAAAGTTCTGCTAAAAAAGATGCTCCATCAGCTCGGAAAATTATGGAAGAAAATGCAATTAATGCAGAAAGTGTCAAAGGAACTGGCATGGGAAGCAGAGTAACAAAGGCAGATGTGATAGGCCACATGAACAAAGCTGAACAGCCTGCAATAAAACAATATGAATTGCCAAAAAGTATAGTAAGTGGAGAGCAAAGAGAGGAACGAGTAAAAATGAGCAAAATAAGGCAAGTAATTGCCGCTCGTTTGAAGGCGTCGCAAAATACTGCCGCAATACTGACCACGTTCAATGAAATTGACATGAAAAATGTCATGGATCTAAGAGCAAAATATAAGGACACTTTTGAAAAAAAATATGGAATAAAACTTGGTTTTATGTCGTTTTTTATAAAGGCAGCGGTGCAAGCACTGAAAGAGATCCCTGAAATTAACGCTGAGATCTCAGGCGATGAAATCATATATAAACATTACTATGACATAGGTGTTGCTGTTGGTACTGACAAAGGCCTTGTTGTGCCAGTTATTCGGAGTGCCGATCAGATGTCATTTGCCGAAATTGAGTTGACCTTAGTTGCACTTGGTAAAAAAGCACGCGAGGGTAAATTACAAGTATCAGAAATGGAAGGTGCAACATTTACTATCTCAAACGGCGGAGTATACGGCTCGCTCCTTTCTACTCCCATAATAAACCCTCCGCAATCTGGAATACTTGGAATGCATTCAATACAAAATAGACCAGTTGCCGTGGGCAATTCAATTGAGATCAGACCTATGATGTACATTGCTCTTTCCTACGACCACAGAATAGTCGACGGCAAAGGAGCAGTGACTTTCCTTGTTAAAATAAAAAATTATATAGAAGATCCAAATAGATTAGTTTTGGAAGTGTAAATTGGTATTAACTTAAACAATGTCAGCAATTAAAAATGACAAGCAAGTTTTTCTGGAATCAGAAGGTTTCTAAGGCGGATGGTAAAATAGGAGAAACCGGCAAATGGCATCAAAAATTGATAGTCGCTCTTGGTTATTACTTGTTACCGAACTTGTTGCACAGCAATTTCCAAAGTGGGCTCACTTAGAGATCAAACCTGTTGAACTCAGTGGTATAGACAATAGAACTTTTCGCTTGGGTGAAGAGATGTTGATCAGGCTACCAAGCGCAGAAGATTATGCGCTACAAGTTCTAAAGGAGCAAAAATGGCTTGAGGTACTTGCACCACATTTGTCATTTTCTATTCCTAAGCCACTTGCAATGGGACAACCATCAAAGCATTATCCCTGGAATTGGTCAATATATAAGTGGATCGAAGGGGAAAGCATAAATGCATTGTCTATAGATGATCTGGATTTACAGATTATTGCTTCTCAGCTTGCACAATTTTTGAATGAGTTACATAAAATTGATGTTAAAGGAGGCCCTAGTCCTGGACTCCATAACTTCTGGCGCGGCGATCACGTATCAGTCTATGACACAGAGGTAAGATCGTCCATTAAGGAATTGCAAGGTTTTATTGATGCTAGAACTATAATGTCCTTTTGGGAAAAAGCTATAAGCTCAAGATGGAGCAAGAACCCAGTATGGATTCATGGTGACTTTGCAAGTGGAAATATCTTGGTAAAAGATGCGTGTGTAGCTGCTATAATTGATTTTGGATGTATGGCTGTCGGTGATCCAGCTTGTGACTTGGTAATTGCCTGGACACTTTTAGACAGCGAAAGTCGGAGAATCTTCAAGTCACATCTATGTTTAGATCCAGACACGTGGGCCAGAGCAAGCGGCTGGGCTTTATGGAAGGCTCTCATTACAATTACACTACTTAATAAAGATAAGACTATACCAGAAGTTGTAAAACAAAAGGAAATTATTGATGAAATTCTAAATGATAAAACTTGATACTTACTTTTACAAAGAAAAGTATTATACTGCATCAAGATAACCACTGTAGACAACAAACCGAAGAATTGCTGAGCAAATACAGTTACACACATTTTCCTGAAAGTTGACAATTTCAATTTGATGGTTGAGGCTTAGTCCTTAAATCTCATCAATGGAAAAAGAGTAAACTTGTCGATAGTGTGGCTTTGCTGGATAATAATAAAAAACTGCGGTTACTGATAGAATTATTATAAGGTAGCTACAACTAGTTAAGGATAGCTCAATTTTGAGTAAAAATCTCATCTTTTTTCTTTTCAAAAGGACGAGCATCGTAGAATAATTCTATGCAAGAAATGAGACCATCATCAAATGATAAAAATGAAGCACCTCGAAGAGTACCGATAGGATCAGGACAATCAAAATCTAACACTAGCATAACCTTATCACCGAAAGTAAATCTTTCTCGGATTATAAAGTTCTTGAAAAACATTGAAAAATTCTTGGCAGCTTCAACTACAGATTCCTTACCATTAAAAGTTGCAAGAGGACCTATAAAAAGGACATGGGGATGAATATATGAAGCCATCTCATCAAAATTTTTGTTATACATAGCCATGTAGTAAGACTCTGCTTTATTTAGATTTTGATTAACCATATTACACTCACTCTGACAATTTTGAAAGAAGTCTATCAAATACCTAAAATAATGCAATAGAGTCTTTATGTGTTGATAGAAAGGCCTTCGAGGGTAGGAATTGCCTGGCAAACTCTTAATTCTTGATTTAAAAAAGACTTTCCAAAGACTCCCCAAATCTAATATGTCATTGCTGTAGACTGCATTTAGTAATATAATCTCATATTAAATAAGACTTTACTTAAGTTTATGCTAGATTCTCCGCTAATTTTGACAGCCATTCTTATATTTTTCATTTTTACGTTGTCATTCTTTTTTATAAGAAAGATATTTGGGTCAACAAATAAGAAGATAATAAAATCCTTTAGGAAAATTGTTCAGCAAATAAATGCATTAGAAACAGAAATGCAGAGCTTATCTGATGAGGAGCTTGCTGGTAAAACTGAAGAATTCAAACGAGAATTGAAAAATGGGAAAACGTTAAATGATCTTCTCGTACCTGCATTTGCGGTTGTGCGCGAAGCCTCTCGAAGGTTTCTTAACATGAGACACTTCGATGTTCAACTGATCGGTGGAATGGTGCTCCATAACGGCATGATATCAGAAATGAAAACAGGAGAGGGAAAGACACTCGTTGCAACTTTAGCAGCATATCTAAATTCCTTAGAAGGGAAAGGCGTACATGTCGTAACTGTTAACGATTATCTTGCAAAACGAGACACAGAGTGGATGAGCAAATTATATAATTCTCTTGGGGTTTCTGTTGCGTTTATTACGAATAACTTGACAGACGAAGAGAGAAAAGAGGCTTACAGTGCAGATATCGTGTATTCCACAAATAACGAGCTTGCCTTTGATTACCTGCGAGACAATATGAAATTTTCTCAAGAAGACATGGTTCAGAGAGGCTTTCACTACGGAATAGTTGATGAAGTAGACTCAATACTCATTGATGAAGCTCGCACTCCGCTTATTATTTCTGGCCAGATTGAGGAAAACAATCAGATATATAAGCATATCAATAAAATAGTAACCAAATTAGTTGACTCTGATTATGAGGTGGATGAGAAGGGTAGGGTAGTGTTCCTTACTGAAGATGGTATTTCACGAGTGGAAGAACTACTCAGGTCATACAATCTCATTCCTGAAAATTCCTCGCTCTATGATACTGACAGCATGATAATGACTCATTATATAGACCAAGCATTACGTGCACATAAGCTGTTTACTGCTGATAAAGATTATATAGTAAAGGATGGCAAGGTAGTGATTATTGATGAATTTACTGGGCGTATGATGGAGGGCAGGAGATATTCCGATGGTCTTCATCAGGCACTTGAAGCGAAGGAAAATCTTGAAATTCAGCATGAGAATCAAACTTTAGCTTCAGTTACATTTCAGAATTACTTCCGTATGTACAATAAACTTTCTGGAATGACTGGAACAGCAGCAACAGAGGCAGAAGAGTTTCGTGATATATACAGACTAAATGTAGTAAAAATTCCAACTAATGTACCTGTAAAAAGAATAGACATCGATGATGAGATTTACGGTACAGAAAAGGAAAAGTTTAATGCTGTATTAAAATTTATAGAAGAATGCCACAAGCGCCTTCAACCAGTCCTAGTTGGCACGGTAAGTATTGAAAACTCTGAGAAACTTTCTGCGCTTTTGCAAAGTCATTCTCTTAAGCATTCAGTACTAAATGCTCGTTATCACGAACAAGAGGCGTACATAATAGCACAAGCTGGGGTGCCAGGCAGCATTACTATAGCAACTAACATGGCAGGACGTGGAACTGATATTCAGCTTGGTGGAAATGCTGAAATGATTGCAAAGGTAGAGCTGAAGAAGATAAAAAATGATGATGAAAGAGTAAAAAAATACCAAGAAATAGTCGAAAGAGTAAAAAAAGATAAGGAAATTGCTATAAAAGCTGGTGGTTTATGTGTGGTTGGAACCGAAAGGCATGAAAGCAGGAGAATAGATGATCAGCTGCGTGGCCGTTCTGGCCGTCAAGGTGATCCTGGACTTTCTAAGTTCTTTTTATCACTTGAAGATGATCTAATGAGAATATTTGGTTCTGATAGAATGAGAAGCTTTTTACAAAAAGTAGGGTTAAAGAATAACGAAGCTATTCATCATCCATGGATCAATAAGGCACTTGAGAAGGCGCAGAAGAAAGTTGAAGCTAGAAATTATGATGTGCGGAAGTCTTTGCTTAAGTTTGATGACGTAATCAACAACCAACGTAAAGTTATTTTTAAACAGAGAAACAATATCTTAGGCAACGAAATTAATGATTTACTTGAAGTATATAGCGAAGTAAATGAGAGCGTAATAGAAGGTATAGTCCAAAGTGGCTATTATGAGGATTATATTGAAGATATAGTCAAAGAATTCCATACAAGGTATGGAATAACGCTTGATAAAGAAGATTTAGCAAAGTTTTTGAATAAACAAGAAGCTTTGAATTATATAAATGATAAGATACAAGAATTTTTTACTGAGAAAGAAAAATATTTCAACAGTCAGCACACTACAGATTTGTGGAATACGATAGTGAAGCAAGTGATGATAATGACACTTGATCATTTATGGAGGGAACACCTTTCAGTTCTAGAGAGCCTAAGACAAAGCATAAGCTTACGTGCCATGGGGCAGAAAGATCCACTGAATGAATTTAAACGCGAAGCTTTCTTGATGTTTGAGTCAATGCTTGAAAAATGGAAGGAACTCACCATTCACCGCTTAGCACACTTTAAGTTGGTAGATAACCAAGAAATAGGCAATAGGTTACACTCTGCTAGAAATAGCAGACTTCCCAAAGTCTCAAGAAACGACAAATGTCCTTGCAACTCTGGGAAGAAGTACAAACACTGCCACGGCGTGGTTACTGTGGTAAATTAGCAGCTGTGGTCTGCTCACCTATATTACTGCAGCTAACCCCACTTAACTTGCTACTTAACGAATGTTCTGATACCTTATATGCAACTCCATAGGCAATACCACCAACTATCAGTGTAGATGCTACAGTAATTCCAATTATTGCTAGTGCAGGTAATGCAGTAGCGTAAACGAGTGCTAATGGAGCAACAATGGCAGCTAATATACCCACAGTAATTCCTGCTGTTATAGCTTTAGGTTTATGGATACATGATGGATCTGCACCATAATTTAGCAGAAGTTTTGCTACTTTTGGATGTTGATAATTTAGTCTTGGATATTCACCATGAGTGTAATAAACAGCATAATATAAAGGAGTCCTTCCGTCTTTATCTTGTACATCAACACCTGCTCCTCCTTTTAATAGAGCCTCTGCTATTTGTGTGTACTCATTCTCAGCAGCATAATGCAAAGGAGTTTTTCCATCTTTATCTTGTACATCAACCTTTGCTTCTTTTTGTAATAGGATTTCTGTTACTTGTATATGTTCCCCTTCCCTATCAGTAGCATGATGTAAAGGAGTTTTTCCATCTTTATCTTGCAGATTAACATCTGCACCTCCTTCTTTTAGTAGGGCTTCTACCATTTGCACATATCCAAGCTGAGCAGCATAATGTAAAGGAGTTTTCCCATATTTATTTTGTACATTAGTAGCTCCTGCCTTTAACAGAGATTTCACCATTTCTATCTCTTCATCCCAGCGACAAACAGCATAGTGCAAAGCAGTGAGTCCACTTTCATCTTGTATATTAACATCTGCTTTTACTGCAAGTAAGATTTTTACTATTTGTGTATACCCGTTCTCAGCAGCATAATGCAAAGGAGTTTTTCCATCTTTACCTTGTAGATTAACCTTTGCTCCCTCTTGTATCAGAAATACCAATACTTCTTGACTTTTCTTTCTAGCAGCACAATGCAAAGGAAAGCCATCATTAATATCAAAACCATTTGCCAACAAAGGCTTTGCTAGTTTTTCACAATTAAACTCAGCTGCTAATTTTAGTAAATCACCATATGGAAATTTCTTTAAATCAAAATTATCTTTTTCCCACCTCTCAAGATATTTTTCTAAATCTTCCTTAGTTTGCTCATCTAAATTTTCTTCTAGCTTAGCTTCTATTTTAGCTTTTATTTTATCAGCTATATTTTCCTTATTCAGATCTTGGCTAAAATTGACTGCCATTAGTATTTTACTTAACTCCTGCATTTTTTCTCTCCAAATCTTAAAGCTTTATTATGGCATATGAAGTGGATCATGTCAATCTAGAAGTTGTTTCTCCAAGAAGAAGTACAAACACTGCCACGGCGCGGTTATTGTGGTGAATTAGCAGCGGGAATGTTCACCTATATTACTGCAGCTAACCTCACTTAATTCGCTATTTAACGAATGTTCTGATACCTTATATGCAACTCCATAGGCAATACCACCAACTATCAGTGCAGATGCTACAGTAATTCCAATTATTGCTAGTGCAGGTAATGCAGTAGCGTAAACGAGTGCTAATGGAGCAACAATGGCAGCTAATATACCCACAGTAATTCCTGCTGTTATAGCTTTAGGTTTATGGATACATGATGGATCTGCACCATAATTTAGTAGAAGTTTTGCTACTTTTGGATGTTGATAATTTAGCTATTGGATGTTCACCATGAGTGTAATAAACAGCATAATATAAAGGAGTTCTTCCGTCTTTATCTTGTACATCAACACCCGCATCTCCTTTTAATAGAGCCTCTGCTATTTGTGTAAATTGCTCTTCATTTGTTTTAAAAAGCCCAGTTCGTCTAAGATCCTCCATAGTATCCATAATATCTTTACCCTCTAAAGCCTTATCGATTAAATCCATAACTATCTCACGTCCACGTTGTGTACTTATACCAATTCCCATTACACGGCAAACAGATAGACAATAATAGAAGACAAGCCATAATGAAATAAGTGAAATAGTCGAGGTATAAATGGCACTAAGATCAAAATTATTGGATGAAGAAGTAGTAAAATCAGCAAAAAAAATGCTGAAGAAAGTAAGGAACAATGCATATGTTGCAAAAAAACTAAATGCTGTAATTGCAGCAAAAAAGCATAGTATAACGGCTGTAGCAAAAATATATTGCATTTCAAGAAGCGCACTAACTTCGTGGATAAAACTCTTGAAATTAGGCAGAGAAGAAAAATTGTTTGCTCCTCCACAACGGCGTAGAAAAACTAAATTAAATCAGGCTCAACTACAGCAAGTTGAAGCATGGGTAGGAGAAAATCCTAATATTACCATTAAAGAAATGAGAATAAGAATCCAGGAAAAGTTCGGCTTAAATATTAGCAAATCTACAGTACACCGCTATATGCAAAAGATGAAATTCTCTTATATTACACCAAGACCAGTACACAATGTACAAGATAAAAGAAAACAAGAGGAATTCAAAAAAAAATCTCAACGAAGTTATTGGCAAGTATTCTGAAAAAGAGCTGTTTTTCTTCGATGAATCGCGGTTTGGCACACATTCAAAGACCGGGCATGGATGGTTTAAAAAAGGCGTCAGAACAAAAGTTAAGGTAAAATTAGGTAGGGAAAATTTTTATCTCTACAGTGCAGTTAATCCTAGAAATGGGGAGAATTCTAGCTTGTTTGCACCGAATGTCAACACTGATTGTATGAATATATTTCTTGAGCAAATGTCTCAATATTTGGGACCACGAGAAGCCTTTCTTGTTATGGATTGTGCTAGTTGGCATAAGTCGAAAAGTTTAAAGGTACCTAAAAATATTGAGATTATATACCTACCACCATACTCACCTGAACTCAATCCAGTTGAGAGGCTTTGGTTGTATGTAAAACAGAACATTTTGCGCAATAAAATATACGATACTATTGCTTTGCTTGAGAGTGCTTTGTGTAAATTTATTACTTCTCTTACCTACTCCACAATTAAACAACTCTGCTATGTATCCTATTTGAATGACCAACAATGAGAATTGGTATAAGACCATTAAGAGTTTTGAGTCTCTTTGCATAATTGTAGGCCATATATAGATATAGTTTTCCCTCCTCTGTTCTGACTTCTGCAATATCAATATGCTATAGGATATTTTTTAAATTTCTTTTTTGGTTTAATCAACATCTGGCAGTTTGCTAATGTTATAACAGCGATGCAGGCTAGAAGTGCGGAATTGTAGACTGCAAGGCAATCATCTAGTGGTAGAAGTGTATGCTTCCGAAATGCGACCTTCTTCTTCTAAAGTTAGAACAGTTGATCTTGGATGTTTTGAGCGTCTTTAGTGAATGAGCGTTTTCGACAATAGTTTTTGGATTAAGGTTTGGAAAGCTTTGCTATACTATTTTGTATTGCTCTACGCTGTTGTCCGGGCGCACCCATGTAACCACAATTCCTCCTTCGATGGTATCTTTTTCTTACATTTTATCATACCATCACACTCTGGGACTGTACATCTAACATTGGAATAACAAGATTTGACATTAACCGTTGATAATCGGAATATTAGTAGGGTACGAATTACTTAAAAAGCATGCATAAATATGACGTAGTGGTGGTAGGTGGTGGTCATGCAGGGTGCGAAGCTGCTGCTTCGGCAGCTCGCCTTGGTGCAAACACACTGCTTATAACTCATAAAATTTCAACTATAGGAGAAATGTCCTGCAATCCAGCAATTGGAGGAGTTGCAAAGGGCGTTGTAGTCAGAGAAGTCGATGCTCTTGATGGAATAATGGGAAGAGCAATCGATCAAGCAAGCATACACTCAGTCATTTTAAATAGCAGCAGAGGTGCAGCGGTATGGGGTCCACGTGCACAGGCAGACCGAAAATTATACAAGCAAGCAATACAGGAAATTATTCTAAATTATAACAATTTGACGGTAAAAGAAGAGTCAGTTGACAATTTTCTTATAGAAAGTAATGGCAATGGAGAACCGTGCATTAAAGCTGTAATGATAAGCTCAGGTGAATGTATACCAACAAGTAAAGTTGTTCTAACTACAGGGACTTTTCTGCGGGGTGTGATTCATATAGGAAAGCAAACAACTCCTTCAGGAAGAATGGGAGATAAGTCTGCAGTAGAACTTGCAAATACGCTCAAGAGATATGATTTTAGATTAGGTAGACTGCGTACCGGAACTCCACCAAGGCTTGATCGTAATACTATAAACTGGTCAATATTGCAAGAACAAGTAGGTGATAACCCACCTGTGCCGTTTTCTTATCTCACAGAAAAAATTAACCAACCTCAGGTATCATGCTTTATTACCCATACTAATGAAAATACGCATAAAATAATTAGGGAAAATCTTCATAGGTCAGCTTCTTCGTATTTGGATGACATTGTTGCACCAAGATACTGCCCATCCATTGAAGTTAAAGTTAATAAATTTGCAGAAAAAAGTAGTCACCAAATATTTTTAGAACCAGAAGGGCTGGACGATGATACTGTATACCCAAACGGAATTTCAAATTCATTGCCTGTTGAAGTGCAAAATAAAATGATAAAGAGTATCAAAGGACTTGAAAACGCAGAAATATTGAGGTCTGGATATGCAGTTGAGTATGACTATATTGATCCACGAGAACTAAGCCATACTCTTGAAACTAAGAAAATTAAAGGTCTATATTTTGCTGGCCAAATTAATGGCACCACTGGATATGAAGAAGCAGCAGGGCAAGGAATTATCGCCGGAATTAATGCAGCACTCTCTGCATCTGAAAAAAAAGAAAGCTTTGTTCTTCACCGCACAGATTCATATATCGGTGTAATGATAGATGATTTGGTCACCAAAGGGGTGATCGAGCCTTATAGATTATTTACCTCACGTGCAGAATATAGGCTAGCTATCAGGTCAGACAATGCAGATAGAAGATTAACACAAAAAGGTTATGATATTTCCCTTGTTTCGCATGAGAGATACTCTGTTTTACAGAATAAACTTAAATCCATTAAGCAACTTGAAGAGAAGTTAGGGAGTCTGACGATTACTCCTGAGCAGCTTAGGTCTTATGGTATCAAAATATCTTATGATGGGATAAGAAAAACGGCACTAGATTTACTCAGCTATCCAAACATCGACTGGAATAAATTACAAGAAATATGGCCGGAGTTAAGCAGCGTCACGCGCTGGAATGACAAAATGGGACACACCAAAGCGGATAATAGAGCTAAGAATGAAATATGCGAAGCGGTTGAAATTGAAGCAAAATACAAACCTTATCTAATAAGACAAGAAGCGGATATGAAGTTTTTACGAGAGGAAATTAACACTCAAATTCCAATTGATTTCAACTATTCACAAGTTAAAGGCCTGTCAAGTGAAGTAATAGAAAAGTTGCAGACGATAAAACCAGCGACGATTGGCATTGCAAAGCAAATACAAGGCATCACTCCTGCAGCGATAGTGAGCATATTAGTGTATTTGAGAAACAGGAAAACGAAAGTGGCTGCTAATTTTGTATGAGGTGTTCTATGTCAAAAATCGAAGAATTTCGTTCTTTTATGCACGAGATAAACGTTGATGCATTTATGTTGCATACTAAAGATGAATATTTAAATGAGTATTCAGAGGAGCTAACAAAGCTGTGTGGCTTTACAGGAACAAATGGGCTACTTATCGTTACAAAAGACAACAAGTGCCCATTTTTTACGGATGGACGCTATATCACACAAGCTCGCAATCAGCTCGATCGGGGCAATTTTCAAGTATATAATATACAAGAAGAGGATCCACGCGAATGGATAAAAGCAAACTTAACATCGACTGCCTCACTAGGTTATTATTTGCAATATTTTACCATAGAAGATATAAGAAAGTATGAGAATATCTGTAAATTAATACCCTGTTTAGCTGGAAAAAAAAGTGACTATCGAAAACAAGCAGTGGTTTTACATTCTATTGAATATGCTGGTGAAAGTAGTAAGGACAAATGTGAAAAAGTCGCTAAAAGTATAGATAAAGAAGCTGAAGCAGTGCTTTTAACTGATCCAAATTCAATTTCATGGTTATTAAATTTAAGAAATGAAAATGCTAAATATACTCCATGTATATTGGGCCGTGCTATATTGTATAAAAGCGGTAATGTTGATTTGTTTATTCAAGATAAAGAACATTCAACTATAGAAGCAAATTTAGGCAACCATATAAATATTTTTGATATTAGTGGGCTAGAAAATTCGCTGCACAAGCTAAATTCAATAGTTATAGATCCAAGCACAACTCCAATGAGTATCATGGCTGTAATAAAAGATAAACAGGTAGCTGAAAGAGAGGATCCTTGTTTAATTCATAAAGCAGTAAAAAATCAAACTGAAATAGCTGGGGCTATAAATGCGCACATCAGAGATGGAGTGGCAGTTACAAACTTTCTACATTGGCTTGAAAATAATGTTGGTACAGAGCTTGAAGCTGAAGAGAAACTCTTAGAATACAGAAAAGAGCAGAATTTGTTTAAGCAACTAAGTTTTCCAACAATTTCAGCATTTAATGAGAATGGAGCAATAATTCACTATCGTGCAAGCAGTAAGACGAATAAGGTAATTCAGAAAAGTGGACTATATTTGATTGACTCTGGTGGCCAATACCTTGACGGCACAACTGATGTGACAAGAACTGTAGCAATTGGCAGTCCAACTAATGAGCAAATAACCCACTATACAATAATGTTGAAAGCTCACATTTCTATAGCAAGTGTCGTCTTTCCCCCCGGCACTACTGGTGGAGAATTGGATATATTGGCACGTACGCATTTATGGAAATTTGGAATGGACTATATGCATGGTACAGGGCATGGAGTAGGAAGTTACCTATCAGTACACGAAGGACCACAAGCAATATCAAAAAGTAATAAAGTGAAACTCACGCCAGGGATGATACTTTCCAACGAACCTGGCTATTACATTCCGGGAGAGTATGGAATAAGAATTGAAAATCTGATATATGTTGACAGGCAAGAGAATGGCTTCTTAAACTTTAAACAACTGACCTCTATTCCATATGATAGAAGACTAATAAATGTGCAAATGCTTACTAAGGATGAAATTGAATGGATAAATGGCTACCATCAATTTGTCTATAAAAACTTAGAAAATAGCGTAAAAGATAAGGAATGGTTAAAGAAGGTATGTGACCCTTTATAAGCAAAGGAGCATTTTTTATTATTTAAAAAGTATTAATGCAATTGTGACAGGTATTTTGTATTGTTTTTAATTTTAAAATAATATATAATAAAGAACACGTATTTTTAGGTAGGTTATAATTATGATAGACAAAGGGCAAGAAGATGAATTTATGAAGCAGTATATGGATACTTGCAAAGAGCAAATAGAAAAATTAGCCAAGGATCCTGAATTGCTTAATCAGACTTTAAAACCATTTATGCAAATGTCTCAGCAGCTTATGGCTGGCGGTATGTTAGAAGGGGCTATGCCTGGCATGATACCTGATTTGGGCAGTATGGATGTTAACAAGATGATTGCTCAGATGAAGGAAATGATTGACTACATAAGAGGTAACTATAAGGAACTAATGAAAGAGCATAGCTCGCAGATTCAAGAGCTTGATGAATCCAGTAAAAAACTAAGAGGCTTAGTTAAAAAATTGATAGAAAAGATCGAAAGTAAATAAACAATATCTAACGCAAGTCTCTTCTGTCATTCTATGCACATCTGCATAAGTGTCTAGTGACCTTACCCAGAAAAAGTAGAGAGAAAGTTAAGACGTTTTTGGAGTAAAATAAAACGTTTTTTCAAAATATGGCAAATAGAACTAGCGCATTTTCTTTATAAAGTGAAGACAAAAGCTCTAAAGCGAAAGAATTAGGTATTGCTTCTCTTGGTAGAGTTAAAGTTGAATCGTAGGGATTCTTGATAACTAACTTTACTGAAGAATCTTTGAATCCTTTTCGATCATCTATATGAAATACCTTTGCAACAAAGAAGTTTTCTAATTTCTCAAAAGGACAACAGTTTTTCTCTAATTTTACTTTTATAATACTGCTTAATATTGAAACCTCACTGATTATTTTATACACGTAGTTTAACACTATTTTAATTACTTGTCAAGAAAGTGTAATTATTAACTATAATATTTAATTAATAAAGCTTTATTTTTTTTAATAAGAAGCAATCTAAGATAGACATCTGCTAGAAAATCTCATCGCTGCCTTTTTGTTAACAGTGGTATTAGACTTCAAGTTACTGCAAAAAATGTTTTAAAACATAATTGACTTTATCTAGTTAATACTTCAAATTATAAAAAAGCAGATAGTTCTATGACGGCAAGTCTATTACAAGGCAAAAAGGGATTAATAACCGGAATAATAAATAAGAGATCGATAGCATACGGTATAGCAAAAACTCTCTCAGAGCACGGAGCAGAACTTGCAATCACCTACCAGAATGAAATAATAAAAGAAAAACTATCACCAATAGCAGATGAATTAAATGTGGAGCTAATATTACACTGTGACGTTTCAAATGAAAAAATCGTAGATAACGCTTTTGAAATAATAGAGAAAAAATGGGGTACTCTTGACTTTTTGGTGCATGCAATAGCATTCTCCGATAAAAATGAGTTAGATGGTAAATATGTCAATACTTCACTGAATAACTTCCTCAATGCAATGCATATATCGTGCTATTCTTTCACTGCTTTAGCGCAAAGAGCTGAAAAAATGATGTCAGGTGGTGGTAGTTTACTTACTTTATCTTATTATGGCGCTGAAAAAGTTATGCCAAATTATAACGTTATGGGTTTATGTAAAGCAGCACTTGAAGCAAGTGTAAAATATATAGCATGTGATCTCGGGCCACAAAATATCAGAGTAAATGCAATTTCCGCCGGTCCAATCAGAACTTTAGCATCTTCTGGAATAAGCGATTTTCACTTCATATCAGAATGGAATAGAAATAATTCTCCACTTAGACGCAACGTCACAATAGAAGATGTTGGCAAGGCAGCGCTATACTTATTAAGCGACTTAAGTAGTGGCACTACTGGAGAAATTTTGCACGTCGATTCAGGATATAATGTTGTGGGAATGAAGGTGGTTGACTAACAAAGCGCTAGTTTCTTCGGGTTCATACACAACTCTATCAGGAGTTTTGTGACTGTGATTGCAGAAAACATCGAACATAAAATTCCTATTGATAGAGTGACAGAAAAGCCTCTAATTGCTCCGCTGCCAATAATGAACATTATTCCTGCAGCAATGAGTGTTGTGATATTTGAATCCAGTATTGTCTTTATAGCGTTTTTAAACCCTTCTTCAATAGCACGTTCCACTCTCTTGCCAGATTTGATTTCCTCACGAATTCGCTCAAATATTAAAACATTTGCATCCACCGCCATACCGACAGTGAGTGCAATACCTGCAATTCCAGGTAAAGTTAGAGTTGCTTCAAGCAGAGTGAGAATTGATAATATAAGAATTACATTAGAAAAAAGCGCAACAGAAGCTAATATACCTAATTTGCCGTAAGTGATAATTATAAATAAAGCCACGGCTATAATAGAGATTGTTGCTGCCATTTCCCCTGCCTTTATTGATTCTTCTCCAAGGCTTGGGCCAATGTTTTTTTCTTCAATTATTTTAAGTGGTGCTGGCAGTGCTCCAGATTTTAAAAGTATTGCAAGTTCGCTTGCTTGTTTTTCAGTGAAATTACCGCTAATTTCTCCCTCTCCATTTAAAATTGGCTCACGTATTGTAGGTACTGTTAAGACTGTGTTATCCAGAACAATTGCAAAAGGTTTTCCCACATTTTCTTTAGTGATTTTCGCGAATCTTTTACTCGCTATGCTGTCAAATTTAAAATGCACTGTTGGTTTACCTAAGTGACCAAATCTAACTGATGCGTTAACCAGCGAATCACCACCTATTTCAGTTTTGCGGAATATTGGATAAGAATTACCTAAAGAATCCTTGAGCATGACAGTAGTTTCGTGATCTACATCCTGCATTTTAGCCACGCTGGTGTTTGCTAAATGGAAAGCTAGCTTAGCAGTTTTGCCAAGCAGAGATTTTATCTGCTTGGTGTCTTCTACTCCAGGCACCTGCACTAATATTTTATTCTGCCCTTGTTTTTGAACACTGACTTCCTTTGTGCCAAGTTTGTCCAAACGGCGCTGGACATTGTTTATTGATTCTGCAACTACTTCACTGATCAAAGAATTTTTATAATGGGGTTTATACGAAATGAGAATTGAAGAATCTTTTCTATTTAGCTCTAAATTTGGATTTATCGCATTAATCAACACAGATGCTTTTTTATAATCATCAATATTATTTAAAGTTACAACGCTATTTTGTACGTTAGATTCAATATTTTTTGTTAGCAATGTCTCTTTTATCTCACCTGCTAACATGCTTAGCTTTTCCTTAAAATAGAAGTCTAAGTCTATGTTTAAAAGCAAAGATGCCCCTCCTTTCAGGTCAAGGCCTAAGTTTATTCTTTTTTTCGAAATAAAAAGCTTATTATCAAAGAAATTTGGCAGTGTTATGTATAAAGCAAGTAAACAGATGCATAATACTGAAAAAGATTTGACTATAAGCCTGTTGTACATAAGGTGTAGGTTTAAAATTGTAATAATTGATTGTAAGTTAAAAATAGATTTTTGTAAAATTCTCTATTGTCCAAATAACCTATCCAAGTAGCTATAGAAACGAAAAAACTTCCTTGACAAACTCCGCCAGCCCCCTTATCATGAAAGTGAAGCTATTTATTTATCTTCGCAATCTCTGCAGTGGATTAATGACAAAAAACTTAATGTATTTGGCGTAAATCATGCTTAATTTTTTGCACTATGTGCACCGTATGTCTTTATAAAATTTCTAGGTTTTTACCTACATAAGCTGAAACGCGCTTATAAAGCGTTCAAGACATCACCCAACGTCAAATTTTAAAATAGAGAGTGTAATAACTAGCTACCACGGGTTTTCTATGCCTTTTTTTTCTGCCTAGTAAATTTCTTAAATATTAAAGCTAAGGTTAGTTGCCGTTTAAAAGCAGCTAAATTGCAGCGTTTAAGACTTAAAAAACGCCAATACTGAAAATAGACAATGACTAGGGCTTCTTTTGCCTTTTTTTTCGTTTGGTGAATTTCTTAAGTATTTATAGTTGCAATTTAAGAGCCCATAAAAGGTGTCATTCCAGCGCGTGACGCTGGAATCCAGTTTTCCATATAATCTCATCGAAAACGTTTTTCTATGCTAGTTTGCTTGCTTACAAGCAAACTTTTCTGGATCCCAGTGTCTGGGCACTGGGATGACGAGAAAGGAGCACTGGAATGACATCATAGGGGCTACTCGGATGACAAAAAAAGGAGCACTGGAATGACAGGAGAAGGAGGCGCTGGGATGACACCATGACAATCGTCATCCCGCTACGTGTTAGCGGGATCTATGCTAAGGAGATACCGCGGCGGTATGACGGTTCGTGGCGGTATATTCGTCATCCCGCTACGTGTTAGCGGGATCTATGTTAAGAGATACCGCGGCGGTATGACGTAGGGCTACAGCCAGTGCCCCTTTTTTTGTCATCCGAGTAGCTGACACTGGATAGGGGCGCTGCTGTCATAAAGGAACCAGTGTCAGCTACTTGGATAGGGGGCACTAGAATCCAGTAAGCTTATTTATGCATATAAAAGATTATTATTTTGTAAAGTCAAAGTTGCTTTTGGTTTTAAGTTAAAGTACAATAAATGCAAAGGTTTATATAATGAATTAAACTGGATCCAAGTAGTCAGCTACTTGAATGACATTAGACAAACAATCCTACACATGCTAGTCAAAATAGGTACCAGAGGAAGCAGCCTTGCAATTGCTCAAGCTTTAGAAGTAAAACAAAAGTTGCTGGACTCTTTCCCTAACTTATCTACTCAGATCATTAAAATAAAAACTTCCGGAGATAAGTATGCAAACGCAAATCTTGCTGAAATGGGAGGCAAAGGATTATTCATTAAAGAAATTGAGACTGAATTGCTCGAAAATAATATAGATATGGCAGTTCATTCGCTAAAGGATGTGCCTGCGTTTTTCTCAGGGGATTTAACAATTCCTTGTGTTTTAGAAAGGCTAAGTCCATGCGATGCGTTTATTTCTCATAAACACAATAGCCTTGAGTCTTTGCCACAGCAGGCTACTATTGCCACTTCTTCAATAAGAAGAAAAGTTCAGTTGTTAAATGTTAGACCAGATTTAAATATAGTACCGCTACGTGGAAATGTAACAACTAGATTGCAAAATCAAAGTTTTGATGGAATAATTTTAGCTGAAGCTGGACTCATAAGATTAGAAAAGCATCACTTAATTACAGAGGTATTGCCACCAAAAGTTATGTTAAGTGCGGTGGGACAGGGAGCGATTTGTATTCAATGTAGAAGGAATGATGTAAAAATTATCGATCTTTTAGAGAAAATTAATAATAATATGTCTTTTATAAGAGTGAAATCAGAGCGCAGTTTTATGAAGACAGTGAATGGTTCATGTTTTACACCACTTGCAGCTTTGGCTGAATATGTAAACGAAAATATGCTATACCTTTGTTGTATGTTAGCAAGTGGAAAAAATATATACTTCACTGAGCGCACTTCATTTATAGAAGATGCGGAGAAAATGGGTATGGATGCAGGACTAGAGTTGAAATCAAAATGCTTATAAGCTTACCTAAAGTACGTGGAGTCTATCGTTATGACATCTTAATGTCTAAAGCGACGTGGTTAAACGTCGGTGGACGAGCTGATGTGTTATTTAAACCATGTGATATTGAAGATTTAACATACTTGATTAAAAATACTGAACTGCCAGTTAGTGTTATTGGTGCAACATCCAACATAATAGTACGAGATAGTGGCATTCGAGGAATAACAGTAAAATTAGGTAAGGAGTTTGCATATATTAAAAGTAAGGGTAACAACTCTATTGTAGCTGGGGGAGCTGCGCTGCTCAGGAACCTTGCTTACTTTGCAGGAGAGCAACAAATTAGTGGACTCGAGTTTCTAGTTGGAATTCCAGGAACAGTTGGTGGCGGAATAGAAATGAATGCAGGTGCGTATGGTAGTGACATCGCAAGCGTTGTACAATCCATAAAAGCAGTGAATCTAGAGGATGGAAACCTATATGAGTTCTCCAGCGAAGAAATGGGGTATTTTTACCGTGGACATAGCCTAAAAGGAAATTGGATTTTTGTTGAAGCTGAGTTTAAAGGAGTAAACTCAGAGTATGAGCTTATATTGCAAAGGTTAAAGGAAATTGTTGAGAAAAAAAATAAAAGCCAGCCAATAAGAGGAAAAACTGCTGGGTGCATATTCAAAAATCCAAAAAACTACCGAGCATGGGAGTTAATTGATAAATCTGGCTGCCTAGGGTTAAATATTGGTGGAGCTAGAATCTCTAAGAAACATTGTAACTTCTTGCTCAATTACGATAATGCAACTGCATCTGACTTGGAAAACCTTGGCAACAGAGTAAAAGATGCAGTGAAGGATAAATTTAATGTTGAACTTGAGTGGGAGATAAGGGTTTTGGGTAGCGCTATTAGACAGTTTTTATAGCTTCTGTATATTCTAATCTTTCCTAATGACTCAGCATGATCGTAACCTTTCACACTTAATTAAACAGACTAAATTCTGTAATTTTGGGATGTTGAAAAATTTACCTTACGTTGTTATTCCAGCGCATAACGCTGAAATCCAGATTTATAGAAACGGATTAAACGAAAAACTACTTGACAAGCCTCGCCAGCCCCCTTATTATGATAATAAGGGTATTTATGACTCAAAACTTGTTTTTGACCTGCAGGCTCAATGGCAAAATTCAGTAAAAAACTCAGAGTATTTATTGGCGGATTACATAAAATTATAGCGGCTGCATGTCTTTTTTATTTTTTCTACATTCAGCCAAATCGCGCTTATTTTAAGCGTTAGCACATTATTATAGCGCCACTTACAGTAATATAGGGTCAAAACTCGCACCACGGGGCTTCTTTTGCCTTTTTTTTCGTTTGGTAAATTTTTTAATGTTTGTAGCTAAACGACAACCGTCATCCCTGTAAAGGTCAAGTATCCCGCTACGTGTTAGCGGGATCTCTTGTTAGCGGATGAGATACCGCGGCGGTATGACGTAGGGCTACAGGTGTCATCCCAGTGCCCAGACACTGGGATCCAGCTTTCTTTACAAATTCACAAAAAGTGCTTCATTTTATAACGCAAAACCCATATTCACCAAACCCAATGCATTACTTGCAATTAAGTTTCCTGGGTCCAAGTAGTCTGGGCACTGGGATGACAAAAAAAGGAGGCTACTGGGATGACAGGAGAAGGAGGCTACTTGGATGACAGCAGATCACCTCTTCACAAAAATTTTATCAGTAATACGCATATCAATAATACTCCAATCGCTGAAAGTAAAATCAGTTGTATTGTGTAAGTGGTTTAAATAGTCCCATGCACTAGAAGGGTTATCTTCAGGCAGTTTCACTGTGGAATCGTTATCAAGTATAATATTCCATCTTCTATTCCCTATATAAGCAAAAGAAGAAATGTGGTCACTTAATTGAGTTTTACTCTCTAACACATCTCTAACAAATTCTAGGTTTGATAACGAGTTTTGTCCTGTAATTACAACAAGATCATCTACTGGATAGTCATCTACGATCACTTTGCCTTCGAAATCAATTACCGAGGTTTTGTTATTATCTTTCCAGAGAGCAAATGGTTTATGCTCATCTATATTAATATGTAGGGTATTGGGCAAAATTCTGTGAACTCTTACGTATTTTATCCATCTGCTTACGGATTGTATGTTACCGGCAAGCTTTGAAAGTGATATATACATGATAGGTTGCGTTCTATCTGTCAAACTTAGAATATCCTTTTTGTTTGTAAATTTATTGCCGCTCACGACTACTTCGTCGATTGAAAATCCACTACTGAGTAATAAACTGGATAGGCAGTCATTATACCAAGTAAAGTAGTAATTAAATCGATTTATTATTTTATCAAGTGAGCTGTAGAGTATTAGCGTAAGAAAAAGTGCTGTGATAATAACCAAGGCACACTTACGCAAAAAACTCCTTTGGCTTCTAGTAATACTGCTCAACATGACTTAAATCCCTAATATTTTTGTGCTGCAAACTATCTTCAATAATAATTTTAACTAATTCATTAAAATTGATTCCTTTTGCCAATCTTGCAATTTCTGGCACTAACGATAACTCAGTAAAGCCAGGATGTGTATTAATCTCAAGCATTTTTAAAGTGTTATTTTTGGGATTATAACGGAAATCTGAGCGGGAAATAGTTTTGCATCCTAAAAATCGATGAACTTTCAGTGCGTGTTCCAAGGTCATTTTATATATATTGTCAGGAATTTCAGCAGGAAATATATGTTCTGCAAATCCATCTGTATACTTTGCTTCATAATCATAGAATTTATTTTTTGGTCGTATTTCCATAGTGCCAATTGCTTCATCTAGCAATACAGCAGTGTGTAACTCTACACCTGGAATGTATTCTTCTATGATCATTCTTTCCATGATGGTAGAATTGCCATCTTTTAGCTTCAAGTAATCCTCATGCGAGAAAATCATATGTACTCCAATGCTAGAACCTTCGTTAATTGGTTTTAAAACGTACGGATAATCGATTTTAATATTATTTTTTAGTAGATCTTCTCGGCTAATTACATAACCTTTTGGAGTGTCAATACTAAGGGATCGAAATATATGTTTTGACATCACTTTATTCATAGCAACAGCAGAAGCCATAACTCCTGAGTGTGTATATTTTATACCTAAAATCTCCAATAAACCTTGAATGCAGCCATCTTCACCATAAGGTCCATGCAGAGCGATAAAAGCAAGGTGGGGATTGATTTTTTTAAGCTTTTCAGCAATGTTGCTGTCAACATCTATTTCTATTGCATTATACGAAAGGCTATCAAGCGCTTTCTTTACTGCTTTTCCACTCATAAGCGATATTTCTCTTTCGCAAGAAAATCCACCACTTAAAATTGCTATAGTTGGAATCATGAGCATTCTATATAATTTTTATGTTAACGTCTGCATTTTAAGTTATAATATGGACTTACGCACATATTTTCTATATAAATTATACCTACTCTACCATGTCTTTTAGACTGCATACAGGTTTTCATACATGTTAAATCCTTAAAAGTTAAAATTTACTCCCACTTCCGGCCCATGAAGGTAACTACGGCTTAACAGACCTCTCTCTAAGTAATAGTCAACTAGGCCCAATTGAAACTTGGGTGCTGTTTGTATAGTGATAGCCAAGAGCATAAGCAAAGCTTAAAAATCTGGTGCTGCCATACAGTATAAAGATTTTATCTTCTTCAATAGAATCAACTCCAAAACACGCCCCTGACAAAGAAATAGCAGGTAACATAGCTATTAAGGTGAGCAATTTTTTTGGTAGAAGCTGTAGCTTTACTCCTCTCGTTTGAGTTTTATTACTACAACTCCCCCTAAAGAACCGTGCTTGCAGATTTCCCGCACATGGCTCATCAATATTAGTTTTCACAGTTGTCCCTCTTAGAACCTGTACAAGAGGTCACTTTCACCCCGAAAAAACATTACTACTTCCTCTTATCACCTTAAATCCATAGGAAAACCTCGCTTGAGTGAGTACACACTACGTTTTCTTTATTTTGCTTATAACTTCCACAAGCAGTGCAAACATAAATGAAGAATACAAATATCCTTTTGGTAATTCTATATGAAATCCATGAAGTATGAGGTACACACCGACAAGTAAAATAAATAAGATAGCAATTACTTTTAAACCTGGATTAGATTTGATTAACTGGGCGGTATAACTTGATAAAAACAGCATTGCTAGCATGGAAAATGTAAACGCTGTGGCAATTATTATCATGTTATAAGTTAGTGCTATAGCAGTTAATATCGAATCAACTGAAAAAACTAAATCTATTAATATAATTTGTAGCACAACTAAAAAAAATTTTGATTTAACGTTTGCTTTCTTTTTATTTTTCTTACATACAAAGATGTCATCTCGTAACTCCATAGAGCTTTTAATAATAAGGAATAATCCCCCTGCAATCATAAGTAAATCCCTTGCTGATGCAGTGTGAAATATAGGTTTTTGCATTAACAATATAGATGATGTAAAAAATAGTATTACAAAACGCATTAATAGCGCTAATCCAAGGCCCATAAGGCGCACTCTTTCTCTCAGCACATTTGGTACCTTATCTATTGCTAGGGAAATAAAGATTAAATTGTCTACACTAAGTATAGTTTCAAGTAGTGTAAGTGTCAGTAAAGTCCAAGCATCAGTTAGCATTTTTGTTTCAAATTCGGTTCTTCTTACTCTACAATAGATGTGTAAAAATTAAGTGACTTCACTCAGAAGTTTTATAGCAGTTCTCCAGAAAAACAGGATATATAAAGTTCAGCAGCTTCTTCTATTTTCGTTTTTGAGCAAAATCAATAATAAGAGAGTTTCTTATTTTCATGCACGCAAATAAGATAAAGCCTTATTTTCATTTTTGACTTTATTTGAAAATAATATATACTATAAAAATAGTGTGCTAGGTTGAATGAATGTATATTAAAGGATCACCATCAGGTCGCTGGTTATCAGGCATTTATATCAAGCCCCTTGCCACCAAAATTTGAATGGGACAATGATTTAGTTAATAGTCTTTAAACCCTTACTTTACTATAAGGAAAGTGGTTGAAAACTTAGGTGTCGTATTTACAACAGCCCAAAGAGCAATCGTAAGATATTTTGAATATTCTAGAAGAACCAACTAAGATTACAGAGAACTTCGATAGCACATTGTAGCTATTGTGATGAATAAATTCAGCAAACAGCAAGCTTAAAGAGTCTGATCCAATGGACATGCTGAACAAAAAGTAAGGAGCTCCTTTCGGAGGATTATATTAACTTATTAATCAATTGCTTGACTTTTAGCAGGATTTATTATATTATTTATTAATGAGTAATGCAATCAAACCAAGGAGGATAGCATGACTGGTGACGATAACAGAAAAACTTTACAATCGATAATTACTAGCGAAAATAACAGTATAAATAGAGTTGGAAAGTTAAAAGATTTCCTTAAACAAAACAAAGAAATAACTATTAATAAAGACACATTTGCATGTGCTTTACGATGCCCAAAAACTACAAAGGAAGCGATAGTACACGAAATTCTGCTTCATTTTATACAAAATACTGGCAATCAATCACTAGAACAAGTGATACAATGCTTAGATAGAGCAATACAATCTAGGATATATGCAAAAAACAACCCAATAAGAAATCTAGATGAAGAATTTCGTACTCATATAAACTTTAAAGATGAAAAGGGAAATACATTACTACATCATGCAGTTATAGGTAATAAAACTGAAGAAATAACTACCCTTCTTGTTACATATAGTGCAAACCCTTTGATACAAAACGCGGATAATAAAATTCCTTTAGATTTAGCTCAAGGAGAAACAAAAGAAGTGCTTATTAAAAGTATGAAAAAACAAGCTAATACGAAAAAAGAAAGCGCTATGATAGGCAGTTTAGTGCCTGGCGTAATAATTGGTGGTTTTCTTGGTGTTACATTTGGAGCTGGTGTGTGTGTTGCAGTAAGTCTTTCTGGTGGTATGATACTAGGTGTAATGATAGCATCTTCTCTTGTTGCTAGTATAGCTATTGGACTGGCCATGTATTTTTTGAGTCAAGACTATGAACAGGCTAAAGCGATAGAAAAAACTATTAGCACTGTTAGCTCTGAAATATCTGTTGATGATACAACTGCCGCAAATGATAAAGAAGGGCCACAACCTACATATAGCTGACCCAAGCAACACGTCATACCGCGATTCATTCGCGGTATAGATTCCGCTAACTAGTAGCGGAATGACGAATGTGTCGTTTTTCAAATTGTCGTAAGTCACTTTAGCTATAATACACACAAGGAGGGTGTCATCCCAGCGCCCCTATGATGTCATCCCAGTCTGGGATCCAGAAAAGTTTGCTTGTAAACTAGCATGGAAAGTAGCTGATCTTACACTAAATGAATGTTTTTGATGAGGTTGCATAGAAGCTGGATTCCAGCGTCACGCGCTGGAATGACAACTGCGTTTTTTGTTTTTTTGTCATCAAATACTCCTACTCTTTATGTCATCCAAGTGTCCTGACTACTTGGATCCAAGAAATTTAATTGTTTTAAATTTTTCCCTCTATACACCTATTTAAAATTTATGTATGTGCAATATAATCTATAATAACGTTTATCAATACAATATATTAAAAAATATTATGAGCTTCGTGAAAGGAAAAAACACCCCTGTGATGGAGCAGTATTTGAACCTGAAAGCTCAATACAAGGATCATCTGCTATTTTATAGGCTAGGAGATTTTTATGAATTGTTTTTCGATGATGCTATTAAAGCTGCGAAATTGCTGAATATAGTGCTAACCAAGAGAGGTAATTCGTGTGGGCAGGACATACCAATGTGTGGAGTGCCAGCACACAGTAGCGAATCTTACCTACACAAGCTAATAGATTTAGGATTCAAAGTAGCAATCTGTGACCAATTAGAAACTGCTGATGAAGCAAAAAAGAGGGGCTATAAATCCATAGTAAAACGTGATGTAGTACGAGTTGTAACTCCAGGTACAATTATAGAAGATTCGCTACTGGAGGATAAAAGCAATAATTATCTCGCGTCCATAGTTGAACAAAATGACGAATATGCTATTAGTTGGCTTGAATTATCAACGGGAAAATTTTTTCACACTTTAACGAGTTTGAAAGCTCTAGATAGTGATTTATTGCGTATATCACCAAGAGAATTATTAATTTCTGAAAAATTCATTGAGGACGAAAAAATTAGATCGATTTTAAAAAATTATAAAATATCAATTACACAACACGCACAGAGTTTTTTTGAGTATAGTAAATCTCACAGAACGTTGTGCGAGTTTTATAAAATCAGGGAACTTGGGAGTATAGGAAATTTCAGCAAAGTAGAAATCATAGCGTGCGGTGCACTGCTTGAATATGTCAGAGTAACACAAAGGGGCTCCATTCCAAGGCTTGAATTCCCAAAAACCTATAAGCAACAAAATTTCATGCTTATTGATGCTTCAGCAAGGAGAAATCTTGAGTTGTTTTCAACTCAATTTGGTGAAAAGAAAGGTTCACTAATTTCAGTTATTGATCACACAGTTACAGCCTCTGGTGGACGCCTGCTCAAACAAATGCTCGCTTCACCCCTTGCTTGCTCCAAGGCAATCAATTTGAGGCTCAGCACCGCTCAATTTTTTGTAAATAATCATGAGCCACGCAGAAAAATACGAGAGATATTATCTAACATTCCGGATATTGAGAGGTCTTTATCGCGCTTAATACTAGGACGTGGTTCACCAAAGGATATGAACCTATTAAAAATAGGCCTAGGAAAAACTTTAGAGTTATCTGAGTTTCTGTCTACCTTGCATAATTATTGTTTAAGTGAAAAACCAGCAATTAACTCTCAGATATCATTCCAGTGCTTAACCAGAGAAAAGGAACCAGTGTTTACTACTCAGGTGATAAGTAGTGACGAGAGTGAACTAAGCACAATACATAAAAGTCTTGGTAATCATAAAGATCTATTCGAGCTTCTAAACAGCGCTATACTTGATAACAACCTCAGTTCCGTAAAAGAAGGAGGATTTATCAATCCAAAATACAACTCAGAATTATCTGAGTTATCCTACATATTAAATAATAGTAATAAACTAATAACCAAACTCCGTGAATCTTATCGCGACCTAACTGGCATTGCCGCACTCAAAATATTACACAACAACATACTTGGTTATTACGTTGAAGTGTCAGCAAATCACAAAATAACTTCGGACATATTTATTCATAGGCAAAGCTTAGCAAATAGCATGCGCTATACTACTAATGAATTGAAAGAACTAGAAAATAAAATTCTTACGGCACGTGATGCTGCAATCGGCTTAGAAGTGAAAATTTTTAGCGAACTGTGTAGTGAAGTCGCTAAAGAATCTGAAAAAATTGCTCTTGCTGCAAATGCTTTGGCAAAACTTGATATTAGAGCCACGTTTGCGGAGCTTGCAGTGCAAAATAATTACGTAAAACCCATTATTGATGACAGCAAAGAGTTCAATATCTGTAGCGGAAGACATCCAGTGGTTGAAGTTAACGATAAATTCATTGCAAATAGCATCAATTTAGCTGGTATACATCTAATTACTGGGCCTAATATGGCGGGAAAAAGCACTTTTTTGAGGCAAAACGCTCTCATTGCAATTTTAGCTCACATGGGGTCATTTGTGCCAGCAGAGAGTGCGCATATTGGAGTGATTGACAAGATATTTAGCAGGGTTGGCGCAACGGATAATATAACAGCTGGTTATTCTACCTTCATGGTAGAGATGATCGAAACAGCAACGATAGTAAATCAGGCAACAGATCGTTCCTTGGTGATACTTGATGAAATTGGCAGGGGCACAGGAGTGTATGATGGCCTGTCTATTGCTCAGGCAGTAATTGAACACATTCACAACATAAATAAGTGCCGCGCCATTTTTGCAACTCATTATCATGAATTAACTAAAGTAAGCAAATACTTGAAGAACGTGAAATGTTTTTGTGTAAAAATAAGAGAGTGGAACGGAGAGGTTATTTTTCTACATGAAGTAATTGAAGGCATTGCAGATGAGTCATATGGAATACATGTAGCAAAACTTGCTGGTTTTCCTGATTCTGTTTTAAATAGAGCAAATGAAGTATTTGAGGAGCTAAAGGCTTAAGAGGAAATTCTGACCTTACCCAGAAAAAGTAGAGAGAACCCTATGAATGGCTACTGACACAAAGTTAACAGACTACGAAGTAGGGAAAAAATTAAAACATGAGAGGGAAAAGCAAATCAGGCAGGTCTAGGGAGTAAAGTCGGAGTATTAGAGAAGCAAATGTCCAGATATGAGCGAGGGGAAAATCCGATTTCGATCATTACATTCTGTATGATAGTAGTGGAACTAATGATTGATATGGCAAAATTACTGCCTGAATCGACAGCATCAGAGAAAGGTGAGGTAGAAAAAACATTAAATCTAGGCTCTGTGGACAAAATTTTAGAGAAGCCATATGAGAGCTCCAACAAAATTTAGAAATCCCATGTAAACCTCTGCGGTCTTGTCAAATCTGGAAAAAATGCGCCTAAAATTTTTAATTTTACCGAAAAAGCACTCAATCAAATGACGTTCTTTATAAATATGCTCATCATAGTATCTTTGCACTTTTCGATTCCTTTTTGATGGAATTACGATTTCACATTTCCTGTTTTCAAGGCTGACCACAAAAGCATTGCTGTCATAACCCTTATCAGCTACTACAATGGAGTTATAGACATTTTTTGTTAATACTTCAGCTTGTGTAATTTCATTCCTCTGGCCAGGAGTAAGTATAAATTTTAAAGGATTTCCCAATGCATCAACAAGTGCATGAATTTTAGTCGTAAAGCCACCTTTACTTCGCCCTAAAGCCTCTTGATCCTTCGAATCTTTTGTATATCCAGCCGAACATGGATGGGCTCTAATGATCGTACCGTCGATTATGACGGCTTCTAAATCTGGCTCTTGTTTTGTGTACTCCAATAAATTTTTCCAAATACCCCTTTCGCACCATCTCTTAAATCGTTTGTGTATACTTCTGTAATTGCCATAGATTTTCGGCAAAAGTTGCCATTGGCAACCACTTTGCGCCATATACCACACTGCTTCTATGAATATTCTTAAACGTTTTTCGTCTTTACTATGCATTCCTTTTATGCCTTTTATGAATTCTAAAATTTGTTTCCAATTTCTTTCTTTTATATAATATTCCATTCGGTAGTTTCTCCATTTTTATGTTCATTTGGTTAAACTACCACTTTTTTTCTCCCTCTTCATATTTTTTGTCCACAGAGCCTAGTTAGAGAATGTAAAAAATTTAGGAACCAGGAATTATGTAATACCAATTCTCATTGTTGGTCATTCAAATAGGATACATAGCAGAGTTGTTTAATTGTGGAGTAGGTAAGAGAAGTAATAAATTTACACAAAGCACTCTCAAGCAAAGCAATAGTATCGTATATTTTATTGCGCAAAATGTTCTGTTTTACATACAACCAAAGCCTCTCAACTGGATTGAGTTCAGGTGAGTATGGTGGTAGGTATATAATCTCAATATTTTTAGGTACCTTTAAACTTTTCGACTTATGCCAACTAGCACAATCCATAACAAGAAAGGCTTCTCGTGGTCCCAAATATTGAGACATTTGCTCAAGAAATATATTCATACAATCAGTGTTGACATTCGGTGCAAACAAGCTAGAATTCTCCCCATTTCTAGGATTAACTGCACTGTAGAGATAAAAATTTTCCCTACCTAATTTTACCTTAACTTTTGTTCTGACGCCTTTTTTAAACCATCCATGCCCGGTCTTTGAATGTGTGCCAAACCGCGATTCATCGAAGAAAAACAGCTCTTTTTCAGGATACTTGCCAATAACTTCGTTGAGATTTTTTTTTGAATTCCTCTTGTTTTCTTTTATCTTGTACATTGTGTACTGGTCTTGGTGTAATATAAGAGAATTTCATCTTTTGCATATAGCGGTGTACTGTAGATTTGCTAATATTTAAGCCGAACTTTTCCTGGATTCTTATTCTCATTTCTTTAATGGTAATATTAGGATTTTCTCCTACCCATGCTTCAACTTGCTGTAGTTGAGCCTGATTTAATTTAGTTTTTCTACGCCGTTGTGGAGGAGCAAACAATTTTTCTTCTCTGCCTAATTTCAAGAGTTTTATCCACGAAGTTAGTGCGCTTCTTGAAATGCAATATATTTTTGCTACAGCCGTTATACTATGCTTTTTTGCTGCAATTACAGCATTTAGTTTTTTTGCAACATATGCATTGTTCCTTACTTTCTTCAGCATTTTTTTTGCTGATTTTACTACTTCTTCATCCAATAATTTTGATCTTAGTGCCATTTATACCTCGACTATTTCACTTATTTCATTATGGCTTGTCTTCTATTATTGTCTATCTGTTTGCCGTGTAATGGGAATTGGTATAAGATAGCCTCTGCATTAAATAAATCTATCCAGATGGGGGAAGAAGAAGGTAAAAAAGCAGAAGTAGCAAAGAATCTACTTAAAGCGGGTATTTCTGTTGATATCACTCTCCAAACAACAGGCTTGTCTAAAGATGAACTTAAGAAGCATGATAAAACAGAGATAGTTTATGCTCTCTTTACTATTTTGTATTGCTCTACGCTGTTGTCCGGGCGCACCCATGTAACCATAATTCCTCCTTCGATGGTATTTTTTTCTTACATTTTATCATACCATCACACTCTGGGACTGTACATCTAAGGGATACCGCGGCGGTATGACGTAGGGTTTGCCGAGATTCCAGTGCTTGACGCTGGAATCTAGTTCTTATTGTACATTTACTTGATGTAGAGTTAAGTTTCCTGGATCCAAGTAGTCTGGGCACTGGGATGACACCCTGACAATCGTCATTCCGCTACTTGTTAGCGGCTAAGAGATACCGCGGCGGTATGACTAGATTTTTTGATTTACTCCCACTCAATGGTTGCTGGTGGTTTAGAAGTTAAGTCATAGACAACTCTATTTACTCCGGAAACGTTATTAACAATTATACTGCCGACATTCTGTAAAAAGTCCCAAAACACTAGCGAATGCTGATCCTTATCTTCAAATGGAAATGCATCAGCCGTCATACCATCGGACGATGTTACAGCCCTTAAAGCACAAACATATCCGTATGTACGACCATCTCCCATGACGCCTACAGTTTTTATTGGTAATAATACAGCAAAAGCTTGCCATATCTTATCGTATAGATCGTAATTTTTCATCGTATTAATATATATTTCATCTACTTCTTGCAATATTCGCACCTTCTCTTCATCGACTTCACTTATAATCCTTACTGCAAGTCCGGGTCCAGGAAATGGATGTTGAAATATTATCTCGTCTGAAAGCCCAATTTCTTTTCCAAGTAGCCTTACCTCATCTTTAAAGAGGTAGCGTAAAGGCTCTACTAGCTTCAGGTTCATCTTTTCTGGTAACCCACCAACATTATGGTGAGACTTAATTGTACTAGTGTTGTCTGAGGCATGCCCTGACTCAACTACATCAGAGTAGATGGTACCTTGCATCAAAAAATCCACATCACCTATTTTTTTTGCTTCTTCTTCAAACACTTCAATGAAAGTGTTACCGATAATTTTTCGCTTTTCTTCTGGATCAGTTATTCCCTTTAACCTACTCAAAAATAAATTTGATTTATCAACGTAGTTTATCGGAATCTCTTTCAACATAGCAATAGTCTGGTTCTTGCGTAACAACCCAGTATCGATAAAAATACAGTTCAATTGTTTTCCTATAGCTTTATGTGTGAGAGCCGCTGCAACACTTGAATCAACCCCACCACTTACTGCAGCGATTACTTTTTTCTCTCCTACTACATTTTTGATTTTTTCCTTCTGCTTTTCAATAAACGATTTCATTGTCCAGTCTCTCTCGCAACTTGCAATATCCAAGAAGTTAGAGAGCAATTTACTGCCATTTGTTGTGGGCCTCACTTCAGGATGGAATTGAGTACAGTAAATCTTCCGCTGTTCGCTAACAATCATTGCAATTGTTTGATTTATCACACCTGATGCGATAACAGTAAATCCCTGTGGTATAGTATCAACACTGTCTGCATGATTCATTAATACATCCACTTCAGAATTAACATCCCAGGTATCCTTTATAATGGGGGATTCTTTTAGTATCTTGATTTTAGTTCTACCAAACTCCTGTTTGAAACTCTCTTTTACTTTTGCTCCAAAATAATGACAAATGAGTTGCTGTCCATAGCATATTCCAAGTATAGGAACGTTTGTTGCCTCATTAAGTTTTATAATTTCATGTACTACTCTACTTGTTTCAGAACAATCATCATTTACAGATTGTGGTCCTCCAGAGAGAATAAACCCATTGAATTTTGATATTGTTTCAAAACTGACGTTGCTTGGAAATATCTCACAATAAACGCCCATTCCTCTTACTTGTCTTGCGATAAGCTGTGTAAACTGTGAACCAAAATCAATAATGGCAATTGCTGACAATGTGCTCCTCCATATTATTTAAAGCAATATCTCATAATAAAGAAAATAATGGAGTAAGTAAACTAAGACCTCTTTAAAAGCTTTAACGGACGGCGTGGGTTGGCTATGATCTATTTTTATCTAAAAAGAACTTTTTACGGTGGTACTTCAGAAGTTGCAGCCCCTCTTCAGGGTTAAGATATACTTCCAATTCTTCCCAACCACTATAACTTCCACCACCAACCAATGCTTTACACACTCCGGATAGAGACTTAGCCTCAATCACTTTTCCAGTTTTGTTATCTACAAACTCTTCCACTCCCTTAACTTTAATTTCGTATTTCTGGCCACTCTCTGGGCGATTCCATACAAGTATTTCCCCTATAAATAGAGCTTTGATGACCTCTTTATTTTGCGCTCCAGTATATTGATTCTCAGCTACCCTAACTTTTTTAGGCTTATTTGTTATATATGTTGCTGCTTTGTCCTTAATTTCTTTTGCCTCTTCATCTACATATTTTTCTACTTCACTACGCACATATACTTTTAACCTTTCAAAAAAGTTCTGCAAGTCGAGTAAAGTTAATTCAGATGTTTCCATAAAACCCTCCAGTTTTATTATCACGTATCAATAATACATCTAGTATACTTAAAATATCTTTAAGAAAGGCGACTCTGACCCTCAGGTAGCTAATGTTAACTACCGATATCGTACGTGAACCAAAATCAATAATGGCGATTGCTGACAACTTACCCCTCCATATTATTTAAAGCAATATCTCATAATAAAGAAAATAATGGAGCAAGTAAACCAAGACCTCTTTAAAAGCTTTAACATATGACTTAAACGTTAGCTATGATCTATTTTTATCTAAGAAGAACTTTTTACGGTGATAGCTCAACTTTCTCAGCCCTTCTTCAGAGTCAAGACATACCTTGAAAAATTCCCAACCATCGGAGCTTTTACCAGTAATTTCTTCACTAACCGTGGAAGGGGCATTATACTTTTTCCCATTATAGATAAACTTACCTTCGTTGCTAACTACAACTTCATACCTTTCCCCTCTTCTTTTACGTTCCCCAATAAGCGTTTTACCTATAAATAGAGCTTTGATAACCTCTTCATTTTGCGTCCTACTACATCTATTTGGTTTATTACCCACCATATTATTTAACACTTTGTTTGTTATATATGTTGCTGCTTTGTCCTTGTCCTTAATTTCTTTTGCCTCCTCATCTACATATTTTTCTACTTCACTACGTACATGCCCTTTTAATTTTTCAAAAAAGTCCTGCAAGTCGAGTAAAGTTAATTCAGATGTTTCCATAAAACCCTCCAGTTTTATTATCACGTATCAATAATACATCTAGTATACTTAAAATATCTTTAAGAAAGGCGACTCTGACCCTCAGGTAGCTAATGTTAACTACCGATATCGTACGTGAACCAAAATCAATAATGGCAATTGCTGACAATGTGCTCCTCCATATTATTTAAAGCAATGTTTGATAATAAAGAAAATCATGTGGCAAGTAAACTATAGCTAAAGTGACTTAGGTTTACCTACAATTTGAAAAACAACAAATTCGTTATTCCGCTACTTGTTAGCGCCGCGGCGGTATGACGTAGGGAAACCTTCCTGGGTTAGCTATACCTGTTTTGCCACTCTGCTGAACGGATACTTTGAAAGTAGATCTATTATAGAATTGATATGAGCCTTATTTCACCCTAATCGTTTATAACCTTTGGCACTACGAAATACCCATGCTCAGGTTTTGTATTGGACAATATCTCTTCTTTAATGTTTTGAGAATTTATAACATCATCGCGTACATGAATATCCTTGTCTATACTGCCATAACGCATAGGAGAAACGCCTTTAGTATTAACTTGCAATAAAGTATCATGTATCCAATCGAGCATTGTCAGTTCTTTAGAGTAGTGCTTAATCTCGTCATCCGATAACTTGATCCTTACAAGCTGTGCAATTTTAAGCATTTCTTCTCTGGTAATTGTTATTTTTCTCTTATTTGCAAATTCTATTAGTGAAGTAATAACGTCTTCTGTTGACTTAGCTGGCATCTTTACCTCCTTGGATGAAGTGAGTTAAAATATCTACGACCGAAACAACTTTTATTTTACCAGTTTTTTCAAGTTTGTGAAGTATAGTATCCGTAATCACTAATTTATCTAAAGAAGAGGAAGAAATTTTTTCAACTGCACTTCCTGAAAGCACGCCATGTGTGATGCATGAAATTACGGACTTTGCTCCGCAATTTTTTAAAGCAAGAGCTGCATTACACAATGTTCCACCAGAATCGACTATATCATCAACAATGACACAATTTTTATTCGCAACTTCTCCTATTATGTTCATTACCTGAGATGTGCCTGCTTTCTCCCTATATTTATCTACTACAATAATCTTATCACTTAACCCTATCTTGTACTTTTCCTCTAAAGTCTTTGCAAAAGCACGTGCTCTGCCAATTGCTCCAACATCAGGTGCAACAATTGCCAAATTTTCCGTGTGTATACAGTCAACAAATGCTTCAAAGCAGTTCAAATTAGTTATCGGTACATCAAAGAATCCTTCAATTTGACTTGAGTGCAAATCAATCACTGCAACACTACTTGCACCTGCAGTTTGAATAAGATTTGCAACTAATTTGGCACTTAAAGCAGACTGCACATTATTGTTCTTGATAATTCTATCTTGCCTGCTATATCCATAATAAGGAATAATTACTACTATCCTTTTGGCTCCTAATCTATTTACTCCATCAATTATAAGCAGAAGCTCCATAAGGTTATCATTCACAGGGGGAGAAAGAGATTGTATTATATATACTTTTTGATTATATAGATCATTTGCTACTTCTACATTTACCTCGCCATCGGTAAACTTTGATATCCAAGCAGAGGATGGTTGAACATCTAGCCGGTTAACTACTGATTCCCCTAATTCTTTACTAGCATTACCTATTATTATCTTCATAATGTACCAATTGAGCTTGTAAGATTATACAGAAATTATGAAATAATTGAAATGTAAGTTTCTTTATCTAGCATTCTTGTCGGCAAATTAGGTACCTCTTGTACAATGACCTGTCATTTTCACGCATTGTTTCAATATACAGACCCAAATTGAAACAACTATACAAAATCCTGCTTATGTTTCAAGATAAATGACTTTAATGAAATATAAGCTATAGAAAACTTGTATAGATTTTTTCTACTTCTGTGATATCATAAGCCTGTAATAATAAAATAAGCAAATATGGATAAGTCAGCGTATGAGATCATAGAACATGAGTATGATGTGGTAGTAATAGGTGCAGGTGGAGCAGGGCTCAGAGCAACGCTTGGGATGGCTGCAACTAATTTTTCAGTTGCCTGCATTTCTAAAATTTTCCCTACACGAAGTCATACAGTTGCAGCACAAGGCGGAATTAGTGCAGCTTTAGGTAATATTGGTGAAGACGATTGGCGCTGGCATGCATATGACACAATAAAAGGTTCAGACTGGCTTGGTGATCAAGATGCAATAGAATATATGTGTAAAAACGCTGCTAAAGCTGTTATTGAACTTGAAAATTTTGGCGTACCTTTTTCTCGTACAGAAGATGGCAAAATATACCAGCGCTCTTTTGGTGGAATGACAACTCACTTTGGTAAAGGAAAATCAGCTCAACGCACTTGTGCAGCAGCAGATAAAACTGGGCACGCAATCCTTCACACTCTATATCAGCAGTGTCTTAAATTCAACGCTGAATTTTTTGTTGAATACTTTGTGATTGATTTAATTATGGATAGCGAAACCGGAGCATGCTGCGGAGTTCTTGCTTGGTCGCTATGCAACGGTACATTACATAAATTTCGCGCACATTCGGTGGTGCTAGCAACAGGTGGATATGGACGTGTTTATTTCTCTGCAACAAGTGCGCATACCTGCACAGGTGATGGTAATGGCATGGTGGTGAGAGCTGGGTTACCACTTGAAGATATGGAATTTGTACAATTTCATCCAACAGGAATATATGGCTCAGGGTGCTTGATGACAGAAGGGTGCCGTGGAGAAGGGGGGTATCTCGTTAATTCTCAGGGCGAAAAGTTTATGGAACGTTACGCACCAAAAGCAAAAGATTTAGCTTCCCGTGATGTGGTAAGTCGTGCAATAACAATTGAAATTAGAGAGGGAAGGGGAGTTGGACCGAAAAAAGATCATATGTATTTAACTATAGCGCATCTTGATCCGGAAGTAATAAAACTCAGATTGCCGGGCATCAGCGAAACCGCAAGAACTTTTGCTGGAGTTGATGTCACTAAAGATCCAATACCGGTCATTCCGACTGTTCACTATAACATGGGTGGCATTCCAACCAATTATCATGGAGAAGTGATCACGCTGAAGCAAGGTAAGGAAGAAGTGGTAGATGGACTATTTGCAATTGGAGAAGCTGCGTGTGTCTCTGTGCACGGTGCAAATCGACTTGGTTCTAACTCGCTTCTTGATCTTGTGGTTTTTGGTAGAGCTGCAGCGCTCAGAGCAAAAGAGAAGCTAAAATCCGGTACACCACATAAAAAATTGAGCTCAGATTGTACAGATTGGATAATAGATAGGTTTAATAAAATGCGATTTGCTTCCGGTGGGCTAAAAGTAGCAAAAATACGCAGCGAAATGCAGAACACTATGCAAAAGTACGCATCAGTGTTCCGTGTTGCTGAAGTTTTAGAAGAAGGTAAAAAAGCTATAAAAAAGGTAGCAAAAATGATGCCTGATATTTCACTTGAGGATCGCAGTATGATATGGAACAGTGATTTAGTTGAAGCACTGGAGCTTGCTAACATGATCCCACAAGCGGTTATTACCATGGAATGCGCAGCCAATCGAGAGGAGAGTAGAGGTGCTCATGCTCGTGAAGATTTTCCTGAGCGTGATGACAAAAACTGGATGAAACACACCATAGTGTGGCTTGAAGAAAAGAAAGGGCAGATCAATGTAAAAATTGATTATAAAAAAGTGGCTGAAAAAACTCTGAGCGATGAAATTGACTTCATCGCTCCAGAGAAGAGAGTATACTAGCTTATAACTAGGAAACCTTCAACACATTTGTGTGTTGCTCTTTAATAGATGTATCTTTTACTTCACTTTTTGGTCTTCTTGCACGTTTTCTCTGTTGTTTATTGTCAACATGGTCCTTTGTTTCATTACTTGATTTTTTAAGAAATTCCTTAATACGACTCCGTGAAGTGAAAATAAAATATGCAGATATAGCAGCAACTATGATACAAATGGCCGCTACAGGTGCCATTACCCCATTAAAGGCAGCAGCAGTTGCTATTCCAATAACAGCAAACATTATTGCTAATGCTGGCCCTTTATGGATTATCGTAGATGCTGCCTTCCCTATAGAAGAACCTGTTCTTTTAACACCAGACTGACATTTTTTTAAAGGAGTTTTACAGTGGTATTCTTCCTCAAGCTCCTCTTTCAATTCTCTAGCTTTTTCTTGTGCTTTATGCGGAGTCTTCGGATAATCTTTTAAACCACATAAAGTTAGATAATACTTTCTAGTATCAAATGCTTGATCTTCCAACTCCAGAGAACGGGGATCAGCGCCCATTTCTAGCAGCATTGCACAAAACTTCGTTGTATTGCTATAACTAACTGTTGGATCAAAAATTTTTCCTTTCTTTAGATATTTAGTTCCTCCTTTCCTCGCTTTTGTTTTTAGCGCCACTTGTAGAGGCGTGTTTTTTTTCTGGTTGGTAGCATCTATAGCTTCTCTTAATTTATCTTGAGATATCACTCCTTTTTCTACTAAATTTAAAATCAACTCCAAATATGCAACTTTTTGCTCTCCTTTAAGTAAAGCAATATGATGTAAAGCATTGTTGCCATTTGTGTCTTTTAGGCTAATATCCGCCCCTTTTTGCAATAACTCCTCAAAAAGTTTTTTACCATTATTTTCAATTGCTGAATGTAATAGATTACTACCTGGAGTACTCATGGTATACTCTATAATTTCTTTAATTTTTGTTTCTGTATTGGTTTTTATTTCTGGTTCTAATTCAGACTTCTCTACTGACTCTGCCAATTTTTCTAAGAAGTTAAGATAATATATTTTTTGTTTTTCGCTTAACTTCTGTAATTCTTCTTTAGACAACTGCAAATCATCAATATTTGCTCCTAATTTGAGCAATTGTATAGCAGATACTATTGTATTGTCGTAGTGTGGTATAAGTTTTTTTAAAGGTGTTAAAGTTTTTCTAGGTGTAGTCCCAAAACTATGTTTTTCTCTTGTTACTTTACTAAGTAACAATGCTTGCAGTGGTGTTTGACCGTTGCCATTTTTATCGTTTACAGCTTTTTCAAGTTGTGCTTTAAGTTCTTCCTTCTTACTCACATCTAGGCTCTGTGGACAAAAAATATGAAGAGGGAGAAAAAAAGTGGTAGTTTAACCAAATGAACATAAAAATGGAGAAACTACCGAATGGAATATTATATAAAAGAAAGAAATTGGAAACAAATTTTAGAATTCATAAAAGGCATAAAAGGAATGCATAGTAAAGACGAAAAACGTTTAAGAATATTCATAGAAGCAGTGTGGTATATGGCGCAAAGTGGTTGCCAATAGCGACTTTTGCCGAAAATCTATGGCAATTACAGAAGTATACACAAACGATTTAAGAGATGGTGCGAAAGGGGTATTTGGAAAAATTTATTGGAGTACACAAAACAAGAGCCAGATTTAGAAGCCGTCATAATCGACGGTACGATCATTAGAGCCCATCCATGTTCGGCTGGATATACAAAAGATTCGAAGGATCAAGAGGCTTTAGGGCGAAGTAAAGGTGGCTTTACGACTAAAATTCATGCACTTGTTGATGCATTGGGAAATCCTTTAAAATTTATACTTACTCCTGGCCAGAGGAATGAAATTACACAAGCTGAAGTATTAACAAAAAATGTCTATAACTCCATTGTAGTAGCTGATAAGGGTTATGACAGCAATGCTTTTGTGGTCAGCCTTGAAAACAGGAAATGTGAAATCGTAATTCCATCAAAAAGGAATCGAAAAGTGCAAAGATACTATGATGAGCATATTTATAAAGAACGTCATTTGATTGAGTGCTTTTTCGGTAAAATTAAAAATTTTAGGCGCATTTTTTCCAGATTTGACAAGACCGCAGAGGTTTACATGGGATTTCTAAATTTTGTTGGAGCTCTCATATGGCTTCTCTAAAATTTTGTCCACAGAGCCTAGTACTGTATTTAAAAAATCAAACTTTTGTTTTTTCTCTAATTGTGTAACTATTAGGTGTAAAATATTATTTCCTTTTTCATCTTTTATGCTGCTAATATTCGTGCAACCTTTCAGATATTCTCTAAATTTCCCTTGATCTCCATTTTTGATTACTTTGAATATCTTATCAGTATATTGAACATTGCTGTTCATTATTCCGTTCTCTACTTCTTGATCTTCATTTGCTGTGTGGGAAATTGGTATATCCGAAATGTGGTCTTTCTCATCAGCATGATCATCTTCAGCTTCGCTACTGTTGCCGCTTTCAATTCCACTGTCTTCACTGTTACTCGTTATCCCGTTCTCTACTTCTTGATCTTCATTTATTGTGTTAGCACTACTGATTGAATGCTTCTTATACCAATTCTCATTGTTGGTCATTCAAATAGGATACATAGCAGAGTTGTTTAATTGTGGAGTAGGTAAGAGAAGTAATAAATTTACACAAAGCACTCTCAAGCAAAGCAATAGTATCGTATATTTTATTGCGCAAAATGTTCTGTTTTACATACAACCAAAGCCTCTCAACTGGATTGAGTTCAGGTGAGTATGGTGGTAGGTATATAATCTCAATATTTTTAGGTACCTTTAAACTTTTCGACTTATGCCAACTAGCACAATCCATAACAAGAAAGGCTTCTCGTGGTCCCAAATATTGAGACATTTGCTCAAGAAATATATTCATACAATCAGTGTTGACATTCGGTGCAAACAAGCTAGAATTCTCCCCATTTCTAGGATTAACTGCACTGTAGAGATAAAAATTTTCCCTACCTAATTTTACCTTAACTTTTGTTCTGACGCCTTTTTTAAACCATCCATGCCCGGTCTTTGAATGTGTGCCAAACCGCGATTCATCGAAGAAAAACAGCTCTTTTTCAGGATACTTGCCAATAACTTCGTTGAGATTTTTTTTTGAATTCCTCTTATTTTCTTTTATCTTGTACATTGTGTACTGGTCTTGGTGTAATATAAGAGAATTTCATCTTTTGCATATAGCGGTGTACTGTAGATTTGCTAATATTTAAGCCGAACTTTTCCTGGATTCTTATTCTCATTTCTTTAATGGTAATATTAGGATTTTCTCCTACCCATGCTTCAACTTGCTGTAGTTGAGCCTGATTTAATTTAGTTTTTCTACGCCGTTGTGGAGGAGCAAACAATTTTTCTTCTCTGCCTAATTTCAAGAGTTTTATCCACGAAGTTAGTGCGCTTCTTGAAATGCAATATATTTTTGCTGCAGCCGTTATACTATGCTTTTTTGCTGCAATTACAGCATTTAGTTTTTTTGCAACATATGCATTGTTCCTTACTTTCTTCAGCATTTTTTTTGCTGATTTTACTACTTCTTCATCCAATAATTTTGATCTTAGTGCCATTTATACCTCGACTATTTCACTTATTTCATTATGGCTTGTCTTCTATTATTGTCTATCTGTTTGCCGTGTAATGGGAATTGGTATTACTAGCGTCATGATCATCTTCAGCTTCACTACTGTTGCCGCTTTCAATTCCACTGTCTTTACTCTCCATACTCCCTCTACGACCAGTTTCATTTTGATCAACGTTATCAGGATGATCTTTTTTGCTGCCCTTGTTAATAGCTTCTGAAATTACTTGTTCTATCTTCTCTTTCTTTATTTTCTCTAGTTCTTTTGACTGTTTGATTTCTTCTTTCAATGCTGGAAGGAAGCGTTGGGTATAATACTCATAATATTCTGGCGATTTTTTTAATTTAATTAATACCTCAGTTAATACCTCAGGACTAGCCCCTTTTTTGAACAACCTCTTGCATTCTGTGAGAGTCCCGTCTTTCCCAACTTCTGGGTTTAGGTGTTTGTGCTTTCCTTTTGTTACTTTTTCCATTATAATATTCAATAATTTACTGTTGTATACTAACTCATCGGATGTAGAATTTTTTTTTGTCATATCAAAGCCTCGCTAAAAATTAACTATTTATGTATCCTTGTAGTTGTAGGTGTTAACAATTTGAGATTGAGAACTAACAACTAAAAAGTTAGATTTAAATTTTAAAATGTTGTATATGTAATCGAAATACAGGCAGAAGAGCGTTTCTGCTAGTATCATAGTTAAACCTCACTTCAACGATTATCTACTATTTTAAATGTTTAGTTTTAAGAAAGGATAAATATTGGTATATAGCTAAGTGAACAGGTGCAAAATGTGCTATACCGCAGCGCTAACGAGTAGCAGAATGACGGCATATCAAATTGTAGCTAGCTATAGAACGTTCCCTACTAGCTTATTTATAAATTGGCGTAGTATTGATATATCGCTCATTTTAGTAGCTGGATTTTCTATATGCTCTGATTGATTTGGTGACTCTTGTACTGCTTGATTTTTAGTCTCATTTCTTAAATTCTGTTGATCATTATTAACAAGGTTCTTCGAAGCTTGATTCTGCTCTGTTGTTGAATTAGAGCGGTTTTTGTCGTTAAATGTGTCCTGTGCTTTGTTGGTTGATTTTTCAAAAAGTTTCTTAATACCACTAAATCCTAAAGTTAAAGTAAGGCATATAACTCCAGCAACAGCTATGATAGGAATGGCTGCTCCAATTGCCATTTGACCCTGAAAGAAAGCAAATGTTACCATTGCAATAACAGTAATCGTTATCGTGATTGCTAACAGTTCGCAGGTCCTTTTTGCTGGATCTATGAATCCTGCTACAGCAGATACTCCTTTTTTTATACCAGAACCTGCTTCTTTAATGCCAGACTTGCATTTTTTTGAAGCAGTTTTACAGTGGTATTTTTCTTCAAGCTTCTCTTTTAGTTCTTTAGCTTTCTCCTGTGCTTTCTGTGGAGTCCCTGAATAATCTTTTAGATCTCGTAAAGTTAAATAGTACTTTTTAGTATGGAATTTTGGATCTTTCAGCTCCAGAGAACAGGGATCAGCGCCTATTTCTAGCAGCATTGTACAAAATTTTGTTGTATTGTCATAAGCAGTTGCTGTATCAAAAATTGTTCCTTGCGGTAGGTATTCGATACTTCTTTTTTCTGCTTTTTTCTTTAATGCCAATTCTAGGGGTGTGTTCCCTTCTCCATTCTTAGCATTTATAGCTTTACCTAATTTATCTTTAGATATTGTTCCATTTTTTACTAAACCTAAAATCAATTCCAAACATGTAACTTTTTGTTCTCCTTTGAATGAAGCAATATAGTGCAGAGCATTTTTTCCATCTTTATCTTGCACAGTAATATCTGCACCATTTTGTAGAAATAACTCTAAGGCTTTATACCTGCCAGTATCCTTAAATTCTTTTTTTACTACATTTTTTATTTTATTTTTCAATGAAGGTTCTTTATTCTTTTCTTGTATGCGCTGGAGTACCAGATGGAGCGGTGTTTGCCCTTCTTTTTTATCATTTACAGCTTTTATAAATTGTTCTTTTTGGCTTGCTTCTAGCAATATATCGAGAAGTTTAAGTTTTTGTTTTGTTTTAGGTTTAACAATCAAGTGTAAAGCATTATTACCATCTGTGTCTTTAAGGCTAATATCTGCCCCTTTTTGCAATAACTCTCCAAAAAGTTCTTTATCATTATCTTTAATTGCTAAATGTAATTGATAATTATCATTACTATCTGGAGTATTTATGGTACGTGGTATGATTTCTTTAATTTTTGCTTCTGTATTGATTTTTATTTCTGGCTTTAATTTAGATTTCTTTCCTTGCTCTGCTAATTTTTCTAAGAAATTACGGTAGTATGTCTTTTGCTCTTCTTTTAAGTCTTGCAATTCTTCTGTAGATAATCCTAAATTATCAGAGCTGGCTCCATGCTCTAACAATTTTGTAAGAAACTTAAGTGTGTTATCATTATTTTGGATCGTATGAGACTCATGTTTTTCTTTTGTTATCTTGTTAATTAGTGCTACCTGAAAAGCGTCCTGATTTTCACTATTAATGAGTTGTGCTAGATCCTCCTTGGTGACCGTTTTTATTAGGGTACCCAGAAACTTGCATTTCTGTTTCTTTTTGAGCGACGCAATGAGGTGTAAAATATTATTTCCTTTTTCATCTTTTATGCTGCTAATATCCGTGCAATCTTTGAGATATTTTTTTAATTTCCTGTTATTTCCATTTTTGATCGCTTTTAGTAATTGAACATTATTATGCGTTGTTACGTTGCTTATTTCTACTTTATGATCATCTTCAACATCACTGCCGTAGCCACTCTCTGTTTCGCTGTCCCTACGGTTGTGGGTAAAACAATATCTGCTATTGTCAGTAATTTTAGAAATTACTTGCTTTTTTGTTTCATTTGGTATTTTTTTCGATTGTTCTATTGCTCCATCTAGCACTGGAAGAAAGCACTGGACATAATACCTATAATATTTTTCTTGTTCTCTAAGTGATTCTTCTAATTTAGTTAATACTTCAGGACTAGCACCTTCCTTGAATAACCTTTTACACTTCTTGAGGGTTCCATCTTGACCTCTTGGTTTTTCACGCTTGTGTTCTTCTTTTTTTACCTTTCTCTCTATAGTGCCATACAATTGCTCGTCTTTTCTATCCTGCTCTCGCTTTTCATTTTTATCTATGTATTCATCTAATTTTTTTGCATTAGTAGCTAGTGCACTTAGATCTATACTCATACTAAAACCTCAATATTAAAAGCTATTTAAGTTGTCAGCTAAGATTCAATTTTTTTAATTAAGTCAAACGTTGTATATAGCTAACAAAGCCCGCTTCTGTCATCCTATGGCTTGACCATAGGATCCAGTCTAAAAAGATCTGGATTCCAGCGTCAAGCGCTGGAATGACACCTTAAGATATCACCTATAATTAACCATAAACATATTTCGGTAAACCTAAGTTACTTTTAGCTATATGTAGTTGAAATACAGATAGAAAGGCAGGTAAGAAGGCAGAAAATTAATTTCTGTAAGAAAGTTTGCCGTCATAGTTAAACCTCACTTGAACAGTTGTCTACTATTTTAACCATTTAATCTTAAAAAATAATAAATATAGCTAAACTGCAAAACGTGCTACTGGCTAAAATAGGATAAGAAACTATAGCTGCAAATTGATGTTTTTATCAGTCTTCCAGGCTTGGTTTTTCTTTTAGTTTTTTAAGTCTTTCTTTATTTAGTATGGAGCTTATCTCTTCTACACTTTTATCAATATCATCATTGATTATTACATAATCATATTTATCACGTTTGCTTATCTCTTTTTGAGCTTCGGCTAATCTGCGCTCTATTTCGCTCGCATCATCACTATTACGCTTTTGCAAACGCAACCTAAGCTCTTCCATTGAAGGGGGAAGTATAAAAACACTCACAACTTTTTTTCTCATGAGCTTGAATAAGTGAAATGCTCCTTGCCAGTCTATGCTTAGTAAAACGCTTATTCCACTGCTTAAGTTTTGCTCTATAAAATCTTTTGGTATACCATAAAAATTCTCAAAAACTTTGGCGTATTCAAGCATTTGGCCAGCTTTGCATAACTCGTGAAATTTTTCTTCGGTAACGAAAAAATAGTCTTTTCCATTTATTTCGCCGGAGCGAGGCTTGCGCGTAGTCATAGAAACAGACCTAACTAAATTGGTTGATCGCTCAAGTAATTTTGCTGATATAGTAGTTTTTCCAGCTCCAGAAGGGGAGGATAGAACCAACAATACGCCCTCACTTTTTACGGTCATTTTTCTTTGCATTTTTTAACATGGTGCTTTTTGAATCAGAGTTTAAAAAGCTAGAACCTTCTAAATTAGAATTTGATAAGTTGGTGCCAATAAGAGAAGAGTTATCAAAGACAGTATAGCGCAAATCGGTTTTTTCAAGATTTGCCTTATTCAAATTAACGTTTACAAACTTTGCTCTACTCAATGTTGAATTAGAAAAATCAGCATTTTCTAAATTCATATTCTTAAATTCAAAGTAAGAATAATTTACATCAAATTTTTCACCCTGTGATATTTTCTCTTGCAAATCTCCAATTGAAGTTATAGCATTTTCTGAACCTGTGAGTTTCTCCTGCCCTTGATTGTCAATCAAAATTGAATTATCAAATTTGCAACCTGTTAAGTGAACATCAGCAACTGAACTTTTATATATGCTTGAAGAGTGAAAAGACATATCACTAATTGTTGAATTGCTCAAATTGCTAAGAAAAAAGCTAGTTTTCCTAAAGGCATTAGCGTAAAGCAAAGAAGATCTGAAGTCGCTTTCAACAAAATTTGAATTAGTTACTTTTAAATTGGACCAGCTTGAATTATTAGCTAATAAATTAAAGAATGTTGAATTTTCTATTTCACTGGAATCAATATTATGGTGAGAAAGCGTGCTGTTATAAACTTGAGAGTCTTGGATTTTTATCTTATACATTGAAGTTGTAGAAAGGTCTGAATCTTCTATCTTCGCAGAGGTGAATAGTGAATGGTCAAAAAATGAGCCATTCATGTTAGAATTCGCAACTTTAGTATTATGAAACTTTCCGTGACGAATGTCAGCATTAGAGACATTAACTTGATGCAGTTCACTAAAACTAAAATCAATATTGGATAAATCAGCATCCTGAAGATTTGCTTCAGAAACATATGTATGCTTTATCTTGGAACCATTTAGTATAGATTGAACAAAACTTGAATTATCGTCATTCACATAGGAAATTTGTGTGTTGCTTAAATTAGTTTCGTCGAAGTTACTGTTAATTATGATAGAAGAATTAAGGCAGGCATCGGAAAGATTGCTACCTGTAAAGTCTGATTCTTTTAACTCTGCACCATATATGTTAGCATTTTTTAATGAAGAAAATTGTATCTTTAATTTATATGCATCCAATCCAAAGAAACTTGCATTATCAAGGTTGTTTTTCTGCATAACAGTATCGTTTATTTCACTATCACTAAAATTTACGTGGCCAACATTCGAGTTTGATAAGTTGGAGAGATTCATTTTCACATTCGAGAAATTAGTATGCAAACCAATTACGTTGTGCATACTTACTTTTTTGAGATCGGAACTGATAAAATCAGCATAACTAACATTAGACTGATCAAATACGATATCTGTTAAGTTTGCAGAAACAAATTTTGTAAAACTCAAATTTGTACCTTTTATTTTAATGCCATGTAAATTAGCATTGGAGAAATTAGCACCACGTAAATCAACATCAATGAAAGACACGTCGGATAAATCAGTATTAGAAAAATCAGCACCAATCAGACTTACTCCATCAAAAACAGATCCACTTAGGTACAATTGGCTAAAATTAGCTCCATTTAAGTTAGAGCCAAAACCTTTCTTAAAATCTTCTGGCACGCCATTTTTGTGGCACCGCACCAAAAATTCAGCAAAGTCTTTTTTGCTGTAAGATACGTATTTTACATCATGCAGAGCGTTTAAAAAATCACTAATCTGATTTTTTTCATCATTTGTTTCGTTTCCATAACATAAATGACCAACTAAAATTAATATCAAAAATCTAATCATCTTGCTTATCGCACTGCGACTCATTGTTTTCTTTCGTTTTCACAGCCCAATCGTACATTGCTGAGCTTTCTTTATTGTCTATTTTTCTATCCTCCAAAAGGTGTGGCATCATTTCGGCAATCGCATTTATTATATTGATCTGCTTTTTTTCGATTGCTATATCAATTGGGGATTGAAAATTATTATTAACTACTCTAAGATCAGCGCCTTGTAATAAGAGAAAGCGCACTATGTCTACCTCACCTTGTTTAACTGAATAAATGAGAGGAGTATCACCCAATTTATTTCTAAACCTTAGTATCTCTTGAGTTGTTAATCCAATTTTTTCTAGCTTACTTATTATTCCTCTTAAGCAAGGTAAGTTATTTTTCTTAATACAGTAAAAAAATTGCTTACTGTAATCATCAATAAATACAGTTGTAGGAAGATGCTCATTAAGGCTATCATATTGTCGTTTATATATTGACTTGCTTTGTATATCTTTATGACCCCATTCTTTTATTGGTTCTCTGTTTAGCTTTGTCCATTTTTGTAAATTTTTCTTTTCACTTTGCTCTTCTTCATCTTTTTTAGTTATAGGTTTTACTCTATTGCGGTCCTTAGAATTATTGTTTGTTTCTTTCACTTTTTTTTCTTCAAACTGATTCTCTACTTTTTCTTTTTTTCCCTCTAATAATTGACTCGCATCACTTTTTGAAAGTTCATTATCTTTTATATCAATCTTCTGATCAGCTTGTAGATTTTTTTGCGGGTCAGTTGTATTCTCATTTAAATCAGCACTTAAAGGCAAAGGCTCTGGTTTCAAATCTTTATTCACTTCTTTATTGGCCACATTTGGTAAATTTTGAGCAAATTTGTCTGTGCTTCCTTCTAGCTGGTCATTTGGCAAATCTTTATCAATCCTTTCACCTTCACTTATAGTTTTTTCAACCACGGAAGCTTTGTCCTCGTTGTGTTGCAGTTTCTCTTTATCGGTAGTGCCGTCTAATCTTTTGCTCTCAGCCTCTTGTGTTTGTTTAGCATCGACGTTGCTTTTTAACTCATCTTTTTGATTTGTGCTATCTTGCTTCCTTACACCTACATTTTCGTTTTTTTGAACTGATTCAATTTTCTTTTCTTCAAATTGCTCTACAGCAAATAGGCTCAGTGATCCAAATACAACAGCTAATAATATAAAATATAAAATATTTTTCATAAATATCCCAAGCATAAGCTTAATTAAAATGATACTATAATCAAATGATTAATCTACAGTAAAAAATGCCTTAGGATTTAATTTATAAAAAAACAATAGATTTTTTGTATCTGTTCAGGGGCATCGCAAATATTGAAGCAAAGTGGTCAGTGCTTACTGTACGAACATTGTGATTTGAGAGCAATCTCCGCTAGGGAGGATGTCATCACAGTGCTCCTTTCTCGTCATCCCAGTGCTCAGACACTGGGATCCAGAAAAAAGAATGGTGTCATGCAAATAGCCTCCTTCTCCTGTCATCCCAGTGCCCAGACTACTTGGATCCAGAAAAGTTTGCTTGTAAGCAAGCAAACTAGCATAGAAAGTGGTTACAACATTTTCGATGAGATTATATGGAAAACTGGATCCCAGTGTCTAGGCGCTGGGATGACAAAGGAGGACGTTATTCCAGTGCCAAGCACTGACCATTTGCTGTGCAATTTACCTTCAAAAATGAATGTTCGTACAGCTATGGAATGAATCGCGGTATGACGTAGGACTGCTGTCATTCCAGTCTGGAATCTAGTCTTTACTGGGGAGAAGAAACTCTCCTTCTACAGTGTATCCGTTTAGGGGAGGTATCTGTTCAGATGCATGGCTCATGTACAAATATTGAAACAAAAATTCCAGTGCTCCCTTTCTTGTCATCCCAGTGCCCAGACACTGTGATCCAGAAAACTTAACTTTAAATAAGTGGCTGCATAATAAACTACACATTAAACCTAAAGTGCATTATATCGCCATCTTGCACGATATAATCTCTGCCTTCGAAGCGGATTTTGCCTGCGTCTTTGCAAGCTGATTCACTTCCATATTTTATATAGTCTGCAAAGCTTATTGTCTCTGCTTTTATAAAGCCTTTCTCAAAATCAGTGTGGATTACACCTGCTGCCTTATCAGCTGTTGATCCTATTTTTACTGGCCATGCCCGTGCTTCTTTGGGGCCCACAGTAAAGAAAGTTATCATACTCAGCACTTCATACATAATACGCGCTACTCCATCAAGGCCTGATTCTTGTAAGCCAAATTCTGACAAGAAACTCTGTTTTTCCTCTTCACTATCAAGATTTGCAATATCTGCTTCAAGTTTTGCTGAAATGCAATAAAATTTGCTTTTATTTTCCTCCGCCATTCTCTCTACCTTTTTAGATAATTCATTGCCAGTTATAACATTCGTATCTTCAACATTGCAAACGTACATAACGGGCTTTGTTGTCAGCAATTGAAGCAACTTCATCTCATCTCCATCGATATTCTCCAAGCTTCTTGCAGGTTTACCCAATTTTAAAGTAGCTAATACCTCTTGCATTAATTCAAGTTGTCTCTTTAGCTCTTTATCACCTTGCTTTGCTTTCTTTTCCAATTGAGGAAGCCTTTTTTCTATGCTATCAATATCAGCTAGGATTAATTCCATTTCTACCACTTCAGCATCTGATATTGGATCTATTTTACTGTGTACGTGGCTAATATCGTCATCCGTAAAGCACCTGAGCAGATGAACGATAGCATCAACTTCTCTGATATGGCTTAAAAATTTATTGCCGAGCCCTTCACCCTTGCTTGCGCCCTTTACCAGGCCTGCAATATCCACAACTTCTAATTGGTTGTAGATTACCTTCTCTGAACCGGCAATTGCTGCGATTTGTTTCAAACGCTGATCTTTTATCGAAATCTTGCCTATATTTGGCTCAATTGTGCAGAAAGGATAATTTGCAGCTTCGGCTGCACTTGACTCTGTAAGTGCATTAAATAAGGTTGATTTTCCTATGTTTGGTAACCCTACTATGCCACAGTTAAAGCTCATATTTACTAGTAAAATTATAATTGTTGCACAGTTTAAGAATTTTTGCTATACTTAATTAGTTACTTATTAATAATTTTATTAGTATAGTAATATATAGCTAAAATTAAGGTAAAGGTCATGACTACAGCTAAGGAACGGAAGCTACTAAGTAATTTTTACAATGTTGAGAGTGAAGTAACTTCTTTAAATAGTAACTCTTACCCTGATGATTTCTTTGAAGGTAAACTTAGTGATGTTGTAGGGCAGTCCGTTAATGGTGTGGAACAAAAACTTTCTAGCAGTCAAATAGTTAAGTATAGTACTGCAGGAGATGGCAATTGCTTTTTCCATGCTGTGTTTGGTGATAATAGCTCTGGTCCATATAAAGCTGAAAGAGCGCAAGATATGAGAATGGAATGGCACAAATTTTTAAGTCAGTTTAAATCATTGAACGATTCGAAAATGCCAAAAGTCCTTAAAGAAAGGTTATTATTAGTGTTTCACAATGTATTTCCAACAGAAGAATTACATTTCTATACCAGTAATTTATATAAAAGATACTTGAATGAGATGAGTAAACAAGGTTACTTTGTTTATGTTGAGGAAGTTCCTATTTTAGCATCTTTGGCTAATGTTAAAATTGATATTCATTCTCCGGATCTTGCTTATGTTCAAGAAATTCAACCAGATCCACACATGGTAAATGTTAGCTATGAAAAAAATCAAGAATTATGGGGTGGTAAAGCGCAAGAAACAATATATCTTGAAGGGTATCATTACTCTAGGGCTAAAGTTATCACTAAGGAAATTCAAGAACAAGAAGATTTCCAATTAGCAAAAAAACTTCAGCTAGACGAGATCTTAGAGTATTGCAACCTTTCAAAGGATATCTCTGAGAGAGCAGAGGTTGAGAAGAGATTTGATGAGTTATTGGCAGAAAATGCTGATGGAAAAATTTGTGATGTTGTAGAGCAGTGCGTTAGTGATATAAAGCAGCGCATAGAGCGCTCTGAGAAGCAAAACCCTTCAAGTTTACCAAGATGTGGTATGGAGGAAACGAGGGTAGAAGCATTTCATCAGCAGCAACCAATACTTGTAAAGTAAATCTTCATAGCCCTGTATATTTCTATATGGGGCATTCTGTAAATAAGAATGTGAGGTTTTCTTAGCCCTAATTAATGATTTATTATTACTTTTACTAGTATAGTAATATATAGCTTAATATTTTGAGGGTTAAAATTATGAACTTAAATCAACAATCAATAATAGATTTACATGACATTGAAGTCAATACGATTAAAAAAGAAAAAAACTTTGATTTCAGAACTGCTTTGATATCACTTTTCAAAGCTTTATACAAGTTATTTGAAAGTAAGCAGGATGTTTCCAAAAAAGACTTAGCTAATGTAGCAGAGAAGGAAAGCAAGAAGCTAGGGTTAGAAGGTAGATATGACTGGAGTGAGATTTTTATACTTTGCGGAAAGTATGGTGTAAAATTGCACACTGCGGAGAGTAATCCATTGCATACTATTGATAAGCAACAAGATCCGTTCTTGCATCAATTAATAGATAGTTCAGGTTCAAAAAATGCAGGTGAGTATAATAGGATAGATTATAATGACAATAGTGTCTTACATATAATAAATAGGGGCCATGATCATTTTGAACCGCTACTTGATAAGAATAAAATCTTGACAAAACAAACACAAGAGCAACAGGATTTCTTACTTGCAAAACAACTTCAAGAAAGAGAAGATTATTCGCTAGCAATGGGACTTCAAGAGCAAGAACAAAAAGATTCTTTGCTTGCAAGAGAAGTTCAAGAGCAAGAAGATCTTATCTATGCAAAGCAACTGCAAGATCAGGAGAAAAAGTTTGCAAGGCAACTTCAAGATCGAGAGTATGCACAGTCTCTTAACCCAAGATGTGGTATGGAAGAAGTAAAAATAGAAGATCAGCAGCAACAAATATTCGTAAAATAATAGCTCTATTCAGAAGCATGGTTAATGTGCAAAGATTTAAGTAAAGGTGGAGTTATTCAAAGTTTTTTTCTTCTCTATCTAATACTTAAGCTTAGATGTTTTTATACGATACAATAGTGTCATCCCAGTGCTTGACACTGGGATCCATTTTTCCATCAGTCATCAGAAACGTTGTATTTTAACATAAAGCAGCTACTTTTATACTTGCAAATTTAATAAAATTCCTGGATCCCAGTGTCTGGGCACTGGGATGACACCGTTTGTTGTAAACTTACTTTTACTCTATCACTTTGCCTACCTTATTTTACCACTCTCCTGAACGGATACCTATATATTTTTATATGGGACTTTTTGCAAAAATTTCGCATTTCATGTAATATGATTTGCAGTATGTATATGGAAATTGATCACGAAATTAGTGTAATTATTGATGCTATAGAGAAATTTGGTGGTGAGGCAAGGCTTGTCGGTGGGTGTGTAAGGGACTCAATTCTGCAGCGTGACATTCACGACATTGACCTCGCTACCAATCTACTTCCTAATCAAGCGATTGAAGCGCTAAAACTCCGTAATATAAAAACTATTCCAACTGGCTTAAAACATGGAACTATCACTGCAATCTTAAATCAGAGGTCTTTTGAAATTACAACACTAAGACATGATGTGAAATGTGATGGCAGGCATGCGAAAGTAGAATTTACTAATAATTGGCAAACAGATGCTTCAAGGCGTGACTTTACATTTAACGCTCTATATGCAAATAAGCATGGCCATATATATGACTACTTTGGTGGTATAGAGGATTTAAAGGCGCGAAGGTTAAGCTTTATAGGCAACGCTGAAGATAGAATTAAAGAAGACTATCTACGTATTTTAAGAGCATTTCGTTTTCATGCAAAAATATGTATCGGAGATTTGAGTGATGAAATACTAAGCATATGCAAAAAGCATTCGCACAAGATTTACAACCTCTCTGGAGAGAGAATAAGAGATGAAATACTTAAATTGCTGGAGTGCAATGATCCTTTTCCAACACTTAAGAGCATGCAAGAATCTGATGTTTTGCAAAAGATTATCCCGAAAGAAGTAAAATGCGAAATTCTGTCTTCGTCACTTCTTTTCGGCACTGATGCACTAGTAAAATTAGCGTTACTCCTTAGGACCACCAAAAATGACAGGCTAAGTCTTGGAGAATATGTAAGTAAGTTTCTACGTCTTTCAAACAAGCAAAAGAAAAAGCTGTTATTTTTATTATCCAACGATATCAAAACAGAACTCTCAGAAAAAGAGCAAAAAAAATACATATCTTTATTTGGTAGAGAATTATATTGTGATTTGGTAAAAATTTGTGGTGTTGAGTCTGGAGAAAATGTTGATAAATACATTTCGTTTGCTAACACATTCAATATTCCAAAATTTCCTTTATCTGGCGATGATTTAATAAGTATAGGTCACCAGCCAGGAAAAAGTTTAGGTAGGAGCTTGGAGTTGCTAAAACAACATTGGGAAGACAGCTCCTACACTTTAACAAAAGAGGAGCTGGTGCTTTATGCTAAGAGCCTACTTTAACTATTTTCTGGCGGTTTGATGTATGCTTGTGCAATATAGGAGGAATGTATCTGTTCAGATGCATGGCTAATGTCAAATATTGAAACAAAAATTCCAGTGCCCCTGTGATGTCATTCCAGTGCTTGACACTGGAATCCAGCTTTTGATCGAAAATGTTGTATAGTACACAATCAAATTTTCTGGATCCCAGTGTCTGGGCACTGGGATGACACCCTTTTGGATGGAAACCAGTGTCACGCACTGAAATGACACCCATTTCTTCCTATAGTTGTCTTTTCTCGTCTACCTTATTTTGCCACTCTGCTGAACAGATACGGAGGAATTTATCAAGGAATTAGGTATGCCTTTTATCCTGTTAGTGGTTTTTGAAACTGTGCCCATACAACTCTCTGCATCTGGCTTTTGAACCTTTGTTTGTCCTTTTTGAACATTCCCTGTATTTTTGTTTAACATTAATTTCATAATTAACCGTATTATTAATATTTGGCATCTTGTTTTTTAACTTTAATTTACAGAAAATTTTAATAGTAGTAAAGTTATATATATTAGTATAAATGTTAAATAAATACTAATGCAGGTATCAAATTATGGCAAAGCTTTTGCCTGCCTAATACACTTTAAGCAGAAATACACATGTCTGTAAGTACAGCATTTGCTTTTCCTATCGCTCTTGCTAACACTTCCTGTTCATTGTTCTGATTTTTCACATTGATTACCTGAGCAGCTAAATTCGCAGGAAAAGTGACCAAACTGACTTCCCACAATTCCACTTGTTTTAACACTCTAGCTCCGTTTTTATGATCAACATCATACTCTATAGGTATGTAGCCGATGGAAAGTCCGTTAATTGCTCCAGCTTTGAGCATCAAATACACTTCTTCTGCTTTCTGGATACCCAAAAGTAAATGTGCAATTATATATAGACCAACATCATTTTCATAAATATCTATGATACTACCTATAGGCTCACCTGGATTATGCTGCCAAAGAAGTTTTATCTTGTTTTTACTTAAATTTTTCTTAAATGCTCCAGGCAATATCAGATCATTTTGTTTATCAACTATATTAAAAACGCTTGCATAACCAGAAAACACGCCGTTTTCTTCTATACTTTTTATTGATAATGGTGAATAGAGAAATTTCTTATTCATAAAGCCTCCTGTAGTATTGGGAATTTTGTTTCGCAATGCACTGCGATATAATTCTATTATATGCAGTGTTCTAAAAGGGGGAAGCACTTTTCTTAGTTACTAAAAACGCTAACTAGAATCCAGATTGGACACTGGGTTATAAAATTCTACGTCATACCACCGCGGCGCTAACAAGTAGCGGAATGACGATTGTCAAGGTGTCATCCTAGTGCCTCTATGATGTCATTCCAGTGCCCTGACTACTTGGATCCAAGAAAAAGAATGATGTCATGCAAGCCCCTATGATGTCATTCCAGTGCGTGACACTGGGATCTCATGTCATACCGCCACGAACCGTCATACCGCGGCGGTATCTCTTAACATAGATCCCGCTAACACGTAGCGGGATGACGGTTGTCGGTGAACCTAAGTTACTTTAGCTATAAACATTAAGAAATTTATCAAACAAAAAAAAGGCAAAAGAAGCCCTAGTCATTGTCTATTTTCAGTATTGGCGTTTTTTAAGTCTTAAACGCTGCAATTTAGCTGCTTTTAAATGCAACTAACCTTAGCTTTAATATTTAAGAAATTTACCAAGCAGAAAAAAAAGGCATAGAAAACCCGTGGTAGCTAGTTATTACACTCTCTATTTTAAAATTTGACGTTGGGTGATGTCTTGAACGCTTTATAAGCGCGTTTCAGCTTATGTAGGTAAAAACCTAGAAATTTTATAAAGACATGAGGTGCACATAGTACAAAAATTAAGCATGATTTACGCCAAATACATTAAGTTTTTTTGTCATTAATCCACTGCAGAGATTGCGAAGATAAATAAATAGCTTCAGTTTCATGATAAGGGGGCTGGCGGAGTTTGTCAAGCAAGTTTTTAGCCCTGTCTCCTTGCTATAATGTTCATATCGATAGAAAAGCAAAAGAATAAAATGAAATATCAAGCGATATCCTCTATAATTAAATTTTTTAAATGAAGAGATGACAATTCGTGTAGGAATTAATGGTCTTGGTAGAATAGGCAGAAGTGTTTTACGCGCTATTTTCGAAATAGAAGAATATAGCAAACAAATAGAAGTTGTAGCAGTGAATGGATCGCTCGGTGCTGAGCAGCATGCACATTTGATTAAATATGATTCTGTTCATGGCAAATTCAGTGGTGATATTGACTTTAATGAGTCTCAAAATTGGTTATCTATAAATGGCAGAAAATTTTCTTTATATAGAGAACGGAGCCCTGAAAATATTCCTTGGAATGTTGATGTAATACTTGAATGTACTGGTGCATTTAACAAGCGTGAAGAAGCAATAAGACACAATGCAGAGAAAGTTATTGTTTCTGCTCCAGTACCAGACGCTGATGTCACTATAGTTTATGGTGTGAATAACGATATGCTCGAAAAAGAGCATAAAGTGATATCAGCAGGTTCTTGCACTACAAATTGCCTTGCTCCGATTGTGAAAGTCCTACACTCCAGTTTAGGTATAAAAAGCGGTTTTATGACTACTATACATGCCTACACGAATGATCAAAATGTTCTTGATGGTAATCATAAAGATTTGCGTAGAGCAAGGGCTTGCGGATTATCTATGGTGCCAACTACAACCGGGGCAGCAAAAACAATTGGTTCTGTCATCCCTGAATTAAAAGGAAAGCTAGATGGCACTGCCGTCAGAGTTCCAGTTAGCAATGTTTCTATGGTTGATTTTAAATTTACGACTGATAAGAAAGCGACCGTTAAAGAAATCAATGAAATGTTTAAGGATGCAGCTCTCTCCTCTACGTCATTCCAGCGCGTGACGCTGGAATCTAATTTCTGGATCCCAGTGTCAGCTACTCGGATGACATCAGGGGGTACTAAGATGACAGAGGGTTCTCCAATGTCAAATGTACTTTCTATATGCGCGGAACCTTTAGTCTCAATAGATTTTGTGCATAACCCTTATAGTGCAATTGTGGATTTAACTGGTACATATGTTACAGGTGATATATGCAGGGTTGCAGCGTGGTATGACAATGAGTGGGCTTTTTCGCTGAGAATGTTAGACATAGCATTATTGAGCCATAGTAAAGTATGAATGAAAACTCGAACAAATATGCCTCTTTTTATGAGCACTTTGCGGAACTCAGAAAAAGAGTTATCTTTTGCTTTCTATTTTTTTGCGTTGCTTTTGGTTTTTGTTATTACTTTAAGGAAAATATATACCGTTTTTTACTCGCACCTTTAATAGAAGCAACAAAAGGTAGCGAAGGTTTTTCTTTAATTTACACAGACTTAACAGAGGCATTTTTTGTGTATCTTAGAGTTGCAATGATGAGTGCACTTTTGCTCTCTTTTCCTGTGTTTGCATGGCAATTCTATATGTTCTTAGCACCTGGGTTATATAAAAGTGAAAGGGCAGTGTTGTTGCCATACTTAATTGCAACACCGGTTTTATTTGTAACGGGAGCTACTGTAGTCTATTACTATATATTTCCTTTAGCCTGGAAGTTTTTTATCAACTTCGAACACAGTGGTAAATCCTTCGATATACCGATAGAGTTTATGCCATCAGTTAGCGAATATTTAGACCTCGTTCTCCAATTTATGTTTGCATTTGGCACTGCATTTCAAATTCCAGTAATACTCACATTGATGGTGAGAGTAGGGTTACTCACTACACAAAATTTGTCAAATAAACGCAGAATCGCGATAGTGGTAATTTTTATTATCGCTGCAATCTTAACTCCACCTGATGTATTAAGCCAAGTAGGGCTTGCAATACCAATGCTGATTCTATATGAATTGTCCATTCTGATATGTAGGTATATTGAAAAAAAGAAGACAAAGATTTAAACAAAGGAATCCCTCTTATCTCCTTTATATCACATTTTTAACTTACAACATTCTTATTCAGGACTTAAATATGGAAATGTTTCATAAATTGATTGTAATACTTTGTTAAGTTCAGCCTTACTTTTGATGATCAATAATACTGTATCATCACCTGCTATAGTTCCTATAATTCCTATGTTTTTGCTATTATTTAATGAATAAATAACATACTTCTGATCTAGAAAGTAAGCTAGGCTGCTAGCTTGTCCTGGTTGAGTGTGTAGTACTATTAAACCAAAATCCGAAATTTGCATATTAAGTATTAATGGTAATCGATATTGGTTGATGTCAATTACTTTATACATACCAGCAACTTTGGCAATTTTAAGTTCTTTCAATTTTCTTGATAAAGTAGCCTGAGAAATGTTATACCCTCTTTTTTTGAGTAAGGTCTGTAAATCGCTCTGTTCTAAAATTTCATGATTTTGAATAATATTCAAAATATGTTCACCTAGTGTGTTGTCATGCATTATGCATTTTCCTCATATTGAATATGTAATAAGTATATTTGAAATTATATTCATTATTTCTTGACTATTCAATTTTTAATGTCTATATTCATAAGATGAATAAAATATGAATATAAATTAGTAATATGAAAAAATACATTTTAAATGCTATTATAGTGATAAGTATTCTATTAACAGGATGCAAGGAAGATAAACACGATAATATCATTAGATTTGCAATTTCTGCAGATTATCCACCTTTTGAATATTATGAAAATGGTAAATTTACTGGCTTTGACATTGAGCTTGCTCAATTAGTAGCAAAAGAGTTAGGTAAAGAAGCAATGTTTAAAGATATGCAGTTTAGTGCTATATTTGCAGCATTGCAAAGTAATTCTGTAGATGCTGCTATATCTACTATTGGTAGCACAGAAGAGCGTGAAAAAAATTTTGATTTTTCAAATAGTTATTATACAGGGGAATTTGGTATTCTATATCACAAAAATAAACCCATAGCCGGTATAAACAATTTAACTCACAAGAAGATAGCCGTTCAACTAGGAACTGTCATGGAAATTTGGCTAAAAGAGCATGTTCCTACAACAGCTCAAATTATTGCTATAGACAATAATAATCAAGCTGTAGAAGCATTGAAGTCTGGTCATGTTGATGGCGTCCTAATCGATGGGTTCCAAGGTAAAGTATTTAGCAAAAAAAATCCTGGTCTATCATGGTCAGCCATCGCTAAGTCAGATAATGGTTATTCTATTGCTGTGAATAAAGGATCTGATTTAAAGGATAAAATAAACGAGGCGTTAAAAAGTTTAGAAAGTAAAGGTGTAATACAAAAGATAGCAGAAAAATGGCTAGGAGATAACTGATGCAAGAATTAATTTCTAATTTCTTGTTTGTTGGAACAGGCCTTGCCTTTACTTTAAAATTATTGATTGGAGGGCTGCTTTTAGGTGTGAGTCTAGGAGGGTTATTGTCAGTACTCAGATATAATAAGATCTGTATTCCATTAATTAATGGAATTATATCTGTAATACGTGGCACCCCCCTTATATTACAGTTAAGTGTTGTTTATTTTATGACTCCAACCATTGCAGGAATTAAATTAAACATATTTAGTGCTGGCATTATAGCATTTGGTCTAAATAGCTGTGCTTATATTGCTGAGATTTTACGAGCTGGTATTGAAACTATATCAAAAAACCAGTTTGAAGCAGCTAAAACTTTACAAATACCTAGTTTCTATATGTGGAGAGATATTATATTACCACAAGTTATTAAAAATATTCTTCCTGCAATGATAAATGAGATCATTGCACTCCTTAAAGAAACGGCATTAATCTCTACTATTGGTGGTGTTGATATTATGCGCTCTGCGCAAATGCTTGCAGCAGAACAATTTACTTATTTTATACCACTTTGTCTTGCTGGGGCTTATTATTACGCTCTTGTATTACTAATTGAATATATAGGCAAAAAGATTGAACAGAAAGGTATATATGATAAAAATGCATAATGTTTGTAAATTATTTAATAATGTTCCAGTACTTAATAATATTAACCTGATTATAGAACAATCTATAGTTGGTCTTGCTGGTCCTTCTGGTAGTGGTAAATCAACATTGTTACGTTGTATACAAAAACTCGAAGTTTTAGATTCTGGTAGCATTGAATGCAATGATAGTACTGGTTTTGTATTTCAGGATTTTCAACTTTTCCCACATATGACTGTCTGGGAAAATCTTACATATGCTCCCAAACTTAAAAACAAAACTCAGGATCAAAGTGATTCACTACTTGAGTCTTTGGGTATTGCCTCTAAAAAAAATGATTACCCTAGTAATCTATCCGGTGGGCAAAAACAGCGGGTTGCGCTTGCCAGAAGCTTAATGATGAATCCAAGGATTCTATTATGCGATGAGCCAACGTCTGGTTTAGATGTAGCAACAATAGTCGACGTTGTGGAACTACTACAATCAGTTAGAGATATGGGTATTACTATGATTATCGCTTCTCACAATTTGGATTTTTTAACAAAAATATCAGATCGGATTATTCTGTTAAAAAATGGAAAAATAATTGTAGATATCAATCCTAAAGAAATTGATGAACCAACAAACTATTTAAAAAGTAATTATTAAAAGAGAATCTCTCATATCATAGAAAATTACATAATGTATATTATGGAAAATAAAATTACATAATGTAGCAAACGATAAAACATAGTATAAAAAGAGCTATTTCAGCAAAATTTTAAACAAATAAAATTCATTAGCTTCACAATTGGCGCTTTATGAGAAAAGTACATTTGATATACAGATTTAAAATACAAGTTAACGAATTATTATGATTTTTACCAAGATAATAATATAGTAAGGTTTGGTAGTGAGGTATCAAAATGGGAAAATACACTAATGCATGGTTTTATAAGAAGACTGACCCAAATCATCACGATTGTGCAAATGATGGCACTTGCGGGCAATCTATAAAGGATTTTAGGATTGGTGATTCTGATATTTTCTTCTATGATAGTAATGGAACAGCGATTGCGCAGATACCTAAGTTGCCTAACGGAAACTCTATTACATACTATAATAATCTATATAAAACTGCACAATCAAAAAACTTTGGTGAGAATACAAAATACGTAAGATTACAAGATGTGCTGCCTAATCAATTTAATTTTGAATACGGAAAGTTGAATTGCGTAATACATTATGACAATGTATCGCAACAAGAGCAGGAGCAAATGAAGCTTGATATTCAAAATGCCTATGAGGCATATAAAGCAAAGTTTTGTATGGATAGTGATACTCAAGTGACTGTGCATACCTATGTTTTTAATAATAGAGATGATTATAGGGGATATGGCACTTTGGTTCCTAAGTTTTCATGGAGTCAATCTTCGTTCAATATTTCTGGTGGGATGACAAATGGAGAAAGCGTATTACTCTATAAAGATGTTTATACGGACAACGTTTTAGCCCATGAATTTGGTCATGTATTTCAAATGAGGCTTTCTGAAGCAAAAGTAGAGGAGTTAGACCGTATAAATAATCAGCTGATGGCAAATGCAATTGGACTTGAGGTAGAAGAAAAAAATTATAAAGCTATTTGCAAGCAGATGGGTGTAGATGAATATGAAGACCGTGGATGGATGTTTAAATTTAAATACAAAGGTACAACTGGTAGTATATACCGCAAGGACCTTTCAGAAGGAGAGAAATTTCAAATTATACAACGTGTCAAGAATTCTGGACTAGATGAATATGAAGATCGTGGATCGATGTTTAAATTTAAATATAAAGATACAACTAGTAGTATATACCTCAAGGATCTTTCAGAAGGAGAGAAATTTCAAATTATACAACGTGTCAAGAATTCTGGACTAGATGAATATGAAGACCGTGGATGGATATTTAGTTTTAAATACAAAGGCACCACTTATAACGTAAGATACAAGGACTTTTCAGAAGATGAAAAATTTAAAGCTATACAAAATGTCAAGAATATTCATGAACTAGTAGATGAATATAAAGACCATGGATGGATATTTAGTTTTAAATACAAAGGCACCACTTATAACGTAAGATGCAAGGACTTTTCAGAAGAAGAAAAATTTCAATTTATCAAAGACATTAAGAACTCTCATGAATCGCTCGTTAGTGAATGTGATGGATTGGGGAATGAGAATACAGTTTTATCGATTCACGTTGATGAAAATAAGGAGATAAGTCAAATGTATTTTCAAAACTCCGACAAAAATATATTCAAGCAGCTAGGCTCTGTGGACAAAAAATATGAAGAGGGAGAAAAAAAGTGGTAGTTTAACCAAATGAACATAAAAATGGAGAAACTACCGAATGGAATATTATATAAAAGAAAGAAATTGGAAACAAATTTTAGAATTCATAAAAGGCATAAAAGGAATGCATAGTAAAGACGAAAAACGTTTAAGAATATTCATAGAAGCAGTGTGGTATATGGCGCAAAGTGGTTGCCAATGGCAACTTTTGCCGAAAATCTATGGCAATTACAGAAGTATACACAAACGATTTAAGAGATGGTGCGAAAGGGGTATTTGGAAAAATTTATTGGAGTACACAAAACAAGAGCCAGATTTAGAAGCCGTCATAATCGACGGTACGATCATTAGAGCCCATCCATGTTCGGCTGGATATACAAAAGATTCGAAGGATCAAGAGGCTTTAGGGCGAAGTAAAGGTGGCTTTACGACTAAAATTCATGCACTTGTTGATGCATTGGGAAATCCTTTAAAATTTATACTTACTCCTGGCCAGAGGAATGAAATTACACAAGCTGAAGTATTAACAAAAAATGTCTATAACTCCATTGTAGTAGCTGATAAGGGTTATGACAGCAATGCTTTTGTGGTCAGCCTTGAAAACAGGAAATGTGAAATCGTAATTCCATCAAAAAGGAATCGAAAAGTGCAAAGATACTATGATGAGCATATTTATAAAGAACGTCATTTGATTGAGTGCTTTTTCGGTAAAATTAAAAATTTTAGGCGCATTTTTTCCAGATTTGACAAGACCGCAGAGGTTTACATGGGATTTCTAAATTTTGTTGGAGCTCTCATATGGCTTCTCTAAAATTTTGTCCACAGAGCCTAGATAAGACACTCATAAGCAGAAGTAAGCCTGAACAAGATGTGGATGATACAGATAAAGAGCCTGAACCAGAATCAGGAAAAGAACCCAAAGAGGATATAAGCAGAAGTAAACCTGAACAAGATGTGGAAAAATCAAATGAAGTAGAACAAAGTAATGTAGAAGAAGAAAAAAGTAGCCAGCAAGATACTCAGCAACCCAGTAATTTCTTATCCAATATTTTTTCAACAATTAAATTCGTTATTGGTTCTATCTCATCACTCTTTTCATGGTTATTTGGGTCTAAAGAGGAAGAGCAATCCGATGACAATCTTTCTTTGCTTAAACCTGATGTGGATGAGTTAGGTCACGATGTTAGAGATCACTTATCAGATTATTATCACTCACCTGATGAGTTCATGTAGTGTGACTGTTTTATAGCCACTCCCCTACCCTTTCTAACTGTATAGCCTCAGCAAATATAGAGAGGCTAAAGGGAGTGGCATCACTTAAATAATTAGATGAAAAATTAGGCAGATCATTCTGAAATTCTTGCATTTTCTGTCTATAGCTGACCCAAGCAACACATCATACCGTCGCGGCGCTAACTAGTAGCGGAATGACGGTTTTTCAAATTGTCGGTAAATCTAAGTCACTTTAGCTATATAATTTTGTTAAACAACTTCCCTTTTGGTCATATTGAACCAAATTTCTTTTTCACACCACCTTTTAAGCCACTTTCGTCAGTTTTTTTGTCATAATGCGGTCAAACACTCCCAATAACCTCTTTAATAGGTTTGGAGTTAGCGAAGAGATAAGATCAACAGATACGTTATTGTTTTTGTCATCACCACTCGCTTTATAGTCTATTGAAATGATTCCCCTACTTTTCCCGCCAGTAAGAAGTTTCCCAATTATAGGAATTTTTAACAAAGATTTATTAATTGAATATGCTGGTATTACCTGTCCTTCAACTTGGAATTTATAATTTCTAATGTCGAGCTTACCGCTAGTGCTAATGCCTAATTCCGCCCCTTCAAGCCAAGATTCTTCAATTTCGACAGAGCCATCTTTGTATGAGAAAGGTACATTACATTTATAAAAGTATACACCTTCATCCTTTATAGCATTCACAATACCAGGAAGCGAAGACATCGATAATAAAGTAGTGAGTAGTGGAGCATCTTTGATATAAAAATTACTAATAGATAACATGCCATAATGTTCTTCATTTTCTCTCTGAGGAGATAGATAAAGAGAAAATTTACCATTTTTGACTGATTTACTAATGCCTAAGGAACGCGAAAGTATACCTGCATTATCTGCATATATTTCGAGCCCTATTCCACTGTATTCCGCTAGTATGTTGCTGCTATCTTCTAGAAACTGTCCTGTAAATTGACTTCCACCGCAATCTCCTTTAGTGCAGGTTACATTCAGCTTAGCATCTTTTATAACAATGCCTTCTTTCATAATTACATTGTCAACATTCATACTAATTTCTATATCTTTGTTTAATCCATTACTGTTTTTGCCAAGCAAGCCTAAAATATCACTCAAATTAATTTTCTCACCATAAATAGTTATGGCATTTTTTTCCTTACCTGATTCAATTTCTATGCTAAAATCATTATCAGGCAATTTAAAGCTACTAGAATTTAAATATAAATTTCCATTTTCTACTCTTCCGCTGAATTTTACATCTAAATCACTTCCTACAATGTCTAATTTATCTACTAACAATTCATCGGCACCTTTTAACTTTACAGAGAACAAAACTTTATTGTGATCTTCAAAACGATTTTTCCACCCAAAATAACTTGAACGTGATTCAAGCTCTGATAAATCCATATTACCATTAACATGCCCCGTCTTATCTTGATTTATCACCGATTCTATATTTGTATTGACATAGCCACCTATATTTTTATCAAAATTAAGTATTTGAGCGGGTAAATCTCCGGTCAAATTCCAGGCAAAACTTTCATTCCTATTGCTACTTTTCAGGTCAAATAATAGCTGTGTGTTATTCACCATACCACTACCATTTAAATCTATAAAGTCACTGCCAAAACTAAGCTTAATGTCATATTTACCAAGACTTGCATTATAGACGGCCAAATTGTCAATTTCAGAATGAAAATTTGCTGAGAAGTCTACTTTTTTGTCATCAGCATTTAGATTAAAAATGCGAAAATTAAATACAGATTTTGCCATTCCACTTACTTTATCCCTTTCAACCTTCACCACATCATCCAGCTTAAATTTTATAGGCTCATATAAACCATAAGCATCACTTACAGCTTGGCCATTAATGGTTAGAACTGAATTTTCCTTATCGAGAGATTTCATTTCAATATCACCACCATTAATAGTGAAATTCTGAAACTTAGCGCTATTTACAGTAATTTCAAGATCGTTATTCTTGATGATCAAATCACCCTTTAATTCCTTTACTTGCTCAAAATCTTCATCAAATTTTACGCTACCGTTTTCTATATCAGCAACTACTACGATATCTGACAGATCGTCATTAAATAAATTTTTAATTTTGCCATTGAAACTTACAATTGTGTTTAAAACATTCCCATCAATATTATCACAATACCAGCTTTTAAATTTACTGTTCACTACACCATCTGGTACATAAGTACATAAATCCTTTGCAGCAAACTTACTAATATTAATTCTAAACAAAGCATGACTTGTACTAAAGTTCATTTTGCCTATCAAAGAGAGATACGTGTCATTTAACTTAAAATGGAAGTTTTTTACACTAATAATTCCATCACTATATGTTAAATTTATATTTACATTAGTTAAGGCTAAATTTTTGTTCAAATAATTTTCTGTATTCAATACGTATATATTTCCATCTACAATTTCATCCTTTTTATTAATTTTCACTGAGAAGCTTCCTTTGAATCCTATATTTTTGTCCAAATTGTAGCTTTTAACTAATGTAGAAAACTTGTTCAATAGTCCCAATTTTAGATCATAAAATGTCCCGTACACATTTAGCAAATTGTTGCGATTTTTTATTGTAATTGATAAATCATCCAAAAATCCCTTTCCATCTTTTGTATTCACATGAATATCTAAAACATTAAAATCTTCCCCCTTCCCTATATATAATTTATCAATAAAAAATTCATCTTCTGTGCTTTTATCAATAGCGATGTTAGTAAATTCAATTTTTGAATCCGCATTTAAGTCAAAAAAAAATTCCCTTATTGTTTTTAATAGATTTTTTGCACTGCTTTCTGTCATCTTGAAATTCTTCCCTGTCATCCCAGTATCTTTCTTTCCTGTCATCCCAGTGCTTGACACTGGGATCCAGGTTTCTTTTTGTCTAGATTCCAGCGTCACGCGCTGGAATGACACCGAAGGAAGGCGGTTATTACTTAAATAATGATTATCCAAAAGGCCTAATGAGTTTTGCGGATTAACATTAGTTTCTTCTCTCTTGATACATACATGCACATTATCAGCTGAAACCTGAGAGAGATTTGTGCTAGCTTTAAATAAGGAACTTAACTTAAAATGTACAAAAAGCTCAGGAACTTTTATAGTAAAATTAGGATTTGCTATTGCCAAATCTGTAATGACTAAATACGCATCTTTCTGCCAAACAACTGAGGTATTCTCCATATTAACGCTTGAGCCAACAAATATTTTTGATATTTTATGTTTAACATAAAAATTAATATAATTAATATTGATTTCTAAAGGACTCTCACCCTTAAAAAAGACAAATAAGCAGAATACGAACAATAGAACTATGGAAAGTGATATAGTGATTTTTTTAAGCATCGATTATTGCTTTTCTTGCTAAACTATCAGCCTCCTCATTATACTTATCGCCACTGTGTGCTTTAACCCACTTCCAATCAATTTCGTGTTGTGAAGCAACGTTGTCTAGCTCTTTCCACAATTCCATATTTTTTACTGATTTTTTATTACTTGTTTTCCAGCCATTCATTTTCCACTTATTTATCCACTCTGTTATGCCATGTTTAACATAAAGACTATCCATATATAAATTAATATTACAAGAAAATTTCAATACTTTCAGCCCATTGATCACCGCTGTTAACTCCATTTTATTGTTTGTGGTATTTTCTTCTCTACCATAAATGTCTTTTCTGTAATCTTGAAATAATATGATAGCTGCCCATCCTCCCACTCCAGGATTACCAGAACACGCCCCATCCGTATATATTGTCACTTCTTTTTTACTCATCTTTGTTTATATCGGTTAACAAAGTATATAGTTGCTTTTATGAAAGCACAATTTCTAAAGGTAGTTTAAGCTGCACCTTTAAATTTTATTATAGAAACAAAAAAAAGTGTGACAACGAGCATTACCAAAAGGAAAAGGAAAAAATAGTTTTTATGTTTCTGCCGTTCTTTCATAACTAAAATAAATCAATAGAACAAAAAATAATACTGGCGAATAGGGAAAATAGATAAGAAATTGAGTAAGAAAACATTTGTTTCTGTGAGTTGTGGTTCTTGAATCTGAGAATTGATATAGCGTACCAAATAAAGATGCAACCTGCAAAAATTGCCATGCTTAGATAAAGTAAAGCCTTTTTCAAGAATAGAGCTGGAAGCAAGCTAGTTAGCACCAGCAAGACACTATAAATTAATATATATTTTCTTGTTTTTTCCGGACCATAAACAATATTGAACATTGGAATCGATGCTTTTGCATAGTCTTCAGACTTATTTAAAGATAGGGCCCAAAAGTGTGGCGGAGTCCACATAAAAATTACTAAAAATAAAATGAAACTTTCCCAACTGACAGAATTAGTTACAGCTGCCCAGCCAATCATTGGAGGAAAAGCACCTGCTGCACCACCGATAACGATATTCTGCGGAGTACGCCTTTTTAGCCAAATTGTATATACGAAAACGTAAAATAATATGCTAACTGCAAGCAAAGCAGCAGAAATATAATTTACTGCTATTGCCATGATAAATACTGACAATATTCCAAGAGTTATACCAAATTCAAGCGCGCTTTCTGCAGAAACTCTACCTGAAGGTATAGGGCGGTTTTTTGTCCTTTCCATGAGCAGATCTATGTCTTTGTCATACCACATATTTATAGCACCTGCAGATCCTGAGCCAAGAGCAACACATATAAGAGATATTAGTGCTAGAAAAGGGTGCATACTACCTGGTGCAGTAACCATACCAGCAACTGCAGTAAATACCACAAGATACATTATCCTTGGCTTCAGCAAACGCCAAAAATCCAGTATTGTTGATTCAACATTTAGCAAAACACTTGTGTACATTCTATTTTACCACTGGTGGCTTTTCGAAAGTATGAAAAGGAGGTGGTGAAGATACCGTCCATTCCAAGGTGTCACCTTCCCAAGGATTATCTCCAGCTTTCTTGCCCCATTTAAAGAGATGTATAACTATAAACACAAAAAACATAACTGAAACAAAGGACATATACGAACCAATTGAGGATATATAATTCCAAGGGATAAACGCATCAGGATAATCAGGTATACGCCTTGGCATACCAGCTAATCCTAAGAAATGTTGAGGTAAAAAAGTGATATTGGTGCTAATAAAAGTAAGCCAAAAGTGGATTTGACCTAAGCGCTCATTATATTGTTTACCCGACATTTTGCCAATCCAATAATAAAAGCCAGCAAAAGCTCCAAATAATGCAGCAAGTGACATGACATAATGGAAGTGAGCAACAACATAGTAGGTATCATGCAGAAGCTTATCTATTCCACCATGAGAAAGAATTATTCCCGTTATGCCACCGCCAACAAACATGAAAATAAAACCTAGTGCAAATAGCATAGGGGTCTTAAACTCAATTGCTCCACCCCACATAGTTGCAATCCAGCTAAAGACTTTTACACCAGTTATAACACCGATAAAAATTGTGGTAGTGCTAAAAAATGCAGCAGCGTCAGCACTAAGCCCAACAGTGAACATATGATGAGCCCAAACCATAAAGCCAAATACTGCTATACCTATCATTGCATAAACCATCCCTATGTAACCAAATACAGGTCTGTGAGAAAAAGTTGATACAACCTGACTTATGATGCCAAATGCAGGAAAAATAATTACGTAAACTTCTGGATGACCAAAAAACCAAAATAAATGTTGAAATAACACAGGGTCACCACCACCTGCAGGATCAAAAAAGGAAGTACCAACATTGCGATCAGTAAGAAGCATAGTTATAGCACCGGCAAGCACTGGTAAGGCAACAATCAACATAAATGCTGTTAGCAAGACAGACCAAACAAACAGTGGCATCTTAGTTAATGACATTCCTTTTGTGCGCATGTTAAATATAGTAACTATAAAGTTGATCGCCCCAACAATTGACGACATACCAGCAACGTGGAGTGCAAGTATAGCAAGGTCAACTCCTGCACTTGGATGGGACATTACCTGTGATAAAGGTGGATATAAAGTCCAACCTGTACCTGGACCTTCACCAATAAACACTGAGAGAATGAGCAAAATAAAAGATGACACTAACAACCAAAAACTTAAATTATTCATACGAGGAAATGCCATATCTGGTGCGCCAATCATGAGAGGTACAAACCAGTTACCAAATCCTCCCATGAGGGCTGGCATTATCATAAAAAACACCATTATCAACGCATGCCCTGTAACCATTACGTTATATAATTGATAATTATTGTTAAGTATATTAATGTGCATTAGTTGAGTGCGAATAATCACCGATAATAATCCACCAATAATTCCAGCTAATATGGAAAAAATAATGTACAGTGTTCCTATGTCTTTATGATTAGTGGAAAACAACCAACGCTTTATGCCCTTTGGTACGTCACTCATATCTATACTCCAAATTTAACTCACTAATTTTCTATTTTCAATCCACTTATTAAAATCTTCTTTGCTTACTGCTTCAACAACAATTGGCATAAATCCATGGCCTTGACCACACAATTCATAGCACTGCCCGTAATAAACACCAGACTTTTTGATATTAAACCACGCCTCATTCAGCCTACCTGGTATCGCATCAATTTTTACACCGAAAGCTGGTACTCCCCAGCTGTGTATCACATCTCCTGCTGTAACTTGTAAACGAACGTTAGTATTAATGGGTAAAACGATGTTGTTATCAACAGAGAATAGCTTTAAATCTCCTTCGATAAAGTCTTCTTTTCCCTTAATATAACTATCAAATGACACACCTTGATATTCTGGATATTGGTAACTCCAATACCATTGATGGCCAATAACTTTCAGTGTTATATCAGCTTTCGGTATTTCTTCCTGTAGCTTCAGTAATTTAGCGTTTTCAAAGGCTAATATACCAACAATAATCGTTGGTATAACAAACCAAACAATTTCTAAAAGGACATTGTGGTTAGTTTGGCTTACGTTTGCCACTTTGCTTTTACGAAAGCGAAATACTACATAAGCAAGCAGCGCCCACACAAAAAGCATTATTGCAATCATCACAACCATTACAAACGAATGTGACCTAACTACAGCCTCCATTACTTCAGTTGCAGGAGCAGGAAATCCAAATTGCCAGGAAGTAGGAGCAAAGGCAACAGATATATTTGAGTAAAATATTATCAATAGTGCAAATAACTTCACCATATCTTTTATTTGTTTGCTATAAAACTAAATGATATACTGTATAATAGTATATATAAACTTACTATGCAAATAGAGATTAGTGATGGTTAATAATTTTTTAGCATTCAACAAGTATAATAGTACAATACTAACTTGAGTAAAAAAGCATTTACATAAATCTATTGTAAGTAAAAATATTATAATATTTTAAGTTAAGTATTTACTTTAAGTAAATTCTATAATAAGTTTAATAGTGTCTGTTACTGCTAATAACCCTCTAGCCTCACACCTAAAAGCAGTAACAGACACTATTAAACTTTATGACAAGTTTATAATCTGTAAGATCAAAATCTTACAAGTTTCTTTATTTTATTATACATTGCAGTTTGTTAATTAACTTTTAATGCCTATGGTAGCATTTACAGCTTGGACCAAAGGTTTACGCATTATAGAAAATAATTATAAAAAAACACACTATATTTGTATACCATACAAACTTTTTTCATTCTGCATAGCTGAGTTACTAGATTCTGTAAACGAAATCTTTAGAGAAGCCAAATGGGCAAAGTTTCATGAAGGTCTTTGGCATCTCTTAGCATAGATCCCTTACTTAACCGTCATACCGCGATTCATTCGCAGTATCTCAAAGCATAGATCCCGCTAACAAGTAGCGGGATGACGGTTGTCAGGGCAGTGTCCCTATGATGTCATTCAAGTAGCTGACACTGGTTCCTTTATGATGGCAGTGCCCCTATGGTGTCATCCCAGTCTGGAATCCAGCCTTTCCATAATCATCAAAACATTGTATTTTAACGTAAAACAGCTATTTTTATGCTCACCAACTTAATAAAATTCCTGGATCCCAGTGTCAAGCACTGGGATGACAAGGTATAAACCTTATCGTCATACCGCCACGAACCGTCATACCGCCGCGGTATCTTAGCCGCTAACAAGTAGCGGGATGACGGTTGTCGTTTAGCCATAAACATTAAGAAATCTACCAAATAAAAAAAAAGGCAAAAGAAGCCCTGGTCATTGTCTATTTTCAGTATTGGCGTTTTTTTATGTTTTAAACGTTTAATAACCGCGATTCAGCTGCTTTTTAATGCAACTAAACTTTAGTCATAAATGTTTAAGAAATTTACTAAGCAGAAAAAAAAGACAAAGAATCCCCGGAGTAGCTAGTTATTCCACTCTTTATTTTAAAATTTGACGTTGGGTGATGTCTTGAACGCTTTATAAGCGCTTTTCAGCTTATGTGGGTAAAAACCCAAAATTTTTATAAAGACATAGTATGCACATAGTGCAAAAATTAAACAATAGTACGCCAACTACGTTGTTTTCTTGCTGTTTAATCTGCACAGATGAAGATAACTGAATACCTTCAGTTTCATGATAAGGGGGCTGGCGGAGTTTGTCAAGGAAGTTTTTCGTTTCTACTGAATAACAATTGTGGCTTGGGAGGTGATGCAAGAAGCCTATTGTCTAATTATGTACCTAAATTTTATTACGGCACTTTCACTACTACTTTAACGAGTGAGCTACCTTTCTATAAAAGACCTATCGACTGTTGCAATTATAGGCGTAAACAAGAATGATAAAAGAGTACGGGATTGAGTAACTATGTACACTTCTGCTGGCATACCAGGGTATAGGTATACATTTTTAAATTGAGCAAGCTCTGACTTTGGTATCACCACGCGCACTGAATAATAACGCCCTAGTCTTGGATCATCAAGAGCATCAGGAGAAATATGGCTTACTATACCACTAATTAAACTTAAACGGCGTGCACTGTAAGCACTTAACCGAACTTTAACCTTTAGCCCTTCTAATCCGTCAATAGAGACTATGTTGCTATCTTTCTTTTGCGCTGACAGTATCTCTTCTATGTTTCTGGTTTGAATTTTAGCATCTATTATTAGGTCATCATCCGATGGCACTACGCTCATGATCGGAACTCCAGATTGTATAACACCACCTTCAGTGTGGTATCTTATATCTGTGACTATCCCATCTTGAGGCGATTTAATTATTGTACGTGCCAGTGAATCTTCAGCAACCATCAGCCTCTCTTTCAAGTCTGCAATAGACGTACTAACTTCCTTAAGTTCAGCGTTTGCTCTTTCTTGAGAATCATTTTTTACGTTTATAATTTCTAATTCGTTCTCTCCAATTTTTTGTTGCACTTGAGATATTGCAGAACGGTAATGTCCAACTCTGCCTTCAATTTCAGCAAACTGTTTTTCTAAAGCTAAAATGTGTGGTTTGCTTATATGGCCACTATCAAGTAATTGTCTTTTTGTTTCCAACTCTTCAGTTATCAAGTCATATTGCTTATGAGCTGCATTTAGTTGAAAATTTAGCCCCGCTAATTCATCATTTAACTGCTTTATACGTTGTTGCAGTATATCTGTTTTTCCCAATATGCTCTTTCTCTGAGAGTTGAACAACTTTACTTGATTCTTTATCGCTTTATTTACAAGTTCATCGTTAGATAATTTTTTAACCTCATCAGGAAACTCGAGCGTGTCTAAATCTCCTCTGATTGCAATAAGCCTTGCTTCTGTTGCTAAAAATGATAAGAGCTTCTCTTTGATAATACTTAAATTCGCCTTCTCGTTAACATCACTCAACAAAACTAGAGGCTCATCTTTTTTAACTGCTTGGCTCTCTTTTACTAAAATTTTGCTTATTATTCCTCCGCCCAAGTGTTGAACTATTTTCCTATTTGAAGATACAATAACTTCTCCACTTGCATGCACCGCACCGTCAATTGGAGCTATAGCCGACCAAATACCACCTACCCCAAAAAAGATGAGTATTACTACCAGACCAAAAAATAGTGGTCCCCATGTTACTCTCAGAACTTCATTTACGTTATTACTTTCGCGTTTTAAAATAAAATTTATCACTGCATCAATCAATGCAAACGTCTTATCCAAAAATTTTGGGTACTTCTTCTTTTTATTTTTTGCTCCTTGCATATTTATATTATCACTATGGCTAATCAGGCCTGTCAAAGAAAATCCAGTGCTAAGCTTTTTCAACTTACTTATCATAATACTACTGTGAATTTGTGTTAACTCAAGATAACACAAAAAAACAAAGAATCTATAATTTAGGCATTCCATTTAGACTGCAGAGCACCAGAATAAACTATTTAGTAACAATTCCTGCATCAACTATGTTTTTAAAATTTTTTGACGTTTAACTTTATTATAACTTTTCCTTTATTTTGTGAATATCTGAGTTACTTATATTATGTAAGAAATCTATTGCCAACCAGTCAATATTCTGTTAGGAATTAAGATAATATAAAGTTATTATGTTTAGATTGGAAAGCAGAAAGTTCCTGATCACTGGCGCATCAGGCGGAATAGGGCAAGCAATTGTAAAAATTATACACAAAGCCGGAGCAACTTTATGTATTTCTGGCACAAAAAAAGAAGTGCTCGAAGAAGTTGCTAAACAATATGAAAAAAATATGCAAATACTCCCTTGTGACTTATCAAATGCTGAGGAAGTAAATCAACTAGTAAATAGAGCAAGCGAGTTGATGGAGGGCTTTGACGGGCTTATATGCAATGCGGGCATTACGCGAGACAGTTTATTATTGAGAATGACAGATGAAGCATGGCAAAAAGTAATTGATATTAACTTGAGCTCTACATTTAAGCTGAGTAGAGAAGCATGTAAGAGACTAATTAAGAATAATTGGGGAAGAATTATAAATATTTCCTCAATAATAGGGCTGACAGGAAATGCCGGGCAAGCAAATTATGCAGCGTCTAAAGCTGGAATAATAGCTATGAGCAAATCTATAGCAAAAGAAGTTGCAAGTCGTAATATAACAGTAAATTGTATTGCTCCTGGGTTTATAGATACTAAAATGACTGAAGTTTTAAATGAAGGACAAAAGGGAAAAATATTAGATAATATTCCAATGAAAAGAATGGGAACAGGGGAAGAAATAGCAGCAGGGGTCCTATTTTTAGCAAGTGATGAAGCAAAATATATAACAGGGCATGTGCTTAACATTAATGGTGGGTTATTTATGTAGCAACACTTATGTATGGACAAATTATAATTTTTACTTTAAAATAAAAACATGTGTAGGTTTGCGTTTGCGTTAATTTATTATTTAAAGGCAAGAAAATGAGCTCTATAATAAAAAGATTTTTTAGTGTTTTTTGTGTAGTATTACTTTTCTCTTTCTCAGGTTATGCAGCTACCACTGGTCCTGATATGGATGACACAACTAAAGTAATATGCAATATTATTGGTTACGTTTGGGGAATAGGCGGTCCACTTATGACGGTAGTAATAATTGGTGCAGCTTTGCTTGCAATATTTGGCAGGATGCCGTGGCCAGCCCTCTTTGCTCTAGGCATGTTCTGTGGTGTATTTTTTGGCGCTAAAACTATCATAACGAAAATTATGCCCAACGTAAGTGATGAAGCAAAAGCTATGTTGGAAAAGTGTGGAAAAAACCCATAAAAGTGCAGAAATGCTTTTTTGTTATCCATTAAATCGCTTCATATCTTCAACTTGCAACAAATAAGGACTATCTTTTGGTAGAGTTTTAACAGCTAGCTCAGCATATTTTGTAAATTGCTTTAAATCACCTTCAATACAAGCCTTTTTTGTCAAGGCAAAATAATGCATTGCCGTATCAGCTTCACATTTATATGCAATGCTTAAATATTTCCAGACAAAAGCGTTATTTGGTTCTACATTCAAAATCTGCTCCAGGTAAAAAATCGCCTTTTTTGCATCACCGTGTAATAATAAAGTATGAGATAATGCAAGTTTCACTAAATAACTGTTTTTCTCAGATAAATACCTAAGCGATTCCTCATACATTTTTATTGCTTCACTTAAATTTCCGGCCTTGTATAGCATTTCTGCTTTTAATTCATATAGGTATGGGTCATTGCGTGACTCTTGAATCAATGAATTAACTTTAGCAATAGCCTCTTCTATCTTTCCTTGCCTATGGCAAACTATAGCATTTACATACTCAGAATTATTTTCATATTTATTAGATAACACATGAATAGGAGCAAAGAAAGAGTCTAGCTTTGCAACCACACGCTCAAACTTTAGTAACTTATCCGCAAAAATTGGTTTTACGTTGTTTTTGACCTTATAATTTTGCACAGCAAATATGCGTTTCTCACTAAGTGGGTGAGTGCGGAAATATTCCTCGGTGTTCTCATGCTCAATACTTTTAAAATAATCAAAAATCTCTTTCATACCTGAATTATCATAGCCAGATTCATCAAGGTACCTTAAAGCATAGCTATCTGCTACACTTTCTTGCTCTTGAGAATAGTTAAAAAATAGCCTTGAACTGAGTGCTACACCACTAAGCAAAATTGCACCAGCAACCTGAGGGTTAATGATAATACTAGAAACTAATCCTACCATATAACTAATCATTGCTATCGATTGAAAATAACCCATAGCACTACTCATTTGCAATATATGACCAGCAGATATGTGAGCAATCTCATGTGCTAATATACCAAGCAGGACATAAGGTTTAGCCGAGTATTGTAAAAGTCCTAAATGAACGAAGATACTGTTGTTGTTAATTACAAAAGCATTAATCGAATTATCATTAATTATAAAAACTTTCATTCGGTCACTATCAATGTTTGCAGCAAAAAATAAAGGTTGCGCTAGCTCTTTCACTATTGCTTCCACTTCACTATCTCTAATAATGTTAATAGAGTAAGCATTATTATAATATGCAAAAAAGAACAATAAGGTCAAAAACTTAGCAATTCTAAACATGGAAATTCTGTGCTTGTATAATTTATAGGAATTCTATATTTTAACACTTAAATTATACAAATTTATAAATGCTAGTTTAATTTTTTAACGTAACTGATAAGTTTGTCGATGGTAGTTAACTTAATTTTATGTTGTTCAGCAAATTTAAGTAACTGAGGTAAGCGCATCATAGAGCCATCATCATTCACCAATTCACACCCTACAGCTACATGACTAAAGCCAACTAACTTTGCTATTTCAACACTTGCTTCAGTATGACCATTACGTGCTAAAACCCCACCATCATTTGCAATAATAGGAAAAACATGCCCAGGAGTAATAATATCATCTTTAGTACTCTTTTCATCAATGGCGGTAAGTATCGTATGTGTTCTATCATGAGCAGAAACACCTGTTGTAATGCCATAACGCGCATCAATTGATGTAGTAAATGCAGTATGAGGAGTAAGCTTTTCATCCACATTACTTCTCTTCATAAACTCAAGATTTAGTTTATTCATATGAAGCTTTGTCATAGCTAAAAATACAATGCCAGTACCATACCTAACCATAAAAGCCATATGTTCTGGTTTTACTTTTTCAGCTAAGACAAGCAAATCACCTTCATTTTCTCTATTTTCATCATCAACTAAAATGAATAATTTACCGGAACGAGCATCCTCCAATACATCTTCCACAGAAGAAATACCGGGTAGACTCATTGAAGCATAAGTGGCCTGTACCATAATAATTTACTTAAATTCAATCTTAACTATTTTATACAATTTCTCTCCATTTGGCACTGTCACTTCCACATACTCACCGACTTTTTTGCCGATTAAGGCACTCCCGAGTGGTGAACTAGTAGATATTAACCGCTTTGAAACATCCGCTTCATATTCACCAACAACTTTATAAGTATATTCTACTTCACTGTCATCATCACTCAGCATGCTTAATGTCACAGTTGCACCAAACATTACTGAATCACCAGACAAATTTTTTACTTCTATTACTTCCGCATGTGAGAGCTTACTTTCTATCTCCATTATACGGCCTTCAATAAAACCTAACCTTTCCCGTGCTGTATGATACTCTGCATTTTCAGACAAATCACCTTGATCACGAGCATCAGAAATAGCCTGTATCACAGAAGGTTTTTCTTCCTTTAATTTTTCAAGTTCGGCTTGCATATTCTCAAAACCTTCCCTCGTCATAGGAAATTTATTAATAATGGATGAAGCCATAATCACCACCTAAACGCAATTAAATTGAGTAACGAAATTACTCACAATGTTAAAAATATCACCTTTTATATCATTACTCATGTCATTTGACAACTTTTTTAAAACCCCAGGGTGTACAGTATGAAAATAATTAATAAGATCATGTTCAAATTTATTAATGTAACTTATTTGTATTTTACTTAACTGATTATATAGGTTAGAAAAAATATACATCAGCACTACCTGCTCTTCTATTGACATAGGTAAATGTTGTTTTTGCTTTAATAACTCGACAAGATATTTACCCTTATTCAAGGATAATTGAACACTAGCATCAAGATCAGAACCAAATTTTGCAAAATCTTCTAATTCTCTATACTGAGCTAAGCTTAGCTTTATAGAACTAGCAACTTTCTTCACAGACTTTAGTTGTGCAGCAGAACCAACCCGTGAAACTGACAAACCTATATTTACTGCAGGTCGAAATCCTTTATAAAATAATTCAGACTCAAGAAAGATCTGCCCATCGGTAATTGAAATAACATTTGTTGGCACATACGCAGATACATCACCAGCTTGAGTTTCGACAATCGGCAAAGCAGTTAAAGACCCCTGCCCTTTTTTATCAGACATTTTAGCAGCTCTTTCAAGCAAGCGAGAATGTACATAGAATATATCTCCAGGGTAAGCTTCACGACCAGGAGGACGTCTGAGCAATAAAGACATCTGCCTATATGCCACAGCATGCTTAGATAAATCATCATATATAATCAAACAATGCATTCCATTGTCACGGAAAAATTCCCCAATAGTGCAACCAGCATAAGGTGCTAAAAATTGCATAGGCGCGCAGTCAGATGCACTAGCCACAACTACAGTTGTATACTCTAATGCTCCGCTTTCTTTCAGCTTATTTACCACTTTTGCTACTGTTGAAATTTTTTGTCCAATAGCAACATAAACACAGTAAATTTTTTGATTTTCGTTTACCTCATCGTTAATCTTCTTCTGATTGATAATAGTATCAAGCGCAATAGTAGTTTTACCAATTTGTCTATCGCCAATAATTAATTCACGCTGCCCTCTACCTATTGGAATTAGCAAATCTATAATTTTAATTCCTGTTTGCAGTGGCTCATGCACAGATTTACGATCAATAATGCCTGGCGCTTTAGATTCTATATCCATTCTGTTTTTGGCTCCAATTTCCCCACCGTCGTCTATAGGATGGCCCAACGCATTTACAACTCTCCCTAACAATTCATGCCCTATAGGCACCTGCACAACATCACCACTACATTTTACAACGTCCCCTTCTTTCACATCACGGTCATTACCAAGCACAACTATTCCAGCCGTATCATGATCTAAATCAAGAACTATTCCTTCTACACCGCTTGCAAAAAATACCTTTTCACCGAATTTTGCTTTTTCCAGCCCATAAACCAATGCGATACCATCTGTTACTGAAATTACTTCACCTATATTTTCTCGCTTTATAGGATTATCAAACGTCTCAACTTTTTCCCTTATTACACTTGCTATCTCAGAAAAATTCATACTGTTCTTCATACAAAATTCCTTACTTTTAATATTTCCATTTTACTTAAGTCAACTAACCTATCTAAGTAACTTTTTAGCGAAGCATCGATCAAATTAAAACCATACCTAACTACGAAGCCACCTAGTATAGAAGAGTCAACCACATTGCTTACTTTTATTATTTTACCAAGAAAGCTCAAAGATTCAGTAATTATTTTTATATCAGATTCCTTTAAAGCTTCTGCTGACTTTATAGTAATTTCGAATTCATTTTCATTTTCTTTTGCAAGACTTAAGAATTTTTTTAATATAAGGATCAATAAACTAGAGCGTTTGTTTGCAAATATAACCATAATAAATTTTACTAAATTTTCACTCAAGTGCTCATTTATAGAAAGCATCACTTCTTTTTTGTGTGCAAAAGAAATCATAGGATGAGATAGGTACACAAAAACATCATGTTGATCCTTAAAAAAAGCCAATAAAAATTCTACTTCTTTCCTTATAATACCTAACCTGCTTCCTGAGACATGAAACAGCACTCTAGCGTAAGATGAAACTAAATTATTGTATTGGGTCTTTTTCATATTAAATCCAGTAAATCTAAATTAATTCAGCTACAAATCTTTCATTCTTCAATCCAAGCATTTTTTATATAAACCGGTCTTCTCTTTAAGGAAAGAAAACATAAATCATATCTGACTGAATAATCTAAAAAACTAAGGTTTGTACTTAAGAAATACTTAGAAGAATTTATAATAGACTGACATTGAAGATGAGATATCGGTATTTCTTTTCCAAGTAAACTTGTTTTAACTTCTATAAAAATCAGCTCCTTTTTTTTAGATACAATTAAGTCAACTTCACCGAACTTACAACGGTAACGGCGTTTTATAACATTATACCATTTCAGCTTTAAATATACCGAAACTAACAATTCGCCAAAGTAACCTACAAAGTAGCGTAACCTACTTACCATAAGAAGAACAATTATGATAACAATTAACTTTGTGTAACTACTTTGCCTCCTTCTTTATTTTTACTATAAACCTTACCTCTTGCTGCAATATCCCTATCAACCAGTTCTATCACTGCCATTGAAGCGCAATCACCCTTTCGAGTGCTAAATTTTATTATTCTAGAATACCCACCTTTACGATCTTGATAACGGCTGGCTAAGACGTTTAATAACTTATCAACTGCTAACTTACTATTATGAAGGCGTGAAAGCAAAAGTCTTCTACCATGTAAAGTATTCTTATTCTTAGCAATTGTAATAAACTTTTCGACATATGGACGAAGTTCCTTAGCTTTTGGTAAAGTAGTTACAATCTGCTCATGGTTAATTAATGAGATAGATAAATTCTTTAATGTCGATAATCTATGTTCAGTGCAACGAGATAGTTTACGTTTTTTTATTCCATGTTTCATATATCACCTAATCTTCATCAGTATGTTGTTTAGCCAACTCATCTATATCCTTAGGTGGCCAGTTTAGCACATTCATACCCAAAGACAAGCCAAAATTAGCCAAAACTGCCTTAATCTCATTCAAAGACTTCCTGCCAAAATTAGCAGTTCTTAACATTTCACCTTCTGTCTTTTGCACAAGATCACCTATATAAGTGATGTTTTCATTTTTCAGACAGTTATGAGACCTGACAGATAACTCCATTTCATCTACCTTACGCAATAAGACAGGGTCATAACCCAAATCTTTAGCACCACTAGACGAAGAAACCTGCGATTTTTTATAACTTACATCAGAACTAATAAAGGGCTGAAGTTGCTCCTGTAATATTCTTGCAGCAGAGTCAACAGCTTGACTTGGAGAGATTGTACCATCAGTCTCAATTGACAATATCAGCTTATCCTTATCAGTCACTTGGCCAACACGACTATTCTCTACCCTGTACGAAACCCTGTTGACAGGGCTATACAAAGCATTAACTGGAATAAAACCAATTAAATCCTGTTCACTCATAAGCTTCACAAGTTCATTTTCTTTATACTTAGTTACAGGAAGATAACCTTTTCCGCTAGCCACATATATGGTCATGTTAAGCTCTACATTTTGCCCCAGCGTACATATTAACAAATCTTTATTAACAATAGAGCATTGATCATCAGTTTCTATCATCCCAGCTAACACCTGGCAAGGCCCTTTAGCGTTTAAATTTAAGCATTTATTAGAAGCACCATTTAATTTACACCTCAACATGCCCATATTTAATACTATATCAGTTACGTCTTCTCTTACCCCTTGAATTGAAGTAAATTCATGAGTTACACCTTCAATTTTTATTCCATAAACAGCACTACCTTTAAGAGAAGATAACATTACACGTCTTAATGCATTACCTAATGTTAAAGCAAAACCACTTTCCAACGGTTCTAGGACTATATCACTTTTTTCACTTGAATCATCTGATATTACCTTAACTGAACTAGGTTTAATCAATTTATCTAAATTGCTACAGAGAGAAACATCATTATTATAATACATAAAACAACCTTTTCAAATATCCTATACTCTTCTTTTTTTTCTTAACCTGCACCCATTATGAGGAATTGCGGTTTTATCTGCAATTGAAGTCACAGTCAACCCACAGCTTTGAAATGCTTTAACCGCAGCTTCGGTACCAAAGCCAGGACCACGAATTATTACAGAGACAACCTTCATACCAAATCTCTCCATTGCATTCTTCGCAGCAGCCTCCGCAGCCTTACCTGCAGCATAAGGTGTGGATTTTCTCGAACCTGAAAAACCACATGCACCCACAGAAGTTTGACATAGCGTATTACCATGAACATCAGTTACATTTACAAAAGTATTATTAAAAGTTGCACGAATATGAACAACACCAGTAATAAACTCCTTTGTACTCTTACCAACCGTTTTGACTTTTTTCATTAAAACTCACAATAATAATAAATTTTATTTTTTCCCAGCAATAGGCAACCGAGATCTACCTTTACGAGTCTTAGCATTAGTATGAGTCCTTTGCCCTCTCACAGGTAAACCTTTTCTATGTCTCACTCCTCTATAGCATCCCATTTCCACTAAAGATTTTATGTTCATAGCCACTTCTTTCCTGAGCTCACCTTCTATAACATAATTTTGTCTAATGAAACTGCTGATCTTTTCTATATCTTCATCTCGTAATTCTGAAACACGTTTGCGCTTATCAACTTCACAAGCGTGACAAATTACATTCGCAGTAGCAATACCTATACCATATATATAAGTTAATGCAAAAGGAACACATTTCCTCACTGGAATATTTATGCCTGCAATACGTGCCACTGGTACCTCGATACTTTATTAATAACAACTCTTAATTTATACCATAAAACAACTCAGAGTCAAACCAAATTACAAGAAATTTTACTTTCAATCTCTTGCGTTACCTCATCAACACTCAAATTAGCGTCAATTGTTAATAATTTGCCTTTATAATACTCGCGTAAACCTTTCATTTGAAGGTGATATTCACTTATTCTCTTATTAATTGCAGACATATCAGCATCATCAATTCTTTTCTCTAACCTCGTACTTTTACATTTAGCACAAGTAGTACTCTTAAAAGAAGATACACTATATATGCTTTTACAGTCCAAACACACGAGACGATTTTTTAATCTATCGATTGCAATATTATCGTCAAGCTGCAGTTCAATTACAATATCAACATCCCTATTATATTTTTCTTGCAAAACTTGAGTCAAAAAATGAGCCTGGTTTAAATTTCTCGGAAAACCATCTAATAAGCAATTATCATCCATTAATGCAAGCTGGTCATGCAACAATCCACATATAATTTCATCTTGAATTAAATTACCAGATTCCACGGTACCCTTTATTTTTTCACCTAACTCACTGCCATCAGATATAATATTCCTTAATAAATCCCCCACTGAAATTAATTTTAAATTATATTTTGCTATTAACAAGCTTGACTGAGTACCTTTACCAGAACCTGGAGGACCAAAAATCGTAATGATCATCTTACTTTCCTCGTTTTAGACTCATATTTCTTTATCCAGCTATCGTACCTATTCGAAAAAATATAAGATTGTATTTGCATAATAGTATCAGTAATAACGTTCACTATAATCAGTAAACTCGTCCCACCAAAAATAAATGGTATATCATAATAATATCTCATAACTTCAGGTACAGTACATATGACTACCAAATACGCAGAGCCAATGAATGTCAACTTAAAAACTATATCTTGAAGGTAATCAGAAGTATGTTTCCCAGGCCTTCTACCAGGTATAAAACCACCATTTTTTTTAAGAAAATCTGCGTTTTCCTCTGGATTAAATATAAAATTGGTATAGAAAAAATTAAAAAATACTATCAGCACCAAATAGGCTACAATATATACTACTTTATTTGCCATAAAGTAATTTAAAATAAAATCAGAAAAAGCGTGCCCCTTATAGAAATTTGCAATTGAAATAGGTGTCAATAAAATTGCATTAGCAAAAATGGTTGGTACTACACCAGATAAATTAATCTTCAATGGAATATAAGTAAAATCGTCATTATGTAATCTTTTAAATTGTTTTTTAGGATGTTGAACAATAACTTTTCTATAAGAAGACTCTACAAAAATGACTAAGACTAGCAGCAAAAAAAACAATACCAAAACAAAAAGGATAATAAATAACAATACGCTACCGTTTTTATTTAACGTTAACAGAGATGACAAAGCGCTGTATAACTCTGATATTATACCCGTGAAAATGATTAATGAGATACCATTGCCTATACCGCTAGCACTGATTCGTTCACCAAGCCATATTAAAAGCATAGTTCCACCTAAAAGGCTGAAAACACCTATTGTACGAAACATAACACCAGGTTCGATTACAACCAATACCCCTTCCCTATTCATCCCTTCCAATCCAACCAAAATTGGAATTGATTGAAATACACAAATTACTATGGTCAGGTAGCGTATATAAGAATTCATCTTTCTACGGCCTGACTCTCCATCATTCTTAACTTCCTTCATTCCTTTAATCGCAGAAGAAAGCAACTGAATAATGATAGAAGCCATTATATATGGCATAACGTTCAATGCTAGAATTGTCATTCTAGCCAATGCACCACCAGAAAATAAATTAAATACTCCAAAAACACCTGAGCCCTCTTTGGGAAATATATCATTAATTACATCAAGATTAATTCCAGGAATAGGCACATAAGTACCCAAGCGATAGCAAATTAAAGCTATTAGCGTAAAAAATATACGCTTTAATAAATCGCCTTTATATAACAACGTAGGATCCAAGCTATTAAATGCTGATTTATTGCCCATGACTTACGATAGTATTTCCACACTACCACCAACTGAAGCTACAGATTTTTTTGCAGCTTCTGACGCAAAATCAACATGAAACACAAATTTTTCGCTCAACTTACCTTTATTAAGAAGTTTAATTTTATCCTTAATAGACTTTATAAAACCTAATTTATACAGCCTCTCCTTATCTATAACAGAGTCTTTCACTATTTTTTTAGCTTCCATTAAGCGCCGTATATCGCCAACATTAATTATAGAATATATGTTCCTACGTATAGGCTTAAAACCTCTTTTAGGCAAACGAGTATATATAGACTGTTGTCCACCCTCAAAACCATTTATGGAAACTCCACTTCTAGCCTTCTGCCCTTTATGCCCTCTACCGGATGTTTTACCTTTACCACAACCGATACCTCTACCCAGCAACTTAGGCTTCTTTTTCTTAGATAACTTAGTAAATATAGAGTTTAATTTTACAGCATTATTCATACTTTACCTGTTTCCAACTATCTCGCTAATTTTTTTGCCTCTTTTGCTTGCTACCTGACGAGGAGATAACATACTATCAAAAGCCTTAAACACCGCACATATAACGTTATGAGGATTATTTGATCTAGTAGATTTAGCTACCACATCCTTTATACCTAACACCTCAAAAACTGATCTAATCGCTCCACCAGCAATAATACCTGTTCCGACTCTTGCGGTTCTTAAAACTATCTCACCAGAACAAAATTTAGCTTTAATATCATGATGCAAAGTTCTACCTTCACGCAAGTACACTCTAATCATCGATTTCTTTGCAGCATTTACAGCTTTGACTCTTGCTTCAGCAACTTCTGCGTGCTTACCTATTCCACATCCTACCCTGCCCTTTTCATCGCCAACAACAACCAAAATTGAAAATGAAAATCTTCTACCACCTTTGGTAACCGTTGTCACTCTTCGTACCGAAACTAAAAGCTCTGATAAATCATTATTATTTTGTAAATTCTTTATAGCCATATTCAAAACCTTCTAAAACTCAAATCCAGAACTTCTTAAAGCCTCAGCAAATTGAGAAACTAATCCTGTATATTTATACGCTCCACGATCAAATACTAGCTTTTGTTCTAATTTCAGACCAGATAAGCGCTCAATCACTAAAGAAGAAACCTGTTTTATAGTTTCAGCATTGACTTTTCCTTTACATACATCCTTAATTTTAGCATCCAAAGTAGAAGCTGAAGTGAGAGTTACTCCTTTTACATCATTAATTAACTGGACATAAAAATGCCTATTAGATTTAAATATGGATATACGCAAACGTTCAGCGCTCTTGTCAAGCTTCGCTCTATTACGCAACTTCCTTTTTTCATAGTTACTTAAAAAATTATATAACCTTCTCATCTTAATTACTTCTTTTTACTTACAACTTTACGCAACATAAATTTACCCTTTATTACAATACCCTTACCTTTATAAGGATCATACTTCCTAATCCTGCATATATCAGATGCCACCATATAGACTTTTTGCTTATCCATACCACTAACTACTAAGTGAGTTGGCTTTATACACTTAATCTCAATATCTTTAGGCACTTTATATTTTACATTATGGCTATAACCAAGATACAAAGTCAAATACTTACCATCACACTCTGCCTTATATCCCACACCGTTAATCTCAAGATTAACAGAAAAACCATCAACCATGCCGTTGATGATACTATTAATATTACTCCTATAAGTGCCCCAAATAGGCTTTATTTCATCATAATCATCTTTATCTTGATCCACAGAAAGGAGTAGCTGATTATCAACAATCCGGCACACAACATCACTGATTAAGCTAAGCTCTTTTTCAGCCTTAGCACTCTTTATTAACATCCTACCATTATTATATTCAACTGAAATACCAGCAGGAATATTGATAGGAGCAGCACCTATACGAGACATGAATTTCTCCTATTATTTAAAACACACGACACAAAACTTCTCCTCCAACCTTTAACTTATGTGCATTATAATCAGTCATCACTCCTTTGGGTGTCGATATAATAAAAATACCAAGACCATTATATGCTTTAGAAATGTCCTTATACTTAGAATAACAACGACAACCAGGCTTTGACACCCTAACTATGTCACTAATTACAGGTGACTTCTCATAATACTTCAATTTTACAATGAAAGAAGGTAAATTATCTACAACTTGCTTTTCATAATCAAGGATATACCCTTCATCTTTTAAAATCTTTAGTATAGAAGAATTCACTTTAGAAAACAACACTCTTGTTGTTCTATGCATTGCCAATTGAGCATTACGTATCCTTGTTAAAAAATCACCAATACTATCAGATAACGCCACAATATACTCCTTATATTATATTTACCAACTAGACTTTGTAACTCCTGGAACTTGCCCAAAAGAACATAAATCACGCAAAACAATTCTACATAAACCAAATTTTCTATATACTCCTCTTGGTCTCCCAGTTAAAGCACACCTATTTCTAATTTTGGTTTTAGAAGAATTTCTAGGCAATTTTTTAATTAATTTATTTTGAGCTGTAAACCTTTCTACAATAGACAAATTCTTATTATTTATTATAGATTTCAATTTCTCTCTTTTTTCTTTATATTGATCGCACAGCTTTATTCTGCGAAGATTTCTTTCTATCATAGATTTTTTTGCCATATATTTCTCCTCTCAATTAATCAAAAAAAGGAAATTTAAGAGCCAGTAATAATTCCTTTGCTTCCTTATCACTAACTGCACTTGTTATAATGTTAATATCCATACCTCTAATTTTACTTATTTTATCATAGTCTATTTCTAAAAACGAGATATGTTCCTTTATACCAAAGGAAAAATTACCATTACCGTCAAATTGCTTCACACTAAATCCTCTAAAATCTTTTTCCCTTGGCAAAGCAATATATATCAATCTTTCTAAAAACTCATACATTTTATCTCTACGCAAAGTTACTTTGCAACCTACTGTAGCACCTTTTCTGATCTTGAAGCCAGAAATAGATTTTTTTGCAAAAGTTGATAAAGGCTTCTGCCCAGCAATCAAATATAGGCTATCAAGTGGTTCATTTATTGCTTTACTATCTGTAGCAGCATCTCCAACGCCCATATTGATACACACCTTGACAAGTTTAGGCACTTGCATTATATTGCCGTAATTAAACTTATCCTTTAAGGACTTTACTACGCTATCTTTATATAATTCTTTAAACATATCAACCTAATCTATCACTTCTCCAGAAACTTTTGCAAAACGCACTTTTCTACCGTCTATAACCTTAAATCCCACTTTAGTTGGAGTTTTATATTTAGGGTCCAATGTTGCAACGTTGGATATATCAATAGCTAACTCTTTATTTAATATACCACCACTACTACCAGCTTTTGGTTTAGTATGTCTCTTATGCACATTCACTCCAGAAACAATTACTTTCTTTTTAGCATCACATGCCACAACTTTAATCACTTTACCAATTTTTCCCTTATCTCTACCAGTTAAAACTATAACGTCGTCACCACTTTTTATTTTAGCACTCATTATAAAACCTCAACAGCTAATGACATTATCTTCATAAAAGAACCAGACAATAACTTTTTTACCGGACCAAACACCCGAGTGCCAAGTGGCTCACCTTGATCGTTAATCAAAACTACAGCATTGCTAGAAAAACGAATTACAGAACCATCAGATTTTCTAATAGAGCTTTTCACCCTCACCACAACTGCTCTATATACTTTTCCCTTCTCAACCTTCCCTCTTGGAGTAATAGATTTAGTAGATACAATAACTGTGTCACCTATAGATGCAGATTTTCTACCACCCAATAAACCAATACAAAGCACTGCACGCGCACCAGAATTATCAGCTACTTCCAATAATGTATTTTTTTGAATCATGTAAATATCCTATTCAATGTGAGCTATTAACAACAACCCATTTTTTAGTAGTAGAAATAGGCTTGTGTTCTTGTATTAAAACCTTGTCCCCTTCTTTACAACTATTATTCTCATCATGTGCTGTATACTTCTTGTATTTTTTTATAACCTTTTTATACAGCTCATCCTTATACACTTGTAATACCGAAACCTTTACAGTCTTATCACACTCAGCCTTAGTTACAGTACCACAAAAAACCTTTTTAGGCATTCTTTTCCTCTCTTCTTCTTTTATTCAATGTAGTTAGAATACGAGCTATGCTCTTTTTTATTAAGCTAAAACGCGAAATATTATTGCACTGGCCCAGCTTTTTTTGAAAAACTAAATTAACAAACTCTTTTCTCAAATTCACAAGAATTTCATGCAATTCTTGCGAGGACCTCGATTCAATGTCAGCTATATCCATTGCAACTCCATTTAATTATGATTAGATACAAATTTACACTTCATAGGAAGCTTAGCAGTTGCCTTTTCAAGCGCCAATCTTGCTAAATGCATGGAAACATCACTGCTAATTTCAAACAACATTCTACCGGGCTTAGCTTTAAACACCCAAAATTCAACACTACCTTTTCCCTTACCCATACGTACATCTGCCGGTTTTTTACTAACAGGGGTATCAGGAAAAATTCTTATCCACACTTTACCAGAGCGTTTTAATGTTCTAGATATTACACGCCTTGCAGTTTCAATATGCTTAGACTGAATCCTACCTGCTTCTACAGCTTTTAAGCCATAATCTCCAAAAGATAATGTGCTACCGCCTTTTGTATTACCCTTAATTCGCCCCTTAAATACCTTCTTATATTTACTCTTTTTGGGAACAAACATCTCAATATACCTTAATTACCAATATAAACCCAAACCTTAACTCCTATAATACCATATATAGTTTTTGCTTCACAAAAAGCATAATCTATATTAGCACGTAAAGTGTGTAAAGGCAAACGACCTTCTTTATACCATTCAGTACGAGCTATCTCAGCTCCGCCAAGGCGCCCAGAACAACTTACTTTAATACCTCTAGCACCCATCCTCAAACAACTTTGAATAGCTTTTTTCATCGCTCTTCTAAATGAACCCCTTTTTTCTAACTGTTGCGCAATGCTGTTTGATATTAAAGTTGCATCTATTTCAGACCTTTTAACTCCTACTACATTCACTTCCACATTATTTTTTACTTTTTCAGCTATTTTTTGCTTTATCTTCTCAATATCTGAGCCTTTCTTACCTATTATCACTCCAGGTCTAGAAGAATGTATTATTACAGATACCAAATCGATCGTACGCTCTATAATTACTTTAGAAACACCAGCATGCTTAAAAGATTCATTTATATAACTGCGAATAGATAAATCTTGATGCAACCCTTGTTTATAACCCTTCTCAGCATACCAAATAGATGACCAAGTATTAATTATTTTTAACCTAAATCCTTTAGGATTAACGTTTCCCATACTTTTGCACTTTCCTTATTAATTTTCTATTTTTATGAATCATATAATTTCCCCCAATTTTACAGTTATATTACTATAACGTTTACTAACTCTATTAGCTCTACCCATAGCTTTTGGACATACCCTACGCAAAGTAAGAGACTTACCTATTGAAATTTCTTTTATATATAAATTATCGATATCCAATCCATAATTATATTGAGCATTAGCAATCGCAGAATTTAATACCTTCCTTACAAGACCTGCAGCTTTCTTTTCACAAAATCTTAATTGCACAGTGGCAAAAGAAACTTTTTTATTACGTACTAAACCAGCAACCAAATTCAATTTACGAGGAGTTGATTTTAAAACCCTAGAACCAGCTTTAACTATTACATCTCTGTTTTTCATATCAATTACCTTCTTGTCGCCTTTTTATCACCACTATGCCCAGTAAATTTACGAGTGGGCGAAAATTCACCAAACTTATGACCTATCATATTCTGATCATTAACATTAACAGGAATGTAATCCTTACCATTATAAACAGCAAACTTTAAACCTAAACAATTAGGAAGAATTACAGAAGCCCTGGAATGAACTTTTATAGCCATGTTAACAAACCCCTTGTTTAAAGCATTATTCACCGACTTTAATATAGAAGGATGACAAAAAGGAGGCTTCCACACAGATCTACTCATAAACTAACCTTTCAATTGTTTTATATACTTATCACTAGATTTATTTCTCCTCCGAGTTTTCTTTCCTTTTGTTGCAACACCCCAAGGAGTAACAGGATGACGACCACCAGAGGTTTTTCCTTCCCCACCTCCATGAGGATGGTCAACCGGATTCATTGCAACCCCACGCACAGTAGGTCTAATTCCAAGCCACCTACTTCTCCCAGCTTTACCCAGCTTTCTATTCTTATGGTCAGGGTTAGATACTACACCAATAGTAGCCTTACAAGAAGATAAAATCAACCTAATTTGACCAGACCTGAGTCGTAATAAAACATATTGGCCATCACGACCAACGATTTGTGCATAACAACCAGCAGCTCTAGCAATCGCAGCACCATTACCTGGCTTCAGCTCAACATTATGAACGAAAGAACCAACAGGTATATGCTTGAGTAGCAAACAATTCCCTGGTAAAATATCAGCATCATTTCCAGCTGTAACAACATCACCAGGCTTCATACCTTGAGGAGCTAATATATAAGACTTAATATCATCTTCCTTATATGATATTAACGCTAAAAACCCACTTCTATTTGGATCATACTCTATTTTTTCAACTATACCTTGACCACTTCTATTACGCTTAAAATCTATCACTCTATACTTCTTTTTGTGACCACCACCCCTATGACGAGTTGTAATTCTACCATAATTATTTCTTCCACCACTGGACTTTTTACCGGATGTAAGAGACTTTTCTGGCTCATCTTTTGATAAACCAACTTTACTTACCAACACAGTCCCACGAGAAGACGGAGTAACAGGATTAAAAAATTTCATACCCATATTAAACGCTCATTATATCTAATTTTTGACCATCTATCAAAGAAAAATAAACTTTCTTTTTCTGTTTTTCACAACCAATCACACCCCTGAAACGCCTATATTTAGGCTTAATTCTAACAACATTTATAGAAGAAATTTTAACATCAAATAGAGACTCTATTGCCAACTTTATTTGACGCTTATTTACATTTACAAAAACATACAAAGAATATTTATTAAACTTCTCCCTCAAAAAAGAGGCCTTTTCTGTAATTATAGGAGATTTTATTATATTATTATATTTGATCATAACAATCTACCTTCAAGATGCTTTAAAGTATCCTTTGTCAACATCACGCATTCGTGATTCAATATATCAAAGACATTTAACCCAATAGGTTTGATTAAGTCTACATAATGCAAGTTTCTAACAGCACGCAACAAATCATCTCCATAATCACCAACTATCAAAAAGGAAGAAAATTTAAAATTTTTAATACATTTACACATTTCAGACGTTTTCTTCACATCAATATTTAAATTATCCAGAATAATCACTTGATTATTTAAATACTTTAGAGATAAAGCAATTTTTAAACCAAATTTGCGTACCTTCTTATTAAGAGAATAAGTATGACTCCTCACAACAGGGCCGAAAATAATCCCACCACCTCTAAATTGAGGAGATCGCAAGCTCCCTTGTCTTGCCCTACCGGTACGTTTTTGACCATAAGGTTTAGCTGTTGTACCAGAGACATCACTGATACCTTTTGTTTTATGAGTACCAGCTCTTCTCTTCGCTAATTGCCATCTCACTATATCATGCAAAATACTCAATTTTTGCTTAGCAGAAAATATCAAAGGATTGAGCTGAGCAGTACCTACATTATTATTAGATAGATTAACTAAATTACATTCCATAACTAACTTACCAAATTACTAGCATCATCATTTACATCTAACAGTAAACCTACCGGAAAAGGAACATCTTTATGTAAAGATTTTTTAACTGCATCTCTTACAAAAACATAGGAGTTTTTAAACCCAGGAACATTATTACCCTTCACAGCAATTATACTATTTTCATGATCAATGGATAATATCTTCATATTTTGTGCAGTTATTCTGCTGTTACCTAAATGACCAGCCATTTTCTTTCCTTTGAATACTCTACCAGGATCCTGACATTGACCAGTGGAACCTTGTGATCTGTGAGCAATAGAAACACCATGAGATGCCCTAAGCCCACTGAAGTTATGCCGCTTCATCACACCAGCAAATCCCTTACCTATAGAATAACCTGTAATATCAAGATATTGACCAACCACAAAATGATTGATTCCCACTTTTTTACCACATTCTATTCCCGACAGGTCATTTAATCTACTTTCGTATAACTTACATTTATTATTTATACCCTTTTTCTTTAAATATTCCAACTGAGGTTTTGCTATATTTTTAAAATCTCCTGTGCCTAAAATGACTGAATTATAGCCACATTTATCTTGTCCTTTTATATCAACAATATGAGTTTCGCTGAGATGCAATAAAGTTACAGCCATGCGACTATTGTCAGAGTATATAGCAGTATGACCAATATTCGTCATTAATAAACCAATTCTCCTCAGTGAATTTATTCTCTTCATTTCCTTCTCCTAAACCTTAACTTCCTTGACTTTTAAATCCACTTCTACGCCAGCAGAAAAAGATAAACCTGTAAGCATCTGCATCATAGTAGGAGTAAGATCATGTAAAACAATCAAACGCCTAGAAGTTCTCATTTCAAACTGTTCACGAGATTTTTTATCAACGTGAGGAGATCTATTAACAATAAATTTAGAATCTTTTCTTGGCAACGCAATCGGACCAGATAATTTTGCACTGGACCGCTTTAATTCATCAACAAATTTTCGAACACACTCCTCCAATAAAGAACAATCGAAAGCCTTAATGTTAATATATATATCTTGCTTCATCTTAGTTACTACACTCACTCCAAAATTTCAGAAACAACACCAGAACCAACAGTTCTACCGCCTTCTCTTATCGCAAAACGCAATCCCTTATCCATTGCTATCGGTACTTGCAATTCTACTTCTACACTCACATTATCTCCTGGCATTACCATCTCCTTCCCATCTAGTAATTTTATGCTCCCAGTTACATCCGTTGTCCTTAAATAAAACTGTGGCTGGTAATTCGCAAAAAATGGTGTATGCCTTCCTCCTTCCTCTTTCTTTAATATATAAACCTCCGCCCTAAACTTTCTATGCGGCGTTATCGTCCCCGGTTTTGCTAATACTTGCCCTCTCTCCACTTCTTCTCTTTTTGTTCCTCTGAGCAATATTCCTACATTGAGTCCTGCACTCCCCTTATCCAGCAACTTCTTAAACATTTCTACACCTGTGCATATCGTCTTTTGCGTCGCTTTCAGACCTATTATCTCTATCTCTTCTCCCGTCTTTATCTCTCCCTTCTCTATCCTTCCTGTTACCACCGTTCCTCGCCCCGATATCGAAAACACATCCTCGATTGGCAATAAAAATGGTAAATCCACAGGCCTTGGTGGAACCTCCACATACTCATCTAACTTCTCCATCAATTTATCTATTGATTTCTTTCCATATTCGCTACTATCATCCTCCAGCGCTTTCAATGCAGACCCCACTACCACAGGCACTTCATCCCCTGGAAATCCGTATTTATTCAGTAATTCCCTCACTTCCATTTCCACCAAATCTATCATATCAGCATCAGCAACATCAGCTTTATTTATATACACCACGATATATCCAACACCTACCTGCTTCGCTAGCAATATATGCTCTCTCGTTTGTGGCATTGGCCCATCAACCCCCGACACTACCAATATCGCCGCATCCATCTGTGCTGCACCTACTATCATGTTCTTTACATAATCAGCATGTCCAGGACAATCAACGTGTGCATAATGCCTTTTCTCTGTCTGATACTCAACATGCGCCGTTGCTATCGTTATCCCCCTCTTCCTTTCTTCTGGCGCCTTATCTATCTGATCATACGCTACAAAATTCCCATAATGCTTTGTTATTGCCGCTGTTAACGTTGTCTTCCCATGATCCACATGTCCTATTGTTCCCACATTTACATGCGGCTTTCCAAATGCTTCTACTACTGCTGTCATAATTTAAACTTTTCTACCTAAAATACAAATACATCAATAAATAATATGTTGATTTTATAAAAATACAACAAAAAAAAGAGCGGATAGTGGGAATCGAACCCACGTCACTAGCTTGGAAGGCTAGAGCTCTACCATTGAGCTATACCCGCACAATGGAGGAGGTAGGATTCGAACCTACGTACGCTCACGCGGACAGATTTACAGTCTGTTACCTTTAACCACTCGGTCACTCCTCCGCAAAAATTTGTTAAGAGAAAGCTATTTTAGTACCTTAACTCAAGCTCTTATTGTATTTAATACTAAACGCCTAAAATTAAAAAATCAAGCAATAAAACCCATCCTGATTAAAATCATGCAGATTTCATTTTATATAACACAATATTGCCAATAAAACGTCTAAACAAATAATGCGAATCATGCGTACCTGGCGCTTCTTCTGGATGGTATTGCACAGAAAAGGCTGAGTAATCCTTCATCATTATTCCCTCTACACTATTATCAAATAGAGAAATGTGAGTAATTTCAACATTACTTGGAAGAGAAGCTGAATCAACAACGAAACCATGGTTTTGGCTAGTGATCTCAACTTTTCCACTACTTACATCATAAACTGGATGGTTACTCCCTCGGTGACCAATATCCATCTTGATGGTCTTTGCCCCCAAAGTAATCGCAAGTAATTGATGACCCATGCATATGCCAAAAATTGGTATTTTAGATTTTATAATAATGTCTATTTCTGAAACTACACTTTCTCCTATTTCTTGCGGATCACCAGGACCATTTGAAAGCACTATACCATCTGGATTCATACTCAACACTTTTTGAGCAAAACCTGTGCTTGGTCTGATTAATTCAACTGTACAACCAAGTTCTATTAAGCGTGAAACTATACTGATTTTTACACCAAAATCAACGATTACAACCCTATATTTTGCATTAAGGTCACTTTTAAAATTACTATGCAAGCTGACTTTATTGGTTATTTCTATCCCATTTACAGGTTTGTATTTCTTCAATTCATCCAACACATGCGTCTCGCTTGACGGGCATATCATTCCATTTTGAGATCCATGTTCTCTCAAATGTCTCGTTAAAGCTCTAGTATCAACTCCTGATATCCCAATCACGTTATTTTTCTCTAACCAATCATTTAAACTGATATATGAAGAAGGGTGGGACATAGAAGAAAGTTCACGCATAACCACACCACTTGCAAAAATTTTCTTTCCTTCATTATCCTTATGGTTTATTCCAACGTTACCAATATGAGGAAAAGTGAACGTTATAATTTGATCAGCAAAAGAAGGATCAGTTATAGTATGCTGATAACCTGTCATACCAGTGGTAAAACAAACCTCACCTATACATTTGCCTTTTTTACCTACTGATTTTCCCCAAAAGCACTTGCCATCTTGTAAAACTAAAACCGCACTCTGCACTTAACTCTCTCTTAACTCATTTAAAGTATTATATAAGAATTTCAAATAATACGTAACTCTTTCTAAAACTCCAAATTTAACTATGAAGCAGCAAAAAATAACATGAAAAACTTTTAATACAATCTTTCATATAAATATATAGTTGACTACCTTCATATTTCTGGTAAGGGTGATTCTATTGAGATTTATGATGAAATAAAAAATTAGCTGAGAGAAGAACTTAATAATGTATATGAAGAATGGAAAAGTAGTGAATTTAATCCAAACTTCAGATTCAAATTAGATGATGGTTATGAAGTAGAAACAACGCTACTGCACATTGCCATTCAATGCAGGAAAAGTGCTGCATGTGCACCACTAGTCCAATGCTTGTTAAATCAGGGAGCTGATCCCAACGTACAAGATAGTCCTTATAGTAGTTTTACCTTAACCTGTGTCCTAATGCCTTTTTTAAACCACCCGTGTCCAATCTTTGAATGTGTGCCAAACCGCGATTCATCGAAGAAAAACAGCTCTTTTTCAGAATACACGACAATAGTTTCATTAAGATTTTTTTTTAAACTCCTCTTGTTTACTTTTATCTTGTCCGTTATGCACTGGTCTTGGTGTGATATATGAGAATTTCATTCTTTGCATATTACGGTGTACTAAAATAGCTGTGGCAAAGGAAATGCTTGCTGATAAAATGGATATCAACACTATTGCCAAATTTACTGGACTGCATATTAGTGAAATCGAGAAACTTTGTTCAGAGATTGCTAATGATACTTTATAATGATATATGATTGAGTGCTTAATGACATTAAGGATAATAATATCGGTGAAGTAAGCATCTGCTTCTCCTGACATACCCATGGTTGGCGTTGGTTTTTGCTGGCGTTTTTAGAAAAGAGAGTTATAATACACCCAAAAGAGTGAAGAAAATGATCATCTGTAATCAACAGTTAATTGATGCTGTAAGGCAAGGTAATCTTCATAAGACAAAAGAACTTACTGACAATGGAACTGATCTCAATACTACAGACAATCATGGAATGACTCTTTTGCACCTTGCTATAGAAAACGGTCACTCAGATATAGTCAAACATGTATGGTCCCAAAGTATGATGGCATGGATTAAGTATAAACAATTCAGGAAGATTTATCCACTGTGTACATATAAATTCATAAGGAGTCAGACCCTTGAGAGTTTTAAGTCTTTTCGCATAGTTATAGGCCATAACGAAGCTGTAAAGGTGCTCTTTAAGCTGCTTATGTGATTTGTAGTAATATTTTTTCACTGTGGCATCTTTAATGGTCCTATTCATACGCTCAACCTGGCCATTTGTCCAAGGATGACTAACTTTCGTCAGACGATGTTCAATGCTATTTTCTTCACAAACTCGATCAAATATATGTTATGCTTATGACGCACCTAATTGTATACCATTATCTGTCAAAATAGTATGGATCTTATATGGTAAAATTTTGATTAAGTTGCGCAAAAACTCAGCAGCTATGGTCTTTGTAGCACTGTTGTGCAGCTCAACATAAGCAAATTTGGATGTTCTATCTATAGCAACAAATAAGCATAACTTTCCCTCTTCTGTTCTAATACCAATTCCCATTACAGGGCAAACAGATGGACAACAATGGAAGAAAAGCCATAATGAAGTAAGTAAAATAGTTGAGGTATAAATGGCATTAAGATCAAAATTATTGGATGAAAAAGTGAGCAAAAGAAATGCTGAAGAAAGTAAGGAATAATGCATATGTTTCGAAAAAATTAAATGCTGTAATTGCAGCAAAAAAGTACAGTATAACGGCTGTAGCAAAAATATATTGCATTTCAAGAAGTGCACTAACTTCGTGGGTAAAACTCTTGAAATTTGGCAGAGAAGAAAAACTGTTTGCTCCTCCACAACGGCGTAGAAAAACTAAATTAAATCATGCTCAACTACAGCAAATTGAAGCATGGGTAGGAGAAAATCCTAATGTTACCATTAAAGAAATGAGAATAAGAATCCAGGAAAAGTTCGGCTTAAATATCAGCAAATCAACAGTACACCGCCATATGCAAAAGATGAAATTCTCATATATTACACCAAGACCGGTTCATAATGTACAAGATAGAGGTAAACAAGAGGAATTCAAAAAAAAATCTCAATGGAGCTATTAGTAAGTATCCAGAAAAAGAGCTATTTTTCTTTGATGAATCCAGGTTTGGCACACATTCAAAGACCGGGCATGGATGGTTTAAAAAAGGCGTCAGAACAAAAGTTAAGGTAAAATTAGGTAGGGAAAATTTTTATCTCTACAGTGCAGTTAATCCTAGAAATGGGGAGAATTCTAGCTTGTTTGCACCGAATGTCAACACTGATTGTATGAATATATTTCTTGAGCAAATGTCTCAATATTTGGGACCACGAGAAGCCTTTCTTGTTATGGATTGTGCTAGTTGGCATAAGTCGAAAAGTTTAAAGGTACCTAAAAATATTGAGATTATATACCTACCACCATACTCACCTGAACTCAATCCAGTTGAGAGGCTTTGGTTGTATGTAAAACAGAACATTTTGCGCAATAAAATATACGATACTATTGCTTTGCTTGAGAGTGCTTTGTGTAAATTTATTACTTCTCTTACCTACTCCACAATTAAACAACTCTGCTATGTATCCTATTTGAATGACCAACAATGAGAATTGGTATAACCTCTGCAATATCAATGTGAAAATAGCCTATAGGGTATTGTTTGAACTTCTTTTTGGCTTTCACCTCTCCTTCAACATCTGGCAGCCTGCTAATGCCATGTCTCTGCAAACAACGATGCAAACTAGACCGAGTTAAGTGAGGAATTGTAGACTGCAAAGAATAAAGACAGTCGTCCAATGGAAGAAGCGTATGTTTACGAAAAGCAATGATTATAGCCTCCTCCTCTTGAGTTAAAACCGTTGACTTTGGCTGCTTTGGACCCATTTTTATGTCTTGGGTGAATGAGCGCTTTTTCCATTTCACAATGGTCTTTGGGTTGAGGCTATAGTGCTCAGCGAGCTTTGCTATGCTCTCTTTACTATCTTGTATTGCTCTACGAATTGCCTCTGTTGTTCTGGCGCACCCATGTAACCATAATTCCTCCTTCGATGGTAATTTCTCATATAATATTATACCATTATATAGTGAGACTGCACAAAAACAGGAAATGAACCGAAGATGAAAGGGTGGCGGATGGGTGCGTAGTAGTGAAGAAGTGAGGTAACTCTCATGGAGCAAAGGCACCCTGCTAGTAGAAATCTTTTTAACAAAAGGAAGGTAAAGGTAAAAATGATAAAAATGCCAATAAAATTACAAGACCTGAGAAGGAAGATATATACCAAAGCAAAGGCAGAACCGGAATGGCGATTCTGGGGAATCTATGTTCACGTTTGCAAGATGGAGACACTAGAAGAAGCATATAAGCTAACAAAGAAAAGTAATGGGGCACCAGGAATTGATGGGGTGACATTCAAATCGATAGAGGCAGAAAGCTTAGAAAAGTATCTTCAGCAAATAAGACATGAACTAACAACCAAAACCTATAGCCCAAATAGGTGACCTTACCCAGGAAAAGTAGAGAGAAAGTTAAGGATATTTTTCACAAAAAGGACAATATCAATAAAAAGGATTTCATTCCATTTAAAATATAAAATTATCGTAAATTTCTCTGTTACTTCCAAATGAATTATTATTAACTTAGCAATATACACCACCAATAACTTAAACAATGCAACCATTTCCAGCAACTAAAACCAACGCCCGTGAGAAGAATTTTTCTTGGGATGGCATGGTCTAGAGCATCTTTAGTGAATAAGCATTTCCTCCATTTTCAAGTTTCCGGATCGAGGTTTAGAGAGTTTTTTACTATTTGTATTGCTCTGCCTCTGTTGCTCTGATAGATACGTGGTAGGTAAAAAACTGATTGCACCGGATTCAGGTAACCTTTTTGACAAGTATAACATTGCCTGTCGGTGTTGCTTGGAAGAAGATATCATTGCTTTATTTGAGGAAAGAAAAAAAAGGTTGTCAGCCCAGGGCAAGGCTAGTTTGCTAGAATATCCCCATTTGGTTAGATGTCTTGGAGTAAGTCCTTTAAGGAAGTTTTGGTCACATTTTGTTAGTGGTTACATCTCTAAATTAGATTTAAATGGCCTTCATCCATATGAGTATGGTCTTGACTGTGCTATGGGTTTAAAACAAGCAGAGGCAGTGGAATTTTTCTGGAATAAAATAAAGTCTCTACCTGAAGATGAGTTAAGTGCTCAGCAGAAAGGTGAGATCTTTATGAAGACTGCAGTGCGTGCAGCAGGAAGTCGTTGTAATAGTTATCCTGAGATATTTGAGTTTTGTTTTAGTCAGACGAGCCCTGATAAATATCCAGATCTTCTAAAAAGAGACTTAGCTGAAAATCGTTATTATGGGAGTTTAAATACGCTACAGGATGCACTTCGCTTTGATCAATTCCGGGAATTATTTGACTGCTTAAAGCCATGTGATATTTCAGAAAATTATTATTGTGTTTGGTTAAAGTATATAAAAGAAGTGGGAAATTACTCAGAATGTTATGTAGACGCAGGAGTAAAGCTTTTTATGCATATGTGGATGAAGGAGGGATTTGATAGTCATCGTGCCTTATTATTAAAGAAAGAAATGACGAGTAATCCTGTGTTGCAAGGGAGGTTATTAGTGCCTCTAATTAATAGGGGTTGTATGGAACCAGTGTGGGCAATATTGAATGAAGCTAGTCCTAATCAAGTTAAAGAATTTATGGATTCTAGGCATGCAAATCACATTTGTTCTGTATTAAAGGAGAGAGGAAATAAAGACGCGTTAGATAAATTTTTATCATATGGAGTTGAAGAGCTGGGTTTAAGTACTGACTTAACTAATATCAAGTTAAGTAAGGCTGTGGGGCTAAATAAATAAATCGTATATCATAAAGGAGGGTTCATGCCAAATCTAGGAGAATCATTTACAAAAATTGACGTACCAGCAGATGGTAGTTGCTTATTTTGGGCTGTCGCTCTGGCTTATTTAACACCTGTTAAAAACAATGATGCTTTATTTCGACAAAGATATGAAGCTTTGTTTGGGAACGGAGAAACTGTAACACAAGGCTTGGATCATATTAAAAATTTGGTTCAGAATTATAACACGTACGACGATACATTTGTAGACTTAGTGAGAAATACATTTCGTAGCCGGGTGGTTGATCATATACGCTCCCATGAGAACGAGTTCAGAGCTTTTGTTGAAGGTGAAAGTGGACGCAGTTTCGACGATTACTTACAAGATATGAAAAACCCTAATACTTGGGGAGGTGAACCCGAAATAAGAGCAATGAGTACGATGCTTGGTGCAGACAATCACCAACGCATTTCTTAATTCATGTTTTTTCTGTTCTGATTTCCTACTCCATGCAGTCGAAAAAGCCCTCTATTTCTATGTCTTTCTTTATCGGCTAATCCATAACTGGGGTTTTTAAAGCTATTTTTAGAGGTGGTTATAAAAAATAGTAGATTCTCCATCTAAAGTAGAGAATGCTATTTTAAGGTCATCTATGGGAGACATTTTTTCATCAACGCATTCAAAACTTAAAAAATAAAAAACTTGAACATTTCTTCACAATTGTGTATAATTATTAATCCTTTTTAGGTTTTTTTCTCATGGCTCTTTCGAAATTTTTAGATCCTAAGCTAGATTTGACATTCAAAAAAATATTCGGCACTGAAAAAAATAAGAATATCCTTATTCACTTCTTAAATGACATCTTAGGCTTTACTGGGGTTAACACTATTCAAGATGTTGAGTTTCTTAGCACTATCATGAATCCTGAAATTGCTTCTGATAAACAAAGCATTGTTGATGTTCTTTGTAAGGATTCATACGGAAATAGGTATATTGCGGAAATGCAACTCGCTCGTGATAAAGGCTTCGAAAAACGGGCTCAATTATATGCTGCTAAGGCTTACTCAAGGCAGGCTGATAAAGGTGGTAAGTACATTGATTTAAAGAAGGTTTTCTTTATTGCTATTTCCAATTGTAATTTATTTCCTGATAAGCTTGATTATATATCTAGCCATACCATAAGAGATGAAAAAACTAACGAGCATGACTTAAAAGATTTTCAATTTATCTTCATTGAGCTGCCAAAGTTTCCTAAGAGCAGGGAAGAGCAGCTAGAAAATGTAGTAGACCGTTGGCTATTTTTCTTTAAATATGCAGAAGAAACAACTGATGAAGATTTAAGGAAAATAGCAGAAAAATCACCAATAATAAAATTAGCATATGATGAGTTAGATAAGTTTCATTGGAATGAGAAGGATCTCCTAGCTTATGAAGAAAGGGTCATGGATTTACAGAAAGAAGCTGCTATCTTGGAACAAAAACTCGATGATGCTACTCAAAAAGGTAGACTAGAAGGCATCCTAATCGGTCATGAAAAAGGCAGAGGAGAGGGCGAAAAACAGGCTAAGATTGCTGTGGCTAAAAACTTACTTAAAGCTGGCGTATCTATCGATTTAATAGCTGAATCTACTGCTCTTCCTCAAGCTGAAATAAAACAACTTCAGGAAGAAATTGTCTGACATGACCTTTGTAGCTGCTTGTCTACTGTTGGATCATTAAAACAGGTTCCAGGTTTATTTTCTTCTTTCCTCCCTGATACTTCCTCTGGCTGACCAATACCGTCAATGATTAGAGATTTCTTCAGAGCATCTTTATCCTTTATTACTTCCAACTCAATCAACTTATTTATTATCTCTTCGTTTTTATATTCACTACCTAGTGCCATATCAGATAACTTTTTAAATATTATAATAAGACTCTGATCAAACTTTCCTACTAAGAGCTTGTCCGCAAACAAGAAAAGGGATAGTATATGAGTTTTAGAATGGGGTTAGAAATGAGAAAAAAGATACTGTCCTTGCTGTCAACAAATTATTTGATAAAAAAGAATAAAAAATAACAAGAAAATTTAATTTAGGCTTACATCTTCTATAAATTAGTGTAACTGTGCTTTTAGTTTGTGTAGAAGCACAGTTACACTACCGAGCACTCTGCTAAAACCAAAATAAAACGATACAATACACAATCTACTATATTACCAAAACTCCGAGCACGGTGCTTTATATTGAATACTCAAAACCGTTACACAATCTCACGTACCGTTAACGTTATTTCACTAAATCACCATTAAATGGTTGATTGTTTTTAAGAATTCCAAAAAATACGTGCATTAGTTTTCTCATTAATGCGACAATTATAACCATTGGACACTTTCCTTTGCTTGTTAAACGCTGGCAAAATTTTTGAAAGTAAGGGTTGAAATTTTTGACTACTATAGCTGGCATATAAAGAGCTTTGCGAATGCGCTCAGATCCTATTTTGCATATTCGACTTTTTTTGCTTACGGAAGATCCTGATTGATAATGTTCTGGATTTAGGCCAGCAAAGGCTGTGAATTTCCTAGCATGATCAAAATTATCAACTAATGGCATTTCTGCAATAACAGCAATAGCAGTAAGATGTCCTACACCTTTCACGGTCTTAAGATTTTCTATCATATTTTTTAGGTGTGGGTAGTTATTGATATGCTCGTTAATTTCTTTCTCTATGGCAGCAGTTTGTGTGTCTATTGTAGTAACTACCTCAAGTATGGCTTGTTTGCAACTGGAATACATATTTTTATTTTCCAAACGATTCATCTGTTGCAACTTGTCATCTTTAAGTGCTTGCAAACAACGATAAAAGTCTCTTAAACGCCTAACTTCAGGAGGGGCAGGTTTCCAAAGGTTAGGTTTGTTAGCAATACAAAATCTAGCAATCATAGCAGCATCTGACTTATCTGTTTTGTTTCTAAGTAGCTCACTTTTGCCAAAAGCTTTGATTTGGGCTGGATTTATTACACTTACATTATGTCCCAGGTCGTACATAAAGTTAACTAAATCTTCACCATAACAACCAGTTGCTTCGAGACAAAGATGAATAAGGTCTGCTCCATGATCAGGCTACAAGCTTTTCAAAACCCTCTTGATTATTGTGAAAAACTTTATGTCGTTCTTTGTTGTTTATCAATAAACAAGCATCAAATTTCTTTTTAGAAATGTCTACACCTAAAATAGCATTGACTTGCATAAAATTTCCTCCAGGACTATAACGAATTGAGAGTTTAGACCAACCTTGTAATACGGGATATAATTCCAAAGATACTGTTCGGTCTTTTAACTCTACTGGAAGGGGAGCAAATCTTTTTTACGGCCTTACTGGCTATTAGTACCCACACAGCTTCACCCTTCCTGTAAGATACTTTAGCTCTAACATCTTACTTCTTGAAGATACAAGTATCCAACAGATCTAAGTGAAAGAGAGTGGTAGCTAATAGAGAAACACTTTAGAGTATCATACAAGAAAGGAGGAAGGCCGCTGAAACATAGCAAAAGAGAGGTATTATCTGCAATTTTTTATGTACTACGCACAGGATGTCAATGGCGCTATTTACCGCACGCCATGGAAGACAGTATATGAACAATTTAGGAGATGGAAGAAGCAGGGAATTTTTGAGAAAGTGAATTATGATATCACTAAATATAGCAGGTCAAAAAAGGGAAGGAATGAGGAGCCAAGTGCGTGTATAGTAATCGGTAAAAACGACAGAAAAAGGGGGGTTAAAGGTTATGATGGGAGTAAAAAAGTAAAAGGTAGAAAGAGGCATATAGTCACCGATACTCAAGCTTGGTTGCTATGTCGGAGCTGCGAATGAAAATGACAGAGATGGTGTGAAAATAGCGCTGGATAATATGAGGAAAAAACACACTAATGTTAGGAAGATGTGGGCTGATATGGGATACCAAGGAAAAGATTTAAAGGATCACATAAAGAGAGAATATGACATAGAAATTGAAATTGTCAAAAGGCCTCCGTGCAGATTTTGGGTGCATAAAGATACACCACCAGAGCTATTACCAAAAGTGGAGCCAGGATTTAAAGTGCAGCCGAGAAGGTGGGTTGTAGAAAGGACTTTTGCTTGGATAAATAGGAATAGGAGGCTATTGAAAGAATATGATTTGCTGACAACATCTACTGAAAATTTTATATATCTGGCTATGAATAGATTGATGTTAAAGAGGGAATATGCCTAAATTTAGTAGTTTGCGGACAAGCTCTAATGCCTACAGTACTACATGCTGAAGTTAATTTTTTAGTTGCTGCTTGATCTTCATCAGATGGCTCTGCACTCCCTTCTGTGTGGTTGTGCGACATTACTATTAATGTTGCATTTTTTATTAATGCTTTTCTTGTTATTTCCTTTATGTACACTGGTGCCTTATCCACTGTACCAGTAAACACTTCCTCCCCTTTTAAGCAGTACTTTTGATCCAAATATAGTATTTTTACCTTTTCCTCCTCTGAACAGCCAATACTCACCCTTAAATATTTTACAATGGTTTCCATGTTACCCATTACAGGACCTTTCTTTAACTCTTCTCTTGGTGCCCTCTTCGACGCTTCCCTAAGGCATAAAATTACTGCTACTGTGGAGTCGGTTATCCCTTCTATAGTTTTCAGATCATCCACTTCCTGACCTAAAATTCCTCTTATTCCAAAACTATCTATTAGTCTTTCAGCAATAATGCGAGCTTCGTCTCTATCATGCACTGCACTTAGAAATGTTTCTATTATTTCATGATTTAACAAAGCATGGCCTTTACTTTCCAATGCTCTGAATTCTATTTCTTTTCTGCGATCTTTACTTTTATTCTTATTTTTCATATAATATACCCTTCACTAATAATAAATTTTTTTTTAATGTTTACTGCTGTTTTTTAGCAATATTGGCATAAAGCCATCCATTTTGGCGGAAGTCAAGTCAATTTTTCGATTTTTTTTTGTTTATTTCTTTATAGAAAAATGAAAAATGTTAATAGTTGCTGATTTCTTATTTAAAACTCACCGAAAGAAAGGCCTATTGTTTGTACAATAATATCGATTGAAATTCCTTCTTTCACTAGATCCTTTGCAACTTTGATCCTCTCTGCTTTTCTCACTTTTTCCTCGCAAATCCGTATGCCTTCAAACAAAGTTTTTATTAGTGCATAGCGTAATTCTTGATTCTCAATTTTTTTGTATTCTTCAATCAAACTCGGTAGCTCATTTTCCACCTCATTCTCCGTTGATTCAGGTAGTAGATCTATAATACTAATTGATAATGCTTCTGCTATGTCATATAATTTGTCAAGTGGAATAGCAGTTCGTCCTTGCTCATATTTGCTTATTTTGTGACGCGTTATGCCGATTTTCTTCGCTAAATCCTCTTGAGGTACTAGCCTCCTCTCTTTTATCTTTTTTCCTATTTTGTAGTATATAGAGCCTGTTTTTTCCTTGATACATTCATTAGCAGATAAGCCGATTGTTTTTGAAACAATATCAACAGAAATTCCTGCTTTGACCAGATTCTTTGCTATTTCTACTCTCTCTGCTTTTCTACTGCTTTTTTCACTAAGCTGGGCAGACTTAGTTAATAAATAAAATATCTTGCGTAATTCTTGATCATTAATCTTTTTATAATTTCTTGCTAGATTTAATATTTCTCCTCTCTCGCCTTCAAGACAACTTTTTGATACTCTTATAGGAATTAGATCCGTAATACTAACTGATAATGCCTCTGTTATGGCATATAGTTTTTCAATCGAAATTCTACGTGTTCCTTTTTCATATTGTAGCATTACCTGACGTGTTATACCGATTTTATTTGCTAAATCCTCCTGAGTATACCCTCGCTCCAACCTCCACCTTTTTACTTTTTGTCCTACTTTGTAGTCTAAAGAACCAGATTGTCTGCTCACTAATGTCTTCTATTTGCGTTGTTGCCCAATCTTGATCTCCCTTTCGCTTATTATTTGGTCGCTTTTGTCCTCAACCCCTCTCATCTCTCTTTCTCGTTCCTCTATAATAAACTTCATAACCTCATCTGAATATTTGCTCTTCCCACTTGCAAGTTCTGATTTTAATCTTCTTACTTTATACTCCAATTCCATAAACCTTTCTTGCCTCATTAGCAATTCTATCATCTGATTTATTTGTGATAGTAATTCTCCTTCTTCTAAGCCTTCTGCTATTTTATAACTCATCTATTTTATAATTTACACCAGATTGAACTATAAATAGATTGCTCTTATATCAACAGGCTTTGCTATTAATACGTCAACATTATTACACACAAAACGTTTTAAACTCATATTTTTTTCTAGATAATTTCTGCGATAAGTTTTCTTTTAACTCTTCATATGTTCTAGACAGTAACATCTCTAATTCCTTAAAAAATTCAATCTTAATATCACCTGACGTAAGAATCATCATCAGATGTTTTACTAACTCTCTATCATTTGATTTAATTGCCTGATAAATTGCTTTTTCTCTATTCTCTTCCAAATCATACAGTTCTACTAAGGCTAAATAAATAGTTTGTAGCTTCTTCAGAAGCATAGGCAATATTAACTTCTCTTAATGGATTAAACTGTTCTAGTAACTTACTATCAATAGTTTCTTCTATTGCAACAGCCACTTTACTCAACTTCTTTAGCTGGTCTATGCCTTCTCTTGAATCCCTAGGTAACTTCATTTAGTACCTTGCTATAAAGACTTTGTTTTTCCTCACTACTTAACAATGTACAATGCTCCTTTAGCTGCTTGAGATAGAAATTTTGCTAGCATATTGTTACCTTTGTTGAAAACTAGTATATTAAATGCCTATGATGTGACAAGCTAAAATGAGAAGTTCACACTTAAAATAGGTATCTTTGAGATTGCTAAACCATGAACCCATTTGCTGGGCTTTTGAAGTGCTTTATAGAAGAGTGGATAAAAAATGTACAAAAGGACGTCTAAAGTAGAGGATGCTATTCTAAGATGATCTCTGACAGTCATTTTTTTCATCAACGCATTCAAAACTTAGAAAAATAAAAAACTTGAACATTTCTTCACAATTGTGTATAATTATTAATGCTTTTTAGGTACTCTTGCTATGGCTCTCTCGAAGTTTCTCGATCCCAAGAATGATGTCGCCTTTCGCCGTATCTTTGGCACTGAAAAGAATAAAGATATCCTCATTCACTTCCTCAATGATATTCTCGGCTTTACTAGCAAAAATGCAATACAGGATATAGAGTTTTTAAGTACTATTCAAGACCCTGATATTGCCTCTAAAAAGCAAAGCATTGTTGATGTACTATGTAGAGATTCCACAGGAGTGCAATGGATAATTGAGATGCAGGTTGCTAAAACTAAGGGCTTTGAAAAACGTGCTCAATACTACGCAGCTAAAGCTTATTCAAGACAAGCTGACAAGGGTGATCAATACCATGACCTTAAGGAAATTATCTTTATTGCTATAGCAGATTGTATCCTATTTCCAAATAAGTCTGAGTATAAATCAAAGCATACTATTCGGGATGAAGATACTAATGAGCATGATTTAAAAGATTTCTATTTTATATTTATTGAATTGCCAAAGTTTCCAAAAACGAAAGAAGATCAGCTTTCAAGTATAGTCGAGAAATGGATCTACTTCTTTAAATATGCAGATGAGACTAGTGAAGAAGAGCTAGAAAAGATAATAGGAAGTGATTTAATAATCAAAAAAGCATATGAAGAGCTAAATAGATTTAACTGGTCAGAAAAAGAATTTATTGCCTATGAACAGGAAATAAAACGTATTCTTGATGAACAGGCTGTCCTCGCTCAAAAACTTGATGATGCTACTGCAAAAGGCATCCAAATCGGTCATGAAAAAGGCAAAAAGGAAGGCAGGGAAGAGGGCATTCAAATCGGTGAAGAGAAGGGCGAAAAACAGGCTAAAATAGCTGTGGCTAAAAACCTACTTAAAGCTGGCGTATCTATCGACTTGATAGCTGAATCTACTGGTCTTCCTCAAGCTGAAATAAAACAACTTCAGAAGGAAATAGCTTAGCCTTGCGTCTTTGCTTTTGGTGATTGATCGCTTATTGTTGCACCACTTAAAGCAGTTCCAGGTTGATTGTCTTCTAGCAATCGTAAGCTTTTCTTCCTCTTCTCTCTCCTGCTTTTTGGGTAATTGACTGGATCCAGATATACTTCCATCCTTACCGGAGAAAGGCTGTACTAGTAATGTTGCACCACTTCCAGGTTTATTTTCTTCTTTCCTCTCTGGTACTTTCTCTGGTTGACCAACAAGGAGTTTTTGAAGAGCATCTTTATCCTTTATTACTTCCAACCCAATCAACTTATTTATTATCTCTTTGTTTTTATATTCACTACCTAGTGCCATATCAGATAACTTTTTAAATATTATAATAAGACTCTGATCAAACTTTCCTACTAAGTCAAATTTATCCTCTAATCCATCTACAATATTAACAAAATCTTCTAGTCCAGATAAGATATTTTTTTTCGGCAAAACCCCCTTCAAGTCACTAACCTTACTTTTATCTATGCTACTACCCAAACATTGCATTAAATCAATCAGCAGTCGTTTGTCAGATGTTATTAATTCTTTTGACTTCAGATTTGGTAAATCAGTAATAATTTGAGAAGTGAATCTTATATTATCTAAAATATTACCTTCTTCATTTTGCTTCTGAGCAATAGCTTGAACTTGTTTTTCTAGTTTGTACGTGAGAGATTTGAATTCATCATCATCATTACTCCATTTCAATAAAGCACTATAGATCTTAGCGATGCCCTTAAGATTATAGCCCTCTATGCCACTTCCTCTCTTTGCTAATTGAGAAATGAGAGACTTTAATTCCTCCTGCTCATTATCTGTCCACTTGTCACCAAGAATATTTAGCTCCGAGAAGGCGTTAAGGATATTGGCAATCTCCTGAGAATTAAAATTTTCAAGCACTTCTTGTTCTTGCCCTTTCTTTGCTAACTGAACAATTAGTAACTTAATCTTATTCTGCTTATCTTTTGCCCATTTTTTATCATCAAGGATATTAAACTTATATAAGGCATCAAAGGTATTAGCAATCTCCTGAGAATTGAATTGTGTAGATGATTGAATTCCTTGATCTACCAGCTTAACAATAAGAGCCCTGCACTTCTCTTTACTACCTGCCTCTATTTCCTTATCAAGGACATCCCACTTAGATAAGGCATTTAAGGTATTTGCAATCTCCTGAGAATTAAAGTCTTTTTCACTTCCTTGTTCTATCAGCTTAACGATGAGTTGCTTGAATAGTTCAACTTTACTAACCTCCTCTTCTGTCCCATCTTCCCTCTTTACTTTCACACTTCCTTCCCACTCCTTCTCATCAAGGACATCCCACTTAGATAAAGCATTTAAGGTATTTGCAATAGCCTGAGAATTGAATTGTGTAGATGATTGAATTCCTTGATCTACCAGCTTAATGATGAGATCTTTTAACTCCTGTTGATCACCGTTCCACTTATTACCAAAAACATCCCACTTAGATAAAGCATTTAAGGTATTGGCAATATACTGAGAATTAAATTTTTTAGATATTTCATTTCCTTTTTCTGCTAGTTTAACAATGAGATTCTTGAGGAGGTTGCTTTGATCTTTTTCTTGCCATATCTTATCAAAGATTCCTAACTTTGACAAAGTATTGAAAGTACCAGAAACATTAACAGCCTCTATCGCACCTGGAGAGTTAAAGCGCTGTATCCATTTCCCTACTAAATTCTTTATCTTCTTCCTAATCTCCTGCCTATCCTGCAGATTTTTTTGCAAAAAAGTATCACTAAAATCTTTTAACTGTTTTGAAAAATTTTCATGTGTTTCAAATTTAGAAAAACCACTGACACTTTGCATATTTTCCCCAAATTTTATAACTAAGAAAAAGGTGCTAAAGCTCTCTATCAACGGAGAACTTTGTACCCATTTCTATCTTACAACAAACCCAACTCTATAATATATTCCACTCTTGAATCTTGTCAATCCCTATTTAGAAATTTTTTATGGAATAAATTTTGATGAAAATTTTTAGCGAATTTCTACTAACTTAGCAATATATAATACTAAAAATTTAAATGATACACTCATTTCCAGCAACCAAAACCAGTTAGCGTGAGAAGAAGTTTTTTTGGGATGGGTTGGTCTACCACTCGATACATACGAACTTTTTAATATTCCAACTTTATTATACATCAAAACTAGCCATATTAGCCCATTTCATCCATATCTACATACGAACTGTTTTGCCTAAGCTTATGGAAATAATTTAAATCTTCTATTTTTATAACCTTATTTTTACGCTGCTTGTTCTCACAAATATACGATCTTTTTTGCAATTTTAGAAAGAGTCAATAATTGAATTTTTTGTGATGCTAAATGAGAGAACTTTTTGAAAACATTCTACCAATAAAAAAGCTTGTATCTCCTACCTAGGCTCTGTGGACAAAAAATATGAAGAGGGAGAAAAAAAGTGGTAGTTTAACCAAATGAACATAAAAATGGAGAAACTACCGAATGGAATATTATATAAAAGAAAGAAATTGGAAACAAATTTTAGAATTCATAAAAGGCATAAAAGGAATGCATAGTAAAGACGAAAAACGTTTAAGAATATTCATAGAAGCAGTGTGGTATATGGCGCAAAGTGGTTGCCAATAGCGACTTTTGCCGAAAATCTATGGCAATTACAGAAGTATACACAAACGATTTAAGAGATGGTGCGAAAGGGGTATTTGGAAAAATTTATTGGAGTACACAAAACAAGAGCCAGATTTAGAAGCCGTCATAATCGACGGTACGATCATTAGAGCCCATCCATGTTCGGCTGGATATACAAAAGATTCGAAGGATCAAGAGGCTTTAGGGCGAAGTAAAGGTGGCTTTACGACTAAAATTCATGCACTTGTTGATGCATTGGGAAATCCTTTAAAATTTATACTTACTCCTGGCCAGAGGAATGAAATTACACAAGCTGAAGTATTAACAAAAAATGTCTATAACTCCATTGTAGTAGCTGATAAGGGTTATGACAGCAATGCTTTTGTGGTCAGCCTTGAAAACAGGAAATGTGAAATCGTAATTCCATCAAAAAGGAATCGAAAAGTGCAAAGATACTATGATGAGCATATTTATAAAGAACGTCATTTGATTGAGTGCTTTTTCGGTAAAATTAAAAATTTTAGGCGCATTTTTTCCAGATTTGACAAGACCGCAGAGGTTTACATGGGATTTCTAAATTTTGTTGGAGCTCTCATATGGCTTCTCTAAAATTTTGTCCACAGAGCCTAGTGTTCTCCCTTGCATACTTGAAAAAAACTACTCAAAAAACTTATACACTAGCCTCACTGCCTCTCCCAATTCCTACGCTTGCACCTTGGCTTACATTCACATCATCTAAAGCAGTTTCTGGATCTACTCCCATTCTTTTTAACATTTCTTCAAGTTTTGCTGCCCTTTGAGCCTCTTGTTCTGCCCTTTGTTCTGATGATCTAATTCTAACTTCTATTTCTTCTATGCGCCTCCTTATATCATTTGATTCCTCTATTGCTTTTTTTGTTCTTTTCTTCTCTCTTTCAAAAAAGGTTTCTTTTTTCTCAAACTTCCCTTCAAGCAAATCTGTTAACTGATTTAGCACAAAAACTGATATATTCCCTATTTCTCTCCTTTTTGGATTGCCTCCGTTGTAATACTGACCTACTACCTTTTGTAACCCTTTGCCATTTTCCTTATTGTAATAATAATTTACCATAAGGTTTGCAAATTTGAATAATTCTTGACACGAGAGCTCTTTTATATGCTTCTTACTTATTTCAGTAAATTCAGTTTCATCTGCTCCTAACACAAATTTCTGTTGCTCAAAAAAATCACTATTATCCCAACGGAAACAACTTTCTATATTCTCACATAATTTAATTATCAATTTGTAGTATGAATTTACCAAATCAGCATACTCCAATGTTGGCTCTACAAATATTTCATCAGGTTGTACTTTATCTTTCTTATAACTCTTCAATATTTTGTATTGTGCTTCACCCTCTCTTAATAACTTACCCACTTCCAATTTTATTATCTCCAACTCTTTAGAATTTTTACATTCCTTACTTAGCGATTTTAGATTTTCTACCCAAATCTCTTCATAGAATTTTTGATACTCTTCATTACGTTGTTCAAATTTCTTTCTTATTTCTTTTGTTGAGTCAAGAATATTTCTTCCTTCTTTTATAGACATTTCCTCATTAAGTATCTTTTTCACAAAACCTAAGTTATTTTTTAATGGCTTTATATAGTGTTCTCTTACTTCTTCCAAATAGTGGTTCCTTGCTTCCATTAACCTTCCTTCTTCCCAATACGCTATATAATGCAACTTATTACATGCAGCTATATTGATTATCTTAAATAAATCTTGACCACTATTAATTAAATTGACTGAAATTTCTCCAAATAATCTATATATGTAACCATACCCTTGCTTTTCTTTCATTACATAATCATGTACATTATTTAGTGCTTTCAGTACTGCATTAATTCTCTGTTGCATACTATTTGCATTTTGTATACCTGCTTGCACATCTGGATGATACTTTAACGACAGTCTCTTAACATCATTAATTTTATCTTTAGCATACCTATTGTGTTCTTCTTTACTCTTTTTACCTGCTTCTACATCTTTCAGGCTTATATCAAGATTCATTAGTAACCATTTTAATTCAAATGATTCCAGTGCTTCATTTAAAGTGGTATTAGAATCATTATCAATGTCATTACTTAAAATAACTGCCCTAATCAGATTACTAAACTTATCTGCTATTGCTAGCGTCCCTACTTCTGCAGTATTTCTACTAGCAAGATAAGAACCTGCAGCTATAATTCCTGCCACACCTATTGTTACTCCTGCACCTAATGCCGTAGCTCCTGCTCCTAATACTCTTTTTCCTATATCTTTCCCAGCATCTAGCACGCATCCCTCCTTTGTTAGCTGTTGATAATTATAAATATATCCATATTGAACAATATGCCATTGATGTACTATCACATTTGTAAATACACTAAGCACTAACCTCTGCAAAAAAGAGTAGCTATCGTAATTTATTGCTCTTTCCCACTGTTCTTTAGTAAGCTCAACATCTTTGATTTTCTTACTCCATGGCCACCACCAATACACTTTCATTTCACCAAATGCTTCAAGTAACATCAGGCATTCGTTTTTTGATACTTCACCATCTTTATTCTTTTGTAGTAGCACCTTAGAATCAAAACCCTTTTGTTTGCACAAATGCTCAAATAAAGTAGGACCAAACTCCCACAAAAATACCCGATATTTTCTATGTTCAGAAAAACGTCTAATTATATTGTTTTGCCATAAAGGTAAACTAACACTACCAAATGTATATTCAGGAAAAATTGGTTCCATTAACCTCTCTCAACTTCTGTGCTTGCACCTTGGCTTACATTCACATCATCCAAAGCAGTATCTGGATCTACTCCCATTCTTCTTAACATCTCTTCAAGTTTTGCTACTCTTTGGGCATTTTGTTCTGCCCTTTGCTCTGATGCTCTCTCCCTAGCTCCTGACTCTGCTAGTCTTACACTCTCTTCATGCCTCTCTGCTTTTTCTACCTCTTCAAACTTGTTTTTTGACCATTCTCCTACATCTGTACGGTAATCAGGTCCTGTTAATATTCCCTCCCATGCTGGACTCCAGGTTATTGTACGGGAAATATATCTACAAAACCTAGCAATATACATTGATTTAGGCAGGTCATTATAATCATATAAAAGCGTGAGAAAGTTCTTATACAACTTCTTTAGATATGGATTGTTAGATTTTCTTGCTTCCTCTTCTATCTCACTTATATAATCCACTATTACTCTATCACATCCTGTTCTTATTGCTAAGTAACCAACCTCAATACACTCATAAAGTTTGGTATATGCCTCCTCACGATCTTTTTCAGATGGCTCAGCTTTACCGACAAAGAATTCTACAATTGAACCGAAAAATGAAGTATTACGAGTATTAATATTTTCTATGCAACTTTTCAATAGACTCATAAACTCTCTTTCACCCTGACCACCTATCTCATTTAGCAATGGCATCTTCTCCCCACTTTTTACAAAAGAACCGTCCTCAGAAGGAGTTTCTGATACTAGTTTAAGTAAATCTACTTCTTCCTTTCCTACAATCGAAAAATCAAATAGCAATTTGTGGACCTTTCTCATTACTGTAAAAATCGATTTATCTATTAGAGCTTTATATTCTCCCCCTAATCCTTGCAACCTCTCCTTTATTGTAATTGATTGATTTGTGCTCGGATCTATAACACAACTTGCTAATAGAGATGCACCATTGACTATCAACACACTTATAATATTCATACTAGGTTGATCTTTATCAGCAGCATATTCCATATACTCTTTCAAAAGTTCATGCCTATTGTTTTTCTTTACCTCTTCCTTTATTTTTTCTTTTATTATTCCAATCTTTTGCTCCTTATCTCCCTCTATGTTGTTGAATTCTTGATATAAAGGATGATGTCCTTCCTCAATTGCAGCATTGAGTACGTTATCAATTAGTTTATCATAAACTTCCTCAATAAATTCACCATTACGTATTCCATTCACTACTTCTTTACTAATACTGGTTAATATCGACCTTAATTTATTATCACCACCCCTTAAACCATCAAGCTTCTTTACTAGTGATTCATTACCTTCATACAAAAGACGAATTGCCTGACCATTTCTAATTCTCAACTGATATTCTTGAGTAATCTTTGTATACATATCACCATATACTTTATTATAATGGTCAGATACATCTAACTTTAATACTGGCTGCAAAGCAAGGTTACTCTTAAACGCTTCAGTAATTTCCTTTAAACACTCATTTCCTTCTGTATAATCATCGCCATCATAAGAGTAAACAAATCTTCCTGCTGGATCAAACATGTCTTGCACGTTGAATACTTGATATTTATTTTCTACAGTCTCATGCTTAAAACCCTTATATCTTTCTAGTATTTCCCGCTCCACATTTTCTAATTCTTTATTTACTTTTTCTACATCATAATTACTTGCTCTTACGTCTAAAAGTTCATCAGGTTGTGCAACATTACTTCTGTTAGGTAACCTGCCATGTATAAGACGGCCGAAGTTTTTGTCTAAAACTTGCTTTTGTGCAGCAATTATATTAATAGGCAATTGATATTTTAAAGTTTGAGTTATTCCAATAACTTTATAAGAAAGTATGGAGTGAGTAAGCCAATCTTACCATAATTGACAATATTTAGTGCTCAATAATATCTGCAGTAACTTAGAATCATTTCTATCTATCGCTTCTTTTACCTGTTCACTAAATTGCTTGTCAAAAAAATTAGGCATACTACCTCTCTAGCTATACAATATAGCATACCTTAACTATTATGGGGTTATCAGTCAATACCTTTTACATAATAATAAAATTATAGAATTTCTCCAATTGCTCACTCCACAGCATTGGTATTTCTCTCAAATCAACTAACTTCAAACCCCTTGGCTGTCTCCCATTTACTATGTCTTCTTTAATCTTCGGAGCTAAATAATTTAATCTTAAAATTTGTTGTATACGTCTTGTACCTATATTAATTTTAACGCTCAGCTCCTTCACACTTCTATACTTTCCCTCTTCTAGTTGCCGTTTCCAGGAATGGGCTCTCACCACAGCTTTCAGTAGCGCATTATTTGTTTTCCCTTCAGGTTCTACTACTTTGCATTTATTTCCCTTCTTCTTCATTGATATAAATATTTCCTCTGATTCAGAACGTACCTCTATTCCATCCTCTCTCACCATTACTCCCTTTATTAACTTTTTCACTACTTCTTTCTGCTTTCCAAAACTTAAATTTTTCCATTTTTCTTCCCTCTTTTCTTTCCAATTTTCATATAGCTGCTCTGTCTTCCTCATCACTTCTTTTTCCACTTCTCCGGCTACTATTGTTCGATTTATTGATTTACAATTCTTTCCCCTTAAGTGATTATTACATATGTAGTATCGATACCTTTTATTCTCTTTTTTTGAGTACGTTAGCGTCATATTTGCATTACAGCTCTTGCACTTAATTATTCCCCTAAGTAGCGCTTCCTCATATTTTGCTTTTCTATATGGTTGATTCTTTATCAATTCTTGTGCTTTTTGCCATTTTTCTTCTTCTATTATTGCCTCATGCTTTCCCTCATAATGTTTGTCATAATGTCTGATTTTTCCCACATATATTGGATTTGTTATTATTCTCCTTACCGTCGCTTTTTTAAAGATATCTGATTTTGTTCTGTAACCTTGACTATTTAGCTCCCTTGCCAACTCTGCCATTGACTTCAGCTCCAAATATCTTTCAAATATGTGCCTTACTATTTTTGCTTCTTTTTCATTTATTATTAATTCTTTATCTTTTACATCATATCCAAGCGGCAAAGTTCCCCCCATCCACAATCCCTGCTCCTTTGATGTTGCTATTTTATTTTTTACCCTTTCTACGATCATTTCTCTTTCTAGTTGTGCTGCTCCTGACAATACCGTTTGTACAAATTTTCCCATTGGCGTATTATTGTCAAATATCTGCGTTACTGCTACAAAATTTACTCGATGCCTTCTAAAAAATGATGTTACCTCTATGCTATCTTTTGTTTCTCTTGAGAGCCTATCGAGCGTATATACCACTACACAGTCTATCTCTCCTCCTTTAACATCTGCAAATAATTCCTTTATTGCTGGTCTTTCTAAATTCTTTCCTGAATAGCCTCCATCATCGTACCTTTTGGCCAATGCTACCCAGCCTTCTTTACTCTTGATGTACTTTTCACATGCTACTCGTTGCGCATCTAAACTATTAAACTTCTGCTCGAGACCATCTTCATTTGATTTTCTTGTATATATCGCACACCTTACCTCTTTTAGCATTCTCTCTCCTCAATTTCCACTTTTATCACGCATTCCAAATAATAAAGGTCCGTTGTAACTCATTCCCATTATTTTTCCGGCTACCGCTGATAATGATGTGTAAAATTCTTCTCTGTAGATTAAACCCTTATCTGTTACCATTACTGCATGCGTCTCTTCCCCTCTCTCTAGTATTAATTCTGTCCCTTCTACTGGTAATTTATCGCTACTTATTCTTTTTCCCTTCTCTAGCCGATCTGCCAGATACTCTAGTCTTTTTGCTCCTTTTCTTGACATTTCTCCATACGCTTTTTCCTGCATTCTATAAGCTAATCTCGGTATCAGATATTTCTTTGAATATCTAGGCGCTTCTTCCCCATATACCTTCTTCCACATTTTTCTCAGCTCACTCAAAGGTTTTCTCTCTAAATTCATTACCTTCTTTTCTGTTTCTTCCTCCATGTTTTCAGCCTCTTATAAATAACTTCTCAATTCTGTCTGTTTCTTTCTTTAATACCTCGATTATCTCTTTACTATTTTTCGCATAATCCATTGCTGTCATTCCGAACTTATCTTCTTGCTCTATTTCTGCTCCTGCTTCCACTAACTCTTTTACTATTTCCACTTTTCCCATTATACATGCAAGGTGCAGCGGTGTGCATTTATTTCCATATTCCTCAGCATTTACGTCTGCTCCTGATTTTATCAATTCCCTCACGATTTCTAGACGTTTCTCCGTTACCGTTAGGTGCAGCGCTGTATATCCTTTCACATCTGCTGCATTCACATCCGCTCCTTTTTCGACTAATAACTTCACTGTTTTTGCGTCTACTGCGTAATGTAGAACTGTTCTTTCCTTTTCGTTTCTTGCATAAATACTTTTAAATGAGTTCTCTAATAATTCTTTTGCTGATTTATTAAATTTGCCAATCTTTAACATAATCCACCTCACCTTTTCTTTAAAATCAAGTCCCCTTTTTAAGCCTTTCTTCCTACTATATTTTCTACCTCATCTATCATTTCGTTCACTTGGTTCATTATTTTGTTTGCTAAATTTCGACATTCTTTCTTTATTAGCGATTTGTCTCTCTTCCTTATTTCTCCTATCTCTATTATTTTTAGCTCCGGCATGTAGCTTCCATTCAACATGTCTGCTATTTCTCCCACTAGCCCCTCTATTCCATAGCACGTCAGTTCTCTACTTTTTGTTACTCCTCCTTGTTCTCTCAGAAACTTACTCGCCTTTTCACTCTCTTTGCTATCACATAGATGATACTTTTCACTTTCCCAGATGTAATACATTGGTGTTGCGCCATATTTATTCAGTTGATTAACCTCAGCCCCTGCCTTTACCAGCTCTTTTATTATTTCAACTCCTGCTCCTCCTATTTTGCATGCAGAGTGCAGTGGCGTACATCCAGTGACATATTGAGTGGCATTTACTTCTGCTCCTTCCCTTAGCAGCACTTTTACATTTTCTAAACTTTTTGCGAATACTGCACAGTGCAGAGGTGTATAACCATTTTTATCTCTTGCATTAACCTCTGCCCCTTTTTTTATTAATAATCTCACTGTTTTGTAATCGGAGATTTCTACTGCTTGATGCAATATCGTCTCTCCTTCTTTATTTCTTTTATTAATGTCTTTAAATCCGTTACTTGATACTTCTTTAAAAAACTTACTCTTGCTAAAACTCATTTCATACCTCACAAAATTAGCTTTTCTAGCGCCAGACAAATTTCTTATATTTACCTGCTGCTATTCAAGTCATGTCCGTTTTAGCATGAGAAAGCAAGTCCTTTTCTTTTTATTTCATACACTTTAACCTGTTATTAATATAATATATGAGGATTTAAACATAAGTGCTTAACTTATTATAGATATTACTTGGCTATTTTTCCAATTTCTGTTCAAATGTCTATGTTCGTGCCACTTCAATACTCCCGGGTAAAACACTAAAATGTAATTTTCCGGTTCATGTATCGAATCTTTTTGGTCTGAATCTAAATCGTTTTCATACTTAATATTGTGTTCTGCTAAACCATATTTTGTAATCTTCTGATCTGTATAGTTTTCTACTTTGTAGTGGCGAGTAACGCTAAACCTTTCTAAAATTGGCTTGTGTTTTGAACTCCAATGCTGCCCTGAAAGTTTATCGCTTCCCAATACAAATTTATTTCCTCTTTCCTCTACACTACTTACTGGAAAACATGCGTTTATTTCTCCTAAGCTCCAACTGTTGTCTGATAATACTATCTGCGCTTTTGCAAATTTAATCGATGGTAATAAACTCTGCGGTAATGGATATAGTGCCTTTAAGTTGTACCACAAATGATCTCTTTCATAGATGCCTTTATAATCCCTTGTGTGAGGCTCGGTTTCTCCAAGGATTGCTACATCTAGGCGATATATATCATTGCTTAAAGCTCGTTCATAATGATCGCGTAGATAGTTTTCTATAATCCTAATAACTGGACCACTAGACCTGAAAAAATTTACTCTTCCAAATGATAACACTGGTCCATCTTTTTCTATTTTTACCCCTGAATAATCAGAAAGAAGATCTCCAAATAAACTCTCATCCAATATAAATCTCTGCGCATTATAATAATCGTTAAAAATCCTCATCAATCTGGATCTTACAGGCAGTGATAGTTTTGCCAGCTCTACTACTGCATCTACGAAGAAGTCATTTGGTACCTCTTTTATCCCTACTTGCAACTCAAAAAAGTGTTTACCGGGTGGCTCTTCAATAATTGTAATATCTTCTATATTTGCCCATTTTAATGCTATTTTTAGTGATGCTGGAGTTCCTCTCAGTCTTTGAAATTTTATTCCTTCTTTTATCGCCTTTCTTTTATCTTTTACCCAGTGTAGAATTTCTTCTAACCCGTATTCTTCAACCAACCACGGCAATACTTCTTCTTTTAGGTTAAATTTAAACCCTCTTATACAACCAGGATCTACTTTATAATCTATTGCATTAACCAGCGCTTTTTCTTGCTTTGTTGCATTTGGCGGTAATAAACTTTTCATTTGTCTTTTCTTTCAAGTTGCTTTAACTTTCTTTTATTTAGTTAACATATGAGTAAGCAAGAGATCATTGCAGAACTGATAAAAAACAAAGATATTCTCGGTATTAAAAATACTTTCTTTGATATTTGACTATATTGTTAATACCTTAAAAAATAAGTTGCAACAGCTAGGGGAAGGAGAATCTTTTCGTCTGCATAACATTGGTCATTTTTATCCAGTAAACCTTAAACCACTTATTGCACGTAATCCTCTCACTGGCACAAAGCAAAAAATACGTTTTAAATCCTATCTAACTTGACGTAGCTAAGCACCGCACACTCATTCCCCAGTACCACAACATCCTCTTTTGGTTCTATTAATTCTACGTTTTCTACACCATCTACAAATAAATTTGCTATTATCCATGATCTTGTAACACTCCATCCCAGCCTTCTACTTGCTTCAAACTTCTTAATGAACTGTTCCTTAATTTCCTCCTTTGATATTACAGAATTTATGCTCATTCTGCTGTGAATATCTATTTCCGTAATATTGCAACCAATTACTGTTATCGTATCTGTTAAAACCCTTATATCATCTCTAGTAACCTGCTTTTTTACAATTTCAAGTAGTTCTTCTGACACTATGCCAGTTGTGGATAATTGTGTTGATAAGATTGAAATTTGTACTTTCCCTGGTATAGGTGATTCTACTAGTGCATCTTTTACTCTACTATCTGCTGAAAGTGCATAATACCTATAATGTTCCTTGCTTCCTCCTGTTGACCAACCTGCTATTTTTGCTTTTACCCTCTTTCTAAATCGTTCGTCATCTTCTTCTTTCTGCCTCTCTACTCCATAAAATTCAGCCAAATTATCAAGATCTTCTTCCGTTGCAAATTTAAGTAAATTACTCTTTACTGCTTCGTTTATCCTTTGTCTGAGCAAAAGTTCTCTCCATGCTGCTACTTCTAATATCTTCATTGCTGGATCACTTTCCACCAATCCTGTAAAGCTTGCATCACGCTTCACTAACTCTTCCTTCATCCGAGAAAAAATCTCTTCAAAGTTCAGTGGTTCGATAATATTTGGCTGCTGCATTTTTAAACAACTACTCCATTAATATTTATGAACTTACCTTCTGAAAGATAGACACCTTCTAAATTCAATGTTACTCTCCCTTCTTTTACTCCTTCAACTTTTACTTTTTCTAACTTAAACCTCTTTTCCCATTTTTCCAAAGCTTCTGCAGTTGCTGCATATATCTCAAGTGTTAAATCTCTATTTATTGGCTTATCCACTAACTCAAATAATCTCGACCCATAATCCCTTCTCATGATCCTACTGTTAACAGGAGTGGTCAGTATATCAATTATTGATTGCTTTAAGTGCTCTATTCCTTCTAACGCTTTTCCTGTTTTAGTATCCATTCCTTTCATTTTTAGTCTGCAAACACGTCTTCACTGCCTTTTATTACTTTAAACCCACATGAAACTATATCTCCTACTCTTCCTATACTATAGCCATTTGCAAACACTGTTTTTGATCCTTCAGTTAATACTCTACTTTCTGTAAAATTATCTCCTTTTCGGCAAATTGGCTTACCATTTACAAAAACATTGTTACTCCCACTAATGCAAAAATGCGGTGTTACTTCTACACAATAATCTCCTACTCGCACAACCGATTTATTCATTTAATTAAGGTTTATTTTATCTGCCTTCAATTTTATTCCACTTTTTGTCATTTCTATTCTCGATCCCCCAGCTTTCAGTGTTATTTTGTCTACTACTTCAATCTCTAAATGATGCTTCTCTTTATCATATGTAAACTTTGTTCCATCTTGAAACTTCACACTATTTATTTCTTTTTTATTTTCTAGTGCAGGGTACTTTTCCTGATATATTCCTGGTAGTACTATTCCTAATGATAACTCTCCCAATGGTGACAATACTAATACCTGTTCATCGATATCTGGCGGAGACCAATCTCTATCTTTTCCTGCTTTACTCGTTATCCACGGTAAATAATCTGTTAAAAATTCTCCTATTTTCACTCTTACTTTTGCTTTTTCATAATCTACTTCTTTTACAACTCCTATACGAATGATATTCGCTACTTTTCTCTGTAACTCTGCAATGGCAAAATTATTTTCCAACATGCATTTCTCCCACTGCTATTTTATGTGGCTTAATTTTCCCCTCTTCCCATACTGATTTACCTAAATGAAGCTGATGACTCCAATCAACCATCCACACCAAATATGCATCTAATTCGGGTCTAAATCCGTCAATTTCCGCAGAGATAAATTCTCCTGGCGAAACATTTTTCACGTTCCAAGTATTTTTATTTACTACTCTCGCAACCTCAGCAGCTAATGTTCTGACAAGAATAGGTGCATTTTCTACCGTGCTATCAATTACTATTCGTGCTTCAAATCTTGCTTTCAGCGCTAATTCTTCTGTTCCAGGATCTTTTCCCGATTCTAAACTCACAAGCTCTACAAATAAGGCTGGCGCTAATAATTCTTTTCTTATTGATGGATAAATTTCACAAGTTTGAATTGCTGGTATTTCTCTCTTCAGCATAGTGCAGATTGCGTTATGCAAATCTTTGAAATTCATACACTTTCTGCAATATCACGTTCAAAAAATTTTGTAAAGACTTTCTCAATCTCATAATTAACAAGATCTCTTATTACTTTTGATGCTTCTGGTTTCAATGGCAACTTAACTTCCTTTATTGGCAATGCTGCTCTTCCTTCACGTTTAAAAATACCGCTATTTCCTTTTGGCATAACTGCTGCAAATCCTCCTATAAACTCATGCTTTCCTGCTTTCGATCCTCTTCTTATTTTTTGTATTTTGCCAATTGTCGATGCTCTAATGTCATAGAGATTTGCTCTAATTAACACTTCTAATCTGCTAGTTTTCACCTTAAAAATTCTTAATCTCTTTCTTATCAAACTTAATTTTATTCTCTTTTCCTCACTGATTTCCTTAGCTGCTTGTGATTTTAGCCATATTGCTGTTTTGTTCAGCGCTTTTATAGCTGCCAGTCTTATTTTCTGCTCTTTTCTTTCAATATTGGAGATTATTTCATTAATATTGTTATTAGTTTTTATATCAAACACTTTCTATTGCCTCAATTTTCCATATTTTACCTGAAGAATCTTTTAACGGTGGTTCAAAAATCTTGTAGAACCTTTTTTCAATCTTGATATAATCACCTGTGCTAAAGGAAGTAACGTCCTTGTATCTTGAAAAAAGCATCTAATGTTTTAAGCTTAAGCATTAGATGGAGGAGGGAAGAACTTTGGTAACGTCCTTAGATATTAAATCTGTTGCTCAGACAAGAGCTCCTTCCTCAAAAGTATAGGCTGGACGGTATCTTAGAAAGACCTAAATGGTTCTAATTCTGTATTCACAAGGTTAGCCTTACTTTTCATTTTAAATAGTAACGTATGGGGTTATATATGATCAACAACTTTTTAGGTATCGATGTTTCAAAAGAACACTTTGATGTTTTTCTCTCATTCATAAGCAAAAAAGGAAAACGTGAAACTAAAAAAAGGAAATTTAAAAACGATGATACTGGGTTTCAAGGCATGATGAACTTTCTACAAAAACATAACGTAGAAGAAGTAAAAGCCTGCATGGAAGCTACTGGTTGTTATAGTGAAGCTTTAGCTGAATTCCTCCACAACGCTGGACATTTTGTTAGTGTTGTAAACCCAGCTTGCATAAGGTTTTATGCAAAAAGTAAGCTTGCACGACAAAAGAATGACCAGACTGATGCGGAGATTATTGCAGATTATTGTCAAAGACAGGAACCAACTCGCTGGACACCACCTTCTTCTGAAAAGAAAAAATTAAAACATCTTTATCGTTGCTCAAATGCGTTAAAGGATGAGCTAACATTAGTAAACAATCATTTAGAAAAGAAAGAGAGACTGCCTGAAGAAGTTGTAAATGTTTGGGAAAATCTTGCAATGAACATAGAACAATCAATAGAAATAATAAAAAACTCCATACGTGAACTACTAAAACAACACAAAGAATTGCTGAAAGATTTTCAACTCCTATTAACTATTCCAGGCATAGGAGAAGAATCAGCAATAGCTATTTTAGCTGAAGTTCCTGATATAAAGGCTTTTATCAATGCCAGGCAATTGGCAGCATATGCTGGAACTATACCACGAAATGTAACGTCAGGTTCATCTGTGCATGCCAAACCCAGATTAAGTAAATCAGGTTCTCGAACATTATGTAAGGCTCTTTTTTTTCCTGCTATAACAGCTAAGAATTACAACCCAATTGTTATAACTTTCTGCCAGAGATTAAAGGAGAAAGGTAAGCATAATATGGCTATTGTTGGAGCTGCTATGCGTAAGTTACTTCATATAATTTTCGGTGTTTTAAGTTCAAGAAAGGCTTTTGATCCAGATCATATCAAAAACTATAGAGCTAGGAAATTGGCTGAAGGTTTAGTGCTTTAAAATCAAAAAATGCTCCAATCAGATTCTTATGTAAAATAGTATTTTACACAAATTTATTGAATGTTGTTGGTTAGTGGATATGTTGATAAGTAAATTAGTTCTATACAAATAAGACAGTAGAAATTTACTTATCAACATATCCACTAACTATAATCTGTATACTGCTATACAGGATTGGAAGTATTTTTTGAATAATTTTATCAATACTATTGCTAACTTCAACCTTGAACATCTTTTTTTCCGAACACTGTGCATTCTATATTCCACACTATTCCAGAATTATCCCGAAGTGGCGGGGAATGTACTTTATATTTACGATCATTAATAACAAAAATATCTCCTACCATTGGTTGTAATACATCAAAAACACTCACCTCAAGAAAAAGCATTTCTCCGATAAATTTTCCATCACCAACTTCATGAAGCTTATCCGGCTGTGTTTTCAGCACACGCACGAAATACGATTGCTCTTTATTCTTAGATTGGTATAATACTTTTTGCCCAAGGTGTAGAAAACAGTCTGCAAATAGCTGCCTCACACTCATGCTGCAGTAACTTTGATTAATAGCCCAGGGCGTTGGAAGCATTTTTTGATTTTATGATACAGCTTGAGTAATTTTTTTATTGACTGGCAAGACGGTATCTGATCACGTATTTCTATAGAAGCAATTTGCTGAGTTAATGCTCCATCTGCACCTAGAGAGTAAGTAGTCTCAGGACGTTTAATTAGCACTTTTATTCTGCGAATACCCTCCTTATTTCGATTACAATATATGGCTTCCACTCCTAGATGCTTAAAACAATCCTCCAATAATTGCTTAATATTCTCTTGCATATTTCTTTTTGATATACTAACCTTTACATGCTAAAAAAGCGCATACCGGTAGAGTCGTTCTGTGCCTCACCACCTTGTAGTTACTCTACCAGTATTGTTATGCTGCAACAATTTTTGCTAGTATTCCTGGTCTGTGGCACATTGGTAATGGATTTGACTGTGTATGTAAATCGGTCCCTCTATCAAACCTCCTTGGCTCTTGTTTTGCGTATAGTGGCTGTCCAAGAGTGTTTACTGTTTCATTAAAATCTGCTGGTGCAAAATATGTTGTAAATGTGCTTGCTGTTCCTACTGGAAAACAGTGCCCCGTATCTTTCTCAATAAATCTTCTCACGGTTCCTTCAGGATCTGTTGCTTGTCCTCTATATTCCTCAAATGTTATTCCACAAAACGTAAATCCTGACCTCATATCATTTCGAAGTGCTGCTCCTTCTTGCCATCTTTCATATGCTTCTTTCACTTTACTATGCGAAGTTAATGCATCAAAAAACTCAGGGCTTACCAAGGCATGAACTCCTGTCATATATTCACCACTTAGATTATCTTCTATATGCCGCAATACTTCCAGACACTTACGCTTTACATCAGTTGTCGCTGTTCCAAGGGCAAAATTTACTACTTTCGGTGTAATTTCAAATTCGTTGTAAAGGTTTAATAACTCTGACCCATCAGCATCTAAAATTATTCCTTTCAGCGCTCCCATTCGCAAATGCTCCAACGTTATTGCATGTTTATTTCTCATTAGCTGCAAATGATCAGTTATTACATCTGCCAGCGCTTTAAGTTCACTTTCTGACCCAAATGCTCTTATCCCCTGTACTTCCTCTGGCAGCACTACATCATCATGAGGAATATGTGGAATGGTAAACGTTCTTATTTTCCGTTTTCCTCGTTTTCCTACTGTTGCTGGTGCTCCTGGAACTTGTGTTGGCAGTAAACTCAATACTCCATTGTGTTCTTCTATGGTAATATGTCTAAATCTTACTGACCTACTTGGAAACAAATTTAAATTTTCAACTCGTCCATAATTTACCGGCAATATATTCATCGCATTTGTTAGTGCCGTCATACTAAATGCTGTATTTGTAAATGGATTTTGCATTGAATTTCTCCTTAAATTAGACTGTTTTGCGAATGATAATTCCACGTGTTTCTAGTTGTTTTATTGCTGCTATTTTTTGCTCTTCAGTTATATTTGCTGGCCATACAACAGCGTTATCAGCAAGTAAAGCTATTCGAGTAATTATTACTGCTTTTATGTCTGAATCTTTGCTGTTTACATCATTTAAAATTACTCCTATTGCGGTTTGTGTGCCATCGGTTGCTGTTGGATTTAAGACCCTAATAAAACCATCTTCAGTTTTTTTAGCAACTACTGCACCAAGTTTGATATTTTGACCTTTAGCTACTGTTATTTGCTCTCTTGAATATAGACTTGATGCCTCATACTTTAATATGTCACCTAGATTATTTTGCTCAGTTATACAACTCATAAATTTTTCTCCTTAATTGCTTACCGCCGCTTTTATCAATGCTATATACGGCGGTTATAAAATTAAATACACCGACTTTTCGCTACCTGCATCATCAACTCTTCTCCTGAATTCTGTGGTATTGCACTCAGTATCTCTGTCTTCTTCGTTCTCTCTGCAAGTAACTCCATTAAAACTTCCCTGGCTTGCTCAACACTTACGCTTTCCTTAATAAATTCTTCTATCTTTTCTGGCATCTTTGATATATTACATAATCTTATTATCTCTAAAATTTCTCTACGACAGTTCTCCTCAGTTAACTCATTAGTTGTCATACTAATACCAATTCTCATTGTTGGTCATTCAAATAGGATACATAGCAGAGTTGTTTAATTGTGGAGTAGGTAAGAGAAGTAATAAATTTACACAAAGCACTCTCAAGCAAAGCAATAGTATCGTATATTTTATTGCGCAAAATGTTCTGTTTTACATACAACCAAAGCCTCTCAACTGGATTGAGTTCAGGTGAGTATGGTGGTAGGTATATAATCTCAATATTTTTAGGTACCTTTAAACTTTTCGACTTATGCCAACTAGCACAATCCATAACAAGAAAGGCTTCTCGTGGTCCCAAATATTGAGACATTTGCTCAAGAAATATATTCATACAATCAGTGTTGACATTCGGTGCAAACAAGCTAGAATTCTCCCCATTTCTAGGATTAACTGCACTGTAGAGATAAAAATTTTCCCTACCTAATTTTACCTTAACTTTTGTTCTGACGCCTTTTTTAAACCATCCATGCCCGGTCTTTGAATGTGTGCCAAACCGCGATTCATCGAAGAAAAACAGCTCTTTTTCAGGATACTTGCCAATAACTTCGTTGAGATTTTTTTTTGAATTCCTCTTATTTTCTTTTATCTTGTACATTGTGTACTGGTCTTGGTGTAATATAAGAGAATTTCATCTTTTGCATATAGCGGTGTACTGTAGATTTGCTAATATTTAAGCCGAACTTTTCCTGGATTCTTATTCTCATTTCTTTAATGGTAATATTAGGATTTTCTCCTACCCATGCTTCAACTTGCTGTAGTTGAGCCTGATTTAATTTAGTTTTTCTACGCCGTTGTGGAGGAGCAAACAATTTTTCTTCTCTGCCTAATTTCAAGAGTTTTATCCACGAAGTTAGTGCGCTTCTTGAAATGCAATATATTTTTGCTACAGCCGTTATACTATGCTTTTTTGCTGCAATTACAGCATTTAGTTTTTTTGCAACATATGCATTGTTCCTTACTTTCTTCAGCATTTTTTTTGCTGATTTTACTACTTCTTCATCCAATAATTTTGATCTTAGTGCCATTTATACCTCGACTATTTCACTTATTTCATTATGGCTTGTCTTCTATTATTGTCTATCTGTTTGCCGTGTAATGGGAATTGGTATAACACTCCTACTTTTATGATTATTGATAAATTCAAAAAATGTTGTAACTCGATCTGCAAGGCCTATTTCTACTGCTTTCTCCCCAAAATATAGCCCTGCCTCTGTTGATCGAATCTTTTCAATTGAAAGACCTCTGTTCCTTGCTATTAGCTGCACAAACATTTCATATAGTCGGTCTACTTCTTTTTGTAAGCTTTCCAGACTTTCAGACGTCACTGGCTCATGCGGATTTAAATCATTTTTTCTACTTCCTGCAAATACTGTGGTATATTTTATTCCACATTTTTCATCAAATCCACTTTGATCTATATGACTTGCTATTACTCCTATACTTCCTACTCCTGAAGTTCTACTCAAAAATACCTTTTCAGCGCTTGAAACTATAGCATATGCAGCAGAGTATGCATCATCATTTGCTATCGCTATTATCCTCTTTTTTCCTCTTGCACTATAGATAAAATCAGCCAAGTCGAAAATACCGTTTACTTCTCCTCCTGGGCTATCTATTTCCAGTATAATTGTCTCTATGCTTTTATCTTCTAAAGCACTCTCTATCTCTTCATGAATATTTTCATACGAAGTCATGTCTAAAATATGATCAAAAGCTTCTGTTTTTTTAGTCAAAACTCCATAAATACGTATTATTGCTATTCCTTTTGGGTTTATATGAAAATACTTTGAGTTCTTAAAGATAGGTTGTTTGCTGTTATATAATGATAGTAGTTCAAAGCTTCTTCTCTCTACCATTATTGGCTTATTTATCCACATCACCTTCCTTTCCTTATTCTACTTTATGGTTAACGTCAGAATCGAAACAAAGTCCAAAAGAATTAGCACGCTTTTGATCTTCTGCTATTTCTTGGTCAATTTCTTCTACATCGTAACCCATTTCTGATACTACTTCTGCTCGACTTTTGAAGCCATTCCTTACTGCCATTTGCTGTGCTTGCTGATCTTTCAGTGGATCCACCCAATCAAATCCCTGTGGTATCCATTTTACTTCTTCTTTCACTACTTTTTCATCTATACTCAGTTCTCCACAAAGTACTGCTAACTCTAGCCATCTACTCCATACTGGCCTGCAAAACTGAAATACTATAATGTTGTGTTGCAGCATAGCGCATCGACGACGAAACTCTATTAATCCCGCTCGAATGGATGAATAATTAACGCCTGTTAAATCTCCTGTTAGTTGCTCATATGTTATCCCTGTGCCTATTGCTATTGCCCTCAGTTGCTGTCTCATAAATGCTTCATAACTTCCCCCAACATCAGACGGCTCTGAAAATTTTATGTCTTCTCCTGGGTCTAAAAGCTGCATTGTTCCTGGCTCTAAACCTGATAGTGCTACTCCTTGCTCATTACTTTCACCTTCTCCCATGATATTTGCTTCTGGATCGAGTCTCGTAATAAACCCTGCAAACATCGCTGCTGTCTTTTTTCTCACTAATTCTGCATCGTCGTATTGATCAAGCTCATAAAGCTTTAGCAGTATATTAGAAAGCCATGGTTCTCCTCTTATCTGCCCAGGTCTTAGTGGTTTATAAATATGTAAAACATCGTTTGCTGGTACTCTCACTGACTCTCCAAACGTACTTTCACCAGGGTGTTCTTTAAATAGGTAGTATGCTTCTCTTTGCCCAAGCCTGTTAAACTCAATCCCGTTTCTTATTACATTACCATTTCCTAAAGTTTGATTTGTTTTATTGTCTAAATGTTCAGACTCAAGTACTTGCAATTGTAATGGTACACAAAGACCATCTTCTCGTTTTCTTGTTCGGAGTCTCACAAAGCATTCCCCTCCTTCTATCATGCTCCTACATACCAGAGCTTGTAATCCATAAAAATCACTTACTCCGCTACTGTCTGCTTCATCTGTCCATCTTAGCCATAATTCTTGCATCTTCTTTCGAAATTCTGCATTCCTTGCTTTTGATTGTGGTTTTATTCCTGTTCCAATAGAGTTACTTACTATTGTATCAATGATATTTGCCGCATATGGATTTTTTCTTACCATATCACGAGAGCGGCTACGCAAGTGCTCAAGGCTTTGAGAAAGCAAATTATTTATGCTTCCTGTTTCTCCTTGCCAATACATTACTCTTTTTCCTGAGCCTGATGCATCCCATGCAGAATTTTTTATTTTTGGCTTACTAAATAGTTGTTTGAACGATTTTAATAGCATTACTTTTCCTTATCTGAAATTTTCAATAATTCAGCCTCTAGCTCTTCTATTGTTGGTAGCGCTGTTTTTATCTCTTCTGGTAGGTTTTCAGTTATTCGATATTCAGCAAGGCCTATCGGTTTGGTCATATCCTTTAGCGTGTATTTTGCTAGTACATCATTTTTAGATTTACATAAAATTAATCCTATAGATGGTTGATCTGTCTCATGCTTCAGTAAATCATCAACTGCTGAAAGATAAAAATTCATTTTTCCTGCATATTCAGGTTTAAATTTTTTATCTTTTAATTCAATCACCACAAAACAACGTAGCTTCAAGTGGTAAAACAATAAATCTATGTAGAAATCGTCATCGCCAACATCTAAATGAAATTGTCTACCAACAAACGCAAATCCTTCCCCTAGCTCAAGCAAAAACTTCTCTACATGGCCTACAAGTCCTTTTTCTACTTCTCTTTCGTGAGCATCGTCTCCTATACTCAAAAAATCAAAAATATATGGATCTTTTAATGTATAATGCGCTAAATCTGATTGAGGTGAAGGTAACTTCTCTTTAAAATTAGTGATAGCTTTTCCCTGACGTTTATGTAACCCAAGTTCAATCTGCATTACCATAATGTTTCTTGACCAGCCATGTTCTATAGCTTCTTTTATGTAGAATAGCCTCGTTTCTTTGTCTCGAACTAAGTCCATCAGAAATACATTATGTCCCCATGGCAATTGGGCAACAAGTTGTTGCACAAATTCAATATCTTGATATTCCCCTGCAAACTGCCTCATATATTTTAGATTCCTTGTGCTAAAACCTTTCATTTCTGGAAACTCAGCCTTTAAATCTCTACTTAACTGCTCAATTACTTTGGATCCCCAATCTTGGCTCTTTTGTTTTTCTAGAATCTGTGTTCCAATATAATGATAAAGTAGTAGTAGCTCTTTATTTACTGTTCTTGCTGCTTTATAACGACTAGTAGCAATCTGTTCTTTGAGCTGCTCTAAAAATTCTGTATATTCTTTTGCTATAATTTTTGTCATATGGTTCCTTTCAACGATATTATATGATCCCCTTACTCGTTGAAAAAACAATTTTCCTCTTTGGCTTCACACCTGCAACTTTCAGTTCAGCCTTAATACGTTGTCTTAAGCTTAGCAGGTCATTTATCTGAACTTCAGCATATCTCACCACATGGTCACCATAAGCAATTGATACCACTCGCTCTCCATTTTGCAGTTTCTTTATCGCTTCTTCGACTTGAATTAAATATTCTTCGTTATACATTTACTACTCGCTGATCCATTTGCTTTTGACTATTTTCTTTGATTTTTTACTTTCTGGTTTTTCACTTAAACTATTCCATTTACTCTCTGGCCATCTATCTATTCCCAGTGCTATCGATGCTGCTCTCGCATAAATCCGGCAATCTAGTACTTCATTTCTTTCTCTTACCTTTTGCCACTCTTGTTTGGTGTATCCTTTTACTACCTTGCTGACTAATTGCTCTGCCGTTAACTGCTTAAAATATTCAGGTGCATACTCTGGAAAATGACAATATCCTGCTGGCACTTTTTCTTTTTCCCCGTTTTTTAAAATATTAAGTAATTGAAAAAGCTCTGACTTTAATGTTGATACTCCTACTGGCCAGAGCTTTATTCCTCTTTTCAGCTTTTGACCACCAACTGTTATATCTACTCTGCTTGGACTGCTAATACCAATTCCCATTACACGGCAAACAGATAGACAATAATAGAAGACAAGCCATAATGAAATAAGTGAAATAGTCGAGGTATAAATGGCACTAAGATCAAAATTATTGGATGAAGAAGTAGTAAAATCAGCAAAAAAAATGCTGAAGAAAGTAAGGAACAATGCATATGTTGCAAAAAAACTAAATGCTGTAATTGCAGCAAAAAAGCATAGTATAACGGCTGCAGCAAAAATATATTGCATTTCAAGAAGCGCACTAACTTCGTGGATAAAACTCTTGAAATTAGGCAGAGAAGAAAAATTGTTTGCTCCTCCACAACGGCGTAGAAAAACTAAATTAAATCAGGCTCAACTACAGCAAGTTGAAGCATGGGTAGGAGAAAATCCTAATATTACCATTAAAGAAATGAGAATAAGAATCCAGGAAAAGTTCGGCTTAAATATTAGCAAATCTACAGTACACCGCTATATGCAAAAGATGAAATTCTCTTATATTACACCAAGACCAGTACACAATGTACAAGATAAAAGAAAATAAGAGGAATTCAAAAAAAAATCTCAACGAAGTTATTGGCAAGTATCCTGAAAAAGAGCTGTTTTTCTTCGATGAATCGCGGTTTGGCACACATTCAAAGACCGGGCATGGATGGTTTAAAAAAGGCGTCAGAACAAAAGTTAAGGTAAAATTAGGTAGGGAAAATTTTTATCTCTACAGTGCAGTTAATCCTAGAAATGGGGAGAATTCTAGCTTGTTTGCACCGAATGTCAACACTGATTGTATGAATATATTTCTTGAGCAAATGTCTCAATATTTGGGACCACGAGAAGCCTTTCTTGTTATGGATTGTGCTAGTTGGCATAAGTCGAAAAGTTTAAAGGTACCTAAAAATATTGAGATTATATACCTACCACCATACTCACCTGAACTCAATCCAGTTGAGAGGCTTTGGTTGTATGTAAAACAGAACATTTTGCGCAATAAAATATACGATACTATTGCTTTGCTTGAGAGTGCTTTGTGTAAATTTATTACTTCTCTTACCTACTCCACAATTAAACAACTCTGCTATGTATCCTATTTGAATGACCAACAATGAGAATTGGTATTAGCAAAGGATTTCCACTGTTGAGAATATTACTCTTTAGGGGACTATGTACTGCTTTTACTTCAGTTTTTCTTTTTTCAAACTCTTTCAGTGGGCTATTCCCTAATACTTTTCCAAATACACTTTCCCCTATCCATGAAAAAGCTTCTTCTATGGGTTTTATTATCAATTTCCAAAAGCTAGAGAAAAAGTCTTTCACCTTTTGCCAATTAGTGATAACAAAAGCCGCACCAGTGACAAGTCCAGCAATTAAAAGTCCTATAGGGTTAGTTATTACAGCTAGTGATATTGCTCTTAGCCCTGTTATTACTGCAGGAAAAACTGTAGCTGATAAAAATGAAAATGTTGCCAGTATCGTTGCTTTAAGACCAAAAATTGTACTTCCTAATAAAGTAATTCCATAGCCTACTCCCACTACTAAGACTTTTAAACTTATCAAAGCTGCTAAAGTACTCATGATTGCCGTAGTTAAAGTTGGATGTTTTTCTGCAAAAGAAGCTATATGCTCTGTTATTGTTTTCACACTTCCAGCTACATAATTCAAGGTAGGTAACATTACTGACCCTAGATTCATGCCAGCTTCAACTATTGCATTTTTAAGTAATTGTAATTTATTAGCTGTGGTGTCTGCACGATTTTTGAATTCTTTCTGCAGAGATCTTTTATACTCTTCTGTTTCAGCCAGTAACTTTATTGCATCCTTGTACTTACTGAAACTTCCAGCTAATAATGCAATGTCATCTTGATATTCTTGACCGAAAAGTTTCATCAGGGTTGTAGAGCGTTCCTGGTTGTCCATTTTCTTTAGAGTTTGGAAAAAGTGAAGTAGTGCTTCTTCCCCATTTTCACTGATCCTTTGTACCATTTCTTCTGTGGTTATACCCATTTCTTCTAGTGCTGCCTTAAACTCTTTTCCTTGACCTTCAGCAGTTTGCAGCTTAGAAAGTAAAGCATTTATGGCAGTTCCTGCTTTTGCTGGTTGTTTGCCTAAACTAATGAAAGCATTTACTAAACTGCCTGTTTGTTCAAACTTTAATCCAAACTGCTTTGCAGTACCACCAACTATTGCTAGAGCTTCAATCATGTCTTTTGCTTTAGCAGCAGTGTTATCTGATAAGTGGTTGATTACATTACCAACATGCTCCATTTCACTAACATCAATTCCGTAAATGTTAGAGAGTTTAGCTATGGAATCACCTGCTTGCTCTGCGGACATATCAAATGCTGTAGACATTTTTGCCACTGTTTCTGTAAACTTAAAAAGATCTTCTTTCTTGATACCAAGCTGTCCACCGCTTGCAGCTATTTGTGCTAATTCTGCGGCCGATAATGGTATAGTACGTGACATCTCTTTTAACTTCTTGGCAAATTTATCAGCTTCCTTTGCTTCATTATTGAAATTGACAACTTTTTTTACATCAGCCATAGCCGATTCAAAATCAATTGCAACTTTAACTGGAGCTGCAAGCGTTAATCCAAGCCCAATTGTTTCTATTATTTGTGACTTAAAATGTGCCTTACTTGCTAAAAAACTTTGGCGACTACGTATTGCAGACCCAAGCTTACCATACTTGCCTTTCAGCGCTTCAATGGACGAGCCAAGTTTATATTGGTCACTTACTAATGACTTAATATTTCTTCCACTTTTTCTTACTTCTTCATTAAATGAATGTAAAGCATCTCTCTTTTTCAAATATGCTTCTTTTGCTTTTGTTGCGGAGGTTTTGGCCTTGTCAAACTCTGCTTTTAAAGTTTTGCTTGGTTTCTCCACCGCTTTCATTTGTTTAGCTAAAGATTTTACTTGATCTTCAAAGCCCTTCCACGACCTCCTGCTGGTCAAAACATCATGACCTAACTGTTTAAACTTTGATACTGACTTGAAAGATGAATCAAGCTTTCTTATATTCTCACCAAGATTAGAGAGTTGACTACTACTTCCCTTTATTACAGTATTAAAACTGCCATCTAAAACTGCTCCGATTTTTATAGATAATGTTGACATTGTACCTTCCTCGCTGCTTTATGCCATAAGATAAATTCATTAATCTCCATATCAAGTATTTGTTCAACCCCGCCTCCTACAACAGAGCTGAACATTAATACTTCTAATCTCAAGTTTTTTGGATAATCGGTGAAAAAAAATCCTTTAATACCTCTTGAATTTTCACATAATCAGCAATATCTAACTCTTCAATTGCTTCTTTTGCAACTGATGTCAAATTAGCAGTCAAAGTTACTTCTTTACTAAGGTCACTACCATTTAAGCGTTCAATTGCAAGATAGTCTCTAACTTTTGGACGTCTAACAGTAAGTTCTGAGACAGAAATTCCATCAACTGTAATTGGGTTGTTTAGTGTTATAGTGTGCATTATTGCCTCCTTAAAATAAAATTTCGAAATCTTTTCATATGCCTAAAACCGTTTGCAGCAAGGCCATTTGATCAACACCATTTATCTTTCTAATCATATTTTCAGCATCGATTTCTATTAATTCATTACCACCTATGGTAAGTTTGTAGTAATGGGCAGCTACAGTACACTTTAGCGTTGCTTTTTCAGCCGGTTTCCAGCCACCAAAATCAAACTCTTTAAATATTCCCCTAAGGTTGATAATTACTCCTTCAATATCATTGTTTCCGCTGCCTTGTAATCCTCCTCTTAGCGTCAAAGATACCGAATTTCCATTTATCAACCCAAATAGCCGAAAGAGCTCTGTATCGTATTCAGAAAAAGTGAAATCTGCTTCAAGTTTCTCCATCCCCATCCCCATATCTATATTTACTGGAATATCCATACCACCAGCTCTATATTCCTCAGTTTTAATGGTGAGCTTCGGCAAGGTTATCTCATCAATTTTTCCTGCATAACCCCGACCATCTACGAATACATTAAAATTCTTTAAAATCTTCGGTAACATCTCTTTCTCCCATTTTTATAATATTGTACCACTCACAAGATGTGACCTGAAAGTAATCTGTTCTGCTGGATATGGCGGTGTAAACTCAAAATCAAAATATACTTTTCCACTTGCAATATTTGTTGGTGTATTGAGTTCTGGGGTTGCATAACATTTTCCGCTGATAATTGCTCCTTGCGCTTTTAAATTAGCCAAATAAGAATTCACCCCCTCAATCACATCATCTATATAAGTTTTGGTAATATTGCGATCAACTGCCCATAGATGAGCTCGAAGTAAACTATCATTGATTAAATCTGCAGTACGCCTCACTGACAGAAAAGCCCATTTCGAATCATTTGAACATGTTCTATTTCCCCAAAGCCTGTAGCCATTTTGATGAATTATTGTTGTTACTTCATTTTCATTCAAGTGATTTGCTCTACAATTTGTATCACCAAGCGTAAAATCAATAGGCCTGCTTGTTCCAACAATACCATTTATCTCTTTATTTGAAGGTGAATGCCAGAATCCTTGTTCGCTATCTACTTTCGCTATTAAACCAGCTACAAATGGGCTTGATGGCAAGATTTCTTCTTTTCCTTCAATAAATACCTTAATCCATGGGTCAACCACGTAAACTCTTGAGCTGCCTACACTTTTTCTCCACTTGATTGCTTCTTCATCATTGGTATTTGGTCCATCTGCTACTATTATGCTTCTCAGCTTTTCTACTATAGGAATTAATGCTGAAACTACTGGATTTTTGCCATCTTCTGGTAGTTGGTGAGTAAACTGAGGTGCAATTAATATTCTTGGAGCAACATGAACTATACTTTCACTGCTGAGAAATGCCTCAATTCCCTGATATTCCCCGGTTTCTTTATCAACTCCTCCAATTACATTTCTCAGCGTTTCTTCTTTTTTTAATTTTGGATCGCTGTTCTCACTTTCTTCAACTCGAATAACTACTACTGTTGCACCAATTTGGGAAAATATTCCATTTATTGCAGAAGGTAAACTGCCACTCTTTCCAAGCTTTGCTGCTTCCTTTAAGCTTCCTGCAATTAACACTGGTTTATTCAGTGGAAACTTTTGCTCATCGGCTTCAGATGCAGTACCAATTACACCTATCACTGATGATTTAGCTGTACGTACTGATCTTGTCCCTGAGGTTACCTCAATAACATTTACTCCGTGTAAAAATTCTTCTGGCATTTTTTCTTTTTAACTTTCTTGCATTTTTTGTTTAAAATCATTGAGCAAAGTCTGTAGCTCTACTTCACTTTTAGCTTCTTCAATTTTCTTCTTGGTAATGTCTTCCAACTCTTCACATTTAATTATTGCTTTTACTGCTTTTTTCACTTTTTCCTCAATTATTCTTGCCATTTCAATAACTGTAATACCACGGACTTTTGCTAAAGGCTCTATAATTTCTGCATCTTTTTCATCTATAGATTCTGGTGATGCTAGAATGCTTTTTGCGGCTTTTTCTTGTATTTGATACGATTTAGACTTTTGATGAGATACTCCTGTGTATTGGTGAGTATAGTTATCATAATGAGCACGAAGATTAGAAAGTACAGAAAGTTTTGCATTTTCGAGTAACTCCAACTGAATATCTTCCTTATTCCTTTCAACAATTTTCTCTCCTTCAGTTAAACAATAGCTTTTTTGCCAATCAAAATCTTCTGGTGCTTCACGCCAATCATTTCCAGTTGGCTTGTTTTCAAGTGTTGTTGTTTCAATCTGCTTATGATTTTTGAAACGTATATAAATAGTCACAAATTCCTCCTCATTGCCATATTTGATCAGTTCGTTCTAACCCTGGACATTGCCAAGCCCTGAGCGTCCTTTCCACATCTACTTCAAGCCCTGTAGTCAGAAAATTGCTACGTATGTTATAAATTCCCCACTGAATAAATTGAACATAGTTGTGTACATAATTTGATGCAAGCATACCTTGACTAACTTGTGTTCTGGAATACAGGTAAGATGATGTGTAAAGTAATATTGCAACTGTTTTTCCTGCTGGAATCTCCACATTACCAGATCCAGCTAATTTGGTATCAGAACTTGTGTATTGGTAAACATTTTTCCATATTATTCTTGAAATACTTGATTTGTTAGAGTTAGTATTATCTGGTGTCCCCACAAATAATCCTGCACCCCCATACTCCGTACTAGAGTATGATGATCCAACAAATTCTATTGTTTTACTTATGTTCACATTGGTTGTATTTTTTATAAATACTACTCCAAGTGCAGCATATGGGTAATAGTATATCTCATCATAACTACCCGAAAAGCTTTTTGTGCATAACTCTCCGTAAATAAAGGTTCCTTTACTTCCCTCTATAAAACTTAGTTGTCTTGGCCGATAAAAACTAACGTAATCTGTATCGTATGTATGGCTACCTGCTAGTAGTTGTAACATATAGTCAGTTTTTGTTATATCACTACTCCACTTTCCAAGCTCTGTCATAAAAGTTCCGTGGCCAAAGTAATTATTTTTTCTTCCAAGTACACCAAATAAGAAAGGTAATGACCCTGGTTCAACCATATTGCGCTTTCTTATTTCTTGTGTAAGCGACGCTTTCAACTCATCATCTCTAGTTTTTATCTCGTTTATCAGGGATATTTTTAATTGGTTATCACGAGTTTCTATTTCCCTAATAATTGATGAGCCAGATGGTACATTATTAACAGCACGAAAATCTTCTACTAAACCTTTAAGGCCATCTTTATGACTGTTACTAATGCTATTTATTGCTGCAATATTGGCATTCTTTCTCGTATCAAGTAGAGATATATGCGAATCTGATGATGCTTTTAAGGTGTTTAAGGCATTATCCCTAAGCTTGTTGATTTCATTGACGGAATCTGTTTTTGCTGCAGTTATTGACGATATTGAGTTTGTTTTGTTGCTGTTTATGTCATTTAAGTGTTTTTTTGCACTATCAAGAAGTTCTTTTAACTTACCATCTGTCATCTGTACAATTTCAGAAACTGCACTTTTGTCGACTATTGATTCCAATGCTTTAGCAAGATATGCTAATTGATCTGGAGTACTGTTTACTGCTAAATCCTTAAGCCTCTTTTGTAGTGCATCAATTATCTCTTTTACCTCAGTCATCTGCACAATGTCAGCAATAGCTTTTTTATCTGCTATCAACTCCAGCGATTTTGCAAGATATGCCAGTTGATCAGGTGTGCTGTTTGCTGCTAAATCCTTTATCCTTTGGTATATTGCTTCTTTCATTCCCAAAAATTCAAAAAAGTTTCAAATCTAAATCGTTTAAAATTATTTTTTAGTTGATTATGCTCATCTTCTCTTTCGGTAATATCTTCATCTATTTTCTCAATTGTGGTACGAATACGAACAACATCTTGCACAGCAATATTCTCTGGATGCGGTAGTGAATATCCTCTACTTGTTTTATCATCTGACATTCTGCTAAGTGATAATGATTCGTAGATTTTTGACTTTAGGACGATAGACAACTGTTCCACTTAAAACTAATTTTATCCTTGTCTCATTGCCATTAAAATTTGATAGCACATGAGTTCTCTCTACCCAATTTTCTCCAATTGGTTTTCCTGATGTTAAATTTACTAATTGCCAATCCACGTTTTTTTGTACATATGCTTTAACATCTGCAGTGCCAGGTATTAGCGCATCATAGGTAATTGTTATCTTAGTGTTAGCTCCTGCTGTAATACTTCTTGTAACATAATCTCCTTTTTCCCCTATATTACCCATAACTAACTGTAACCCAGGATAAAGAACCGGACTTTTTTCTTTTGACCCTTTTAAATTTGCCTTTACTGTTAACTCTCCAGATAGTCTTTCACGCAGCGCGAGCGGCAAGTTATCAGATAGAAAATTTTCTTTTCCCTCTTCATCTGTTAAGATAAATTCCACATTAGTATCAAATGCTACTTTTTCGACGTTCGTCAAAGCTATTAAATCTGAAGTATTGTTTGCAGTAACTTTGCCCAGATCAATAACATGAGAATTTTCACTAAATTTTGCAGCTAGTAGTCGAAACGTTAAATCTAAATTTTGATGCGGTGTCCAGGTACTTGCATTGCTTGATGAGAGTAATACTCCTACTTGATATGGTTGACTTGTTACCCAACGGCTATTTACTGCATCATATTTGCCAAGTTCTGCTATTTTTACTGCAGTATCTGCATCATCAGTGAGTAGCACTATTGCATACTCTTGTCCTGCATGGCAAAACACTGGTGACCACTCTATACGTGTTGCTGTGCCATCTATCTTTATATCTTTTGGCTCAACATAACTTTCAGCAATGACAGTCTGCGAGGGCATTCCCACTGCTGTTTCTCTAATCTGCACAACAACACGTTTTTTGCCGCTATTTATAAACCATAAGTCTAGACCTCCTATGTGTCTGCTCTCATTTAAAGTAAATGTTTGCGCTAAAGGATCAACTCGTCTTGCTGCGATAACTCTTCTTCTTTCTTCTATGGTAATTGTTTTTTTACCAGTATAAGTTGCTTCTCCATAGCTTCCTTTATCTCCATAAAATTGCACTAATTTAGTACCTGCTGGAATATTTGCCGGCACTTTCACCCTTCCTTTTAATTTTCCCTGATTGTTAGCTTCCACTTTTTTTTCCTCTATGCCATAGGTGTAATAGAAATGCCATCAAATTTTACTTCTTTAAGTTTTTCATTTGGCTCAAAACCTTCGATCTCAAAATTCTGTACTGCTTCTCTCATAAATTCAGTTTCATATGAAGTACTTGACAGCAGCTCTGTTGTTTCTTTAACATTAAATACTCTGGTTACTAGACTTTTCCAATTTGTTTTTACCTCCGTCCAGTGATCAATATTTTTATTTAGAGTAATTTGTGCCGGGACTGGATCAAAAGCTTGATATGGATTGATCTTTTCTCCTTTGGTCTGTAAAAGCTTCTCCAGTACCGGTTCAAGTTCATACGGCAACAAATAAGTTTTTTCTCCTCCATCAATATCAGCAATAGTTACATCTATTGGTAAAATTAGTTCCTTGTTTACTATTGCTGCAGACTGCGAAATTCCTTGATCACGCATATCATCATCGAAGAACGAATCAACAAATACTCCTTTTTTTGTTGTAGGTTCTCTTGAATTTGCATCACTGCGTAGACGTTCCTGTGCAACCAGCGCATAAAGATCATTTATTCCTTTTTTCATTGCTTCAAGTTCATTCATCGGTACAGCATGAATAGCACTATTCACTATTTTCACCCCTTCTTTTTCTCCGTTTTTCCATGTTTGGTGAATGTAGCAGAGCAAAAGTTGTCCAGAAGGTGCTTTAGGCATTGATGGTCTCCAAGAGTGGGAAATTCCTTTTATTCTTCTTACCACTCCTTTGCTATCGATAGTAATTAAATCATAACGGGGCATTTTCCAGGTATAATCTATCAAAACCAAGCTGTTATCAACTGCTCCTTTTACTTTACATCCCTCTTCGCTTATATCTTCAGGACTTATATGAGTGCGACAGCGGTAAGTTATTTGATAACTACTTCCAGGTGCAGGTTCTTTGCCAGGTAACGACCAATCAACATTTCCTGCATTTAACTTATAGTCTACACTATTTTCATAAATAACATTGCCTTGTTTAACTTGAATAATCTCAAGTACTGCAGAGTCAGGTATCGGGTCAACAGCTCCAGAGTATGAACCATGAGTAACAGTAATGGTTTTTTGAACAGTTATATCTACTTTTTTGATTTCACTTATTGGAAAATCATTAACTTTAAGTTCCATTACTCTTTGGCTATTTGGCTGAAAAGTATGTGGTTCTGATTCAACTGATTTTATATCTGGATCTTCATCAAAAGAAACACGAATACTGTGAGGAAGTTCAATCTCATAGCCGTCAACATGAGCTTTTCCCTCATTAATCACAAATATTTTTTTTCCTCCTTCCCCCTCTTCCTTTTGCAGGAACATTACTTCAAGGCCATTTACGACATAGGAACCATTTGCCTCTTTGTCATAACGAGCAAGAGCGGTAGTTACTATGTTTGCTTGTGGAGGTGGTGAATGTTCTATTAATACTCCATTTTCTATGTTATAGATTGGATAAAACTCTCCTTCAGAAAAACGTGGAGAAAGACCTTCTGCTTGATACCCCCAAATGGTGGAAACTTTAAGCCTTGCAGCGCCTATTTCTTGATAATTACGTGTACCAACTGCAGGATCACGAAGATTTTCATCCTCAAGCTCTGTAATAGTAGATTCTAGATAATAAACACCTATACGAACTGTGGTACTCAGTGGAATAATAAATTCTTCTTTTTCGACTTTTCTAACTGCTCCACGAAGATAGATTTTTCCTGATTCAAGCGTAACTTTACCAGTTTCTCTATCTATAATACAATTGCTTCCTGTTATAACATCACCATCACGAAATATTGCATCGCCTATACCTTTAAGCTTAGAGAGAGCATATTCCTGAGTCTCGTTTAGTTCTGCAGACTGTAGACCTCTTCCTGCAAGAAATAAGCTTTTTTCATATTCTTTATCAGGATTAAAGCGATTATAATAGCTATTCAAAGTCATTCTTTTCCCCTCTTCAGAATGTAACGACAAAGGCAAAAGTTTCCCGGGTTGCTGCGGTTCTGATCAGTGGTACCGTGTGTTCTAAAACTAACAAAATTCCAGGATTTTCCACGTCTTTTGGCTCAAAATATCTCTGTCCAGGAGGTGCTTTCTCCTTTACCTTTGTACCAACCATAACCCCGAGTTCCCTGATAACTTGATTTGCTGCGTCCGTGAAATCGAAAGTGAATTTGAGAAAAAGATTATTAGTTGGTACATTTGAGGGCCTAAACCTTCCAGAAGGAGTTATAAGTTCGCCGTTTTCATCACCTGTGCAGAATAGCACTTCATCTGCAGTACGTCTGCCAAGCTCATTGAGCAGTTTTTGAGATGTAATGGACTTTGGTGGTGTGTCTTGAATGTATTCTATAGTTACTGTACTATTCTCTACAATAGAGCTGTTTTTCGTACGTTTTATTATACCACTACTGCTCTCAACTATATAGTCAATACTGGATTGATACACTGTTTGTCCTATAAAAACCCTTACATCTTTAATAGTGTGGTGATCTAGAGCTATTTCACCCTCAATAAAAACCTTTGCGACCTGATGGCTACTTTCCCAGCTTGTATTACCAATGCCCCAGGCAAGATGTAGAGATTGCTCTTTTATACTTGCTGCTATCGCTGCTCGACCTGATTGTGTAAGAATTGACATTTGAAAGTTTGACCCCTGTATTATATATATACACGGTTGCTCAACAATTCGTCCAAACAATATAAAAAAAAGTTTAAATAATTTTAAGGCAGCTTTTGAAAATCAACTAAATCATAGAAAAGTAGTGCACCAATACAATATTCCACTGTTTAAATAAGATTTTTGGAAATTAGCCAGTCTTTCTAACTAGCTTATATCAAATTTCGTTATTGGGAAGACCAAGGTGAATATATTTTAAATTTCAGCAATTCACTGAAAATCAAACTCTCTCTCATCCGATTTTCATCTGTCTTATTTAATTTTAGAGAAGTCTTATTTGATCTATTAATAAAATAATTATTGTCTTATTCTATTTTTCATAATAGATAAACTATTCTTATTTAAATTCTGCAGAGTCTCGAAAGAAGAATTAGTAATAAATCTTTGATTATTCGAGGTTTTTATGAAATCTAAAAATTCTTTTTCAGGCATTGATCCAATAATTGTTAAATATATAAAGTACTATGCTAGGCTCTGTGGACAAAATTTTAGAGAAGCCATATGAGAGCTCCAACAAAATTTAGAAATCCCATGTAAACCTCTGCGGTCTTGTCAAATCTGGAAAAAATGCGCCTAAAATTTTTAATTTTACCGAAAAAGCACTCAATCAAATGACGTTCTTTATAAATATGCTCATCATAGTATCTTTGCACTTTTCGATTCCTTTTTGATGGAATTACGATTTCACATTTCCTGTTTTCAAGGCTGACCACAAAAGCATTGCTGTCATAACCCTTATCAGCTACTACAATGGAGTTATAGACATTTTTTGTTAATACTTCAGCTTGTGTAATTTCATTCCTCTGGCCAGGAGTAAGTATAAATTTTAAAGGATTTCCCAATGCATCAACAAGTGCATGAATTTTAGTCGTAAAGCCACCTTTACTTCGCCCTAAAGCCTCTTGATCCTTCGAATCTTTTGTATATCCAGCCGAACATGGATGGGCTCTAATGATCGTACCGTCGATTATGACGGCTTCTAAATCTGGCTCTTGTTTTGTGTACTCCAATAAATTTTTCCAAATACCCCTTTCGCACCATCTCTTAAATCGTTTGTGTATACTTCTGTAATTGCCATAGATTTTCGGCAAAAGTCGCCATTGGCAACCACTTCGCGCCATATACCACACTGCTTCTATGAATATTCTTAAACGTTTTTCGTCTTTACTATGCATTCCTTTTATGCCTTTTATGAATTCTAAAATTTGTTTCCAATTTCTTTCTTTTATATAATATTCCATTCGGTAGTTTCTCCATTTTTATGTTCATTTGGTTAAACTGCCACTTTTTTTCTCCCTCTTCATATTTTTTGTCCACAGAGCCTAGATGGTCAGAAAGAAATTTACACACCGCTTACTTACGCTATATCATGTAAAAATAGCAAAACTATTGAAGAAATTTTAAAAATCTCTAAAGAAAACGGTATTCTGAAAGATATTCTTGATGCAACAACAACTATAAAATGTCCAGATGGTCATGAAGAAACTTGCGCACCGCTTACTTATGCTATACTACGTAAAGATAGTATAGCTGTTGAGAAAATGTTAAGAGTAGCTAAAGAAAACGGTATTCTGAAAGACATTCTTGACGCAACAACAACTATAAAATATCCAGATGGTCAGGAGGTAACTTACATACCACTTACTTATGCCATATTATATAAAAATAGCAAGGCTATTGAAGAAATTTTAAAAGTCTCTAAAGAAAACGGTATTCTGAAAGATATTCTTAACGCAACAATAACTATAAAACATCAAAATAATCAAGAAGTAACTGATAAAGTACTTGCCGTATTACATGATCGCAAAGTTATTCAAAAAATTTTAGACATAGCTAGAGAAAACGATATTCTGAAAGACATTCTTAACGCAACAATAACCATAAAATATCAAGATAGTGAAGAAAAAATCTACGCACCACTTACTTATACAATATCATGTCAAAGCAACGAAGTTTTCAATATAACAAGAGCTATAAATCAAGATGGTCAGGAAAAAACTCACATCCCATTTCCTACCCTTGATAAAAGAGAAACTGAATTAAAATTAAAAGAAAAAAGACAAAGTAGAAGAGATGAGGGATTAAATTTTAACAATGGTAGTAGTGACAAAAATGTTGAAATAAAAGTTAATAGGGATATCTTGTTGCAGAATAGTAGTGGAACTGAAAATGAAATAAATCATACTGCTGTACGTAATGATGTAGGGGTGGTAAAGCTTCCAATAGAAAGTAGAGTAAATGTTAAAGCACAGAATATAAATGCAATGATTGCAACTTCTGTGATACTTAAAACGATTGTAACTTCTGTGGTATTTAAGTTGATAGCTAGTGAAAGGGCATGTGTACTGTCAAAACCCACCACTAAATTGAAAGGAGTAGCTATAACATGTTTTCAAGATCTTACCTATATTTGTGAAACTTAATTTGTATGTGCTGAACAAGATGCTGATTAGTTTTATAGATAACCCAAGAAAGGTTTCCCTACGTCATACCGCCGCGGCGCTAACACGTAGCGGGATGACGGTTGTCGGTGAACCTAAGTTACTTTAGCTATAAACATTAAGAAATTTATCAAACAAAAAAAAGGCAAAAGAAGCCCTGGTCATTGTCTATTTTCAGTATCGGCGTTCTTTAAGTCTTAAACACTGCAATTTAGCTGCTTTTAAGTGCAACTAACTTAAGCTATAAATGTTTAAGAAATTTACCAGCAGAAAAAAAAGACAAAGAATCCCCGGAGTAGCTAGTTATTCCACTCTTTATTTTAAAATTTGACGTTGGGTGATGTCTTGAACGCTTTATAAGCGCTTTTCAGCTTATGTGGGTAAAAACCCAAAATTTTTATAAAGACATAGTATGCACATAGTGCAAAAATTAAACAATAGTACGCCAAATACAAGTCTTCTTGTCGTTTTAATCTGCACAGATTGGGAAGTTAAATAATATAGCTTCACTGTCATGATAAGGGCGCTGGTGGAGTTTGTCAAGCAACTTTCTATATAATATTTTCTAAAATAAATGGACTTCTCGCATCCAATTTCGGCAGCGCGTGACACACAACTGCAATGACAAGGTGTTGTAAGATATTACCACAAACATCATATTCACACGAAATACTTGACTTCATTTGTACTAAGAAGCATTTTATATATGTTGTGTGCCCGTAGCTCAGCTGGATAGAGCAACAGCCTTCTAAGCTGTGGGTCGTAGGTTCGAATCCTACCGGGCACACTCTTCTATCAATACTTTCTATAAATCTTCAAGTACTCTGGCACCACATTTTCAATTGCTAATGGTCGAACCTTCATTGTTTCAAGGTCAGCCGACTTTTCGATTGAGCTATTCATCATAACTTTCACCTGATCTTGAGTAAGCACAGGGTTCGTATCTCTGGTTATTGGTTTTAGCAGCATAGAAATAATTTTATTTTCTAAAAAGAAAGCTATTAACTTTGCCATTGGAAAAGATACATTGATCAACAAACACTTTCTGTTAGTAACGTTCAGAATAAACTTTAATAAGCTTTTGAAAGAGTAAACCTTTGGTCCACCCATGTTATAAATTTTCTTGTCTTGCTTATTAAAACTGATAATACGATATACCACTTCAGCTAAGTCTGTTACACATATTGGCTGAAATTTAGTCGTTCCATTGCCAATTAGCGGCAAAAAAGGAAGAACAGTTGCTAATCTTGCAAATTTATTAAAGAAGTTATCTTCTTTACCAAATACAAGGCTTGGCCTAATTATTATTGCTTCTTGAAATGCTGAAGTTACAGCTTTTTCACCTTCCAATTTACTTTTGGCATATTTTGACAACTTGCTATTTTCTATTCCCATAGCGGAAAAATGTATCATCATGGGTACATTTTTCATTTTTGCAGCTTTTGCTATCCTTTCAGCTATTTTAACGTGAACAGCGTAAAAATCGTGCTTTTTTGCTTCATATAATATTCCCACTAAGTTTATGGCTACATCACATTCTTCCATACCCTCTAGAACTGATTTTTCATCAAAAAAATCGCCTTTAAATATTGATATTCGTCCCAAATTGCCACACAATTTTAAACAAGCAGCTTTTTCCTGATTACGAGTGAATATCTTTATTAAATATCCTTCTGCTGCCAAGCGTCTTACGATGTGTTTCCCTATAAACCCCGTTCCACCAAAAATAATTACACGTTTTGTCACGATTAAAGTTCCTAATAATTTGTTACTGTAAATTAATACAATGATTTTGCTTAATATTCTATTATGAATTCCCGTACAATAAGATCCATTTTCATTCTTCGTGAGCCTTTAACTAGAATTGCGTCATTATTCTGAATAATGTTAGCTAAATCACTTTTCAATTGATTAGAATCATTAAAATGCGCGCCTTTTATATTATCTGGCAAAAGCTCATGCAATTCTGACATAAATTTACCAACTGTATAAATTTTATCTATATTATTTTCTGTGACAATCTTAACCAAATCTGTATGAAATTCTATGCTTTTATCACCAAGCTCCAACATATCACCAAGCAAAGCTACTTTTCTCTGATTAGAATATGTACTCAAAGTTTTTATTGCAGTTTTCATCGAAGCAGGGCTGGCGTTATAGGAGTCATCAATTAAATGTATATATTTTTTATTGTATTTGACCTTATGAATATTGCCTCTACCTTTCGTTACACTAAAATTCTTAAGTGCAAGTGGTAATTTTGATAAATCAAGTCCGAGGCTCTGCACAACTGCTGCAACAGCAAGTAGCGAATAAGCAAAATGCTCACCTTGCACACGTAAATTACAGTTTATAATTTGATTATCACTCAGCCTGATTTTTAAACTTAATCTATTAGCAACTCGGTTTGATGTCATTCCAGCGCGTGACGCTGGAATCCAGTCTTTATTATACAACCGTCTGATATGCTCATTTGCAATTGAACTTCCTGGATCCCAGTGTCTGGGCACTGGGATGACAGAAGATAGTGCTGAAATGACAGAAGATTCATCGTTTCTTATTAAGTTTAGTAAACAAACTTCAGCATTTTTATCTTTACCGAAGCTTATTACATTTCTATTGGCATGTGATGAGAGATAATCATAATATTTATTATCTCTGTTTAAGACCAAAGTACCATTACTTTTCATACCATATAGAATTTCTAACTTCGCTTGTGCAACGTCAAATAGTGATGAAAAATTTTCAGTATGTGCAGGTTCGATGTTGGTAATAACTGCAATATTTGGATTACTAATCTTTGATAATTCTTTTATTTCACCAGCTTTATTCATTCCCATTTCAAGGATTAAGTACTGGCAGTTTTTTGGAGCTTTTAGAATTGTCAAAGGCAATCCTATATTATTATTTAAGTTACCTTCGTTTGCATGGGACACTCCATATTGCGATAAAACAGTGTGCAGCATATCCTTTGTAGTGGTTTTCCCGACACTGCCTGTAATTGCAATAACTTTAGCATCAACAAGAATATTTCTAATATAGTATGATGCCATATCGTGCAAAGCTTTCAGGGTATCTTGTACAATAATGAGAGGGAAATTTTTATATTTACCCTCACTTACTATTGCAGCGGCAGCCCCTTTTAAAAACGCTTCATGCAAAAAATTATGGCCATCAAAATTCTTTCCCTTGAGTGCAATAAATAAATCACCTTTTTTTATGCTTCTTGTGTCCGTTGAAATATTTGAGCTATGTATCCAATTACAACCATTTACGTCTCTTCCGCCAGTTGCATCAATGATATTATTTGTGTTCCATTTACACATAATTTAGAGTATTCTTTATAATAAATTGAACAATAAAAGTAGCGAAAATACTACATGTTTTAGACAATGTATAAATAATGGTTGCAATCCCTATAATTCTATCTTATAATGGATATAGAAGTTTAAATTTTTTCGTCTATAATTAAAATGTATTTAGTTGTAGAAAGTAACTTGGAGGTATGTATGCCAAAAAACGACCAAAATGAAGAATCTACTTCTATACTAGCTAAAGTTGGTAATGCAGCTTCGGGAGTAGGAAGTTTTCTGGGTAGAGGTGTAAAAGTCCTAGCCAAGGGTGCAGTATACCCTATATGGCCAAAGAATTGGTTTAAGTCTTGGGATGAAATGCGGCACGACATAAAAAATGGCGGGCGTTCTATTATTGGCAACCCACTTGAAGAATACGACCCACCCATAAAAACCACACAGGCTAGTGAAGATCTTGGTATACAAATAATAGAGCAAAAGAAAGGGACAGGAAAGGTAGCTTTTTTAGCGTCAAGGACTCTGACGGGAGATATACCTTATTTGAACGATGAACAATTGGGTAAAGTAGGTTTACCGAATGTAACTATTTTCAGAGAAGAAAACAAAATTGTAATTGAAATTAACGTTAAGGAAATAGCTAACACTATTAAAACTAATCCTGATAATAAAGGCAAGAGCGAGAAAGAAATAAAAGAGCTTGTTCTTAAAGGAATTGCTAATAAAGTTGAAGACGACCTCAAGAAGTTTGCAGAAATGACTGATGGAGAATTTAAAGTTCACACAGACTTAAAATTGCTGTATGGTATTGCAGAAAAATTGTATCGAGAATACGATAATCAGAACAAACCATCAGAAACTCTAAGGTCAGCACAAACTGGAAAGTCACCAGGGCAGTCTTCAGAAACTGTTACAAGTACAGATGAATTAGTAAAATCTTTTAACATCACTAATCCTAGCGAGTTTCCTTTTGGTAAAAGTAAAGAAGCTATTTCTCCTATAAAAAATATGCAGTTATCAGAACAAGATATCAAAAAGCAAGTAGAAGGATTGGAAAGTACTTTTTTGAATTTTGAAGATGTTTCTGGTGAAACAATAAAACCACTATCTACACCTAATGTAGAGAAAAACGAAGAAAGAGGAAAAGGTCGCTTTTAAAATATGAGCAATGAAGTTTATGATAGCGATAACATCTTTGCTCAAATATTAAGAGGTGAGTTACCTTGTGAGAAGGTACATGAAAATGAAAATGTACTAGCTTTTCGTGATAAGTATCCTGACGCACCAGTTCACATTTTAGTTATACCAAAAAATCAATATATTTCATACGATGATTTTATTCTAAAAGCTCCTGAAGAGGAAATAGCGGATTTCTTCAAAACTGTAAGAGAGATAGCACACAAATATAATCTAGAAAAAACAGGATATAGATTAGTCACTAACTACGGTGAAAATGGAGAGCAGGTTGTACCACACTTTCACGTGCATATTTTAGGTGGTAAAAAGTTAGGAAAGCATGTAAACTCATAGTGTTATATGTTTTGTTAAATGAGCGAATATTTAACCATAGTAATCTTTATCTGCGTATCAATTGTAGTATCTTTTGCTTTAGGTATATTGCCTATGTTTCTTGCAGTGAGTAAGCCAGATGGTGAAAAGCTTTCCACATATGAGTGTGGCTTCAATCCACTATCCAGTGCAAGAAAAAATTTTGACATTAAATTTTATCTAGTTTCAATATTATTTATAATATTTGACTTAGAAATTGCTTTTCTTTTTCCTTGGGCTGTTTCTTTATCTAAGATAAGCTATGGTGGATTTTGGTCTATGATGGTATTTCTTGCAATACTCACTATAGGTTTTATCTATGAATGGTGTAAAGGTGCATTAGAGTGGGAGTAGTTTATGACAAATCAAATTCTATCTAATGATGACTGGGGTCGTTATAAAAAAGAAGGGTTTCTTGTCACTAAATTTGGTGATTTAACAGATTATGTAATGAATTGGGCAAGGTCTGGTTCATTGTGGCCAATGACATTTGGTCTTGCATGTTGCGCAGTTGAGATGATGCATACTGCATCCAGCCGTTATGATCTTGATAGATATGGTATAATGTTTCGTGCAAGCCCACGTCAATCAGATGTGATGATTGTTGCTGGCACACTAACTAATAAAATGGCAGCAGCATTGCGCAAGGTTTATGATCAAATGGCAGACCCGAAGTATGTTATTTCTATGGGAAGTTGTGCAAATGGTGGTGGTTATTACCATTACTCTTATTCAGTAGTCCGAGGCTGTGATAGAATTGTGCCAGTTGACGTGTATGTCCCTGGATGCCCACCAACCGCTGAGGCGTTGCTATATGGAATGCTATGCCTACAAAACAAAATAAAACGGACTCGGAATGGATAAAACTGCAAAGTATATACAAAAAAAGACCAAATGCGAGTGCATTCAAAAAGATGATGGCATTATTATAATATATTCAACTTTAGATGAAATTGAAAAGCACCTATTCTTTCTACGTGATGATGAAAAGTGTAGGTTTGAACTATTAGTTGATATTTTTGGGGTTGACTATCCAAATAGAGAGAAGCGTTTCGAGCTAATATACAATCTGCTCAGCATTGTGCATAATATTAGAGTACACATAAAGCTTCAGTTATGTGAAAGCGACATGCCTCCAAGTGTAGCGAAGATATTTAGTACGGCTTTGTGGTTTGAGCGTGAAGTGTTTGATATGTATGGAATAGAGTTTTCTGATCACCCTGATTTGCGTAGGATTCTAACAGACTACGGATTCAAAGGTCATCCAATGTTAAAAGATTTCCCTCTCACTGGTTATGAGGAAGTAAGATACGATATAGAGGCAAAAAAGGTTGTGTATAATCCTATAGATTTACCGCAAGATTTTCGTATGTTTGATAGCTTATCGCCTTGGGAAGGTAAAACCATAAAAGTAAATACAAAGGAGTAGAAAATGACAGTACAAAGAAAAAAAATATCTTTAATCGGTGCAGGAAATATCGGTGGAACTCTCACCCATATGATTGCACTAAGGGAACTCGGTGATGTTGTTTTACTTGATATTAGTGATGGAATACCACAAGGTAAAGCACTTGACATAGCAGAATCATCCCCTATTGATGGATTTAATGTCAATATTACTGGCACAAATAGGTATGAAGATATAAAAAACTCCGATGCAATTATAATAACCGCTGGCATTGCCAGAAAACCAGGAATGAGCAGGGATGACCTCCTGCAAACCAATGCTAAAGTAATGAAGGAGGTTGGCGAAAATATTAAAAAATATTCTCCAAACGCGTTTGTAATAGTGGTTACCAACCCTCTGGATGCCATGGTTTCAGTGGTGCATAAATTTTCAAACCTTCCAGCTAATATGGTTGTTGGAATGGCAGGAGTGCTTGATTCTTCCCGTTTTCGTTATTTTCTTGCAAGAGAGCTAAATATCTCAGTTGAGGATGTGTCTGCCTTTGTGCTTGGAGGACATGGTGACACTATGGTACCACTCATTAATTGCACTTCTATCGCTGGCATTCCACTTACCCAAGTTATCAATATGGGTCTCATTACGCAGAAAAAAGTTGATGAAATAGTGAAGCGCACTCGCAATGGCGGTAAAGAAATAGTTGATCTGCTTAAGTCTGGATCTGCATACTACGCTCCTGCATCTTCAGCTATATGCATGTTAGAATCATATTTAAAAGATAAAAGGCGTATATTACCATGTGCTGCTTACCTTAATGGTGAATATGGTGTAGAAGATTTGTTTATTGGTGTTCCTGTAATTATTGGAAAAAACGGAATTGAAAAGATCCTAGAAGTTAAAATGAATGATAGTGAACAAGAAATGTTTAATAAGTCTGTAAACTCGGTGAGAGAGCTGGTGAAATCTTTAGGTTCATAAGCAAATTAATGGTTTTATAGAATTTCCTTGTAGCTCAAGTTTCGTAAACAACCTAAAAAAGTTGCTTGTGGTTACCTTCGCTACTTGTTCTGGTGACTCATTCCACAACTCTGCCAAACAATCAACAACGTATTTCACCATTGCTGGTTCATTCTTTTTTCCCCTATAAGGCTCAGGTGATAGATATGGTGCATCAGTTTCGACTAAAACACGCTCGCGTGGTACATTTTGTGCAATTTCTCTGAGTAAGCTCGCATTTTTAAAAGTAATAATTCCAGAAAATGAAATATATAACCCTAAATCTATAGATTGATAAGCAAGCTCTTTAGAGGAAGCAAAGCAGTGCATTACTCCACCAAAAGTGCCAGTTTTCATTTCTGATTTTAATATATCAATCATCTCATCATCAGCATTTCTAGTGTGAATAACTAAGGGCAACCCAGTTATTCTTGCTGCTTCTATGTGTGATGCAAAACTTTTTTTCTGATTGTCTTTGTTGTCAGATTTATAAAAATCTAACCCGGTTTCACCGATACTAATTACCTTTTGACTCTTAGTAAATTCAACTAATTCATCAGCATGTATACACTCACCGTTTTCTATAGCAGCATCAAGTGGATGTATACCAACAGAGAAGTAGACTTGATCGTAGGATGAAGAAATTTTTAATAATTTAGGGATATCATCAATGCTTACGCATATGTTATGCAAAATTTTTACACCATTTTGCTCTGCCCTTGAAATTACTTTTGGTATTTCATCATCAGAAAAATAAATCAAGTGGCAATGAGAATCTACTATCATGAGCTTATTGTTGAGGCTTTTATTATAGAAGAAAACTCTTCTATCACTGTCTTATAAACTTCTTTTTTAAATGATATAGCATTGGCTACTAAATCATCTATACTTTGCCAACGCCACTCTTTGAACTCTGGATGATCAGTATAATTAATATCAATGTCCTCATCCTCTCCGCAAAACTTCATTAAGAACCACCTTTGCTTTTGACCAGAATATTTTCCATTCCAGCATATTGGTATAACTTCTTCAGGCAAGTTGTAGTATATCCAATCCTTGCTTTTAGTTATAACCTTTACTTTATTAGTACCAACCTCCTCTAGCAACTCACGTAACGCTGCTTGTTCCAGTTCCTCACCATCATCAACACCTCCTTGTGGCATCTGCCAGTAAGAATCGCTATCAAAGCGTTTTCCAATAAAGGCATGTCCTTGTCTGTTAAATAGCATTATGCCAACACAAGGACGGTACTTATCTTTCTGCTCAACCACGAGTACGCTCTGTTTTTAAATGATTTGTTACAGAAGTTTTAATTAATTTTCCATTTTCTTCTTTCTTCATCTCTTCAACAATTTTCTTTGCAACTTCCTTTGCACTCAAGTTCGAGTTATCAATTTCAAGCGAACCCTCAGGTATAAATAGCCTTTTCCCTTCAATTTTCTTTATAGCAAAATCCGGATCAGTAATTTTATTTTCCTGATATCTCTCTTCTGATTGGACACGTCTTACTAGTTTTTCATTATTACAATGTAATACTACAGAAAAAATTTCCATATCCATTTTTTTACTTAAATTTACCACTGAGTTATATAATCTTTGGTCATAGGGATCACCCTCTATCAATTCATTTGTAAATATATAATGTTTTGATTTTACGTAGTGTTTTTCCAGTATTGCTAATACATTTTCCCTAACTGCAAAAATTTTTTCCCATAGGTCATCTGGAACTTCAGCGTTTTGTAATTTAACAATATCAAATATAATATTATTGAATAGATTATTGCTTACTATTACTGCACCAATGATTTTACACAGTTCCTTTGCAGTAGTAAACTTACCACTGCCTGGAAAGCCGATTAAGTAGATGAGAGTCTTGCCCATAATGAATACTAGTAAAAAGCTATTTTCAATTATATAAAAAGTATATACATTGTACATGCTAAAAACATGATGATAAAATAGATGCAGGTAATACCTTTAACAAGTAGTTGCGTTGAAAATAGTTCATATTTAGAAATTTTGAGTATATAATTATAAATGAATCATATAACCTGTAAACAATGCTTAGCAATATGGAATCGATAAGAAGTACAATTGAAGAGATAATAGATCAAAATAAAGGTCATGATATAGTAACTTTTGATGTGCAGAATAAAACCGTTATTGCAAAATATATGATTATTGCATCTGGTGATTCAAGTCGCCATGTGAAAGCGTTAGCTGAGCACGTAATAAAAAGCCTCAAGCGACATGATAAAATAGATGTAGAAGGTATGGATGAAGGCAATTGGGTAATTTTGAATTTTCAAGGCATAATGGTTCACATATTCAGGTCAGAAGTAAGGGAGTATTATAAAATAGAAGAATTGTGGAACTGATTGCCTGGGCCATTCAAGTACAACTGTATAAGTATCGCACCTTTAGGATAGCTCCCCAAGAAAAGGTGTCATCCCAGTGCTTGACACTGGGATCCAGAAAACTTAATTATAACGCTTTTGATATGAAAAACTGGATTCCAGCGTCACGCGCTGGAATGACATCATCATCGATATCTTCAATGACAATGTTCACATATAAAATAACATGCTAAAAAGATTATGAAACACGCATCTGAATTTTTAAATTTTATCCAAGAAAGAGGGTACCTATACCAATGTACAAATATTGAAGGGTTAGATCAGCTATTATCCGAAAATAATCATATAGTCGCATACATTGGGTTTGATTGCACAGCACCAAGTCTTCATGCTGGTCACCTAATTCAGATTATGATGCTCCGTCACCTGCAGAAATTTGGTTATAAGCCGATAGTCTTACTTGGAGGTGGCACAACAAAAATTGGTGACCCATCCTTCAAAGATAAAGCAAGAAGCATCTTGCCCGTAGAGAACATCAATCAAAATACATCCAGCATAAGGAGAATATTAGAGAAAATGGTGTCTTTTAATGACAGCAAGACTGGTGCAATGATAGTAAATAACGCAGATTGGTTGGATAACATAAAATACATAGATTTTTTGCGTGATATAGGAGCTTATTTTTCTGTAAATCGTATGCTAAGTTTTGATAGTGTGAAAATCAGGCTGGATAGAGAGCAAACCTTAAGCTTTCTGGAATTTAATTACATGCTATTGCAGGCTTATGATTTTGTTGAGTTGAATAAAAAGCATGGCTGTCGTCTGCAGATTGGAGGGTCAGACCAGTGGGGAAATATAGTAAACGGAATTGAGCTTGGAAAAAAGTTGAATTTACCTGAGCTGTTTGGCCTTACTGCCCCTCTTTTATTGAATGCTCAAGGAGTAAAAATGGGCAAAACTGAAAGTGGAGCAGTGTGGCTTGATGATAATATGCTAAAGCCTTACGACTACTGGCAATATTTTCGCAACGTTGATGATCAAGATGTTGGACGTTTTTTGAGATTGCTCACTGATGTGTCAATTGATGAGATCAAAAAGTTAGAATCCTTAAAAGACCAGGAAATAAATGAAGCAAAAAAAGTTTTAGCAACAGAGGTGACAAAAATATGTCATGGTAACAAAGAAGCGGAACTTGCACTATCTGCTGCAGTCTCTGCTTTTGAGAATGAAGATAGCTCACTACTTCCTGATTACATCATAAAAAAAGAACAAGTTGCAAGTGGCATATCCTTAGTAAACCTACTGCATAACATCGGTTTTGAACCATCAAAAGGCGCTGCAAAGCGTTTAATACAGGGCAATGGATGCAAAGTTAATGATAATATCATAAACGATGTTAACTATATAATAAATTCCGAGAGCTTTAAAGGTCAGTCATTTATAAAATTATCTGCAGGAAAGAAGCGTCATGTTAAAGTTGTGGCAGATTAGGTCTCGAAGGTAAGAAAACAAATTTTGTACAAGTGAGAAATTATGATACGAATGACTTAAGTCAAATATATTTATCTCAGCATAAGCCTATATCAAATCTTTTTTTAACTTTGGGTATTACTACATTCCGTGAAGCATTAAAGTATGTACATGAACTGCCTTACGGACGTAATAACAATCGTACAGATTATTTATCGGTAATTAGTGAGAAATGTGGTACATGCAGCACAAAGCATGCACTTATATATGAGTTAAGTTTTGAGTGCGAAGTTGCTATGACGTTACACATAGCAGTTTTTATGATGAGTAAAGTAAACACTCCAAAAATCTCTGCAGTTCTAAATGAGTATAACTTGTTGCAAATTCCGGAAATGCACTGCTACCTTCGTTATAAAAATCGAATTATTGATATAACTTTTCCAGAAAATAGTGCCTCACTAGAACTGACGGAGGAAGAGAAAATTGAGCCAGAACACCTTGGAAACTATAAAATAGAAAAGCATAAACAATTTATTGAGAGCTGGCTGATCAGTAACCCAACCATACCGTATAACATGGAGCAAATTTTCAAAATTCGAGAATTATGTATAAAGCGATTGGAAAGATAGTAGAAAGCGAAATTCTATTATATATAGCTAAAGTGGCTTAGGTTTACCTACAATTTGAAAAACAAAAATTCGTCATTCCGCTGCTCGTTAGCGGAATCTATGCTGAGATACCGCGGCGGTATGACGTAGGGAAACCTTTCTTGAGTTAGCTATAGCACTATAAAATTGTCCGCAGGGCCATATAAAAGTCGTGGTGGATTAATAAATTTTTATGGAAGAAAGGATATATTAGAAAATTGAGGGCTTTATATATGAAATAAGGAGGCAAAAATGAGATTATATTATAAAGATATCAAAAATCTTCTTAAAGAATCTTACCTCTCTAGCGGAAGAGATTATTTCAACAAAGGAAAAGTACGGAACGTATCTATCAACAAATCTCACGCTAAATCAGAGGTGGTTGGATCAAGTGTATATCGGGTAAAACTAGAATACGATGGTCCATTCCTTAGTGGAAAGTGTTCCTGTCCTGCATTTGTGTATTATGGTCCGTGCAAGCATATGGCTGCAACGGGTTTTGCTTTGATTGATCTTGACAGAAAGGAGTATTGATCATCTATGTGCCCGGGATATGTTGATGAACAAACTCTCCTTGAAAGGTTTTTACTTAAAAAAACAAACAAAGAGCTCATTTCAATAATTGTTCGTCTAGGTGACCAACATCCAGAAATTTTTGAAGAACTAGAGGATGAAGAATACGAGCAATTCACTCAAAGTAAGTTTTCAAAATCCGAGAATTATGTATAAAGTGATTGGAAAGATGGTGAGATCAGGTAATCTATAGCTGATCCAAGGAAGGCATCATACCGCCGCGGCGCTAACACGTATCCGTTCAGCCAATGGCGTCAACTTAAGGAAAAATATCAGCGATAGTGTATAAAATTTCTCTCTAAATTTTTTATCATTAAATTATCCAAAGAGTGCAATAAACAGCACTTTTGTTTCTGTTTTATTTCAACAAAGAAGTCTAAAATGTGTCCTTAAGTTGACGCCATTGCCTGAACGGATACAAAAAGTTCGTTACTTAAGCTTAAAAAACGTGTATGATAGCGTTATTTCACTTAAATCTTTTGTATTACTATCAAGCATTATCTCAGGATCTATATAGAAAGATACGGGCATAGCTGCTTTTTGTTTTGGTAGCAACATTTGCTCTTCAAAACAAAAGCATGCAACTTTATTGAAATACTTACCTGCTTTGAAAGGCGTAACGTTATATACTGCCATTCCAAATGAAGGCTGATCAGATAGATTTTTTGCGTAATAAAATGCTAAACTTTGTTCTCCTATGTTTACATCAACGTAGTTAGTTTCTGATTTAAATTCCCAAGGTAGATCGGACATTATATCAGCATTGAAGTAGACCCTGATTTTTTGGTCAGTTGCACTTATTGTTGCATTAATTACTTTTCTTGTTGTGCCACCATATCCAGTAGCTTTACAGAAGATGCTATATAGAGGCACCGATGCATATGCAAGACATAACATCAAAAAAACTAAAGATATTAAAAAGAAAACTATAGAACTCTTACTGCCTTTCCTTAAAAAGGAAAACATCTAATCCCTATTGTTGAACAAGTTAAGTAACCTGAGTAGATTGAGAAATATATTAATAAAGTCAAAATAAAGATTAGTTGCACCGAGTATTGCCAATTTAGTAGTAGCAACTTCTGATCCGTCATTATGTTTATAATAAACGTCCTTGATTCTTTGAGCATCATACGCAGTCATTAAGGTAAAGACTATTACTGATATGAACGATATTGCAAAGTGGAGAGGACTACTTCCAAGAAATAAATTTACTATAGACGCAATGATTAACCCCCAAACTCCCATAATCAAGAAAGAGCCCATACTTGTAAGATCTCTTTTTGTAGTATTGCCATATAAAGCCATAGAGCCAAACATGATTGATGTAATGAAAAACGCCCTTGCTATATTTTCTGCAGTATAAACTATAAAAACATAAGATAAGGAAAGCCCCATTAACACTGAGAACGAGAAAAATATAGTAACGGCAGACTGAGCACTTAGGTGTTGAATTCTATAAGACATGTAGAACACCAATGCAACCGGAGATAACATTACCACAAGCGATAGAACGGGATTAGAATAAATTACTTGAAAAAGACCAGAAAATACTGTTAAAAATGCAACAAGCCCTGTGACGCCCAAAGCTAAAGCCATGTAATTGTATACTTTAGTTAGGTAACTTCTAAGCCCAGCGCTATAGTAAACGCCTTGAGAGCGAATATCCTGTTCATTTCTCATATAAGACATAATATAACTCCTTTTATCCATTATTTAACACATTATAATATAAAACCACATTTTTATCAAGTGTTTTTATTATAAACAGCTATGCGCTGGCATTTGTTTTAATATAAATAGAATATAGGCCTATTGCTGCTGCATTTGAAACATTTAAACTGTTAATTGCATTTGACATTGGGATTTTTAAAAGATAATCACAATTTTCTTTAACTAACCTCCGCATTCCTTTCTCTTCAGAACCAAAAATAATTACTCTTTTTTGGCCAAAGCTCTTTATTTCATCTATATCCTCGCCAGCGTTACAATCAAACCCATAACACCAGTAGCCGAACTTTTTTAAATACTGCATAGTTTTTACTATATTTGTAACGTATATTAGCGGGACAATATCTAAAGCTCCACTTGCTGCTTTTGCAATAGATGCATTTTCACTCGGTGAGTGGTTATGTGGTAAAACCAATGCGTTGACATTAAAACAAGCTGAAGTTCTTAAAATTGACCCAATATTGTGCGTGTCAGTGACTTGATCTAAAATGACTATAGTAGAGCTTTCGTTTGAGCTTTCAGCTATTTCTTCGATACTTAAATTATGAAGAATAGGAGCAACTTTTAAAGCAATTCCTTGATGATTAGCACCTTTAGATAAAACGTCATTAAGTATTTTGTTTTCTACTAATCGAACTTTAATGCCCTTACTATTTGCACATTGCCTAATTTCTTTTTCGTGTTCTCTATAGAAATTTTCTGTTGCTAACAGTTCTATACACCGCCTATTTTTATTCTTCAGTGCTGACATGCAGGTGTGCTTTCCATACAGCCAAAAATTCTCATTAGTTTTTGACGATTTCATCGTATTATTGAAAATCGGGTTTTTATAGAATAAGCAACATTTTACTATGTTTGGATATTGTTGTAAAATTATACAATTCGATTAATGCGTTTATGTCGGACGATGAGTTGGATTGGCAAAAAAATGTTAAGCCAATAGAATGTGGAAAAGTTACTTTGAAAGTTGATCATAAAGTAAATATAAAGTCTATGGTTGATAAAGGTACCTCCAACTTACAAAGGAATTTTCTTAATACCAATAATAGTAACTCATCATTTTGTCTTGATCAAAACACAAAATCAAAAGTTGATAGGGGTAAATATTTTATAAGCGATAAGCTCGATTTGCATGGCTATAATATAGAGGATGCTTACTGTAAATTGATAGATTTTATTATCAAAAATTATCGAGCAGGAAATAGATGTTTATTGGTAATTACGGGATACGGCAGTGCAACAAATAAAACAGACACTATAAAGAATAACTTAAATAAGTGGTTAAATGATACTAAAATCCAGCATATGGTTCTATACTACCAGCAAGCTAAGAAAAAACATGGTGGTAAAGGGGCTTTTTATGTTTTATTAAGAAGGCTTAGGCCCTATTAGCTGCTTAAGTTTCCTTTTAAGCCTTAATTTTTCTTGTATAGCCATATAAAAACCAGTGTTCGGCAGCGCGTTACGCACAATTGTACAAACATTGTAGCCGTCATTCAAGTAGTCCGCAGAAGCGAAAAACTTCCTTGACAAACTCCTCCAGCCCCCTTATCATGAAACTGAAGCTATTTATTTATCTTCTCTGTACAGATTAAATGACAAAAAAACTCAACGTATTTGGCGTCCCATGTTTAATTTTTTGCACTATGTGTACCTTATGTCTTTATCAAATGACTTTGTTTATGTTGGATTTTCACCAACTGTTCTCCAAGCACTTCTTGGCGCACCATTTCTTCCTCTCAAATATTGGTACGTGTATGTATATACATATAAATGTTAAGAATAATACAACAACACGGAACACGGTAGTGATAAAGAAGTTGTAATTTAGCAGTAAGTATTATTAATAACTTAAATAATACAGCCACTTTCAGCAACCAAAAACAACAACCCTGAAATACAAAAGTTTCTTTTCCTTCAGTAGCATTATTCTAAATTTTCATCAAAATAAGCTGTTTTATCCTTTTTTTCCTTATACTCTTCTGCAGTATAGAGAGGTTGCTTCTTAGCTGTGATATTTGGCCATTTTTGTGAGTATTCTACGTTTATGTTGTAAAATGACTTGAAAGTTTTTTGTTCGCTGCTCAGCAACTCTTCATCTAGTTCTAAAATATCTTTTATGGAATCATCAGTTACAATTGCATCCACCGGACACTCAGGTATGCACACTCCGCAATCAATACATTCATCTGGGTTAATCACGAGCATGTTTTTACCTTCATAGAAGCAGTCAACGGGACATACTTCCACACAGTCCGTATATTTACATTTTATGCATTTATCTGTAACAAAATGCGTCATAAAACACTGTATATTTGCATTATCTTGGGTACACTAAATTGATAAGAAATTCAAGCCTTTTATGAAGATAAATAAATTGAACAACAAAGAATTAGAAGTATGGTTAAGCTTGGCTAGAACTATAGGACCAATAAAGTTTTTTAGTATACTAAGAACACATGGATCGCTAGATGAGGTGTTGAAATATCTCAATAGGGTGGCTAATAATAAGGTGTATGGCATTCAAGATGCACGAGAAGAAATCAATAATGCAGAAAGAATTGGAGCTAAAATTATACCCGCATGTGACCCAGATTACCCTGATCTTTTAAGAAATATCTCTAGTTGTCCTCCTGTAATAACTGCGCTTGGTGATATATCATTATTAAGCCGTGAGATAATTGCAATAATCGGTGGGCGTAACTCTTCAATGAATGGAAGAAATTTTGCCAATAAGTTGGCACTTGATTTAAGCGAAGCTGGTTTTGTTATTGTTTCTAGACTTGCAAAAGGAATCGATACTGCAGCAAACAGTGTAATATACAAAAATCATCCCACTATTGCTGTTACAGCAAGCGGAATTGATGTGGTGTATCCAAAAGAGAATTTTGATCTATACAAAAAAATCACTGGGAACGGTGGTTTAGTAATTACTGAGCTTCCATTTGCTACTAAACCAAAGCCTCAATATTTTCCTCAGAGGAATCGAATTATATCTGGTTTATCGCTGGGTGTTGCAGTGATTGAAGCATCGAAACGTTCTGGCTCTCTAATAACAGCAGATTTTGCTTTAAATCAAGGGAGAGAGGTGTTTGCAGTTTCTGGTTTCCCTTTAGATTCACGCTGTAGTGGTAGTAATTATTTAATTAAAAACGGTGCTAAACTTATCGAATCCGCTGATGACATAATAGAGAGTGTTAGGTTTAATTTACCTCCGCAGCAAAAAAACCTATTTGATGTTGAGCACTATGCTGTTAACCAAAAACAAGAAAAATTACAACAGGCAAAATCTGTTATAGTTGATCATATTAACTCTGTACCTATTGATATAGATGAACTTATATTAGCAAGCGGACTTTCTACCAACATAGCTCTAATGGCTCTTTTAGAACTAGAGTTGGAAAACAAAATAGAGCGTTCACCGGGGAATAAAATATCGTTAATTTTCTAAGCTATAAGCCCACAACCGTACGAACATTATGATTTGAGTTCACCAAGAAAGATGTCATTCCAGCGCGTGACGCTGGAATCTAGACTTTATTATGCAGCCAATTGGTTGAAATTAAGTCTTCTGGATCCAAGTAGTCTGGGCACTGGCGTCTTGGATAGAAATCAGTATCAGCTACTTATACCAATTCCCATTACACGGCAAACAGATAGACAATAATAGAAGACAAGCCATAATGAAATAAGTGAAATAGTCGAGGTATAAATGGCACTAAGATCAAAATTATTGGATGAAGAAGTAGTAAAATCAGCAAAAAAAATGCTGAAGAAAGTAAGGAACAATGCATATGTTGCAAAAAAACTAAATGCTGTAATTGCAGCAAAAAAGCATAGTATAACGGCTGTAGCAAAAATATATTGCATTTCAAGAAGCGCACTAACTTCGTGGATAAAACTCTTGAAATTAGGCAGAGAAGAAAAATTGTTTGCTCCTCCACAACGGCGTAGAAAAACTAAATTAAATCAGGCTCAACTACAGCAAGTTGAAGCATGGGTAGGAGAAAATCCTAATATTACCATTAAAGAAATGAGAATAAGAATCCAGGAAAAGTTCGGCTTAAATATTAGCAAATCTACAGTACACCGCTATATGCAAAAGATGAAATTCTCTTATATTACACCAAGACCAGTACACAATGTACAAGATAAAAGAAAACAAGAGGAATTCAAAAAAAAATCTCAACGAAGTTATTGGCAAGTATTCTGAAAAAGAGCTGTTTTTCTTCGATGAATCGCGGTTTGGCACACATTCAAAGACCGGGCATGGATGGTTTAAAAAAGGCGTCAGAACAAAAGTTAAGGTAAAATTAGGTAGGGAAAATTTTTATCTCTACAGTGCAGTTAATCCTAGAAATGGGGAGAATTCTAGCTTGTTTGCACCGAATGTCAACACTGATTGTATGAATATATTTCTTGAGCAAATGTCTCAATATTTGGGACCACGAGAAGCCTTTCTTGTTATGGATTGTGCTAGTTGGCATAAGTCGAAAAGTTTAAAGGTACCTAAAAATATTGAGATTATATACCTACCACCATACTCACCTGAACTCAATCCAGTTGAGAGGCTTTGGTTGTATGTAAAACAGAACATTTTGCGCAATAAAATATACGATACTATTGCTTTGCTTGAGAGTGCTTTGTGTAAATTTATTACTTCTCTTACCTACTCCACAATTAAACAACTCTGCTATGTATCCTATTTGAATGACCAACAATGAGAATTGGTATTAGATGACACCACTTTTGTATGGAAACCAGTGTCACTATGACAACCTTCATCTCGCTACGTGTTAGCGGATACCGTGACGGTATGACTAGGGAGTACGCATTAGCGGAATCTACTGAGACGCCCGTAATAGCCCTATTTCTATAGTGAGTCATTCCCTCTTATCTACTTTTAGAATTAATAAGAGCAAACTTTTTTTCAACTTGTTGTATGATTTTATAAAAGTGATCGAAATCTAAGCTTGCACTGCCAATTAAAACTCCTGATAAATTTGAGATACTGAGCAAATTTTCTATATTTTCTGAACTGACTGAACCACCATATATAATGTGTTTTTTACTAGTACACAATTTTATTACCTCTATCACCTCAGCAATTGCATCATTATTTGGCACATGACCTGTGCCTATTGCCCATATTGGCTCATATGCTACGGTATATTCACCGTGTGTTGGCAAGCGGTTTTTGCATTGATATTCTATTACTTCTTTTGTTTTTTCATTCTTATAATCTTCTGAATTTTCACCTACACAGATAATTGGGTGTAAGCCTGATTCTATTGCTATTTCCGACTTAAGTTTTATTTCACTATCTTTTTCATTGGCCCTTTCAGAATGCCCAAGTATTACGTAAGTACACCCTAGTTCTTTTAACATTTCTGCGCTGATTTCACCTGTGTAAGAACCAGACTTTTTATGATGGCAATTCTGTGCTCCTATATTAATATTATTGTTCAACTCTATACTGCTTGGAAATGATGTAAAAGGAGGGCAAATTACTAATTTAGAGGTAATTTCGTTGCTCTTGTTGTTAAGTTTGCCTATAAAGTCAACAAATGAAGAACGCATTCCATTCATTTTCCAATTTGCTACTATTAAAAAGGACATCAACTTTACTTATATGGGCGAGAGTGCCGACTGTCGGACTTGAACTGACAACCTACTGATTACAAGTCAGTTGCTCTACCAATTGAGCTAAGCCGGCGTTAAACACATTAATAATATACAATTATCAATGAATTTTAGTCAACTAATTTTTAAAATACTGTATAATGAAAATAATATGAAAAAATTTTTACTGAAGCCAAAAAAGAGTCTAGGGCAAAATTTTATTTTATCGAGTGAGATAACAAAAAAAATCGTCGCTTTAGCTGGTAGTCTGGAAAATTTTAATGTCATTGAAATTGGTCCTGGATATGGTGCATTAACAAGAGAAATATTGGTGCATAATCCAAAGTCTCTACTTTCTATAGAAAAAGATAGAGATTTAGTAAAACACCATGACCAACTGCTAAATGAGCATCAAGGAAAGTATAGAATTATAGAAGCGGATGCACTGCATGTTACAGAAGAAGAGCTGATAGAGCGCCCAGTTAAAGTTATTGCTAACTTGCCTTACAATACCTCGGTAGTGTTATTTTTAAAGTGGTTAAATAATATAAAATTTTTTACGAACTTGACATTAATGTTTCAAAAAGAGGTAGCAGATCGCATTACGGCAAGACCCAATTCTAAAGATTATGGTTCCTTATCAGTGCTAAGCCAGTTACTATGTGATATAAAAAAGGAATTTGATATTGAACCTAAAGAGTTTTTTCCAAGACCAAAAATACATTCTTCAGTAATTACAGTAAATCCTTTGCCTACCCCAAAGTTTGCAGTAAATTTGGAAACCTTAACAAGATTAACACGTGCCGTTTTCGCTCAAAGAAGAAAGATGCTGAGAAATAGCTTGCAAAATATAACGAACCACGCTGAAACTGTCCTTGAAAACGCTAAATTGAGTGGAAACCAGCGTCCAGAAAACTTAACCATTGAGCAGTTTTGTTTGCTGGCAAATAATGTAGAATGCTTATTTTGCAATAAAATATATTAGCAACCATATAGCCTTTCTATCCCCTAAAAACAGTTAGAGCTATACGACAGAGCCACACCGGCTTCTATAGCTCCGCTTCTGTCATCCTATGGCTTACTGTACGAACATTGCAATATGGCACATAGTAAACGATGTCATTCCAGTGCTTGACACTGGAATCCAGCTTTTTCATAATCATCAAAACGTTGTATTTTAACATAAAACGGCTACTTTTATGTTTACCAACTTAATAAAATTCCTGGATCCCAGTGTCTAGGCACTGGGATGACACCCTCCTGCTAGACAATATTCGTACAGTTGTGGGCTTGACCATAGGATCCAGCTTATAAAAGCTGGATTCCAGCGTCACGTGCTGGAATGACAACTTAAGGCATCACCTATAGTTACTAGTCTAACTATAAATATATTTTGGTAAACCTAAATTGCTTTAGCTATAGCTCATTTTGCAAAAGCCCTATTGCAATTTAATTAATTGGCGTATAAGCTTTAAATAAAGCCTATGAAAAAAATGGAAGCTTGTTATTCGTTTGACGATATACTTCTTTTGCCAGCCTATTCTGATATATTACCTTGCGATGCAGATACAAAAACTTATTTAACAAATAGTATAGAACTAAATATCCCTCTCATATCCTCTGCAATGGATACTGTTACTGAATCGGGCTTTGCAATAGCTATTGCCCAACATGGAGGGATAGGTTGCATACATAAGAATTTATCAATAGATGAACAAGTTTTAGAAGTAAGAAGGGTGAAAAAATATGAAAGTTGGATCGTGTATAACCCAATTACGATTTCACCGGATAAAACAGTTGCGGAAGCAATTTCATTAATGAGAGAGCACAATTATTCTGGCATTCCTGTAGTCGATCAACGCAAGTTAGTTGGAATTTTAACTAACCGAGATGTGAGGTTTATTGAAGACCAGAACATGAATGTAAAAGTTTCCGAAGTGATGACAAAAGATAAGTTAGTGACAGTGCGGGAGCAGGGAGTGAATAGTGCCTCAGCAATGAAATTGTTGCATGAAAATAGAATAGAAAAGCTTTTGGTCGTAGATGAAAATTCTTGTTGTATAGGTTTAATTACGGTTAAAGACATTGAAAAATACAATAGATACCCAAATTCATGTAAAGACAGTAAAGGGCGTCTCAGAGTTGCCGCTGCAATTGGCACTGGTAAAAAAGATGGTATAGAAAGATGTGAAGCTTTGATCGGAGAAGAAGTTGATGTAGTTGTTGTGGATACTGCTCACGGTCATTCCGAAAACGTTATCAATACCATTAGGGAAATAAAAAAGATGTATCCTAATACGCAATTAATTGGCGGAAACATTGCAACAAAGGAGGCTGCTGAAGTGTTGATTGATGCGGGTGTTGATGCAGTGAAGGTCGGAATAGGGCCAGGATCAATCTGTACAACCAGAATAGTTACAGGTGTTGGTGTGCCACAATTCTCTGCAATCAAGAATGTTGCAGAGGCGTGTAGAGCAAGAAACGTCAGACTAATTGCTGATGGTGGGGTAAAATACTCAGGAGATGTTGCAAAAGCTATTGCAGCTGGTGCTGACTCTGTGATGATTGGTTCGATTTTTGCTGGCACTGACGAAAGCCCAGGTGAGATTATCATGTATAAGGGCAGAGCATATAAAGGCTATCGAGGAATGGGATCTATTAGTGCAATGAAACGAGGTTCAGCTAGCCGTTATTTTCAAGATAAAGATTCAAAACTCAAATTAGTTCCACAAGGAGTGGAAGGAAGAGTTCCATTCAAAGGTCCAGCTTCAGGAGTAATCCATCAATTGATTGGCGGATTGCAAGCTGCAATGGGGTATACTGGTAATAGGAATATAGAAGAGATGAAAAAAAATTGTAAATTTGTTACTATTACTGCATCAGGATTAAGAGAGAGTCACGCTCATGATATAGTCATTACACAAGAAGCTCCAAATTACGCTTATCAAGCGTCCAATTTGTCAACCGATTCAGAGTAGTGACCGTTTATTATTTTGCACCCCAGTCTTTTTCAAATATTGCTAACCCCTGGTCAGTAAGTGGGTGATTAATTAACTGTCTAAGTACTTTTGCTGGCACAGTAATTGAATCAGCACCAAGCCTTGTAGCTTCTATTACATGTGCTGGGCTTCTCACTGATGCAACAAGAACTTTAGTATCAAAACCGTAATTAGAATATATAGTACATATATCTTCTATTAGCGATAAGCCATCATAGCTTATATCATCAAGGCGACCAACAAAGGGAGAAATAAAACAAGCACCGGCCTTAGCGGCAAGCAGTGCTTGTCCAGGAGAAAAACATAATGTGATGTTAACAGGTATTTTATGCTCTGTCCACAACTTTTTACAAGAAATTAATCCTTCATATGTAAGGGGCAATTTTACCACAACATTATCAGCGATTTTCGCTAACTTAAGGCCTTCTTTAACCATATCTGCATGGTTATTTGCAACAACTTCAACACTAACAGGCCCCTTGATAATAGAGCATATTTCACGCACTAAATCCTCGTATTTATCTTTACGCCCGGACTTTGCTATTAAAGAAGGATTAGTTGTTATGCCGTCAATGAACTCCTTTAGTTCTTTAATTTCATTTAAATCAACGCTATCAAGAAAAATTTCCATATTAATCTCCTATAAAAAAAATACCCTTGCAAAATCTTGTCATTAAACTCCTTGCATAACCATTGTTTACATGAAAAACCAGTAGCCCACCCTTTAGTATCATTCCAGCGCGTGACGCACAACTGTACGAACATTGTGATTTGTAGGTAATTTGCGTAGCAGACATTGTCATTCCAGTGCGTGATACTGGAATCCAGAAAAAAAAGAAAACAGGTTCCAGTGTCATGCACTGGAATGATAGGAGGTAGTGCAAGAAACCTATTGGTTTGCAAAATAGATCCCAGTGTCGGAGCACTGGGATGACACCTTGGAGTTTCTGGGATAACGAAAAAAGAGCATTTGGAGCAACGATCTTACAGCCATTTGAATGATAATTGATTTTTTGCCTAAAGCAGCTAAGAAAGATGTTTCTCATTAAGATACCTTAAACATATACTAATTCTTTTGCTCTTCAACGATTCCTCATCATGAATTACATGATCAAAAATCTGAACTTGGTTCGCCATAATGCTACAATTGTTATCTGCAACTTCCAACACACCATTATCAACTACAACTTTTTCTTTTTTTTGATTACCCATTTTAATGGTAATTATACCAGGCAATAAATAAATTAAGTAAGGAGCATGGTGAGCTAAAATCATAAGCTCCCCTTCGAGCCCAGTTACTGAAAGAGAAATCACTCCACTGAATGAAATTTGATCATCAGGAGAGAAAAATTGCACTCTAAAAGTATTCATAATCTTTAACTTTTATTTAGCTTCAGCTTGTATTAATTCAGCCTTTTTTATTGCTTCATCTATATTCCCCACCATATAAAAAGCAGCCTCTGGTAAGTGATCATATTTACCTTCAACAATCTCTTTAAAACTGGAAACAGTATCAGAAAGTGAAACAAATTTACCAGGCATACCAGTAAATATTTCTGCAACGTGAAAAGGTTGAGAAAGAAATTTCTGAATCTTACGAGCCCTATCAACAATAATTTTATCTTCATCAGATAGCTCATCCATACCAAGTATTGCAATAATATCTTGCAGTGATTTATAAGTTTGCAATATACGTTTCACCTCAGAAGCTACCTTATAATGTTCTTCACCAATGATTTCAGCAGATAAAGACTGAGAAGTTGAATCAAGTGGATCAACAGCAGGGTATATTCCCATTTCAGCTATTTGCCTTGACAATACTGTGGTTGCATCAAGGTGAGAGAATGTAGTTGCTGGAGCTGGATCAGTTAAATCATCTGCAGGAACATATATAGCTTGCACAGAAGTAATAGAGCCAGAAGTTGTTGAAGCTATTCTTTCTTGCATTGCACCCATATCAGTTGCAAGGGTTGGCTGATAACCAACAGCTGACGGTATTCTTCCAAGTAAAGCAGAAATTTCAGAACCAGCTTGTGTAAATCTAAAGATATTATCCACAAAAAATAGAACATCTTGGTTTTCACGGTCACGAAAATACTCTGCCATAGTAAGTGCTGTTAAAGCAACTCTAGCCCTTGCTCCAGGAGGCTCATTCATCTGACCATAAACCAAAACAGCTTGAGACTTTTCATGCTCATTTATATTTATTACATTTGAAGTGATCATCTCGTGATAAAGATCGTTACCTTCACGCGTTCTCTCCCCTACCCCAGCAAACACAGAAAACCCTTTATGAGCTTTTGCTATATTATTAATTAATTCCATTATCAGGACTGTTTTACCAACACCGGCTCCACCAAATAAGCCGATTTTTCCTCCTTTAAGATAAGGTGCAAGAAGATCTATAACTTTTATTCCCGTAACTAAAACTTCTTCCTGTATTCTCTGTTCAGTAAAACTTGGAGGTGCTCTGTGTATAGGCTCTAAGTTATATTTTCCCTTCAGTGGACCACACTCATCTATAAGCTCTCCAACAACATTAAAAATCCTTCCTAAAGTTGAACGCCCAATTGGCACCGATATTGGTGCACCTGTATCAACAAATTCATCCCCCCTTGACATGCCATCTGTGCTATCCATAGCAATACAACGAACTATATTGTCACCTATATGTTGCGAAACTTCTAAAACCAGCTCCTTACCCTTATATTTTAGTTTGCTTTTTAAAGCATTAAATATTTTAGGCAATTCACCTTCAAATTTTATATCAACAACTGCTTGAGTTACCTTAATCGCTCTACCTATATTCATCTCTTTATTTTTATCACCTAACACTATAATTCCATAAAAGAACTTCTAAAGAAAATAAATCTTATATTATTAATAGAAATTTTGCAACATTAAAACGCTTACTAGTTACGCTTCATTACAAACAATGCAAATGCATTTAATAGCCAAGTAATAATAAACAATACTAAACTAAGCGCATAAGCAGCAAGAGTTTGTACACTATTGAAATCCTGATCTCCGGTAAGTAATGTAGCGATCTGCACGGTAATGGTAGTAACTGAATTAAGAGGGTTAAAAGTCAAATTTGCGTTGATTCCCACAGCCATTAGCACAATCATTGTTTCACCTATCACTCTTGAAATTGACAATAAAATTGCACTTAAAATTGTAGGCATTGCATAAGGTATTGTTATATGCCATATAGTTTCCGCTGGAGTTGCGCCAAGTGCCATGAAGCCATAACGCAAGCTTTTTGGAACAGATCTTATGGCATCTTCGAGTAAAGAAATAATAAAAGGAAGAATCATTATCCCAATCGATAAACCGGCAACTAAGGCACTTTCTGAGTGTATACTTAAACCAAAAAAATTTGCTACCTGCTTTATAAAGAAAGACAAAAATACAACCGCGAAATATCCATATACAACCGTAGGAATAGCAGATAAAACTTGCAAAGTTGTATTAACAATATAACGCACTTTCTCACTCGCATATTCACTAATATATATTGCAGAAAATAAACCAAGCGGAACGACAACTAACATTGCTATAATAGTTATAAGTAATGTACCCACTAAAAGCGGCGCTATACCAAAACATCCTACCTTCTCTTTATTGACAGTGACTACATTGTGGCCCCATTTCAAGCAAAACAAGAATTCTGAAATAGTTACTTTATTAAAAAAATCAATAGATTGAATAAAAATAGATAGCATTATAAATAAAGTGATAAAAAATGATATGGCTAAAGCCACAAATAACGAAAGTTTTATTATCTTATTTCTTTTATTTTTAAAGATAAAAGCAAGCATGAAAAAAAGTAACGCTATAGAAATAAAAGTTACAAAACAATTATTATAGAGCATTAACAACCAAGTTAGCATCCATATACAACTAAGATATAGATAAGGTTTAACCTTATTTACTTCTTGAAACCTACTAAAACAAAATAAAAAGATTAATAGGACAGGTATGACTATCACCGAATTCATTTTCCCATGCATCAAATTTTATTCTACGAAAATGTCATACAAGTTCACCATCATTTGACAATAAAGTAAAACAATTTAAAATAAATAATTATACTAATATAAAAACAATGAAGAGAACATTTCAACCAAAAAATTTGATAAGAAAGCGCAGACATGGATTTCGTTCACGTATGGCAACAAGAGCTGGAAGAAAAATCCTTAATAGGCGCCGTTCATTAGGGTGTAAAAAATTATGCGCATAGTAAGTATAAAAAAAAAGATTTTTCCTTTGCTTTCAAAAATAAGTTAGCACTCAGCAGTCTTTTTTATCGTGGGCTTTATATATCATTGTACGCTATAAAAGAAAGAGAACCTGAAAAGTACATTCATGCTATTAGAGTAGGTCTGGCTATCAGTAAAAAAGCCGGAAAAGCAGCAAAAAGAAATAAAATAAAAAGGCAATTACGAATGCTTGCTAAAATTAACATTTTAAATATAAGCAATATAGGGCACTACTACATAATACTAACTCATAGAAACATTATGCAAGCAAGTTATAAAAACTTACAAAAAGATCTAACTATTTGCTTAAAAAAGATAAAATAAAAAAAAATCTCAATTAAGGTATTTACAACTATATTTTTTATGATAACATAAGTAAAATTTTTAAAATAAATTAACGGGTGTGGGTGTTTAATGGTAGAGAGTAGAAAAGAACAAGATAAAAATCTCAATATAAATACAAATAATGTTAAAGAAGATTTTTATGAATATAAAGAATCTAGTTATCGTACACAATGGGAATTAGCATTTGAGCAAAGTCAATACTTAGAGCAGAATAAGAATAAGCCTAGACCGCAATTATTAGATTTGAATATAGAAGCGACTTCTCGTAATAAAAGAATTATTAAAAGACGATAAAAAGAAATTTTTATAAACTTGGCGGCGACCTACTCTCCCTTTTCAAGTACCATCAGCGCTAAAAAGTTTCACTTCCGAGTTCGAGATGAGATCGGGTGGTTCATTTTTGCTATAGCCACCAAGTCAATAAAAATTTCTAACTTAACAATTTTAACTTAATATTTAACACTGCATATACACATATAGAAAGCAAATAAATCAATCAGGCTATTAGTACTAGTTAGCTTCACATGTTACCATGCTTCCACACCTAGCCTATCAACGTAGTAGTCTTCCACGGCCTTAATTGGGAAATCTTTTTGAAGAGGGTTTCTTGCTTATATGCTTTCAGCAATTATCCCATCTATACATAGCCACCCAGCGATGCTATTGGCATAACAGCTGGTACACCAGAGGTATATCCATCTCGGTCCTCTCGTACTAGAGTCAGATCTTCTCAAATTTCCTTCACCCACGGCAGATAGAAACCGAACTGTCTCACGACGTTCTAAACCCAACTCACGTATCACTTTAATCGGCGAACAGCCGAACCCTTGGGACCTTCTTCAGCCCCAGGATGTGATGAGTCGACATCGAGGTGCCAAACGGTGTCGTCGCTATGAACGCTCGAACACCATCAGCCTGTTATCCCCGGCGTACCTTTTATCCGTTGAGCGATGACCCTTCCATACAGAATCACCGGATCACTATGACCGACTTTCGTCTCTGCTTGGCTTGTCAGCCTCGCAGTCAGGCAAGCTTATGCCATTATACTATCAAGCTGATTTCCGACCAGCTCTAGCTTACCTTCGCACGCCTCCGTTACTTTTTAGGAGGCGACCGCCCCAGTCAAACTACCCACCATACAATGTCCTAGTTCCAGATAATGAAACATAGTTAGATATCAAAAGTGTAAAGGGTGGTATCTCAAGGTTGACTCCATTATAGCTAGCGCCATAACTTCAAAGTCTCCCACCTATCCTGCATATCACACTTTTAATAGCAATGTAAAGCTATAGTAAAGGTGCACGGGGTCTCTTCGTCTAACCGCGGGTACCCCGCATCTGCACGGGGAATTCAATTTCGCTGAAGTGATGTTGGAGACAGTGGAGAAATCGTTACGCCATTCGTGCGGGTCGGAACTTACCCGACAAGGAATTTCGCTACCTTAGGACCGTCAGTGTTACGGCCGCCGTTTACTGGGGCTTCAATTTAGAGCTTGCACCCCTCCTATTAACCTTCCAGCACCGGGCAGGCGTCAGACCCTATACTTCCACTTACGTGTTTGCAGAGTCCTGTGTTTTTAGTAAACAGTCGCTACTCCCTATTTTGTGCCACCTACTCATAGTTGCCTAAAAGCAGGTTACCCTTCTTCCGAAGTTACAGGTATAATTTGCCGAGTTCCTTCAACATCATTCTTTCAACACCTTAGTATACTCTACTCATCCACCAGTGTCGGTTTGCGGTACGGCCTCATAAATATAAGTGCTATTTCCTGGAGCTTCTTTTAAGCATAGATCAATCCAATAAGATCTATACAAATACGAAACCCGTCACACTTAAGAGGTTTAGGAATATTAACCTAATTGCCATCGACTACTCCTTTACGGACTCGCCTTAGGAACCGACTAACCCTACGCAGATTAACTTAACGTAGGAACCCTTAGATTTTTGGTGAGAGTGTTTTTCACACTCTTTTACGCTACTTATGTCAGCATTCTCACTTCCGATATCTCCAGCAGTTTTCACAAACCACCTTCACAGACTTACGGAACGCTCCGCTACCGCGCCTATTGATCGAAATCAATAAGCACTCACATCTTCGGTATACAACTTTAGCCCCGGTACATTTTCGGCGCAGAAAAACTTATTTAGACAAGTGAGCTGTTACGCTTTCTTTAAAGGATGGCTGCTTCCAAGCCAACCTCCTAGCTGTAATGGTTTTTCTACTTCCTTCCCCACTTAGCTGTAATTTTGGGACCTTAGATAGTGATCTGGGTTGTTTCCCTTTCCACCACGGACTTAGCACCCGTAGTGTGCCTGCTGTATAATTAATTGCTGGTATTCGGAGTTTAGTTAGATTTGGTAAGACGGTGAATCCCCCTAGTCTATCCAGTGCTCTACCCCCAACAACATACATACAACGCTCTACCTAAATAGATTTCGCGGAGAACCAGCTATTTCCAAGTTTGATTGGCCTTTCACCCCTAATCACAACTCATCCAATAATGTTGCAACATTAACTGGTTCGATCCTCCAGTGTGTTTTACCACACCTTCAATCTGGTCATGACTAGATCACTTGGTTTCGGGTCTAATCCATAAAACTAAACGCCCTATTCAGACTTGCTTTCGCTACGCCTACACCTAACGGCTTAAGCTTGCTTCATAGATTAACTCGCTGACCCATTATGCAAAAGGTACGCTGTCACCCTAAACATCAATAAATTGATATAGAGCTCCAACTGTTTGTAAGCACTTGATTTCAGATTCTATTTCACTCCCCTCCCGGGGTTCTTTTCACCTTTCCCTCACGGTACTTGTTCACTATCGGTCGTTAAGGAGTATTTAGGCTTGGAGGATGGTCCCCCCATATTCAAACAGGATTTCACGTGCCCCGCTCTACTCAAGGATTTAAAAACTTTCTACTTATACAGGACTATCACCTTCTATGGTTACTATTTCCAGAGTATTCTAATTCTTATTCTTAAATCACTAGCCTTTTCCGCTTTCGCTCGTCACTACTAACAGAATCTCGGTTGATTTCTTTTCCTTTGGCTACTTAGATATTTCAGTTCACCAAGTTTGCTTTACATACTTAGTATGTAATAACTAGCTAAGCTAGCTGGGTTTCCCCATTCGGAAATCTGCGGATCAAAATTTGTTGACAATTCCCCACAGCTTATCGCAGCCTGCCACGTCCTTCATCGCCTCTTAACGCCAAGGCATCCATCAAGTGCTCTTAATAATTTATTTATCCGACTATATGCAGAATATGCAGAGTTAAATATTATTAAAATTGAATTGAGATTAAATTAATCTCTACCATAAAACTTGTCAAACATCTAAAAACTAAATTAATCTTTTATATATTATAACCTAACAAATAATATGTCAACGCCTTTTTGCACAAAACATTTACTTATATTATCAACAACAATATACTAGCAATCCTAAACAGTACAATCTGAGAAATATGCGGTAAACTTATATATACAGTAAAAATTAATGAAAAAGATATTTTGTAAGATAAAATATGTTAAAATCAATTGCCTAAAAATGATAATGAACATTCGGAGTATTTCTAATGTATGAAAAGTAATCTCTCTTTTATAAAAAACGTTGCTTTAAATTGTATGTCTAAGCTCATTGGCGTATTAAATATTAAGAAAGTAAAACACTTCATTGTGAATAAATATAATACTCTTCATAAAGAAATGACAGTGCTTCTTAAAAAATCTAAGAACCTGTTAAATACCAACATTGAAATCGGTTTATATCACTTTTATAAAGGTAGCATATCAGATGCAAAGTTACGATTTTGGTTAATTAGCATATTTTACCCCCATTTACCCATAGTCTGGTATAACATTGGAAGGTGTCATTTTGCGGTAGGGAATACTAACAAAGCTTATAATTATTTAACACAGACACTAAAATTAGATAGTGATCACGAAGAGGCATCTTACTATATAAAAAAAATGACAAACTCAGCGCCTATTACAGAATTGCCAAAAAACCTCATAAGACAATATTTTGATTACACAGGTGAATATTTTGTTGAGCATTGGTTGATTGCTAAACAGTATAGAGGGCATGAACTTGTACACATGATAATTACAAAAATCTTCGACAACTCCACTTCTGAGCTCAATATACTTGACCTTGGTTGTGGGACTGGAATATGTGGTCATTTCTTGAAAATAAATAGTACTGGAAGCCACATAACAGGAATTGACATTTCAAGTAGAATGCTAAATATCGCAAGAGGATGCTTTATAAAAGGTAATCCTGTTTACAATGAATTAATACATATGGAAATGAAAGAGTTTCTTAAACAAGAGAAAAACCAGCAGTATGATGTAATTATCTTTGCTGAAGTGCTACATTATCTACATGACTTTCAAGAAGAATTGGAATTAGCAAAAAGATCTACGAGCAAAAAAGGGGTTATTGTATGTTTAATAAGAAGAAAGGAAGGTGAAGGTATTGACTTTGTAAACAAAGGAGACTATTTTCGTCACTCAGAAAGTTATGTTCAACATGTTGCAAAAAAAATAAATATGCAGATAAGTTATATGAGTTACTGTAAAATATATGGCAGTCAGGTTGACGGTATCTTGTTTGCACTACAGCATCAACAAGAAAATCCGAAAAAACTAACTTAAAAATCGCTCAAAGTGGCTTTTAAGTATCTATATATAATAAAAGAATAAAAGGAATTTTATGAATAACATTACTATTAATTACGCAAAGGATAGCAAATTAACCGGTTTTGGAAAAGCAGTTCTATCAGACAGGTATTTAATAGAAAATGAAAGTTACCAAGACCTCTTTGCACGTATTGCTAATTACTATTCTGATAACAAAGAACATGCGCAGCGTCTTTATGACTACATGAGCAACTTATGGTTCATGCCTTCAACACCAATACTCAGCAATGGTGGCACCAAGAGAGGTTTGCCTATCTCTTGCTTTCTTAATGAAACCGAAGACAGCTTGCAGGGAATAGTTGACTTATGGAATGAAAATGTTTGGCTTGCTGCACGTGGAGGAGGCATAGGTAGTTATTGGGGAAATTTACGTTCAATTGGTGAAAGTGTAAAAGGTAGTGGTAAAACATCAGGAATTGTACCATTTATTGTGGTACAAAATGCTCTAACGCTTGCAATTAGTCAGGGATCCTTAAGGCGAGGAAGTTCAGCAGTTTATCTTCCTGTATCTCATCCGGAGATAGAAGAGTTTCTGGATTTGCGTAAGCCAACAGGCGGTGACCCAAATCGTAAAGCGTTAAATATACATCATGCTGTAATAGTAACAGATAAATTTATGCAGGCTGTTGAGAATGATCAAGAATGGAATTTAATAAGCCCTCACAACAACAAGGTTATTTCAACTGTAAAAGCGCGGGATATATGGATCAAAATATTAACAGCAAGAGTTGAAACTGGAGAACCTTACATTATTTTCCTTGATGCAACAAATAACAATAAGCCAGAATCTTACAAAAAGCTCAACTTAGACATCAAGATGTCAAATCTATGCAGTGAAATAACTTTAACCACAGGTTATGATCACCTGAATAAGTCACGCACTGCTGTGTGTTGTCTATCATCCGTAAACCTTGAGTACTACGAAGAATGGCAAGACAATAAACTCTTCATAGAAGATATAATGCGCTTTCTTGATAATGTATTGGAAGATTTCATAAATAAAGCACCGAATGAAATGCAGCGAGCAAAATATTCTGCAATAAGAGAACGCAGTATTGGTCTTGGTGTGATGGGCTTTCATTCATTTTTACAAAGCAAAATGGTTCCTTTTGAATCAGTAACAGCACAACAATGGAATAAAAAAATATTTAAGTATTTACGCGAGCAAGCAGATATAGTTTCTAAAAAATTAGCAGAAGAAAAGGGAGCATGTCCTGATGCCAAAGAAGTTGATCTAATGGAAAGGTTTACACACAAGCTCGCTATTGCTCCTACTGCTTCGATCTCCATTATTGCAGGTAATACCTCTCCTGGAATAGAACCATATGCAGCAAACGTATTCATACAAAAGACACTTACAGGCTCATTTGTAGTGCGAAATAAATTCTTGCAAAAACTATTAGCAGAAAAAAATCAAGACAATGATAAAATATGGTCTTCAATTTCAACAAACGAGGGTTCCGTTCAGCATTTAAATTTTCTTAGTGAGTATGAAAAACTGACATTTAAAACAGCGTACGAGCTTGACCAAAGATGGATTATAGAACATGCAAGCGATAGAACTTCGTATATTTGTCAGTCTCAATCAGTAAATCTGTTCTTACCTGCCAACGTACATAAACGTTACTTGCACAAAATACACATGCTTGCTTGGAAAAAAGGATTGAAGAGCTTATATTACTGCAGATCACAATCAATGCAGAGAGCCGATAAGGTCTCGCATGACATATTCAAAAAAAGTGAAATATTGCAACAAAAAACAGATATTGACTACGATGAATGTTTGTCATGTCAATAGTGACCTTACCCAGAAAAAGTGGAGAGAAAGTTAAGACGTTTTTGGAGTAAAATAAAACGTTTTTTCAAAATATGGCAAATAGAATAGAAACAAAAACTTACTTGACAAACTCCACCAGCCTCCTTATCATGAAAGTGAAGCTATTTTATTTAACTTCGCAATCTCTGCAGCAGATTAAAATGACAAGAAAACTTGTATTTGGCGTACTATTGTTTAATTTTTTGCACTATGTGCACCGTATGTCTTTATAAAATTTCTAGGTTTTTACCTACATAAGCTGAAACGCGCTTATAAAGCGTTCAAGACATCACCCAACGTCAAATTTTAAAATAGAGAGTGTAATAACTAGCTACCACGGGTTTTCTATGCCTTTTTTTTCTGCCTAGTAAATTTCTTAAATATTAAAGCTAAGGTTAGTTGCCGTTTAAAAGCAGCTAAATTGCAGCGTTTAAGACTTAAAAAACGCCAATACTGAAAATAGACAATGACTAGGGCTTCTTTTGCCTTTTTTTCGTTTGGTAAATTTCTTAAATATTTATGGCTAAAGTAATTTAGGCCTACCGACAACCGTCATCCCGCTACGTGTTAGCGGGATCTAGAGATACCGTTACGGTATGACGCTTACTATTACCCACAAATATAAATGTTTGTTGCATAGCTCTTAATGGCATAACTTTTGCTTGAAATAACTGTTTATATGGTGCAATTTACAGCTTTTAGTTGCTAAAATTATAACTCTTAGTTTAATAATTTTAATCCAATAAGCTTTCAGGTTAATAAAATTAAATTATTTGAGTAAATACAATACTATGTTTTTATTTATGGGTAATAGTAAGGGTATGACGAGGGAGAACAGTTGCTACTTGTTAACGGCTAAGAGATACCGCGGCGGTATGACGTAGAGTGCTTAGAAGCAGTTATTTTGCTATAAATAGCTGTAATGGCATCATCTATTTTATTGCTATCACAGCCTGTTTGTGCAAGTTCAGCATTCCCACCACAGTTCTTTTCAACTGCTATTGATATTAGTTCTTTTGCGCTAATCTTATTGATTAAGTCTTTACTTACTTTAATAATCAAAACTGTTTTATCTTTTTCTGTTGCCGTGAAAGCTATTACCATTTTTGGTTTTTGTTGCTGCAAAATAAACTCTCTTATTACATTTGCTGGAATATCAGTGAAAGTGTGGCTTATAAAATTTATCCCATTTATTTCAGTGCTTTTTATATTCTCTGCACTCACAAGCTTTTTATATAGGTTTCTTATTTTGGTTTCGGATTTTTTGTATTCTTGACTTAAAACACTTAATCTGCTTGTTATTTCACTTACTGGCACTTTTACGAATTCTGCAACTTTTTTTAAGTTAATTTCATTATCACGTACATAATTGATTGCTTCCTGACCAGTTAAAGCTTCAATTCTCCTCACTCCAAAAGCAACAGAACTCTCTGTTACTATCTTAAACAAACCAATTTCTCCAGTATGTTCAACGTGCGTGCCACCACATAGCTCTTTCGAATCTCCAATATTTACAACTCTAACCTGATCACCATATTTTTCACCAAACAACGCCATGGCTCCTTCGTCTATTGCCTGATTCATGCTTTGAATTTTTGTAGATGCAGAAAGATTTTCTCTGATTAGAGAGTTTACCATATCCTCTACCCAGAATAACTGATCTTGAGTCACTTGAGTGTTATGGCTGAAGTCGAATCTCAGTCTATCTGGTGCAACTAGGGAACCTTTTTGAGTGACATGATCACCCAAGATTTTCCTCAATGCAAAGTGCAGAAGATGCGTAGCCGAATGATTTCTTCTTAAGGTTTGCCTTCTTTCCTTGTCGATGCTTGCTGTAACTACATCACCTTTACAAATTGAGCCGAATTTAACTATGCATCTGTGCAAATATAGGTCATTAACCTTATGGGTATTCTCGACTATAATAATACTTCTACCAGGTTTGATCAGACTGCCAGTATCCCCCACCTGTCCACCTGACTCGCCATAAAAAGGTGTTTTATCAAGTATAATGATTATCTTTTCTCCCTCCTTTGCAGAATCAATTACTTCATTTTTAGAGGAAACTATAGCTAGTATTTTCGCATCACTTATTTCATTGAACTCATAACCAACAAATTTTGTTTTGCCAAATTTATTGATCAAATCAAACCATACTTGCTCAACAGATTTTTCACCAGATCCAGCCCATTTAGCACGTGCTCTCTCTTTTTGTTCTCCCATTGCATTATCAAAACCCTTCTGGTCAAAATTTATTTTTTTCTCTTTTAAAACATCAAGTGTAATATCCAAAGGAAACCCATAGGTGTCATATAGCTTAAATGCTGATTCTCCAGGCAAAGTATCGCCCGATTTTAAATCTGTAGTGAATTTCTCCAGAAGATTGATACCTTTCATCAAAGTGTCTTTAAAGTTTTCTTCCTCTGATTTTAACGTCGTTTCTATCAAGCTTTTGGCTCTGACTAATTCAGGATAAACATCTCCCATATAAGCCGAACTCGTGCTATCTATCAGCGCAGGAAAAATGCGATGGAGTAGAGAATCATTATATCCAAGCAGGTGGATATAACGCGCGGCTCTCCTAATTAATCTGCGTAATACGTAATTCCTGCCCTCATTTCCAGGAAGCACTCCTTCTGCAATGAGAAATGCAGCCGCGCGAAGATGATCTGCTACGATCTTATGCGCTATTTTATTTTCCGTTCTTCCACAGTACTCTTGAGATTTATTGATCAGAGCAGAAAATAGATCAATATCATAGTTATCATGGACATTTTGCATTACAGTAGCTATTCTCTCAAGACCCATTCCAGTATCGATGCATTTTTTTGGCAATTTGTGCAAATTACCTTCTTCATCTTTGTTAAACTCCATGAATACCAGATTCCAGATTTCAACAATTCTATCGCCCTCTTGTAAATTAGGACTCCCATGGTCATAAAAAATTTCAGAACATGGACCGCACGGACCAGTGCTTCCCATACTCCAAAAGTTATCGTCCGTTGTAATTCTTATGATTTTATCACTTGAAAAGCCACTTATCTTACGCCAAATCTCGTACGCCTCATCATCAGTATGGTAGACGGTTATGGATAGTCTGTTTTTATCAAGAGATAACTCCTTAGTGATAAATTTCCACGCAAATTCTATCGCAGTTTCCTTAAAGTAATCACCAAAGCTAAAATTTCCGAGCATTTCAAAAAATGTGTGATGCCGAGTTGTATAGCCAACATTTTCAAGATCGTTGTGTTTACCGCCTGCTCTTAGGCACTTTTGACTTGAGACAGCACGTTTCATTTCAGTTTTTTGAGCACCAGTAAAAATATTTTTAAACTGCACCATACCAGCATTTGTAAACATAAGTGTTGGGTCATGTTCTGGAATCAAAGGAGAAGAAGAAACCTGTTCGTGGCCATTACTTATAAAAAATTTTATAAATCTTTCTCTGATTTCACTTAACTTCATTATTTTTATTGAGATTATTCATGAATAATAAGCTGCAATGGAAATAAAATCAATTACAATACCACCACTCTCTATAGCTAACTCAAGAAAGGTTTCCCTACGTCATACCGCCACGGTATCTCAGCATAGATTCCGCTAACGACTAGCGGAATGACGAATTTGTTGTTTTTCAAATTGTAGGTAAACCTAAGCCACTTTAGCTATAGATCTCAGAACTTCTAGTGACATGCACCTTGTGGTAAGAAAAAATCAATATATTCACGATAAATTTACCTCACATCTGTGTTTTATATGTGGAAATTAGAATGGAAATTTATGTAGGCAAAGAAAAAAGAATAGCAAATGTGGTAACTGAGCACTGGAGTGACATAAAAGGACCAGACAGAGATTGGCCAGAAAGGCACGAAATAGACACTGCAGAAATAATGGAGTCATGGCAGCATTGTTTTATCATTGAAGTCAAGGATCAAGGTTATATTTGTGAAAATGCAGGAGAAAAGGCTGTTGAATTCTATGGTTTTGAGAAAAAGACGCGCATTGATAATAAGTATGCAATTGATGCACCATTTTTGCGACTATATAAAATAGATGCAGTCATTGATAAACTTGATACTGTAATAGAAAGTAAATGCCCAATCAATGAAGAGGAAGAAAGTGAAGGTGTTAAAATGAGGCAAGTATTGTTGCCACTTGGGAATAAAGAAGGTATAACACACATATTGGGCGTAATTACTTTTAAACTCCTTTAATATACAATTTTAACTTGATTCTTTAATAAAATTATTTATACTAATGCTTAATTACTATTTAAAGAACTCAATAGTAGTGTTTGTAAATTTATTTGGAATATGAAGAGAATAAAATTAAAAACCAAATCTTCTGTTAAAAAGCGCTTTCACCTTACAGCTAAGGGTAAAGTCATTTCTACTCAGTCAGGCAAAAGGCATGGAATGGTAAAGAGAAGTAAATCTAATATTCGTAATCAGCGCGGTACAACGATTCTTGGTAAATCTGACTCGCGTATAGTTAAGCTTTATATGCCTTATGGTATTTAACAAAATGGAGGTAAAATAAAATGGCTCGGGTAAAACGTGGAGTCACTACTCACGCTCGTCATAAAAAAATATTAAAACTGGCAAAGGGTTATAGAGGACGTGCAAAAAGCTGTTATAGAATTGCATTACAAAGAGTTGAAAAAGCACTGCAATATGCTTACAGAGACAGAAGAACCCGTAAACGTGATTTCCGTAGCTTATGGATAATACGTATTAATGCAGCAGCAAGAGAGCATGGGCTTACTTATGGTAGGTTTATGCATGGTCTTACACTTGCCGGCATTGATTTAAATAGAAAAATTCTTGCTGAGATGGCCGTTAATTATAAGGATGATTTTGCCAAATTAGTAGAAGCTGTAAGTGGTAAACTAGCGGAGAATTCTTAAAGCAAAAACACCATGAGAATTATTTTCATGGGATCACCAGGATTTGCTGTTAATTCTCTGAGCTTGTTACTGAAATCAAAGAGCGAAGTGGTAGCAGTATACACTAAGGCTCCAAAACCTTCAGGACGTGGACAGAAGCCAACGAAATCTCCAGTACATGTTATCGCTGAAGAAAGTAACATAGAGGTATGTACTCCTATCTCTCTAAAGTCTTCGGCAGAGCAAGAAAAATTTAGAAATTTCAAACCAGACGTTGCAGTTGTTGCTGCGTATGGATTGATACTTCCAAGAGAAATTTTGAATATTCCCAAATATGGTTGTATTAATATTCACCCTTCATTACTACCAAGGTGGCGTGGTGCAGCTCCGATACAGCACACAATTTTAGCAGGAGATCAAGAAACCGGGGTTAGCATTATGCAATTGGATGAGGGATTAGATTCCGGCCCTATTTTAAAACAGGAAAAATTTCTTATCGAAAAGAACGATAATTACAAGACATTGCATGATAAATTATCTAAGCTAGGCAGTGATTTACTGCTGAAAGTGCTAAACGAAATTGAAAAACAGGTTCCCTTAAAACAGAACGATAATGATGCATTTTACGCTGACAAAGTGGAAGATTATAAAATTTATGCAAGTGATGCTTGTGAGGTTGCTTATAGAAAGGTTAAAGCGTTTTACCCAAAAGCGTTCATCAAGATAGAGAATAAACGTATCAGGATACTTGATGCTGACTTTGAAGCTCTCGCTTCAGAACAAGGTAAGATCATTAATGATAACATGCACATGAGTTTAAAAGGTGGCATTTTAATTCCTAAAGTTGTACAAATGGAAGGGAGAAATCCTTGCAGTATTGAAGATTTTATTCGTGGCTTAAAATCAAGTATGGTAAAAAAATTTATAGAATAAACTGCTTTGAAGGGAAGGTTAGGAGGGCTAAAGCAACTTCTACAATTTGGTATTCCGCTGCTTGTTAGCAGAACCTACAACAAGATACCGCGTTTTGGTGTACGAACATTGCAATTTGCAGGTAATTTGAGTAGTAGATGGTGTCATTCCAGTGCTTGACACTGGAATCCAGTTTCTATTGTACAGCCACCTGGTGTGCTCATTTAAAGTGAAGTTTTCTGGATCCCAGTGTCTGGGCACTGGGATGACATCTTTCTTGGTCTCTTGTATCACAATGTTCGTACAGTTGTGGATACCGCAGCGGTATGACGTAGTAGCTATATATAGACAAATTCCTTTTTCTTAGATATAATCTTAAAAAACTTTCCATATAAAAATGAAAATAAAAAGAGCTTTAATATCGGTATATGATAAAACGAATATAACTGATCTTGCATCGTTTTTAATGCAGCAACAAACAGAAATTCTCTCAACGGGAAATACTTATAAAGCACTATCTGATGCCGGAATAAAAACACAAGAGGTCTCAGATTACACACAATTTCCAGAGATACTAGGTGGTAGAGTGAAAACTTTACACCCTAAAATTCATGGAGGAATACTTTGCAATAGAGAAAAGCACAAAACGGAAATGCAAAATCTAGGTGTTGAGCCAATAGACCTGCTTATAACTAACCTATACCCATTTTGGGAGACAGTAAATAGCGGCTCAAATGAAGAGCAAATTATAGAACAAATTGATATCGGCGGAGTGGCGTTAATTAGAGCTGCAGCAAAAAACTTTCGTTTTACTTCAGTTATTTCTAGCATTCAAGACTACGAAGCACTAAAAGCTGAGATGATAAAAAATAACAATGAAACAACATTGGAATACAGAAAATATTTAGCAACCAAAGCATTTGCTCTTACTGCACACTACGATTCTAATATTCACAGTTGGTTTTTATCCCAGAGTAAAAATAATGAGTTGCCAGAGTTTTTTGCACTATATGGACATAAAGCACAAGAACTCAGGTATGGTGAAAATCCCCATCAAAAAGCTGCATTTTATAGCAATCAATTTACCAAATATCCGTTGGAAAAAATACATGGAAAAGAGCTGAGTTATAATAATATAGTAGATATAGAATCTGCACTTAACATAATTTCTGAATTTGAAGAACCTGCAGCAGTGATAATAAAGCACAATAACCCGTGTGGCGCTGCTGTTGGTGATAATGCTTTGGAGGCATATGAAAAGGCTCTATCGTGTGATGAAATAAGCAGTTTTGGTGGTATAGTTGCCTTAAATCGGGAGATAGATTTAAAGCTAGCAGAAAAATTAAACGAGATATTTTTAGAAGTTGTGATAGCACCATCGGTAAACAATGAGGCACTAAAAATTTTACAAAGAAAGAAAAATTTAAGAGTGATTATTCATAAATCTTTTCAACAAAATGTGAAATACCAAATTAAAAATGTTGTTGGTGGGTTTTTGGTGCAAGAAAATAATAACCATACAATAAAAGCAGAAGAAATGAGCCGAGTAACAGAATGTACTACAACAGAAAAAGAAAAGGAAGATCTTATTTTTGCCTGGAAAATATGTAAACATGTGAAATCCAACGCAATAGTTATAGCAAAAGATGGTTGTGCTATTGGCATCGGTGCAGGGCAAACAAGCAGAATAGATAGTGTGAACATTGCAGTGAAAAAAGCAGGTGAAGAGTGCAAAGGTGCGGTGCTTGCTTCAGATGCATTTTTCCCATTCCCAGATAGCATAGTAGAAAGCACAAAACATGGGATTACAGCTATAATTCAGCCCGGCGGCTCGCTGAAAGATCAAGATGTGATAAAAGCTGCAAATGAAAATAAAATTGCTATGTTTTTCACTGGCGTTCGCAGTTTTTTCCATTAGGCTTTGTGTCTTATGGCTAGAGATTTTTCCATATCATACCACCATAACTGTACGGACATTGTGATTTGAGTCCACAAGGGAGGATGTCATTCAAGTAGCCTCCTTCCCCTGTCATCCCAGTGCCCCTATGATGTCATCCAAGTAGCTGACTACTTGGATCCAGGAAAAAGAATGGTGTCATCCGAGTAGCCCCTTTTTTGTCATCCCAGTGCCCTGACTACTTGGATCCAGGAAACTTAGTTGCAAGTAATGCATTGGGTTTGGTGAGTATGGGTTTTGCGTTATAGAATGAAGCACTTTTGGTGAATTTATAAAGAAAGCTGGATCCCAGTGTCAGCTACTCGGATGACACCCTACTAGCAGAAGTTACTCTCAAATGTTTGTTCATGTTAGCTATAAACATTAAGAAATTTACCAAACGAAAAAAAGGCAAAAGAAGCCCCGTTGGTGACTAGTTATTTATATGTACTTCAAAATATTGGCGTTTTTTATTCTAAACGCTACGATTCAGCCGCTTTTAAATGCAACTAACCTAAATTATAAACGTTAAGAAATTTACTGAGCGGAAAAAAAGGCAAAGAAAACCCGTGGTAGCTAGTTATTACACTCTCTATTTTAAAATTTGACGTTGGGTGATGTCTTAAACGCTTTATAAGCGCGTTTCAGCTTATATAGGTAGAAACCTAGAAGTTTTATAAAGACATGAGGTGCACATAGTGCAAAAAATTAAGCATGATTTACGCCAAATACATTAAGTTTTTTTGTCATTAATCCACTGCAGAGATTGCGAAGGTAAATAAATAGCTTCACTTTCATGATAAGGGGGCTGGTGGAGTTTGTCAAGGAATTTTCTTATTTCATTTAAATTGCTTGTAACCTTCTTATACACTCGTCCTTACCAAGAATCACCATGATATCGATGATTCCAGGTGCATCCATTACTCCAGTTATAGGGGCGCGTAATGAGTGATATACACCGCTTATTTTCATATCATGTGATTTTGCACATTCCTTGATCTGAGAAGATAAAAAACCCTTATTCCAATTTTCATCACCGATATTCGAGAGAAATGACGCAAGTAACTTGATTATATCGAGGTTAGATTTAACGATTTGCTCAGCCTCTTCACTTAAATCAAGTGGCGGATCTTGAATATAAAATTTTGCTAAATCCAACAATTCGGTCAGGTAGTTTGCTCTTTTTTTCAGTTCTGTCAGTCCCTGCAGTAAATAGTCTTTTTTTTTGTCAGTTAGAGTATTTTCTCTAAGCATTAGAGTCAGAATATCTTCATTGCTCATATTACTAATATAGTGGTTATTCAAATGCTCCAGTTTTTTGAAATCGAGCCGTGCAGGTGAACGACCAATACTTTCTAAATTAAACCACTCTATTGCTTGTTCATCGCTAATAATCTCATCGTTACCGTGACTCCAGCCAAGTCTCAGCAAGTAATTACGCATCGCTTTCGGCAATATTCCCATCTTTTCATAATCGCAAACGCTTGTGGCACCATGCCTTTTAGACAGCTTATTTCCATCTTCTCCATGGATAAGCGGCACATGCGCAAAGCGTGGAATGTCAAAATCAAGAGCCTGGTATATTAGCAATTGCTTAAAAGTATTAGTAAGATGGTCAGAGCCACGTACTACATCAGTTATTCCAGCATCATGATCGTCAACCACTACGGCAAAAATATATGTTGGAGTGTTATCAGAGCGTAAGATCACTATATCATCAAGCTGCTCGCTACTTACTTTGATTTGGCCATATATTTTATCATCAACAACGATCTCTTGCGAGTCTGGCACTTTGAAACGGATAACTGACCTCACACCCGATGTCATTCCAGCGCGTGACCACATATTTTTTTCTGGATCCCAGTGTCGAGCACTGGGATGACAAGAAAGAGCACTGGGATGACAAGAAGGAGGTTTTGTAGTACATTTATGCTTGTATATCTTGCCCTCTTCTCTTGCTTTTGCCTTCTTTTCTGCAACTTCATCTTCAGGGCAGTAACAGTGATACGCCCTACCCTTTTCAACTAAAAGGTTTGCTACTTCTTTATGCCGCTCTATTCTTTTTGACTGATATACTATTTCTCCATCATAGCTCACACCGAGCCATTTTAGCCCTTCTATAATTGCATCAATTGCTTCCTGTGTTGAACGTTTTCTATCGGTGTCCTCAATCCTTAGCAAAAATTTTCCGCCATGACGTTTCGCATAGAGCCAATTAAATAACGCAGTACGAGCTCCTCCAATGTGCAAAAATCCTGTTGGTGATGGAGCAAATCTCGTGACTATACCTGGCATATTTGTCTGTTACAGTAAAGTATAGGCTATGATACCCAAAATCCACGTTTGTAACAATGTAGAATTTATTTATTCTAAGAGATAAAATTATACTTGTTTTTCACAAATTATGCTGTATAATTTATTATTAGTTAAGTAGTAGGTGTATATTATGTGTGAAAATTTTAAAAATCTGGTCAGTGCAATTAAAGGAGGCAATTATAAGGAAGTGGAAGCCGCTCTGAGTCCCAGGCACGAAACCCTCAATAGTTAACTTAAAAGACGAAGATGGAAGAACTCCTCTTCATATTGCTTTAGAACAGCCAGGACTTGATTCTAATATCATTAAATTATTATTAGAACACTTAGGTAAAGACTTAGATATTGAATATACCTCGGTACAAGGAAGCAATTATCTTCATATAGCTGCGAAGGCAAGAAGCATTGATGCTTTTTTATTTGTCTATAAAAAAAGTATTGAGAGTGATGTTTATCTTTTAGAGTACAATGAAGATCATGAAAATCCACTTCATCTAGCAGCGAAGACGGGGATCTTACCAAGTGTAGTAAAAGGAATATTTGAGCATTTGGATTCTTCGGAAAAAGTAACAAAAGAAAAATTAGAAGATTTCAAAAGCTATGTTAAAGAGGCATTGTGCAATAGATGTGCGCTAGATAAATCTAAAAGAACTCCTCTTGATTGGGTTAGTAAAACAGTTAGAAAGAAGATAAAAGAAACTGCAGGTATAAAAGACAGCTTCATATGTAATCAGAAGTTTCGCCTGTGCTTATATATAGTAGGAGCTATAGCGTGTATTGCTGCTTTGTGCCTTTCTTTATACTTTTTATTTTTAGTTTCTCAGTCTCTTGCATTGGCTTCGATGGCTGGAATAATTTCTGGTGGGGCTGCGTATCTGTCAGCTAAAGTATTTGGTGAGATACACGATTTACATGACGTAAGCACTCCAATGGAGGTTGTTAGTACTGATAGCCTTTTCAGCAACAAGGAAATAGGGGGTTCTGTTTTATGAAGATAGAAATCACTTGCAGGCAGTGATATAGAAATTTACTTTCTTAACTGAAGAAAGTATACTGATACGATGACGAAAAAGAAGTACAGTAAGATTTTAATAGCAAACAGAGGGGAGATTGCCTGCAGGATTATCAGGACTGCTCGTAGGATGGGTATATCTTGTGTGTGTGTGTATTCGGATGCAGATACTCATTCTGTGCATGTAAGACAAGCAGATGAGTCAAGATATATCGGCCCTTCGCCATCTTGCCTCAGTTATTTAAACATTGAAAAAATATGTGAAGTAGCAGTTGAAACAGGTGCGCAGGCAGTTCATCCTGGCTATGGTTTTTTAGCAGAAAATCCAGATTTTCCACGTGCTTTGCAAAAACACAATATAGATTTCATAGGTCCCAGTGCAGAAACAATAGAAGTTACAGCCAACAAAATAACAGCAAAAGAAGCGGCAAGAAAAGCTGGAGTGAATGTAGTGCCAGGATATATGGGTAAGATCAGCGATGCTGCCCACGCAGCTCAAGTTGCTGAAGAGGTCAGTTTTCCCGTTATGCTCAAAGCTGCATCAGGCGGTGGTGGCAAAGGAATGCGAATTGTAAATTCCAAAAAAGAAATTGAACTAGCGTTCACATCAGCAACAAATGAAGCAGAGAAAAGTTTTAAGGATGGCAGTATCTTTATAGAGAAATATATAGAACTACCAAGACATATTGAAATACAAATCATAGCAGATAAATATGGCAATATAGTGTGTCTTGGAGAAAGAGAATGCTCGATACAAAGGAATAACCAGAAAATAATAGAAGAAACGCCAAGTCCATTCATTAGTGAAGAAGTAAGACAAAAAATGTATGTCCAATGTGTTTCTCTAGCAAAGCAGGTTGGTTATTTTTCAGCAGGCACTGTTGAGTTTGTTGTAGATAAAGACCAAAACTTCTATTTTCTTGAGGTAAATACGAGATTACAAGTTGAGCATCCAGTAACAGAATTTATAACTGGAATAGACATAGTAGAAGAAATGATTAGAACTTCCTGTGGAGAAAAATTGAGATTCAATCAGGATGATATTAAACTTACTGGTTCTGCAATAGAAAGTAGAATTTGCGCTGAAGACCCATCGAAGAAATTTTTCCCTTCCAGCGGAAGAATAAAATATTACGATAAACCAGGTGGAAATGATTATGTAAGAATAGATGATGGAGTTGCTGCAGGTTCAGAAATTAGCACGTTCTATGACTCAATGATTGCAAAAGTTATAACATATGGAAAAGATAGAGTAGAAGCGATCAGCAGAATGCAAAAAGCATTGTCTGAATGCTATATAGAAGGAGTAACAAATAATATAGAATTTCTAGAATCTATCTTCCATCACCCAAATTTTATTGCAGCAAAGCTCCACACGAGATTCATTCCAGACCATTACTCTAGTGGGTTTCACGGCGATTTTGTTACAGAGGAGTATATTAAAATATTTATTTTCACTGCGTTATATGTTCATTTGGAAAATGAAGAAAGGTACCATCATAAAGCAGTGAATGAAACACCTCAGGTGTCATTCCAGTGCGTGACACTGGAATCTAGTAAAAAAGAAGGGGCACCAGTATCAGCTACTCGGATGGCAGGTGAACGTGCAAGAGATTTATTCATAGTGAATATAAATGACAATGAGTACTCCGTAAGTACAAGATATCAAGATAATATATTAACAACAGTATATAACCACAATACATACTCTGTAGTAGGCAAGTGGAAATCAAGTTATAGGTTGCTAAACATCACGATTAACGATGATACCGATATAACACTTAAAGTAGAAAAACAAGGCAGCAAATACTTCATAAGACATGCAGGCATGAAAGCTGAGTGTTGTATATTTAAGCCTCATGTAGCTGAATTAAGTAGGTTAATGCTAAATAATGAAACAGAAGGGATTTTAGTAGATGCTGTAAAATCCCCAATATCTGGCTTATTAGTTAAGTTGCAGGTAAATATAGGAGATCAGGTGGAAATAGGACAACCTTTATTTGTGGTGGAGGCAATGAAAATGGAAAATATCATATGTGCTGAAGCAGCAATAGTGATAAAAAATATTCTCGTTCAAGAAGGAAAAAATGTGCAGATTGGTGATGTAGTATTAGCTCTGCTTTCTTAAATAACACAAGAAGTATAAACTTGTCCCAAACAAGATAAATGAAAACACTTGATGAGCTATGGCAATGGCTATTGGTATGTGTAATAATAGAGTAACCACCCCTAAAATGATCTGAATGATAACGGAGAGCAGCATAATATATACCGGTTTTACGCTAGCATTTTTTACTGTGAGTATTACTACCAAAGCTAGTATTAGCAATGCCAGTGCTCGATGTATAAATTGCACTGTCGCTCTGTTCTCAAAGATATTCAGCCATATAGGGTGTAAGAAAAATAAATCTTCTGGAATAATGTGTCCGTCCATTAGTGGAAAGGTATTGTAAATCAAACCAGCATTTAATCCCGCAACAAACGCACCGAAAATTATTTGCACTACAATTAGGGCCAAAATCATCCCTGTGTAGTATATAGTGTCACTACTAATCTTAAGTTTAGTTTGCTTTGGCCTGATTTGGTAATCAAAAAATTGATATGACAATAATGCAAAGACAATTAATGCTAATAATAAGTGAAGTGCAAGCCTATAGTGGCTAACATGAGGTTCAGTTACTAAACCACTTTTAACCATATACCAACCAGCAAAAGCTTGTAAAGCTCCAAATAACAATGCTACAAATAGCCTTATTACTACCTTTTTAGATATTTTTCTTCTTAATGTAAAATATATAAATGGCAGGACAAAAACTAAACCTGTTAGTCTTGCAACCAATCTGTGTACATATTCTATTAAGTATATAGCCTGAAATTCCTCCATACTCATACCATAGTTAAATGCTTTATACTCAGGTGTAGTTTCATATTTTAATTTTTCTTGTAACCAATCTTGTCCACTCAGTGGTGGCAATGTTCCAGTGATGGGTTTCCACTCCGTGATTGACAATCCTGCTTTTGAAAGTCTGGTAAATCCACCAATCCCCACCATGAGAATTACCATAATACAGCAGAGAAAAAGCCAAATAGCTACAGGTTTTGATTGCCTTTGTTCCATAAACCATGCTGAGTTTTGTTCCATCGCTCAGGGTAAAGAATAAATTCCCACAAGGCAAGAAAAGCTGCAACACTATGTAGCAGACTATAGACCGGAAAAAATATCGATACTATATAAAAATAAAAAGGCATCTTTTGCTGTTTGACAGCTATTACCAAAAGAATCAGGTTAGTAACGTATACCACTACAAAGTAGTACAAAAATAATTCATTTAAAACTTTAGTTAATATCAATGAAAGCAGTAAAAATGGAGTAGTAAAAAATATAAAAGCTGCAGAGCCAACAAAAAGATTCAATAGCAAAATTCCCTTAAATCCAGTGTGTTTATAAAGAGACTTTATATTTTTTAAATGGACAATATAAGTTTGCATATAGCCTTTGATCCAACGCACTCTTTGCTTAATCCAAGCAAACACAGTAATTGGCGATTCTTCCAACGTTTCTGAGTCAATCATCCTGGTTTTATATCCCATTTGCGCAAGTCTCAAACCGAGGTCAGCGTCTTCAGTGACATTATAAGCATCCCAGAAAAACAATTTTTTTAGAATTTTTACTGAAAAATGATTACTGCTACCACCCAAAGGCATTGGCATGTTCATTTTTTGGAATCCAGGCAATAAGTATTGAAACCAGTTCATATACTCCAGAGAAAAGGATTTTGTGAGAAAATTATAATCACAATTATAGTAATTTAATTTCGCCTGTACACAGGCAAGCTTATCGTCGCCCTTATTAAATTCAATCAGTGCTTTTTTTAACTGCAATGGGTCTGGTTTATCGTCCGCATCATATATTACTGCATACTTTCCTCTAGCAAAGCTCATAGCATAATTGCATGACTTGGCTTTTGTTCTAGGCAAAGAATGAGGCACTTTTATTACTTCAAAATACTGTGGTAAAGTGTACTTTTCTATAGCTGCTAGCGTTTCCTGGTCTTCACTTTCTACCAGAAGCTTTACATCTAATTTCGACTTTGGATAATCCAAACTTTTAACGCTTTCAATTAATTGCCCTATTACTGCACTTTCTTCAAATACAGGCAGTAAAATAGTATATATAGGTTCATTCAGCTTACTATAATCCACTTTTTGGTTGGAGGTTTCACATAAGTTAAAAATTGTAGCTATAAACTTGAATAAATAATTAGAACATCCGATTATAAATATCAACATCAAAGCAAAATATGTATATTTCTCTGTTAGTGTTAAAATTGAAGTTACAATAAAGAAAGAAGCAAAAAATATTGAGCTTAGTTTAATGCTTTTAGCTGAAAAATTAGCATTCTTGTAATATAAGTAGTTGCTTGCAAATTCTGAAATACCAAAGTGCGAGTTAAGAAGATTTAAAATCTGTTCGCTATCCACTTTTATTAATACATAGTCAATACCGTAATGAGCTTCGACCCAACGGTTGATATCTCGGCTTGTGTCTTCAACCATAAAAAAAGTAGTATCATTTAATTTTTGCCAAGGAATCATATTAAATTTATAGTAAAAAAGTTTCTCTGGCTCTTTGCACAAACTAGAATCAAACTTAATTTTTTCTACATTATCAGCTTGAAGTATAGGTAATTGTTGCATTAAACCTAATGCAATTTTTTATTTAAGTCACGTGAAAATGAAGATATGACCTCGCTACTACGCTTATCATCTTTACGTTCATGCATTATTTTTTTTACAGCATCAGCAGCGATATTCGCTGTGTTAGCCTGTAAATCTCCAAGAGCTTTTTCAACTTGGTCAGTGACTTTCTTCAAGTTAGAATGGGCATTGTCATCTAATGTCTGATCTAGCTGCTGTCTATTGTGCTTAATGATACTATTAGCTTTATCAAGTGCTTCATTCATCATTTTATTAACTTCTGCATCTAATTCTTTGTATTTTTCAGAAGATTTTTTGTAATACTCCAACATATCTTTTCTGAATTTTTCAGTTTCTTCACTTGAAAATTTGCTTTTGTTACGCTTATTGTTAAGCGCATTTTTTATCACTTTCTTCAGCAATTTATACGAAAGGACAAAACTTACCAAGAAAGCAAGACCGATAATCAGTGATGTAGACATAAAAACCCCTAAAATTCTTTGGACACCAAGTCAGCAACAAACTCCTCTTCAATTTCAGAATTGGTCAATTTAGTATAATAAATTAAAGCAATACTAGTAGCCATTTGTTTTAACTGATCAGTATATTCAGATTTAAATTCTGCCACTTTTTCTTCAATAAGCTTGCTCTTTTTTTTGTCTTCCTCTTCTAATATATTCTTAACATTAGCTCTCATTTCTTCTACCTGAGCAAGTGCATCATCTATGATTTTTTTTGCCTGTATTCTAGCTTGGTTTAAAGCGGCATTATACTTGGCAATCTGATCTTCCGTAAGTCTTAAAAGATGAACAGAACTATTAAAAGAACCCAATACTTCTTTACTTCTAGTGCTTATTATTTCATCTAACTTTGGTAAAAATAAACAACTTACTACGAAAAAAAGTGAAGAGAAAAAAATTAAAAACCAAAAAACTTGAGAAAAGAAGGTTGAAACATCAAGCTGTGGCATGTGTTAAGTACGAAATATCAATATCATTGCAATTACAAACGCAAGAAAACCCATGACTTCAATCATGCCAGCACCAACATAAACATAAGGTCTCATCTTCTCTTCCGTGCCAGGATTTCTTGCAATCCCATTTAGTATACTAGAGAAGATATGAGCTACGCCTAAAGTAACACCTAACATAGCAAACACCATCAAACCAATTGCTATAAACTTTAAAGCTACTAAATCCATATATTACCCTTAACTATTCCTTAATAATATTATAAAATGTTCTACAGGTAAGTCAAGTACTTACTTTACTGTATCCGACAAGTATACGCATGTTAATATAGTAAATATATAAGCTTGCAAAATTGCAACAAATACTTCAAATCCTATTAGTGCAATTATAAACAAAAAAGGTGCAGGAATGAAAAGTACGTTCATATTCACAATCAATCCTGCTATCACTTTAATGACTGTATGACCAGCAATCATATTTGCTGCAAGCCTTATTGATAGGCTAATCGGCCTTACTAAATAAGTAAGCAGCTTAATAATAATTATTATAGGTGCAAGCCACCAAGGAGTTCCTTTTGGTAGCAATATGCGTAAAAATCCTACTCCCTTTTTGTTAAATCCAACAATTGTTATATAAATAAAAACCACCATCGACAAAGCAAAAGTGACTATCACATGACTTGTAACCGTAAAGCTATAAGGAAGAATACCAACTAAATTACACGATAAAATGAAAATAAATACTGTAAATATCAAAGGAATGTGCTCCAAACCTTTGCTTCCAGTGTTACTTTCTATTATTGAAATAACAAAATCATATACATACTCAACTGCAGCTTGTAAATACCCTGGTATTACTGCCCCCTTCTTTATTCCAAAAAGCAAAAAGAGTATCACCAATATCACCGAAATCATCATGAAAAGAGATGAATTGGTAAAGCTTACGTCATACCCAAATAACCTAGGTAACTCTATTATTGTATATACTTTAAACTGTTCCAGTGGATTTAATGCCATTTTAATCTGAACTATAAACAGTAAATAAAGTATGAATTTTATAGGACAAAGTCAAGAATTAAAACAAAGCCCTGTATCATTATAACATTGATACATTAACAAAATATGTAATTAGAGTGTTAATTACAGTCAGCTCTGTATTTTAAAACTTACTAATCTTAATTAGGAAACTTCACTATTAATGATCACATCGGTTCAGTTTATGAAAATGACCATAGGTTTAATTTTCATCAGTCCAGGCTGATAACCCTAGAAGGTGACATAGAAAAAATTCTTTCTCTTCGCAAGAAGATATAAAGTTACAAAAGCTTCCACATCATTGTTTATGATGTAGAAGTATTCCACTACAACAAGCTTTAAAAGCACTACATTTTATATTACAATAACTCTTTTATTTCTTTAAAGGTTCATGAAATTCACATTATCTTGGTTATTAGAACACTTAGAAACCAATGCTAGTTTAGAAGAAATTACCGATAAATTAACTCACATAGGGTTAGAAGTAGAAGATGTGATCGACAATACCAAATTAGCTGGTTTTATTGTTGCAAAAGTATTAGAAGTTGCACCTCATCCAAATGCCGATAAATTAAAATTATGTAAAGTAGATGACGGAAGTAAAATTCTACAAATAGTTTGCGGAGCAAACAATGTTAGAGAAGGTATGAAAACTGTGCTTGCATCTCTTGGTAGCACATTGCCAGAAAGTGATTTCACAATCAAGCCCACAAAAATACGAGGAGTGCTAAGTGAAGGGATGCTTTGCTCTGCTTCTGAACTTGCGCTGGTTCAAGAGGAAAGTGAAGGAATAATCGAGCTTTCTGATGATTATAAAGCAGGGGATAAATTTTTCAATTGTGACCCTGTAATTGATATAAATGTTACTCCAAATCGTGGAGATTGCTTAGGCATTTATGGAATAGCTCGCGACCTTGCTGCAACTGGAATTGGGACATTAAAGACTTTAAGCATTCCACAACTTACCAGCTCCATAAATTCACCAATCGATGTTGAAGTGACTGACGGAGAAAGTTTTATTAGTGGAATACACATCACCAATGTAAAAAATCAAGAAAGCCCAAAGTGGCTAAAAGATAAATTGGAATCGATAGGAATGCGCTCCATTTCTACAATAGTTGACATTACTAACTATATTATGATATCTTTTAATCGTCCAATGCACGCATATGATACAAAAAAAATAGAAGGAGAGCTCACAGTACGCAAAGCAAACGACGGAGAAAAATTTGCTGGTTTGAACGGTAAAGAATACTTATTAAACACGGACACAAGCGTTATTTCTGATGATAAAAATATTCATGGAGTTGCTGGAATTATAGGTGGAAAGTGCAGTGAATGTACTCTTGAAACTACTGATATCTTTTTAGAGTCTGCTTGGTTTGACCCTATATCTATCGCTAAATCTGCAAGGCAGATGAACATCTCCACAGAATCTAGTTACAGATTTGCACGTTCAGTTGATCCTGAATTGACTCTTGAGGGACTCAATCTTGCAGCTAAAATGATTTTGGATTTATGTGGTGGAGAAGTCTCAAGCGTAGTGTCTGCTGGCAGCTTAGATAAGGCTGACACCAAGGTGAACTTTGATTATCAGGATGTGAACAAGTTTGGAAGTGTGTCTGTATCGCCTGATGAAGTGTTCGATATCTTAACGAAACTAGGGTTTAATATTGATAAAAAAACCGAAGGCAATTGGAATGTACAAGTACCAAGCTGGAGACCGGACGTGACAATACCTGCTGACCTAATTGAAGAAGTAACAAGGATATACGGCTATGACAAAATAAAAGAAGAACCACTACCAAATAATGTTGAAGAAGTAGATAGTACATACGACAATTTGCGTATTTTGATGACAAACAGAGGGTTTCATGAAGTGCTAACCTGGTCGTTTATGAGTGAATCAACAGCTGAAAAATTTGGTTACTCGAATAAGTTATTTATCATCGATAATCCGTTTAACAATAACTTTAATATGATGAGACCAAGTATTATGCCAAATTTATTGCAAGTCACTGCTGATAATATTGCCCATGGAGTATCTGATCTTGCAATCTTCGAAATTGGGCCGATTTACGATGGTGAAGCTCAGTCTAAACATGTCTTAAGTGGAATAAGAACAGGAAATAATTTACCGCGAAACCATTATAATACTGATAGGAAAGTAGATGTCTTTGACGCAAAGGCTGATTGCATAGCAGCTTTGGAGTTTTTTAACGTCAATTGTGATAATTTAATGATAGAAAGAGCAGAAAAAGAATATTATCACCCAGGAAAGTCAGGTACCTTATCTTTTAGAAGTAAAATAGTTGGTTATTTTGGGGAATTGCATCCAAATATACTGAATTTTTTTAACATCAAACAAAAAGTTGTAGGCTTTGAGTTGATATTAGAAAATATTGAAAATTTACCTGTAAGTAAGAAAAAATTTATCGATTATAAATATCAAAGTGTAAAACGCGATTTTGCATTTATTGTAAATAAGGATGTGGAGGTAGGTAACATAATCAATGTGGTAAAAAAAAGCTCAGAGCTCATCACAGAAGTTTTAGTATTTGACGTATACCATGGAAATAATATAGAACCAAATAAGATGTCTATCGCATTATCAGTTACTTTCTGCTCTCCAATCCACACTTTAACTGAAAAAGAGATCCAAAAAGAATCAAGTGCTATAGTCAATTTAATATATGAAAATACCGGAGGAACCTTGAGAACTAGTCATTAAGCCGTAATCACAGTTTCCTGCCGTTGCTGTGTCACACTTACTTCATCCAATTTATTTCCAATATTGAATTCAATATCCTTGAAAAATCTATCCCACATTCCATGCAAATGCTCTTCTATTTTAGGCCACACATCATTTTTAAATGTTACCCCATCATCAGAAAATAAATTACCTAAAAAGGCTCCAACACCTTCATAATTTGACTGAAAACATTGAAGAAATGTCCCTCCTTGCTTATAAGTATTATGTGCCACATTTAACGCTTTTCTCTCTGTATTCTCTTTATAAGCATTTAGTACTCCAATCTTTATTGTACCAAACGTAACTTTACTCCAGTTCTTAACTTTCTGTATATAACCTTCACTATTTCCTGGTATACTATTTATTATATCTTTTGTCAAATTGTCTATCAAAGGAGATAATAAATCCTGGCAAAAATGCTTGATATTATCTTTTGTTTTAATTACAGGACTTTTTATGCATTTTTCTGCCAAATAGTATTCAAGTTCCGTTTCCTCTAACAACTTCTTAACTGCTTCTTCGTTAAAAGTTTCACGCTCGAACTCCTTCAGTAAATCATCCTCTATTATTGCAAACTTTATTTTTTCGCGAGATTCTAGTTCTTCTCTGTAATCATTTATTGTTTTTTCATTTATCAATAATCCCCCTTTTCCTGGTTCTAATTGCTCTAGCAATTTTATAAACTTCCCATTACTGTCTAAGTGTATATCCATTAAATATTTATCTAGAAAATACAAAAGATCTTTGTCATCTCTCATGGACTTCCTAATATCTTCACTTTGCTTTTCAATTTTTTCTTTCAATAAATCGTACTCTTTTTGTTCTAAACACTCTTTGATCATTTTTTCTAGATGCAATATATCCTCAAGTCTCCTGTCAAATAACAAAGTAACTTCATTATCCTCACCATCGTACATTTCTTTCGGTTTGTTGAGTGAAGACACTAAATCTTCAATATTCTCTAATAACATCTTCTTTTGTTGCTTAAACAAATTTTGCACTTTATGTTTTACTATTTCTGGATATGCCTCTTCCATAAAGCCATTTATTTTATCTGAAGCTTCCTCATTTAAAAGACCCTCTACCTCTTTTTCTAAATCTTCAAGCTGTTTCATTAGATTCTGCTCCTCCTTATCCTGACTTGATGTACCTAATAGGTTCCACATAGATTGTTTTAATCGTCCTATTTGGCCTTGCTTTTCATACAGTACACCTGATTGACTTAACATAACTTTAGCTTTTCTTATTCTTGATTCTATTAACTTCTTCTTAACCTCTTGATCATCACACTCGAATTTAAAGAGATCCTCTAATTTTCTTTTTAAGGCACCATCTGTTGAATTACTGGCTCCTCTACTTTTATGTATTTCTTTTAATTTTTCACATATCTCATCATATCTTTTTTGCCCTATTTCTCTTAAACGTCCGATCTCTTTTTTAGCATCATCTAGAGCTTTCTCTGTTTCTTTAGGATACGTGCTCTTACAAACACCAACAACTTTGGATATTTCTCTCTTATCTTCTTTTCCTAAATTTTTTAAAGTTTGTTTTATAATATCTCTTTTACTTGGTAATTCTTTACCTTGGCTTTCTAACTCCTGTTTTACTAAAATATTTTTTAGCTCATCTTCCAGTGAAAAATCTTTTCCCCGTCTATCCTGCTGAAATTTAACTGCTTGTATAAAGGCAACTTGATAGGCGTTGTATATTAAGTGAGTTGTCAACTTAAAATCTATGCTACTTACCACTTTTAACCTGAATTCGTCCAACAATTCCTTCAATTTATCATATGTAATCTCTTTCTTTTCTAGCTTTATCAGTTCTTCCATAGTCTTCGCAAATTCTTGAATAGAAGTTGCAAGCACATCCTTGATTTCATTGCGTAAGAGCTTAAGACCATTTTTTAAATTGATGTTAGTTGACAATTTCAGTACGATGCTATGCTCTGAATCCCGTGTCACATCAAACCACTTGTTATTTTCATTTTCATACAAATCTCTAAGTAATCGTTCAAATTGTGGTGGAAATTTCATTTCCATATCGTATGCAATATTTGGTCCAGGAACTTCCTTTTCATGAAAAGACACCTCAATATTTTGATGCTTATTAGAATACCGCCCCATACTTATTTTAAGAGCAGTAACTAAAGAGTGAGATAAATCTCTATTTAAAAGATAAAAAGTAGCCAAAGCAACTGTTGCAGGAATAAGCAAGGTTTTGCGTTGTACAGTGCTCTAAATCCCAATACCAAGCTCGAGAAAGTAGAAAGTGTGGAGCAGCCAATTGTTGAGTCTTCTTTTTTGAATCCAACGTAAAAGGGTATATTCAAAAAAGCATAATCGTCAAGACGGGATAATTTATTTAGAAAAATCCTTAAATCATTAACCTTACCCACTTTCACACTTCTGCCATTTCCGCTTAATTTGCTATGCAACAAAGCCTACCCTCGTCCTGATTCTCTTACTTGACTTTTCTGTATAACCTCTTCTGGAGGAGATATATCGCTTAATGAAGAGTTCACGCTGATTGTTTCAGAAGATTGACGAAGTTTTCCAAATCTGGTAGTAAAAAAACCTTGCTTTATGGCTTCATTAACCGATGACCCTCCTAATAAGCAATTCTTGCCTATTTCTTCTTCACAATTTTTTAATCGCTCCAGCAGATCTTGATTGTGTACTTCCACCTTTATATGGTTTTTATCTTTCACGTCAGGACGCAACCTAACCTCTAGCTCTCCCTTACTGGTGTAGAAAGTCAATGCTATATCACTATTATCCGCAAGGTCTGTGTAATTCCTTATACCATTTTCCGTTATAATTTCTACCTCACTTTTACCGATCTTTATTATATCTCTTCCGTATTCTATTTCTCCTTGAGTTAGCCCTAAATCCCTTGCTCCATCTGTAATCTTCGTAATATCTATTTTGCTGTTCTCTGAGTATTCCAAGTAAAAAGTAGAGTTATCCATTTTTGCATTTTTTACTCTACCATTAGCTGCACTTTTAACAATTTTCATAAACTCTAAAGTATCATTGACATATTTTTCATTAGCTTTTTTCACATTAGTTTTGTGGTCTTTAAATTCTGATTCCAGTGTATCGATTACATTTATACTACTGAAGTTATGCAACACTGCTCCTTTTGATACTAATTTACATATTATATCACTAGCAACTTTAGGATTCTTTTTTAATTTACTAATCTTTTTTATTACATAATCTGTAAAATTATATGTATCTTGGTACATCATTTCACCTGAATAAATAAGAAAATTAAATCTTACTCCACACTCTATAGCTTTATTTACAATTTGTTCTAGTTGATTCATGTCTTGAGCTTTACCTACTGCGTCTAAAAACATCTTCAACTTCTGCTGCTGGTTTAATATTAAATTATCCCATAGGGTCCTGGATTTGGGCAAACATTTTTCCCTGCTATAGTCTTTTTGGTCAGTTGCTCCTGCTTTCAAAAGTAAGCCTTCTACTTCAGCAGCAGCTTTAGAAGCAAAAAAAATATTTCTGGCATGTTGCAACACTATTGACTTTCCTTTTTCATCATGAAAATTTAAAACCACTTTTAGATCTTGGTCACCCTCATGTTTATCCAAAAACTCTTTTAGATTTTTAACTGTTTTAGCATGGGAACATTCGCGCATTATACCATGTAATTCTTCATTCAACCTCTTTTGATTATCAGTTGGAAAGTATTTTTTAATATGGTATTGATGATTATCAATTGCAATTTGTAGTGGGGTTTTCCTTGTTTCATCAAGTACATCGCACTTAGCTCCATTCCATAGGAACGATTCTATACTGCTGCTATAACCAAGGCCAGCAGCATAATGCAAAGGTGTTTTCCCTTCAATATCCTGTGCATTAGGATTAGCTCCTGCTTCTATAAGGTAACCTATACCATAACCGCTAGACCCAATAGCAGCATAATGTAAGAGTGTCTGTCCTCTATCATTCTTTATATTAGGATTAGCTCCTGCTTCTATGAGTAAACATGCAGCAGATACATATTCTTCGGCTAACCTCCCTCCATATTCTGCAGCCATACTTACTACTGCATGCAATACTGTCAATCCAGATTCTCCTCTTTTAAGGTTAAGAACAGTTTTCAGATCGTCCTTATTTCTTTCTAAAAATCTCTGAACTTTTGAACTATAGCTATAACTACCCCTACCACCAGTATCTGGATGTCCACTAAGAATATTTAATAATTTTTTATTTAACTTCTTTTGATTTTCTGTTAAATCAGATTCATCACAAAACCATGCATGCATTAAATTAGTAGTACATAAACCTTTAGCAGAATCTATCAAAGTATCAATACCACGTGTGGAGAAACATTCTCTGATCAATTTATGCTCATTATCCTCTAGGGACCACTTCTTTTCTTCTAGCCAATCTTGCCATTCTCTCAATTTCATCGACACGTCCAAATCTTCCCACGTTAGCTGTTTTTTGAATCCTTCCCATTCTAGCTGTTCCTCTCCTCCCTGAAGTTCTAGCCGTTTTTCCCATCTTTTCATCCCTAGGTATTCTTCAAATTCTAGTGGCTGTTCTTTGAATTCTTCCCATTCTAGCTGGTTCTTCAATTCTTCCCGTTCTAGCTGTTCTTCGAATCCTTTCAGCTCTAGGCGTCTTTTAAATTCTTTCCATTTGCTCAATTTTTTCGACACGTCCAAATTTTCCCATGTTAGCTGTTTTTTGAATTCTTCCCATTCTAGCTGTTCTTCCTGTTTTAGCCGTTTTAGCCATTTCTCCATTCTTGACTGTGTTTCCCATTTTAAACATTTTTCCTGTTCTTCCCCTTTTTCCTGTTCTAACCATTTTTCGTCCCCTGGATTTGTTTCAAAAACCTGCTTAGACTCAATGTCTTCATTTGACATACTTCCCCCTAATCTATCAAAATATTATGTACAATACATAGCACGAATAAAAGCTAATGCAAGAATAATTTTTCTAACTTTTGTATTCTTTAGCTTGACACTCCCACAAACTTCACTGACATTGACCTCTGAGCCTACTATGCTTCTCTTCTTAATTAGCTATGCCTGCTAGACTAACGACATTGTGAACTGCTGATATCACTATCGTTAGAATGTAAAGAACTGAGTGAATGACTAGGCGATATTTGCTGCACTTCACTTAACTCACTGCTTGGTTGACCACTATCAATCACTTCTTGCAGATCTGCTAAAGCATTCATAAATTTGCTTTGTATGTCTATCGAAATTACATAGGATAAATTGATGAATGTAGAATCTTTGAAATTATGGCTCAAGGCTTCTTTACCATCTTCACCAAAATCGTTACCACTTAAATCAAGTCTAGTAAGATTTTTAAGGTTACCTTCAGCTAATGCCTTTGCACCTTTGTCACCTATCCTGTTACAACTTAAATTGAGTTTAGTAAGATTTTTGAGATTACCATTAGCCAAAGCCTTTGCACCTTCGTCACCAATATTATTAACTCTAAAATTAAGTTCAGTAAGGTGTGTGAGACTAGCCAAAGCCTTTGCACCTTCGTCACCAATTCTGTTGTAATGTAAATCAAGGGAAGTAAGATTTGAAAATTTAGCTAATTCTCTTGCGCCTTTATTGCCAATTCTGTTGTACCCTAAATCAAGTTTAGTAAGATTTTTGAGATCACCATTAGCTAAAGTATTTACAACTTCGTCACCAATTCTGTTGTACCCTAAATCAAGTTCAGTAAGATTTTTAAGGTTACCTTCAGCTAATGCCTTTGCACCTTCGTCACCTATCCTGCTACAACTTAAATCAAGTTTAGTAAGATTCTTGAGACCACTATTAGCCAAAACCTTCGCACCTTCATTACCAAAACCGTTACCACTTAAATTAAGTTCAGTAAGGTGTGTGAGACTAGCCAAAGCCTTTGCACCTTCTTTACCAATCACGAAACACTGTAAAGAAAGCTTTGTAATGCATGTGTTACTTTGCAAAAAGGCTATCAATTCGTTTATATCGACTTTAGTAGCGAAAATCCGTAAAGCATTATTTTTCACATATTTGCTAAAATTCATTTATTATCCTCATTATTAATATATGAATATCTAGCTGAAGTTCCGGTAACTGTCAATTACTTTATATATGTTTTTAACAAGCCACATGAGAATTTTTAAAAAATACTGGATTCTGTAGCCTCACAAAAAATTCATTTATTTACTTCTTTACTTTTTCCAAAAACACAAAAATAGATCGTATATTTGTGAGAACAATTTAAATAAAAGCGGCGTTGTGAAAATAAAAACATAAAATTATTGCAACGAATTTAGACGAATTGGTTCATATGTAAATTTAGCAAAAGTAAGCCAATATAGGTAGTTTTAGCGTATAGTAAAATTATTAAGAAAAGTTCGCAAGGAACGAGCGGTAGACCAACCCATCCCAAGAAAAAAAGCTCTCACGCTTGCTGGTTTTGGTTGCTGGAAATGGGTATATAGTTTAAGTTTTTAGTAATATAAATTGTTAAATTAATAACAATTTATTTGAGAATGACCTGAACTTTTTCCACTATACTTTTGCACACTTTCTACATCAAACTTTGAATTCACAACTTGTTCATCATTTAATCTTTCTCCAATTTTTGGAAATATGGTATTCTCTATAAGATATCCTTTCATTTGTTCTTTATCTATACCCTCCAATTTTTCAGTTACCTCTTTGAGTTCTTTAATTATGAAGTCTTTTGCACGAACCAGTAGTGATGTCTGTCTAGGTAAAGTAGCAATAATAGGCCTTGATGTAAAAGGAGTGTTTTCCTTTAATCTTTTCTTGTCAAGGTTCTGTTCTAACTTTTCCTTCTGCCTTGCCAGTTCTCTATTTAAATCTTTCTCGTTTAGATCCAAATACTTGAGTAACTTTTTCAACACAAATAAACCTTCATTAAATCTATCAGGTCCAAGTTCAAATTTATTGTGATGCATCATTACAGTTTGCATTTTCTCTAGAAACTCTTGAGGGCTTTTTTCACTTAGTTTAGCAAGATTCTTAGCTTCTATAAATTTCAAAAGAGCGCTATATGAAGTAGATTGATGCGTTATATCCATGTCACAACGTGTGTAATTTGGACCGCTTGGCTCTAAACAAATAATATCTGGTACTTCTATATTCTCATCGTTTTTCCCTTGATTAACTTTTTTATGCCTGATTTCATTCCATAGTACTGCATCTGTTGCTTGCTGATTTTCATCAGTTAAAGATCTTGTATCTCCTGAAAATTTAAATATTACATCTTCCTGTTCAGGATTTATTACCCAGCCAGTAACCAAGGATTTGTGATGATCAATACCATGTCTACCAGAACGATGATCTGCTGGAATACTCACAAAATTTACTGTTTTGTTTGTTCCATCAATATCTTTAGTAACAGAGATTTTTGTATACCATTCCACTTCTTCTATTTGATTAAATCCAAAATTCTCAAATAATTTTTTATCTCCCATCGGTACAAATACTTTTGGTTGAGGCCAGTGTTTTGTTTCATAGTGTTCTAATAGTTTTTGTAATGATCTTCTATCTACGTGATCACGATGATTGTGTGAAATTATGATAACGTCGATTTTAGGTAGCTTCTCAATGCTGGGATGAGATTCTGTTTTTTCTGGATAAAGTAATCTGCTTAAGTTGTTAAATACTGGATCTGTCAAAATATTAAAGCCAGGAACTTGAATTAACTGAGTCGCATGACCTATATTTTGAATAGCATATCTTTCTCCCGGCTGTAAATCTTGTGCGTTGTCAAGTTTGTAAATTTGATCCTTATCTTCCTTCTGAGAAAAATAAGATAGCTTACTCTTTACAGCCTCTGATACAAATGGGGCACAACCACTACTCAGTATTCTCTTGACTTGCGTCTCTTTAAAAATCCTTGAGTCATTATACGTACTTATGTTTTCAGGATTTGTAACATACGTGCCTTTAACTTCTTCAAGACGCTTGAAACTTATGTCATTGAACTCTTTTTGCAATTCATTGATATAACCATCATTAACCTGATACATTTTTCTCTCCGTTTCATTACTGGATTTATGTGTAACATACCAAGCTGCAAAAGTTACTGCTATAAGTATTGTTCCTGCAACTATTATGTGTAAAGTTTTAGGTTTAACTACACCTGTCATAAAAAGTATTGTTGCTGATGTGGCACCAAGTAGTACTATTAATATAAACTTTTTATTATTCTCTTTAGACATCTAAAAACCTTTTTCTTTCATTTTACTGCTGTTACTTGCACAAAAATTTACCTACTTATACAAACAGCAACAGGCTCGGGGCTTGCATTATCTAACGTTGGGTTAGGTTCAGAAGAAAGTCCTTGAAGTTCATTTCTAATGAGGGCTAAAATAAAGTTTGAACTAACGTTTGCATCACTACTATCCCCCCTTTTACGCTTTAGCTTACTATTTACTGCATCACCAATTAACTTCATTTTTTCTTCATCTGGAAGATCTTCTCTAGCACAAATTCTCTTCAGTTGATCAAACTCCTTACTTGCCAATTGATTTAATAGACTGCTTATCGCTTTGATGCTACCGGCTGCTATAGCTTCTCTTCTCCCTTTAAAACACTCAAGAAGAAATTTAAAGTCTTTGGGATATAATGAATATTTACCCCTTGCTGCACGTGCTAGCTCACTAATTTTGATAAAAGATTTGCCATTTATATCTATAAACCATGACAAGTAGTCATATAGTACGCTTTTTGTCTTGTTACTATGTATTTCATTCTTTATATCCTCATCTCTTTTTGCTTCAAAGTCTGCTAATGAGGTGCTCCATGTACTTAAGTTTTTATTAAGTTCTTCAAGTATGTTGCTAACCTGACTTTTATATATACCTGAACGATTTGTTAGTCTTTCTCTGTGGTGATTTGTCAAACAATAACTAAAACATCCATACCAAATGACCTTATACCAATTCTCATTGTTGGTCATTCAAATAGGATACATAGCAGAGTTGTTTAATTGTGGAGTAGGTAAGAGAAGTAATAAATTTACACAAAGCACTCTCAAGCAAAGCAATAGTATCGTATATTTTATTGCGCAAAATGTTCTGTTTTACATACAACCAAAGCCTCTCAACTGGATTGAGTTCAGGTGAGTATGGTGGTAGGTATATAATCTCAATATTTTTAGGTACCTTTAAACTTTTCGACTTATGCCAACTAGCACAATCCATAACAAGAAAGGCTTCTCGTGGTCCCAAATATTGAGACATTTGCTCAAGAAATATATTCATACAATCAGTGTTGACATTCGGTGCAAACAAGCTAGAATTCTCCCCATTTCTAGGCTCTGTGGACAAAATTTTAGAGAAGCCATATGAGAGCTCCAACAAAATTTAGAAATCCCATGTAAACCTCTGCGGTCTTGTCAAATCTGGAAAAAATGCGCCTAAAATTTTTAATTTTACCGAAAAAGCACTCAATCAAATGACGTTCTTTATAAATATGCTCATCATAGTATCTTTGCACTTTTCGATTCCTTTTTGATGGAATTACGATTTCACATTTCCTGTTTTCAAGGCTGACCACAAAAGCATTGCTGTCATAACCCTTATCAGCTACTACAATGGAGTTATAGACATTTTTTGTTAATACTTCAGCTTGTGTAATTTCATTCCTCTGGCCAGGAGTAAGTATAAATTTTAAAGGATTTCCCAATGCATCAACAAGTGCATGAATTTTAGTCGTAAAGCCACCTTTACTTCGCCCTAAAGCCTCTTGATCCTTCGAATCTTTTGTATATCCAGCCGAACATGGATGGGCTCTAATGATCGTACCGTCGATTATGACGGCTTCTAAATCTGGCTCTTGTTTTGTGTACTCCAATAAATTTTTCCAAATACCCCTTTCGCACCATCTCTTAAATCGTTTGTGTATACTTCTGTAATTGCCATAGATTTTCGGCAAAAGTCGCTATTGGCAACCACTTTGCGCCATATACCACACTGCTTCTATGAATATTCTTAAACGTTTTTCGTCTTTACTATGCATTCCTTTTATGCCTTTTATGAATTCTAAAATTTGTTTCCAATTTCTTTCTTTTATATAATATTCCATTCGGTAGTTTCTCCATTTTTATGTTCATTTGGTTAAACTGCCACTTTTTTTCTCCCTCTTCATATTTTTTGTCCACAGAGCCTAGGTTTACCGACGATTTGATAAACGACAAATTCGTCATCCCGCTGCTTGTTAGCGGGATCTAGAGATACCGCGGCGGTATGACGTAGGAAAACCTGACTTGCACTAGCTACAGCACTCAGCAGTATGAACTATATTGAAATGAAATAAAAAGTGAAAGGGTGTAAGCTTAAGTTACTTTAGCTATACTATATAAATTTTATAATATATTTAATGAATTGTGAACCTTCTCTTACTAAAAAAAGCTACAAATCTTATATTTCCAAGCGTATGCGTAAGTTGCGAATGTATCATTGATGAAAATCTTAATCTGTGTAGTGAATGCAACAAAAAAATCAATTTTCTAACTAAGCATTACTGCAATGTTTGTGGCGTAGTAATCTCAGACAATATTCATACGTGTGGTAAGTGCATCATCAATCCTCCACCGTTTAAAGTATTAAGATCAGTTTTTGCTTATGATCAACATAGTAAAAACATGATTATAAATTTCAAATTTTTTGATAATTTGAATTACGTAAAAATCTATGCGAAGTGGATGTACCAAGCTAATCAGGACGTGTTTCAGAATGCAGAGGTCATAATTCCTATACCGTTACATAAAATGCGTTTGTTTAAACGTAAATATAATCAAGCAGCACTGCTTGCAAAAGAGTTGAGTAAGTTGTCCAATTTATCCTATACACCATTTGCAATAAAACGTCTTCGCCATACTGCGCCTCAAGCTGGTCTTTCACTTAAACAGCGTGAAAAAAATTTAAAGAAGGCTTTTAAAATAAGCAACAAAGAAATTATCGAAAATAAAATCGTGATATTAGTTGATGATGTGGTAACAACTGGAGCAACTGTAAGATCTTGCTCTCAAGAAATTTTAAACTCCGGTGCAAAAGAAGTGAGAGTGCTATCGCTTGCAAGAACGGTGAATGATTGTAAAAATCAGCATGTTAAAACGTGATTTTTAATAACCTCAACATCACTAAATTCAAAAGTTTGATTCCCTATGATTTGAAATCTTTCGTGCCCCTTTCCTGCAACTAGCAGAATCATACCCTCGTTATAGGCAATATCTACTCCTTTCTCTATAGCTTCTCTTCTACCTTCTATCTCTAGCGCATTAGGGCAATGTAGTAAAATACCACGACGAATTTCTGCAGGATTCTCATCACGCGGATTGTCATCCGTGATTATCACTTTGTCTGCATATATTTGTGCTACTTTACCCATTTCTGCGCGTTTTATTTGATCACGATTGCCACCACAACCAAAAACTAGAATTATTTTTTTATTGAAGTGCCATTTTAAAGACAATAGGGCTTGTTTAAGTGCACTTGGAGTATGAGCGTAATCCACAAATGCAAAAGGTTTCACTTTTTCCATTCTTCCTGGTGGAGAAACGAGTTTTTCTATGCATATTTCTCTGTAATTCAGTCCAGACGAGGTAACTATACCCATTGCACACAACAGATTATATGCTTGAAATTGCCCCAGAACCGGAAAAAACGTATCATAAATTTCACCACCAATTTTTATTGTAAGGTGTTGACCATTAGGGGTTGGTGTTTGCTCCAATAAAGTAATATCAGAGCCTGTTTTTCCATAGGTGATAATTTTGTTGCTGCGTTTTTCAGCTATTTTAAGCAATGCATGGTACTCATTTATATCCGCATTTAAAATTACTGTTTCTCCCTCTGGTAGTACCTCATAAAATAACCTTTTCTTAGCCTCAAAATACTCATCGATACTCTTATGATAGTCCAAATGATCTTGCGAGAAATTAGTAAAAGCTGCAGCAGTGAGCCTAAGTCCATGGATTCTATATTGATCAATCCCATGACTTGATGCTTCTAACACTAAGTGTTCTACATTTATACCACGCAATGTTGCGTAAAGGTCATCTGCATCTGGAGTGGTAAGACTGTTGCTATTACCTTTTCTACCATTATTGATGCATGTTCCAAGTGTTCCTATAGATGCTGCATTATAGCCAGCGTTTTGCCAGATCTGGCGGCAAAATTCTACTACTGAAGTTTTACCATTCGTACCCGTTACAGCAGCAACATATTTGGGCTGTTTGAATTGATAAAACCTGCTGACTATTTCGCTGTATATTTCTTGAGGGTTTGGGTGTTCAAGCACTGCAAAGCTCGAAGTATCTGTCATTCCAGTGCGTGACACTGGAATCCAGTTTTTATTATACAATTGCCTAGTGTGCTCATTTGCAATTAAATTTTCTGGATCCAAGTAGTCAAGCACTGGGATGACATCTTTCTTGGCCCCTTGTATCACAACGTCTACATAGTTGTGTACGTAGCACTGTGATTCAGTAGGAAGGATATGGATTCCAGTATCGCATGTTGCGTATTCTTTACTCCTTTCTGACACACAAACGAAAAGATAACCTTCCCTGACTCTCTTGGGATTACATGTAACGCCCTTGATTTCAACGTCAAAGTTAACATCAACAATATCATGCAGTAATTCTCTCAGTTTCATGTCCTACTTCATCGTTTTGAAAGTCTAAACATGGTAACCTTTTTAGTGCGTCATTAAGGTCAAAGATTAAATCTTCAGGATCTTCCAGTCCACAAAATATCCGTATAAAACTTCCACCATAGTCTGAACTCATTACGGATCTTGACATAGATCTACGATCTATTGGTAATATCAAACTGTCGCACCCTCCCCAAGAAGCACCAATACTAAAAATTTTCATATGATCAACCATGCAGCTTAGTTCTTCACATGAATATTCTCTATCCAGTGCTATACTGAATGTGCCGCTTGCTCCTTTGAAGTAACTTTTCCATAATTCGTGTTGAGGATGGGAGGGAAGTGCTGGATATAAAACCTTTCTAACTTTTTGCTGTGCTTCTAGCCACTTTGCCACTTCCATTGCTGTATTTTGGTGCCTTTTCATACGTGTGTGCAGTGTTCTTAGTCCCCTGTGTGCAAGGTAGCAGTCGTGCGATTGAATGGTTACTCCATAATTTTTATAGCTCTCATAAAGCAATTTAAAAATTTCACCTTCAGCAATAATAGCTCCCATAACTAAATCTGAGTGACCGGCTAGATACTTTGTCACTGCATATAGTGCAACATCAACTCCATAATCGAGCGGCTTAAATAATAAAGGAGTGGCCCATGAATTGTCACAAACGGTTACGATTCTGTGTTCCTTAGCAATTTTTACTATATGCTCTATATTTGAAATCTCAAACGTTACAGAACCAGGAGTCTCGATCATTATCAACGAAGTGTTATTCTGAATTAAACTAGTTATATCCTGTGTTGGATCATAAAAAGTTACCTCTATTCCTCTTTTTGGTAGTTCATTTTCGGCAAATCTCTTAAGTCGGTAATAACTATTATCTTGTATCAAGACATGCGAACCCGTTTTAGTGAAAGTCAAAATAGCAAAAGTAAGTGCAAACAATCCGGAAGGATAGATTAATGCTTGCCCCTTACCCTCAACTTCAGCAAGCGCATTTGAAAGATAATGAACAGTAGGAGTACCAACATTACTATAGCTGTAATCTCTTGCAACACCATCGTTGATTACATCGTATATACTTTCTCCATTTGCAGCATTTAAGTAGTTTTTGTAAGTAGGAAATAATATGGTAGAAGAATGATAAACTGGCGGGTTCATAGAACCTTTATAGTCCTTAAACTTTCTTCCTGCTTTAACTAATAAAGACTCTTCCTTCACATTTTTATTATTTATTTTTTAAATTGTACTCATTTTGCGTATACAAGTGAAGAGAAATTGCATGTATTAGCTCTATCTCATCCTTCAATAACTCATAAATCAACTTGTGTCTTTTTAGAATGCTCATTCCAATAAAGCCGTCAGATATTAATACTAATTTAATGTGCGAAGGTAATGTTGAAGATGAAGCAAAATAATGATCAGCATGCTTTGCTGATTCATCGATAATGTTGATATCAATTACATCTATCGAATCGCGTATCTTTTTTTCTATCGTTTTAATAATATCCATATATAGCTACTGTCACTCCAGTACTTGACACATAACTGTGCGAACATTTGTTTGCGAAGGCAGTGTGCTAAATGTTATAGCAGGTTTTGCCTAAAACACAAAGATGTCACCCAAGTAGCCCCTTCTTGTCATTCCAGTGCTTGACACTGGAATCCAGCCTTCCTGCAATCTCATCGAAAACGTTGTGTTTTAACAACCACTTTCTATGCTAATTTGCTTGTGAGCAACCTGGATCCAAGTAGTCAGGGCACTGGAATGACACCCTTCCTAGAGGCCTCAAATTACAACGTCCATGCAATTATGTATAACATGCTGGCATAACTCAAATACACCCTTATTTATTCTCTTCCTTATTATCTATGTCTTGATAATCAGAATCTACTACTTTTTCTCCCTCATTTGTTGTGGATGAATCAGCAGAACTATCACTTTGTTGCTGCTGAGATGCTTGATACATAGCTTCTCCAAGTTTCATAGATAATTGAGAAAGATTAGTGACTTTCTGCTGTATTGAATCAGCGTCATCAATGTTATCAGATTTACTAGCCTCTTTCAGTTCATTCAGTGCACTTTCAATAGCAGATTTATCCTGAGATGAGACTTTATCACCATACTCTGTCAGAGACTTTTCTGTAGAATGAACTAAACTATCCGCCTGATTTTTCACTTCAATAAATTTCTTACGCTTTTCATCTTCTTGTGCTTTTTCTTCAGCTTCTTTTACCATGCGATTTATTTCATCATCAGATAGACCACCTGAAGATTGAATGCGTATTTTTTGCTCTTTTCCAGTAGCTTTATCTTTTGCAGAAACGTGCGCTATTCCATTTGCATCTATGTCAAATGTTACTTCGATCTGAGGAACTCCACGAGGAGCAGGAGGTATCCCTTCCAAACTAAACTGACCAAGTAGCTTGTTATCAACCGCCAATTTTCTTTCACCTTGATGTACCTTAATTGTAACGGCTGTTTGGTTATCTTCTGCAGTTGAAAACACCTGAGATTTTTTAGTGGGAATAGTAGTATTACGTTCAATAAGTGGAGTGAATACTCCTCCTAGAGTCTCAATACCAAGAGAAAGTGGAGTCACGTCAAGTAGTAACACATCTCTTACATCACCTTGAATGATTCCCGCCTGTATTGCAGCTCCAATTGCTACAACTTCATCAGGATTGACCCCTCTATGTGGGTCTTTACCGAAGAATTCTTTAACTTTCTCTATGACTTTTGGCATACGAGTCATGCCACCAACGAGAACCACTTCGCCAATTTGACTAGCAGACAAACCAGCATCCTCAAGAGCTTTTTTACAAGGAGCCATAGTTCTTTCGATTAAACCATTCACTAAGCTTTCAAGTTTTGCTCTCGTTAATTTCATATTTAAGTGTTTTGGACCACTTGCATCAGCTGTAATAAACGGTAAATTTATTTCCGTTTCCATTGCGCTTGATAATTCAATTTTCGCTTTTTCAGCAGCTTCTTTGACTCTCTGCATAGCCATTGGATCATTTTTTAAATCAATGCCATTACTTTTCTTGAATTCATCTAGTAAATAACTCACTATTGCGTTGTCAAAATCTTCACCACCCAGGTGAGTGTCACCGTTTGTAGCTTTTACTTCAAAAACTCCATCACCTATTTCAAGGACTGAAACATCAAATGTACCACCACCAAGGTCATATACCACTATTGTGTGCCCATGTTTCTTATCAAGACCATAAGCAAGCGCTGCAGCAGTCGGTTCATTTACTATTCTGAGCACATTTAATCCGGCGATTTTTCCTGCATCTTTTGTTGCTTGACGTTGAGAGTCGTTGAAGTATGCTGGCACTGTTATCACAGCATCTTTTACTTCCTCTCCAAGATAAGCTTCTGCTGCTTCTTTCATGTTTTGTAGTATAAATGCACCAATTTGGCTAGGAGAGTATTCTTTATTATCAGTGGTTTTAACCCATGCATCACCATTTTTTGCTGCAAACACTTTATACGGCACGTTTAAATTTTTCATTTCAGAATCACCGTATTGACGACCTATTAATCTCTTAGTAGCAAAAAAAGTATTACTTGCATTGGTGGTTGCTTGTCTTTTTGCAGGAGGGCCAATCAACCTTTCTCCTGACGAAGTAAATGCAACTATAGATGGAGTAGTTCTTGCCCCTTCTTTATTTTCTATTACCTTTGTATCCTTGCCCTGCATTATTGCAACACAAGAATTTGTTGTTCCGAGATCTATGCCTATTGCTCTTCCCATAATGAGTACCCCATTGTAAATATTATCTGATATAAGAATATATAAGTATAGGACTTATTAATTACAAGCCCAATTTAGGGTTTCTAATTAGTTATTAGAACTTAAAAAGCGCGAAAGCCATTTAGTCAGCCAAAAATTGCCTCGTAGTTTATTTGAATTATCAACTTCTTCATTGCTGCTATCCTCAATTTGGTATCCAGAGTTCTGTAATGGCTTATAACCGTTTGAATTAACATCATCTCCTTGTTTTAAAACAAATGTATTTACATCTAAACTGTTATCAATACTAATGTTCAATGCAATATTAAACTCTTTTTCGATTGTAGAAACTGTATTCCGTTTATTATTAAAAATATGCGCTATAACCGCACTATGCGCTACTAAATCAAAAGACTTATTTTGCTTCCTATGAGCAATGTGTTGTAAATCCCTTAGTATCGATGCAACAATTACTTCGTTTGATTTTACTCTTCCAATACCCTTGCAGTGTAAACACTCTGTAGTATTAATTTCTTGTATGTTTGGTTTAATTCTTTGTCTTGAAAATACCATTAAACCAAAGTCATTTATGTAGCTAAATTGAACTTTAGCTTTATCGTCTTTAAACGCTTGCTTTATAGCAGACTCAACAGCTCTGCAATACTGATATTTCAACATGTCAATAAAATCTACTACTATTAATCCTGATAGGCCCCTAAGATTCACCTGTCTTGATATTTCAGGTACTGCTTCCATATTGGTTCTATAAGCTGTTTCTTCTATACCATCTTCTCCTGTCATCTTTCCTGAATTTACGTCTATTGAAACAAACGCCTCAGTTAAAGTTATTACCAAAGACCCACCAGATGGCAACTCTACCCTATTGCTATATAACTCAGAAATTTGATCTTCGATTCCATAGTAAGTAAAGATTGGGATAGAACCTCTATACAATCTATAACGCAACTTACTACCTTTTAATGCATTTTTAGTATATTGTCTCACTGCTTCAAAAGCTTCCTTCCCAGATACTATGACTTCTATACCATCGCTACAAAAATCACGAACAGATCTCATAATTACATCTGCTTCGTTGTAAATTAATGATGGAGCATTTACAGAGAAGGCATTTTTTTGAATGCTCTGCCATAATGAGGATAAGTAATTGTAATCCTGCTCAATTTCTTTCTTATCTTTTCCTGAACCAACAGTTCTTACTATTAAACCTGATCTTTTTGGCAAGTTTATTGAACTCAGTATATCCTTTAACTGCTTTCTGACATTAGCATCTTCAATTCTGCGAGACACTCCACCTTTACTCATGGAATTTGGCATGAAAACACAGTATCTACCCACTAAAGTTATGTATGTTGTAAATGAAGCTCCTTTATTGCCTCGTTCCTCTTTAGTTAGCTGGACCAATACTTTTTGATTTACTGAAATAACATCTTGTAATTTGTATTTTTTATATAAAGGTACCTCTCTTACAAAACCACTACCTAACTCGTTGACATTCTTACTAGCTACAGAATCTGAAGAAACATTTGCTGAAGCTTCTTCTGTAAAATCGTCATTTGAGTAGCCCTCAAAGATAGTTTCCTTTTCTTTTTCTGGAATATTGAAGTAATCTAGAGATATCTCGGAAAAAGATAAAAAACCTTGCTTGTTTTTTCCATATTCAATAAATACGGCTTGCAAAGAAGGCTCTATACGCTTTACATAAGCAACGTATATATTACCTCTTAATTGTTTTTTTTCCTTGAATTCTTGTTCAAATTCTACAACCTTATTATTAACTGATAAGGCAACTCTTACCTCATTAGAACAGGCAGAATTTTCTATCAATAATAACCTTTTGCCACTATTTGCCACTTATTTACCGTTTGCTTTTCATTCTGAAGTTAACTTCATGCTACTTAATGCACTGTTGATTGTCAAGAATTTTACGATCTGCATTATTCGGTTGACTTTTAGTGTTTTGCGTAATAAACTCGCATAGAATTTATTATATCATTATAAGTATGGCGAAAAAAAATGCTTCTTTGCTCGTTAAGTTAGTCAGCACTGCAATCAAGATAACAAAAACTGGTGAAGAAAAATCAACTGGCTATTTTTATGTAAAAAAGCGTAATCCAAAAAAGCTCACCAGAAAACTGGAGTTTAGGAAGTATGACCCAGTAGTCAGAAGGCACGTATTATTTAAAGAAGAAAAATTAAAGTAGTTTTTTTATAAGGAATTTTATTATTATGCAAAATTTACAATTAAGTTATCCTATAATAGTAGAGTTGGGGGATGTAAAAGATACAAAACTGAAATTAATAAAGGTCATTGCACAATTAATAAGTAAGAGGTACAAAACACAGAAAAAAGCAGCAAACGCTCTAAAGATTGATCAACCTAAAGTATCTCAAATCAATAGGTCAAAAATCGAAGGGGTCTCCTTAGAATACTTGCTTAACTTATTGATTGCATTGGGCCAAGACATAAACGTAAGAATAAAGCATAATTCTAAACCTGCATAATATGGTATCCGTTCAGCGGAGTGGCAAAATAAGGTAGACAAGATAAATCAATCCCGGTGTCAAGCACTGGGATGACAAGGTATAAACCTTATCGTCATGCCGCCGCGAAACGTCATACCGCGATTCATTCGCAGTATCTCTAGATCCCGCTAACAAGTAGCGGGATGACGGTTATCAGGCCAGCACCCCTACGATGTCATCCCAGTGCTTGACACTGGGATCCAGGAAGTTTATTAAGTTAGTAAGCATAAAAGTAGCCGTTTTATGTTAAAATACAACGTTTTGATGATTATGAAAAAGCTGGATTCCAGTGTCAAGCACTGGAATGACACCATTTGTTGTAAACTCACTTCTTCTTGATTTGCAGAACAATAAAACAGTAAGCTAAAAGGGAGCTTATTACTCAACAAAACAAGACTTAAAATTTTGTGCAATGCTATTGATTATGGCTAGATATGCATCTTTTCCAGGCTCTATGTCTGATCCAATAGGATCAAGAACTACCATTTTTGCGTCATTAGAAAGAGCATTAGGCTTTATGCTATCTTCCTGTGAATGAGCAAATATACATTTAACGTTTTCTTCCTTCATTATCTTTTTTAGCTTCATAAAACTCTTCATACCTATGTAAGAATCCTCTTCTATAGAAAGAATGGCACTTGGGTGATTTAAACCGAAATATTTTTCAAAATATTGATAAGCATCGTGAGTGACGATGTATTTTTGATTTTTAAAATCATTCAGTTCTTTCACGATTTCTTTTACTTCTTGGTCTATTTTTTTTATAGCTTTTGTTGCATTAGAGTTGTATCGATGGGAATTTTCTTTATCTATGTTAGACAACGTTGCACTTATAAAAAGTATCATGCTCTTTGCATTTTCGGGACTCAGCCAAATGTGTAGGTCTTTTTCATCTTGAGTATTGGTAATTTTTCTAGAAAATGAATGTGGCCGAGCAGGAAGTAGGTTGATTACCTGTGACAATTGCACTAGTTCTTTATTATTTTTGGCGAAAGTTTGAACAAACGTCTCTAAGTTATCGTCAGTGTAAAATATGACATCACTTGATTCCAAATTACTCGCATCAGACGGCTTTAATATATAATTATGCGCAGATGTTGCATAGCCAAGCAATTCCGGTTCTAAAATCCCTTCTGTCACAGAAGCTACAAGTGAGTGGATAGGTTTAATTGTAGCTACAACTTTTAAATTGGATGAAAAGGCAATATTATAGTATAGTGTAAATGAAAGTAATAGAAAAAAAGCCAGTAAATGTCTCATATAAACGTTGAGAAGAAGTTAAATTTTGCCAAAAAGTTAAATAATGTCAATAATCGTGTTCTAAAAATAGAAAATCTTGCTCTCACATATGATGGTAAAAGAATTCTTGACAATATCAATATGTTCATGGAAAGAGGAGACGTAATTACAATACTTGGTCCAAATGGTGGAGGTAAAACCTCTTTAGTGAAAGCAATTGCTGGCATAAATAAAAGCTGTACCGGTAGTATCGTATTTGCTGACAACATAAAAATTGGCTATATGCCGCAAAATTTTAGTATTAGTAATTTGATGCCAATAACAGTTGAATATTTCCTTTTAAATAGCTCCTTGAAAAGACTAAAGAAAAATCAATCCATTATTACAGAAGCGATAGAGTTGGTTGGTATCGGTAACATTTTGAAGAATCAAGTGTTAGAAATTTCTGCAGGGCAAACACAACTACTACTGCTTGCACGTTGTTTAATTGCAGAGCCTGACTTGATCATTTTAGATGAACCAGTCAGTGCAATGGATATTAACGCGCGGGCTAAATTTTATGATATTATAAATAAAATAGCAAAAAAACGATTGGTATCGATTCTTATGACTTCTCATGATCTTAACTCTGCTCTACCATCCTCAGATTACGTAATTTGTATAAATAATACTATCTATTGCCAAGGCAAGCCCGATGAGATTATGAAAAATAGAACCCTAAATGAAATATTTAGCAGTTACGCAGCAAAATGATTCAAAATATTTTGCGTCTTCTGCACATAACTACAGTGCTGACACGTTACAATATATTACCTTATTTACTTCCACCATCAAAGAAATCAATAAATAAAATACAAGGCCATAAGCTAAAGTGTGCTCTTGAAAAATTAGGTCCGGTGTTCATTAAGTTTGGGCAGTCTATCTCATCACGTACTGATGTTTTAAATGAGGATATAACAAATAACTTGTTATTGATATGTGATAGATTGCCATCATTTTCACATAAAATAGCAGTTAAAACTATAGAAAGTGAGTTTAATTGTAAATTGAGCGACATTTTTTCAAGCTTTTCTGAAAAGCCAATTGCAGCAGCATCGATTTCTCAGGTGCATAGAGCGGTTACAACTGAGGGTAAGGAAGTTGCTGTGAAGGTTTTAAGGCCAAATATTGAGAAAACATTCTCAAGGGATATAAAAATGCTTTCTTGGCTTGCAGAAATTGCAGAAAAATTTAGCGAACAATCAAAAAGGCTGAGGCCAATTGAATTAGTCAAAACTTTTGCTGAAATTTGCCGATTAGAGTTAGATCTACGTTTTGAAGCTGCTCACTCTTCAGAACTAAAGGAAAACACAAAAAATGACAGAGGTTTTTATGTACCTGAAATAGATTGGAATAGAACTGCAAAAAAGGTTTTAACATTAGAATGGATAGAAGCAACTCCAATATACGAAGTTGAAAAACTGAATAATCATAAGCAAATAGCTATCAACCTTATAGAATCGTTTTGTCATCAGGTATACAGGGATTGTTTTTTTCATGCTGATATGCATCCTGGAAATCTAATGGTTGATAGTAATAACAATATTATTGCCCTGGATTGTGGAATCATGGGTAGAATAGATCGTGAGACATGCTATTACGTTATAGAGATACTCAAAGGCTTTTTAAATCGGGATTATGATCACGTTGCAAAAATGCACTTTAGAGCTGGTTACGTTTCATCACAGCATAGAAATTTTGTCACAGCTTGCAGGGCAATAGGTGAACCCATTATTGGGCAGCCTATACAGAAGATTTCATTTGCTAGTTTACTTGCTCAGCTATTAAAAATAACTGGTGATTTTGATATGAAAGTTCAAACACAATTGTTATTGCTGCAGAAAACTATGATTTTACTGGAAGGGACATGTAGAAAGATCTACCCAGAAATCAATATGTGGAAAGTAGTTGAAGCGTGGATAAGCAATCAACATGAAAGTAAAATAGGGTATAGGGAAAAAATTAGAAGTTCTTATCCTGTAAAAACAATCCAAGGGATATTTAGCCTTATAGAAAAATTAAACCTAATAGCTGATAAAAAATTAGAAAACATCCAAATTAAAAATAAATCAAATGGAAAAGTCTATTTTTTATTGTGGTTTGTAATTATAATTCTAATCATTAAATTTTTAATTTCTTAAACTATGGAAAAAAAACTCGTCAAACCCAATTTTTATTCAACTTAATTTTTAATCTGCAGGAGTCGAGTTGAGAATGTCCAATTTTCCACTTTCTTCATAGCATAACATACTTCAGCGCCTCTTGCTCCTTAAGAATACCCTGAAGTCTAATAAATCATGGCTCACCACTTATGTGTAAATTAATCGTTAATGTTGTACACGTTCTTTTCTTTTTCTACTCTCTCTTGCTCTTCAATACAATATATAGCAAGCGGATTAGCTTTAAGTCTTTCGACTCCTATTTCTTCTCCTGTTCCATCGCAGTAACCATAAGTGCCTAATTTTATTTTTTCTAACGCCTCCTTAATTTTTTCTTTTCTATCTTTTCGACGCTTGATTAATTCCTCGTTTCCACTATCTCCATCAGAATAGTATGTATCAATACTATTCTCTTCTAGTTCTTGTTTCTCCAACTCAGCAAGTATTGACTGTAACTTTAAGCTGAAGTATTCCAGTTGTTTTACGCTCATATATTCTTCATCTTCTGAAGGAGTGTAATCTTCTGGTGACTTTATTTTTGGTAACTTTTCCATAATTGCATTATCAAAAAAATAATAAAACCTATATAACTTATGAACAAAAAATTATACTACCTCAAAGTAAACACTATAATTTATAATAAACATTTAAAAGCCTAGTATGATCGACTCAGTAAAAAAATTAGTAACAGATGATAAGAACTTTACCTATATAGTATGTATTTTTATCATAATGTTAAGTTTATCTTCATTTACACTTGAAAACAACAATAAACAAGAAGTTATGTTAACATTAACATGGATATGTGCTACATTTGTTTTGCAGATCTCTACAAATAATTTGTTTACATCTGATTATCATGATGGAATATTAGAGCAAATCTTTGTACAGCCACTCTCTTCTAGGCTTACAGTTGCTTATAAAATTTTCGCTCACTGGTTATTATTTGGGTTACCGATTTCAGTAATTTCTTCCATATTCAGCTTTGCAATTCTAGGCAATAGTGTTGAACACTCAATAGCAGTTGGAGTGTCTTTATTATTTAATACGCTGATAATCATTAATATTTCAGCTACTGGAAATGCATTGATGATTGGTCGAAACAACTTAGCATCAGGAGTATCGCAAATTCTTGTTTTGCCAATGATAATGCCAACCTTTGTGTATTTTAAAATGCTAACTCAATTTGAAAATTTGTCCTTGAATATTTATACACTACTAATCACCATGTTAATTTTTGTCATTTTGATTGTTAACAGCACTATAACTACTCACATGGCATTAAAATTTGCTGTGGAACAGGATTGAAAAATCTTACTGTTATTCAGTAGATATCCGTTTAGCAGAGTGGCAAAATAGGTAGACAAGATAAACCAAAAAATCAAGAAAAAGTGAGTTTACAACAAATGGTGTCATGCAAGTAGCTGACAACATAGAAACGAAAAAACCTACTTGACAAACTCCGCCAGCCCCCTTATTATGGCAGTAAGGGTGTTTATGACTCAAAACTTGTTTTTGACCTGCAGGCTCAATGACAAAATTTAGTAAAAAACTCAGGGTATTTTTTGGCGGATTACATAAAATTATAGCGGCTGCATGTCTTTTTTATTTTTTCTACATTCAGCCAAATCGCACTTATTTTAAGCGTTAGCACATTATTACAGCGTCAGTTTAAATTATTATAGGGTCAAAACTCGCACCAAGGGGCTTCTTTTGCCTTTTTTTTCCATTTGGTAAATTTCTTAAATTTTATAGCTAATCAGTACTGGGATGACAAGAAAGGAGCACTGCTATTATAGAGTGAAATGAGATCCCAGTGTCACGCACTGGGATGACATTATAGGGGCTACTGGGATGACATTATAGAGAGGCACTGGGGTGACATTATAGAGAGGCACTGGGATGACACCCTGACAATCGTCATTCCGCTACTTGTTAACAGGATCTGCTGTGGCGACATAAACTCAAATCATTTCAAATTTCAATCCAAAGAGGTATCATTATGTCAAACAATTTCAATTTTAAAGAATTTTTTAACCACTATGAAACAAATAGTACGTCAGATGATATACAAAGGTATTATTTGCTGTGGAAATCAGTAATAGCGCAGGCAATGATTGATGCAGCAAGTCACTGCAAAAAAACAGAAAGCTTGGTAGAAAAACGTAAGGCGATTTCTTGGTTGTCAGACTTCAGTCAAGATTTTGTGCACACATGTATATTGGCTGACTGTGATCCGGTATACGTAAAAAACAAAATACAGCCAATTTTAAAAAGCCTTACTAGATAAAGCCTTTTTAATGAGGTTTACTCCTTTTACCGAAAAAAATATCATTCAATCTCCTATCTATAGTTGCCTCTATATCTTTGATTAATAGCTGCTTTATCATGTCTACTTTCCGCTTTGCATCTTGAGCGTGATGCTCACTGTTATTGCTGTAATTATTCTTATCACTATAACTACTGCCACTTGGTTTACTACTGTTACTGGATTCATTACCCTTTTTTCTTCTTGTTATTATGAACTTGAGTATCTGCACTATCTTTTCCTTTAAAAAAGACTTCCAACCTGTGCTAAGGAACAACTTATAGAGAAAATGCGGAGTAAGGAATGCTACTAATATTCGAATAGAAATTCCGTAACCGAGGTCTTCCCTATTTTCATAATACCACTTGCAATATTGAAATAAATGGTAAAACGCATTTTTGAAAGAGCCAAATTCTACAGCATACCAAAAACCATTGCTGAGAAACATGAGCACAATGCTGAACGTGTAAAGATACATTGTGCAGAGAAACAGCTTTACAACTATATCTTTCAAGCTGCCTAGTATATAATTAAATAATCTTAATCTATAGAAAAGCGATATCATTTCACACCCACTTCAATATGGCTGGGGTGGAAGGATTCGAACCTTCGCGTGGCGGTATCAAAAACCGCTGCCTTACCACTTGGCTACACCCCAATACTACTTACATCAATAACACTATTAGCCCAATTAGTAAAAGATTTATTTGCTTTTTCTATGGGCATCACAGCAATTGCTGGCTGATCATAAGAATGCATTGCTTCGATTTTTTCTACAATTTCATCAACTTGATCATTCCTGCTTTTCATAATTGCTACTACTTCACAACTACTATCAATTTCATCCTTCCATAAATACAGAGAATTCACTTCGGGAAATATATTTACACATACAATTAATTTCTCGTTTATCAATTCCTCAGAAACAGTTTTAGCCTCTTCAAAACTTGAAAAAGTTGAAAACTAAATTATTCATTAGAATCTACATAAATGCATTGCTACTATACTCTACCGAGATTTATTCATCAAGAGAAAATAACGCCAGCGCGTACTGTATGAACATTTGTTTGCAAAGGTAGTATGTTAAGTGTTATAGCTAGTTTGCCTCAAACGTAAAGGTGTCATCCCAGTGCCCCTGTGATGTCATTCCAGTGCTTGACACTGGAATCCAGTTTTCCATATAATCTCATCGAAAACGTTGTAACCACTTTCTATGCTAGTTTGCTTGTAAACAAGCAAACTTTCCTGGATCCCAGTGTCAAGCACTGGGATGACACCTTTCCTAGCAGAGAAATCACAATGTTCATACGGTTGTACGCATACCGCTGGGATCTAGGATTTTTCTATAGTTTAAAAACAAAAAAGGATGTTACTCGTTGAGTAACATCCTTTGGAGAAAGTGAGTGGTTTTGTTTATCCTACTGTTTTCACCTGCGTAGATTCTGGCTTAACTTCATTCACTTTCGTAGAAGGCTGTCCCACCCATTTGTCCAGATAACTTGTTTTTTTCAGTTCTGCACGAACTTTACTTAAGTCTTCTACAGAAGGATTCAGCTCCTTTGGTATAAGAGGATCAGATAAACCTCTACTATCAATACTGCCGAAGGGGTCCAAATTAATAGAGGGACTTTGTTCTTTTGTTGGCGTAGAAGGACCAGAACTTATGCCACTATCAGGAGAACCACTGCGAGTTGGACTTTCAGGCACCTTTGGTGGAGCAGATGGAGTAAGCTGAGGAGAACCATCACTTAAGCTACTAGATGAATTGCTTCTTCTAAGACGATTAGGATTGACTGTTGCAGTTTTAGCAGTACTTTCAGTCCTTACAGAATCTAGTGAACTGCTTTTTGACAAGCTGCTAGTTGATTGTGTAGAGTCTTTTCTTCCTAGTGAAAAGACTGATGAGAATGAAAAAGACTTACTAGCTTTTCTTTCTTCTGCGTCTTTTGCGTTGTTACGCCTCACAGATTGATCAAATTCGTATTCTCTTTTACATTCTCCAACAATCCTCTTAATTTTATCGTGATGTTCAGAGAAAATTTCATAAAGACTGTTATTATCTTTAGATAACAAATTTTGCAACTTCTTAGCGTCTAATTTATTGACAAAATCTACTTGCTGTTTCAACCGGTTGATCAACTGGTCCTTTTGGAAACCTGATTGACCATCAACAGAATAAGCTTTCTCTAATATTTTTTCTCCCAGCTTAGAAAATATTTCCTTAGTTAAAGCAGAGCTATTCACGGCTTTGTCTCCAAGAACTTCCTTAATAAGCATCTCCTTTACACTATTGAAATTCCTTGTTTCTTCTTCTGTTTTCAAAACAACAGTCTGACCTTCGTTACCTATTGAATATGGAATGGCGTCTAAACTAGACATACTTTCACTTAAATTACTTAAACTGCGCCCCATTTTTCCTAACTTAGCACCAGTTCCCTCCCTTGCTGCTCGTCCCACAGAACTTATAGCTCCTTTTACTGAATAATAACCTTCTCTTGCTTTTTCTGCAGTATATACTGACGCATCCTTAACTTTCCCGGCAGTATATTTCGCCCCTTCAACTGTCTTTTCTGCTGACCATTTGAGCCCTTTGAATGTGTATTCAACTGCTTTCACAGCAAAAAATAGAGTAAGGGCAACTATTGCACCTGTTGCAGCAACCGGTAAAGCAACTGCCACAAATGGAAGTAATGCACCAACCATCACACCTACTGCACCTACTGCAATCATTTGCTCTTTTGCAGACCAATTAGAGAAATTTTTTATATCTTTTAGTTTATCCTGCACAGTTTCCATGAAAGTGGAACTTTGTTTAGAAATTGAACTTGTTTGTTGTTCAGGTAACATTTTAAACCTCACTATTAATTAAATATATTATATTGTACATCCTAGATTCTTAAGTTAGTGTTAAATTGATTGCCAGTATTTATTTGTCTTCAAATAATTTTGCTTGACGTGTTTTTCAGTGACGTGGAAAATTAAACTGTATGGATGCTGTCACCAGCAGGCAAGTCGCTGACACACAAATGTACGAACATTGTGATATGACACGATGTTACAGAGTAAACGATGTCATTCCAGTGCTTGACACTGGAATCCAGTTTTTATTACTATACAACTACCTGGCGTAAAGTTAAGTTTTCTGGATCCCAGTGTCTAGGCACTGGGATGACACCCTCCTACTAGGCTCGAGTCATAATGCTCGTACAGATGTGTGTGTGACACTGAGATGACAGAAAGAAGGCGCTAAAATGAGAGAGGCAATAACGCTAGAATCGTATGAGGCATAGAAAAAGAGTATTTATCTTACTAGCTGCTGTAATTTTAGCAATTTTATTATTAAAAAACTATAGTGGTTTTCACGAAGACGTAGTGCACTTAAAGAGTGACAATAAAGAATTCAAAAAAAAGCCAGAAAATTCTATAGAGTCGACCATACTACATAGAGAAAAGGAAGTGTATGATCATGTTTTTCACTCTGACAATTAATTTGTAAATGAAATAGTAATTTATATTTGCATTTTCTTATTTAAATAAGTAATATTAGCGTATTAATTATAGAATCAATCATTATGTTTGATGATAATAATCCTTGGAACTTGGGAAAGAAACCGGTAGGGAGCAAAACTCCCAATAGTGAAGATATTTTAAGTAAAGCTGTATCTGATGTAAGGTTCTTTCTTAATGGATTAACCAGAAACAGGGGCAAAAAACCTTATTTCATCATTTTCATTATTTTACTGTTCTATGCTTGCACTGGCTTTTATATTGTCCATCCTAGTGAGGAAAGTATAGAACTTACTTTTGGTAAATATTCTAATACAGAAACACCTGGTTTGCGTTATCACTTCCCCTACCCTATTGGCAAGGTTTTTAAAGTGAATGTTAAGGAAGTAAATCGTGAAGAAATTGGGGTAAGTAGTTCTTATGGGCGAGACACAGATCGCGGTGAAGGTGTGATGCTAACTGGAGATGAAAATATAGTCAACGTTAACTTCGAGGTTCAGTGGCGCGTTAGAGATGCTAAGGACTATTTATTCAAAGTGCGGGATTACAAACCCGGTTTCAGTGTTAAAAATGCTGCTGAAAGTGCCATGAGAGAAATAATAGGTAAAAACACGATCTCTTTTGCACTTGGTCAAGGCAGACCAGAAATTTCTAGAGATACTAGAATTCTATTGCAGCAGATTCTTGATGGATACCAAATGGGCATAGAGATTTTATCTGTTCAAATGAAAAAAATTGATCCACCAGAAAAAGTAATCAGTTCGTTTAGAGATGTACAAAGTGCTCGTGCAGACAAAGAGCGTACTATAAACGAAGCATATGCTTATAATAATGATATTATACCTCGAGCAAAGGGTGAAGCGATAAAGATAAAATTAGATGCAGAGGCATATGAGAATGAAGTAATAAATGAAGCAAAAGGTAATGCAAATCGCTTTTTATCTCTTTACGAGGAATATAGACAGAATCCTTCTCTCGTTAAGAATCGTATTTATCTTGAAACTATGGAAAATATTTTCAGTAAGGTAGACAAAGTTGTTGTAACTGATGATCTGAAAGGTATGTTTTCTTATTTACCTCTTACAAATTTAGGGAAATAACCATGAGTAGTAATATTAAAATTGTTTTTGTTTCTGTATTTGTTGTTTTACTGATTGTTTTATTTAATTCAATATTTGTTGTGCAAGAAACAAAGCAAGCGATAGTTATACAACTCGGTAAAGTTGTAAGAGATGTTAGGGAAAGTGGCTTATATTTTAAGTTACCATTCATAAATAGTGTAGAGTTTCTTGATAAAAGAGTTTTAGATTTAAGTCCTGATAAGATCCCAAGGGAAGTGATAACAGCGGATCAAAAACGTATTATAGTAGATGCGTATGCAAAATATAAAATAACAAATCCTGTTACTTTTTACCAGGCTGTGAGGAATGAATCAGGGCTGGTTAGAAGATTGTATCCGGTTATAGAAGCACACATAAGAGAAAATATAGGCAGATTTTCGTTGATTAGTTTGTTGAACGAAAAAAGATCAGAGGTTATGCAATTGATTCAGCGTGGAGTTTATTCTGAAGCTGAAAAATTTGGCATAGAAATAATAGACGTAAGAATTAAGAGAGCAGATTTACCAGAAGAAAATAGTTCTGCAATATTTCGCCGTATGCAAACTGAAAGGGAAAAAGAAGCAAAAGAAATTAGAGCAGAAGGAGAGCAAGCTGGGCAGGAAGTTAGATCAAAAGCTGATAAATTAAAAAGGGAAATTATCTCTAGTGCAGTAAAAGAATCATATGAAATAAGGGGCCGTGGTTATGCTGAAGCAACTAGAATTTATAATGAGGCATTTAAGGTTGATGAAGAGTTTTTTAACTTTTATCGCTCTATGAGCGCTTACAGTAAATCATTTGCCGAAAATAATACTAAATTTGTACTTTCACCAAACAATAACTTTTTAGATATTTTAAACAAAGGATGGAAATAATTTATGAAAAGTAAGGCATTTATTTTATCTATATTTGCATATTTTCTAATTGCGTTTTCTTCATACGCTAATATGTTTGATTGGAATGCAAAAAAGGTCGTTGATGCTAGCACTACTGCATGTAACTGTAATCAAGGACTTGCCGATTTAGTGGAAGAACTCATTCCTGCGGTTGTAAATATTTCAAGCGAACAAATCGTCAAACAAGAAAATAACAGCAGAACTAGAGTTATGCCAAGAAATAATTTTTTTGATGATTTTAGAGAGTTTTTTGAGCACTTTGATCAGTTTTTTATGGATAGGGGCCCTAGTATTAACAGAGAGGTGGTATTGCTTGGGTCTGGATTTATTATAGATAAAAGTGGAACCATAGTAACCAATTACCACGTTATTAAAAACGCCCAAGATATCACAGTTACTATGAATGATAATACTTATTTCAAAGCAGAAGTTTCAGGCTATGATGCAAAAACTGATCTTGCTGTGCTTAAGATTAAAGCTGACAAAGACCTTTCTTTTGTTGCATTTGGTGATTCTGACAAAGCAAGGGTTGGTGATACGGTTATGGCAATAGGTAACCCATTTGGTTTGGGTGGCTCTGTAAGCACAGGAATTATATCTGCAAGGTCCAGAGACATTAGTATCGGCACTATGAATGAATTTATTCAAACCGACGCTGCAATTAATAGAGGCAACTCTGGAGGGCCATTATTTGATTTAAATGGAAAAGTTATAGGCATTAACACCGCTATCTATTCCCCATCTGAGTCTGGCGGTAACGTGGGTATAGGCTTTGCTATACCATCTAATTTAGCTATGTCAATTATTGACACATTAAAAAATGGCAAAAAAATAAAACATGGTTGGCTTGGTGTGCAAGTTCAGCCTATAACGAAAGAATTCGCTAAGTCCTTGGGTTTAAAAGATACAAAAGGTGCACTGGTTGCAAGTATAGTAAAGGATAGCCCTGCAGAAAAAGGTGGAGTTAAGGTGGGTGACATATTATTAGAATTTGATGATAAAAAAATTGATAGAATGACACAACTGCCTCAAATGGTTTCAAGAACTGAACCTGGAAAAAAAGTACAAATTAAGTTACTTAGAAAGGGCAAAGAGGTCAATATTAAGGTTGTGATTGAAGAATCTGCAAATGATGGTCAAGGTAATAATCAAGAAGAAAACAAATCAACATCCGATTACATAACTGGTTTAACTGTTTCAAACCTGCCAAAAGAATCAAAAGAAAGTAATCCTACAAAAGGTGTGATAGTTACTAATGTAGATAGTAACAGTAATGCCACGCTGCGTGGTATTAAAAAAGGAGACATTATTATCCAACTAGATGGAACCGATATAGAAAATACTAATGATTTTCAAAAACAAGTTGATTCAGCAGTAAAGAAAAACGGTAAAGATTCAATAATGTTGCTCATTTACCGCAATGGAAATCAGTTTTTTACTTCAATAAAGTTAAAGAAGTAATCTTACTTACTAAATCTGCAAAACAGCAAGCTCACCGCTTTAATCTTATAAGACAAATCAAAATCTACACTAGATTTCTTACATAACCATATAAAAAATCAAAGGATGTCATTCCAGTGTCAGCTACTTGCATGACGCCGTCATAAAGGAACCAGTGTCGGCCACTTGGATAACACCATAGGGGTTACTTGGGTGATACTATAGGAGGTCTAACATGAACTTTCAAAAATTCATTGAGTTATGCTTTCAAACGGTGGTGCCAGGATGTGAGTATAATGATTATCAGTACATAAAAGTCATAGCAGATAGGTTGGAAACAGCGAGCGTTGGTGAAGTAAGGCGCATAATATTTAATATGCCTCCGCGTTCAATGAAGTCCATATGTGTAAGTGTTGCGTGGCCCGCATGGATACTGGGAAATCAGCCAACTGCAAGAATAATAGTTGCAAGTTATTCTAAGTTGCTTAGTGAAAAACATTCGCTCGATACGAGGTGCATAATGCAATCTGATTGGTATAAAAAGCTATTTCCAGAGGTAGGCTCTGTGGACAAAATTTTAGAGAAGCCATATGAGAGCTCCAACAAAATTTAGAAATCCCATGTAAACCTCTGCGGTCTTGTCAAATCTGGAAAAAATGCGCCTAAAATTTTTAATTTTACCGAAAAAGCACTCAATCAAATGACGTTCTTTATAAATATGCTCATCATAGTATCTTTGCACTTTTCGATTCCTTTTTGATGGAATTACGATTTCACATTTCCTGTTTTCAAGGCTGACCACAAAAGCATTGCTGTCATAACCCTTATCAGCTACTACAATGGAGTTATAGACATTTTTTGTTAATACTTCAGCTTGTGTAATTTCATTCCTCTGGCCAGGAGTAAGTATAAATTTTAAAGGATTTCCCAATGCATCAACAAGTGCATGAATTTTAGTCGTAAAGCCACCTTTACTTCGCCCTAAAGCCTCTTGATCCTTCGAATCTTTTGTATATCCAGCCGAACATGGATGGGCTCTAATGATCGTACCGTCGATTATGACGGCTTCTAAATCTGGCTCTTGTTTTGTGTACTCCAATAAATTTTTCCAAATACCCCTTTCGCACCATCTCTTAAATCGTTTGTGTATACTTCTGTAATTGCCATAGATTTTCGGCAAAAGTCGCCATTGGCAACCACTTCGCGCCATATACCACACTGCTTCTATGAATATTCTTAAACGTTTTTCGTCTTTACTATGCATTCCTTTTATGCCTTTTATGAATTCTAAAATTTGTTTCCAATTTCTTTCTTTTATATAATATTCCATTCGGTAGTTTCTCCATTTTTATGTTCATTTGGTTAAACTACCACTTTTTTTCTCCCTCTTCATATTTTTTGTCCACAGAGCCTAGAACTATCCAAAGACCAGAACACTAAATATAAATTCCAAACAGTGCAGAGAGGATACAGAATCGCAACATCAGTTGGAGGAACATTAACCGGTGAAGGTGGAGATTTCATCATCGTGGATGATCCGCTTAACCCTGCTCAAGCTTTGAGTGAAACGTTTAGAAAACGTGCCACAAACTGGTTCGATCAGACTTTGGTAACCAGGCTCAACGATAGAAAAAAAGGAGTAATTGTGCTTGTTATGCACAGGCTCCACCTGGAAGACTTAACTGGGTACCTCTTATCCAAGCCAAAAAACATATGGCATCACATTTGTTTGCCAATGATTTCTGAAAATAAGGAGGTTATTTATTCAATTAATAACCATACTGGTGTCATTCCAACCCCCCCTCCTGTCATCCCAGTGCCCAGACACTGGGATCCAGAAAATTCAACCGCAAAAGACTGGATTCCAGCATCAAGTGCTGGAATGACACTACCTGCAAGAGTATTATACTCAAGAGAAGAGAATGAGTTATTATATCCCCTGGAGGGAGGAAGAGAAGAAGTTGAGATGATAAAAGTTGAACTTGGGAGTTACGCTTTTGCTGCTCAATATCAACAAAACCCCCTGCCGCTTTCAAGCGGTATAATTAAACAAGAGTGGCTAAAGCGCTATAAAAATTCCCCTGATAATCCCTCACATGTAACTCAAAGCTGGGACACTGCAGTTTCAACAAACGATTCCAGTGACTTTAGCGTCTGCACCACCTGGGCAAAAATAGATAATAAATTCTATCTACTTGATGTATATCGAGCAAAGCTTGAGTACCCAAAGCTTAAAGAACAAGTCCTGTCACTAGCTGCAAGATGGGCACCACATGCAATTTTGATTGAAGCAAAAACAAGTGGTCAACAATTAATACAAGAGCTAAAGGCAAATAGCGATCTACCCATTATTGAAATAGTGCCACACAATGACAAACTCACTCGATTTTACCAAATTGTTCCAATTATAGAGTCTGGCAGGGTTTTTCTGCCGCATCAAGCAGTATGGCTCAGCGATTTCGAATATGAAATTTTAATGTTCCCAGAAGCCCGTTATGATGATCAGGTGGACAGTACGGTACAATATTTACAATGGATGAGAAAAATTAACACCAGTGCTTTCAGGGTCAGGGATTTTGGCTCCAACCCTAATAAACCATTTAGGTGGTTAAGATATATCTAAAAACCTAAATTCGTTTCCCCCAAGTTTCTCGCGTATGCTCTACAGTACGACACTCTTTAACCTCTGAAGAGACACTTTCCTTATGTGGCACAGCAGGAGAAGCAGGTAATCCTGAAGAATAGCCACTATCTCTTTTAGAACTAGAGTTATCAGATAATTGTGCTTTATCATATTGAAATCTGCTTATACCAATTCCCATTACACGGCAAACAGATAGACAATAATAGAAGACAAGCCATAATGAAATAAGTGAAATAGTCGAGGTATAAATGGCACTAAGATCAAAATTATTGGATGAAGAAGTAGTAAAATCAGCAAAAAAAATGCTGAAGAAAGTAAGGAACAATGCATATGTTGCAAAAAAACTAAATGCTGTAATTGCAGCAAAAAAGCATAGTATAACGGCTGTAGCAAAAATATATTGCATTTCAAGAAGCGCACTAACTTCGTGGATAAAACTCTTGAAATTAGGCAGAGAAGAAAAATTGTTTGCTCCTCCACAACGGCGTAGAAAAACTAAATTAAATCAGGCTCAACTACAGCAAGTTGAAGCATGGGTAGGAGAAAATCCTAATATTACCATTAAAGAAATGAGAATAAGAATCCAGGAAAAGTTCGGCTTAAATATTAGCAAATCTACAGTACACCGCTATATGCAAAAGATGAAATTCTCTTATATTACACCAAGACCAGTACACAATGTACAAGATAAAAGAAAACAAGAGGAATTCAAAAAAAAATCTCAACGAAGTTATTGGCAAGTATTCTGAAAAAGAGCTGTTTTTCTTCGATGAATCGCGGTTTGGCACACATTCAAAGACCGGGCATGGATGGTTTAAAAAAGGCGTCAGAACAAAAGTTAAGGTAAAATTAGGTAGGGAAAATTTTTATCTCTACAGTGCAGTTAATCCTAGAAATGGGGAGAATTCTAGCTTGTTTGCACCGAATGTCAACACTGATTGTATGAATATATTTCTTGAGCAAATGTCTCAATATTTGGGACCACGAGAAGCCTTTCTTGTTATGGATTGTGCTAGTTGGCATAAGTCGAAAAGTTTAAAGGTACCTAAAAATATTGAGATTATATACCTACCACCATACTCACCTGAACTCAATCCAGTTGAGAGGCTTTGGTTGTATGTAAAACAGAACATTTTGCGCAATAAAATATACGATACTATTGCTTTGCTTGAGAGTGCTTTGTGTAAATTTATTACTTCTCTTACCTACTCCACAATTAAACAACTCTGCTATGTATCCTATTTGAATGACCAACAATGAGAATTGGTATTAGCTCCCTTTTCTCCAAAAGAGTATGCGTCAAATATAGTAGTTCCTCGTCACTAGTAAGAGGTTTTAGTCCACCTGACGCACCTTCATGCGTAGGAGAAGTCACCCCTGAGGGTGGATTACTTTTTACTTTTATTTTAGTTGGGAATGAAAAAAATGACTTAAACACAGATGATTTTTCAGTTACAGGAGTTTCAGGAGTACTTCGCGTTGTATCACGCTCTACGCTACGTCGCTTAAAAGGTGATATTCTTTTTTTACAGAAAACACCACCCCCATGTTTCTTCTCCGGAGATTCACTTTTATCAGTAACTTGCTGTTTTTCAGTTCCTCATTACAAATGTTCTCCGTATCTTTTGGAGAATCTTCAGAAACCCCAAGATTTAAGGATATTGAATCATCATCTTCCCCCAGCACCAACTGAGACACCCTCCCTGCTCCTTCCTTGGAAGAATCCTTTAACACTCCATCCTGACTCCGATCCCACGTGGGAGACTCCAATTTCGTATCTGACAGTTCAGTCGATGGTGATCGCGACAATGCTTGCAAACGCAGCTCAGGGTCAATGGCCAGTTCATGATCTTTGTTGATTACAGAGCTTTCTATGATTTTATTCAGCACACAACAGGCAATGTCCACTTCAGAAAAATCTATACCATACACTGTACTGTCAGAGCTGTTAGACTTCGATAGCTTCATTGAAATATCTCTACCAACATCACTTAATATTTCCATACCAAATGCACTATTAATCTCATATGCATCATTATTATCGAGAAATCTATTATCTTTCCGATTTTTAGCAACAATAGGGATAAGAACTGAATTCTCATTATTCCTATTATGAGAAGTGCGAATAATAGTACGCACTGGGATATCTGCAGTCTTATCCATAAAATCGATTATTGTATATTTCAGTTTATCAACAGCTTTGTTCTTATTACTAGGAGTCTGAAGGTAACGACATTCTAAAGATGTATTATATGCTGCTATGTCCTTAATGAACTCAACATTATCAAAAATGTCTCTTTTAATGTACACGTAATTACCCCTAACTTCCAAGTAATCGCTTGGAGCATTTTCGTAACCTGCGATTTCTGCTAAAAATGAATCAACAAAGTCTTTTTGTAGTTCTTTATCATGAAAAAGCATACAATATAAATAGGAGTTCCTATCGAAACTTGTATCATATATATGTTTTCTTAAATACTCTGGATTATGTTTCTTTCCCATGCCCTCTGTTACATCTCCGGCAAGTGCTTGAGCTAGATAGCATTTTAAATTAAAAAACACTCCTTCATCTATTTCTACTGAAAATTTCTTTCTTCCTTTATTATCTCTAGGTAAATGTTTCGTGTTAAAAGCGAACGGAAAAAACTTCAAGTTATAAGATACACCAGCAGCTTTTTCATCTCTATAAGATCTTTTAATTATTTTCTCCTTCATGTTATTCAAATACTTCATACATTGTTTGGAATTCATATTTTTATCAAATGAGATAACAATATGATCCTTACCATGCAAATTTTGCACGGTAAGGTTAGTAACTGCAATACCATTAAAACGAAGACTAATATTAAATGCCTTTACTAATTCTCGATTTACTTCACTTATATTAGGCATAACACCCCCCCTATTTTAAATATACTTATGACCTTGAACTACCTTTACTACTACTCTGACTATTACAACTACTCATAGAACTGCTAGGATCATTCCTTCTTGCTCTCTCTTCATCTCTTTCTTTAAACCTATCACGATAGTCATCAATGTACTTTGGATCTATTTTGCTTAGATCAACTCTTCCTCCCCCTTTTACAACACGATCAGATTTTTTTTGATCACCGTTATTACCATGCATACTGCTCTCCAGTAAAAATATTATGTAACTAATATACTAAAAATAAATTATAGTGCAAGCACTTTTTTTATATTTTTTAGTATAAATTTTATTCGTCATTTTTATACTCCTAGATTCCAGTGTCACGCACTGGAATGACAAAAAGGGAGCACTGGCTCCTGGATTCCAGTGTCACGCACTGGAATGACATGGTGAGGCGTCATCCAAGTAGCTGATGCTGGTTCCATCCAAGAGGGTGTCATCCCAGTGCCCAGACACTGGGATCCAGTTTTTTCCATCAAAAACACTCCTTCTTAACATAAAACCCTACACTTATCAAACCCAATGCACATCCTGGATTCCAGCGTCACGCGCTGGAATAACAAGAAAAGGACACTGGAATGACAAAAACTAGCGCAACGGTGTCTTTCCTGCTTCTGCTGACTGACCTTCCACACATTTCTCAACTTTTACATCATTAGTCAATTCTTTTGGTGGTTGAACACTACTTGCAGAACTACGCTGATCAGCACTAGCATTAGACTTATCAGTAGTTCCTGATGGAACTTGAAAATGATCAATTGGATAATTGTGTGTAGGAGGTTTATCCCGTGCTTGTCTTCTTGCATCCCTTTTACTAGCTTTAAACTGTTTACTTTCTTTTGGTTGATTTGTCTTTTCTGCAGGCTGCTCCGGAGCTTTCGGTGGACACACCTCTTTCTTCGGTTACTCTCTTCGCTTTCAGCCAACAAGTGGTTTTCTATTTCACCTTCTAGACTTGCCTCCAGCAGCTTTTTTATAAATGGTGTTAACCTTCCTGTCAACGGTCTTCCTTCTCGTATAGACGATAAGATATTTGTTTCTAATTCTTTATAATCTACCAATCCGGTAGTTCTGTTTGCTATTTTTTGACTCATGTCAAACCTCCATTTTTTTATATCAATTTATTGCTTTTTTTTCGGTTTGACACAGTTTATTTAACACTCCCTTTTGTGATTACAAAAACCTGGTAATTACCGACAGATATGCAGTTTACAACCACTTCAGTGATGAAAAACGACAAATTTGTTGGGCTCACTTATTGAGAAATTTCGAGAGGTTATCTCATAGTTGGAATAGTGAAGTAATGAGACTTGGCCATTGTTTAAAAGATGCAGCTAATGGATTGTTTGCATTAAAAAACGCTTTATCAGAAAATGAAATTAGTATTTCAAAGTTAAGCCAAAGAATTACGAACAGTACTGCATGATAAAAATATCTTATATACTTGAAGCAAAAGGAGCTTCACGAACGGTAAAGGGTATTATAAAATCCGAGCCAATGATGTGGACATTTTTGGATGACCCAGGCATTAACGAATAACCATGTTGAGCGACAGATACGGCATTATGTAGTCTATCGTAAGAATTCGTATTTTACACAGTCGGTACGAGGAAACATGTTTCTTGAACGGGTGATCTCATTGTACCTAACCTGGAGGCAAAAGAAGCTCAACCCTTCTCAAAATCTCCTATCTATTGTCTCTTAAGCCACACCCCTGAACGGATACGATACTTCTGTTTTGTATAAGCAATTTAGCCATTTTCTCTAACTTAGCCTGTCCATCACCGCTGACAGTGCAGACGTTGACAATAGACATCAAAGGTGTCATGCCTTCTTTATCAAACGCATTAACATCCGCACCCTCTGCCAGAGCTTGTTTAAAAGCTTCTAGGTTTTCGCCATCAATAGCATCAAATAACTTTTGTGTCGGTGCATCTAGAGTTCTCTGATATCTGTAACCATTAGTATTTATCCCATTCCTTTCCTTTCATAAAGCATATTAAACCTACCTAATAATTTACTAATATAATTATGTAAAAGAAAAGGAAAATTGCAAGTAATTTATCTAAAATCCTAGAATTAACTACGACTCTAAAAACTTTTCTGCATCAAGTGCAGCCATGCACCCTGTTCCTGCTGCAACTACTGCCTGACGATATACCTTATCTTGAACATCACCTGCAGCAAACACTCCTGCTTTACTAGTTAAAGTTGTTCCAGGTTTTGTAATTATATAACCCTGCTGATCCATTTCAACAAAGCCTTTAAAAACACCTGTATTTGGTGCATGCCCAATTGCAATGAACACTCCATCCACTTCTAATTCTTGAGCTTCCGTTGATTTAACTATAATACCAGTAACTTTTTTTGGATTTTCTTCTCCAAGAATCTGCTCTACAGTATGGTTCCACATTACTTTTATTTTATCATTTTTAAAGAGCCTATCTTGCATTACTTTTTCCGCTCTCAATTTATCACGCCTGTGTATTAATATCACTTTTTTGGCAAATCGAGTTAAAAATATTGCTTCTTCAACAGCAGTGTTTCCACCACCAACCACAGCTACAACTTTATTCCTAAAAAATGCACCATCACAAGTTGCACAAGCTGAAACTCCGTAACCTTGAAATTCCTTTTCACTCTTGAGACCAAGCCACTTCGCTTGCGCACCAGATGCAATTATAATTGCATCTGAATAGTAGTCATTAGTATTACCAGAAGATCTAAACCTATACTCATTAGAATCCTCAAGTTGTTCAACGCTTTTTATCTCATCATCTATTATTTTTGCTCCAACCTTCTCTGCATGCAACTTCTTTTGGGCCATGAGCTCTGGCCCTTGTATTGAAATAAACCCGGGATAATTTTCAACATCCGTAGTAATCGTAAGCTGACCACCAGGCTGCATTCCTGTTACTACAATTGGCTCTAAGTTTGCACGTGCTGCATATATAGCAGCAGCATAACCCGCTGCTCCAGATCCAATAATAAGAACTTTTGTACTAAATCTATAATTCTTCACTGTATGAGTTTAGATAATCAGCTACTCCTTCATTACTCGCCTGCATTGCCGGCTTGCCCCTCTTCCATCCAGCTGGACATACCTCACCATGCTCTTTGTTATGGTTTATTGCATCTACAATTCTAATAAACTCATCAATATTACGCCCTAAAGGCAAATCATTTATCGATTGATGGCGCACAATAAATTTATCATCAATAACGAAAGTTGCCCTCAGTGCAACTGAATCATCATGCAATACTCCATAGTCTCTTGATATAGACTTTTTGATATCAGACACTAAAGTGTAGCTAACCTCTCCAATACCACCATCATTAACTGGAGTGTTTCGCCATTTATAATGTGAAAATTTTGAATCTACACTTATTCCTATCACTTCAATACCACGCTTTGCAAACTCATTTATTCTATTATTGAGCGATATCAATTCAGTTGGGCAAACAAAAGTAAAATCATGTGGATAGAAAAAAAGGATAGCATACTTATTTTTTATGTGCTTACTCAGACAGAAATCATCAACAATTTCTCCGTCAGAGAGAACAGCTGAAGCAGTAAAATCGATAGCAGATTTTGTTACAAGATTCATAATTGACCTATTCTTTTAAAACAACTCTAATTTTACACTTGATAAACTTATATGCAAGTTTTCTTTAGTTTTAGCCCTATAAAAACTTCCTAAAATAGCTCTTCTTTTTTACCGATAAGATACAATCTAGTTTCACTTTATGACGGCGTCGTCCCAGCGCCCCTATGATGTCATCCCAGTGCCCAGACTACTTGGATCCAGGAAACTTAACTCTACATCAAGTAAATGTACAATAAGAACTAGATTCCAGTGTCAAGCACTGGAATCTCGGCAAACCCTACGTCATACCGCCGCGGTATCCCTTAGATGTACAGTCCCAGAGTGTGATGGTATGATAAAATGTAAGAAAAAGATACCATCGAAGGAGGAATTGTGGTTACATGGGTGCGCCCGGACAACAGCGTAGAGCAATACAAAATAGTATAGCAAAGCTTTCCAAACCTTAATCCAAAAACTATTGTCGAAAACGCTCATTCACTAAAGACGCTCAAAACATCCAAGATCAACTGTTCTAACTTTAGAAGAAGAAGGTCGCATTTCGGAAGCATACACTTCTACCACTAGATGATTGCCTTGCAGTCTACAATTCCGCACTTCTAGCCTGCATCGCTGTTATAACATTAGCAAACTGCCAGATGTTGATTAAACCAAAAAAGAAATTTAAGAAATATCCTATAGCATATTGATATTGCAGAAGTCAGAACAGAGGAGGGAAAACTATATCTATATATGGCCTACAATTATGCAAAGAGACTCAAAACTCTTAATGGTCTTACTCCTTTTGAATTTATATGTTCTCAGTGCTCCTGAATTGTTTATACTAAATCCTTACCATCACACTCTGGAACTGTACATCTAAGGAATCCAATTATATATCCAGCCATACTATAAGAGATGAGGAAACTAATGAGCATGACTTACAATGCTTAAGCTTAAAGCATTAGATGCTTTTTACAAGATACAAGACAGAAACTTATCAATAAGCCCCCATCAAGAATCTTATCTGTTAGCTATATATAAAATTTGATACTCTGACTACAATATACTACTATAGATAAAAGTGTTATCAATGGAGCAAAGTATGGAATTAACAGTAGGAAATAATGTGCCATACTACTATAATACCACAGAAGTGGTATTAATGGAGCAAGGTATGGAATTAGCAGTAGGAAATAATGCACCATATTACTATAATACCGTAAAAGTGGTATTAATGGAGCAAGGTATGGAATTAGCAATAGGAAATAATGCACCTGATTTTAGCTTACCAACAGATTCTGGTGAAAATTTATCATTAAGTGAATTTTTTGATAAAAAAAATGTAGTTCTTTATTTTTATCCTAAAGACGATACTCCGGGTTGTAGGATGGAGGCAAAAGGCTTTAGAGATAAAGTAGATGATTTTTCTTCCTTTGACACAGTGATAATTGGTGTATCAAAAGATAGTGTTAAGCGCCATGCTAACTTCAAAGCAAAATATTCTCTGCCATTTTCTTTAGTTTCTGATGAGAATGCTGAAATGTTGGAAAAATATGGTGTTTGGGTAGAGAAAAGTATGTTTGGCAAAAAGTATATGGGAATAGAGCGCACTACTTTTTTAATAGATAAAAAAGGTAAAGTAGTGAAGATCTGGAAAAATGTAAAAGTTAGTGGGCATGTTGATGAGGTTCTGGAAGAAGTAAGGAGAACGTAAACTAAAGAATAGGTTAATGGCTACCCATTGCTACATAAAAAAGCTGAAATTACATAATTTTCGTAGCCACTCAAACTTTGAACTGGATTCAGATGATAGCTCAGTTGTAATAACTGGCAAAAACGGTATTGGTAAAACTAATATACTTGAAGCAATCTCGTTGCTTGCTAAAAGCAATGGAATGAAAAAAGCAAAAGCCAGTGAGATACAAAATAGATTCAGTAATGAAGATTGGGTAGTGCACTATGATTTTTTTAATGGAATGGATTTTAATTCAATTGGTATCGAAAAGAGTTTTGATAAGAAACTAATACAAATTGATGGAAAAACGCAATCGAGTTATTCATCTTTGTATAAGATATCCAATGTAATATGGCTGATTCCACAAATGGACTATGTTCTTCTTAATTCTCCAAGTGACAGATTAAAATTTTTAGACCGTATAGTCTCACTGTTTGAGGAAAATTACACTTGCTGCTACATGAAACACAGAAAAGCTAAACGTGAGCGAAGTAAACTGTTGAGAGAGAACACCTTGGACGAAAATTGGCTCTCTAGTCTTGAAAACATAATGGCCGTTAATGCAGTTAGTATTTTACGTATGCGATCGTCTGTTTTAAAGACACTACAAGACACAATTGATAACCATTCCAGTGAGTTTTTTCCGAAGGCAAGTTTGAAATTCAGCAGCCAGCTAACTTTGGACGATACTGCAGAATATTTTCAGAATCGTCTAAAGGAAAACAGAGAAAAAGATTCATTGACTGGTAGAGTAACCTTTGGTGTGCATAACGATAATCTTCGGGTTTTTTGTCAAAAAAGAAACGTACCAATAAATCTGTGCTCCACTGGAGAACAAAAGTTATTACTGCTTTCTATTATTTTATCCAGTGTAAAAGCAAGGTGTATTCATTACAATAAGGCACCACTTCTTCTACTTGATGATATAATGTCTCATCTGGATAAACATTACAGAAAGGCGTTAATGGAGGAAGTGTTAAGTATTCAATGTCAAACTTGGATAACTGATGTAAATCAAGATAATTTCAATAGCTATCTTTATTCTTTCAAGTTTTTTGAATTGTTAAGTAAATAAGTGACAATATTCTTCTGCAAAAGGAAAGAAATACTTACGTCCTTGGTCTTTTATTATATGACTGTGACCTTACCCATAACTGTACGAACATTGTGCTACCAGAAGGGCAATGCCTCTTATCCAAGTACCCTCTTCTTGTCATTCCAGTCTGGGATCCAGTTTTCCATATAATCTCATCAAAAATGTTTATTTTCTAGCTACTTTTATACTTATCAACTCAGTATGCTTACTTATACCAATTCCCATTACACGGCAAACAGATAGACAATAATAGAAGACAAGCCATAATGAAATAAGTGAAATAGTCGAGGTATAAATGGCACTAAGATCAAAATTATTGGATGAAGAAGTAGTAAAATCAGCAAAAAAAATGCTGAAGAAAGTAAGGAACAATGCATATGTTGCAAAAAAACTAAATGCTGTAATTGCAGCAAAAAAGCATAGTATAACGGCTGTAGCAAAAATATATTGCATTTCAAGAAGCGCACTAACTTCGTGGATAAAACTCTTGAAATTAGGCAGAGAAGAAAAATTGTTTGCTCCTCCACAACGGCGTAGAAAAACTAAATTAAATCAGGCTCAACTACAGCAAGTTGAAGCATGGGTAGGAGAAAATCCTAATATTACCATTAAAGAAATGAGAATAAGAATCCAGGAAAAGTTCGGCTTAAATATTAGCAAATCTACAGTACACCGCTATATGCAAAAGATGAAATTCTCTTATATTACACCAAGACCAGTACACAATGTACAAGATAAAAGAAAACAAGAGGAATTCAAAAAAAAATCTCAACGAAGTTATTGGCAAGTATCCTGAAAAAGAGCTGTTTTTCTTCGATGAATCGCGGTTTGGCACACATTCAAAGACCGGGCATGGATGGTTTAAAAAAGGCGTCAGAACAAAAGTTAAGGTAAAATTAGGTAGGGAAAATTTTTATCTCTACAGTGCAGTTAATCCTAGAAATGGGAAGAATTCTAGCTTGTTTGCACCGAATGTCAACACTGATTGTATGAATATATTTCTTGAGCAAATGTCTCAATATTTGGGACCACGAGAAGCCTTTCTTGTTATGGATTGTGCTAGTTGGCATAAGTCGAAAAGTTTAAAGGTACCTAAAAATATTAAGATTATATACCTACCACCATACTCACCTGAACTCAATCCAGTTGAGAGGCTTTGGTTGTATGTAAAACAGAACATTTTGCGCAATAAAATATACGATACTATTGCTTTGCTTGAGAGTGCTTTGTGTAAATTTATTACTTCTCTTACCTACTCCACAATTAAACAACTCTGCTATGTATCCTATTTGAATGACCAACAATGAGAATTGGTATTACAATTAAAATTCCTGGATCCCAGACTGGAATGACACCCTCCTGATGGGCCAAAATCACAACGTTCGTACAGTTGTGGACCTTACCCAGATGATATGAATAAGTATTGCTTGGTTGAAAGCAAGAGAAGATAATAGTACATTGATGCATTAGAGGTCTGAGGCGACTTTTGATGGTGTGCCAACAATGCTCTATCGGATTTAAATCTCACTTTTACCCACAATTTTGAGAGGTCATGATGTGAAGCATAACTATGCTCTCCTTAAGATTTTCATAGCCCCGCCATAGAGTCATAGCCCCTGGTAAATTATCACTTTTTCTATTCATAAATCCACCTAATTTTCCTAACCAAATAATAGCTTGTTTTATTTTTGGAGGTTCTTCTGGCAATGTAGCTACTTTATGCTCACGTATGAAAAGGGCCTTCCACTCTTCATTGCTTAAAATTTTAGTACAGGTTTCCATGGGATTTGATAAAGCGACTTTTGTTAAATATAAAATTTTAAATGCAATAATGCTCTTTATAGCAATTAATTTCTGTAGCCTTTCCTTTGTAGTTAAACGAGAGCTTTCTATTTTACATCCTGATTTTAAAACCCTGAAATACTCCTCAATTTTCCATCTTAGCTTATACCAATTTATCCTTTCTATAGCATCTAAAGTGCTATTAACTGGTACATTAGTCAGCAAAGTCCAATCAATAGCTTCCAATCCTTCAGGAGGATTTGTTTCTTTTGCACTTACCACATATACAGGGATTTTATCACTTATTTTATGCACTGTGTCTTTTGATCCATAAATTGAAGAAGATCTGATAGGTATATAGCCTTTCATATACTTAACTTCAATATTAGCTTTCCTTGATCTTTGGTTTCTATCTTTATTAACTTCTAGAGAAATTTTCTTCTTTACTGGCAGTTGAGTGATGCGTGTTTGCAAATCTGTTTTTCCAATTTCAGTACAGATAAATCTTCTATTAGTTCGATTACGGATTACATAAAAACTACCTAATGTCTCAGTGATCCATAAAAATTTGAAGATATCTGCCTCTCTATCACCAAGGGTAACAAGTTGTACATTTGCAGGAAGGTTGTTTATGCTTTTTTTGAGAGCTGTTATCCACTTATAACTTTCTTTTTCTTCTATGGAGGTACGGTATTTCCTGTTTGCTTTTTCTTGTGCCGTTTCTTTTTCCCTAATAGAACGTGCCCAACATTGTTGAGAAGATAGACCTAAAGGCAATCCGTCTTTGCTGACTATTAAGGCACTGTGCAACAGTAAACCCATTTTATGCTTCGTATAAGCTTTAGAAATACTACCTAGCCTCTTGGTTTTTATATGAGAGTCAAAATCCAAATAACTTGTATCTTGAACTGAAAAAACAAACTGATTTCCTTTCATTCTCTCCATAGTTTCTTTGTAATGGGAAGAATAAATTTCCTTATCCTTAAGCTTTTCATTGCTAAATAATCTGTATGCACCCTTAGCTTCTTTCCATCTACTACAGCTTTGATTAATTGATCCAGACGCCTTACCCTCTATACAATATCCTGTTTTAATAAGTCTCTTATTAAGTCTTGTATCTCCTAAATTAACGTGTTTTAACTCTCTTTCCAGCCATTTATCCCCTAAGCCATCAGTATATTGCACATTTGTACTTACTTCACTCATTTTAATCCCAAATTTATTTGGTATCCATTTTACTCACTTTTTTATTTGTGGGTAAAAGTGAGGATTTAAATCAGGTGAATATGTTGGAAGATAAAGCAAATGACAGCCAAAAGACTCTATTAATGACTTTGTTTTGGGAGTTTTATGGAATGCAGCATTATCCATAACTATGCCGCTGCAATTGTGGTTCGCTTTAACCATACATTAAATACATCTTTATTACACCCTCCTGTGAAGGTCATTGGTGCAATAAACTTCTTTTCAATCCATCCACCTATTATACTCACTCTTTCCCACTTTTTTCCTGGAACATCAGCATATATTTTTTCTCCTCTTGGAGCTCATGCATATTCTCGGTATAGAATATATTATACCTTTATCATTCGCTTTTGAAAATACTATAAAACAGAAACAAAAGTGTTGTTTATTGCAGCTTTTGGGTAATTTAATAGTAAAAATTTTAGAGAGAAATTTTATACACTATCACTGATATTCTCCCTTAAGTTGACGCCATTGCCTGAACAGATACACTCGGATTTTTTATATAACTATATTTACTATCTTATTTGGTACAGCATATACAGTGCGAACTTTGCTTTGACCGATCTTACTGGACACAGAGTCTATCGCTATTTTCTTCAATTCTTCTTGAGGTAAGTTAATTGCTACCTTTATTGTTGTGCGTAATTTTCCATTGATTTGCACTGCTATAGTTACCGTATCGTCAACTAATAATGATTCATCAGCTTTTGGCCAAGGTTGACCTCCTATTTCTTGCCATAGGCTTTCAGCTAGATGTGGTATGAATGGTTCGATTACTCTGATTAATATACATATACCTTCATCAATAAGAGATTTTCCAGTTTTTACATCTATTTCAGCTATTAAATTCGTCATCTCACGAAATTTTGCCACTACACAGTTTAATCTGCAGTTTTCCAAGTCATCTGTAAGTCCGTGTAAGAGTTTATGAATTTTTTTTCTGTACTCTAGAAGTCCACCCGTAACACTCTCATTATCATAGTGTATATTTACAGGTCTCAGCTGCATTACCATACGCCACAACTTGTTTATATAACGAGAACAACCTTCCACGCCATCATCGGACCATTCCATATCTTTCTCTGGAGGAGTGTCGGACAACACAAACAAGCGAGCAGTATCAGCACCATATTTTTCTATGATAAAATTTGGATCAACTGTGTTCTTTTTCGACTTGCTCATTTTTTCAACTTTGCCCACTTGAACCTTAGCTCCTTGTGCAATCAACTCTTTTGCTTCTGCGGGAAATAGCCACTTACCATTTTCGTCTTTATAAGTTGCATGGCAGACCATTCCTTGGGTGATTAAAGTAGAGAAAGGCTCTTTAATATCAAAATAGCCACATTTGGTTAAAGCACGGCAGAAAAATCGTGAGTAAAGCAAATGCAGAATTGCATGTTCTATCCCACCTATATAATAATCAACAGGCATAAAACGATTACATGCATTTTTGTCTATTGATTTATCTTCACTACAGAATGCAGCAAAATACCAGGAAGACTCAAAAAAGGTGTCGAATGTATCAGTTTCACGCTCTGCTTGCTTTTCACATTTTGGGCAATCAACGAACTTCCAAGTTGGGTGCTTATCCAGCGGATTGCCACCACTTGTAAATTCTACATCTACAGGTAGAACCACAGGAAGGTCTTTTTCTGGCACTGGAACAGTTCCGCAATCTTTACAATATATTATAGGTATAGGGCATCCCCAATAACGTTGCCTTGAAATTCCCCAATCATGTAAACGATAGTTTATCGTTTTCTTGCCTATTCCTTTTTCTTCAAGCTTTTTAATGGCTACTTCCTTTGCTTTGCTGACAGTTAATCCGTTTAAGAATTCAGAATTGAACATTACCCCATCGCCGGTGTATACTTCTTTTAAGGTCTCTATGGCTTGTGCACCCTCTTCACGAACTACAGGAATAACCGGCAAATCGTATTTCTGCGCAAATTCAAAATCACGCTGATCATGTGCAGGGCAACCAAAAATCGCGCCTTCTCCATATTCCATCAACACAAAATTCGCTATGTAAAGTGGCAATTCCTTATCAAGAAATGGATGTTTGACGTTTAATCCGGTGTAAACTCCTATTTTTTCATCGTTCTCTCTTTTCGATTTTATTTCCTGGATCCCAGTGTCAAGCACTGGGATGACAACAGAAGAACCATTCTTTAAATCCTGCACAATAGGATGCTCTGCTGCCACTGCACAAAAAGAAGCCCCAAACAAAGTATGAGGATAAGTTGTAAAAACCTTCAATTTCTTATTTAAGCCAACGATTTCAAACTCTATAGTTGCCCCTTCAGATTTCCCCACCCAGCGCTCCTGCATTGTTTTGACTTTTTCTGGCCAATTTTTTAAACTTTGCAAGCACTTGAGTAAATCTTCAGCAAAATCAGTAATCTTTAAAAACCATTGGGATAACTTACGTTTTTCAACAATGGCGCCTGACCGCCATCCTTTTCCGTCGACTACTTGTTCATTTGCAAGCACTGTTTGGTCTACCGGGTCCCAGTTAACCCATGACTCTTTTCGATAGGCAAGCCCATGCTTTAAAAAATCCAGGAAAAATTTTTGTTCGTGTTTGTAGTAATCAGGCTCACATGTGGAAAGTTCACGCTCCCAATTATAAGAAAGACCTATAGATTTCAACTGTGTACGCATATTATCTATATTCTCTTTTGTCCATGTTTCAGGGCTAATATTATTGTCCCTTGCTGCATTTTCAGCTGGTAATCCAAACGCATCCCAGCCAATTGGATGCAAAACCTCAAATCTACGAGCTCTCTTGTAACGCGCTATCACATCCCCTATTGCATAGTTACGTAAGTGCCCCATATGAATTTTACCGGATGGATATGGAAACATCTCCAATACGTAACATTTCTCTTGTTCACTATTCTTGCTTACAGAAAAATCCCTTTTATCTTGATAAAATTTTTCAACACTTTTAAAATCATATTTCATATAAATCCAAATTCAATTACAGTTCACATGCATCAAAGGATCAACCGCTTGGCCATTATGCCGTATTGTGAAACACATCTGTGGATCCTTATCTTGTGTGCTTGATTTACCTGCAGATCCAATCACTTGACCTTGCTTTACTTTATCACCAATTTCAACATGTATGTTTTTTAAATAGGAGTACACAGTCATGTAATTATCTTTGTGTTCTACTATAATTAAATTTCCATACCATCTCAGCCCTTTGCCTACATATACCACTTTGCCGGGTGCAGAAGCAACTACATTCGTTCCATTTTGAGCAGCAATTTTTATGCCATCCTTACACGTTTCATCAGAAGAGGTAGCTGTACCTTTAACTGGCATTACAAATTTGCAATTTACCCCCACGTTTTGTGCATTATTGTTATCTTTGTATATCCTGTTTATGATGGCTTTTCTATTTTCTTTTTTTATTAAAGGCTCCCTAATTAAATGGTACTCTCTTGTATATTCCAGCTCTCTTTTTCCGTAAAATTCTTCGCCTTTAAGCAGCACAGGTGCAGGTTTTTGCAGGCCACAGCCTATTAATATTGCTAATAATATAAGAAATGAAGCTATATGCCACATTTTAGATATATCAACTCTCACAAAACTCCAAAATTTTAGCGAGACGTAGTGTTTCACACCTGTTCGTTACTTTCCTCGTTATTTATTTTACTAGTTAAATAATCCCTCAAATCGGTAAGTTCTTGCAACAAATTCTTTGTGACTCTTATATCATTACCAAATTCTTTTTGCACTCCTTTTATTGTATATCCTTTATCATATAGCATGTATTTTACTTTCTTTATGGCCTCTATACACTTAAGATCATATAGCCTTCTTCCTTTACGCTTTGTAGGCTTAATTTGATGAAATTGACCTTCCCAAAATCTTAAAACATGCTGTTCCAAATGTAGCTCTTCAGCTACTTCCCCAATCGTATAAAATAATTTTTCCTTATTCATTAATTATTGATTAATTTTTTTATAATTTTTGAAGGCCTAAAAGAAATTGAACTTCTTGCCTGAATCATCACTTTCTCCGATGTATTTGGTACATTTCCTGGTCTTTCCTTCTTTTTCTTAACCAAGAATGTTCCAAATGACGATATTTTTACTATTCCATCCTTTGCCAAGCTTGTCTTTATTTCGTTCAATATATCATCTATTATCGAAGCAGAGTCTTCCTTTGATAATCCTATTTCTTGGTTTATATTTTCAGCTATCGTTGCCTTAGTTACTGTCGTGTCTTTTGTTGTAACGTGATCCATTATTGATAAATATTACAATACGTAAATATAATATAGCAATCGACTCGAGATTCAGCTACTTTATTTTTTAGGGTATGTCTCTTCTGTAGCATAATTTAAAATACTAGCAACTGCCAACATTACAAATATTGCAAAAAGCGCCATTTGATGATCTGTAAAAAGTGCTAGCATTGACACTATAATTCCGCTGACAATAAACATAAACCCATTGATAATAGATGATGATGTGCTAATGTATTTTCGTTTCACAATCTCGCTGCCGACAGTAAAATTAAGCATATGTCCTCCCGCAAAAAACCCGAACATTAACATATAAAAGTATACAACGTGGACTGTTAAGTGGCTGCACAACAAAATAATCATTGAAACACCTTGTAAAAGAGCAAAAGCAGAGATTACATGCCTTCTATTTTTAAATAGATTTGAGATTCGATCTGCAATTGGAGCACCAACTGCAAGACCAAGCCATAATATTGCGGTTGCTACACCTGACTCCACTGCATCAAGTTCTGAGTTGCTCAGTAACCTTGGAGCCCACAAGGTATTCAGTGCTAAAAATGTTCCAAAAGTAATAGCACCCACTATTGAAGTTATCCAGATATCTCTTAATTTCAGCACTGTGAGTACAGAGTACATTACTGTTCTTATAGAGCTTTTTATTGTGCACTTTTCTGAGCTGCTTTCTGAAAGTATGCTTGGATAAAAAAACATCAGTACAAATATCAACACACCAAATAGTATTATGCATACAATCAGATTCTTCCAATCTGCACCTTCGGCAAGCAAGCTAGAGAACAACATTTGAATCACCAAAGCGGAAAGACTTGAAATTGTTTGCACTAGTGAAAACATTAATCCAAATTGGGCAACGGGAAAACAGATGCTACTTATATGAGCAGCACCAATAAAACCAAATGATGCTCCAGTTGCAATCAATACTTGAGATAAAATTAAATGGGCAAAATTGTTACCGTTAACAAGAACAAGAAACCCGAGGATTATAGTTGATAACGAGAAAAAATAAATTTTTTTACTGGAAAAAACATTAAACGTTGCCCCACTAAAAAATTGTAAGATGGCAAAAGTCCAAGTATATACTGATACCAATTCCCATTACACGGCAAACAGATGGACAACAATGGAAGAAAAGCCATAATGAAGTAAGTAAAATAGTTGAGGTATAAATGGCATTAAGATCAAAATTATTGGATGAAAAAGTAGTAGAATCAGCAAAAGAAATGCTGAAGAAAGTAATACCAATTCTCATTGTTGGTCATTCAAATAGGATACATAGCAGAGTTGTTTAATTGTGGAGTAGGTAAGAGAAGTAATAAATTTACACAAAGCACTCTCAAGCAAAGCAATAGTATCGTATATTTTATTGCGCAAAATGTTCTGTTTTACATACAACCAAAGCCTCTCAACTGGATTGAGTTCAGGTGAGTATGGTGGTAGGTATATAATCTCAATATTTTTAGGTACCTTTAAACTTTTCGACTTATGCCAACTAGCACAATCCATAACAAGAAAGGCTTCTCGTGGTCCCAAATATTGAGACATTTGCTCAAGAAATATATTCATACAATCAGTGTTGACATTCGGTGCAAACAAGCTAGAATTCTCCCCATTTCTAGGATTAACTGCACTGTAGAGATAAAAATTTTCCCTACCTAATTTTACCTTAACTTTTGTTCTGACGCCTTTTTTAAACCATCCATGCCCGGTCTTTGAATGTGTGCCAAACCGCGATTCATCGAAGAAAAACAGCTCTTTTTCAGGATACTTGCCAATAACTTCGTTGAGATTTTTTTTTGAATTCCTCTTGTTTTCTTTTATCTTGTACATTGTGTACTGGTCTTGGTGTAATATAAGAGAATTTCATCTTTTGCATATAGCGGTGTACTGTAGATTTGCTAATATTTAAGCCGAACTTTTCCTGGATTCTTATTCTCATTTCTTTAATGGTAATATTAGGATTTTCTCCTACCCATGCTTCAACTTGCTGTAGTTGAGCCTGATTTAATTTAGTTTTTCTACGCCGTTGTGGAGGAGCAAACAATTTTTCTTCTCTGCCTAATTTCAAGAGTTTTATCCACGAAGTTAGTGCGCTTCTTGAAATGCAATATATTTTTGCTACAGCCGTTATACTATGCTTTTTTGCTGCAATTACAGCATTTAGTTTTTTTGCAACATATGCATTGTTCCTTACTTTCTTCAGCATTTTTTTTGCTGATTTTACTACTTCTTCATCCAATAATTTTGATCTTAGTGCCATTTATACCTCGACTATTTCACTTATTTCATTATGGCTTGTCTTCTATTATTGTCTATCTGTTTGCCGTGTAATGGGAATTGGTATGAGTTAGCCAGTGCAACTTGCGCGATTGTCAGTCCAAGTTCCTTTTCAAGATTCACACTTATAAAGGCATAAATTATCTGCATATTGCTGAATATAACAACCAAGTTACTAATCAGCCAAATGAACCAAGCTCTACTTTCCATAAGATTTATTTTTATAAGTAATCTATTAGAAATTTAACACTAAGTCTCTTTTTAAGCTATTGTTTCCTGAATAAGTGCTGGACTTGACTTCCTTTAGCTTTATTGTACAATTAAATAATTTTATTCTAAAAGTGGAGGGTAACAATGAACACTAAAAAAATAAATGAGAAGTGGTTAACTATAGTAGCTGGCTCGCTGTTATTTGCAATGATGCTGCCGTCGATTCTTCTTTTAGCAAAAATAGCTATAGGGCTAATTATGGTTTCAGTTGCAGCAATAGCGATAAAAGTTGCCTTAAAAACAACATCAAACGTTCTTGAAGAGAAGGAAGCAGAGGTAGCACAACAAACAACACAAAGTAAAATTATAAACCTAGCTATTGGATTAACATCTATACTTGTAGGAGGATTATCACTATTCATTATAGCACAAACTGGCTTGATTGCAGCATGTGCAGCTATAACTGCTTTAGCTCTACACGAATATGTTAAAAATAAAGAAATAGGAAAAGATATAAACAATAAATTCGATAAAGTAGCTGACGGTATCACTGACTTTATTGTGAGCAGTGTTGAAAAACTTATTCCAACAAAGCCGCCAGGCATAACAGCCTAAACTGTCTCCGTTCAGCAGAGTGGTTTAAGAAACAATAGATAGAAGGTTTTGAAAAGGGTTCAGCCTTCTTTTTATGTCCGTCTTGAGGAACTTCTTGTACAATTAGTTTCTCTTGAGAAAATGAATCTAACATTTTAACACTCCCTTTAACTCTTACATAATATATTGAAAAATAATTAACCTAACTTATAACTTGCAGCTTTATCAGCTTGTTAGGCAGAATTATTAAAGAATTAGTTGAATAGGTATTATGATTCAATTTAACTCCATCCACAAGTTCTCCGTTTGTTATTCCAGTTGCAATAAACACTGATTCACCTTTTGCCATATCTTTTATGGTGTAGATTTTTTCTGGGTCATCAATATTTAAATTCTTTGCTCTTTCTCTTAACTGATCTGTGTCAAATATTAATCTTCCCTCCATCTGCCCACCGATTGAACTCAGCGCTGCAGCCGCAAGCACCCCTTCTGGTGCCCCTCCTATTCCGATATACATATCGTGATTGCCATTTACTAGTGAAACTACGGCCGCAACATCACCATCATCTATTAGTTTAACTTTTACTCCTAACTTCCTGATTTTTAATATTAATTCATCATGCCTTTCACGGTTAAGTATAGTTACTGTAAGATCATTCACTTTACATCCTTTTGCCTTGGCTAAATTGTCTAGATTCTTTTCAATGCTATTTTTTAGTGAGACTACACCCTCTGGGAGATTTTTTCCTATTGCTATCTTTTCCATATAAACATCAGGTGCGTGTAAAAAATCACCTTTTTTCGTTGCAGCAAGAACGGACATTGCCCCTTGTTTATGGTGAGCGCAGATTGTAGTGCCTTCAAGTGGGTCAACAGCAATGTCGATTTCAGGACCATTTCCAGTGCCAACCTTCTCGCCAATATATAGCATCGGTGCTTCATCTCTCTCACCTTCACCAATTACGGTAGTACCATTTATTTCCATAGAATTCAACACTGTTCGCATTGCATCAACTGCAACCTGATCAGCCCTTTTTTCATCACCAAAGCCTGCCAATTTATACGCAGCAAGTGCTGCAGCTTCGGTCACTTTAACTAATTTATAGGCTAAATCTTCCATCATTTGCTTGAGAATCATAAATAAAGAATCCAATATATATCATGCTATTTGAGACTGCAATATGTCTTGACTGGTTGTGGGAAAGTTGCTATAATAAACTAACATATAGTAGTAGGTTTAATTATGTTGTATAGTAATGATGATATTAGAGAGTTATGTTTAGATGCAGATAAGGGTTTAATGTATGATAATAAGGACAATAAAGTTACCAGCCTTGAAGACTTGCAAAATAGGTTAAAAAGAAAAGCTAAATTTAAAGAAATTGATTTTCAAAGTAAGTGTGAAGGAGATAACTCGTTGGGAGACTTACTTCTAAAGCATGCAACTGAAAATGGTTACCCACGCGTTAAGGATTTTCTCATTGAAAAGGGATTCAACTTCCCTCAACAAGAACAAGTAGCTACAGCGATAAACGAGGAAGAAGAGGCACCTAATGTAGAAGAAAATAAATCAGACAGTAATGAAGTAAATCCTGGTAACTCTAAAGCTGCTCAATTTTCTACGTCATATGACAAGATAAAGGAAATTGTAACTAAAAACCCTGATATAACTGCTGGGAAGTTTAATGAAGAGCTAAAAAAAGAAAAAATAGATACAAAAATAACAAACCAGGATGGTTGGACTTTGCCTTATTATGCTGTCCGTTCAGAAGGACCTTACATTACCGACGATCGCAGCATATTTCTAAAGGTTGTTGAGTTGTTCACAAGTTTAAATATTGGAATCGATTTTAAAGATACTGCTTCCAGAACTGTGTTGGGTATGGCTGCAGTAAATAAACAAGCTGACGTTGTAAGAATGCTCTTGGATAGTGGCAAATTTAATGAAGAAGAAAAATTTAACGCTTTGCGTTCTGCTATTGTTCAAGGTAATGTCCAAGAAGTTGAGGCATTTTTAGGTTATGTAAATGATGAAAGCAGACGAGCAGCTTTATGGTTGGCTATGAATAGTACACAAGAAGAAATTACTCAGGTGCTTTTAAACTTTATTACATCAGAAACACCCAATGCAGAAGAAAATATAGTACCAGCACCTCCTATAGTAACAGGAGCAAATGCTAACCAACCTGTGTCAAGTAGTGTTAATGATCAGCCAGGTCATCGTAACGAAAATGAAACGCCTGTATTAACAATAGAAACAAATACCGGCAAAACTACTATATCAGATTGTGATAATAATAAAAATGTCTTCACAAATTCTCAATTTTCTATGCCAAATGAACAAGAAACTAAATATAAAGAGAGCAAAAAGGATTTTTACACCTCATTGACAAAAGATGTTGTTGGAGTTGTTATTACAGGATTATTCATTACTGCTGCTGTGATGGTTCCATTTGTAGCTGGTGCGGTAATTTGTGGTGTTATAGCTGCTTTGGTTGCAGTATGTACCGGATTGCATATAAAAAATTCTACATTACCAGGCTATAGAGAAATGGAAGAAAATAAAATTGAACACGTAAGTTCAAAAACTGCACAAACATTGTGATTTGAGAAAAATCTCCACTAGGAAAGGTGTCATCCCAGTGCCCAGACTACTTGGATCCAGTCTTTTTTGCAATTTCATCAAGAACGCTCCCTTTTAACATAAAACCCTACACTTATCAAACCCAATGCACACCTGGATTCCAGTGTCACGCACTGGAATGACACCTGTATTTCTCTTTGCCATCAATCCCTACTCTTGAATGTCATCCCAGTACCTCTTTTTTTTGTCATCCCAGTGCCTCTTTTTCTTGTCATCCCAGTGCCCAGACACTGGGATCCAGGAAAAAGAATGATGTCATGAAAGTAGCCCCTATGATGTCATTCCAGTCCGTGATGCACAACTGTACAAACGTTGTAGTTTGGGAGCAATTCCCACTAGTGGGGTGTCATCCCAGTGCCCAGACACTGGGATCCAGGAAACTTAACTCTACACCAAGTAAATGTACAATAAGAACTAGATTCCAGCGTCACGCGCACAACTGTACGAACATTCATTTTTGAAGACAGCAAATGGTGTCATTCCAGTCTGGAATCCAGAAATTTTGCTTATAACTGAGCTGATGAGCTAAAGGTATTTGTCTTACGCTAAAACAAACGTTTTTAATTAAGTTGCATAGAACCTGGATCCCAGTGTCTGGGCACTGGGATGACACCCCACTAGTGGGAATTGCTCCCAAACTACAACGTTTGTACAGTTGTGCATCACGGACTGGAGTGACATCATAGGAGCACTGGGATGACAAAAAAAGGAGCACTGACCATTTTCGGTCTCTTAAGTTGCTTTAGCTATAAACATTAAGAAATTTACCAAATGAAAAAAAGGCAAAAGAAGCCCTAGTCATTGTCTATTTTCAGTATTGGCGTTTTTTAAGTCTTAAACGCTGCAATTTAGCTGCTTTTAAACGGCAACTAACCTTAGCTTTAATATTTAAGAAATTTACTAGGCAGAAAAAAAAGGCATAGAAAACCCGTGGTAGCTAGTTATTACACTCTCTATTTTAAAATTTGACGTTGGGTGATGTCTTGAACGCTTTATAAGCGCGTTTCAGCTTATATAGGTAAAAACCCAGAAATGTTGTGAAGACATAAGGTACACATAGTGCAAAAAATTAAAAATAAGACGCCAAATACAAGTTTTCTTGTCATTTTAATCTGCTGCAGAGATTGCGAAGTTAAATAAAATAGCTTCACTTTCATGATAAGGGGGCTGGCGGGGTTTGTCAAGCAAGTTTTTTGTTTCTATTGAATGACAGTTGTAACCTACGAAAGAAGTCTGTTGTAATTTGTACGATATCTTTATAAAATGGTTCGCATAAGTTATCTAGCAGTGCAACTAAACAAATACAAAAATCAAAACGTCGCGGTTTTTGGTCTTGGTAAAACTGGTTTATCCGCCATTAACGCTCTAACAAAGAGTGGTGCAAGAATATATGCATGGGATGATCATGAAGAGCAAATAGCAAATGCAAAAATGATGTATAAAAAATGTAATTTTATTCATCCCAAGGAATACAATTGGCATGAGATCAGTGCATTGGTTTTAAGCCCTGGGGTGCCAACAGAGCCACATTGGATAGTAAAACTTGCAAGGAGATTTGATTGCAAAATAAAATCAGACATTGAGCTATTTCTTGAAGCTAAAACTACGAACCAGAAGGTAATAGGCATCACAGGAACAAATGGTAAATCAACCACTACATCACTAATAGGGCACATATTAAAATCTGCAGGGAAAAAAGTAGCTATTGGTGGAAATTTAGGCGTTCCTGTTTTGGATCTAGAAAGAGATGCAGAAATTTATGTAATCGAACTCTCCTCTTTTCAATTGGAGTTGATGAATGAAATTAACGTGGACATTTCAGCACTGCTCAATATTACACCAGATCACATAGATAGGCATGGAAGTATGGAGAACTACATAGCAACTAAATTAAAACTGATAAACGGTAGTGAGGTTGCCGTAATAGGATGTGACAATGAGATTACTGCTGATATATTCAACAAATTCACTGGAGACAAAATTCCAATCTCAGTAACATATTCCCCGATGTCATTCCAGCGCGTGATGCTGGAATCCAGAAAAGAAAAACCATTGCCAACTACTCAGATGACAGAGGGTGGTGCAAGAGATCTAATATCATTGGCAGGTAACAATTTGCTTGATTATAGTGAACAGATTACTGGTATAGATCGAAATTATCTGGATCCCAGTGTCAGCTACTTGGATGACAAAAGGGGCACTGGGATCCAGAAGATCTCGTTAAAACTAGAGAATCATAGCTTATCAGTAAGCGACGTGAAAATAAACCTAATATCCAACGCAGAAAACATAGCAGCCACATATGCCGTATGTAAGGTACTTGGAGTAGATAGCAACACTATTATCAATGGAATCAAGTCCTTTTCAGGACTGAGGCATAGGAATGAACTGCTTGGCAAAATAAGAAATGTGTTTTTCGTGAACGATAGCAAAGCAACTAATGCAAAATCGAGCGAAAAGGCGATCTTATCTTATGAAAACATAAATTGGATCGTTGGTGGAAGAAGCAAAAAAGGTGGAATAGAATCATTAAGCAAGCATTTTACAAGGGTTAGAAAAGCTTTTCTTATTGGAGAATCAACCGAAGCTTTTGCAAATGTTATGGAGAATAAAGTAGATTATGTTAGATGTTGCAATCTAGAAGGTGCATTCAGATTGGCTTTTGAAGGGGCCTTAGATAGCGCAGAAGAAGTAACTATATTACTTTCTCCCGCGTGTGCTTCTTTTGATCAATGGAAAAATTTCGAGGAACGTGGTGAAGCATTTTGTAGAATGTTTGAAAATCTCAGGTACAATCACACATGCTGTTTAGTATAATGTTGCGTGGAACAAAAGTTAATAATAGATAAGCTAATTAGGGTTATTCCATTTGAAGGGATAAGCGATGAAACCCTATTAAAGGTGTGTACTGACCTTAATCTAGCTAATAGCTTTTGCAAATTTCAGAATGGAATATATAGCGCTTTGGAGCACATAGCAGAGGACTTAAATAGCTCAATGGAAGCTGAACTAAGGAATTCTAATTTAGAAGATATGAAAGTGCGAGAGCGAGTAAAGTTAGCCATTCAAATACGCCTTTCAAATTACGCTAAGCTACCAAATTATAGAGAACTTTTAAAAAATGTTTTATTATTCTCTGTATCACCAAAAAATACATATTTTTCTAGTAAACTTTTATACAGAACTGTTAGTGCGATTTGGTATGGCATTTATGACCAATCAACAGATTTTAACTACTATACAAAAAGAGCAATATTAGCTGGAGTGTACTTAAGTACGATACTTTTTTTTATCAATGATTATTCAGAAGATTTTGTGGATACTTTATCGTTTCTTGATAACCGTATCAACAATGTCATGACATTTCAAAAATTCAAAACTCGCTTAAAAGGAATCATAGGAAATTTCTTATAAGCTTTTCATCATACTGGTTATTCATATTTATATTCTCTTGTTTTTTTTGATCTTTATGTTAAAATAGCTTAATATTTATTAACAATAAAATGAAAGTTATTTATTACACCAATGGTAATATCAAGCCAGAAGAAAATGCAAAACACGTGATAAACTTTTTTGGAGTACTTGGGTGTATTAAGGTTAATGCTCTTGGTAAAGATGCACCTAAGGGGCAAGAAAGTAAGTTAGTTAAGCATTATTTTGACTATCCCTATTTCTCTAGAATTGTTAATTCAGAATCCTTTCAAAAAGAATTAAATGCTGAAGAAAAAAAATTCAATAGGAGAATAGTATCACTATGGTTATGTTTTGCTATATTGTCCACTGCTTCTATTGTATTGTTATACTTGGCATACCAGAATCAAAAATCAAAAAAGGTACTTACAGGGTTAGCTTTTGCATCAGTAGTGCTATCAATTTTGGCTACTATATGTTTTGTCGTACTTTGCTTATGGATGTTTTTTGACTTTGTTAAGAAAAGGTTTGTTGCACATAGAATTAAAAACTTTTTGGAAAATGAAGTCAGCCCTGAGTGGATAAAGCGTTACAAAAAAGAACTTGTAGGTGATGATAAGGAAGTGGATGCAGAAGCTCACGATCAAGAGTTAGGAGAAAATAAAGATATAGAAGATATTGTGGAGTTCCTCTTGGAAAGAAAGAAAATTGTAGCGCTATATGAATTTCTAACAAACGGTGAAAAGTTAGTTCAAGCTGGAATGGCAATGGTAGACATGTTACTTATACAAGGTGTGCATCCAAACGATATAATTTTGGATACTAACTCTCTTGGAGGAGGAATTGCAGCAGAAGTTTTGAAAAGGTTTGAAAAGCAAGGGATTTATTTAACGCTAATTCATAGTAATTCTTATAGCTCGCTTAAGGATGCAACTAATAACTTTCCTCATGGGGTAGGGAATTTTTTCATGAGACGGCTTCCTGCAAAATTCTTGAATTTTTGGTTTAATCGTTGCGGATTAGAATTTAATTCACGAGAGATTATAGAGAATACAAAATGTCCTGTATTGATTGTTGGTAGAAAAGGTGATACTGTAATTCCACAGGAAGCACAACTCGTTGGTAAACTTCCAGATTCATCCACATCTGAACGGTTTAGATGGAATATAGTACTTGAACACGATCCTCAAAACACGGAGTGTAAGAGCAAAAATATTCATACTGATCATAAAGAACATTTAGTTTATCATGAAGATAACGGTAGTATAAAAAAGTATGAAGAAAAAGAAAATAAATTTATTGAAGAAGCACATGAATATTTAATAGACTCTGAATTTAATAAAAATTTTGATCTAGGCTCTGTGGACAAAAAATATGAAGAGGGAGAAAAAAAGTGGTAGTTTAACCAAATGAACATAAAAATGGAGAAACTACCGAATGGAATATTATATAAAAGAAAGAAATTGGAAACAAATTTTAGAATTCATAAAAGGCATAAAAGGAATGCATAGTAAAGACGAAAAACGTTTAAGAATATTCATAGAAGCAGTGTGGTATATGGCGCGAAGTGGTTGCCAATGGCGACTTTTGCCGAAAATCTATGGCAATTACAGAAGTATACACAAACGATTTAAGAGATGGTGCGAAAGGGGTATTTGGAAAAATTTATTGGAGTACACAAAACAAGAGCCAGATTTAGAAGCCGTCATAATCGACGGTACGATCATTAGAGCCCATCCATGTTCGGCTGGATATACAAAAGATTCGAAGGATCAAGAGGCTTTAGGGCGAAGTAAAGGTGGCTTTACGACTAAAATTCATGCACTTGTTGATGCATTGGGAAATCCTTTAAAATTTATACTTACTCCTGGCCAGAGGAATGAAATTACACAAGCTGAAGTATTAACAAAAAATGTCTATAACTCCATTGTAGTAGCTGATAAGGGTTATGACAGCAATGCTTTTGTGGTCAGCCTTGAAAACAGGAAATGTGAAATCGTAATTCCATCAAAAAGGAATCGAAAAGTGCAAAGATACTATGATGAGCATATTTATAAAGAACGTCATTTGATTGAGTGCTTTTTCGGTAAAATTAAAAATTTTAGGCGCATTTTTTCCAGATTTGACAAGACCGCAGAGGTTTACATGGGATTTCTAAATTTTGTTGGAGCTCTCATATGGCTTCTCTAAAATTTTGTCCACAGAGCCTAGTTCCTTGGGATTAAGTTTTGATTCTGACGTTACTACCAATCAAGAGATAATATGAAAAACCAAGCGATATGGCTGAGTAAGCCGATGATGGTAGAGCCAAGAAGTTTTGAGTTACTGTCATTACAAGCAGGAAAGCAGCCGATTTTTAAAAACATAAAACATGCAGTAAGAAATAGTGAAAGGGGAATAAAAGTAATACCAATACATGGAATCTTGACGAAAAAGTCAGAGGTTTTTGACGATATTTTAGGAATGACATCATATGAGAAGATACGTGAAGAGATAGAAGAAGCTTTAATAGATAAAGAAGTAGAAACAATAATTTTGGACATAGACAGCCCCGGAGGGGAAGTAAACGGTTTATTTGACCTTTCTGACTTTATTTACAAAGCGAGGGGTGAAAGAAAGATAATAGCGATAGCAAATGATGATGCGTATTCCGCAGCGTATGCAATTGCATCAAGTGCTGAAAAAGTATTTGTAAGCAGAACATCCGGAGTTGGCAGCATAGGAGTAATAGCAAGCCATATCGATCAAAGTGGGTTTGATGAAAAACAGGGAATAAAATATACGACAGTATTTGCTGGAAATCGAAAGAACGATTTAAATCCGCATGAGCCAATAACGTCTGAAAGTCTGGAAAGCTTACAAGAGGAAGTAGGCCGCCTATATGAGATGTTTGTTCAGCTTATAGCACGAAACAGAAATTTGTCCACGGAAAGAATCAAATCAACGGAAGCAGGGCTATATTTTGGGGAAAAAGCAATAGAGATAGGCCTTGCTGATGGAATTACGACATTTTCAGAATTTATAGATAATTATAGGAGAAATATGACTAAAACTGAGATAAAAGAACAAGCAATAGATATTGATGAGCAAGGAAGATGTTTAGGGTACGAGAGCTGCCGCAAGGAAGTATTAGAGGTAATACGATTATGTAATTTATCAAAGATGCCAGAGAAAATAGGAGAATTTATTGAACAGGATGTAAATGCAAAGCAAGCCCAAGAAATATTAATGTCGATACTGGCGGAGAGAACAATGAAGACAGAAATTTTAAGCACAATACCACAAAGTGCACCGGAAGACTTGATGATGGAAGTAGCAAGGAGTCGTGCAGTATAACAAAAGTAGAAAATAAAGGAGAAAAGCAAAATGAGTACTATAACAGAACAAAATAACCTTGGTGATCTTCTGAAATACGAAGTTTCTAATCTATATTCAAGAGATCAAATAACAGTGGCAAAGGGGCAAAACCTTAAGCTTGGTACAGTTGTTGGTTGTGATACTAAAGACGGTCTAATTAAGTCCTTAAATCCAACAGCTACAGACGGCACGCAAACAGCAATAGGTGTAATAACAAGTGATGTAAACGCAACGGAAACCACCAAAGCAGTAATCATTACACGTATAGCGATGCTAGCAGATCATGCGGTTGTGTGGCCAGCAAATATAACAGAAGAGCAAAAAGCTGCAGCAATAAAACAACTTGAAGCACGAGGCGTTATCATCCGCAAAGGGGTCTAGTAAATAATAAAAAACATAAAGGGGGAAAAATGCAAAATCCATTTACAAATACAGCATTTAGCATGACGGCACTAACAAATGCAATAAACATATTGCCGATAAATTATGGTCGCGTCGAAAACTTAAATTTATTTCCAAGTAGATCGGTAAGATTTCGACATATTACGATAGAAGAGCAAAACGGAGTATTGAGTTTACTACCAACGCAAGTACCCGGAGCACCAGCAACAGTAGGGAAAAGAGGAAAAAGGAAAATAAGGACGTTTACGATACCACATATTCCTCATGATGATGTAGTGCTGCCAGAGGAAGTACAGGGAATAAGAGCATTTGGATCAGAGAGTGAACTTAAAGCGCTGGCAGATGTAATAACCGATCATTTGCAATTGATGAGAAACAAACACGCAATAACGTTAGAACATTTGCGAATGGGGGCGCTGAAAGGAATAATTTTGGACGCTGATGGCAGTGAGTTATTAAATCTGTATAACGAATTTGAAATTACACCAAAAGTAGTAAATTTTGCACTAGGAACAGCAACAACCGATGTCAAGCGTAAGTGTCTGGAAGTATTGAGGCATGTTGAGGACAACTTAAGTGGTGAATATATGACCGGGATTCATGCGCTGGTAAGTCCTGAGTTTTTTGATGCACTCACTTCTCATGCTAAAGTAAAAGAAGCATACGAGAGATGGCAAGAAGGAGCAGCGCTAAGGAACGATATGAGATCAGGATTTACGTTCTGTGGAATAACGTTTGAGGAATATAGAGGGCAAGCAACCGACCCTGAAGGAACCGTAAGAAGATTTATAGAAAGAGATACAGGACACTGTTTTCCACTTGGTACAGCAAACACATTTACTACTTACTTTGCGCCAGCGGACTTCAATGAAACAGTAAATACACTAGGACAGCCGCTCTATGCAAAACAAGAGCCAAGAAGATTTGATAGAGGGACCGATTTACATACGCAGTCAAATCCTCTGCCAATGTGCCACCGTCCGGGCATATTAGTAAAAATTGTCGCAGCATAACAATACTGGTAGAGCACTTACAAAGTATGAGACTGCTCTACCAGTATGCCCCTTCTTAGCGTGTATGTAGAGATTAGTGCATAAAAGTAAAGTATGCAAGAAAAAATAAAAAGATTATTGAAAGATTGTTTTGCACATTTAGGAGAGCAAGCGTTGTATGAGTCAAAGGATAAGTCATACAAGGTACAGATACTGAAACAACAACCGGATAAATTATACGAGATAGGTGAAGGCCAATTTGTAGGTGAGATGTTGATTTTGGAGGTGAGTGTGTTTGATGTATTAAAGCCAATGGTGGGAGATATCTTTATTATTGGTAAGCGTAAGTACAAAGTATATTCACCGCCACTCAGAGATAACTCTGGAATAATCTGGAAAATTCGAGCGTCAAATGCGTATTAACATCGAGGTCACCATACAAAGTATGGATGCTGAAAGGAAAAAAGTGGAAAAAGCGACGGTGAGGGCATTAAACAAAACAGCGCAGTGGGTAAGATCGCAAACTGTCAAACAAGTTAGCGAAGAAAAACAAATACCAAAAAAAGCGATGAGAAAAAAGTTAAGTGTGGATAAAGCAAACAGAAAGCGTTTGTGGTCTACAATAAAGCTCAGTTCACAGTGGATAGGAGTAGCAAAACTTGGAAGTATAAAGCAGACAAAGATGGGAGCAAAAGTAGGAAGCCGTATGTATGAAGGAGCATTCATAGCAACAATGAAAAATGGTCATATAGGAATATTCAGAAGAAGGTATATGACACCGTTACCAATAGATGAAATAAAAGTAAACACGCAAGCTCGGGAAATAATGAAAGAGTTAGCTGAAAATGAAGCAGAAAGAGTATTTGAGAAATATTTTCACCAACAGTTAGAATATATAAAGTAATGTTGTGGAGAGATTTACATCAGGCAATTTGTAAAACGCTAAAGGAAGAAATCCCAGCGATACAGACATGTGAAGTGTATGGAGCGGTACATCGGGAAATAGTAGCGCCAGCAGTGTTTGTAGAGCTTGTGAGTTTAGAGCCAGGAAAAGATCCGGGGACTGAAGAATTAGCGTTGAGGGCAAGATTTGAGGCAAGAGTGGTAGTTGATGGGAGGAATTCCTCGGTAGTTGTGAGAGAATTAGCAGCCGAAATTGCAAGAGTTGTAAATAGAAACACTTGGGGCGTAGAAAACATTTCGCCGGGAGAGTTCTTATCAGCGGAAGTAGACGATTTTAAGCCGGAGCTCGATGCATATCTAGTGTGGATGGTTGAATGGGTGAATGAAATCCATATAGGGAAGTCAGTGTGGTCAGAAACTGGAATTAAGCCGCATATTATAGAGATAGGTGAAGTACATGTTAGAGCATAATTTTGCGATTGCAGAGCTAAATAGGAAGTTAGCGAATATTATCCGTATTGGGCTTATTAAAGAAGTAGATTATGAAAAGGCAAGAGTAAGAGTTCAAGTAGGTGAATTTTAACCGATTGGTTGCCATGGATAACGATGAAGGCAGGAGAAGATAGAAGTTGGTTTGCGCCGAATGTTGATGAGCAAGTAATAGTATTATCGCCATTTGGGGAATTATCTTTGGGGGTAGTATTACCAGCAATATATCAGGAGAAATATCCGCCTCCGGAGAATAAAAAGGAAATAAATAGTGTAAAATTTCAAGATGGGACAAAGTTATCGTACGATAAAAATAAACATCACTTAGAAATTTTCGTAGCTGATAAAATTACTTTAAAAGTTGGAAGATCAGAAATAGAAATGACAAAAGATAGTATTAAATTAAAAGCAAGAAGAATAGACTTAAATTGATATATATGAATAAAGCAGTTGTTTGCATAGGGGATCATTGTACAGGCATGCCGATTCATGTCTGTGTGAGCGGGAGTGAAGATGTGTTTGTAAATAGTAGATCTGTCTGTCGTAGGGGTGATATCTTGACTATAGGGGAGACACTAACGCAAGGGTCAAACAGCGTATTTGTGAATGGTATTGGGGTAACAAGAACAGGAGACTTGGTATCGTGTGGTTTTAAAGTGATAGGTGTTAGCAAAAATGTATTTGTAGAATGAGAGGCATGAATGCTAGCACGGGAAAGGAATTGGAAGGAATAGAACATTTAAAGCAATCAATAATTGATATACTGACCACTCCAATTGGATCACGTATTATGCGTAGAAATTATGGGTCACGACTATTTGAATTAGTTGACAAGCCAATCAATAGGGATTTTACGCTAGAAATTTATGCGGCAACAGCGGAAGCACTACAAAAATGGGAAACAAGATTTAAATTAGAAAAAGTAAAAATAACAGAAGTAAAAGAAGGGAGAGTAACATTGAATTTAGAAGGTGTCTATCTTTCAGAAGGTAAGTTCATAAATATTAATGGAGTAGTTGTTTAAAAATGCAGCAGCCTGAACCACTGAACTTTGAAGAGATTTTTTCTCGGATGAAGGAAGAGTTAGTGAAGCGTGACGCAAGTTTTACAGCATTAGTAGAAAGTGACCCAGCGATAAAGATTTTAGAAATAGCAGCATGGCGAGAACTTTTGCTGAGAGAAAGAATAAACGAAGCAGTAAAAAGTAATTTACTAAAATTTTCGACAGGAGAAGATCTTGATAATTTAGCTGAGTTTTATGGAGTAGAAAGACAAAAAGAAGAAGATGATGAAAGATTTAGAAAGAGGGTAAAAGCAAAAATAGTAGGTTGGAGCACAGGAGGAAGCAAGGAGTATTATAGGTATCATGCACTGTCAGCAGATAGTAGAGTAAAAGATGCATTAGTAGAATCACCTATACCAGGGAAAGTACAAATTTCAATCTTATCAACACAAACTGGCATACCCCCAGAAGAATTATTAGAAATTGTCAAAAATCAGCTAAACAGGGAGGATGTGAGGATTTTAACAGATACAATTGAAGTGGTAAGTTGCAATATTATAGAAATAGATATCCACAGTAGAATTAGCATTAAAAGACCAGATATTATTGAAACGGTGAAGAAGAAATTTATAGAAAAATTTGAAACAACGAAAAGATTAGGAAGGAGTGTAACAAGATCATGGATAATAGCGAATCTATTTGTAGAGGGTGTAGAGAATGTAGAATTAATAGAACCAAAAGAGGATGTTGTGGTTCTGGGAAATGAATGTGCAAATTTGAGAAATTTAAAGATTGAGTTGAATTAATGTTACTGCCACCAAAAGCAACAAAGCAAGAGCAAGCGCTAGTAGAAGCAATCGACTACAAAGTTGATCCAAGCAGCATAAGAGGGTTTAAATTCAGCCTAGAAGAAAAGATATTACCATGGATAGTAGAGGAATATGGTCTAGAAGAGATTCTGCGTTGGGTAACAGACAAAAGAAAGGCGATAAAAGAAGGAATAAAATTTCAGCGTTTAAGAGGAACACCAGCGTCATTAAAAATAGCTCTGAAATGGGCAAATATAGAAGAAATTACAATTATCGAAGAACCACCAGGAAAACATTTTTTTGAATTGCAGATAGGGATAAAGGATGTTCCAAATGACTTTTTTGTAGATGCAGTAGTAGAGCTTGCAAAACTATCATTGCCAGCAAGATCGAGGCTAATGAGAATTTTTAACGATCACTACAATATTGGTAGGTTCATTTTAGATGAGAGTTTTTTTGGCAGCTTATTATCAGATTATTCAGGGGTAAAAATAGAAGAAGATGGCCCAGTGTTATCATTTGGTCGGAAGAACACATTTGAGCTAAAAATCTTAAATCCAACTTTTAAATTTGGTACTTTTCGAGTTCATTATGAGCAAGCATTAAGTAATGATCTGTATAGGCTAGATGTAGCAATACTTGGAGAAACCGAGCCTCACACAAAGAATTATAACGGTATATATGAAAGAAGTCATCAGTGGAATAATTTAAAAACGCTATACCCTTTACCACAGAGCTTATTACCGGCAATAAAGTTTGCGAAAGCGCAAGTTATATTATCGGACAGTTGGAATTTGGGAGAAATAAATGCGTGCTTTCCGGTTGGTAGTGTAGAAGAAGAAGGAAATAAATTTGTATTGGGAAGTAGCAAACTATCTGAACAACTGTGGAATTTAAAATACCAGCCAATTTTAGAAAGATTTTTTGCCGTTCACCACTATCAAGTAAAGAATTTCTCTACCCCCAAAATAATAAGATTTAGCGTAGCAGAACACTACATTCATTTTGAAAGCGAATTAGATTCAAAGCAAAAGGATTCAATACAGGAGTTATACCAATTCCCATTACACGGCAAACAGATAGACAATAATAGAAGACAAGCCATAATGAAATAAGTGAAATAGTCGAGGTATAAATGGCACTAAGATCAAAATTATTGGATGAAGAAGTAGTAAAATCAGCAAAAAAAATGCTGAAGAAAGTAAGGAACAATGCATATGTTGCAAAAAAACTAAATGCTGTAATTGCAGCAAAAAAGCATAGTATAACGGCTGCAGCAAAAATATATTGCATTTCAAGAAGCGCACTAACTTCGTGGATAAAACTCTTGAAATTAGGCAGAGAAGAAAAATTGTTTGCTCCTCCACAACGGCGTAGAAAAACTAAATTAAATCAGGCTCAACTACAGCAAGTTGAAGCATGGGTAGGAGAAAATCCTAATATTACCATTAAAGAAATGAAAATAAGAATCCAGGAAAAGTTCGGCTTAAATATTAGCAAATCTACAGTACACCGCTATATGCAAAAGATGAAATTCTCTTATATTACACCAAGACCAGTACACAATGTACAAGATAAAAGAAAATAAGAGGAATTCAAAAAAAAATCTCAACGAAGTTATTGGCAAGTATCCTGAAAAAGAGCTGTTTTTCTTCGATGAATCGCGGTTTGGCACACATTCAAAGACCGGGCATGGATGGTTTAAAAAAGGCGTCAGAACAAAAGTTAAGGTAAAATTAGGTAGGGAAAATTTTTATCTCTACAGTGCAGTTAATCCTAGAAATGGGGAGAATTCTAGCTTGTTTGCACCGAATGTCAACACTGATTGTATGAATATATTTCTTGAGCAAATGTCTCAATATTTGGGACCACGAGAAGCCTTTCTTGTTATGGATTGTGCTAGTTGGCATAAGTCGAAAAGTTTAAAGGTACCTAAAAATATTGAGATTATATACCTACCACCATACTCACCTGAACTCAATCCAGTTGAGAGGCTTTGGTTGTATGTAAAACAGAACATTTTGCGCAATAAAATATACGATACTATTGCTTTGCTTGAGAGTGCTTTGTGTAAATTTATTACTTCTCTTACCTACTCCACAATTAAACAACTCTGCTATGTATCCTATTTGAATGACCAACAATGAGAATTGGTATTACTTTCTTCAGCATTTCTTTTGCTGATTCTACTACTTTTTCATCCAATAATTTTGATCTTAATGCCATTTATACCTCAACTATTTTACTTACTTCATTATGGCTTTTCTTCCATTGTTGTCCATCTGTTTGCCGTGTAATGGGAATTGGTATTAATTTACATAAAAATGCCGAGCAAACTAAAAAAATAAAGCAAAGAAAGGTTTAAAAAACATAGTTTCGCTCAAAAAGCATACTAAGGGGCAAGAAGCTAAAATTTCAAACGATAAGCCAAAACCGCTCTCTGAAATTGTGGTGAAACCTAACCTATGCTTGAAAGTAACCTCTAAAGTAAAAAAAGATAAAAAAGGAATAAAAGAAAAAATAAAAAGCTTAAAAACAAAGAAAACAAAACCCGTAGAAAAAGAGCTGAAAAGAGGCAATACGTTCAAAAAAGGCTTCAAAAAGCTAAAAGGGAAAATAAAAAAATTAAACCCAATAAAGGTTAAGAAAAACAAGATAATCGGGAGCAAGAAGTTAGCATTTTTACTGACATCTGGCACGATTATAGCAATTTTGCCGACATTCAATTTAGCCCCTTTTGCAGCGTTAGCAGTAACTTCTGCATGTGTTTTCAGTATTAATTTTATTGCAGTCAAAACATTGAAGAAGTTTATCAAACAACGCAAATTGGCGGCAAGATCAGAAGCTGAGCCAGAAAAACTAGAAGAGGTATTTGTTGAACAAGCGAAATCTAAGCAAATTTTCAGAGATGGTAAATAGATTTATTAAATAAACAACTACTTTTGCTTATATCTTAATATAATATCTCTGAGTACCCTGTTTTTAATCCAGAATTCAAGTCAATTCATTTTTGGACACTCACTCAACTCATCAACGGTTAGACCACTTGCTCGCACAATAATCTCAATCGCAATACCTGCCTTAACTAGATCCTTTGCAACCTTGATTTTCTCTGCTTTTTTAACTTTTTCCTTGCTACTTTTCATATCTTCAGATAGAGATTTGACTAATGCATCTAATGGTTCTTGATTCTCATCTTCTCTGTACTCATCCATTAAACTCAATAACTTTTTGCTATCCTCATTTTCACATTTTGTTATTTTAGGCAACAGAGCTTTTATTAAACTCAATAGCTTATTCTCTTCTTTACTTTCTCTCGTTTCAGGTAGCAAAACTTTAATGTTAACTGATAACACCTCTGCTATTCCATATAATTTATCAAGTGGAACAGCAGTCCTTCCTTGTTCATAGTTGCTTATTTCGTCACGTGTTGTACTCATTTTCTCTGCTAAATCCTTTTGAGTGTACTCTCTTACCAGTCTCCATTCTTTTATCTTTTTTCCTATTTTGTAGTATATAGAGCCTGTTTTTTCCTTGATACATTCATTAGCAGATAAGCCGATTGTTTTTGAAACAATATCAACAGAAATTCCTGCTTTGACCAGATTCTTTGCTATTTCTACTCTCTCTGCTTTTCTACTGCTTTTTTCACTAAGCTGGGCAGACTTAGTTAATAAATAAAATATCTTGCGTAATTCTTGATCATTAATCTTTTTATAATTTCTTGCTAGATTTAATATTTCTCCTCTCTCGCCTTCAAGACAACTTTTTGATACTCTTATAGGAATTAGATCCGTAATACTAACTGATAATGCCTCTGTTATGGCATATAGTTTTTCAATCGAAATTCTACGTGTTCCTTTTTCATATTGTAGCATTACCTGACGTGTTATACCGATTTTATTTGCTAAATCCTCCTGAGTATACCCTCGCTCCAACCTCCACCTTTTTACTTTTTGTCCTACTTTGTAGTCTAAAGAACCAGATTGTCTGCTCACTAATGTCTTCTATTTGCGTTGTTGCCCAATCTTGATCTCCCTTTCGCTTATTATTTGGTCGCTTTTGTCCTCAACCCCTCTCATCTCTCTTTCTCGTTCCTCTATAATAAACTTCATAACCTCATCTGAATATTTGCTCTTCCCACTTGCAAGTTCTGATTTTAATCTTCTTACTTTATACTCCAATTCCATAAACCTTTCTTGCCTCATTAGCAATTCTATCATCTGATTTATTTGTGATAGTAATTCTCCTTCTTCTAAGCCTTCTGCTATTTTATAACTCATCTATTTTATAATTTACACCAGATTGAACTATAAATAGATTGCTCTTATATCAACAGGCTTTGCTATTAATACGTCAACATTATTACACACAAAACGTTTTAAACTCATATTTTTTTCTAGATAATTTCTGCGATAAGTTTTCTTTTAACTCTTCATATGTTCTAGACAGTAACATCTCTAATTCCTTAAAAAATTCAATCTTAATATCACCTGACGTAAGAATCATCATCAGATGTTTTACTAACTCTCTATCATTTGATTTAATTGCCTGATAAATTGCTTTTTCTCTATTCTCTTCCAAATCATACAGTTCTACTAAGGCTAAATAAATAGTTTGTAGCTTCTTCAGAAGCATAGGCAATATTAACTTCTCTTAATGGATTAAACTGTTCTAGTAACTTACTATCAATAGTTTCTTCTATTGCAACAGCCACTTTACTCAACTTCTTTAGCTGGTCTATGCCTTCTCTTGAATCCCTAGGTAACTTCATTTAGTACCTTGCTATAAAGACTTTGTTTTTCCTCACTACTTAACAATGTACAATGCTCCTTTAGCTGCTTGAGATAGAAATTTTGCTAGCATATTGTTACCTTTGTTGAAAACTAGTATATTAAATGCCTATGATGTGACAAGCTAAAATGAGAAGTTCACACTTAAAATAGGTATCTTTGAGATTGCTAAACCATGAACCCATTTGCTGGGCTTTTAAGGCTATTTACAGAGGTAGTTATAAAAAGATGATCAATTCATCCAAAGTCTGAAATGCCATTCTAAGGTTACCTGTGAAGGTCATTTTTTCATCAACACTCTTGAATCTTCCTAAAAATAAAACGTTGAATATTTCTTCAGAATTGTGTATAATTATTAATGCTTTTTAGGTTAATTTTATGGCTCTCTCGAAGTTTTTGGATCCCAAAAATGATGTCGCCTTTCGCCGTATATTTGGTACAGAAAAGAATAAAGATATCCTCATTCACTTCCTCAATGATATTCTGGGTTTTGCTGGCAAAAATGCAATACAGGATATAGAGTTTTTAAGTACTATTCAAGACCCTGATATTGCCTCTAAAAAGCAAAGCATTGTTGATGTACTATGTAGAGATTCCACAGGAGTGCAATGGATAATTGAGATGCAGGTTGCTAAAACTAAGGGCTTTGAAAAACGTGCTCAATACTACGCAGCTAAAGCTTATTCAAGACAAGCTGACAAGGGTGATCAATACCATGACCTTAAGGAAATTATCTTTATTGCTATAGCAGATTGTATCCTATTTCCAAATAAGTCTGAGTATAAATCAAAGCATACTATTCGGGATGAAGATACTAATGAGCATGATTTAAAAGATTTCTATTTTATATTTATTGAATTGCCAAAATTTCTGAAAACCAAAGAAGATCAGCTTTCAAGTATAGTCGAGAAATGGATCTACTTCTTTAAATATGCAGATGAGACTAGTGAAGAAGAGCTAGAAAAGATAATAGGAAGTGATTTAATAATCAAAAAAGCATATGAAGAGCTAAATAGATTCAACTGGTCAGAAAAAGAATTTATTGCTTATGAACAGGAAATAAAACGTATTCTTGATGAACAGGCTGTCCTCGCTCAAAAACTTGATGATGCTAAACAAGAAGGTAGACAAGAAGGCATCCAAATCGGCCATGAAAAAGGCAGAGAAGAGGGTGAAAAACAGGCTAAAATAGCTGTGGCAAAGAAAATGCTTGCTGATAAAATGGATATCAACACTATTGCCAAATTTACTGGACTGCATATTAGTGAAATCGAGAAACTTTGTTCAGAGATTGCTAATGATACTTTATAATGATATATGATTGAGTGCTTAATGACATTAAGGATAATAATATCGGTGAAGTAAGCATCTGCTTCTCCTGACATACCCATGGTTGGCGTTGGTTTTTGCTGGCGTTTTTAGAAAAGAGAGTTATAATACACCCAAAAGAGTGAAGAAAATGATCATCTGTAATCAACAGTTAATTGATGCTGTAAGGCAAGGTAATCTTCATAAGACAAAAGAACTTACTGACAATGGAACTGATCTCAATACTACAGACAATCATGGAATGACTCTTTTGCACCTTGCTATAGAAAACGGTCACTCAGATATAGTCAAACATGTATGGTCCCAAAGTATGATGGCATGGATTAAGTATAAACAATTCAGGAAGATTTATCCACTGTGTACATATAAATTCATAAGGAGTCAGACCCTTGAGAGTTTTAAGTCTTTTCGCATAGTTATAGGCCATAACGAAGCTGTAAAGGTGCTCTTTAAGCTGCTTATGTGATTTGTAGTAATATTTTTTCACTGTGGCATCTTTAATGGTCCTATTCATACGCTCAACCTGGCCATTTGTCCAAGGATGACTAACTTTCGTCAGACGATGTTCAATGCTATTTTCTTCACAAACTCGATCAAATATATGTTATGCTTATGACGCACCTAATTGTATACCATTATCTGTCAAAATAGTATGGATCTTATATGGTAAAATTTTGATTAAGTTGCGCAAAAACTCAGCAGCTATGGTCTTTGTAGCACTGTTGTGCAGCTCAACATAAGCAAATTTGGATGTTCTATCTATAGCAACAAATAAGCATAACTTTCCCTCTTCTGTTCTAACCTCTGCAATATCAATGTGAAAATAGCCTATAGGGTATTGTTTGAACTTCTTTTTGGCTTTCACCTCTCCTTCAACATCTGGCAGCCTGCTAATGCCATGTCTCTGCAAACAACGATGCAAACTAGACCGAGTTAAGTGAGGAATTGTAGACTGCAAAGAATAAAGACAGTCGTCCAATGGAAGAAGCGTATGTTTACGAAAAGCAATGATTATAGCCTCCTCCTCTTGAGTTAAAACCGTTGACTTTGGCTGCTTTGGACCCATTTTTATGTCTTGGGTGAATGAGCGCTTTTTCCATTTCACAATGGTCTTTGGGTTGAGGCTATAGTGCTCAGCGAGCTTTGCTATGCTCTCTTTACTATCTTGTATTGCTCTACGAATTGCCTCTGTTGTTCTGGCGCACCCATGTAACCATAATTCCTCCTTCGATGGTAATTTCTCATATAATATTATACCATTATATAGTGAGACTGCACAAAAACAGGAAATGAACCGAAGATGAAAGGGTGGCGGATGGGTGCGTAGTAGTGAAGAAGTGAGGTAACTCTCATGGAGCAAAGGCACCCTGCTAGTAGAAATCTTTTTAACAAAAGGAAGGTAAAGGTAAAAATGATAAAAATGCCAATAAAATTACAAGACCTGAGAAGGAAGATATATACCAAAGCAAAGGCAGAACCGGAATGGCGATTCTGGGGAATCTATGTTCACGTTTGCAAGATGGAGACACTAGAAGAAGCATATAAGCTAACAAAGAAAAGTAATGGGGCACCAGGAATTGATGGGGTGACATTCAAATCGATAGAGGCAGAAAGCTTAGAAAAGTATCTTCAGCAAATAAGACATGAACTAACAACCAAAACCTATAGCCCAAATAGGTGACCTTACCCAGGAAAAGTAGAGAGAAAGTTAAGGATATTTTTCACAAAAAGGACAATATCAATAAAAAGGATTTCATTCCATTTAAAATATAAAATTATCGTAAATTTCTCTGTTACTTCCAAATGAATTATTATTAACTTAGCAATATACACCACCAATAACTTAAACAATGCAACCATTTCCAGCAACTAAAACCAACGCCCGTGAGAAGAATTTTTCTTGGGATGGCATGGTCTAGAGCATCTTTAGTGAATAAGCATTTCCTCCATTTTCAAGTTTCCGGATCGAGGTTTAGAGAGTTTTTTACTATTTGTATTGCTCTGCCTCTGTTGCTCTGATAGCTGCTCTTTGATGATGGTAATTTTATATCATTAAACTCTGAATACAATATATTGTGCAATGTTATGCAAAAGAGTATAATAAACAAACACTTTACAAGAAAAAGTGGTAGTAGAGGCAAAAGTGAACATTAATAAGGAGGAAAGCTCATGCTAGAGCTTGAAAAAGCAGCAAGAATAAGAAATATTATTGAAAGGTTAAATGGCGTATGATATAATATGTATAGTGTAAAGATGTAAATAACTTTATTGACATCTTTACGTTAATACTTCTTAAATATTTAGTACTATAGAATTAAATTTTATAAAGAGAGTAAAAATGGTGGAAAGCTTTTCAGGTCACAATAAAGATAGTAATTTTGTTGAGGGGACAAAAATAATGGAAAATTTTTCAGATAATAACGGAAACGGTAGCTCAATCTTCCAAGGAAAAATCAGAGAGGAAGATTTCTCTGCGGAGCAGAAGTTAAATGAACTGAAAGCAGCCATAGAGGAGCTTGACAGACAAGATTTGCTCAGAAGGCTCGAGTGTGAGCATCAGGCTTCTAGTTGTATCGATGAAATATCATCTCAAGCAGAACTACATATCGAAGATGGTGATGAGGATTACTTCAATGGTGAAAGAGAAAGAGTGCTCGAAGGTTTCTGGAATTTCTTTGAATCTCTCTTCAACCTCTTTGAAGTAAATGTAGATGATCCAAAAATCTACCAAATGTTCAAGGAGAAGAAAGAAAAGAACCTGATTGCTGCGATAATGAAGTTCTTGTGTGACAAGCTTAAGGAGTTAATCAAGAAGATCTTCACAAGTAATTTAGATTTGAGTTGGGACAAGAGGTTGGACAAAGAGATAAAAGAATTGCAGGAGAAATTAGGCAGTGGTGAGTTATCAGAAGAAGAGTTTGCAAGGATGTTAGAGAGGCTCGAAGCTCTACAAAATCTCAAATTTAGGTTACAGCTCGCCGTTGTCGGATGGATTATTACAATGTTCGCAGAGATGTTTGGAGTTGAGCTAGCAGCTATAGTAGAGACATCTACAGAAGAAACAACTAAAGCAGAAGATAAAAAAGCAGAAAAAACATCATTAAAGGAAGAAGCAAATAAAGAAGTTCGTAAAGACGTAGAAATCAAGGTAGACGAAAGAGAAAAGCCTAAAGTGCCAGTTTCCCTTTTTGAAGTTTTACCCGGATTTGTAAGACCAATTCCTCTGAGCAAACCAGAACTTGAAATTGTGTCAGATCCTTTGAAACATCTATTGCGTTTTGCTGAGCTTGAAAGGGAATATCATAAAAATTCACAAAAACCAGAAAAAGTGAACAAAGAAGAGAAAAAAGCGGAACCGAAGGTAGCTGTGTGTCCAATTGCTCCAAAGACTGCAACGAATACGACGGGGATGGAGCAGGGGAGAAAAAAGGTTTATGGATGCGATAGTGATTGGGGAAGAAGGAGAAACCACGATGAAAATAATAATAAGCAAGCTCCAAACCAACCTACTCAAGGCTCTGTTCCTAACGAAAAAGCTTCGAATCAACCTATCCCAAAATCTATGTCTGACAGAAAGGCTTCAGAGCAATTTGTTAAAAATCCTGTTGCTGATTGTGAATATGATCTTACAGTTGGTTTTTGGAATGGTCCTGAGAATGAAAGTTCTGTAAATGATGCTCAAGAAAATCCTAGATCAAAAGTTACTGATGTATTTGAGGAACATGTAAAAGGTCAATCGGTAGGAAAAAATGTCGGCACACCATCGATAAGCTAGATCCCTGTGTCCTTTTTTGTCATTCCAGCGCGTGACGCTGGAATCCAGAAACTAGAGTTTTATGAAAAAAAGAGTGAATAAAATTTTTTAAAAAAAAATATAAAAAAGTGCTTGCACTTAATTTTATTTTTAGTATATTAGTTACATAATATTTTTACTGGAGGGTAATATGCCGAATGATAATGGTAAGGAAAGTTTTAAGGGAGAAAAAGAGTGGGATCTCCGGAACAAGGGGCCAGGTGGTGGAATAGTGACGCATGTTAAAGGAGCAAGGATTGATGATCATCGTGATGCACTTAAGGACGTGCGAGAGAAGCTACGTCAGTCTAATCAGCCTAGCAGTTCTATGAGCGGATCAAGCTCTAGTGGAGTTGGTAGCAGTAACAAAAAGTAGTTGTTGTAATTTAAAAATGGGGAGGTTGGTATGTATAATAGAGAAAAAGTAAGAGCATTGGTTAGTGCTTTTAATGTACATAATTATGCTCGTAATACAGTTAAAACTAATTTTACGCTGCAAAGCAGGGATGAGAAGGACTGTATCGTAGTCTCATTTGATAAGAGTATGGATACGTATCAGTGTGGAAGATATCTGGACAGTATAAAAAGGAAGATAATACGTGAATTCTACGGCATTGAAGAAAGTAATGGTGCAGAAATATTGGATACAGCTAAGCTAATTTTTGATGTTAATTCTTTCCCGTTTTATATCAGTGATAGAGACTGGTCTTGGGATGAACAGCATGGGTTTAAGTTTGTGACACCTGTAGATGAAGGTGTAATTTTTAATCTAAAGTCTCACTTAGCTTCTTCACTTGAAAAGGATGTTCTAGAAGATATGCGAATTAGTAGCACAACTGTACCATTTAACAAGGGAAAATATTTGTGTTGTTCTAAATTTCCTGATAAAAAATCACGTAAGGAATTTGAGCGTGAATTTTTATCAAGGATGAAAGCAAGATATGAAAATGTTCCTAAGAACCCTCTGAAGGTTGAAGGTAATGATGTATATATCAGGGACGTTTTTGATGACGCTCGTTTTATTGATAGTGTAACACGGTATAAGGCATGGCTTACAGGTATGGACCTTGGAGTTGGCAATGATGTTGATCATAGTGTGAAGTCATTTAAAAATATGATAATAAGATCTACTTATTCGGTGACAAAAGTGATGATAGATGGTTTTATACTTGCTCCTCCTTTAAATGGGAGAGTAGTTTCAATTCTTACACCTATTACACAAAATGGTAAGGAGATTAAATTGTTAACAAAAGAAGAGGTACGTGCTATAAATCGTGCATTTAATAATGCTGTACTTGATGATATTAGTGGTAGAACTCAAGCAAAATTATCAGTGAATGGAAGCAGTGAGACATATGGCATAGACTTTTCTAATCCATACATTTCTCACTGTGTGATAACCAAAATAATAGAAAACTCTGTAATCAACAAAGACCATGAACTGTCAATTGACCCTGAGCTTCGTTTGCAAGCATTGTCGCGATCACCATCGACTGAACTGTCAGATACGAAATTGGAGTCTCCCACGTGTAGCCGTAAGAAATTAGAAGGGTTTACCAGGCAAGGATCAGAAAAAGAAGGGCCGCTGTATAATCATGTAGATGTTCCTGGAACGGGTGGAAGATGTTCTCCATCGTCGCAGGTGAATTCTATTGCAGTTAATAGGGTGATTGAGCCAAAGAAATGTGTAGTTGCTGCTGAAAATGTGCCAGCAAGTACTAATCTTTGGACTCAGCAACCGAACCCTTTGTCATTCGCGGTTTTTTATGCACAAAGTAGTGATATTAGTGTTCTACGATTCCAGCCACCGACACCGTTGAGTTCTAGTGGACCTTCATCATGGGAAGTTGCTGTTCAAAATGTGTCGGCAGCTTTGTCTCAGGACCTTTGGTCATTCTCGCCTCCGCCTCCTTTTACTCCAAGTAGTAGTAATGTTTCAGGATCTCAGCCACCGACACCTAGTGGACCTTCATCATTTAAAAGTATGCCAGCAGCTCAGCCTCAGAACCGTTGTTCATTACCGCCTCCTCTTATTTCAAGTAGTAGTAATGTTTCAGGATCCCAGCCACCGACACCTAGTGAACCTTCATCATCAAAAAGACCTGCTTCTGTATACTCTGCAGATAGTGGTTATTCAGGATCGCTTGAACGGCCACAGCCGAATTCTTCTATCACTACTAGTGCTGTTCCAGGGATATCTGAATCAGGGGAAGGTTCAAATGTTGCTACGGTGCCCGTAGACAATAAGCGGCCACAGTCACTGTCGTTTACGAGTTTTTCTACTTGTGCTAGTGATAAAACAGTAGAAGATTCTCCAAAAGATACGGAGAACATTTGTAATGAGGAACTTAAAAAACAGCAAGTTATTGAATCTCCGAAGAAACAAAATAAAATTCAGCAGTTTTTTAGAAACTTGTCGATAAGGCGTAGTAAGTCTAATGGTAAAACAACAAAAGATATTCTGCAGTTCGATAAGGAAACATTCTCATCTTTTTCTTCTGGAATGCAGAAGGTACTATCTTTATCTCTTTCTCTTGATATGATACGCAATCTATTCCCACATTTCCCTATTGGGAAACGGGAGAAGCTAATATTATTAGCTCGTTCTGAAAAAGTGAAAAAATCACACTCAAGTCCTGAAGAGATCGAGCAACTACTCTTATCTCTTCTTCCTGAAGAGCGGGAAATATGCTCACTTCTTTTTTTTCCTGATAGGAAAAATGAAACATATGTAGATCTTTCTCCTGGCGCAAAGGAGCAGGTGGTCTTATTTTGGGAGGTCCTTAGAGGACGAGGATTTAATTCTACAAGTTCTGAAGAGAGTGGTATTTTTTCAGGATCGTCTTCACAAGGATCGACTAGTGATGATAAAGATGAACTAGAAGCTAGTGGTAGGTTTTCGCAGAGTGGTAGGTCGTCAGTCTCATCGAACTCCAGTACTTCCACTGTTAGAACTAAAGTGGATTCTCTTAAGTTAGAGCAATGCTCCTCGAAAGGAATTGGGGGATGGATATGAATTGAAAAAGAGCTCTTCTTGAAAGTAATTTAGATTTATTAATTTCACTGCTCTCAGCCACCCAAGTAGGGTTGGGACCAAAGTCTCTGACCCTGAAAGCACTGGTGTTAATTTTTCTCATCCATTGCAGATATTGCACCGTACTGTCCACCTGATCATCATAACGGGCTTCCGGAAACATTAAAATCTCATACTCAAAATCATTGAGCCATATCGCTATAACTAATTTCTTAAAATCTTACCTGAATAACTTATACCAATTCCCATTACACGGCAAACAGATAGACAATAATAGAAGACAAGCCATAATGAAATAAGTGAAATAGTCGAGGTATAAATGGCACTAAGATCAAAATTATTGGATGAAGAAGTAGTAAAATCAGCAAAAAAAATGCTGAAGAAAGTAAGGAACAATGCATATGTTGCAAAAAAACTAAATGCTGTAATTGCAGCAAAAAAGCATAGTATAACGGCTGTAGCAAAAATATATTGCATTTCAAGAAGCGCACTAACTTCGTGGATAAAACTCTTGAAATTAGGCAGAGAAGAAAAATTGTTTGCTCCTCCACAACGGCGTAGAAAAACTAAATTAAATCAGGCTCAACTACAGCAAGTTGAAGCATGGGTAGGAGAAAATCCTAATATTACCATTAAAGAAATGAGAATAAGAATCCAGGAAAAGTTCGGCTTAAATATTAGCAAATCTACAGTACACCGCTATATGCAAAAGATGAAATTCTCTTATATTACACCAAGACCAGTACACAATGTACAAGATAAAAGAAAATAAGAGGAATTCAAAAAAAAATCTCAACGAAGTTATTGGCAAGTATCCTGAAAAAGAGCTGTTTTTCTTCGATGAATCGCGGTTTGGCACACATTCAAAGACCGGGCATGGATGGTTTAAAAAAGGCGTCAGAACAAAAGTTAAGGTAAAATTAGGTAGGGAAAATTTTTATCTCTACAGTGCAGTTAATCCTAGAAATGGGGAGAATTCTAGCTTGTTTGCACCGAATGTCAACACTGATTGTATGAATATATTTCTTGAGCAAATGTCTCAATATTTGGGACCACGAGAAGCCTTTCTTGTTATGGATTGTGCTAGTTGGCATAAGTCGAAAAGTTTAAAGGTACCTAAAAATATTGAGATTATATACCTACCACCATACTCACCTGAACTCAATCCAGTTGAGAGGCTTTGGTTGTATGTAAAACAGAACATTTTGCGCAATAAAATATACGATACTATTGCTTTGCTTGAGAGTGCTTTGTGTAAATTTATTACTTCTCTTACCTACTCCACAATTAAACAACTCTGCTATGTATCCTATTTGAATGACCAACAATGAGAATTGGTATTAACCCCCTAAAGGTATCCGTTCAGGATAGCGGCAAGACCATAGAGTAAAAGTGAGTTTACAACAAATGGTGTCATCCCAGTGCTTGACACTGGGATCCAGGTTACTATATATGAAAAGTTATTATGTTTATATACTTGCAAGTGAACGAAATGGAACCTTGTATATAGGTATAACATCAAATTTAATTAAACGAATTTGGGAGCATAAAAGCAAAGCCATTTCCGGTTTTACGTCAAAGTACAATGTTAGTAAATTGGTCTACTTTGAGGAGTTTCAAGACATAAATTTAGCAATTAGTAAAGAAAAGCTCCTAAAAAGCTGGCAGAGAAAATGGAAAATAAACTTAATTGAAAAAACAAACCAAGAATGGAAAGATTTATATGATGAAATCGTATCTGGATTCCAGTGTCAAGCACTGGAATGACACCATTTGTTGTACAAATTACCTTTGCAAACAAATGTTCGTACAGCTGTGTGTCATGTACTTTATTTGCACATTAGCCACTTCCCTGAACAGATACCCCTAAAGCTACTTCTCTATTCTGCTGCAAACGAACTTGCGTAAGATTAGTAGATAGAGCATCCTTAAGAGTCTCAGTTGACTCTGTAGGCACACTACCATTTTTCTCAAAACCTTTATCTTCTATAGCTTTCAGAACATTTTTTCCTCCCAAAAGACAGTTTTCTCCTAAACTTGATTTGTCTTTTAATTTGTTAAACTTTGCTTTGTTTTCCTCATCAATCTCTATTTTTATTTTATTACCATCTTTCTTACTAGGACTTAGATAAATACTAATCTCTCCTGCCTCAGTGGTAAAAGACATTTCAATGCTACCTAAGATATCTGTATAATTTCTTTTTCCATCTTTTGTACCTTTAACTCTTACTATATTCTCCCCAATTTGAAGTATGCCGACTTTTAATTTTAACTCTTTAGCTTTTTCATTGTTTAAGATTTTCACAGGTTCAATAATATTATTTTGTGGATATTCTATACAAAAGTGTCCGTCATTTATTTTTGCTTTAAAGTCATACTCATGAGTTTGCTTATTATTTTTGTTTACAATACTTTCATACGCTAAATTATTAAGTCTTGAAATATTGTTATCCCTATTATCACAGTCCGAACTGTCTTCTGAGTCCTCACTCTCTGACGAATTACTAACTTCTAGCGATTCTGAGCTTGTCTGTTGATCTGTAGGAGTCCAGTTTTCGTTGTTAGGGCTCTTTGCCGGATTCTCTTCATTTTCACAAGAACCATCTGAACCATAGCCCTGATCCTTCAATTTTTGCGTTACAATCACTTCAGCAGGCTTTGCCTGACTATCATCACCAGAGCTATTTGAACAATCGTTTCTTTCACCTACCGAACTATCAGGTGTTGCCGGATTCCCTTTATTTTCATGAGAATCATCTGAACTATGGCTCGAATCCTCAATAGCTTGACGGCACTCATCTTCAGTAGCATATTCAGATGGAGTCTTTCCACTTTGATCTTGCACATTTGGATTAGCACCCGCTCCTAAAAGAAGTTCTCTAGCTTGAAGGCAGTTATTTTTAGCAGCATAATGTAACGGAGTTTTTCCACTTTGATCTCGCACATTTGGATTAGCTTTTATTACTTCTAAAAGAAACCTTATACCGCCAGTATCGTTACATTCAGCAACGTAATGTAACAGAGTTTTTCCATCTTCTCGGTTTTGTGTATCTCGATCAGCTTCTGCTCCTGAAAGAGACGTTATATTTTAAATATTACTATCGTTTTCTGGCTGACCTAAAATGTTAAGTGAACTTTCATTTAATTCCTTGCTTGATACCCCACCATTCATATTCTATAACCATTACTCACTAATTCTTCAGTGATTACCATAATACACAGGTAAGTCAATAAAAAAATACACCTTTCCTTCTTCAGTCCTAAGAAATTGTCAAAAGTCTCAAAAAGATGAGTTAAAAAGAGTTCTGCTTCCAACTTTTTTACTGTAAATTTTTGCAGAATTTTAAAACTTACATCTACTCTATTATAGTATTCTTGGCAACCAATTTTATTAAAAATCTTACTATTACCCACAAATAAAGACATGGTATTGTATTTACTCAAATAATTTTATTAACTTGAAAGATTATTAGATTAAAATTAAGAGTTATAATTTTAGCAACTAAAAGCTGTAAATTGTACCATATAAACAGTTATTTCAAGCAAAAGTTAACCATTAAGAGCTATGCAACAAACGTTCATATTTGTAGTAAGGGGGAAGTTATAGAAATGACACTCAATCGCGAGGACTATCAACCAGACTTTTCGTATAGCTTCTAGGTTTAAGCTTTTAATTTGCCTTTGAGCGCAGAAACTCCCTAGAAATCACGCTTTTGAACTCTATATTATTTTTTGTAACATTGTCGTAGGCGTTAGATTTTGTAGAGCTTCGAGCCTCTCTAACATCCTTGCAAACTCTTCTTCTGATAACTCACCACTGCCTAATTTCTCCTGCAATTCTTTTATCTCTTTGTCCAACCTCTTGTCCCAACTCAAATCTAAATTACTTGTGAAGATCTTCTTGATTAACTCCTTAAGCTTGTCACACAAGAACTTCATTATCGCAGCAATCAGGTTCTTTTCTTTCTTCTCCTTGAACATTTGGTAGATTTTTGGATCATCTACATTTACTTCAAAGAGGTTGAAGAGAGATTCAAAGAAATTCCAGAAACCTTCGAGCACTCTTTCTCTTTCACCATTGAAGTAATCCTCATCACCATCTTCGATATGTAGTTCTGCTTGAGATGATATTTCATCGATACAACTAGAAGCCTGATGCTCACACTCGAGCCTTCTGAGCAAATCTTGTCTGTCAAGCTCCTCTATGGCTGCTTTCAGTTCATTTAACTTCTGCTCCGCAGAGAAATCTTCCTCTCTGATTTTTCCTTGGAAGATTGTAGATTTGCTAAACCAAACTTTTCTTGAATTCTTATTTTCATTTCTTTTATAGTAATATTGGGGTTTTCCTCTATCCACACCTCAACTTGTTCACGTTGACTTTGATTCAATATAGTTTTTCTACGGCGTTGAGGCGGAGCAAATAATTTTTCTTCTCTGCCAAATTTTAGGTCATGCAGTAAGTGCCTTTCTTGAAATGCAGCATATCTTTGCTACGGCTGTTATACTGTGCTTTTTTGCTGCAATTACAGCATTTAGTTTTTTTGCAACATATGCGTTATTTCTTACTTTCTTCAGCATTTCTTTTGCTCACTTTTTCATCCAATAATTTTGATCTTAATGCCATTTAAACCTCGCTATTTTACTTACTTCAGTATGGCTTTTTTCCATTATTGTCTATCCGTTACTTGTATAGCGGGAATTGGTATAACTAATTTACTTATCAACATATCCACTAACTGTAATCTGTATACCGCTACACAGTTAGAAGTATTTTTTGATTTTACAATACAGCTTGAGATTCAATTTTTATAATTTTCTTGTTGACTAGCCAGAAAGTATCTACCTTCTCGGCTTGCTGCTTTTGATAAAGTGTGGTTTTCAAGACCATATCAAATAGATCCTATTAAAAATCAATCGAATCTTCACATGTTTGTTCTTCATAAAAGAAGTTCAATGTTATCGTAGTACCAAGTTTTGCTTCACTTTTAATGTCAAAAGTTCCACCCATTAACTCTACTAATTTCTTGCTTAGCGGCAATCCGATGCCCGTACCTTCATTTCTATATCCTGAATCTGCTTGGCCAAAAACAGACATAACTTTATATATATCCTGCTGCATTATCCCTATTCCATTGTCATGAAACTCAATAGTTAATAAGTTTTTTTCTATATTTTCTTTTACCACCATTCTTATTAAACCACCCTTTGGGGTAAATTTGATTGAGTTTGATAATAAATTTATTATAACTTGTTTCATTCTCTTAGGATCTGCAATAACTAATAATTGCTTATTAGGTATCTCTTTTTTTAAATTAATCTCAGTTTCTCTTAATTTAGGTAATAGCATATTTATGCATGAATCCATTATTTTGTTCAGGTTAAACTTCACTTTTTCTACTGTTAAACTACTTGATTCAGCTTTAGAAAAATCGAGCACATCATTAATTAAGGTAAGTAAGTGTGTTCCTGCATTATATATATCGTCTGCATACTCCTTGTATTGAGAATTATCCATTGAACCTAAAGTTTTATTTTTGATCAACTCCGCAAATCCAATAATAGCATTAAGAGGTGTGCGTAATTCATGTGTAACGCTTGCAAAAAACTTTAGCTTGTTTGCATTTTCTTGCTCTAATGTCTCTTTTATCTGCTGTAATTCAATGTTAGTTTTATGTTGCTTGGCTAGCATTTGGGTATTAGAAAAGTGCAAATAGAACATTATTAATATTAAAATTATTAATAATAAGCCAAAAAATGTTAAAGATAGGCCATATGCTATAACATAAGAATTATTGTAGTTTCGAAGAATCTTCAAAAAAAACGACGGTTTAACGCTATTTTCATGGAATATAGGGAAAATAGAAGTTGATGTATTTCCTGTAGTATAAAATATTTCTTGGTTACTTAATAGTTCATCAATTTCATCGTTTGTAAGTAACTGTTCATAATCATAATCTTGAGTGTTAAAATTACTGAATATTATTCTGCCGTTTTGATCATACAGTATTAAGCTGAAATCCTTTACTTTGCTCACTGATTGTAATAATTCAGCACGCAGTTTTACCAGTTGGTTTATGTAATCAAAACTTTTGTATTTAATGTGATGCTTTTCTATTAGTAAATAATGGTATTTTTTTATTATGCCATTTTCCAGTATACTTTTTAAGTTTACACTTGAATCACGGTAAGAAGAAAGGAAATTACTCCTTAGTAAATAATTACAATATATCACACTGAATAAAATCATAAAGATCGATGAGAGTAATGCAATAACTTTTGTGTATTTGTTTTTCCCCAGTGCAGAAAACATTAGCTTATACATATCCTTCTTATTGTGAAACAACGGTTTTTATGTTATTAATAATAAAATTTAGCATATAACATTTTATGACAATTTCTCCTATTTTGCCAGTTTATTCTCCTGTTAACATAAATTTTTCTTATGGTAAAGGTATTTACTTGTATAATATTGACGGTAAGCGCTACGTAGATTTTCACTCTGGAATAGCCGTTAGTAGCTTAGGTCACACCAATTCGCGATTAATTAGTGCTCTAAAATTGCAAGGAGAAGAATTATGGCATATATCAAATACCTATAATATACCTGCTGCCAATAATTTTGCAGAAAAATTAATAAACAACAGTTTCGCTGACACTGTATTTTTCTCAAATTCTGGATCAGAGGCAGTAGAATGTGGGCTTAAGATTGCTAGGGTCTATCAAAACGGAAAAGGCAATAAAAACCGTCACAGAATTTTAACATTCCATGGTGCATTTCATGGAAGAACCTTCCTAACTTGTGCTGCAAACGATAAACAGAAATTTTCTGAATTACTGAGTCCCTGTATTGATTGGTGTGATAATATCGAGCCCAATATTGAGAGTGTAAAGAAAGCAATTTCAAGTGGTATAGGTGTTATATTAATAGAACCGATACAAGGGCAAGGTGGTATCAAAGTAATGAATGAAGTCTTTATGAAAGAACTAAGAAAGCTGTGTGATGAAAATGACATATTGCTATTTTTTGATTGCGTACAATGCGGTGCTGGTAGGACAGGAAAATTATTCGCATACGAACATATAGGAGTGGAACCTGATATATGTGCTCTTGCAAAGGGAATAGGAGGAGGCTTTCCGCTAGGGGCTTGTCTTGCAACTGAAAGGGCTGCTAAATACATGGCGGTCGGTATGCACGGTTCCACTTTTGGTGGCAATCCGCTTGCAACTTCAATAGGCAATGTTGTGCTTGAAGAATTGCTAAGTCCTGGCTTTTTGAAAAATGTTGAAATTAGAGGTAAGTATTTAAAACATAAATTAGAAGACCTGGCAAGTAAGTTTTCAATGATAGAAGAAGTAAGAGGAAAGGGGTTAATGCTTGGAATAAAAGTGAAAGCGGACAATCAAAAGTTTGCAGCAGAGTTAAGTCACCGCGGCTTGCTGACTGTTGGGGTAACATCAGATAACGTTGTGAGAATTTTACCTCCACTCATTATCACTGAAAATGAGATTGATGAAGGAGTTGAGATTCTTAGACAATACTTATCTGAGAAATCTTCTGATTAAGCGCTACGTATCAAGCAGGTGCATGCACATAAGGAGATTTTGCTTCATGAGGTATTGGCTGTATCAGGACTGAAGATAGGTCAGTAGCAATGAAATTAACATCATTAGCCACCTCATTCATGCATTTAACTTCAGACTGTTTGCTTATCAGTGTAAGCTTATTCATATCACTTAGTGAGTCAAACTTTGTTGCATCCTCAAATATAAATGATTGTAAAATGCTTTTTGGAGCATTGAAGAAAACGCCATTACCAAATGATAATGTCATTTCTGATAAATCCTGTACTAAACCGTTTCTAAAAACGCATTTCGATAATTCCCCTAACAGGATTGGTATTCCAAAAAGAAAAAATGTCCCTTTCACTAAATAGGTCGTTATTCCACATAATAATGCACCACACAAAAGCACTAGTGGTCCAAATGCTATGAAACCGCAAAGTGATGGCAATAGCATATATAGCCTAATGATATTTCATATATAAGCTTCACTGAAACTATAAGTCCGATGAATAGCATAGCTGTACCCAGGACCATCCTTTGTCTAGAATGTTCTTTCCAGTTCTTGCAATACAATTCAGAAAAGTTATTGTTAACTTTTACTTTAAAAATATTATGGTTAGTTTTTAATTTAAGTTCTAAACCAAAATCTCCTTCCAAAAGATCGTTCCGCTCTAAAATTACTCCATGACGCCATTTATGGCAACTTACAATTTCATCAATTACCATACTAATTTGATCATTGATCTTATATAAATTGCTCATTTCATATGAGTCTCCTTGATAATACTTTTCTCTAAAGTCCGCGCAGCTTAAATTCTTTAAATCGTACAAAAAGTCTTTAATTTCTTGTGCTGTTTTATTAGCATCATCTCTGCAACCTACGGCTTTCAAAACTGTTGCTAAATGCTCATTTTCAATACGAGAAATCGTTTTATCTAATGCATATATATTGTTTAGATTGAAAGTATGAGATGATTTTTTCTTTACACCTATTTCCATTGTCTTCGTACAAACTATTTCGTGTAAAACTATCGTCATTTTCTTCGGCAATTTTTAATACATGACCTAATACATTTTTAGCCTTCACACTACTTTCAAAGTAGCAGTTTCTGATTATGTGCACATATGCCTTTGCATCAGCATTTTCAGACTTACCTACATTATACGCTTTAGCTAAAAAGACTAAATAGTCAAATCCTGCCCATAGATAATACATCACCTTTACTATAGCACTCCCCACAGAAAACAGAACTGAGCGTGTGCAAGATAATTTACCGTTGTTTTTAATTCTGCCTTCATATGAACAAAGATATTTTTCTGTGCTTTTTAAAATCTTACGTAAATCTTCTTCTGTCTTTCCTACGTCAAAATCATTTATATCATGTACTTTTTCATACACCTCTTTTATCAAATCCTTTGAAAATTTTTTCAGAGCTGCGTCATCGATATTTCCTAGTGCATCCATGTTTCCGCTAATATAGATCTCTATTTTTTCTCCAAGCTCTATTCCCATTCTATTTTTTACTAGTTTATTGTACCTATCAGTAGCCGGAAATAAAACCTTTTGACAAAAATCCTGCGGTGCGCTTTTTAATTTTGCTAAAACTTTATCTACAAATAACTCAATTTTTTCACCTCCAGCAGCAAAAAACCAAGGTTGCCTGTTAGGATTGCGTTCTCTATTTCTTCCAAAATTCTGCAAAGCTCCTGCTGGATCGTTGAACTGACTAGTTGAATCTGTAAATATTGATGCAACGTGATTATACTCACTATCGAAACCACGGCCTTTTGACTCGTCTATAATTGTTGTCAACGCATATTTAGCTAATGTACTTAAATCGCCTTGGTCATAATTACAATAGTCAGCTCCATATTTACCTGCGTCATTACGTGTTATTTTAAAAAAAGGTTTATTTGTCTCAATACCAAGATCATTTTTTCCAAGTCCTGCAAAAATACATTTATTTTTTTTGCAGAAATCGCTGAGGTTGTGTAGTACATCTTCTTCTCTTTCTATTAGATCATGAAGCTCTTTACTTAAGTGCCAATTGTCTACTATTAATCTGCTTCGATCATCGTTGCTTGTTTTCAGTGCACTAATAACTGTATTTACCTGTGGTAAAAGCTTGTCCCTAGCGAATTGCTCACTAAAACCTTTTTCCTTTAAGAAAGCTATAATGCTGCCATCATTAGCGGTATTAATCTTATTTTTAACACCTTCTATTAATCTACCTAAATCTTCTCCTCTTTGTTTATCCAAAGCGGTGTTATCGCATTCCACTAAATACGAAAGTGTAAGATCAATCATTGAATGCATTACTCTGTATTCTAGATACTTAGCAGTATCGCGAAGATCTACCTTGTCTTTCAATTTAGATATCTGTTCTTCCGTTAGACCAGGGTGTTGCTTTTTAACGCAGTTTATAAAGTTTGATTGACGTAGTTTGAGTCTGTAATCTTGGTACGACATTCCTTCAGGCTTAAATTTATTATAAACTTTATAACGCGTACCATCTTCATATACCAAATTGTTCTTACCTTGCAATGCAAAGCTAAGGTTAATTATGCTATTCACATCATCAACTAGAATAAGAGCATTTTCCCCAACCGGACTTTGTATATTCCATCTCACAGATTCCAGCGGATTATCAGAGTCAACAAGTTTATTGTAATTAAAAACTTCTTCACATTCTTCAACATATTCATGAGCTGGACTAGACTTTTCCCTAGCAAATAAGCTGCTCACGTTAGCAGCAAACCTAAGGAGCAGTTCTTTTGATTCTACTCCAGTTATTTTGGTCAACACCCACCAAATTGGCAACATTACTATACTAAATATAAACATAGAAACTATATAATATAGATTCTCAATTAAAGCGAAATACAGCCAATAATCTGAAGTTAGACCAATTATTGCAGCAACATTACTATTTATAATAGGGAATAATGTAATTAAAGGTATTATGGTAGCAGCAACATTCACCACGAATGCTCGATTGAATTTTTCTCTTTCATTAGTTTTTGCAATAACATTTATTGTTTTGATAGTGTCTGCAATGCAGCGTCTACTTGATCTTGTAGGACTGATAATTTTTCCACATCTGTTTAAGATCCTTTTCTTTGGTGTTGCGGTTAGGTAAGTCGTAGGATATTTCGCATCAAGTTTGCACATATTTTCAAAGGCCTGCTGCTTGTTAATGCTATCTGCTTCATCAACACTAACCCACAATTTAGGCTTTTCACCGTTTTGCTCTTCAAATTTTCGATAATTCTCTTGCTGTAAAAGCAGATCATGTGTTACTATAATTGTTGTAGGTTTAGTGACTTTCAGCGTATCTTCAATTTCTTGCACAGTTTTAGGTGTTTTAACATCTACAGTAAATGCACCATCTATCATTTTCTTAGCTTGTTCAACTAAATTACCATTTGGCACTGCAACTAAATGGTGATATCCTGCTTGAGCTAGCGCATGACTCCACAATCCAATATCATAAGTCTTGCCAAACCCAGTTTCTGCATCAATCATAGTATTACAGTTAGTGATGGAAGAACTTTCTAGATGCTTTAGCATCTCTTCAACAACAGGTTTACGACGTTCTACTATTATAGATTCTTTGTCACTGAAGAGCTTTATAGATTCACCTTGTAACTTACTATTAACTTCCTTTAAATGAGGGATAAGCTCTTTTATTTGATTAGTAATACATTGATTCATATCTTCCCACTATTAATATAATGTATTCCATAATACATTGTATTGATAGAATTACAACAAACGTTTTTAGGTATTTTATGCCTTATAGACAAAAAATCCAACATTAGTTATCATCTTAATATGAACGACAATCTGGTATGTTTAGGAATTATTACCTCTCCTCACGGAATTAAAGGAGCTGTTAAAGTGAAAACCTTTACTGAAAAGCCCAAAAATATCTCCTTATATGGTGAGCTAATCAGTGGTGATGAGAATTATAAAATAGACTTAGTATCCGTCATAGGTGATAATCTAGTAATAGCTACAATCAGCGGAGTAAATTCCCGTAATGAAGCAGAGCTTTTAAGGAATAAGAAGCTATATATAGAAAGAAGCAAGTTACCAGAGCTAAATGATGAGGATGAATTTTATCAAAGTGACCTTGTAGATATGGAAGTAAGGCTGGAAAGTAATGAATTATATGGCCATGTAAAATCTATATATAATTTCGGCTCAGGGGATATATTAGAAATTTTGGTTATCAGCACAAAAAAACGCATTATGCTATCTTTCACTAAAGAGATATTTCCACATATAAATATAAGGGGGAGGTATATAGTATTAAATATGCCAGAATTTATTGACTAATAAAGGCTTTGATATTTATATAAAGCTATTTATAATTGTAAGATCAAACTGAAAATGTAATTATGGCAGAAAGAGCTAACGATATCAGACCAGGTCAGGTGTTGGAACATAACGGCGGATTATTTTTGGTTGTAGGTATTATGCATACTCAACCTGGTAAAGGTGGTGCATACATACAAGCTGAAATGAAAAATATTAAGACCGGAGCAAAACACTATGAAAGATTTCGTTCTGATGCAACAATCAGAAGGGCAATTTTAGATGAAGAGGAATATGTTTACCTTTTCACTGAAGGAAACATTGTAAATCTTATGCATCCAAGTAATTACGAGCAAATCACTATAAATTTGGACTTATTGGGAGGAAAAAAAATTTATTTACAGGATAACATGAAAATTAAAGTTGTAGCTTATCAAGACAAAATAATTTCTGCGCATGTGCCTGATTATGTTACACTTGCTGTGAAAGAAACAGAGTCTGTTATTAAAGGACAAACTGCTACTGCTTCTTATAAGCCTGCAATTTTGGAAAACGGAATGCGCGTTAACGTGCCTCAGTTTATAAAAGAAGAGGATAAAATTGTAGTATATACTCCAGATGACAGCTATTATGAAAGAGTGAAAGAGTAAAAAGAAGAATGTCCATCTCATCACCACGAATTAATGTGATGCTTGATTCTGTGCGTAGTGCTTCCAGGCAGCTTATGCGCGATTTTAATGAATTGCAAATTTCTAATGTTAAATCAGCAGACTTTATTAATAAAACTTATTCAAAATCCAAGCAAACCATATACGATTGCTTGCACGACTACAAACGAGACTATGGGTTTATTTCCGAAGATGATACTGATCAAGAAGTAAAAGATGACACTTATACCTGGTTTATTATGCCTATAGAGGGCAGGGAGAACTTTTCTAGTTGCATGGTTTATTTTGCAGTATCAGTCTGTCTCATTCATCAAAATAAAGTTGTGGCAGCTGTAATTGATGCTCCGGCTCTTAGAGAAACTTTTTGGGCAGAAGAAAAGAAAGGTGCTTTTCTTGAGGATTTTAGATCTCGTCATATAAAAATGCGGGTGAAAAACCGTGAAGGGGGTTTAATAGATGTAAGTGGTAATTTATTAAATAAATTGCTGCCTGGTAATAGTAATGTACGCTCCATAGGTTCAACAATTTTAGGCTTTGCATACCTTGCAGCAGGAAGGCACAGAGGAACAGTTTACTCTGGAGTTAACAAATATAAAGCCTTGCTCGGTAGACTTTTTCTGCAAGAAAGCGGTGGAAGGCTAACGGAAGACAACGGATTGATTATTGCTGGCGATATTAAATTAGGATAAACAGGCTACAGAGATAGACAACTTTTCGAAAACTTTTACAAGAGATTCTGTTAAATGTTTTATCATTTCATCAGTATGATAAGGTGTAGGGGTAATACGGAAACGCTCAGTTCCTCTTGGCACTGTTGGATAATTTATATGTTGAACATATATTCCATACTCATCAAATAATAATTTTGATGCTTTTTTGGATAACTCTGGGTCGCCAATTATTATTGGAATTATATGAGTTTCTGTTGGAATGAAGTTAATTCCTGTATTTCTCAGTGAGTTTTTTACTTTTTCAACGACTTGCTTTTGCTTTTCCCTTTCAATGTTACTCGATTTTAGGTGCTCAACGCTTGCCTTTGCTGCCGCTGCTAAAACAGGCGACATAGCAGTGGTAAAAATAAATCCTGGAGCGGAACTTCTTATTACATCTACCAAGCTCTTTGAAGACGCGATATACCCACCCATCACTCCAAAAGCCTTCGATAGTGTACCTTGAATGACGGTTATTCTATCCATCAGGCCTTCTCTTTCTGCAATTCCGCCACCATGTGAACCATACATGCCAACTGCGTGCACCTCATCCAAATAGGTAATTGCTTTATACTGATCTGCAAGATCGCATATCGCCTCAAGCGGCGCTATATCGCCATCCATTGAATATACGGATTCAAGCGCTATTATCTTTGGTGTTTTTGTGTCTACGGACTTTAACAACTGCTCTAAGTGATCAACATCATTATGTCTAAATATATGTTTTGGTCTTTTTCCTGATTTTATGCCTTCTATCATCGAAGAATGGTTTTTTTCATCTGAAAAAATTACTACGCCCGGAATAACAGACGATAAAGTGCTTAGTGTGGTTTGGTTGGCAAGATATCCACAAGCAAAAGTTAAAGCAGCCTCTTTTTTATGCAAACAAGCTAAGGATTTTTCAAGTTCGACAACCTCTTTTGTTGTACCAGATATATTTCTTGTTCCTCCAGCGCCAACAGATGAATTTTGAATAGCGGCAATGACGCTCTCATTCTGCGACATTCCCAAATAGTTATTACTGCACCAGACTATTACTTCCCTATTTCTTTCATAGTCCATAATGTGGGGAAGCCTACCTGGCAATGACGCAAAGTGCGTAAATTCACGGTAGCGCCCCTCATCTTTTATATCTTTGATTTTATTCAAGAATATTTCTTCGTAGTTTACCAAGTCCTTATTTACCGATAATTAACATAATTATAATAAATTATAAAATGGTAAACTACAACCTCAATTTACTGTTATACAGATGTAACAGTAAGTTCTTCCTTCATGTTAAAAGGTTTTTCAACCTCGTTGTTTTCAACTTGGCTTTTAGGCGTGCAGCAGTATATAACTACAGCAGCAACCAGACAACAAGCTCCAACACCTGCTATTATTCCTGCTACTAGCAGACTAGCACTAAAAGCAAAATATGCAACTGGTGCAGCAGCCCCTGTAAGCACTCCAGTTATTGCTGATGTCCATGTAGCTATAACAGGCAGTTTTGCGTTTTGTGGGTGCGTTTTAACACTGTTGTCTTGTTCAAAAACTACCTTATTATCATCACCCTCGATGATAAAAGTCACCGGACTTTTTGAATCACCTTCTTTACCTGCAGGTTGATCATCCTTATCATCTACCACAGGCTCTTCTTCATTGTCAATAACATTTTCAGTTGTAGACGTATCGCCAGCATTTGAAGAGGCGCTACTGTGCTCATCACTGCTTAAAGAACTAACATCATCATCCAGGGTGTTAGTTAAAATTTCCGATTGTGGACTTTGTTGACCATCAAGCTGAGGATCACTTGAGCCACTATCTATTGTGCTATACAAAGGTTCACCACTTGAGGAATCTAGCTCATCACTACCAACAGGTGTTATTTGATCACTTGTAGTAGAGTTAACATCTTCCTCACTAATGTTAGCATTTACTGGTTGTGCATGATCAAGATACAGATCTTGTACTGATGCAAGTTTTTCGAATTTAGCTTCTGACTCAACTTTCTCTCGTTCAGCCGATTCTGCTACAATTCTTTCGAATTCAGCTTTCTCTAGTTCAGTTGATGCTGCTGCAAGTTTTTCGAATTCAGCTTCTGACTCAACTTTCTCTAGTTCAGTTGATTCTGCTGCAATTTTTTCGGATCTAGCTTTCTCTAGCTCAGCTCTGTTTAAAACATTTATTGATGGTACATGATCATTTTGAATCTCAGAAAGCTTTGCACTAAGAAAATCTATAATTTCTCTGATTTCTTGTTTATCTTTTTTTCTCAATTCTCCCGAGCCATATTTTTCATTAGCTTTTTTTAAGGCTGCTTGTAAAATAGGTTCAGTTGCTTTAATGCCCCCTAGTTCCATTATAAGTTTCACTGCCTCAAAATTGGCATCCTCGATAGCATTAAAAAAAGTTCCTTCTATGGCCTTTCCTTGATTAGTTTGAATCTCAGAAAGCGATCCTTTAAACAATTCTTCAATTTTTTTAAGTTCGCTTCCTTGTCGATTCTTCTCCTCGCCCTGCAAATTACCAATTTCTGTCTTGGCTTCATTTATCGCTTCTTGAAGAATAGATTTAGTAGATTCATGCATAACGATCGCGTTTCTTTTCATTATGAGTTCCACTGTTTCAGAATCGAACTTCTTGATAGCATCAACCAAGTTTTCCAGGTTCCATCTGCGAGTCTCAGGAAGTGCTTCCGAACTGTTCAATCTTTTATTACTTTGTTTCTTTTTTTTAGGATTGAGCCGCTTGCGAATTTTAGAAAGTCCTCCACTGAAACTGAGCGACTTCTTTTTGTTAGCATCAAGACCCGAATCAGTCAAATTATCAACATTAGAAAGTCCTCCTCCATAACTAACTGACTTCCTGACTGACTTCTTTCTACTTTCTTCAAGATTATTCGTACCGCCAATACCAGGAATTTCCCCCGAATCGGCCCAATTTTCAAACGATTCTGCCAAACCAGTCATATTCCCTCTATTTTGCTCTTCAAAATTGGTCATTTTACCAACTGATCTTTCTTTCGAGTTGGTCAGATTGTCAATATTAGAAAGTCCTCCTCCCCAACTGACTGACTTTTCACTTTGTTCTTTAAATTTGGTCATTACACCCTCCTTATTATTATTGCCTCTGGGCTTCTTTATTGAAGCCCTTATGTCACCCATAATACCATTTCTTCTATCTTTGTCAAGAAATTTATCATTTTTATTGCCAAACTCAGAATATCTATTAATTATTTTAGAAAATGAAGCATTCTTATGTTGATTTTTCACTCGTTCAAAATATTGTTTATCGCTACTTGAATGGGTGCTTGGAATAAGGCAACTGGGTACAGTTAGTACATCATACACTTCCCTAGCAGCCCGGGAAAGGATGTAGCATGTTGCAGATGTATTATTATCCGACTTAAAATTTTTTGGCTTTATTTTTAAAATAAGATTATGATAAACTTCCAATTTGTGGTCATGCAACGCCGGCACGGAATGTCTTCCTATTTTTAATTGTTTGCCTACATGCTTATAGCCCATAAAATTAGGTGGTAATGAAGGTATGAAATCTGATCGATCAACTACTCTAATAGTCTTCCTGCCAAAAAGTCCATTACAAACTTTAGCAGCATTACAGTCAAAAACCCTTGGTGCACCAAAAGTTGCAATATGCAAATCTTTTGCATCCTCTGTTACACTTAAACATAGAGCAGCTATGTTAGCGACAGCACCTCCCATGCTGTGACCTGTAAGATTAATTTTTAAATCTCTGATTTCTAATCCTCGATCGTTAGCATACCCTTTTAATATCCCGTAAAGACTCTCCCAGGAATTTTCAAATACGGAGTAGAAACCTAGGTGGATCTTACCACCTTTGGGCAGAAGTTCATATTGACGAATTAAAGGTATTTCAACATCTCTCTTGAAGTCATAAGAATCACAAGTACCGCGGTATGCTATAGTTACTTCCTTACCCCTTATAAAAACATAACCAGTATGCCGAACTTCTTGGTCAGAAATAATGCCATGAAATTGAACAACTTTGTAACCCTCTTTCTCAAGTTGAGCAGGAGTTTTATATCCTCCTCTCTTTAGCTTAACAAACTCATTGTTTTTACAACCACAATCGCTAACATAATAGCCTACCATAGTGAAGTTGATCATCTCTAATAACTTCTTTTGGTTAAATCCTGCAATTTTAGTTAGATTCCTAGAATTATTCCTGCTTTTAACTTTACCTGTAACACCTGCTGTTTGTGGAATAGATCTTCTAAGTAGATTAATTATATATTACCTCACATAAATCACTAATCTAGTATAGTATTAGACAACAACTTTGCCAAGCAAATTATTAACTCTCTTAGCAAACAGACTTACATCATCCATCTCTTCACCTTCCACTATACAAGCTTGGTAAAACAATAAGTGAACCATGTCCTCCAATGTTGGGTTTTCACCACTTTCAGCATGGGATTTCATTATGCTTTTTATTACAGAATGCTTAGTGTTGATTTCCAGCACCTTTGGCGTGCGGTAGTTTAGCTGCTTTTGTTCACGCAAAAAACGCTCCATGCGAAGATCCATAGCACCTTCATCAACTGCTAGACATACAGGACTGTCGGTCAATTTTTTAGAGATCTTTACGCTTTTTACCAAATTGCCAAGAACCTTGGTGAAATATTGCAGTATAGAGTCCGTATTTTCTTCAGTCTTTTCTTCATCTTGCTTATTTTCTTCATCTTTTTTATCTTCTTCTGAAGAGAATTTTTCCAAATCAACATCAGCGCGGGTCACAGACTTAAATTTTTGATCTTTATATTCATGAATCACGCTAGTCCAGAAATCATCAACTGGATCAACAAATAGGAGCACTTCTAGTCCTTTACTGACGAATCCTTCAAGTTGTGGACTGTTTTTCACTGAATCCAAGCTATTTCCGGTGAGATAATAGATATGCTCCTGCTCAGGCTTCATTCTGCTTATATAGTCATCAATGCTGACTAATTTCTCATCACCAGTGCTCTGAAATCTGCAAATTGAGAGCAGCGCTTCTCTCTCATCAGTTGGCATAGCTTCACAAAGACCCTCTTTTAATACTGCACCAAAATTGGTCCAGAATTTTGTGTACTCTTCCAAATTCTCTTTTGCCTTTTTACCGAGCTCTGATATTACACGTTTAGTGAGAGATTTTCTGATCTGCTCAACAACGCGATTATTCTGCAACGTTTCTCTGCTGATATTAAGAGGCAAGTCCGGTGAATCAACAATACCTTTCAGAAAACGCAAGTATTGTGGTATGATCTGTACGTTATCTTCAGTAATAAATACCTTGTTTACATATAACTTCACAGAGCAACGTCTATCTGGATGAAATAAATCAAAAGGTTTAATAGAGGGAACATAAAGCAAATTTGTATATTCTATTGCACCTTCATTTTTATTATGCAATATCATCCAAGGCTCCCCGCCAACATGAGCAACACTGCGGAAAAAATCATTATGCTCCTCTTGAGTAACATCATTTTTTGGCTTAGTCCAAATTGCAGCCTTACTGTTTAACTTTTCACTTTTTCCTTCTTCGTCTATGAATTCAACAGGAAAATTTATATGATCAGAGTAAGTAGTGATAATGTTTTCAACACGAAATTTATCTAAAAACTCGTTTTCTTCAGGATGCATAATGAGCGTAATTTTGGTTCCGCGAGGGACTTGATTATCTGACTTGCTGATTGAATATTCCCCATCTCCTTTGGATTTCCAGACCCAAGATTCTTCTTCTCCAACTTTTCTCGATTCTACTATTACCTCCGATGCAACCATAAAGCTTGAGTAAAAACCAACACCAAACTTCCCGATCAGCTCCACAGCTTGGCTTGAATCCTTGCTATTCTTAATCGCATCTAAGAACTTTTGCGTGCCAGAGCTTGCAATTGTACCAAGGTTGTCTATTAAATCTTGTCTGTTCATTCCGATGCCATTATCAGTGATATATAGCTCGTTCTTATCTTTATTGGAGCTGATAGTGATTTTTAATTCATCACTAGAATCCAGCAAATTAGGATTTAGTTGAGATTCATAACGCAACTTATCACATGCATCCGATGCATTTGATATTAATTCACGCAGAAAAATGTCTTTATTAGTATAAAGTGAATGAATCACTATATTCAGTACTTTCCCTACTTCAGCATCAAATTTTAAATTTTCAGTTTCTTGTACATTATGCATTTTGAGCTCCATTATTTGCCTATTACCCTAATAATTTAAGTATTGAATCACGATCTTTCAAGGTCACGTACACCAAAATTAATGTGGGTGTAGTTATTATGACATCCAATTTATGAGATCTCTTGCATAACAAACTTTTGGCAGCGCGTTGGATGAAACGAAAAAACTTACTTGACAAACCTTGCCAGCCCCCTTATCATGAAAGTGAAGCTATTTATTTATCTTCGCAATCTCTTCAGTGGATTAATGACAAAAAACTTAATGTATTTGGCGTAAATCATGCTTAATTTTTTGCACTATGTGCACCTCATGTCTTTATCAAATTTCTAGCTACACAAGCTGAAATACGCTATTTAAAACATCAAAAAACGCCAACTTAAAAAATGGATAGTGAATAATTAGCTACCCTAGGGTTTCTTTGCCTTTTTTTCCGCTCAGTAAATTTCTTAACGTTTATAATTTAGGTTAATCGCATTTAAAAGCGGCTGAATCGTAGCGTTTAGAATAAAAAACGCCAATATTTTGAAGTACATATAAATAACTAGTCACCAACGGGGCTTCTTTTGCCTTTTTTTTCATTTGGTGAATTTCTTAATGTTTGTAGCTAACATGAACAAACATTTGAGAGTAACTTCTGCTAGTAGGGTGTCATCCGAGTAGCTGACACTGGGATCCAGCTTTCTTTATAAATTCACCAAAAGTGCTTCATTCTATAACGCAAAACCCATACTCACCAAACCCAATGCATTACTTGCAACTAAGTTTCCTGGATCCAAGTAGTCTGGGCACTGGGATGACAAAGAAATAGGCACTGGGATGACAAGAAAGGAGCACTGGAATGACATCATAGGGGCTACTAGGATGACAAAAAAAGGAGCACTGGAATGGACAGGAGAAGGAGGCACTGGAATGACAAAGAAATAGGCACTGGGATGACAAGAAAGGAGCACTGGAATGACATCATAGAGGCGCTGGGATGACACCATGACAATCGTCATCCCGCTACGTGTTAGCGGGATCTATGCTAAGGAGATACCGCGGCGGTATGATGATTCGTGGCGGTATAATGAAGCTTGAAAGCGGATCACCTTTCACGACCTGTATCTACTTCAGGAGTATTAACAGGTGTTATCGTTGGGTTTTCAAGTTGTGTTGCTTGCTCTAAGCCCTTGCTTATACTTTGGTCCTGATTTAAAATTTTATCAAAGTGCTTACTCTTTTGTTGCTCTTCGTTATTTGATGTATCTCTTTGAGCATCTTCTTTTATGCCACGAGCATTTTCCACACTCTTTTTATCTTCACCTAAAAGTTTTTCTAGTGTCCTCTTAACAAAGCGCTTCAGAAGACTCAAAAACCCTTCTTCTTGATTTTCTTGTGGTTGAGGTGTGTTATCTTTTTTGCCTAGCTCAGTGTTGAGCTTCTCTTTTACAGAACTCTTGCTCACTGAGGGACTAACGATGTGCTCTGATGGCTGTGTATCTGTTTGCACAGAAGTCTCTTTTTGTCTACTTTGCTCAAAGCTTTTACCTTCTGCTATAGGCTTTTTCGGAGAATCTTGGAGTTTTTTGTCACTTTTTGGTCCTGCAACTTTTTCACTTCTGAAAATACCCTTGTCTTTATATTGGCGGTCAAGCTCAGCAATTCTTTCAAAATCTTGATGTACTTTTTCAGCTGCATGACTCTTTCGACTTTCAAGTTCTTTGCTTAATTCAGCAACGTTTTTCATTTTGTTCTCAAGCTCTCCACTCCTCATAGCCTTTTGAGCCTCTGTTGCTTCTGCAATATAATTAACCTTCTCCTCTAATGAGGTTCCCTCTGGAAAAGCACCTGGAGAACGCTCAAAAACATCTTTAAATTTTTTTTCTACACCTGTTTGAGGTGTATTTTTAACTTCAGTCATACCTACTACCTTAAAGCATACAATATAACCAGTATATTATACCAATTCCCATTACACGGCAAACAGATAGACAATAATAGAAGACAAGCCATAATGAAATAAGTGAAATAGTCGAGGTATAAATGGCACTAAGATCAAAATTATTGGATGAAGAAGTAGTAAAATCAGCAAAAAAAATGCTGAAGAAAGTAAGGAACAATGCATATGTTGCAAAAAAACTAAATGCTGTAATTGCAGCAAAAAAGCATAGTATAACGGCTGTAGCAAAAATATATTGCATTTCAAGAAGCGCACTAACTTCGTGGATAAAACTCTTGAAATTAGGCAGAGAAGAAAAATTGTTTGCTCCTCCACAACGGCGTAGAAAAACTAAATTAAATCAGGCTCAACTACAGCAAGTTGAAGCATGGGTAGGAGAAAATCCTAATATTACCATTAAAGAAATGAGAATAAGAATCCAGGAAAAGTTCGGCTTAAATATTAGCAAATCTACAGTACACCGCTATATGCAAAAGATGAAATTCTCTTATATTACACCAAGACCAGTACACAATGTACAAGATAAAAGAAAACAAGAGGAATTCAAAAAAAAATCTCAACGAAGTTATTGGCAAGTATTCTGAAAAAGAGCTGTTTTTCTTCGATGAATCGCGGTTTGGCACACATTCAAAGACCGGGCATGGATGGTTTAAAAAAGGCGTCAGAACAAAAGTTAAGGTAAAATTAGGTAGGGAAAATTTTTATCTCTACAGTGCAGTTAATCCTAGAAATGGGGAGAATTCTAGCTTGTTTGCACCGAATGTCAACACTGATTGTATGAATATATTTCTTGAGCAAATGTCTCAATATTTGGGACCACGAGAAGCCTTTCTTGTTATGGATTGTGCTAGTTGGCATAAGTCGAAAAGTTTAAAGGTACCTAAAAATATTGAGATTATATACCTACCACCATACTCACCTGAACTCAATCCAGTTGAGAGGCTTTGGTTGTATGTAAAACAGAACATTTTGCGCAATAAAATATACGATACTATTGCTTTGCTTGAGAGTGCTTTGTGTAAATTTATTACTTCTCTTACCTACTCCACAATTAAACAACTCTGCTATGTATCCTATTTGAATGACCAACAATGAGAATTGGTATTAGCTAATTATATAAAAAACAGTTAACATAACTTATGGTAAAGAGTAAGAGCGTTCTATTTATATTTTTTTTATTAAAATGCTATTTACTTATTAACCTAAAATACGTAACAATGTAGAAATGAGAAATAGTCCATTAGCAGTAGTATTCGATTGGGATAATACCTTAGTTGACACTCAAGATAACATTTTTAATGCTATTAAGCATACCATAAACTCAATGGGGTATAGTAATAAAGCTGCTGATAGAAATTCCCACGAGTCGAGAAAGAGCTATATGGTCAATTTATTTGGCGATCAGTGGAAAAAAGCAAATCAGATATATCAACAATATTTAGATGATGCACTATTGCAAAACATTGCTTTGAATCAAGGAGTAGAGAAAATGTTGCAGACACTGAAAAGCCACAATATTTATCTAGCAATAGTAAGTAATAAGAAAAACACTAATTTACGTGAAGAAGTTGCCTATTTTAAGCTAGACTCTTACTTTGAGAGAGTAGTTGGTTCATGCGATACTGCAGAAGATAAACCCTCCGCAACTCCACTGCTATTTGCACTAGAAGAGAGTACGTTGCCTATAAATAAAGAAAATGTGTTTTTCATTGGTGATAGCATCACAGATGTTCTGTGTGCACAAAATGCTAATTGTTTACCTATTATATATGGCCAATCAATAAGTGGATACGAAGATTTGTTATGTTTTCAGCATTTTGATAAACTTACAGATTTTATAATAAAGTATTTAGAAGATAGGTAATGACAGAGATTGCCAGTATACAAAGGCGCCTTTGCGCATATTTAATAGATGTAGCAATTTTATTAATTCCAACTTTATTAATTATACTGCTATTAGAGGATTCTCCGTTGATCTTACATCTATCATACATGTGTGTAAATTGTAGTTACTTCACATATTTTATATCTTCAAAGGCCCAAGCAACTCCCGGTCAACAGTTAATGAATATGTATACTATCAATTTAGATAATTCTAAAATAGACTTGAATTTAGCATTTGACAGAAGCACTTCCCAGTTTTTTCTTCCTTTGTTAAACAGTGTAGTAGTTGTCCTTACTGAATTTTTGCAAGATCAGGAAGTATTAGTGAATGTCTTGAGTGCATTGAAAGTAATTATAGTGCTACTCACTCTCTGCTGGTATCTAGTTGCTTGCTTCTCTAAGAAAAAACAGACATACCACGACATGCTATTTAATACGGTTGTTATCAAAGGAACTATTAAATGAGTTGCTATAACTATCGTTATCATATAAATTATGCTGATGAATTGAACTAAGGGAAGATTATGAATGAAGAGATAGTAAAACATTTGAATAAATTATTGACCAATGAGCTGACTTCTGTACGCCAGTATCTTTTGCATTTTGCGATTCTCAAAAATAATGGAATTAATAGACTTGCAGAAAAGGTAAAAAATGAGCTTAACGAAGAACTTGAACATGCAAACAAGTTGGCAGAAAGAATTTTGTTATTTAAAGGAGTTCCAAATTTTCAGGATACAAACGAAATATCAAAGCATGATGGAAAGTTTACAAAAGATACAATACAAAAAATCTTAGAAGCTAATTTGAAATTAGAGGGAAAAGGTATTAAGGATATCAAAGAAACGATTTCTATCGCTGAGAAAGAAAAAGATTTTGTTAGTGTAATGTTATTAGAAGAGATGTTAAAAAATGAAGAAGAGCACTTCCATTGGATTGAGAAGCAGATCGATCTTATTGAACTAATGGGTGTTGAAAACTATTTAAGAACACAAATATAGAGTGTTAAAAAAGATAGTATTTATTTTAATTGTACCTTGTTTGCTCCTTTTTTTATTAGGATTATGGCAAGTATTCAGATTGAACTGGAAGAATAATATTATCAAAAATATGAGTCTTCCAGTTGTTCATCTATTGCCCAATAACGACCTTGAAAAATTTAACTATAGGCATGTCAAGATTGGTGGGATTTTAAGTGACATAGAGCTATACGTTTTTGCAGGGCAACGCGGCTATTATGTGCTGTCTCCCATGCTGCTTACTACTGGAAATTATATGTTAGTGAACAAAGGAATAGTTAAAGAAAAAAAAGAGGAAAAAGTAAAAATTGAAAAAGTAGTTGCAGATGGAACTTTATATTGCGATAGCAATAAAAGCAAAAATTGGTTTATCAAGAACGATACTGCTTCGAATACATGGTTTACCCTGAGTACAGAAGAAATTTCCAATGAGTTAGGTATTAAGCTAGAGAAGTGTATATTGTGGCCGAACAATTTTGGCAGCAAATTAGCCATACAGCCAATGAAGCATTTGGAATATGCAATCACTTGGTTTGCACTTTCCTTAACTTGGTTGATTATGTGCGTAATTTACCATAGGCAAAACCTCAATGTATCTGTTCAGGCAGGGTGGCAAAATAAGGTAGACGAAAAAAGACAACTATAGGAACAAATGGGTGTCATGCCAGTGCGTGACACTGGCATCCAGTCCTTTTGCACAGTTCCATCAAAAACGTTGTAAAGGATTAACCGCTTTCGTGTTTACCAACTTAGTGCCCAATCTGGATCCCAGTGTCAAGCACTGGGATGACAAGAAAGGGAGCACTGGAATTTTTGTTTCAGCATTAGCCATGCATCTGACCTCAATAAAGCTTGAAGCTTTCTGTACATAAAATTAGAGAAGTAGTTATTCATCTTTATCACTACCAAGGTCTTTTAACATACTGTAATTGCCTTTTCTGAATCTACTTTTTAAAGACGTAACTCCACTTTCGCTAATACCACTAAGGCTCAGTGCAGCTCCACCTAGCTGCAATCCTATCTCAGATGTTTCAGGAATAATTTTACTAGCTCCTAGATCTCTATAAACCTCCATATTACTCAGATCTGGTAAGCGTATTACAATATTTACATGCGGAAAATTTGCTGCAACTAAAGAAACAACTTTTTTTATAGTAACTTCATTCTTTATTGAAATAACGAGAGCTTGAGCTCTTTCTATTCCTACCGATTTTAAAATTTCACATCTTGTAACATCTCCAAGATATATAGGAAAACTATCACTTTTTCCTTCTTTGACTATTTTCGATTGAATATCTACAACAACGTAACTTAAATGCTCTGCCGTAAGCATTTTTGTTACCATATATCCCACTCTACCAAATCCAGCAACTATCACATGGTTATAAAGATCTTGTGTATCTGTTTCAACAGCTTCATCATCTAATATTGTTTTCTCAGTGCTAAGTGAGTTTGCTATCCAATCTCCAAGCCCCGATAAAAGAGGAGTGAAAGCCATGGTTACTGTAGTTACCATCATAAGTACTTGAGCGATTTCACTTGGTAGCACATTTAGCTCATCTGCTAAGCGAAACAAAATAAACGCAAATTCACCGCCTTGTGAAAGCAGTAACCCAGCTTGTATAGCAGGTGCACTCTTAAACCCAAAAAATCTACACAATATATATATAATAGATGTTTTTAAAACGATAAGGATAATCGATAATAAAGTAATTAGTGGTAACTTATTGAGTAAAAGTTCGGTATTGATGGACATACCAACAGTCATGAAAAATAAGCCAAGAAACAAATCTTTAAATGGCAATACTGCGTGTTCTACTGAGTGTCTATATTCTGTTTCTGCAACTAACAATCCAGCAACAAATGCACCTAATGCCAACGATAAATGAAATTGCTCAGTGATAAACGCTGCTCCTAATACTATTAAAAGCGTTGTTGATATAAAGACCTCATTACTTTCCATTTTAGCAATAACCGAAAATAAAGGTCTAAGCAATAATCTACCAGTTATAAATATCAGCACTAATGCAATAGCTGCTTGCACCAATGAACCTGCCAATGAGCTTATCAGGCTGTGCTCAGAATTGCCAGTAAGTAAAGGTACCAATACTATTAATGGTACCACTGCAAAATCTTGCATTAATAGCACTGCTATCGACAATCTACCAACCTGACTTGCTTGAGAACCTTTTTCTTGCAGAACCTGCAACACTATTGCTGTTGAGGATAGCGCAAGCCCACCACCAATAACTGTTGCTATATTCGTATTCACTCCGAAAGCAAGAGCGATGCACCATATTGCTACCATGGTAACTATAACTTGAAGGGAACCAAATCCAAATACATGGATACGCATGGCGATAAGGCGTTCAAATGTCAATTCAAGGCCTATAATGAATAATAGAAAAACTACACCAAATTCTGCAAGATTATCCATTGCTTCAGCTGAGTGTATCAGATTAAATCCATGAGAACCAATAACTGCACCTGCAACGAAGTAACCAAGCACTGGACTAATATTCATTTTCCAAAATGCTATGACTATAAACACAGCAGCAGAAAGTAAAATTATAATATCAAACAAATGCTGAGAGCCACTGTGCATGATATTTAACCTGTAGGATCAGACCATTTAATTGAGCAACCAATACTTGACTTTTGGTCAGCCGGAGGATTACCAGTTTCTGCAACAAATTTCATAGCTTGAAATAAATCACTACTTCCTATTTTATAGTTTTGAACCTTTTCTTTTTTTGCGTCGTTAAAACGTCCACGATAGCAAAGTTTTAAATTAGCATTAAAACCAAAAAAGTCAGGAGTACAAACAGCACCATACTCTTTAGCTATTTTCTGTGCACTATCAATTAAATATGGAAATGTAAACTTATTTTCCTTGGCAAAATTAATCATATTTTCAAAGGAATCTTCTGGATATTCATTTACATCATTTGACATTATTGCAACGGTATTCACCTGATAATCTTTTTTCAATTGATCAACATCGCTTACCAGATTGCTAATAATTGACTGAACGTAAGGACAGTGATTGCATATAAACATTACAATAAGACCATTTTTTCCACAACAGTCACTTAATGTATAGTATTTATTGTCTACTCCCAAAAGATTAAAATCTTTTGCAGTAAAACTAAAATCGACTTTAGGAGTATTCAGAGCAACCATAGACTATTATTATACCGTATGTAATTTACGGTCTTATTATTTAAATGTCAAACGGTTTCTATGTATACTGTTTGCATATTCTTTTTTAGTATTATAAAACTTATGTTCATAACTTTCGAAGGAATAGACGGCTCTGGTAAAACAACACAATCTAAGCTACTTGCAAATCATTTTAAGCAAATTCACGGCGAAAATAATGTAGTGTCGACTCGAGAACCAGGTGGCACTGATTTTGCAGAAAAGATAAGAGGAGTGTTGTTAACAAATAATATTGATCCTATTTCTGAACTCTTGCTACTTATCTCGATGAGGCACGAACATATGAAAAAATTAATATTACCAGCTCTTGCAGAAGGGAAAATAGTGATTTGTGATCGGTTTATTGATTCAACCATTGCATACCAAGGATATGGGTTTGGAGTTGATTTAAAACTAATAGAAGATTTGCACAGGTTGGCTGGAGTTAGATATCCAGATATTACATTTATTCTAGATATTGATGTTAAAGTTGGGTTAAATAGAGCAAAAGACAAGAATAAATATGAAGAAATGGATGTTAATTTTTACAATAAGGTCAGAAAAGGATTTCAGGAAATAGCCATAAAAGAGCCCGTTAGGTGCCATGTCATCACTGAAATTGAAACAAAAAATGATAATCAAGTGTATAGTGAAATTATTAGATTTCTTGCATAACCCAAACTAAAAGGCAATTATTTTTGGCGTTTTTTGTAACAGCTGATAATTGTGATTTAAGTCCGTCACACTCCGTTCCTGTTGTCCCATTCTTCTGTCATCTAATACCAATTCTCATTGTTGGTCATTCAAATAGGATACATAGCAGAGTTGTTTAATTGTGGAGTAGGTAAGAGAAGTAATAAATTTACACAAAGCACTCTCAAGCAAAGCAATAGTATCGTATATTTTATTGCGCAAAATGTTCTGTTTTACATACAACCAAAGCCTCTCAACTGGATTGAGTTCAGGTGAGTATGGTGGTAGGTATATAATCTCAATATTTTTAGGTACCTTTAAACTTTTCGACTTATGCCAACTAGCACAATCCATAACAAGAAAGGCTTCTCGTGGTCCCAAATATTGAGACATTTGCTCAAGAAATATATTCATACAATCAGTGTTGACATTCGGTGCAAACAAGCTAGAATTCTCCCCATTTCTAGGCTCTGTGGACAAAAAATATGAAGAGGGAGAAAAAAAGTGGCAGTTTAACCAAATGAACATAAAAATGGAGAAACTACCGAATGGAATATTATATAAAAGAAAGAAATTGGAAACAAATTTTAGAATTCATAAAAGGCATAAAAGGAATGCATAGTAAAGACGAAAAACGTTTAAGAATATTCATAGAAGCAGTGTGGTATATGGCGCGAAGTGGTTGCCAATAGCGACTTTTGCCGAAAATCTATGGCAATTACAGAAGTATACACAAACGATTTAAGAGATGGTGCGAAAGGGGTATTTGGAAAAATTTATTGGAGTACACAAAACAAGAGCCAGATTTAGAAGCCGTCATAATCGACGGTACGATCATTAGAGCCCATCCATGTTCGGCTGGATATACAAAAGATTCGAAGGATCAAGAGGCTTTAGGGCGAAGTAAAGGTGGCTTTACGACTAAAATTCATGCACTTGTTGATGCATTGGGAAATCCTTTAAAATTTATACTTACTCCTGGCCAGAGGAATGAAATTACACAAGCTGAAGTATTAACAAAAAATGTCTATAACTCCATTGTAGTAGCTGATAAGGGTTATGACAGCAATGCTTTTGTGGTCAGCCTTGAAAACAGGAAATGTGAAATCGTAATTCCATCAAAAAGGAATCGAAAAGTGCAAAGATACTATGATGAGCATATTTATAAAGAACGTCATTTGATTGAGTGCTTTTTCGGTAAAATTAAAAATTTTAGGCGCATTTTTTCCAGATTTGACAAGACCGCAGAGGTTTACATGGGATTTCTAAATTTTGTTGGAGCTCTCATATGGCTTCTCTAAAATTTTGTCCACAGAGCCTAGGATTAACTGCACTGTAGAGATAAAAATTTTCCCTACCTAATTTTACCTTAACTTTTGTTCTGACGCCTTTTTTAAACCATCCATGCCCGGTCTTTGAATGTGTGCCAAACCTGGATTCATCAAAGAAAAATAGCTCTTTTTCTGGATACTTACTAATAGCTCCATTGAGATTTTTTTTTGAATTCCTCTTGTTTACCTCTATCTTGTACATTATGAACCGGTCTTGGTGTAATATATGAGAATTTCATCTTTTGCATATGGCGGTGTACTGTTGATTTGCTGATATTTAAGCCGAACTTTTCCTGGATTCTTATTCTCATTTCTTTAATGGTAACATTAGGATTTTCTTCTACCCATGCTTCAATTTGCTGTAGTTGAGCATGATTTAATTTAGTTTTTCTACGACGTTGGGGAGGAGCAAACAGTTTTTCTTCTCTGCCAAATTTCAAGAGTTTTACCCACGAAGTTAGTGCACTTCTTGAAATGCAATATATTTTTGCTACAGCCGTTATACTGTACTTTTTTGCTGCAATTACAGCATTTAATTTTTTCGAAACATATGCATTATTCCTTACTTTCTTCAGCATTTCTTTTGCTCACTTTTTCATCCAATAATTTTGATCTTAATGCCATTTATACCTCAACTATTTTACTTACTTCATTATGGCTTTTCTTCCATTGTTGTCCATCTGTTTCCCGTGTAATGGGAATTGGTATAAGTAGCCCCTTCTCCTGTCATTCAAGTAGCTGACACTGGTTCCTTTATGATGATGTCATTCCAGTGCTTGACACTGGGATCCAGAAGACTTAATTTCAACCAAGTGGCTGCATAATAAAGGCTGGATTCCAGTGTCAAGCACTGGAATGACATCACAGGGGTACTGGAATGACACCTCTCTTGGGCTCTTTTAGCTACAAACGTTAAGAAATTTACCAAATGAAAAAAAGGCAAAAAGAACCCCATAGTTGGCTAATTACCTATATTAACTTTATAAATTGGCGTTTTTTATCCTCAACATCCCAATTTAGCTACTTTTATAACAAAATTGTAAACGTTAAGAAATTTACTAAGTAGGAAAAAAGGCAAAGAAACCCTAGGGTAGCTAGTATTCAAATTCTCCCTTGTCAATTTGACATTTTTTGCTGTCTTAAACGCTTTGTAAGCGCGTTTCGGCTTATATAGGTAAAAACCTAGAAATTTTTAAAGACATGCGATGCACGTAGTGCGAAAAATTAAACATGAGACGCCAAATACCCTAAGTTTTTTGTCATTAACCTGCACAGATTGCGAAGATAAATAAATAGCTTCACTTCTATGATAAGGGGGCTGGCGAAGTTTGTCAAGGAATTTTAGCTCCGTTTCTGTGAGTCAGATAGCTACCTGATGACGCCATTACTGCAACTAAAAACTTTCATTTGGCAGTTAAACAAGGCCAAATTTAATAGAGAGAGGATTTTTTTATTTTCTCATTCTTCTCATTTTCCTCTCTAACAATTTTTTTTCCGCTTAATATGTCCTTTATTTCATCTCCTGTTAAAGTTTCAAACTCCAGTAGATTTTCGGCAATGAGATCTAAGCCTTTCTTATGCTTGGTCAAAATCTCTTTTGCTTTTTCATAGCAAGAAGACACAACTTTCTTCACTTCTTCATCTATAAGTTTTAACGTATCTTCAGAAATTATGTCAGAACCATGCATGGTTTGTTCGCGATTGTGATAGATCGGACCTATTTTGTCGCTCATTCCCCATTTTGTTACCATAGAACGTGATAAATCTGATGCTTGTTTTATATCCGAAGATGCACCGCTTGTGACTTTATCATAGCCAAAAATTAGCTCTTCTGCCACACGTCCACCCATTGCAACAGTTATATCTGCTAGCATCTTTTCTCTTGTGAGGGACACTCTATCTGTTTCTGGTAGTCTCATCACTAAACCTAGGGCTCTACCCCTTGGAATAATAGTTGCTTTGTGTATCGGGTCAGAGGCAGGCATGTTGATAGCAACTACTGCATGACCAGCTTCATGGTATGCAGTCAGTCTCTTTTCCTCTTCTGTCATAATGAGAGATCGCCTTTCTACGCCCATCATCACTTTATCACGTGCATATTCAAAATCGTCCATGGTAACAATCTTCTTGTTTCTTCTTGCAGCAATAAGTGCAGATTCGTTCACTAAATTTGCTAAATCAGCTCCAGAAAAGCCTGGTGTTCCTCTTGCAACTGTTTTCACGTTTACATCTGGTGCTATTGATATTTTCTTTATATGAGTATTTAATATTTTTTCACGCCCATTTATATCGGGTAAAGAAATAGTAATCTGTCGGTCAAAACGACCAGGTCTAAGCAGTGCTGGATCTAAGACATCCGGACGGTTAGTCGCAGCAATTATTATTACACCTTCATTAGACTCAAAGCCATCCATCTCAACTAATAACTGATTTAATGTTTGTTCTCTTTCATCATTGCCGCCACCAAGACCAATGCCACGATGTCTACCCACCGCATCTATTTCATCTATAAAAATTATACAAGGAGCATTTTTCTTGCCTTGATCAAACATATCACGAACACGACTTGCACCAACACCCACAAACATTTCAACAAAATCAGATCCAGAAATGCTAAAGAATGGCACATTAGCTTCTCCTGCAATTGCACGAGCAAGTAAAGTTTTACCAGTTCCAGGAGAGCCAATTAAAAGGCACCCTTTTGGTATTTTTCCACCTAATATTTGAAATTTTTGCCTTTGTTTAAGAAAATCAACAATCTCTACTAGCTCTTCTTTTGCTTCATCAATTCCGGCAACATCATCAAATGTTACTTTTTTTCCACTAGTCATGAGTCTAGCCCTTGACTTGCCAAAGCTTATAGTTCTGTTGCCCCCTGCTTGTGTTTGTTTAAGAAAGAATAGCAAAAAGCCAATAAAGATAAATGTTGGGACCCATGAGATAAGTAATCCACCAATTACGCTCATGGCAGAATCTCCAGTTGAAAAGGAGAATCTCACTTTTCTATCATGTAAATTTTTTATTAGGTCGCTATATATGACACCGTTTGAATTGAAACTTGAACCATCCCTGAACTTGCCTTCAATGCTCTGGTTTTTTATGACAATATTTTCTACATCATTGTCTTCTAGTCTAGTTAAAAATTCCGAAAAAGGTATAATTGTTTTACTTTTACCTACATTTCCGCTGAACTGAATATAAGCAACTGAAATAAGAACAATAATTACTAACCAGATCAATAAGCCTTCTAAAAATTTTTTCATTTCTATTTCTAACTAAATACTAATCAAGCTTACCAAATTTTGTTTTATTGTGCTATTAATAATGCATTGAGCCTTATCGTCATTGGTATTTTTTCCGTTATAATTTACATCAGGATAAGCAAGCACCTTTCCATCTTTTAGCACTACAGGCAAAGAATAGAAAACTTCAGGGCAGCAGATGTAATCCTTCAGAAATTCAGGAACTTTTTGTGTTTTTTTTAATGGAGCGATGATAACTGAACACTCTTGATTTCCGAGTATTGTGCAGCTAAATCTGTTATCCCATTGAGTAGGTTCATTTAAAGGTAGGTTTACGGTAATTTCTTGTATCTTTGACGATTCTCTAATTATCAAGATATTTTCTCCATACTTTCTTATTTTGCACCCAGAAAGTGTACAGTTAACATTACTATCCTTTTGCAATATTTTATTAAATATTACGATAAGGCTATTATACCTTGGTTTATAGTGTTTACTGGCAATTGCCATTATAGAGTAAAGAAGAAGCCTCAAGGCTATTTCCTCTGGCAATTGATAAAATTCACTTAGTTTAATTTCAATATAACCAAGATCATGCACATTAACGCAGTCATTAAACGCAAGGCGTGTGTAGTGCATCAACGCTTTTGCAGCTCTTTTCATATGAAGGGCTGTGAGGCATATTCGCTCTGTTAAAATCTCTTGATTGTCACTTGCTTTAAGTAAGCTACGGTATAAAGTTCGCCTGTATTTTAAGTTATAGTTGCTTCTATCTTCGATCCATTTTAATTGGTGAAGCTTAGCGTACTTTTCTATTTCACTACGACTAAAATTTAACAATGGCCTAAATATATAAATACCATTTAGGAAAGACTTGTAGTCCATTGATGATAATCCATCTACGCCACTACCTCGCTCTAATCTTAACAAGAACGTTTCTGCTTGATCATCTTTGTGATGAGCGACGAGCAAACATTTAACATTATTGTTTTTACACCACTCTGCTAGTAACTTATACCGTGCTTTTCGTGCCTGTAACTGAATATTGCCTTTAATATTTTGCTTTTCCCAATTTAATATGAACGATTCCTTTGCTCCAAGTTCCTTTGCATAACTTACAACAAAATCAGCTTCTTTTTGAGACTCTGGACGTAATCCATGATTTACTGTTAATGCTATAGGAAGTGAAAGCTTGTTTTTTTTTGCCCAGTTAGTCATTAAGTGCAGTAAGACTATACTATCTACACCACCTGATACTGCAACTGCAACTTGATTGTTATAGAAAGCAAAACTATTAACCACATTTTGAAATAATAACTCTAATTCCATTATGTCTCTTGATGGCCAGATAGGTCAGATCTCTTACGTCATACCGCGACTTATTTGTGGTATATATAGATCCCGCTAACAAGCAACAAAACATGACAAGTTTGTCCTTTTTTGTCTACCCCAGTGCCCTTTCTTTATGTCATCCCAGTGCTTGACACTGGGATCCAGGTTTTAATGCAAGAAACTACTTCTTTATTCCAGAAAATGAAAATTCCACTCTACGATTTTTAGCATGCTCTTTTTCATATTTAGAATTTCTAGAATCATCTTTTACATTAACCAAAGGCTCAGTTTCACCTTTAGAAGCAGTTTTTATTCTGTTTTCTATGTAGGGTGTACAACTAACCATAAATTTTTTAGCTGCATCTGCCCTTCTAGCGCCTAGCGCAAGATTATATTCATGAGAACCACGGTTGTCAGTATGACCAGTCAAAGTAACCTCCGCGTCAGGGTTATCTTGTAACACCTCCATTACGTCAAGTAATGCATCTGCACTTACTTCAGTAATATTAGATTCATCATAACCAAAGAAAACTCTTTTATCACCTATCTGCTTAACAACAGAATTTATTTTATTTGTTGTATTTGCTCCTTTTTTTGGGCAAGAACTTACACCAGTAAGTAATAAACAAAAACAGCACATTATAACCAGTCTACTCCACATTACTAAACCTCCATAAATTTTAAATAGTGCGTAACTTTAATTTCAGTAGCTAATATCTCTCCATATTGTAATATAGTCAAGAGAAATAAAATACTAAATACTTTTTCTACAACCTTACAATTAATTTTCTTATAATATGCTGGACTCTGAGTAGAAAAATCTAATAAAGGAATAAAAAGTACAATTTTTTATTGTACTTTAAGCAAATATACTTTTAACTTTATTATTAATCTATTACGATATTAAACAGATGTTTTCTAAAACAATGAACAAATATGAAATCTTATAAGTTTTTAGAGGAAGTATTATATAGGGTAAAGAATATCGAAAATACGCTAAAAGTACTAAACCAAAGCCAATTGAATATAGAGGACAAAGTTGAACAAATGAGTCTTCTAGAAGAAATCAGACATGAAATTATCTCTCATGACGCAATAAAAGAATCATTAGCAGATGCTCTTGGTAACAAAAAAAGTGCAAATACTCAGCAGCTAAAGTTAATAGAGAGAATACATAAAAGCAACAGTGCTGTTCCTATTGATTTAGTAAAGTCTTTATCCAAAGCTAAGGTTGAATGCCAAAATTTATGGAAGCTATCTCATTCTGAAACCAGTAACTTAGAAAAACTAAAAGAACGTTTTACTGATTTAATCACACTCATTCGCGAAGTAGCTTCTATAAAATCGCAGCAATTAAAATGCTCAAAATACGACTCACTGCTTGCTGACTATGACTCTGATATCACAGAAAAGAATATAAGGGAAGTATTCCCCAAGGTAGGCAAATTTTTTAGCGAAAATGTAGATAAAATAATTGAAAAGCAGAAAAAGGATAAGGTTACTAATATACAAAAAGTTGCTACTCAGAAACAGATTGAACTTGGCTCATTATGTTTACAGCAAATGGGTATTGCACTAAATGAGATTCGTACTTCTTATTACTACCCTATAGATTATGATGAATCTGATTTTTGTTATGGTTTATTTTCACTTTTACGGCATAGTGGTTATGCAATTTATCAAAAATGTTTAGCGCAAAATTCTATAAGTAGCCCAATTATGAGACATGTTATGTATGAAACTCAAGGGTTATTCATGGAAAGGATGATTGGAACATCCAGAGAATTTATTGAGTTCATTCAACCACACATAAAAGAGAAGTTTGCTATAAAAGGCAAAACTAATAGCAGTGTTGAAAATTTGCACTTGGTTTTCAATGAAATAAACCTTTCTTCTTTTTTAAAAAATGCAGATGAATTTAGTCTGTTAGCTCATATTATGTTGAGAACTAAGTTAGAACAGGATATAATAAATGGTACACTGGAAGTTAAGGATCTGCACGATGCGTGGCTGGAAGGTATGAAGCACTATAAAATTCCAGTAAAAGCTAAAAATGAGCTGGACACTTATTTTCAAGATGAATATTGGGCAAGCGGTGTTATGGGCTACTTTCCTATAAAAATTATTGCTTTAATTGCTGCTGTGCAGATTTTCTCTTTCGTTAAAAAGAATCATTACGAATCATTCAGTGCTATAATAAAAGGAGATTTTAGTTTACTTATCAGTTGGTTATCTCAAAATATATACAGTGCAAAGTGTGGCCTGGAACTGCTAAAAAAAGTAACAGGCAAGGGTTTAGACGTTGAGTGTGTTACTTACTACCTATCTGAAAAGTATAATTTGTCTCAATAAATGATTTTCTTGGGTTGTATATGAGTTTTGTTCGAAAATTGACCGGAAAGTTTTATAGCCTTTTTACTTTCAAAGGTTTGTTTGCTAGCGATATTGCCATAGACCTTGGTACTGCAAACACTTTAGTTTATCAGAAAAATCAGGGAATCGTGCTTGATGAGCCTTCAGTTGTAGCAAGAGTAAAAGAAAAAGGAAGCTACGTTCCTTACGCTTTTGGTAAAAAAGCTAAAATGATGCTTGGAAAAACGCCTGGAGAAATAGAGGCGATAAGGCCCTTAAAGGATGGAGTTATTGCTGATTTTAAAAGTGCGGAAGAAATGCTAAAATATTTCATACGCAGTGCAAACACAAAATTCACTGTTAATAAACCTAATATTATCATATGCGTTCCATCTGGATCCACGCCAGTTGAAAGGCGTGCTATACAAGATGCAGCAGAAAGTGCTGGTGCAAATGAAGTATTTTTGATTGAAGAACCAATGGCTGCAGCAATCGGAGCTGGGCTCCCGGTTACTGAACCTGAGGGTTCTATGATTGTTGATATAGGAGGCGGTACAACTGAAGTTGCAATTATTTCTTTAGGCGGAATTGTTTATTCACGTTCTGCCAGAGTAGGTGGCGATATTATGGATGAAGCAATAAAATCGTATATTCGTGAAAATCATAAGTTATTAATCGGTGAAACAACTGCTGAAAAAATTAAGAAAAACGTAGGTTCAGCAAGTCTGCCAGGTGAAAATAACAAAGAGGGAATGATAATTAAAGGCAGGGATTTAGTGAGTGGCATGCCAAAAGAAATGCTTTTATCAGAATATCAAGTTGCAGAGAGTTTAATAGAGCCTGTACATCAGATAATTTCTGCTATTAGGACTGCACTGGAGAGCACTCCACCTGAACTTTCCTCTGATATAGTCGATAGAGGAATAATTTTATCTGGTGGTGGTGGATTATTGCGTAACTTGGGCAAAGTTATCAGTGAAACAACAAAACTACCAGTTCGTGTTGCAGATGACCCACTTTGTTGTGTTGCCTTGGGTAGTGGAAAAGTGCTTGAAAACATGGATTATTTTGGCCATGTTTTATTCAAGCAAGATTAAATTGTTTTTGAAGGTAGTTTATCGAATTGTTTTGATGGAATTATGTAATATAAATGAGATCCCAGTGTCACGCACCAAGTAATTTGAAGGCAACTTCCAGCAGGAAAGGGTATCATCCGAGTGGCTAACACTGGGATCCAGGAAACTTGATTACAAATAAATATGCTGTTTTAATGAATTTGTGTAATAGAAGCTAGATTCCAGTGTCAGCTACTTTCATGACATTATCTACTATGTAAATTGCCCCCAAATCAAAACGTTTGCACAGTTGTATGTTGGAATGACACAAGATTTGCGTTTATAAATTAAGGCGATTATGCTAAAAGAATTTGAAATTGAACCTCTGCTAAAAGATAAAGCTCCGCACCAGACTAAGGCTGTTGTTGCAATGTCCGGGGGAGTTGATAGCTCGGTTGCTGCAACACTGCTACATAACCTTGGGTACCAGGTGATAGGTGTGACTCTTCAACTCTATGGCACCGATGGTAATGCTAACGCAAGAAAAGGTGCATGTTGTGCTGGACAGGATATTTACGACGCTAAGCGCGTGGCTGAAAGTGTTGGCTTTCCTCACTATATTTTAAACTACGAGGAAATATTCAAAAAGGAAGTAATAGAGGATTTTGCAAGTACCTATATGCGTGGGGAAACTCCCATACCATGCGTGAGATGTAACCAAACGGTAAAATTTCGTGATCTATTGCAAGTTACAAAAAATCTTGGTGCGGATGTGCTCGTAACAGGACATTACGTGAGAAGGTTAGAAAAAAATGGTGAGGTAAAGTTGTGCAGAAGCATTGATAAAAGTAAAGATCAAAGTTATTTTTTGTTTGCTACAACTCAAGAGCAGTTAAAGCTTTTGCGATTTCCGCTAGGTGGGTTCTATAAAAGTGATATAAGAAAATTAGCAAAATATTTCAGTTTACAAATTTCTGAAAAGCCAGACAGTCAAGATATATGCTTTGTTTCCGAAAGCTATAGTAAAACAATAGCTAAATTAGCTCCACAATCTGTACAGAAAGGTAAAATTGTGGATGTGAATGGAAAAGTGCTAGGTGAGCACAGTGGCATAGTAAATTTTACAGTAGGGCAAAGAAAAGGCTTAGGTGTTGGGTACAGTGAACCTCTTTACGTGATAAAAATTAATACAGAGAATAATGAGGTTATAGTAGGTCCGATCAACGCATTAATGCAAAAAAAAATATTGATCAAAGAGTTAAATTGGTTAGAACAACCAAAGGAAGGTATGGAAGTAACTGTGAAGCTGAGGTCATCACATGCGGGAAGTTTAGCAACAATACATTCAACTGACGAAAAAAATAAAGCCTGTGTCATTTTAAACGACGATTACTTTGGCATCAGTCCAGGTCAAGCCTGTGTAGCGTATAAAGATGAGCAAGTAATTGGCGGTGGATGGATATGTTCTTAACTAAAATGCTTAATTCTTTGATGCAGAATGTAAACGTACAATAATATTTATTGCTATTTTACCCTATATCGCTTATACTATAAAGTAGAACATTATAGGTTTTAGCAATGGTTAAGGAAGTTGAAGAATTAATAAAAATTGTTGGTAAGGGTAATTTATTAGAGGCTTTGTTTATTTTCTTAGGTAGCTTTCAACATGCTAACTTAGATTGTTGCATGGACCACAGAAATCATATAGGTCTTTCTGCATTCATACAGAAGCAAGATGAACAATTAGATTACTATTTTAACTTAAAATTTAGTCTACAAGGGCTGTTTTTAATTTATGCTCAAGCTTATCGAATTCTAAGTGAAAACAATAATCTGAATACTAAAGATGTCATAGATGAAATATATAAAGTTATTAAGGAGTCTAAGTTAGGTAAAAAGGAGTCTAAGTTAGGTAAAGATGTAAATGAAGTGGTAGATGGAAGGAAATTAGATTTACTTAACATCTTAGCAAATCCAAAGAGAGAACCAATATTTAAAACAGAAGAAGATTTTGAAGATAAGGTACTTATTGATGTTAGAAGGTTGTTAAGTGAAGAAAATATATTAAACAACAAATATGACAGAGAATTTGCATTAAATAAGTGCATTATTGACTTCTATTATTCTATTCATCAAGATATAAAGGTAGATAAAGATGTAGCATTGCTCTTGTCTTTGGGTAGTCACTATAAAGAACTTTCACCATCTAACAAAACAGTAAGAAGAGAAGTACTAGAGATATGTGAGAATCAGTTAATAGAGAGCTATATAATGCTCCTAGCTGCTAGACTACACCATAGCATCGAGCTATCAAGTAGAGATGGAACCATCAAATATACAATCAACCATGAGAATGTGGATCGACAAGAGAAAGAATTCAAAATAGATGGATTAATATATCCTATAAATACAAAAAACACCCTAGAGCAACTGTTAAAAAACCAAAATAGTGATGAATTTGAACAATTAGTAACAAGCCCTAAAAATATATACTACTCAGTACCACAGGAAGAGAATAAATGTAGGCCAAATTTCATACTCAGCAAGAAAAATCATAAAAACACAGTCTGTAAACTTATTTTAGGTATGTTTGTATTGTCTGTTGGGTTATATGTTGCTGATTATTTCCTTATGGAGCAAAAATTGTTCAACTCAATGAAAAATATTTTGCCACAAACTAATCTAATAATTGCTGCTGTGCTGACTATTGTAGTAGTATATGCTTTATTTCAACTATTGAAATCACCACAGGAACCACCACTTTCAACAGTCGATGATGTGCAGAATAAAAAATTAGAACCGCCCCATGCAAAACAAGCTTAGAACTACATAAATCTAGCAACTTAAAAGTACATATTGTATAATGCTTATTCTTAAGTTAAGAAGGTAATTTATGGATTTAAGTAAAATAACAGCGGGACCAAATGCGGTGAATGTGGTAATTGAAATAAGTGCAAATGCTGAGCCTGTAAAGTATGAATTTAATAAAGAGCTTGGGTTGTTACAAGTTGACAGATTTTTGTCTACCTCAATGACTTATCCTTGCAATTATGGGTTTATACCAAATACCTGCGCAGGTGATGGTGATCCTGTGGATGTTTTGGTGCTAACTCAATTTCCCTTAGCATCTAGTGTTTTAATATCGGTGCGTCCAATAGGCGCATTACTCACTAAAGATGAAAAAGGAGAAGATGAGAAAATATTAGCAGTGCCTGTTTCCAGTGTTGATAGCTATTATGACAATATCAAGAACTATTCTGACTTATCTAAAAACCTACTAGATAAAATTGCTCATTTCTTTTCTCATTATAAAGATCTAGAAAAGGGAAAAACGGTAACAGTTGGAGAATGGGTTGGTATAGAAGAAGCAAAGAAAATCATTGAAAAAAGCGGAAATTAGTTTACGTTGATTTATAGCTAAAGTGGCTTAGGTTTGCCTACAATTTGAAAAACAACAAATTCGTCATTCCGCTACTTGTTAGCGGAATCTATACCGCGCACAACTGTACGAACATTCATTCTTGAAGGTAAACTGCACAGCAAATGGTGTCATCCCAGTGCTTGACACTGGAATCCAGCCTTGCCGTAATCTCATCAAGAACGTTGTGTTTTAACATAAGATCAGCCACTTTTATGCTTACCAACTTAGTGCCCAATCAAAATTCCTGGATCCCAGTGTCAAGCACTGGGATGACATCATAGGGGCGCTGGGATGACACCATCCTGCTAGACAACGTTCGTACAGCTATGGAATGAATCGCGGTATGACGTAGGGAAACCTTTCTTGGGTTAGCTATAGATTTTTGTACCACAGATCTAAAAATTACAGTTGTTCGGAAAAATGTTGCTGTTAAAAGCATTAGACAGGCGGTAGAGGTCTTGGTATTATATAATCTTTAGATGATAAATTTCTAAATTTGGAAGGGTGGCCGAGCGGCTGAAGGCGGCGGTTTGCTAAACCGTTATACGACCCAAAAGTCGTATCGAGGGTTCGAATCCCTCTCCTTCCGTATACTGTTTTGAGCACGGTCTAAGTTCGCTATATTAGCACGTTTTTAGCCTGTTTACCTGATTTTGTTGCAATGGTTTTTGTTTCCATTGTCACTGAGATCACTATTAAAAAGTTGGCTAGCATTGACTCAGTATTTATTATAGAATTGGTTATTAACTAAACAACTTTACTTGTATGTATAAAATACTAATTTTACTGTTGATAGTGTTGCCACTTAGGTTGCTTGCAACCGAGATTGAAATTGTTGCAGATGTAAATGGTGAGCCAATTTCAAATTTAGATATCAAAAAACGCATCAACTTTATAAATTCATTGTTTGGCACTCAAAGTGTTAATCAAAAAGAAGCAAAGCCTCAAATTCTTAGGGAGCTAATAGACGAAATTATCATTATCAATGAAGCGCAGAGGCTGAATATAAAATTGAGCAACGAGGAGTTAGATAATGCTGTCATGTTATTTTTAACCCAAAGTTTTAAACTTAAGGCTAATGAAGTTGATCAATACATAGAGAAGCATAATATAGATCTTAGTATTTTAAGAAAACAAATAAAATGTCAGTTACTATGGAGCAAAATTATTGAAGTAAGAATTGTGCCATTTATTAATATAAGCGATAAAGAAGTAGATGATGTAAAAAGGCAAACAGAAAAGCCAGATTATCTTATCACGTTCCAAGAGTTTATAATTCCTGATCAAAAAGACAAGGACGTTTATGGTATAGCTGAAGATCTAGTAAAAAAATTACGCAATAGTAATAACCCAGAATCTCCAATAAAGATGCGTAAAGCAACAGTTAATTTAAGTCAGTTGAAAGGCAAACTCAAGAGCGTTTTAGAAGGATTAGAAATCAGCGACATAGCAGGTCCATTCAGTTTCAGTGAAGGTTACTCTGTTATAAAAGTAATAGATAAAGTACAACTTAATCATGCACTGCTGGAAAGCACTTTAAAATTAAAACAGGTTGTGGTTGAGGGTTCAGAAAGTTTATTGGATAATTTTAAAGAGCAAAAGGTCAATTGTTTAAATTTTGACAAATTAGCAGATGATTTTAAGTTGCCAAATGTAAAAGAGTTTGAAATAAAAATGCAAGATTTAAATCCTGATTTACAGATTTTATTTAGTAAAACAAGTGTGAATGAAATAGTAGAATTAAGAGAAAATGGCGCTGCAAAGCTGATGATGTTGTGTGATATCAAGAGTAATGCAGTAGATATAGAAAAAGTTAAACAGGAAATGTACCAACAAAAGATTATGATACAAAGCAACTTGTTATTAGATGATATGCGTAAAAATGCAGCTGTCAGTTATCGGTATAGTTGAAGTCAGAGAGTGTCCTTGTCTCTGTCTTTGTGTGCCTTTGTTCTATAAAATTTCAAAAAATTTGAACAAATGCAGTTAAAATAGCACATGAAGAATATAATGCTAATTGGTGGTGGAGTTGGAAATGCAGTGTTATTTTCGATAGGGAAGGCATGTCTTGAAAATAATAACAAGGTTTTGTACTTTGCTGGCTATAAGAAATTAAGTGATGTATTTAAACGAGCACTGATAGAACGTGCATCAAATGCGGTAGTTTGGGCATGTGAAGAAGGATTGATAGACACAAGCAGAGATCAAGATAAATCATTTCATGGTAATATAGTTGATGCAATAATCTCTTATCAACAAGGAAAGCTAGGTATTAATTTGAACGCTATAGATAAAATCATCACTATTGGTTCTGATAAAATGATGAAAGCTGTAAATGACGCTAGAAAAACAATTTTAAAGCCATATCTGAAATCAAGCCACATAGCAATATCATCAGTTAATTCTCCTATGCAGTGTATGATGAAAGAAATCTGCGCTCAGTGTGTGCAGCAACATATAAATGCAAAAACAGGAGAAAAGAGTTTTGTTTATAGTTGCAGTAATCAAGACCAGGATATGGAACTTGTTGACTTTGATTTTTTAAGTGAGCGCTTGAAGCAAAATAGTTTACAAGAAAAGCTCACTGCGAAATGGATAGAACATGTTCAAAGATATTAAACAGCACAAAAAGGAAATAAGAGAGCAATATAGAACTATAAGAAAAGATATTGATGAAAGTTATTCTAATTATGCGGCAAATTCCCTTATTAATTTCTTTAATCAGAACTTAAGCTACGTTAAAGGCAAAACAATAGCGGCTTACATTCCAATGGATGGGGAAATAAATGTTATGCCTTTGATGCATAGTTTACTCAATTTAGATTATAAAGTAGCAATTCCTAATAAAAATAAGTTACTAAAATTTGAGGAATGGAACGAAACAAATGAAGATGTAATTCCCGATACAATCATTACTCCTGTTATTGCTTTTGATGATCATTTTAATAGATTAGGTTTTGGCGGTGGTTGGTATGATACAATGATAAAAAAATTACGGCCGCTTGGAAAAATATTTATAGGTGTAGCCTATGAGAAACAATATTGTAAAGATTTACCTGTAGAACAACATGATCAAAAATTGGATATTATAATCACTGAGATGTGTGTTAGATTTGAAAGTGGATTGCCCAAGAAAGTGGATAGAAAGGAGTAGCGTAATCCCACTTTCTAATAGTAATTTTTGCGTCAAAACGCTCCTCAAATGCATCAACTCGGTCCTGTGATTCCTTCTCCACTAACTCGTTCAGGACTTGGACTATCTACTTGAGAATCTGGCTTCATTTCCTGAGCTTTCTCATTAACTTTTTGTTCTACCTCTTTTATGTCACTACCAATTGCCATAATTTTAGGTTGAAATTCGCTCATAAAACCTACAAGTTTCTCCATATCCTCCTCATGAGTACTAGGCTCTGTGGACAAAAAATATGAAGAGGGAGAAAAAAAGTGGTAGTTTAACCAAATGAACATAAAAATGGAGAAACTACCGAATGGAATATTATATAAAAGAAAGAAATTGGAAACAAATTTTAGAATTCATAAAAGGCATAAAAGGAATGCATAGTAAAGACGAAAAACGTTTAAGAATATTCATAGAAGCAGTGTGGTATATGGCGCAAAGTGGTTGCCAATGGCGACTTTTGCCGAAAATCTATGGCAATTACAGAAGTATACACAAACGATTTAAGAGATGGTGCGAAAGGGGTATTTGGAAAAATTTATTGGAGTACACAAAACAAGAGCCAGATTTAGAAGCCGTCATAATCGACGGTACGATCATTAGAGCCCATCCATGTTCGGCTGGATATACAAAAGATTCGAAGGATCAAGAGGCTTTAGGGCGAAGTAAAGGTGGCTTTACGACTAAAATTCATGCACTTGTTGATGCATTGGGAAATCCTTTAAAATTTATACTTACTCCTGGCCAGAGGAATGAAATTACACAAGCTGAAGTATTAACAAAAAATGTCTATAACTCCATTGTAGTAGCTGATAAGGGTTATGACAGCAATGCTTTTGTGGTCAGCCTTGAAAACAGGAAATGTGAAATCGTAATTCCATCAAAAAGGAATCGAAAAGTGCAAAGATACTATGATGAGCATATTTATAAAGAACGTCATTTGATTGAGTGCTTTTTCGGTAAAATTAAAAATTTTAGGCGCATTTTTTCCAGATTTGACAAGACCGCAGAGGTTTACATGGGATTTCTAAATTTTGTTGGAGCTCTCATATGGCTTCTCTAAAATTTTGTCCACAGAGCCTAGTACCCTTGCTCATAAGATTGTTCAAAAGACCAGCCTTATCTTCCCCTATTAACTGTCCTATGGCTGCTAGTTGCTCTTGATTCTGAAGCATTTTTATTGTTTTTATTTCATTACTAAGCATTGTTCTTTCTCTTTCATCAGCTTCAAGATTCTTTTCCATTAAGTTGCTTATTAGCTTTTCAAAATTATTTTCTCTTCTTTGAACCTCAGGTAATTTATCTATTAAATCCTTATATGAACTTTTCACTGCTTTTCCTGCTTCAATCGCACCTTCTTTTATTTTTTCACCTGCCTTTACTATCCCTATTCCTATATAACGTGCTCCAATAGCCACAAGCGCTATTAATGTAGCAAGCACAATAAGCGGAGAAAATGCTACTCCTAATACTATTCCAGCAGAAGCTATTCCAATTTTTTTATTTGCAGATGCTGATTTAAAATAATTGACTAGATTGTCCAGTGGACCTTTATTATTATTTATAACATTACTTATTGCTTGCTGATTAACAGATTTTAACGCCTCTTCTATTATTTTTGAGTCAACATTTTCAGAAGTTAAACCTTTAAGTGCTTCTTCAATGAGTTTTATAAATAATTCTTTATTTACCTCCTTTTGCAAGCCTTGGTCATTAATCGCTAAACCTAAATCTTTGAGGTTCATCCCTTTAACTTGTTCTGATAGGGTTGTAAATAACTCTTTTTTCCCCTCTTGTGAGGATTGTGCAATACTTTCTATTATATCTGAAACAGCTTTTCTTAGTTCTGGATAGTCAGTGTCAAAAAACATACTATTGCTAGATTCCATAATCAGCTTCGTTGATTATAAATATGCCTAATTATACATACTAATCATTAATTATATTATAATTGATATAACATACCCCTTTCCAAATATAGAATTTGTATTAAAATATCTAGATTATATGAAATCAAGGTACTTTATGGGTGAAAAAAAATTAAAAGCTGCTGTGGTTTTATCAGGGTGTGGTCACCTTGACGGTGCAGAGATAAGAGAAGCTGTTTTAAGTCTGCTTGTGCTTGATCAGCAGGAAGTGGATGTTAAATGCTTTGCACCTGATATCAATATCACACAAGTTATGAATCATAAAACAAAGGAGGCAGTGAAAGAAAAAAGGAATGTGCTTGCAGAATCAGCAAGAATCGCAAGAGGCGAAATATATGACTTAAAAGAAGCCAAAGCTGAAAATTTTGACATGCTAGTTGTACCTGGTGGATACGGGGTTGCCAAAAATTTATCTGACTTAGCTGAAAATAAAGACATGGTGACAGTAATGCCTGAATTTGAAAGATTAGTTTCAGAATTTTTTGTTACAAAAAAGCCAATTGGAGCAATATGCATATCTCCTGCCGTAATTGTTTCAATTTTAAGTAGCAAGATAGGTAAAGAAGAAAGTAAGGTTAAGGTAACTATAGGAGATGACAGAGAACAGTTGATAGAGAAGCTTGGTGGTGAACACATAAAGTGTGATACAGGGTTATCAATAGAAGACGAAGAGTATAATGTATTTTCTTGTTCTGCTTATATGCGTAGTGACGAAAGTACATACTCTGTATATCAAGGGATAAAGCATATGATTGACAGTATGGTAAAAAAGATTAACAAAAAAACTAAACAACCATTCCTCTAAGATGTAGTAATTTAGACTTCCTTACACAATTAACTGTTGAATTTTACATTCCTAGCTGTATTATAGCTAAAGTGCTCTAGGTTTACGACTATAGCGGCGTGGCGTAGGACTGCACTAGCTATATATATTTAGCTCTTTTTTTATAAACGCAAGGTGTTTTATATGTCAGACCTTTTCTATATTGAGACTACGTGTTGTGTGGACGGTCAGTGTGATGTCTATACAGGGGAAGTAAGTTTTAATGATGTCATGTTAGGCAAGTTCAGTCTAAATTCGTGCAGCGGGAAAGAAGCTATGATAAATCTAGACGTTATTACATTCGATATTAATATCGCTATCGATGGTCAAAATGGAAAGACAATGAAAAGAAATCTTAAAGGTCTTGAATTTGTAACTAAAGATGATGGTTCTTGGTATATTAATAAGGATTTTGGCAATGATAGATTTGAAGTTATAGTAAAGCAATCATAATTTTACATCTCAGGTGTAACATTTAATATAGGTGCTATTCTATTTATAATGTTCTTTACTATAGGCGCAGCAATTATTCCCCCGGTATGGTGTATCCCTTGAGGTTCATCAATAGCAATTAGCACTATATACCTTGGGTCAAGCATAGTTAGCACTCCTATAAATGACGCTATGTTTGCATCTTTGCTATATTTACCATCTACAACTTTTTCCGCCGATCCAGTTTTTCCTCCTATTGAATATGCCTTTATTTTTGCTTTTCTGCCAGTGCCATCTGTTACTGCTGCGCGTAATAATTTTCTCATTTCCCTGGAGGTTCTTCTTGAGATAATTTGCTCTCCTATACTTCTTTTATTCAACATCAAGGTTGCGTTATGAAATATCCCATTGTTGATTAATGCTGCTGCAGTTTGTGCAAGATGTATAGGAGTTACAGCTATGCCATAACCATAAGATGCTGTTATTAAAGTGTTTTCACTCCATTTATCCGGGATTATCGGTGTGGACTTTTCTGGTATTTCTATTTTCAAAGGAGAAAATAGCTTCATAGCTTTAAAGTATTCTACCTGTTTTTCAATACCTAATTTGACTGCAATTTTTGCTGCACCAATGTTGGATGATTTTACAAATATATCTTGCACAGTAATTTTTGGAATTTTAGATTTGTGAAAATCCTGAATTTTATACTTTCCAATGGTGATTGGTGTTGATACGTCATATAAATCGCTAGTTTTTGTAACGTTTGCATCAAGCGCTGCGGCTATTGTAAAGAATTTTAATACCGACCCCATCTCATACACCCCAAGACTGGCGCGATTAAACTTTTGTACGTCTTCTGCCTTATTCTGTAGGTTGGGGTTAAAATCAGGTAGACTGACCATCGAGACGACTTCACTATTTCTCACATTTAAAACAATTCCTACTCCGCCAAGTGCCTGATATCCGCTTACAGCTTTAGTTAGCTCTTCATGCACTATGCTTTGCACTCGTGTATCTAAGGATAGTTGAACATATTGATCAGCAGAGCGTGACCATCCCTGTCGGATGACAGAAGATTGTGCAGAAGCTTGGTCTGCAGTGCACTGACACTGGAATCCAGTTTTATGCGCAATTTCATCACAAACATTGTTTTTGACATATGTTTCTGGAATCCGTTGTTCATCACGTAATTTGTCAGTATTTTTATATCTGGATCCCAGTGTCACGCACTGGATCTGTTGTGTGGGGAATTGCTGTGCAGGAATTGCTTTCAAGTTGCAACATTCATACAACTGTATATCAGGTACTTGGATAACAGAATGTTGTTTGTTTTTACTTATATATGCCTCAACTCCTGCAATACCGTTGCCATCTATGTCAGTGTAACCAAGCACGTGTGAAAATAAATTACTGTGAGGATATATACGTTTTACATCGTTATAGAAGTTTATTCCTGGCACGCCGGCGTTTTTTATTGCTAACAGTTCTTTTGGAGTTAAGTGCCGCTTTACCCAAGCAAATTTCTTTTTTGAAGTAAGTACTCTATATAAATTCTCGTATTCAAGATCATTCAAAATAGAACACAGTTGTGCTGCTATACTTTCCGGATTCTTTACTTTGGTTGCATCTGTATATAGTGATGTTGTGGGCACATTTGTTGCTATTACCACTCCATTTCTATCTAAAATATCAGGTTGTTTATGTACTATATTATCTTTTCTAAAATTTTCTGAAGTAGTAGGTTGATCAAATGTTAAAGAGAATATGCGAAAAATAATTATTATATAAAACGTAAATAATGGTACTATAAAACACAGTGAGCGGAGCTTATTTTTAAGTAATGCTTGCATATTTACTTGATTTGACAAAAATGGAAATTATCTTAGCTGAGCCGCGAGGTTTTTGTGCCGGGGTAAAAAGAGCTGTGGACATATTAGCTATTACTTTAGAAAAATACAAAAACAAGTGCCAAGTTTATGTGCTACACGAAATTGTTCACAATAAATATATAGTAGAGGACTTTAAGAGACAAGGAGTGGTTTTTGTGAACAGTATCGAGGAAATTGAAGATAATGGAGGAATACTGATCTTCAGCGCGCACGGAGTATCAAAAAATATAGAAGATGAGGCAAAAAGAAAGGGTATTCAAGTGATTGATGCAACATGTCCTTTAGTCAGCAAAGTGCATAAAGAGGCAAAAAGGTATGAAAACGGTGGTAAAGAACTAATTCTCATTGGGCATGAAAACCATCCAGAAGTTAAGGGAATTAGAGGAAGAGTAAATAATCCTATCATTTTAGTGCAAACTGTGCAGGACGTACGCAATTTAAAAGTTAAAGATCCAGATAATTTATCTTATGTTACACAAACCACGTTAAGCATCGACGACACCCGTGAAATTATTGTTGCTCTGAAGCTCAGGTTTCCAAGCATAACAGGTCCAGATTTAAAGGACATATGCTATGCAACGCAAAACAGACAAAATGCTGTTAAAAAGCTAGCTGAAATTGTAGACATGGTGTTAGTTGTAGGAAGTAAAAATAGCTCAAATTCAAACCGCTTATTAGATCTGTGCACTGCCAGAGGAAAAAGAGCCTACTTGATTGATAATTACAGCTGTGTGAATAAAAGCTGGTTTCAGGGCGTAGAAAAGATAGGAATCACTGCAGGTGCTTCCGCTCCTGACATATTGGTTGATGAATTAATGGACTACCTAAAAGTAAACCTGAGTGTAAAAATTTCAGTTATGCCAGGTGGTATTATTGAAAATGTTCAGTTTAAAATACCGAATTTGGTTTAAAACACAACTTATCTACTAAGCTTCTCTTGAAATCACACAAACCAGCATCTATAGCTAAGACGTCATACCGCCGCGGCGCTAACAAGTAGCGGGATGACGGTTGTTGGTAAGCCTAAGTCAGTTTAGCTATATGCTTTTAATTCCCCCAAAAGGAGAATTAAATATGTGAAGCTCTAGTTGATATGATTTAATGAATGGTTAGTTTAAATTACTAATTTATTTAAGAGATTTTGATAATATTTAACCCACTCGTTTTTCTATTTTCCATATCGCGATGAGCTTGAATTATTTCATCAAATTTATATCTTTTATTGATCCGTACAGTTAAAAGTTTTTTTCTTATCATCTCGAAGATTTCCATTGCGGTAAGTACTAATGTGAATCTATCATGCTTATAATGGTATATTGAGGTTCCAGTTGCAAATAACGAACGTGAACTAAGTAAAGAAAAACTAATAGGAGCGTTACCTGATATCTGCCCATAGGAAACGTATATGCCGAACCTGCCTAAAGATTCAAAAGAAAGCTTGCTTGTAGCGTAACCTATAGGGTCATACACTGCACCTACTCCTCTGTTTTGCGTAATCTCCATAACTTTAGAAACGAAGTCTTTATCATTGTAGTTTATTGCGTATGTGCAGCCACTTTGTAAAGCTATCTTCATTTTTTCATCAGAGCTTACAGAACCTATCACTACACCTTTTTTATCCTTTGCCCATTGGCATATTATTTGTCCTAAACCACCATTAGCCCCATGAACTAGCACGAAAGCACCAGGCCTAACTTTATAAGATTGATTAACTAAATAGTGAGCTGTCATACCTTTAAACAGCACTGCAGCAGCAACTTCATCAGATATGTCATCTGGAATTTTTATCAGATATTTCTGGTGTATAATGCACTTTTCACAATATGCCCCTGGAGGAGCTGTGCAATATCCAACTCTGTCTCCAACTTTGAATCCACCACTGATTTTTTTACCAAGTTTTTCAATAACCCCAACTGCTTCCACTCCAAGCACTGATGGTAAATTTTTAATTTTGCGTGTACCTTTTCTGTGCTCTAAATCATAACGATTTAAGCCGATAGTTGTATGACGTATTAAGACTTCTTCGCCTTTTGGCTCACCTATATTCTTATCTACAAATTCTAATACTTCTGGTCCTCCAGTTTTTTTAATTTGTATAGCTCTAACCATGATGAATGTAAGATAAAAACTTTGATTATGTTATCTAATAATTAATATTTTGCAAAATGTTATTTAGAGTTTATATACTATATAAGTGTATATTAATAGTTTTAAGGTATAAATTATGATGGATAGAGAAAATTTGCTTTATAGTGTTTTGTATAATGTGTTGTATAAAGTGAATGAAGATCACGATTTAGATATTAGTAATGTAATAGAAAAAATAAAAGAAAGGCTAGAAAGTAGAATGCAAACTTCAAGCAAAAAAAACGATTATGAATATTTATACACTTCTTGGGAAGAAAAAGGTTTTGATATTAATCACAAATTTGATTTGAAAGACTATGATGGCTTTCCAGTAGATAGTCTTTTTTCTATTGCTATTAATTACAAACCTTGCGCTTTACCAAATCTAGCGCAAGTTTTAATAAAAGCAGGGGCTAACGTGCAAAATGAGAAAGGATATTTACATGCCTGCGCTTTGGCTCGTTCTCCAGACGTGTTAAAGGCTCTCATAGAAGCGGGAATAAGTGATTGCCCACATGAACACTACGGTGGAAACACCGCTTTAGATTGTGTTACTAAATTATATGGTACAGATAAGTCAATTGAATGCAAAGATTGCTGTAAGATTCTAATTAAGCATACATTAGAACAAAATCCTAATGAAAAAATGCCAGATTCTGTAAAAAATAATAAGGAATTGGCTCAATGTTGGAATGCTTGTGAAGCAAATAATGAAGGATGGGAATTGATTACACCAAGCACTGAGACACAAGTAGTCAGTGCGCAAAAAGCAAATAAGAGCTCCTGCTCAATTCAATAGATCTGTTGCATAACTATTATTTAAATAACAACGCACTCCTTCTATAGCTGACCCAAGCAACACGTTATACCGCCGCGGCGCTAACTAGTAGCGGAATGACGAATTTGTCGTTTTTCAAATTGTCGGTAAATCTAAGTCAGTTTAGCTATAGCTCACGCTGCTTGGATGACAATAGGAAAAAGTTGTATCCGTTCAGAGGTGCGGCAAGGATAAAAAATAATTGACATAATATATTAAAGTAGTAATAACACAAAATGTTGATAGTAATGTAAGGCTAGATGCTTCAATTGTTGATCAGTATTGTAGAGTTATGTAAAAACTTAGAGCAGAAAGCTTGAAGAAAAAAATAAAATCTTAGAAATAGAGAATGCTGAACTAAGAGAGAGACTTGGCTTAAACTCAAGGAATTCATCTTTACCAAGTTCAAAAGAGCTGTACAAAATAAAAAAAGACACACCAGAAGATAAGTCAGAGGGCGGCAGGAAGATAGGTGGACATAAGGGAAATTGCCGAGCTAAAATGGAAGCAGATGAGGTGGTGAAGGTAGAGTTGCCAAATAGATGCGAGTGCGGTGAAGAAATCAGAAAAACCATATGTCTATCAAAAAGTTGATTTGCCAGAAATTAAGCCTTACGTAGTTGAGTATCAATTAGAGCATGGGCGCTGTCGTAAATGCGGAAAAAGAAGGAGTAGCAAATTACCAGAAGGCTGATACCTTTGGTCCTAGAGTTAAGTCAGTAGTTGCAGCATTAAGTGGATTTTATAAGAATTCAAAGCGAGAAATAGCGAATATTATGAAAGACATCTTTAACATGAGTATAAGTGTTGGTAGTGTGTACAATAAGGGTTTCGTCAAAATGTAAAGAAGCCTATGGAGGAAGAAATGAAAGCAAGCGAAATTTTGCATATTGATGAAACCAGTCACTACAACAAAGGCAAATTGGGATGGTGTTTGCCAACAATAAAGCAAGTTTTATGAAGTTAGAGCTTGTCCGCAAACAAGAAAAGGGATAGTATATGAGTTTTAGAATGGGGTTAGAAATGAGAAAAAAGATACTGTCCTTGCTGTCAACAAATTATTTGATAAAAAAGAATAAAAAATAACAAGAAAATTTAATTTAGGCTTACATCTTCTATAAATTAGTGTAACTGTGCTTTTAGTTTGTGTAGAAGCACAGTTACACTACCGAGCACTCTGCTAAAACCAAAATAAAACGATACAATACACAATCTACTATATTACCAAAACTCCGAGCACGGTGCTTTATATTGAATACTCAAAACCGTTACACAATCTCACGTACCGTTAACGTTATTTCACTAAATCACCATTAAATGGTTGATTGTTTTTAAGAATTCCAAAAAATACGTGCATTAGTTTTCTCATTAATGCGACAATTATAACCATTGGACACTTTCCTTTGCTTGTTAAACGCTGGCAAAATTTTTGAAAGTAAGGGTTGAAATTTTTGACTACTATAGCTGGCATATAAAGAGCTTTGCGAATGCGCTCAGATCCTATTTTGCATATTCGACTTTTTTTGCTTACGGAAGATCCTGATTGATAATGTTCTGGATTTAGGCCAGCAAAGGCTGTGAATTTCCTAGGCTCTGTGGACAAAAAATATGAAGAGGGAGAAAAAAAGTGGTAGTTTAACCAAATGAACATAAAAATGGAGAAACTACCGAATGGAATATTATATAAAAGAAAGAAATTGGAAACAAATTTTAGAATTCATAAAAGGCATAAAAGGAATGCATAGTAAAGACGAAAAACGTTTAAGAATATTCATAGAAGCAGTGTGGTATATGGCGCAAAGTGGTTGCCAATGGCAACTTTTGCCGAAAATCTATGGCAATTACAGAAGTATACACAAACGATTTAAGAGATGGTGCGAAAGGGGTATTTGGAAAAATTTATTGGAGTACACAAAACAAGAGCCAGATTTAGAAGCCGTCATAATCGACGGTACGATCATTAGAGCCCATCCATGTTCGGCTGGATATACAAAAGATTCGAAGGATCAAGAGGCTTTAGGGCGAAGTAAAGGTGGCTTTACGACTAAAATTCATGCACTTGTTGATGCATTGGGAAATCCTTTAAAATTTATACTTACTCCTGGCCAGAGGAATGAAATTACACAAGCTGAAGTATTAACAAAAAATGTCTATAACTCCATTGTAGTAGCTGATAAGGGTTATGACAGCAATGCTTTTGTGGTCAGCCTTGAAAACAGGAAATGTGAAATCGTAATTCCATCAAAAAGGAATCGAAAAGTGCAAAGATACTATGATGAGCATATTTATAAAGAACGTCATTTGATTGAGTGCTTTTTCGGTAAAATTAAAAATTTTAGGCGCATTTTTTCCAGATTTGACAAGACCGCAGAGGTTTACATGGGATTTCTAAATTTTGTTGGAGCTCTCATATGGCTTCTCTAAAATTTTGTCCACAGAGCCTAGCAGATCGGCTAGAGAAGGGAAAAAGAATAAGTAGTGATAAACTGCCAGTAGCAGGAACAGAGTTGATATTAGAGAGAGGGGAAGAAGTCCACGTTGTAATGGTAACAAATACAGGTTTGATCTACAAAGAAGAGTTTTATACGTCATTATCGGCAGTGGCCGGAAAAATAATGGGAATGAGTTATAACGGACCTTTATTGTTTGGGATGCGTGAAAAGGAGAGAAAAAGTGTGTGAAGAAATAAGATGTGCGATATATACGAGAAAATCAAATGAGGATGGGCTAGAACAAAAGTTTAATAGTTTGGATGCACAGCGAGTAGCATGTGAAAAGTACATAAAAAGCAGAGAAAGGTGGGTAGTATTGCCCAAAAGGTACGATGATGGAGGCTTTTCAGGAAAAAATTTAGAAAGACCAGCGATAAAGGAATTATTTGAAGATGTAAAGGCAGGAGAAGTAGATTGTGTAGTAGTATATACATTAGATAGACTATCAAGGGAAACAAAAGATAGTATAGAAGTGACATCATTTTTTAGGAGGCATCGAGTAAATTTTATAGCAGTAACACAAATATTTGACAATAATACGCCAATGGGAAAATTTGTACAAACAGTGTTATCAGGAGCAGCACAACTAGAAAGAGAAATGATAGTAGAGAGAGTAAAAAATAAAATAGCAACATCGAAGGAAGAGGGTCTATGGATGGGTGGAACTTTGCCGCTAGGGTATGATGTAAAAGATAAAGAATTAATAATAAATGAGAAAGAAGCAAAGACGGTGAAACATATATTTGAGAGGTATATGGAGCTGAAATCAATGGCAGAATTGGCAAGGGAGTTAAATAGAGAGGGATACCGAACGAAAGCAAGATCAGACGGAGGAGAAATCTTTAAAAAAGCGACGGTAAGAAGAATAATAACAAATCCGACATATATGGGGAAAATCAAGCATTATGAGAAGCAATATGAGGGAAAACATGAAGCAATAATAGAGGAAGAAAAATGGCAAAAAGCGCAGGAATTGATAAAGAATCAGCCATATAGAAAGGCGAAATACGAGGAAGCGCTGCTAAAGGGGATAATAAAGTGCAAGAGCTGTAATGCAAATATGACGCTGACGTACGCAAAAAAAGAGAATAAAAGGTACCGATATTATGTGTGCAATAACCATTTAAGGGGAAAGGGTTGTGAATCAGGAAACCGAAATGTAATAGCCGGAGAAGTGGAAAAAGAAGTGATGAAGAGAGCAGAGCATCTATACAAAAATTGGCAAGAAAAAGTGGAAGAATGGAAAAATTTAAGCCCTGGAAAACAGAAAGAAGTAGTGAAAAAGTTAATAAAGGGAGTAATGGTAAAAGAAGATGGAATAGAGGTGAGTTCAGAGGATAAGGTAGAATTTATACCAATGGGGTTAAAAAAGAAAGCAAACAAATGTATGGTAATAGAGCCAGAAGGTAAAACAAATAATGCACTACTGAAAGCAGTGGTAAGAGCCCATCTTTGGAAACGACAACTGGAGGAAGGAAAATATAGAAGTGTGAAAGAGCTGAGTATCAAAATTAATGTAGGTACAAGACGTATACAACAGATTTTAAGGTTAAATTACTTGGCTCCAAAAATTAAGGAAGACATAGTAGATGTGAGGCAGCCAAGAGATTTGAAGTTAGCTGATTTGAGAGAAATACCGATGTTATGGAGTGAGCAGTTAAAGAAATTTTATGAATTAGTGGCGTAACAGCACTGTTTAACACATAATGTAAAGGGAGCTGCTATAGAGAAATCAAGGGCCATGCTAAAAGATGTTGAGGAAATCAAAATTGATGTAGAAGAGCAAATTAATGTTACAGAAATTGACACTCAATTATGCAAAGATATTAATAAGAATAATAATGATCTTAATATATATCAACCTACATGTAAAGGCAGCGAAGAAGCCCAAAACTCCAAAAATGTCACTACGATACAAAATCTGCACGAAGCATTTTATAACCATCTGTTATACTGTAGTATACAACAACAATATCGTTCTGTTGTGGTGTTAAATGGAGAAATACCTGATGCATCATTTTTTAAACGAGATATGACTATTATTGCTGTAGACGGAGGGACAAATCAACTTGCATCGATTGACATACAACCTGATCTTGTGATAGGAGATTTGGATAGTGTAAATCCAGACTTAAGCACTAGTTTAAATGCAATATATCTGTCTGATCAAGATTACTGCGATTTTTCTAAAGCAATAGAGCATTTAAAGACAATGCAGTTGCTGCCGTCGATAATCACAGGTATTACTGGAGGATCAATTGATCATATACTACAGAATATTAACATTTTTTTAAGCACAGGCAGTATTTTTTACACGCCTTCACCTCGTATGGTAGGTTATACCTTACAAAGAGGTATGACTCATTTCTCTTACCTGTCAAAAAATACTAAAATATCCTTACTTGGTATACCAAGAGCTCAAGTATCAACCAAAGGATTAAAGTGGGAACTGTACCTTAGTAACCTTGCTTTTCCAGGAAAAAATTCTTGTTTTAACCGAAGTTTAAGAGATAAAGTATCCATAGAAGTACATAGCGGTATATGTCTAGCAATGGTATATTTAGAAGCAGTAGATGACGCTGGAGTATAATGCACCCAAAAATTTAGACTAAAAAAAATGGTTAATTCGAGTTAAAAAGAATAAGGACAAACAGTAGGGTAGTATTGCAACAAGAAAATATATTAAAGCAAAGATAGCTTTGGGGAAGCGATAGGAGTACAGCAGAAATACGTAGTGAGTATAAGTGAGTATAAAGTACCATTGGCCGTATCCGTTCAGCAGAGTGGTTTAAGAAACAATAGATAGGAGATTTTGGAAAGGGTTTAGCCCCTTTTGTTTCCATGTTAAGTATAATGAAATTATCCGTTCGAGGAATGTGTTTCCTTGCTGTGATTGTGTAAAATATGAGTTTTTACGGTAAACGACATAGTGTCGTATCTGTTGTTCAGCGTGATTATTTGTCAATGGAATATTTTCTGAGTCATCTAAAAAATTCCACATCATTCTTTCAGATTTCAAAATATTTTTCGCAACTCGAGAAGCTCCAATTGCTTCAAGTAAACGGCTTCAAGTAACATCGTGTACGCTTTCGCAATTTTCTTGCGCGTCTGGCAAATCTTAAAACATCTATTTCACTTTTTAGTAAAGCTTTTTTCAGTGCAAATAATTCAGTGGCTACGTTTCTCAAGTAACAGCCCAGAACTTTGACTTTAATATTCCAACTATGCGCTAACCTTTCAAAATCTCTTGATAAATGTGCCCAGCAGATTTGCCTGTTTTTATCGGCAAAGTAGTTGTATGCTGCGTACCTGTCGGTTACTACTAATACCAATTCCCATTACACGGCAAACAGATAGACAATAATAGAAGACAAGCCATAATGAAATAAGTGAAATAGTCGAGGTATAAATGGCACTAAGATCAAAATTATTGGATGAAGAAGTAGTAAAATCAGCAAAAAAAATGCTGAAGAAAGTAAGGAACAATGCATATGTTGCAAAAAAACTAAATGCTGTAATTGCAGCAAAAAAGCATAGTATAACGGCTGTAGCAAAAATATATTGCATTTCAAGAAGCGCACTAACTTCGTGGATAAAACTCTTGAAATTAGGCAGAGAAGAAAAATTGTTTGCTCCTCCACAACGGCGTAGAAAAACTAAATTAAATCAGGCTCAACTACAGCAAGTTGAAGCATGGGTAGGAGAAAATCCTAATATTACCATTAAAGAAATGAGAATAAGAATCCAGGAAAAGTTCGGCTTAAATATTAGCAAATCTACAGTACACCGCTATATGCAAAAGATGAAATTCTCTTATATTACACCAAGACCAGTACACAATGTACAAGATAAAAGAAAATAAGAGGAATTCAAAAAAAAATCTCAACGAAGTTATTGGCAAGTATCCTGAAAAAGAGCTGTTTTTCTTCGATGAATCGCGGTTTGGCACACATTCAAAGACCGGGCATGGATGGTTTAAAAAAGGCGTCAGAACAAAAGTTAAGGTAAAATTAGGTAGGGAAAATTTTTATCTCTACAGTGCAGTTAATCCTAGAAATGGGGAGAATTCTAGCTTGTTTGCACCGAATGTCAACACTGATTGTATGAATATATTTCTTGAGCAAATGTCTCAATATTTGGGACCACGAGAAGCCTTTCTTGTTATGGATTGTGCTAGTTGGCATAAGTCGAAAAGTTTAAAGGTACCTAAAAATATTAAGATTATATACCTACCACCATACTCACCTGAACTCAATCAGTTGAGAGGCTTTGGTTGTATGTAAAACAGAACATTTTGCGCAATAAAATATACGATACTATTGCTTTGCTTGAGAGTGCTTTGTGTAAATTTATTACTTCTCTTACCTACTCCACAATTAAACAACTCTGCTATGTATCCTATTTGAATGACCAACAATGAGAATTGGTATTACTTTCTTCAGCATTTCTTTTGCTGATTCTACTACTTTTTCATCCAATAATTTTGATCTTAATGCCATTTATACCTCAACTATTTTACTTACTTCATTATGGCTTTTCTTCCATTGTTGTCCATCTGTTTGCCGTGTAATGGGAATTGGTATAAGCTATTGCGATTGCAGAATTTACTACTTTGTAAAACTTTCATTCCTCTTGACTCTGTAAATTTTACAAAACTTGCCGTATTGCTTGCAAACATCCAACACCAAGCGAGTTTACCTTTGTTATAATGGCTCGTTTCATCAATATGTAGAACTTTACTCCTACTTATCTCTTGTTCGATCTGCTCATACATTTTTTTGCATTTTGAAGCAACTCTATGTTCACTATTTGATATGCTACCGACGCTTATGTTCAAATTGAAGATATCATTTACGACACTCGCTATTTCGCGTTTTGAATTTTTGTAAAACCCGCTGAACGCTGCAATTATTGACTTAACCCTTGGTCCAAATGTATCTGACGTAACACCTTCTGGTAACTTACTGCTTCTTCTTTTCCCGCATCTCCGGCAACGGCCATGCTCTAATTGATATTCTACTACATAAGGCTTGATTTCCGGAAGATCAACTTTTTGATGAATGTAAGGTTTCCCACATATTCCAATCTCTCCTCCACATTCGCAAGTAGATGACAACTTTACTTTTATCACCTCATCTGCATCCATTTTGGCGCGAAAACTTCCTTTATGACCAACCTGACCACCGACGTTTCTGTCGCTCTTTGGCTTGTCCTTTTTTATTTTGTACAACTCTCTAGGCTCTGTGGACAAAATTTTAGAGAAGCCATATGAGAGCTCCAACAAAATTTAGAAATCCCATGTAAACCTCTGCGGTCTTGTCAAATCTGGAAAAAATGTGCCTAAAATTTTTAATTTTACCGAAAAAGCACTCAATCAAATGACGTTCTTTATAAATATGCTCATCATAGTATCTTTGCACTTTTCGATTCCTTTTTGATGGAATTACGATTTCACATTTCCTGTTTTCAAGGCTGACCACAAAAGCATTGCTGTCATAACCCTTATCAGCTACTACAATGGAGTTATAGACATTTTTTGTTAATACTTCAGCTTGTGTAATTTCATTCCTCTGGCCAGGAGTAAGTATAAATTTTAAAGGATTTCCCAATGCATCAACAAGTGCATGAATTTTAGTCGTAAAGCCACCTTTACTTCGCCCTAAAGCCTCTTGATCCTTCGAATCTTTTGTATATCCAGCCGAACATGGATGGGCTCTAATGATCGTACCGTCGATTATGACGGCTTCTAAATCTGGCTCTTGTTTTGTGTACTCCAATAAATTTTTCCAAATACCCCTTTCGCACCATCTCTTAAATCGTTTGTGTATACTTCTGTAATTGCCATAGATTTTCGGCAAAAGTCGCCATTGGCAACCACTTCGCGCCATATACCACACTGCTTCTATGAATATTCTTAAACGTTTTTCGTCTTTACTATGCATTCCTTTTATGCCTTTTATGAATTCTAAAATTTGTTTCCAATTTCTTTCTTTTATATAATATTCCATTCGGTAGTTTCTCCATTTTTATGTTCATTTGGTTAAACTACCACTTTTTTTCTCCCTCTTCATATTTTTTGTCCACAGAGCCTAGAGCTTGGTAGAGATGAATTTCTTGAGTTTAAACCAAGCCTCTCCTTTAATTCAGCGTTCTCTATCTTTAAAGCCTTGTTCTCTGCTTTTAAACTTTCATTCTCTCTTTCCAGCCTTTCTATTTTTGCTTCTAACTTTTCTATTTTTTGCTGTAAATTTTTGCAAAGTTCTAAAAGGTTTACCACATTACCTCACTTTTGCTCTATGATTATCTTTTTAGATCACCTTGTCTACCTTATTCTGCCACTCCGCTGAACGGATACAAAATTTCATACTCAAAATCATTGAGCCATACTGCTTGCTGTGACAGAAAAACCCTGCCAGACTCTATAATTGGAACAATTTTGAGTGAGTTTGTCATTGTGTGGCACTATTTCAATAATCGGTAGATCGCTATTTGCCTTTAGCTCTTGTGTTAATTGCTGCAAATGAGCTTGCTTGCGTAAGATCAGTAGATGGATCATCCTTAGTAGTCTTGATTGACTCTGTAGACACACTACCATTTTTCTCAAAACCTTTATCTTCTATAGCTTCCAGAACACTTTTTTCTCCCAAAAGACAGTTTTCTCCTAAACTTTTCTTCTCAGCCTTTAACTTGTTAAGCCTTGCTTCGCTCTCTTTATCAATCTCTACCTCTATTTTATTACTATCTTTCTCACTAGGATGTAGGTAAATACTAATCTCTCCTGCCTCAGTGTTAAAAGACATTTCAATGCTACCTAAGATATCTGTATAATTTCTTTTTCCATCTTTTGTACCTTTAACTCTTACTATATTCTCCCCAATTTGAAGTATACCGACTTTTAGATTTAACTTTTTAGCTTTTTCATGGTTTAAGACTTTCGCAGGTTCAATAATACTATCTTGTGGATATTTCACATAAAAATATTGATTATCTATTTCTGCTTTAAAGTCATACTCATGAGTTTGCTTACTTTTGTTTACAATACCTTCACATGCTATGCTTATTAGCTTGCTTTCAATTTCTTCACATTTCTCACCGAGATTACTTATATAATCAGATCTATAATTTTGTGCTAGCTCAGTATCACCGAAGAAAAATTTTTGTCTTGCTTTCCCACCTTTTAACAATAACTCGTTAGTGATGTTTTCTATGATACCTGAAACTTTATCTTCGTTGTCATCGTCTTGGTCGGTAATATCATTAACCCTCCCTATATACTCTTTGGTTCCATCGCGTGGTTTCACACGATCACTAAAAACACCTTCTATTTCTTCAAGTATTAAATTTGTTACAGTGCTTTTACACTTATCACAACATAAAGAATTTATTCTTGCTCCTGTATTCAAGTGGTTATTTACTGTTTCCTCGATACTTTTTAGAATACTTTCTTCAGATTCTTGTTTATTTTGTGCTGTTATACCTCTTATCTTCTCACAAAACTTATCAATTAGCCCCTCTTCGCTTGTAGTTAATGGTATTTCTAGCTTCGCTAACAGTGAGTCTTCTAAAAAAAGATAATCACTTGAACTACAGCTCGAATCCTCGTCTTTTCGGTCACAATCACTCGGTTCAGTAGAAATTGTTTTATTATCGTCACCGGAGCTATACCCTGGATCATCACGAAGTGTCTGATCATCATTGTGCTTGTTAGGGTAATTACTAGAGTTATTTGCCGGATTCTCTTCATTTTCACAAGAACCATCTGAATGATAGTCCGAATCCTCTTCTGTGTTACAATCACTCAATTTAACAGACTCTATCTGACTATCATCACCAGAGCTATTTGAACAATCATCTACCGAACCATTAGGTGTTGCCGAATTTCCTTCATTTTCATGAGAATCATCTAAATCATAACCCAAACACTTCAAATCTTGAAGGCAGTTAGGTTCAGTAACATAATCCAATGGAATCTTTCCACTGTGATCTTGCACATTTGGATCAGCTCCTGCTTTTAAAAGAAATCCTATACCGTTAGTATCGTTACGTTCAGCAACGTAATGTAACAGAGTTTTTCCATCTTCTCGGTTTTGTACATTTGAATCAGCCCCTACGTGTAGAAAAGACGTTATACATTGAATATAATTGACATCATCTAATAGATTGATATTGATTGCTAACCAATTTACAATTTCACGTAATTCTTCATTTAAGTAATCTAACGAAGTTTTTCCAGCTTGGTTTTTTAGATTTGGATCAGCTCCTGCTTGTAGAAGACGTATTATATGTTGAATATAACCGTGATCACTTAATGCCACGATATTCTGTTCTAACTCATCTAAAATGCCAAGTAAATTTTTATTTAAGTAACATGACAGAGTTTTTCCAGCTTGGTTTTTTAGATTTGGATCAGCTCCTACTTTTAGAAGAGACATTATACGTTGAATATAATCGTGATTATTTAATAGACTGATATCCTGTTCTAACTTATTTAAAATGTTAAGTAATTCTTCATTTAATTCCTTGCTTGGTACCCCACCATTCATATTCTATAACCATTACTCACTAATTCTGCAGTGATTACCATGAATACACAGGTAAGTCAATAAAAAAATACACCTTTCCTTCTTCAGTTCTAAACATTGTCAAAGGTCTTAAAAAGATGAGTTAAAGTAAGAAGGAGAATAGTGGAAGTTTAGTTGTTTACACTTTCATGCTATGCCCATAGCATCATATATTACTTAACCTTGTAATAATTTTTTTATTCTTGCTGCTTCTTCAAACTCTAAATTTTCAGCATGCGCTAACATTTGCCTTCTCAAATCATCCTTATTAGTATTTACTTTCGGCTCTGCTATTGCCCTCTCCTGTAAGGTGTTTGATATAGGTTTTATTATAGTCTTCGGGACAATATTGTGCAATATATTATGTTCTTCTTGTTTTTTTCTTCTTCTTTCGGTCTCTCTTAATGCACGATCTAAAGAACCAGTGATTTTATCTGCATATAAAATTACTCTACCTTCAGCATTACGCGCAGCACGACCGATCGTTTGAATGAGCGATGTTTCTGATCGCAAAAATCCTTCTTTATCAGCATCCAAAATTGCAACCAACCCACACTCTGGAATATCAAGACCTTCCCTAAGCAAGTTAACACCTACTAAAACGTCAATTTCTTTAGATCTTAATTTACATATAATTTCTATTCTCTCCAGCGCACCAATATCCGAATGCAAATAACTCACTCTCATATTCAATTCACTCATATATTCAGCTAAATTTTCAGCCATTTTTTTCGTCAATGTAGTGATTAAAACACAAAATCCCTTTCCTATTGTCACTTGTGCCTCATGAATTACATCATCAATTTGACTCTCTATTGGTTTCACAATGCAGATTGGATCTACAAGCCCTGTTGGACGAATAACTTGCTCTATAAATACATTATTGGTTTGTGCTAACTCATACTTTCCGGGAGTAGCTGAAATGTAAATAGTCTGCGGCCTAACTTTCTCCCATTCTTCAAATTTTAATGGACGATTATCAAAAGCGGAAGGGAGCCTGAAGCCATAGTCAATCAATTTCTTTTTACGCGCCTCATTACCACTGTACATTGCACCAATCTGAGGAACAGTGACATGACTCTCATCAACAAATAAAATTACGTCTTTGGGTAAATATTCAAACAAAGTAGGCGGTGGATCCCCAGCTTCCATTCCATAGAGATAACGCGAATAATTTTCAATACCTTTACATATTCCTGTTGTTCTCATCATTTCAATATCAAAATTAGTGCGTTGCTCGAGGCGCTTTGCTTCAACAATCTTGTTTTGCAAGTAGTAATAATCCAAGCGTTCATGCAGCTCTTTTTTGATTAACCCAACTGTCTGCAACAGAGTCTCACGTGATGTAATGTGATAGCTGTTTGGAAAAATGGTGATTGTATTTAGGCTTTTGGTAATATTACTCGTTATAGCATCAATTTCAGAAATTTCTTCTATTTCATCACCAAGCAGCGATAAACGCCAAGCCTTATTTTCATAATAGGCAGGAAATATATCGATAATATCGCCACGCACTCTGAAATATCCTCTCTCAAACCTGGCATCAGAGCGCTTGTATTGAAGATCAGCTAAGTTACTCAAGAAATCATTAACATGAATTTTATCTCCAACACTTAAAGATATAGTCATGCTGCGGTAGCTTTCAGGCGAACCAAGACCGTATATGCAAGAAACACTGGCAACTACGATCGTGTCCCTGCGCTCCAAGAGGGAGCAGACGGCAGAATAACGCAGCATGTCAATTCTGTCGTTGATTGCAGAGTCTTTTTCGATATAAGTATCAGTTTGCGGCAAATAAGCTTCGGGCTGATAGTAATCATAATAAGAAATGAAATATTCAACAGCATTATTGGGAAATAATCCTTTCATTTCCTCATAAAGTTGTGCTGCTAAGGTTTTATTGTGTGCCATGATCAGCGCAGGTCTGTTTGTCCTTGCTATAACATTTGCCATAGTGAAAGTTTTCCCAGAACCAGTAACCCCAAGTAAAACTTGGTCTCTTTTATTGCTATTTAGCCCCGCAATTAAACTATCGATTGCTTGCGGTTGATCTCCAGAGGGTTGAAAATGTGTAGTGATTTGAAATTTCATAGACTTTACTTACTATCTTTGATTCATTGCATAGTGAACACTATATTGCTTTTAAGATAAGTTGTATAGCTATAAACTTTCCGTAAAGCCATAAAACATTAACCAACAATAGACTTCTTGCATAACCATATAACGAACTTTTCTTGGGAATAGAAACGAAAAAACCTGCTTGACAAACTCCGCCAGCCCCCTTATCATGGTGTGTAGTACAATGATACAAATTAAGAATTTCCCCACCCTGCGCTGGTTCTTCGATCTGAAATCCTACTTCTACCTGATCACGACCAATGTTAATTTGTTCTATTAATGCTTTAATAATGCCGCGCTTAGTTTGCCAATCTAGCTGTTCCAGGTTCGATTTTACACTAGAATAAAAATTCTTTATGCTATTTATAATAAGACTTATTCCTTTTTCTACTGCCTTCTGATCAACTACCTTTTTTTTCTCTTCTTCTATCCCTTGTAAGCGTTCTTTCATTTTTCTCATTGTCTATTTAAATTCTCCCTCGCTTATATATCCTTTCTCTCCTGCATTTTCTTGACTATAATAATCTTCCATTAATTTTTCGATACCTTCTTTTATTTGATTTTCTCTTCTTGCAAACTTTTTCTCTGATGATTCATCATTTTTATTTTCTAATACTCTACGTTGGTATTCCTTAAAAAATGGAGCGAAAAACCAAGCGTAGATAAAGAAAGTATTTTGGAACGTGTTTTAAAAAAAATTAGTCAGAAAAGTCCGTATTAACAATGGTCGGAAAGAGAAAACAAGTTTCTGTATAATCGATGCTCAAAGCGTTAAAAACGCAGATACTGCTGAAAGAAAGGGCTATGATGCAGGAAAAAAAATTTCAGTGCCATATCGCAGTTGATACACAAGACATGCAATTCATATAACAACGGCAGAAGCAACTAGTGCTGTGAAAATGGTGAAAAATGCTAAAGCAAACCTCTCTGAAGTCAAAAATATACTCGCTGATGCTGGCTACACAGGAAAAATTTTTGCAACACAAATAAAAGCAACTATTGGTGCAACTGTTGAGGTAATAAAACGCAGTGAATTACATACCTTTGCTGTATTGCCAAAAAGATGGGTTGTAGAGCGTTCTTTCGCTTGGTTAGAAAAGTGTAGACGGCTATGGAAAAATTGCGAACGTAAACTCAATACCAGCTTGCAAATGATTGTCCTTTCCTTCATTTCTCTCCTATTACGAAGATTTTAAACAGGTTCTTAGAATCTCAAGAATCTGCACTATATTTAATGCTGCGCCTTTGCGCAGATTATCAGCCACTATCCACATATTTAATCCGTGTTCAACAGTATTGTCTCTTCTAATACGTGATACATATACAGCATTCTCCTGTACAACATCAATTTGAGTGATGTATTCACCGTCTTCACGCCTGTTGTACACTAAAACTCCACTATCTTCGGCTTCACTTAGCACTTCACGAGCTTGTTCTTCAGTGATATGTTGATCAAATTCTACATTTACTGCCATAGCGTGACCGATAAAGACGGGTACTCTTACACAAGTTGCAGTAACTTTTATATCTTCCTCTAAAATTTTTTTTGTCTCCTCTTGCATTTTCCATTCCTCTTCTGTAGAACCATTTTCCATGAATTCTCCTACATGGGGAATGCAATTAAACGCTATTTGCTTGGGGAATATCTCGGGCTTTTTAGTCTCATTCATGAAGATTTTTTTTGTCTGATTATAAAGTTCATCCATTGCTGCTTTACCTGCACCAGAAGTTGATTGATAAGTTGAAGCAACGATTCTCTTTATTTTTGCTTTCTGGTGTAATAGATGTAGTACTAGCAGCATCTGTATTGTAGTACAGTTTGGGTTGGATATTATGTTGTGGTTTTTATATTCCATAATTTTTTCTTTATTAATCTCTGGAATAATGAGCGGCACACCCTCTTTCATTCTAAAATGGGAAGTGTTATCTATCACGATGCACCCAGCCTTAATTGCAGTCGGTACGTGTTTCTCAGAAACATGAGATTCGGCACAGAAAATGGCTACATTAGTTCCAACGAAGTCATAATCCTCAAGGCATAAAACTGTTAACTCTTTGTCACCAAAACTCACCTTCTTCCCTTCTGATTTTTTCGACGCAAGTGCAATAACAGAATCTATCGCCTCATCTTGAAACTCAGCAAGCGTGCTTAATACCTCACGCCCTACTCTTCCGGTTGCTCCAATAACAGCAATTTTGTATCTCATATAGATGAACCTCTAACTTTAAAGTTATATTATATTTTTACTGACAAAATTTACAATTGTTTTAATATTTTCACCTTGCAATTAATTGTAATTTAGCTATTATTATGCAATATTAGTAATATTACATAATAAAGTGAAAGATGAATAAAGAATACAATGAAACTAAGGTTAAACCTGCAATGTCTACACCTCAAGAGCCTGAAAGAACCAATGGATTAAAGGTTCAAAATGTTCTTTCGAAAAAAAGAAAGCCTGCAATAAATTTTGATGATAAAAAATATGGTGTAAAAAACCTTAAAATAGACCAACAGTTCCTAAATAAAAGACAAGAATCTTCAAAGCTAAGAGATTTCTTAAGATCAATACCAATAATAGGGAGATTTTTAGCAAGGATTTTCACACCTGAAAAAATAGAAATCACCAGTAACCCTATATATGACAACATGGAAGCATATGAAAAATCGCAAGCAGGTCACTCCAGTAAGATAAAAGATGAGACTAGTATAGATGATGAACACGCAAAAGAAGTAGATAGTAAACTTGAGAAGGGTAATGTTGAACAAGTGGACAATAAGAAAAGTCGTGGTTCATAAATATCAATCATTTAAAAATTATCTCTAGCTACAACATTGTATCTGTTCAGATGCATGGCTCATGTACAAATATTGAAACAAAAATTCCAGTGCTCCCTTTCTTGTCATCCGAGTAGCTGACACTGGGATCCAGATTGGGCACTAAGTTGGTAAACACGAAAGCGCTTTACAACGTTTTTGATGGAACTGCGCGAAAGAACTAGATGCCAGTGTCACGCACTGGCATGACACCCATTTCTTCCTATAGTTGTCTTTTCTCGTCTACCTTATTTTGCCACTCTGCTGAACAGATACATAACATTTGCTATACAGAAACTCTGCGATACCAAAATAAATAAAGAGGTACGCCACTTGCAGTGAATAAGCTTGCGATCAGCAAGGTATTCACAGAAGTTTCAAATATTACCCAGCAGCAAAAGGTTGTTGCTATACTGCCAATTAAAAATTTGTAATAGTTTTTCTCCTTTATAATAACCTTGAGAAAAGCAAGACTGCATGCAAGGTAAACAAATAAAAATGAAACTACAGAAAAGTCGATAATTGATGTGATCTGTTTAGCAAAATTGTTGCTTGAAGTGAGAATTAGTAGAACTGAAGTACCAACAGAGCTGATTGTTATGCCCCAGAAAGGAGAACCGTGCTTGTTTCTTTTAGCAAAGAACTGTGGCATCAGTTTATCTTCTGCAAGGCCAAAAGCAACTTGCCCGCTGGATAAGACCCAAGCGTTTAAGGTACCAACACAAAAAATAAACGCAATTATAGAAATAATCAAGTGCCAATTGCCAGAGGCCATAATTTTTATCGCGTCAACATATGGTGCTCTTGAACTTGCTAAATCATTGCCATTTATTAATCCCATAATTGCAAGATTGTTGATAAAATACACAACAGCAACAGAAATTGTGCCAAGCACTATGGCTCTGGGTATATTTTTGCCTGGATTGTTAACCGAACCAGCTGGTGCTGTTGCCAATTCAACTCCAATAAAACCCCATAGAGTAATAAGTGTAGAACGGGCGAGAATCTGCGATGTTGTAAGATTTGATATTTCTTCACTTATGATGAAGTTATTTCTATCAAAAAAAAACAATGCTGCTATAGGTATTACAAGCAATACAGAAATTTTTATAACCGTCAATAAGAACTCAACACGTCCAGCAGTAGCTACTCCTCTAAAATTTATTAGTGTAATAATTGTGAGTAATAACATCTCTAAAAACAGATGTACGTTTTGAATATCCTCATAGAAAAATGGTGTAAGATAACCAACACCTACAACTATTACAGCTGTTGTGCTAACCCATGAGATTACCCAATACGTCCAACCAAAAAAGAAAGCTGCAGCAGGGCCAAAAGCATGCTTTACATAAACGTGAGGACCACCCGTTTCTGGAAATTTTGCGCAGAGTAAGGCAAAAACCAAAGCAAGAGATATAGCACCAAGCCCTGATATCACCCAGCTTATAAGGCTATAAGCGCCATATGGAGCAAGGCTAATTGGAAGCATAAAAATTCCAGAGCCAATTTGGCTGCTAATCACTAAGGCAAAAATAGCCCAAAAACCTATTTTATTTGACACAATAATTTTTATCTAAATAGATTAAGAATATAACTGAAGCTCAGAAATTTCAATCGATCTTTTAACATAAAAACTTGCATTTTTCTCAATTTATTGCTAAAATAGATTATGTTAACAGATGATTAAGAGGGGGTTATGAATCCAAGGTTAAAAAAATTTTTGGTTGTTTGTGGGTATGTTTTATTAGTTGATGCTGCTATTGGAGCAATTTTTTTATTTGAATATTTACTTGATATCTTTATTAATGCGCTTTATGCATTCCTTCTTGCCAAAACTTCAAGTGAGGTGTTAGCTGTTTTTGGAACACTTGCAGTTTTACTTGCCACTTGCGTTTTGTGCTACGGACTGCATAAGCTCTGTTCTATTTTTACAGAAAAGATTACAAGCAGCTATCAATCTTTCAAAAATGAAAATAGTGATGATAGCATTTTTTCTGAAGTATATAATGACCCAACAATAGGGTTGAAAGATAAAATTTTGTTTTTCTCTATATATTTAGTATATTGCATTCAATTACCATTTTTGTACTGTGCATCGAAAATATCTGCCCTTAATGGGTGGCTGTTACTGAACACTGACGGAAGGACACCAGGTATTAACATATTTCTTGTGCTTATCAATACTATATTATTAATCCCAGTGGCACTTCTTGAATTGATAAAGTATCCATTAGTGAAGCTTTTCTCACCTTTGGGTTTGAATGTAAAGCAGCTAAGCTTTTTGTTTAATGTAAGTGATGTGGGTACTAGTAGTCAGAGTGTTCACACGAGTAGTTTTGAACATAGTATTCTCCAATGCGCTCAAGAGTTAAAACAGAAATTTGGAGCTCAACCAAATGTACTGGATAAAGAATTTGAGGATTACATAAATGGTTCAGATGAGTTGACAAGGGATCAAAAAGAGCAATTAAAACTTTATCTTAACTTTAATGGTTCTAATGGAGCAGCTTATAGAGAATCAAAAACTGGCCTAACCCTCACACAAACTGCAAACTTAGTTTTGACTGCAGCTAAGGATCAAAAGTTAGATACAGATTTTCTAAAATGCATGTTGCTAATGCGTTTACAAGAAGGAAATGGTGCATGTCATCTTGGAATGTTTAATCGTATTATTTATTCACTCAGTTGTCTTGAAGCTAAAAATAACTTTACAGTTGAGGTAAACGCTCAAGTGTATGAGAGAATGCCAAGCATTACAGAAAAATTCCTGAGAAGCTGTAACAATAAAAAAATTACAGTTTTAAAGGACAATTTTGATAATTTTTATTCTGATGGTGATATGGATCCTCAAATAAAAAGCAACATCAGTAAACTGATAGAAGAAGCAAAACAATCTGTCTTTAATGAATTATATGTGGATTATTACAATAGGTATGGGCAAGATGTTGGAAGAGGCCCTATAAAGCATAAATTAAAAGAGTTAATTACAAGCGATGATGTAAAAGAAGCAATAAGCGCTGTTATAGATGGTATAGAAATTCCTCCAGTACCACCTACTTATCTTGAAAGAGTAAAAGCATTTTTTGGAGGTCATGCAAGGTCTTCTGCTGCTTAGTGGTGGGCTCATGTTATGGCAGAAAATTTTGACTTTAGCTAAAAACCATCTGGCTCCTATGGTTTTTTATAGTTTTGTCTTCCCTTTTCTGAATGGTTTGCAAGCTGCTGTAGCTAACCCAAGAAAGGTTTCCCTACGTCATACCGCCGCAGTATCTCTAGATCCCGCTAACAAGTAGCGGGATGACGGTTGTCGTTTAGTTACAAACATTAAGAAATTTACCAAATGAAAAAAAAGGCAAAAGAAGCCCCAGGGTAGCTAGTATTCAAATTCTCCCTTGTCTATTTGACGTCTTTTACTGTCTTAAACGCTTTATAAGCGTGTTTCGGCTTGTATAGGTAGAAACCTAAAAGTTTTATAAAGACATGAGGTGCACATAGTGCAAAAAATTAGTATCTGTTCAGATGCATGGCTAATGTACAAATATTGAAACAAAAATTCCAGTGCCCCTGTGATGTCATTCCAGTCTGGAATCCAGCTTTTGATCGAAAATGTTGTATAGTACACAATCAAATTTTCTGGATCCCAGTGTCTGGGCACTGGGATGACACCCTTTTGGATGGAAACCAGTGTCACGCACTGAAATGACACCCATTTCTTCCTATAGTTGTCTTTTCTCGTCTACCTTATTTTGCCACTCTGCTGAACAGATACAAAAATTAAGCATGATTTACGCCAAATACATTAAGTTTTTTGTCATTAATCCACTGCAGAGGTTGCGAAGATAAATAAATAGCTTCAGTTTCATGATAAGAGGGCTGGCGGAGTTTGTCAAGCAAGTTTTTCGTTTCTGCGAGCTACCTGAGCTTATTGACTTCATTAGAGCCAAAACTCTTGAGACCTAGGTGATAATTCTATCTAAAAGGATGCCAAAAAAGAGAAGCAACCCTACGTAGGAATTATTTTTAAATATGGACATGCATTGACTGGGATCATCAGGATTGAAATTTTTGTATTGGCGGTGAAATATGAACCCTACAGCAAGTAGAGCAATATAAAAAATGTTATTTAATGATGATAAGATACCAGCATATAGCCACGTCATAAGAGATATTAAATAAAATCTTTTCAACCAAGATTTTGTTGTATCACCAAAATATAATGCGGTAGATTTCATTCCGAGTTTTTCATCATCTTTTTTATCTTGATGGGCGTATATGGTATCATAACTCAGCGTCCAAAAGACGCATCCTATATAAAACAGCAAGGATTCTATACTGATCTGGTTTGTTATTGCTGCTGAGCCCATGAGCGATCCCATATTGAAGGTAAACCCTAAGAACAATTGTGGCCACCAAACATACCGCTTTAATAAAGGGTAAGTAGCTATCATACACATTGAGATTATTCCAAGTATAAGTGTAGTTTTATTAGTTAATAATAAGATTACCAGGGCAATAGACAGTAACAGTGAAAGTAAAGCCAAAGCCTGCTTTATGTTTAATGCACCACTTGCAAGTGGCCTATATTTTGTTCGTTCAACGTGCGCATCTATTTTTCTATCGAAGATATCATTGATTATGCACCCTGCGGGTCTCATTAAAAATGCACCTATAGTAAATAAAACAAGGAGAAAAAGAGCCTGATACGATAGAGAAGTTGAGGCTAAAAGAATACCGCTCAAACTGGGAAATAGCACAAGCCACAAACCTGTTAAACTGTGCAATCTCATTAATGAAAAGTAATGGTTGAAATACATTAATTAAGTGTGATTATGTAATATTTTGCTTACATTAACAAAATTATCGAACGCTAAATCAGGCTTGAAAACTAACTCAGGTATAAATCGCAAATCAACATAACACAATATAGATTTACGTATTGACCATGCAGATTGGTTCATTTCATTAACAATAGTATTAATATCACAATTATTCTCAGAAGGATCTCCAGTGCATGATGCTGAAATCCACGTACTTTTTTCTGGATCTAAGTAGTCAGCTACTTGAATATTCAATGAAGACAACACAATATATACATCTGCTTTTTTCAAATCTTTACTTAATTTTACGTCAGATACCGCTACATTTTTATTGAACACCTTACCTTCCATTAGGACTCTTGATATTGCTCTATGCAATACCGATGCTATTTTTAGGTTTCTAATTTCCTTTTTCATATCCAGCTACTATAACACCCTTTCTTCTTGCACTAATTGATAAGCTTCCAAAATATCTCCAACTTTAATATCGATATTACCCTCTAGTGATACTCCGCATTCAAAGTTTACACCTACTTCTTTAACATCATCTTTAAATCTACGTAGTGCTTTTAACTTTCCTTCATGCACCAATTTGCCACCACGCACTACCTTAATTAAAGAATCTTTTCTTATGACTCCATCACTTACGTAACATCCAATGATATTACCAGCTTTAGATACGTTAAATATTTGCCTCACAGATGCAAAGCCAACACGAACCTCTCGTGTAACAGGCTTTAACATTTTAGTTAAATACATTCTCATGTCGTCAATGAGCTCGTATATTATGTTATAAGTATGTATTTCTACACCTTTTTGTTTTGCCAAGTCCCTTATTTTTGAATCCACTTTTACATTAAAAGCTAAAATTACTGCACTTGATGCTTCTGCAAGCAGCACATCTGAATCTGTTATCCCTCCTACTGCTTTGTGTAGGATATTTAATTTCACTTGGTCTTTACCTAGTTTATCAATTGAACTTGATATTGCTTCAATAGAACCAGTTACATCGCACTTTAAAACTACAGATAGTTCTTCTGTTTCACTGTTATTACAACTGAATATATCTAAATTATTGTCGCCCAAATCTTCTTTCTTTTTCTTGATTAACTCTAGCCTGTATTCAACAATTTCACGCGCCTGCTTTTCAGACTTTACAACAACAAATTTATCTCCAGCATTTGGCACACCATTTAGACCAGTAATTTCAATTGGAGCGGAGGGTAGTGCTGCTTTTTCTCTTTGACCAAGGTGATTAACCATACTACGTACTTTGCTGTATGTTGTACCAACTACCAATATATCACCAACCTTTAACGTTCCTTCCTCAACTATCAATGTAGCTGATATTCCTTTCGCTTTATCTATTTTGGATTCTATTACCCATCCAAGTGCTCGACAATCTTCTATTGCTTCTAGCTTCATTAATTCAGCGATTAACAAAATCGCCTCTTCTAGTTTATCTAAATTAGTTTTCTTTTTTGCTGATACTGGCATAATCATAACATCACCACCAAGCTCTTCAGGAATGAGATCATATTGAGGCAAACTATTAATTATTTTTTCTACATCACCAGGCTCAGATTTATCAATTTTATTAATAGCAACTATAATAGAAACATTTGCTGCTTTTGCATGATTTATTGCTTCAACTGTTTGTTTCATGATTCCATCGTCAGCTGCAACTACTATTACAACTATATTAGTAATATTGGCACCACATGCACGCATCGCAGTGAACGCTTCATGTCCTGGTGTATCAATAAAAGTAATTTTTTGCTTATCTTTTGTCGTTATTTGATAAGCACCTATGTGTTGAGTTATGCCACCTGACTCTCTTTCTGCAACATTAGATTCACGAAATGCATCGAGCAATGAGGTTTTACCATGATCAACGTGTCCCATAAAAGTGACGATTGGTGGTTTAGGTTTTTTAGGCAGGCTTTCTCTGCCTTCTATAAAAAATAAATCCTTTTCTCTGTTGGTATCGCTCACTCGTTTAGCCGTATGATTAAATTTTTCCACTATTTCAGATGCTATATCTGGATCCACCAGATCATCTACTCTATAACTCTCACCGACTTCTTCTTTGAACATTTTTAGCACACTCTTGCTATCTTCTGCCATACGAATAGATAACTCCCTGATAGTTATTTTGTCTGGTATAATAACTTCTCTTGATATATTTTTACCCTTAGTAAACTTTGACTTTCTACTTCTTATACCAAATCTTTGCTTAAATACAGGGGGTTGTTCAGTTTTTTCATCTATTGCCTGTGCAATTACCAGTTTAGAATGCTTAGAATATATATCTTTGTTGACTTTAGAAGACTTTTTATCGTCGCTCTCATAGTCAATATTATCTTCTCTTAGTTCAACTAAGTGAGTATTACTTAAAACCTTCTTATTTATTTCTTTAGATAAAGTGTCCGCTTCATTTTTCTCGTCAATCTCTTTATTGCTGTCTTCTTTTGCTGTTTTCTCTTTTTCTTCTCTTTGATTTCTTTCTTTCAGCAAAGCAGCATTCTGCACAGCATTAATGCGGAAAATTTGTTCTTTCTCTGTTAAAGAACCTAATTTACTCTCGTCAAATAAATTATGTTCTTCTGCATCATGAGATTTTTTTCTTCTTTTTTTTACTATTGTAGCTCCAGTACTTGGGCTAGCTGAAGAGTTTAAATTGAGGTCTAATTTAAGCTTGCTTAAGCCTTGGAGCGTTAATTTTTTATTACTGATATCTTCATTATTCATATTATTTTATTATATTAACCCAAGCTTTTTACGTGCTTCTATGATTATTGAATCTACTGTATCTTTTAGATCTTCTTTGCTATCGGATGAGGAAGAGAGTATGCTGCAAAACTCATAACTTGATAAATCTGCTATGTCCTCTAAAGTCTTAATATCATGTTTACTAAGAGCAATTTTATTGTCTATTGATAAAGTTAAATTGATTACATCATCTTCCATACCTAGACTTTTTAGCTCTTCTATTTTTCTATCATTTTCTGCTTTCAGATACTTGCTTGCTCTGTTATGAAGTTCGTTTGCAATATCCTCATTAAAGCCCTCTATTGAAGCAAGCTCTTTAATTGAAGCGCTGGATATATCTTCTACGCTTGAAAAACCTTCTGTTACCAATAGCTGACCCATAATCTCTTCTAAGTTTAAAGCTTCAGCAAATAAAGCTGAACATTGACTAAGTTCTTTACTTCGCCTTTCTGATTCTTGCTGAGTGCTTAATATCTCAATTTTCCATCCAACAAGCTCTGAAGCTAATCTTACATTCTGGCCCTTTTTTCCTATAGCTAAACTCAATTGATCTTCAGCAACTATTAACTCTATGCAATTTTCATTTTCATCAATAATAACCTTCGATACTTCTGCAGGAGTAATGGCTTTAATAACAAATTGACCCAAATCTGAGGAGTAATTTATAACGTCAATTTTTTCACCATTTAATTCGTGTATAATAGTTTTTATTCTATCTCCCTTGACTCCAACACAAGCACCTACTGGATCAATGTTCTTGTCAGGAGAGAAAACAGCAACCTTAGACCTTGAGCCGGCGTCTCTAGCTATACCTTTAATTGTTACTAACCCGTCAGCAATTTCTGGTATTTCTTGATTTAATAATGCCTCTAAAAAGCCTTCATGAGTCCTAGAAAGAATAATTTGACGTCCATCATCAGAGCGCTTAACGGTCTGTATGTAAGTTTTAACCTTATCGCCTTCACGAAATGATTCACCACCGGTCAAATTTCGCAATGGAAGATATGCCCTAGTGCCATTTATGTCTATAATAAGATCTGAATATTCTACTTGTTTAACAATACCATACCTTATTTCTCCCACCTTATCTTTAAATTCCTCATATTGCTTTTTTGACTCTTCATCTTTAATTATTTGAGCAATCTTTTGCTGGGCAATCCTTGCTGAAGCAAGATCAGTGTTAAGAGAGAGCAATTCACTAACAGTATCTCCAACTTTTGCATCTCCTTTTATTAATTTAGCTTGTGTCAGCGTAATTGATTCATACTCAGTATTCTTTTCTCCATCTGATTCGTCATCAATAACTTTTAGTTTTCTGTATGAAGTAACTTTGCCTGTATTTCTATCTATATTAACTACAATTTTACTTTTGCTACCATATTTTTGATAAGCCACTGCTTCTATAGCACTTTCTAGTGCCTTTATTACAACATTAAAATCTAAACCTTTTTGAAGTGAAAGTTCTCCTGCTGTTTTTATTACATCAAGGCTTCCAACTATGTTATTCTTGTTACTTTTCTGCTTAACACTGCTTTTACGATTAGCAATCATAATAAATAAATCCAATGTAATTAGTTATAATTATAGCTTCAACGGGCAAAGAACGCTATCCTAAATGTTAAATAATTGCTAATTTAAGTCAAGTTTTTTCGTGTCTTTGCATAACAAGCAACGCAGGAGTAAAGAATAAAGTTAAAACTGTTGCAGCCAATATTCCACTTGCTATGGTTGTTGAAATGTCAACCCACCACTGGCTTGATGGAGCATCATATGTGATTTGTAGCGTAAAAAAATTGATATTTAACCTGGTAATCATCGGTATTAAACCAAGAACTGTGGTTGCAACGGTAAGCAATATTGGCCTAATGCGAGAAATTGCAGCGTTTATTACACATCGCTTGATGTCATTTTTGTGTACCTTAATTTGGTGATGAAAGGCATCAAGCAATAGTATGTTATTATTTACTATAATTCCTGCCAAAGCAATTATCCCCACTCCACACATAACAACTACGAAAACTTGTTGGATAAGAAAGAAAACAAAAAACACACATGTTGTAGATAAAAACACTGCTGTCATTACGATAAATGTATGGTATACATTATTAAACTGTGCCACTAATACCAATATCATTAGTGTAATCGCTAATATAAAAGCCTTTAACAAAAATGCTCCTGATTTTTGTTGATCTTCTTTGTCGCCTTTAAAATCAATTTTTACTCCCTTGTCCCAATCCTGGGCAACAGAATTCTGAATGAACTTTACTCTTTCATTAACAAGATAACCTGTATCCACATCAGCGGAAATTGTCACTGTACGTAATCCATCAATCCTATTTAGTTTGTTTACCTTTTTTTCGGGAGCATATTTTACTATGTTGCTCATAGGATACGGGCCGTTTACTGTATTGATAAAAAGATTATCTATAGTCTTCATGTTGCGATCCTTTCCAGGGAAACGGAGTACAATATCGATTTCTTCATCCGTGTTATTTGGTCTATATTTTCCAATCAACACTCCATTTGTAACCATCTTTATAAAATCGCCAATGGTTGCAACACTTACTCCAGAACTTGTAGCCTTACTCTTATCAACACTCATATTCCACTCTATTTCAGGTGCTGATCTGCTATCTTGAATATTTATAAACCCGGATGAAGGTTGGTTCATAATTTCTAGAATTTTCTCTGCTGCTAAATTCAAACTGGATACACTCCCGCTGAGGTTAATTTGTATTGGCTTGTCAGCCGACGGTCCTGGCTTTTCCTCTTGAACATTAATTATTATTCCTTTCATGTCTTGCACACTGCTCCTTATATCATTTAGTATGTGCTTAGCTTTGCGCCTGAAGCGCCAATCCATAAGTTCTAGTTGTATTCTGGCGATAACGTTGTCTGAAAATGCTCCTGATCTAGCATAAGAAACATGAATTTCTTTTTCAACGCTCAAAATGCGTTCTTCCACTTCTTTGAGTATCAGATCTCGTTCTTTAGCTGATAAGCTTTCTTTTGCTTTAACACTGATTAAAATATTATCTGAATCCACTTTCGGAAAAAACTTCACTCCAGGACCAAAGGTCAAGTACAGCACACTAAATGAAAACAGGACGAATACAGTAGCACATATGAATTTTTTAGGATGATCTAAAACCTTCTCTAGCATGCGTGTGTAAGCTCTTATTATAGGCCCAGCATTTTTTATCTCACCACTTTCTATAGCACTCATTTTTTTTATTTCTTTTTTTGAAGTTATCGAAGGCTTGCCAAATATTGCACCAAGTGTTGGTATAAAAACCAAAGCCATAATGAGCGATCCAGTCAAAGTTAGAATTATTGTAATTGGTATGTACTGCATGAATTTACCAACAGTATCAGGCCAGAATAATAGAGGAAAAAACACTGCTAATTTAGTTAACGTCGATGATAGAACCGGATAAAACATATCACGAACTGAAGTGTGAAAGGCTTCTATTTTGTCCATTCCGCAGATCATCTTTCTATCAGCATATTCGCTAATCACAATTGCATCATCAACCAGCATGCCAACAGCCATAATTAAACTGAAGAGCACAACAATATTTAAGGTTATGCCCATAAAGTAAAGAGCTATTATCCCAATGAGAAAGGAACCGGGTATCGAGAGTGCCACAAGAATAGCAATCCTTGTTCCCATAGAAAGCATCATTATGATCAATATTAACAACACAGCGAATATTATGCCGTTTTCCAAGTCATCAAGCACATCGCGGACGTTTTTTGACTGGTCATTTAAGTACACCACTTTTAAATTTTCAGGTAATTGATCTTTTGCCTTATCCATTAAGTATTTTACTTGATTTACTGTGTCTATTATGTTTTTTCCGTTACGTTTTGAAATTTCTAGCACGACACTAGGTAATCCATTAATGCGAGCAAACCCTTGGTGATCCTCAAACCTAGGGTATACTTTTGCTATATCTTTGATTCTCAAAACTGCATTGCCTTGAGATCTAATAGGAATATTCATAATATCTTCTATATCTTTTAATAACCCTGATATTTTAATCGAATATTTACCGATATCGTTTTCCAGTGACCCAGCTCCCACTAGTCTATTATTGCTTGATATAGCTTGGAATATTTCGTTTGATTGAATGTTATATTTTGTTAGAACTGTGGGCTCAATTATAACTTCCACTGTTTCTTTACGCATACCCGCCACTTCAACTTTGAGAACATTTGGCAGAGATTCTATTTCTTTCTTTAGCTTGCGTGCTATTTCAGTTAAGGCTCTTTCTGGCAAATTACCAATTAAGCCAACATTTAATATGGGAAATAGACTCAAATTTATTTCATTGATTATTGGAGATTCCGCTTCAACAGGTAACTTCGCTTTTATATTTGAAAGCTTTGAACGGACATTATCGAGCACTTCTTTATTATAATACTCTGTTCCAAATTCGAGTATCATGTGAGCACCATCATTAGTTGCAAAAGCTCTCAATTCTCTTACACCTTCAATGGATCTTAGTTCATTTTCTATAGGAAGCACTAATAGCTTTTCACTATCTTGAGCAGAAATCCCAGGAAGTCCAACGAACACGCTGATTATAGGAATCTGTATATCAGGGTTACTTTCCCTTGGCATTTTTACATAAACGTATGAACCGAAGATAAAAATTACTATAAGTAATAATACCACCGCCCTGTTTCGCTCTATGAGTAAGCTCTGCATGTTGAATGTTAACTAAATATGTGCGTTTGTACAATATTATAGTCGAGATACGTTGCATATTAATTAATCCTTGTATAGCTTTAAAACTTTACGCGAATAATTAAAATTTTCGCAAAGTTGCAAGTATAAGAAAATTTCTGTATAATAATTCTGGAACAGTATTTGAGAGGTTATTATGGTGGCAATTCTAAACATAACAAAAGGCAAAAATAAAGTTATTGTGTCTGAACTAGCTGGGGCTTTATCAGCTTTAATATTTTTAACAGCAATCCACATTGCTGCAAAGATAGCCATTATAGTTGCTGCTGCTGCAGTTACTTACTTATTACTTTCGCTGGTTCATAAAATAAGAACTAAAAAAGAACAGCCTGCTGAAATTATTGGTGCTTCAGAAGATGAAGGGTATAGCAGTGTTGATGAAGGTGAAGAAAAAGATACCGTAAAAGAACCAAAAAGAACTGAAACTGAGCTAGCAGAAGAATTAAAAAATAAAAGAGCACAAGAACGCATGGAGAAAAGATCACTTAGTGACTCTATAAATGCGTTTGGCGAACCAATTCTTGTTAAAATTATAGATACTGGAAATAGTAATCCTGTTGATTATACAAAAGCTATGGTAGTGCCTGAGAAAATTATTCTTGGCATGCCAGATGATAAAACTCTTACACAAAATAGCTCTAGCTCTATAAAGAGTCAGATGAAATCTCTCCCTGAACACATGGATGGATTTTATAATCCACTTCCTGAGCAGCCACCGAGCAACCTTACCAATGTAGAGCTTGGGTCTAAAAGCACGCAGAAACTATCTGCTGCAGAGTGGCTATTACAGTACGGGAATGTAAATAATGATGTGAAGAAAGTGCTAGAACAGCCAGTTACCCAAAAGGAGTTTAACGGGTTAAGGTTTAACATGTAGTTGTTGTATTAAGCTCTCCATCTTATATTGAGAATCAGATGCAATGCCATACACTCTATTTGGCGGAGCAATTTTGTTCTCTATACCAAAAACTATACCTTCAATTATTGCTGTGAGTACTTTTTCAAGGTTACAGTCTGCTCCAGGAACACGGTGCTCCAGCCGGCACCTTTTGAAATCATTGCCAAAATAGGGAATTCTTATCGCAGCAGTTCTGTTATTTACTCCCCAACTAATCGTAGTTGGAGTATGAATATCCGGGTACTGGAATCTTAAATATGAATCATTATTTGGTGCAAAAAATGGCATATGTTTTTTCATCATTGCACATAATCCACCAATACTGTGAAGTAGGTAATCACTATATTTTTGTTCATTATAATAAAATAAATTGTTGCTGTTTAAGTCCACTAAATTAACATGCACATTTAATGCACTGCCTGCTCTATCCAAATAGGGCTTTGCTTTAAAAGAAATATTCCCACCTAGTTTTTGTGCTGTTTCAGTAAGTGATTGTTTTGCTAACTCAAAATGCTTAATTAAATTGTCGGAGTTCGTATAACAACCACTTTTTATCTCATATTGATGTGTAGAATTCTCCTTCTCGCAAGAAAATTCAAGAGATGCTATTTTATTTTTGATGCTATTCAGAAATAAATATTCTTTTTCTATTCCTTCAATGTAAAACTCTAGTTCAATACCGAATACAGCATAACAACTCAAATTACTTAATATAATCATAAATTTGCTTCAGTAAATCTATATTAGGTTAGCTATATTTATATGAATACTTTACTTATTTGCCAGTAAATTTAACATCTTATTTATACATAATGTATTACTGTTTTTAATAGCATGCTTCTAATCCTCGATACAAGCGACATTTACAAATTTTTCATTTCTTTGAAATAAAAATGATCAATTTTAGTGTTTTTATACCCTTTACAACCCATCAAAAAATCACCATAATTTTTAGTATGTATTAAGTAGTATTAGCTTTTCATTTTGCAGTAAGCTATTGATTGTCTTATATTTTTCTAATTATTGCTTTTTTCTTGGTGTGGTATATGAACTTAACTAGCCCTAAGGTTTCTACTATGTTTTTTGATCAGATTATTACAGTAACGGATCACAATGTTACTTGGGAAAAAATCCAAAATTGTCTTTATAATCTTTATGGAGAAGCAACATATAACAGCTGGCTGAGTTCGCTAAAATTTATCAGTAGCAGAAATGAGGGAGTTCTTTTATCCGTGTCAACAAGGTTTATAAAAGAGTGGATTACAGTTCATTACATGAAAAAAATACTATCATTATGGCAAAGCGAAGATAAAAGTATATGTTCTATTGATATTCAAGTAATTGAGGAAAGGAATTCAAATTCTAATGTTATACTAAAAAACAGAGAGGAAAGTAATCATAATCTTGGTTCACCACTGGATCCCAGATTCACTTTTGATAATTTTGTGGTAGGAAAGTCAAATGAATTAGCATTTACGGCGGCAAAGCGTGTGGCAGAATCTATAGATCCAATATTAGGCAGCAATCCTTTGTTTCTATATGGTGGAGTGGGACTTGGTAAAACACATCTAATGCATGCTATAGCTTGGCACATAGTCAATTCCCCATCAGAAAAAAGAAAAGTAGTATATTTATCAGCAGAGAAATTCATGTACCAATATATTACAGCGCTGCGAAGCAAAGATATTATGTTATTTAAAGAGCAATTTAGATCAGTAGATGTATTGATGGTAGATGATGTGCAATTTATCAGTGGTAAAGATAGTACACAAGAAGAATTTTTTCACACTTTCAATGCATTGATAGACCAAAATAAACAATTGGTTATATCAGCTGATAGGTCTCCTAGTGATCTTGATGGAGTGGAAGAAAGAATAAGATCACGACTCGGTTGGGGGTTGGTGGCAGATATTAATGAAACAACTTTTGAATTAAGGCTTGGTATATTGCAGGCAAAAGTGGAGCAGATGAATATGTATGTTCCGAAAGATGTCCTAGAGTTTTTAGCAAGGAACATAAAATCTAATATAAGAGAATTAGAAGGAGCATTAAATAAGGTTACCCATACCTCATTAATTGGAAGAAGTATGACGGTAGAATCAGCTAGTGAAACCCTAATCGATCTTCTTAGGTCAAATCATAGGTCAGTCACAATAGAAGAAATACAAAAGAAAGTAGCTGAATTTTTCAATATAAAGGTTGCAGATATGCAATCCAATAGAAGGCTTCGCAGTCTTGCAAGGCCAAGACAAATAGCTATGTATTTTGCCAAAAAATTTACGCAAAAAAGCCTACCAGATATTGGGAGAAACTTTGGTGGCAGAGACCATGCTACTGTTATACATGCAGTAAAACAAGTAGAAAATTTTATAAAGACCGACTCAAAATTTGCTGATGAAATCAATCGATTAAAAAAAATGTTTAAGTAGCGTTTTTAAAATAGCTAATAACAAATCCTAAAATGAATCGACTATAGTTTTAATCCGTTTAAGTTTAAAATCTTCTGTTAGCTTCGCAGAATACATTTCCTTATTGTGTTGATTATAGAAGGTAAATTCGTGATCATCTAAATTTAGTATTGCAAAGCCAAAGCCAAAAAAGTTTCTAACCTCGTGTGCTAAGTAGTTTTTACCATTTGAATAGTCAAATTCTACATTTTGATAAACAGATTCTTGATCTTGAGCGTGTAATGATGCACCACCGTTTCCAACTATAATTTGGTCTGGAACATTATCCATTAATAAAATCTGGGCTATATGAATGTGGCCAGAAACTATGGTAGTAACATTGCTTGGAAATTTATCTCCAAAAGCTTCGATTTGTGTAAGATTACCATGGCTTTTTAATGTCAAAAATTCTTTTTTTGGAGATCTCCAAAGCGGTTTATGAGTTAAAAACCACATGGGCTTGTCAGAACTATTTTGTATCAATTTATCAAATTGCCTCTCAAAAGCATCAATTGTGCTTTGGGTTGTAAAAATATCCTCACCGGATGAAGAGTCGAAGATAAAAAATTTCATCGGTCCAGCATCTAAGGACCAACTAGAAACGAAGTTTCCACATTTTTCAGACGAAAAGGGGTATGAATCTAGATACCTGAACCATCCTTCATAAGCTCTATCACAACTCTCATGGTTTCCACGAACAAAAAGGAAAGGGGATTGTGATAAAATATCCTTTGCAGGCTCAAACCAATCAGCGTACCAAACTTCTTTATTATATCCATAAATATCGCCACACTTTTTTGTATTTCTACATTTTGTTTGTCTATAATGATAATCACCAACATGGATAATTAAATCTGGTTTATGAAGGGCGATTGAATCTAAATTTTTTTTTAAAGGCCAGCTATCTACCGAATTACATTCCTGCTGAAATAACATATTTATTCTACAGCCCGTGTCACCAATGAAAGCAATTTTATTAACCTTTTTTGGTAATATAGGAACCCGTAGATCCTCAATACTAATGTTTTTGGCACTTGTTTGTACTGTCAGTTCACAAACTGTTTCGTTATGATCACCATTGTTAATTGAGCTGCGATTCAGCATTTCTGTTTCCTCGCCATCAACATAAACAATGGGACACATGTCATTGTCCGTAATTGCGCGTATGCTTAGTTTATTTTCTGGGATAACTTGAGACCATGTGTATAATATTTGTGCATGGACGAAATGAAAGCTAGTTATAAGAGAGAGAGCTAAAAAAATAAAGATATTAGCTATATTCATTTGTATAAAAACCTAAGTTAAAAATTAGTAGTAAGGTTATCTTAAATGATTAAAATTTATAATCACAAAATTCATAATCAAATTATACAAACAATTTCTAAATTATTCTAGTATCAGATTGACACTCTAGATGAAAAATTCTAAAATGATTAAGTAATTTAAAATAATTATATAAAAACTAGAATATAGTGCGGCCGTGGTGGAATTGGTAGACACGCAGCGTTGAGGTCGCTGTGGCTCATAAGGCCTTGGAAGTTCAAGTCTTCTCGGCCGCACCAGTTTTTATCGCTGTTTAATATGGGTAAAAATGTTTATAGGAAATCAGAGTAGCAATAAGGTAGAAAGAGCTATCAGCGAAATCAGGCGCGGTCGGCCAATTGTAATATATGATGAAAGTAATTACCTATTGTTTGCTGCTGCTGAGGCTTTAGAAAGAGATTTATTTAATCAATACAAGCTTATATCAAGCAATGTATATGTTACTTTAACTTCAAGTAAGGTAAAATACATATCTCAGAATAAAGAACATAACAGCAAACGTCTGTTGGTGAATAATTTTGATGAACTGCTCCATTTAATAAACTGTTTAAAGGAAGATTGCATAAAAGAGTTGCAATGCTCAAAGACAATAGATGAATGTGCTATTGCCTTGCTTAAGTTCTCAGAATTATTGCCATACGCGTTAGTGGCTGATATGACTTTTGAGAATAAGCATGAAATGCGAAATTGGTGTGAAGAAAATGACATTATTGTACTAGATACGTTACTCGTAAATAATTTTCAACAAAATCAGAGTGTGTATGAAGTGTGCAAAACATCATTATTTTTAAAACAGACTCAAGAAGTAAATATCATATCTTATAGAACAGAAAGTGGTGGAAGAGAACATCATGCAATTATCATTGGCAATCCAGATAAAGATGACGAACCATTAGTAAGAATTCATTCTTCGTGCTATACGGGTGACTTGTTAGATAGCTTATCATGCGATTGCAGAAGTCAGTTACATCAAGCAATTCAAATGATAGCTGACTTTGGAAGTGGTATTATATTGTATTTGATGCAAGATGGAAGAGGCATTGGTTTAACTAATAAGTTAAGAGCGTACAGTGTGCAAAAAGGACATAATCTTGATACTGTTGATGCAAATAGAATATTGGGTTTTGAAGATGATGAAAGGAGTTTTGTTGTTGCAGCTAAAATGCTTAAGAAATTGAACATTAACAAGATCCAATTACTTACAAACAATGATAGGAAATTATCAGAATTGGAAAGTAATGGTATAGGAGTTACAAAGTGTCTACCACTTATTGTGGAACGTAATAAATATAACGATTCATATATGGAGACAAAGTTTGGTAAGTTAGGCCATAGATTAAGAGTTTTTTAGCTTTTTTGTTGTAACTACTTTGTTAATTTGCTATGTTTATTAACATGAGTTAAGATTTTTAGGAATACTAAAATGCTAAGATTTTTTAAGCGAGAAAAAAATACTGAATCCTTAGATAAGGATATAGATTGGAATTCAAACCGCTACAGCACAGTTGTTGCTCAAAGGAATATTCTACTTTTATTTGCATTAATATTATTAGCAACGATCTCTATCAGCATATTAGTCATATTTAAAATTAGCACAAGTAGCACTATTGAGCCATTTGTTATAGAAATTGACAAGAAATCGGGAATAGTGCAATTAGTTGATCCTGTCACAGTAAAGCAGTATTCTGCAGATGAAGCGCTAAACGATTATTTTATTTCAGAGTATATAAAAGCAAGGGAGGTTTTTGATCCATATCATTATAATTATAACTATTATACAAAGGTGAGGTTGTTTTCCTCACCTAATGTGTATAATGAATTTAGAAATTATATAGGATCGCAGAATATGGATGATCTTTTTAATTTATATTCAGATACCAAAAGTGAATTTAAAATTCGCTCAATTCAAAAATTGGGTAACGATGCTCTTCAGGTGAGATTTTTTGTGGAATTTACACGGAAAGATGGAAGTTCCACAAGAAAAAACAAGATAGTTATTATGTCATATAGGTATGCATCGCTTGAAATGGATGATCAGCAAAGATATATTAACCCATTAGGATTTCAAGTTATTTCATATAGAGTAGATGATGAATATGTATAGGATATTATTAGTTTTAGCTTTACTTGTCAGTGGCAATTTAAACGCATCCATTAATTATAATGAGCCTATTTCTGTAGATAGTAGAATAAAGACTTTTGTGTATAGCCCTAATGAAGTATTTACGGTGGTTTTTAGTCAGGGTTACTATTCTTATATTGAATTTGCGGAAGGAGAAAAAGTTAAAAATATCGCTGTTGGTGATGCATCAAGTTGGAAAATTAATCCTTATGACAATAAATTGCTTATCATGCCATTTGAAGTTAGTAGTCGCACTAACATGATTATTACGACAACTAAAAAAAGAAATTACATTTTTGATTTAATCTCAAGGCCAAACTACGATAAATACCCGGATACTGATGCTAAGAAAGTGGATCACGATTATTCTGCTGAAAAGGATATATCTTACGTAGTACGTTTTTATTATCCTCAAGAAGAAGGTGAATTTGATGTTGATTTAGATGAGGTTTCTTTACCTACTCAAATGCAATATACTACAGACAAGCCAGAAAAAATAATACAAGAAAATGATACGAAGTACAATTATACATATATTGATGAAGGTGGTAATGCGGATATAGTTCCGATTGAGCTATTTGATGATGGTTATTTAACCTATTTAAAATTTAGAAATAATAATAAAATACCTCAGATTTTTGTAGAAGAGGAGGATAAACCTTGTAAAAGGCTGTTATTTGATGATTATGTTATAATAAAAGGAGTACATAAAAAGCTATTTATGCGTTATGAAGATGGTGAAGTTGAAATTATAAATAGGTCACTTTAGCTGTGGTACATGCAATATGAATAAAGAAAGGCGTAACAATTCAGAAGATGAATCAGAAATAGAGAATAAGGTAGTAACAGTTGGCTCTAATCAAGGTCATAGGGCATTGATGGTCATTATTTTAGTGCTTCTGGCTGGTGGAGTGTATTATCTCTATTTTAGTCCTTCTCATAAAGAGGGTTCAGAAGTTATTAAAAAAGAGGAAACAAAGCAAAACGTTCAAGAATTGAAAGAAAAGTTGGAACAAGTTCCAGATAATGTAATGGTTCCTGAAAGAATAATAACTGATCCCTTACCACCCTTACCTCCTCTTCCTACACCACTAATCATACCAGAAATAAAACAAATTAGAAAAGAAGAAGTGATGAAAAAAGAAGAAGAGAAACCAAAAGAAACTCCTGTGTCAAATATACCTATTTTGCCAAAGCAAAATTTTCCTTCTAGTAATGTTATGGGCAATTTACCTACCTCATTTCCTACAATAGGGGGTGGCGGTTATCCTAGAGACAGACGTAGTGCACAAATGTTAACAATTTCAGGTGGTAGTGGAGAGAACAAGGCTGCTGATGCTATTTTATCCGACACTTCGGCACAATCGAGCAAAGCTACCAGGGTAGGAAAGCTTGGTTTAATGATTACTCAAGGTAAAATTATTGATGCTGTTCTTGAAACTGCAATAAACTCTGATCTGCAAGGAATGCTGCGTGCTATGGTGAGTAGAGATGTTTATGCAGAAACTGGTGATACAGTTTTAATACCTAAAGGCTCAAGATTGATAGGTAGTTATTCATTTGACTCGAATGTTGCAAGAGCTCGTGTAAATATAAACTGGAGTAGGGTCATTCTTCCTCATGGAATAGATATTGCTATTTCATCACTTGGTACGGATGAACTTGGCAGAGCAGGAATAGCTGGAATAGTTGATAACAAAATAGTAAGTGCGTTATTCTCTTCAGTGGCACTTGCTGGTGTTTCAATTGGTTCAGCTGTTGTAGGTCAAAAGGCTTCTAATCTTATTGATACGCTAACTGCTATGGATGCGGTGAGATCCATCACTGCAACTGAAATAGATATTTCTTCTCTCAAAGGGGCTATTGTTGAGAGATTGGAGGATGCTATAAAAACTGAAGTTGGGAAGGTAGGAGACGAAAAATGGAAATTGGGTCTTAGGGCTATTGAAAAAATTCGGAATGCTAAAAGTGATCAGGATTTACTGAGAATAATAAAGGAAGAAATAGTAAGTGTGATAAAAAGTTCTGGAGCTAGTGGAGTTGATGCAATTACTAGTGACAATATCGGTATAACTTTAGACGATGTACGTCAACTGTTGAGGCAAACTCAGAAAAGAAGCAAGTCTGTTTATGATGAAGCAATTGGGAAATCAATCGAGGATTTTTCTAAAGATATGCGAGATATAGTGGGCAGATATACAGATAAAAAACCAACTATTTATGTCGATCAAGGCACCGCATTGAAAGTATTTGTTAACCAAGATATAGTATTTCCTTCACAGGCAATATTAAATCAATGAAATGAATTATGCTGCACTTGATACATATTTGGAGCCATTACAAGGCATATTTCAAGAAGAAGGCGTAAATGAAATATCAATAAATAAGCCAAAGGAAGTATGGATTGAAAATCGCGGTGAAATAAGGTGTGAAAAATTAGAAGTATTCGATCTTAACCATTTGAAATCTCTTGGCAGACTGATTGCTCAAGCTACAGAACAAAAACTTAGCGAAGAAGCACCTTTACTTTCGGCAACATTACCAAATGGTTATCGTATACAGATAGTATTTCCACCAGCATGTGAACCTGATAAAGTAGTCATGTCGATTCGTAAGCCTTCTAGCATGCAATTAGCACTCGATGATTACAAAAAAATGGGGGCTTTTTCTGAAACTGTTACAGAAGCAGCTGATAATCCAGTTGACCGTCATTTGGATTTACTGTTAAGGCAAAAAAAAATAAAAGAGTTTTTAGAATACGCTGTAATAAGTAAGAAAAATATTATAATTAGCGGTGGAACTTCCACTGGTAAGACTACTTTTACTAATGCTACTTTGCGTGCTATTCCAACTGAGGAAAGAATTATTACTGTTGAGGATGCAAGGGAAATCGTTTTGAACGATCATCCAAATAGAGTGCATCTGATTGCCTCCAAAGGAGGGCAGGGCAGAGCAAAAGTAACCTCTCAAGATTTGATAGAGGCGTGCTTACGTTTAAGGCCAGACAGAATAATAGTTGGTGAGCTCCGTGGAGCAGAAGCTTTTAGTTTTCTTAGGGCGATAAATACTGGTCACCCTGGATCAATATCAACCCTTCATGCGGATAGTCCAAAAATGGCCCTTGAGCAAATAAAATTGATGGTTATGCAGGCAAATCTTGGCATTCCTCCAGACCAAATTATACCATACATTAGAAATGTGATTGATATTGTTATTCAGCTAAAAAGAACCGGTGGGGGCAAAAGAAGCATTTCTGAGATATTATTTACTAGATCTGCGAGCGAAAATGCTTAAATTTATACATAAGTTAAAAAAGAGTAGTTTATGAGTAATGGAAATCACCTACGTAATATTCTCATAGGAGGTGTAGTAGCTTTTAGCGTACTTGAGTTTTGCTTCTATCTATCTGGTATATTGTTCTTTCTATTAGTTGACGGTCCGGATGCTGTGGATTTTAAGGCAATCAATCCTAGTTTGACGCCTTTCCCTCAAGCTCTTTGGCCAACGATTTTTGATCATATACAATATTGTTGGCATCATCCAGAGTTATATAGCCTTGAGCTCAAAATCAAATTAATTATATCTTTTGCACTGCCTATCATTGTTTTAATGATTATCTTATGGAATTTAAGAGAAAGGATAATTGAGTGGCGACCATTTAAAAAGAAAGAATCACTTCATGGAGATTCGCAGTGGGCATCAGAGAAAGACATACGAAAAGCAGGATTAAGAAGCAAAAAGGGATTATTGCTTGGTAAAGATAAAAGAGGATACTTTATTGCTGATGGGTTTCAGCATGCATTGTTATTTGCACCTACAGGTTCTGGTAAGGGTGTTGGCTTTGTAATTCCTAATTTATTATTTTGGACTGACTCGGTGATTGTACACGACATAAAATTAGAAAACTATGAAATAACAAGTGGTTGGCGAGAACGACAAGGACAAAAAGTATACGTATGGAATCCAGCGCAGCCAGATGGAATAAGTCACTGTTACAATCCATTACAATGGATTAGTAAAAAACCTGGGCAGATGGTTGACGATGTGCAAAAAATAGCTAACCTCATCATGCCTGAACAAGACTTTTGGCAAAATGAAGCAAGAAGCTTATTTGTTGGAGTGGTGTTATACTTACTTGCTGCACCAGAGAAAGTTAAATCTTTTGGTGAAGTTGTGCGTACGATGCGTAGTGATGACGTAGTTTATAATCTTGCTGTTGCTCTTGATACAATGGGTAAAATAATACACCCTGTAGCATATATGAATATTGCAGCTTTTTTACAAAAAGCTGATAAAGAAAGGTCGGGTGTTGTATCAACTATGAACTCATCGCTTGAATTGTGGGCAAACCCATTGATTGATACTGCAACTGCGTCAAGTGATTTTAATATTTTAGATTTTAAAAAGAAGAAAACTACAGTTTATGTTGGTTTAACTCCTGACAACTTGACTAGGCTCAGGCCTTTAATGCAGGTTTTTTACCAACAGGCAACTGAGTTTTTATGTAGAAAATTGCCATCGGATGACGAGCCTTATGGAGTATTGTTTTTAATGGATGAGTTTCCTACACTTGGAAAAATGGAGCAATTTCAAACAGGTATTGCATATTTTCGTGGTTATCGAGTTAGGTTATTCTTAATTGTTCAAGATACTGAGCAGCTCAAAGGAATATACGAAGAAGCAGGAATGAACTCCTTTTTGTCAAACTCGACTTACAGAATAACTTTTGCAGCCAATAATATTGAAACAGCTAATTTAATATCGCAACTTATAGGAAACAAAACTGTACAACAAGAATCGTTGAATAAGCCTAAATTTTTAGATTTAAATCCTGCTTCAAGGTCATTACATATCTCTGAAACACAGAGAGCATTGCTATTGCCTCAAGAAGTTATTATGTTGCCACGCGACGATCAGATAATTTTAATAGAGTCGACTTACCCAATTAAATCAAAGAAAATTTTGTACTATAGTGATAGCACCTTCACAAAAAGACTACTCAAGCAAACTCGTGTGCCTACACAAGAACCATATGACCCAAACAAAGTTCTTTCTGCCGCTGCAAGCAAAGATAAGGTTAATAACGAGGGGAATAATGCTATTGAAGGGCCTAGCGCTGCTGATTATCCTGCTGAAACTAAAACAGAAGATGCAGTATATGATGAATCAGATGAATTTGCAGACGAAGATATTGATGATGAAGATATTGACGATAAGTTTGAAGAAGATGATGATGGGTTTGATGACGAGGAAGATGATGATGGATTTGAAGGTGATGATAAGCTTAAAGAGGAGGAAGATGATGGGTTTGATGACGAAGAAGAGGAGGATGAATTTGAAGATGAGGATATTGACGATAAATTAAAAAATGACGAGAAGTAAGGTTAACTTTGCCTATTTTTAGCTCAGAAAAGTGCAAGTTATGCAAATAATTAGGTTTTTCATATTAAGCCATTTTTAATTAATTAGTATTAGATTAGCTATTTTAACTAGGGGAGTAGTAATGATTAATAAAAAAACGTTAGCAGTTACAGCACTTGCTTTGTTGTTATCACAACAATCTTTTGCAAGTGAAACAGAAGGGTTTTACTTTGGCAGTGGGTATTACGGTCAATATTTAAATTACATGGGTGAGTTGAAAGCAAAAATTGGAGATACTGCTGCTACAGCTGCCAATAAGGTATCTGTAAATGACAGGAATGCTCAGAATACAGAAGGTCAGTCACTAAGTAAGTATAAAGGAGATTATAATCCACCTTTTGCTGCAAATGTAGCATTGGGTTATACAGGGGAATTGAATGGCAATAGCTACAGAGCTGAATTGGAAGGAATGTATTCTTCTGTAAAAGTGGATAATATTGGTTTAACAAGCGGCCAGATGACAATATCCTACACAAAGGATAAAGCTAACCCAGAAGAGAGCTATGGAGCAATAGTCAATCATGACCAAATTGAGAACATATCTGTAATGGCAAATGTTTATCATCATTGGAAAAGTGACCGTTTCTCTTTTTCTCCTTATGTTGGGGTTGGAGTCGGTGCAACAAGAATGACAATGTTTGAAAAATCGTCAATAAGACCCGCAGGTCAATTAAAAGCTGGCCTTGATTATCGCATAAACGAAGATGTAAATATGCATATTGGATATAGAGGTTTTGGTGCTATTGGTAGCAGTGAGTGCAAACTAGAAACCTTAAAGTGGGATCCCAATTTTGATAATGGCGCAGGTAAGTTAAAAGGTAGAATGGCTAAACAAACAGTTGCTAGTCCAGTATCTACTACCATAGAGAACAGCTTTTTTCATACACACGGCATAGAGGTTGGTCTTACTTTCCACTTTGCCAGCAAAGCTTAAACATGTTGCCCTTTTAAAAAATGCATAAAACCGTTCCTGTCATCCTATGGCTTGACCATAGGATCTAGTTAAATATAGATCCAAGTAGTCACGCTACTTGGATGACGAGGTAGAGGGTACTGGGATGACATAGGATAATATGGGATGAAGGAAGAAAACATTAGCTATGTTTTTTGCACAACAATGCACCTCTTCATTCCTGCCAAATCATGTACATATTCCTGAAAAGCTAATTTGTATGGGGGTATTATTTTGTCAATATCATTTTGATCTTCACCTATCTCCAATATTGCAAACCCATTTTTTTTAAGGCACCTCCTTAATATTGGAAAAATGCTCAAGTAACAGTTTAAACCATCAATTCCACCATCAAGAGCAATTCTTGGTTCCTTTTGCACTTCGGCTTGCAGGTCTTTCAATTTGCTTCTTTTAATATATGGAGGATTACTGATTATAAGATCGAATGAACCTCTGCACTCTGTCCATGAGCTTGGAAATATTTTGGCTCTGCTGAGAAGATCATGTTTCTTTGTGTTCTGACAGGCAACTTTGTATGCTTCCAAGCTTTCTTCAAAACCGACGCCAACAGCATATTCATACTCACTAAGTACGGATATCAATAAACAACCTGTGCCTGTACCAAAATCTGCAATTTTTAGTCTCTGCTTTTTATTTGGGTAATATTTTAACACCGTTGAGATTAGTGTTTCACTATCTGGTCTTGGATCCAAAACATGCTGGTTAACTATAAAATTTTTACTCCAGAATTCACGATTACCTATTATTTGCGATATTGGATATCTTTCCGCTCTTTTTTTTGTTAATTTCCAAAATAAAAGTTCTTTGTCTCTTGGTACCTGATTAGTGTGATTCATAATTATGAATGATCTTTCCACTCCAAGTACGTGCTGCATGATGATTTCACAATCTAAATGTGGTGATTCAACTTTATGTGACGATAATAACTCCGATCCTTCTTGAATTAAAGTGCTGATTGTTTTCATTATTCTAAAAATGTGTTCCTTTCAGCCAAGAATAGCAATTCCGATTTAGGGTAGCTGCACTAAATCCAAGTGTCAAGCACTGGGATACTTAACCGTCATACCGCCGCGGCGCTAACACGTAGCGGAATGACGGTTGTCGGTAAATCTTTTAGCTATAGAAGTTAACTTTGCAGTTAACTTCTATAGCGTTTCAAGGTATAGTTTTTATAATAAAGTGTTCGAGTATACATGAAAACCATTTTAGCTGTTGAAACAAGCTGCGACGAAACTGCAGTAGCGATTGTAAATAGTGAAAAGCAGGTCCTTGCTCACGAGATTCTTTCTCAAACAGAACACAAAAAACGCGGTGGGGTGATCCCTGAAATAGCTTCACGTGCTCATATGGAGCATTTAAGTGGTCTAATAAAAAGCGCCGTGGAAAAATCTAACCTTAACTTTTGTGACCTCAATGCAATTGCAGCAACATCAGGACCAGGACTCATAGGTGGACTAATAGTTGGTACAATGATGGCTAAAGCAATTGCGCATGTAGCACAAAAACCGTTCATTGCAGTGAATCACTTAGAAGCGCATGCATTGGTTATTAGGTTACTGCATGAGGTAACATTTCCATTTTTAATCCTACTAATATCAGGTGGTCACTGTCAATTTTTAATTGCACAAGATGTAGGTAAATATATTAAACTTGGAGAAACACTTGATGATTCGTTAGGGGAAGCATTTGATAAAGTTGCTAAGATGCTGGGTTTAAGCTATCCCGGAGGGCCATTAATTGAAAAATTGGCTAAAAAAGGAGATAGTATAAGATTTAAGCTCCCAAGGGCAATGATAAAACGTTCTGGATGTAATTTTTCGTTTTCTGGAATCAAAACAGCAGTAAAAAACTTAGTGCAAGAACTTAAAATGAGCGAGCAAGATGTGTGTGATGTGTGTGCTTCGTTTCAAGAGTGTATTAGTGACATACTGCTGGACAGGGTTAGTAATGCGATCATTATGGCCGAATCTTTAAATATCAAAATCAATGACTTTGTGATTACCGGCGGAGTTGCAGCAAATAATTTCTTGAGAGAAAAATTAAAACAACACATAAACTTAAACATATTTTTTCCTCCCAACAACCTATGTACAGATAATGCAATAATGGTTGGATGGGCAGGAATTGAAAGGTTACAGAAGAATTATATAGATCCACTTAATTTTGCACCAAGGCCAAAGTGGGAATTGGAGAGTTATTAAAAACTCTCAATTCTGAATTATAGCTAAAGTGACTTAGGTTGACCGACAATTTGAAAAACCGTCATTCCGCTACGTGTTAGCGGAATCTACACCGCGAATGAATCTATAGCTGTACGAACATTGTGATTTGAGAACAATTTCCACAAGGGAAGATGTCATTCCAGTGCTTGGCACTGGGATAACAGCTACCCTGACAACCGTCATCCCGCTACGTGTTAGCGGAATCTCTTGTTAGCGCCGCTGCGGTATGACGTAGGATTACTGTCATTCCGCTGCTTGTTAGCGGATGAGATACCGCGGCGGTATGACGGTTTGCGGCTGCATGACGATGGTTTATACCTCGTCATCCCGCTGCTTGTTAGCGGGATCTCTTGTTAGCGCCGTGGCGGTATGACGTAGCTCAGCTATAGGCAATGAAGGAAATATTAACTATACTTCTTTTTACCATTGTTTATATTTCCTATTCACATATATTAATATTTTACTCACTTAAAGCAGGCTAACTGCCATTATTAATATTTTTGTAATAAAAATTGTATATGGTGCATGTAATCAAATTAAGAGGAAGATTGTGGAAATTACGCCATCAATAAAAAAAGAATTGAAGCAAAGTACTCTATATATTTGCCTAGAAAAATGCAAAAGTGCATTTTGGTTCATCTTTTGGTTTAGTGCGGGAATCAATTTATTAATGTTATTCCTACCACTTTATACCTCTCAAGTGCTTGATCGAGTGATATCAAGCGAAAGTGTGTCAACACTAACTATGCTGACAATTATCACTTTATCTGCGTTTGCATGTTCTGCAATGCTTGAAACTTGTCGATATTTAGCCATGGCAAAAATAGGTGATTGGATCGATAAAACTGCAACACCAGATCTGATAGTAAGGTCAATCAGGCTAACGTCAGTGCAGAGCTCAACTTCAAGTGGTGAAGCAATACGAGATCTCGGGGTAATAAAAAATTTCATTACAGGAAATGGTATATTCTCACTGTTTGATACTCCATGGTCGTTAATTTACCTTGTTGTGATTTTCATGATACACACTTCCACGGGGTTTATAGCTATTGCTGGAATTATTATATTAGTCTCTATGGCAATATGGAATGAACTTGCCACTAAACGAATATTACAAGAAACCAACGAAGAAACTATACGGAATATCAATGCTATAGATGTTGCAACAAGAAATGCAGAAGTAGTTGAAGCTATGGGCATGTCAGAGTTCATAGTCTCTGATTGGTGTAAACGAAATGATCAAAATCGAGCAATGCAAATTAAAGCACAAAATCGTTCTAATGTAATTACTGGAATCACTAAGTTTTTGCGCTCAACTCTGCAAATATCAGTAATTGGAACAGGTGCATTACTTGCAATTACAGCTCATAAAACTGCTGGTAGCATCATCGCTGCTTCAATTTTAATGGGTAGAGTATTAGCACCATTTGACGCTGCGGTTCATACTTGGAAGTTTTTAAATCAGGCTAGAATGTCATATGGAAGGCTACAAAGACTTATATTAACATCGCCAAAAAGAGAGCAAACGATGGCTCTACCAGAACCTGAAGGAAAATTGGAATTTGATAGAGTATTTTTTACTCCTTATGGAAGCAATAAGCCGACAGTAAAAGGAATATCATTTGTAATAGAACCAGGGGACGTAGTTGGTGTGATTGGTGCAAGTGCTTCTGGTAAATCCACTATCGCAAAATTAACTGTTGGTGTATGGAAGCCAATATCTGGTGTAGTAAGACTAGATGGCGCTGATGTATACACTTGGAATCGGGAAAATTTTGGCAATTATGTTGGTTACTTACCTCAAGATATTGAGTTATTTAACACTAGTGTTAAAGCTAATATTGCTCGCATGAGACCAGATCCAAATCCTGAAGAAATAATCAAAGCAGCACAAATTGCAGGAATACATGAACTAATACTAAGCTTACCAAATGGATATGATACAACAATAGGAGGGCCTGGAGGAGTGACGCTCTCTGGTGGGCAAAAACAACTTCTCGGCCTTGCAAGAGCTTTTTATGGAAATACAAAGCTTTTGGTGCTTGATGAGCCAAATGCCAACCTAGATAGTAATGGGGAAGCGTGCTTAATTAATGCAATCAATGTTGCAAGAAAGCAAAATACTACCACTGTCATCATCACTCATAAGCTACCTCTGCTGTCCGTAGTTGATAAAGTGATTCTCATGTCAGATGGTGTCATTTATGCTATGGGACCAAAAGATGAGATTTTGAGCAAATTAGTTGCTCCATCATCAAGTACCACAAAAGATGAGCGTTCTTCAGCAAATGGTTAGTTCTAAATTCTGTATCTGAAATAACAACTGTTCCAGTATTACTAGAAATGTTTACCATTAGAAATGATATTACAAGAATAGTAAATAGACTAATAACTCCTATTAATTAAAGTTAATCGGCAGATAGTGTATATTTCTAATTAATTTAATCTATTACCTAAATAGCTTAATATTAGTAGTAATTTTGTGAAAAAATTATAATATAAATAATGTTGCTGCGAAAATTTATAACAATATTTCCCTCTAACGTTTAATGAATTTCAATAAATTGCCTTTTTAATTCTAGATAAGTATACGTTTTGTTAATATGTTTAGTTCAAAATCCAAAAGTAAGTTTATGCTTTCTATTGGAGAAGAAGGCATAATGTTACTATATTTTAAAAATAACACTTTAAATAAAAGGTATTTTGTTAAGGGCAAAAACGATAAAGCAGTTTCCGATTTAATTTCATGTCTTTCGTCAGATAAAAAAGCACCTTTATACCTGGTGCTTAATCATGCAGATCAAAATTACTCGCTACAGTTTATTACAAGGGCAAACAAGATTAGTGCCTATCTATCAGCAAAAACAAAGATGGAGCATTTTTCTCGTAATAATGACATAAGTTCAGTTTTTTTGGTTGAGAAGCCAAACAAATTCAATCAAAACTGGTGCTATCTTCTTGTTTCATCAAAAGCAAAGCATTTAGTAGAATATTGGTTGAATGTGTTTGTTGAGATAGGCTCCAACTTTAAGGGAATATTAATGTTTCCTATAGAAATAAGTAATATAACAAAAAAGATTCTACATAAAGATCCTAATAATTGGAAAATTATAGTTGCTGCAACTAAAACGGGAGGCTATAGACAAGTGGTTCTTAAAGAGAATAAAATGATATTTACGCGTTTAGTACCATTTACTAATGATAATTTACCAGGAATTATTGCTGGTGGAATATATCAGGAAGTGCAAGATACTATTCGATCCTTAACTAAGTTTGGGTTTGAAAAAAATAACCCTATCGACCTTTGCATCATAGTGTCAGAAGATATTAAAGCTAGTTTATCAGTCATAAATTTTTCAGAGAACAGTGTGAACATATTAACTCCATATGAGTTAGGCAAACTATTAGGAGCAGAACTAGCTATAAGTGAAAAAGATAACTTTTGCGATACCATAATTTTGTTTCATAGCTTTAAGAATAAATTAGCAGCTATTTTTAATACAAAGGAAACTAAAGAATTTTATCTATTCAATTATCTTTATTTAAACTCTCCTCAAATTTTTCTATACTTCGCTTTGGTTTTAGTTGTAATTAACGCCCTTTGTTTGCTAAATTTGTATTCAAACTTCAGTGTCGCTAATAATTTATCTGCAAAGCAGAGCACCTTAAATAACCAATTAACAAAACTTAGCCAAAGCTATAATGTAAAAAAAATAGATGAAATTTATGATTTTATTAATATCAATAATATTTTATCAAAAATAGAATACTCTCCTCTTACACAAGTTAAGTATGTAGAAAAGTTAAAAATACCAGGTATAGAGCTTCGATCATTTGAATGGAATTATAATGAGGCAAAAAGTTATATTACCACAACTTTAAAGTTTAATTTTCAATCCGGTAAAAATATTTCTCATCAATACGAGAAACTACGAAAAAATTTAAACGATAATTTTCGTACCTATGACATTAATATTTCTAGCTTACCTGCTGCTAAAGAGCAAAATCTATCTATTGATGTTGAAATAGGAGAGGCAATGTAGATTAATGACTATCTCTCAATTAAAAAGAAAAGCTACAATTCAGTTTATATCGTATTTGTTATTATCTGTTGGATTAATAGGGTTATTAACATATGTTGTTATCTATAACGAAAAGATTTATAATAAAAACCAAATTGCGATTGATAAAATACGTTCTATTAATTTACAGATTACTGGAATTCAAAAAAAGGAAGTTGTTCTAAATAAAAACCTAGATTTATGGAGAAAAATTTCCTCTTCAAATTTACACAGTAGCAGATACATTGCAAATTTAAATTTCGAGCTTAGCAGGTTATATAAAAAGTACTATATATTAGAACCTGAAATATCAATTTCTATACCCGAAGAAGTTGAGCTCTACAACAAAAGTGAACGCACAAAAGTAATAAAAAGTGAAGTGGTCCTAAATTTAAGTTCAATCAGCGATAAGCATATTTTTTTATTTCTACAGTCTATTCCAAATCTGCCCGGTTATGTTATGATCAAATCTCTTATTTTAAACAAGCAGAGAAATATTGATGATGCAACTATGAATCAAATTTTGAATGGTAATATGATAGAGATAGTGAGAGTTAATATAGTCTTTGATTGGTATACTATATTAAGTAGATAAGGTGATGAACATAAAGCTGTTTTTTATTTTTACGCTACTCATTTCCAATGTTAATGCATATTGCAGTTGTGAAGATATCATAGAAAGCATAGAAATTTGTAAGGAGTATTCTTGCCGACAATATATTGGCAATGAAGATTTTATTGAGCATAAAATATTAGGATTAAATAGTGGAAATTTATGCGTATATATAGAAAAACAAGGTGATGATGAAATGGTTTGTCATCATTCTCAGTATGGAATGATGATAGAAAAAAGATATTTTGAAAGTATTCTTAAAGTTGGCAATCAAGAAATCGATGATTTTATTGATATAGCAAATCTGCGTGCAAAAGAGTGTTTCTTTATTAACAATCAAAAACTAAGCTATACAGATCGGGACGATATAATAAGAGAAGCAGTGGAAAGTGACTTTGACGTTTTGTCACAATATAGTAACGTAAAAAGCATTTTTTTTGATGAAGAGCCAGTTAATAGAATAGTCAATGAAATGGAAAAGTTCAATTTACGGTCTTCAAGAGCTGCAAAAGAGGAGGTGTCAGATAATTTCAACTGTAAGGTAGTGAGTTTAGACTCAATTTTATATCTTTCTCCCGATACATGGAAAATATGGGTAAATGGAAAGCTGTTTATAAATACTAAGGACTTAAAGGTGCACTCAGTCACTGAAAATTGTGTGACTTTTGTATGGGCCGTAGATCAAAAAGCAATAAAAAAGCATGCGAATGATTCTCAAAATGTATATCTTGGACAGGAGAGTGTTATGTTTACGCTTTATCCAAAACAAAAATTTGACTTGGATAGCTTATCTATTAAATAATTTAGTACATAGCCAAAGTGACTTAGGTTTACCGACAATTTGAAAAACCGTCATCCCGCTGCTTGTTAGCTGATGAGATACCGTGAATGAATCCACAACTGTACGAACGTTGCAATGTGACACGATGTTGCATAATAAATGATGTCATTCCAGTGCTTGACACTGGAATCCAGCTTTTTTGTAATTTTATTGAAAATGTTGTATAGTCGTTTGTTTACAATCAATTTTTCTGGATCCCAGTGTCAAGCACTGGGATGACATCTTTGTGTTTGAGGCAAAACCTGCTATAACATTTAACACACTGCTTTCACAAACGAATGTTCGTACAGTTGTGGAATGAATCGCGGTATGACGGTCCGCTACGTGTTAGCGGGATCTAGAGATACCGCAGGTGGGTAGCTATACATGCGCTTGTAGCTCAGTTGGATAGAGCGTTGCCCTCCGGAGGCAAAGGCCGTGGGTTCGAATCCCTCCAAGCGCACTTTTAATAAAATTTGACAATAGTACTTTCATATAAGATAATAAAGGGATTTATTTAGAACATAATTATGTCTGGTGGTACCATAAACAAAGTCATACTAGTTGGTAATTTAGGAAAAGATCCTGAAATTAGGACTACACAAAATGGAAAAGAAATGGCAAGTTTTTCAATAGCCACATCTGAAAGTTGGACTGACAAACTTTCCGGTATGCGCTCTGAAAAGACAGAATGGCATAATATTGTAATTTTTAGTGAAGGATTAGTAAAAATCGTCAAAGATTTTGCACGCAAAGGCAGTAAAGTTTATGTTGAAGGTTCTTTGAGAACTAGAAAATGGACTGACCAAAACGGTAGTGAAAGATACACAACAGAGGTGGTTCTATATAATTTTAATAGCGCTCTTACTCTCTTGGATTCACGAAATAGTGCGCCAAATCCTGATTACAAGCCAAGTGAATACAAACAAGGTGAAACAGAACAAAAAGATAAACACGAAAGTTTTGACAACGATATAAAAGATGAACTACTCGACGATGAAATACCATTTTAACAATTTAAATTGAAATCTACATTTTTATGGACTGCTTGTGTTACTCCTTTTAATTGCAATGGGGATAGCATAGATTATAGCAGTTTGCAGCGTTTACTGACAATGCAAGCTGAAGCTAAAAATGGTGTAGTGTTGCTAGGTAGCACAGGTGAAAGCCTATCGCTTACTGATTCTGAAAAACGTACATTAGTTGAATTTGTATGTAAGCTAAAATTAAATACGAAAATTATAATTGGCGTACCAGGGGTGAATCTATATCAAACTCTTGAATGGCTTGATTTTTGCAAGGATATGCCTATTCATGGCTATCTAATGACAACTCCCATTTATGCAAAGCCTGGTATCATGGGGCAGACTTTATGGTTTGAAAAGCTACTTGAAAAAGCACATGTGCCAGCTATGCTTTATAACATTCCATCGAGAGCAGGAGTCAGTCTTTACGCCGAAACTGTACGCAACTTATCCAGTCACGAAAAATTTTGGGCTATCAAAGATTCAAGTGGCACTGTTGATACTTTAACTCAGTATAAGAAAGTTGCACCAAATATTAAGGTCTTTTGCGGAGATGATAATATGATATCCGATATGGCTGCTCGTGGCGTAGCTGGTCTGGTTTCCGTTGCTGCCAATGTTTGGCCACGCATAGCGCATGAATACGTTAAGCAATGTCTGAACGACGAACTCTCTTCACTGTCATTCCAGCGCGTGACGCTGGAATCCAGAAGGAAACCTGTTCAAATGACAGGAAATGACATGAAAAGTTCAACAGATATCTGGCAACAAGCTTGCAAAGCTCTATTTACTGCCAGCAACCCAATACCTACTAAAGCACTTTTGCATGATATTGGTCTTATAGAACATCAAACTGTCCGCCTACCACTCAGCACAGAAGACTTGCCATCTGTTGAAACATTAAGGCAAGTGAATGCTTGGATGGAAAGAATTAGTTAGGAAGAACATAACTAGGGTTAGGAGAAGTATTATCAACTTTCACATCGCTGTCAACCGAGCTACCTGGTGGTGTTGGTGGAGAAGAAAAGCGTTCAGTTATTGCACTAAAAAGTGACATAATAACTTTGCATGCTACTGCAGCTAAGACGGCTATAGCTAGGGGCGATTCAAGGCCAAGGGCAGCTAAACCTGCTCCAACTCCAAAAGAAACAACAGCACCTGCTATAAGAGGTAAAATACACTTACTTAATTTATCAAACAATTCAGCTTTTTCATTTATCTTTTTTTGGTCATATATATTACAATATATTTTATCGAAAAAGGTTCTATCTATAAGTAATAAAATGCCAACAAGCGTACACACAGCTAGCGGGAGCATAGAGCCAATCATCCCCCCTGCGATCAAAGGCGGTAAACTAGGACAATATTTAAGAGCTATGGTACTAGCTATGAGTCCCAAAGACCCTATGGTTACTGCTGCATATGATGCAAACTTTTTTTGATCAGGCATAAATGTCCCCTTTATTAATTCTTTCATTATTGCATAATTTTGCAACCAAAGTCAATTACATAACTGAGGGTTTTTAATTGACTTTGAGCGCACTTCAGTCTATACAATCCTAATATCTTAAGCTATAAGACATGTCAGATCTATAGCTAAAGTGGATTAGGTTTACCTACAATTTGAAAAACGACAAATTCGTCATTCCGCTACTAGTTAGCGGAATCTATGCCGAGATACTGCGGCGGTATGACGTGTTGCTTGGGTCAGCTATAGGACCTGTACCAGCACCATGACCTTACCCAGAAAAAATGGAGAGAAAGGAGTTTTTTTGTGGTAATCCAATTAACAGCTTGCTCATTATAGTCTTGCAACTTTGATTTAATATACAATCCAAGTGTCATTTGAACACTCCCGAACTTATCACTTTATGCCACTGGTCTTCATCTAAAATTTCTACACCTAATTCCACTGCCTTTTTATATTTGGATCCTGGTTTTTCTCCTGCAATTAGGTAGTCAGTTTTAGCAGAAAGATGTGAGCTGACCTTTGCTCCTAGAGTTTTGGCTCTTACTTTTGCCTCTCCTCTACTCATAGCAAGTAGCTTACCAGTAAACACTATAATTTTATTATTTAAAACAGAGTCACTAGAGTTGGAGCTCACAGGAAGAATTTGAAGACAAGCAGTAAGATCATTTAACATTTTGATGTTATGTTCCTTAGAAAAAAATGATTCCAAAGATTCAGCCCCTTTTTTTCCTATGCCGTCTATACCGACTAGCTCAGTATTATCTGATGACAGTTCAATCATCGAATTATACCAATTATCATAAGAAACATAATAATCTGCAAGCAATTCTGCTGCAACTTGGCCAATAAATCTAATACCTAAAGAAAATATAAACCTATCTAGAGTTATTACCCTTCTGCTTTGTATAGAATTTAACAAATTAGCTATAGATTTCTTGCCCCAGCCAGACTGTCCTTCCAGATTAAATTCATCCAATTTTTCTTCTAAAGTAAAAATATCATGGATTTGTTTTATCAGACCAAGGTCGTAAAAAAACTCTATCTGCTTATCACCAAGGCCAACAATGTCAAATGCATCTTTCGATACAAAATGCTTTAGTTTTTCTATCATTTGAGCTTTACAGGCAAATTCCTCAGGACATCTTACTGCTGCCTCTCCCTCAACCTGACGTACTTTACTACCACATTCAGGGCATACTTCAGGAAACACAAATTCAGGTGTATTTGGAAGACGAGAATCTCTGCTTACTTCAACGATCTGGGGAATTACATCACCTGCCCTTTTAATTGTTACAATATCTCCCTCTCTTATGTCTTTACGTTTTATCTCATCTTGGTTATGCAGACTTGCTCTACTAACTAGCACCCCACCAACATTGACTGGCACTAAATCTGCAACTGGAGTTAAAACCCCTGTTCTGCCCACCTGTATAAATATCTTGTTTAACTTTGTTTTTGCATAAACCGCAGAAAACTTGTATGCAAGTGCTGAGCGCGGTGCTTTGTGAGTATTCCCTAGACGATTTTGTAGTACCAAATCATTTACTTTATAGACTATTCCATCAATATCATAATCCAAGTTATAGCGACAATTATAGACCTCGTTATAGAACTTCAGCATTCCATCCAAACTACTCGTTAAGGACTGATGCTCATTTACGCAAAAACCAAGTGCCTCAAGCTTACTTAGTATTTCACTTTGACTTTTCTCTGCTCCACCAATCAAAGAATAAGCAAAATATCTAAGTGGTCTACTTGCTGTAATGTTTGCATCCAATTGCTTTAGAGAACCAGCAGCTGCATTTCGAGGATTGGCAAATTCATCGTTTTCATTTAACTTCAAAAAGTCGCTGTTACTGATGTATATTTCACCTCTTACTTCTAGTCTTCCTTGCACACCTTGCAAAAACTTAGGAAAGCCTTTTATTGTTGCAACATTGTGAGTGACATCTTCCCCTACAAAACCATCACCTCGAGTTGCAGCTTTAACAAATCTTCCATCCTCATAAATTGCAGAAAACGACAACCCATCAATTTTTGGTTCACATAATATCTCTATTTTGTCCTCAATTAAAAACCTCTTTATTTTAGACAAAAATTTCTCTACACCTTGTTCATCATAAGCATTCTCAAGGGAAAGCATAGGTTCTTGATGTTCCACCTTAGAAAACCTCTCATCAGGTGGAGCACCAACACTATCTTGTGTTGCATAAATTTCTGGCTCTATTTCAGCTAACTTTTTCTTCAGTTCATCATATTCAGCATCACTTATTTCTGGCTTATTTTTTTGGTGATACAAAACATTATGATAATTTATTTGATCTTGTAGTTTTTCTCTCATCTTTTCTAAGTTAGTCATGATACCAATATAATGCTACATTAGCCTTTGTCGTCAAGCTGTGAATTTTTTTCAAAAGGCACCATAAATGATTTCAATTTGCCATATATACTACTGCTCTGAAAAGCAACTATACTAATATTAATATAACATTTATATTTACATGCTAATATTAGCATTATTTTTAAATTAAGGAGTATATTATGGTAAAATACAATTACAAAAATTTGGCTAACGAATCAAACTTCAGCTCTCAAGTGCATCGTGCAGGAATATTCGATAAAATTCTGGGTATAAGCAAAACAGCAAAAGAAGCTGCGAATCAAGTAATAACTGAAATGGGTGACGACTTAAAAGCAGAAGCTAGAAAAGCAGCTAAAGCTGAAGTAAACGAAAAAGCTCAGGAAATAGAAAAAAATATATTGAAGTCTGTTAATGAAAATGCTACAAAAGCAGCTAAAAATGCAGCTGAAAAAGCAGTAAAAAATGTAGGACCAGAAGTTGCAGATCTGCTGAAGCCAGAAATAAAGACTCAGATAGAAGAAGCAATCAAAAAATACAGTGAAGAAAAAATCGAAAGTCTTATAAAGCCTGAAATTACAAGCAAAATAGATGATCTTCTTACTGAACAGAGTAAAGAAGCAAGAAAACTTTTAAAAAGTGAAATGAATGAGTTAATCAAAGATGCACATAAAAATTTGGATGGGAAAATAGATAAGATTGAATGCGAACTTACAGAAGCAAAATCTCATATCTTATACCAATTCCCATTACACGGCAAACAGATAGACAATAATAGAAGACAAGCCATAATGAAATAAGTGAAATAGTCGAGGTATAAATGGCACTAAGATCAAAATTATTGGATGAAGAAGTAGTAAAATCAGCAAAAAAAATGCTGAAGAAAGTAAGGAACAATGCATATGTTGCAAAAAAACTAAATGCTGTAATTGCAGCAAAAAAGCATAGTATAACGGCTGTAGCAAAAATATATTGCATTTCAAGAAGCGCACTAACTTCGTGGATAAAACTCTTGAAATTAGGCAGAGAAGAAAAATTGTTTGCTCCTCCACAACGGCGTAGAAAAACTAAATTAAATCAGGCTCAACTACAGCAAGTTGAAGCATGGGTAGGAGAAAATCCTAATATTACCATTAAAGAAATGAGAATAAGAATCCAGGAAAAGTTCGGCTTAAATATTAGCAAATCTACAGTACACCGCTATATGCAAAAGATGAAATTCTCTTATATTACACCAAGACCAGTACACAATGTACAAGATAAAAGAAAACAAGAGGAATTCAAAAAAAAATCTCAACGAAGTTATTGGCAAGTATCCTGAAAAAGAGCTGTTTTTCTTCGATGAATCGCGGTTTGGCACACATTCAAAGACCGGGCATGGATGGTTTAAAAAAGGCGTCAGAACAAAAGTTAAGGTAAAATTAGGTAGGGAAAATTTTTATCTCTACAGTGCAGTTAATCCTAGAAATGGGGAGAATTCTAGCTTGTTTGCACCGAATGTCAACACTGATTGTATGAATATATTTCTTGAGCAAATGTCTCAATATTTGGGACCACGAGAAGCCTTTCTTGTTATGGATTGTGCTAGTTGGCATAAGTCGAAAAGTTTAAAGGTACCTAAAAATATTGAGATTATATACCTACCACCATACTCACCTGAACTCAATCCAGTTGAGAGGCTTTGGTTGTATGTAAAACAGAACATTTTGCGCAATAAAATATACGATACTATTGCTTTGCTTGAGAGTGCTTTGTGTAAATTTATTACTTCTCTTACCTACTCCACAATTAAACAACTCTGCTATGTATCCTATTTGAATGACCAACAATGAGAATTGGTATTACTTTCTTCAGCATTTCTTTTGCTGATTCTACTACTTTTTCATCCAATAATTTTGATCTTAATGCCATTTATACCTCAACTATTTTACTTACTTCATTATGGCTTTTCTTCCATTGTTGTCCATCTGTTTGCCGTGTAATGGGAATTGGTATTAGAAGTTGGTGCAAATAGTCTCCTCGAGAGCGCAAAATTATTGTCTCTTATGGCAGAAAATGAAACATGTGCAAACCAAGATTTAGTGTATTTTTAATCACAACAGGAGTCTTTGTACTAGGCTCTGTGGACAAAATTTTAGAGAAGCCATATGAGAGCTCCAACAAAATTTAGAAATCCCATGTAAACCTCTGCGGTCTTGTCAAATCTGGAAAAAATGCGCCTAAAATTTTTAATTTTACCGAAAAAGCACTCAATCAAATGACGTTCTTTATAAATATGCTCATCATAGTATCTTTGCACTTTTCGATTCCTTTTTGATGGAATTACGATTTCACATTTCCTGTTTTCAAGGCTGACCACAAAAGCATTGCTGTCATAACCCTTATCAGCTACTACAATGGAGTTATAGACATTTTTTGTTAATACTTCAGCTTGTGTAATTTCATTCCTCTGGCCAGGAGTAAGTATAAATTTTAAAGGATTTCCCAATGCATCAACAAGTGCATGAATTTTAGTCGTAAAGCCACCTTTACTTCGCCCTAAAGCCTCTTGATCCTTCGAATCTTTTGTATATCCAGCCGAACATGGATGGGCTCTAATGATCGTACCGTCGATTATGACGGCTTCTAAATCTGGCTCTTGTTTTGTGTACTCCAATAAATTTTTCCAAATACCCCTTTCGCACCATCTCTTAAATCGTTTGTGTATACTTCTGTAATTGCCATAGATTTTCGGCAAAAGTCGCCATTGGCAACCACTTCGCGCCATATACCACACTGCTTCTATGAATATTCTTAAACGTTTTTCGTCTTTACTATGCATTCCTTTTATGCCTTTTATGAATTCTAAAATTTGTTTCCAATTTCTTTCTTTTATATAATATTCCATTCGGTAGTTTCTCCATTTTTATGTTCATTTGGTTAAACTACCACTTTTTTTCTCCCTCTTCATATTTTTTGTCCACAGAGCCTAGTAACAACAAAAAATCTTTTATTGACTCAATTCTATTTTATTCTACAAATTTGCTTTAATTTTTCTTGTAAGTTCTCAACTGGGTGTGTATCCTTACGTGAGTGAAGATTAATAAAATGCATTCTATATCGCTAATTTTGTCAAATTGACAAGCAAGCGTGAGAGGAGTTCTTTTTTAGTGTTACTCCTTCACTCACAAATTTTGAAAAACATGCTAAAAGAACAAGACAAAATATTCACCAACCTAAATGGTAAAGAAACTCCACTACTTAAGGGTGCAAAAAAACGTGGTAGCTGGCAAAAAACAAAGGAGTTACTAGATTTAGGATCAGAAAAGATCATTGATGAAGTAAAGAAATCTGGTTTGAGAGGTCGAGGGGGTGCAGGATTTTCCACCGGCCTTAAGTGGAGCTTTATGCCCAAAAATCTCCCAAAAGCATATTTAGTAGTCAATGCAGATGAGTCAGAACCTGGTACATGTAAAGATAGAGATATATTGCGATATGAGCCACATAAGTTACTTGAGGGAATTCTCCTAGCCGGCAAAGCGATCAGCGCATCAGTTGCGTATATTTATATCAGGGGTGAATTTTATAATGAATATTTAGTTCTAAAAAAAGCACTTGAGGAAGCCTATAAAGAAAACTTAATTGGAAAAAATGCCTGCAAATCAGGTTATGATCTTGATGTGTTTATCCATAGGGGTGCAGGAGCTTACATATGTGGGGAAGAAACAGCTCAACTCGAATCAATTGAAGGAAAAAAGGGCTTTCCTCGCATGAAACCTCCATTTCCCGCAGGTGTTGGAGTTTTTGGCTGTCCAACCACAATAAACAACGTTGAAACTATAGCCATGGTTCCAGATATTCTAAATCGCGGAGGAGAATGGTTTGCATCTCTTGGTAAACCAAATAATACTGGTACTAAGATTTTTTGTATTTCAGGACATGTAAACAACCTGTGTAATGTTGAAGAAGAGCTCGGAATTCCACTACGTGAATTAATTGAAAAATACGCAGGTGGAGTGCGAGGAGGTTGGGATAATTTACTTGCTGTAATACCTGGTGGGTCTTCAGTGCCATTAATTCCAAAATCTATATGTGATACTATTGAAATGGATTTTGATTCATTAAGAACCGCACAATCAGGGCTTGGTACTGCTGCTGTAATAGTGATGGATAAATCAACTGATATAATAGCTGCAATAGAGAGGTTATCACACTTTTATATGCATGAGTCCTGTGGACAATGCACACCATGCCGTGAAGGTACTGGATGGATGTGGAGAATTATGAAGAGGATGGTGGCAGGAGATATTAAGCCTGATGAAATAGATAAACTGCTTGATCTTACGACTCAAATAGAAGGACATACAATTTGCGCGCTTGGCGATGCTGCAGCTTGGCCAATTCAAGGATTAATAAGACATTTTCGCCATGTTATCAGAGAAAGAGCGATAATTTAACTCTACTTATACTTCTTAAGCCGTTTTGCTACTTAGCAACCAGAGCTAAAAAATATTGATTCCCTTCTTTTTTAGGTGCCAATTCTACCTTTGCAATATCTTCAGTGTCTCGAATTAGCCGTTCTAATTTTTCCAGTCCAACATCAGTATTTATAAGCTCTCTCCCTCTAAATCTCATTGTGACTTTAATTTTATGTCCGTGGGCAAGTAAGTCTCTTGCTTGACGCAATTTTGTTCCGTAATCGTGATCACCAATATTGGGACCCAGTTTAATTTCTTTTATAGTTAATGTTTTTTGTTTCTTTTTTGCTTCACTTGCTTTCTTTTTTATGTCATACTTTTGTTTGCTATAATCCAGAATTTTACATACTGGAGGGGTTGAATCAGGTACAATTTCCACCAAGTCTAAACCAACACTCTGTGCAAATTCCAAAGCTCGTTCTACTGGCACGATTCCGACCATTTCACCACTATGATCAACTAAGCGTACCTCCTTAGCTGTGATGAATCCATTAATTCTGTTTTTATTGTTCTTTTTAACTTGCAAACTTTAACTCCCTTAATTCAAATTAATACTTTTTAACAACAATTCAATAGCCTTCTCCAAAGAAAAAGACTCCTGTCTTTCCGATCCTAAATTTCTCACTGACACAGTTTTACTTGTAACTTCATTTTTGCCTACAATCCACAATATAGGAACCTTGTTTGAACTATGCAAACGTATCTTATAACTAATTTTTTCATTGGTCAAATCAGTCTTGACTCTCACACCTTGTTCTTTTAAGACATTGCTGATTTCTGTGGCGTAACCGTCAGCCTCATTTGTAATGGTTAGAATAGCAAGTTGCGTTGGAGCAAGCCAAACTGGAAATTTTCCTGCGTAATTTTCTATCAAAATTCCGATAAAACGCTCAAAAGTCCCAAGAATTGCCCTATGTAACATGACAGGGTGATACTTGTGCCCATCTGCCCCTATATAAAAAGCTCCCAGACGTTCTGGTAAAATGAAATCAACTTGTAATGTTCCACATTGCCAGCTTCTGCCTATTGCATCTTTTAAAACAAACTCTAGCTTTGGACCATAAAATGCACCTTCACCAGGATTAAGTTTATAACTCAAGCCCGCTTCTTTAATGGCTTCAAGCAGCGCTTTTTCAGCTCTATCCCACACTTCATCATTACCTGCTCTAATATCTGGACGGTCTGAAAATTTCACAGAAATTTCATTAAACCCAAGCTCTGAATATACTTCTTTTAAAAGGTCACAAAACTTTATAGTCTCAGAATTCACTTGTTCTTCCATACAAAAAATGTGTGCATCGTCTTGCGTAAAACCACGCACTCGCATCAGTCCGTGCAATGAGCCTGAGCTTTCATTTCTATGGCATGTGCCAAACTCTGCCATACGTATTGGTAAATCACGGTAGCTCCTGGTGTGAGAATTAAAAATCTGCACATGACAAGGGCAATTCATAGGTTTTATTGCTAGCTTTTTGCTTTCAGATTCATCAACAATAAACATATTTTCACGAAATTTATCCCAATGTCCCGACTTTTCCCACAGTTCCTTGCTTACTAAAATAGGGGTTTTTACCTCAAAATAGCCATTATTTATTAGCTTCTTTCTGATGTAAGACTCAAGAACATTATATAAAATATATCCTTGTTCATGCCAAAAAACCTGCCCGACAGCTTCCTCTTGGATGTGAAATAAATCCATATCCTTGGCAATTTTGCGGTGATCACGTTTCTCTGCTTCTTTGAGACACTCAAGATAAGCGTTTAATTCATCCTTATTTCTCCATGCTGTGCCATATATTCGCTGCAACATTGGGCCCTTTGCATCACCTCGCCAGTATGCACCCGCTACTTTCATAAGTTTAAACGCTTTAACTCTGCCGGTTGATGGTGAGTGCGGACCACGGCATAGGTCAATAAAATCACCTTGCCTATAAACAGTTAGGTTTTCACCCTCTGGTATGGATGAGATAATATCAACCTTATATTTTTCGCCTATACCACTAAAGAGATCAATTGCCTGCTTGCGAGTCCAAACTTCTCGAACAAATCTGTGGTTACTTTTTACAATCTCTTTCATTTTCTTTTCTATTGCGGTAAGATCGTCCGTAGTAAAGGCACGACTTGTAGCAAAGTCATAGTAAAAACCGTCCTGAATTGTTGGGCCGATAGTAATCTGAGTATTAGGAAATAGCTCTTTCACTGCCTGTGCCATTATATGAGCAGCATCATGCCTTATTATATCCAAACCCGCTTCGTCACTAAGTTTTATCACTTTTATCTCTGCATCAGCTTCAATTTCACGTGAGAGGTCATATAGCTCACCATTTACTTTCAATGCAACTACTTCTTTCAAAGCATACGGTTGTAATATATCAAAGCCAGTGACTCTACCACTGTATTCTTTTACTTTTTGTTCGGTTGAAAAAGTAATCCTAACCATAAATAAACCTATACGGACATGTAGCTTGAAGGCGGTTTGCTTCTTCCAACGGTGTCATCCCAGTGTCACGCACATAGCCATACGAACATTCATTTTCGAAGGTAAATTGCACAGCAAATGGTGTCATTCCAGTGCTTGACACTGGAATCCAGCTTTTTTGTAATTTCATTGAAAATGTTGTATAGTGTGCTTGTTCACAATCAATTTTACTGGATCCCAGTGTCAAGCACTGGGATGACACCTTTGTGTTTGAGGCAAAACAGGCTATAACATTTAACATACTGCCCTCGCAAACAAATGTTCGTACAGTTGTGTATCAGCTACTGGGATGACACCACCCCTAGTGGGCACTGCCCCTAAATCATAATGGATAACAGGGTTATAAGCTCCGAACATTAATAATAAGGCCTATTCTTTTTTAACCTGAGTGCAATTGCGTCTTCCCAAACTTCACCATTACGCAATAACTTTTCTTTATTGTACATTAGCTCCTCCCTTGTTTCAGTAGCAAATTCAAAGTTAGGACCCTCCACAATTGCATCAACTGGACATGCCTCTTGGCAAAGTCCGCAGTATATGCATTTTGTCATATCAATATCATAGCGCGTGGTGCGACGACTACCGTCTTCTCTTTCCTCTGCTTCAATAACTATTGCTTGAGCAGGGCAGATAACTTCACATAATTTACAAGCTATGCATCGTTCTTCACCGTTTGGATACCTACGCAACGCATGCTCACCACGAAACCTTGGACTTAAAGGGCCCTTCTCCATAGGATACCTCAAAGTAACCTTTGGCTTAAACATATATTTTAATGTAATAACAAACCCTTTAATTAACTCTACAAAAGACCAGTACCAAGCTAATTTCTTGAGCATAAAATATTTAAAACTTGTGTCAGTCATTATAAATCATATTATCAGTTTTCAAAATAAATATTTTCACCTGGATGATCTTTACAGTTTTTTTATATAATATATTCATTAATATGATAGTGTTATATTACTATAAATTGACAAGATAAATAAAATTTAGATGTTTTCAAATTAGGTATTTTGGTTCCTTAAGTATAACATTGCTAAGTAGTTTATATAAATAATGACAAACACAAATGAAACTATTTTCGCTTTGTCGACCGTATTTGGTAAGTCAGGAGTTGCAGTAATCAGAATTTCAGGCAATTACGCACTTAAAGCTTTAAATCATTTTCATATTAAGAAAGAAATTAAACCAAGATTTGCTACTTTAGTTGATCTATATGATGATTCCAGTCAATTGATAGATAATGGAATAATCATCTATTTCCCTGCTCCAAACAGTTTCACTGGCGAGGACGTTATAGAGTTACAAGTGCATGGAAGCAAGGCAGTTATAAAAATCATCTTGGAGGAATTATCAAAAGTTTTCGTTATGGCCAAGCCTGGAGAATTCTCACTTAGGGCTTTTCTAAATGGTAAATTTGACTTAACGCAAATAGAAGGGATTGCAGACTTAATTGATGCTGAGACGAAAATGCAAGCTAAACAAGCGATTAAGCAGATATCAGGAGAATTGGAGAGACTATACAGCAGTTGGAGGCAAAGATTAATAACGATACAATCCAAAATCGAAGCATATATAGACTTTCCAGAGGACATTTTGGCAGAAAAAAGTGAATTGGAAAAAATTAATAATGAAGTGCAATCTCTCGTGCAGTTGATACAAGAGCATTTAAATGATAATAGACGGGGCGAAAGGTTGCGTGAGGGTTTACATATTGTAATAACTGGTGAACCAAATGTCGGTAAATCAACTCTGTTTAATTTCTTAGCCAAGCGTGATATTGCTATTGTTTCTGAATATGCAGGCACAACAAGAGACGTGCTTGAAGCTCATATTGACATTGGCGGATACCCAATCATTCTCTCTGATACTGCTGGAATTCGTGAGAGTTCAGACCCGATAGAATCAGAAGGCATAAGTCGAGCAAAAAAGAGGTCTTTTGAAGCTGATTTAAGAATAGAACTATTTCCTTTTGAACAACGACACGATGTCAACTATCAAGCCGCAGGCAATATACCATCTGTCGTTGACACACAACTATGCAAATATTGTAATCAACAAACGGTGTCATCCCAGTGCGTGACACTGGGATCCAGATATAAAAATACTTGCAAATTATGCAATAGACAATGGATTCTAGAAACATGTGCTGAAAACAATGTTCATAGCTGGATTCCAGTGTCAGCTACTTGCATGACATCAGACCAAAATGACACCATTCATGTTCTGAGCAAAGCTGACGATGTTATCAATGATCACAATATAAAAATTAATGGCATAGATCTTTTACCCATTTCTATTTTAAAGGGAATAGGTACAAACAAGTTGATCTCCCTCATAAAAGAGAAGGCAGAGGAAAAATTTGGGCATGATAGAGACACTCCTGTGATTACTCGGCAAAGACATAGGAATCACATGAAGAAAGCACTGGAACATTTACAACGTTTTAATATCGATAATCCAATTGAGTTGATATCTGAAGATTTGAGGCTTGCTGCATTTGAACTTGGTGCGGTGATTGGAATTATTGATGTTGAGGAAATATTGAGTAGTGTGTTTAGCAACTTTTGCGTGGGCAAGTAAAGCTTTTATAGATTGCTTAAAATCAAATGTTGTGATAGAAAAGAAATGGACGGATGGCCGAGCGGTTTAAGGCACCAGTCTTGAAAACTGACGTACGTGATGAGCGTACCATGGGTTCGAATCCCATTCCGTCCGCACAGCATCCCGCGATGTTAGCTGATTTTTAGAGCTTATTTGGACTATGTGGTTCATAACGCTGGAAATCTTGTCTAATCTAGCCACATCTTTTAAAAATACATCCCTTTGTAAATTGACCTTATTAGCGAAGAAAGCTAATATCTATAAATAGATTACCATCTGAATATGAAAACCGATATAGTAATAATAGGTGCAGGGCCTATTGGAATATTCACTGCTTTTCAAGCGGGAATGCTTGATATGAGATGTCATATAATAGATGTTTTGGATCAAGCAGGAGGACAATGCACAGCTCTTTACCCAGAAAAGCCAATATATGATATACCTGGTTATCCTGTAATTACTGCCCAAAAATTAATTGAGCAATTAATGGAGCAAGCTTCACCATTTGAGCCTGTTTACCATTTAAGTCAAAAAGTGGAAAAGATTTCGAATAACTGTGATCAAAGCTTTACTATCATAACTAACACAGGTACAGAGGTAAAATATAAGGCTGTTATTGTTGCTGCAGGTAACGGAATGTTTGAACCTAACCGTCCACCCTTAAGTGGTATATTAGAATATGAAAATAAATCTGTATTTTATAGTGTAAATAAAATTTCTGATTTTCAGGACAAAACTATAGTCATTGCAGGGGGGGGTGATTCTGCGGCTGATTGGACTGTAGAACTTTCTAAAGTTGCAAAGAAAATTTATGTGATACATAGAAGAAAGGAATTTCGCTGCACTCCTGAAACTAGAAATAAATTAGAATCACTTGAAAATAATGGAAAGATAGAACTGGTAGTGCCATATCAATTACACGAACTAGCAGGAGGTAATGGGCAGTTGAGCGCAGTGATAGTAAAAAACATTGCCTCTAAGGAAGAAAAAGAAATATCCGCTGATTTTTTGCTGCCATTTTTTGGATTGTCAATGAATCTTGGGCCAATAAACAGTTGGGGTATAGAGTTAGAACATGGCCGCATAATTGTCGACCCAGCTACACTTAGAACCAGTAGAGATAGAATATATGCAATCGGAGATATAGCTACTTATCCAGGCAAACTCAAGTTAATACTAAGTGGTTTTGCCGAGAGTGCCATGGCTTGTTATGACATATACAAAGTAATCCACAACTCTCCAGTCAATTTTCAATATTCAACTTCAAAGGGCATTCACGGGAAAGAAAAACTTTCTTGACAAACTCCGCCAGCCCCCTTATCATGAAAGTGAAGCTATTTATCTTCGCAATCTCTGCAGTGGATTAATGACAAAAAAACTTAATGTATTTGGCGTAAATCATGCTTAATTTTTTGCACTATGTGCACCTCATGTCTTTATAAAACTTCTAGGTTTCCACCTATATAAGCTGAAACGCGCTTATAAAGCGTTTAAGACAGTAAAAGACGTCAAATAGACAAGGGAGAATTTGAATACTAGCCACCCTGGGGTTTCTTTGCCTTTTTTTCCGCTCAGTAAATTTCTTAACGTTTATAATTTAGGTTAGTTGCATTTAAAAGCGGCTGAATCGTAGCGTTTAGAATAAAAAAACGCCATACTTGAAAGTATAATGTAAGTAATTAGCCAACCATGGGGCTTCTTTTGCCTTTTTTTCGTTTAGTAAATTTCTTAACGTTTGTAGCTAAAAGAGCCCAAGAGAGGTGTCATTCCAGTGCTTGACACTGGAATCTAGAAAAAAAGAAGCTGGATCCCAGTGTCTGGGCACTGGGATGACAAAGAAATAGGCACTGGGATGACACCTACGCACGCTCACTTTGTCATTCCAGCGTGTGACCAGAAAAAACATAGACCCCAAGTGTCAGCTACTTTCATGACATCATTATAAAGTGTCACGCGCTGGGATGACGAAGAAAGAGCATAAGGCATTGTGTTTTACGTTGTGCATTTTATTAACCGACACTATAAACAACATCCTTACAATTATGAGATTGGACTACAACTTGCTCAAGCGTTAAGCTGCTGCGTTTAGCATCTTTACTGTGGTTTTCTCCAAGAACCTCTGTTCTTTCTTGTTTTATTTCTTCAATGAATTTCTTGTTAACGCTTTCAGTGTCAATCTTTTCCTGAGAATATATAAGGTTAGTGCAATTTGTTTTTCTATAATAATGCACGCCAAGACATATAATTGATAATGCAAGTATACCAGAACCTATAAGTAATGATAACCCTATGTTATTAATCAAAGGGTTTTGGTAAAATTTTTGTATATTATTAACACCGCCTTCCGCATACAGCAATAAAGGAAGTGCTATATTTGCAGCAACTACACCAGTAAATAATGCAGTAAATATTGGTCTGTCGTTAATTACTGATTTTATTTTATTAGTTCTAGTAATTACTTTTTCGTCAATGTTAGTGAAGCCTTGTTTAGCTTCCCAAGCATTAAGTACAAAATTTGAATGAGTGCCATTGCTATATTCCAGTCTTACAGATTTTATAGCTTTATTTTTTGGCTGATGCTCCAACACATCAGCTAAAATTTCATTCGCATCTTCTTTTTGAATGGAATGTTCTTCAGTATTTCTAAACTGTTTTATTGCAAAAAATATTGGACTAATTGCAAGCAACGCAGCAAGTGCGATAACTGGTATAGTGATATATTTTGGGCTGTTTGTAAAAAATGCAATAAATTTTGCTTTATCTTGTAAGTATAATAAAGCTGCAGATGTGCTGAGTATAATAGCACTTGCACCAAAAATTATAAAGCCCTTCTGCTGCATGGCATACTGCGCTCTTGGCCAGATTCTGTTTACTTTCTTTTGTGAATTGATTAAGGAAGTTTTTGAATTCATTTCACCTGTACTATATTGTGTACTGAACTCTTCTTTTAGGTTTTCGAGAGTTTTATCAAAATCCCAAGGGTTACTAAATTCCGTTTCTTGTGAAACTGATCTTGTCATTCCTGAGCTTTGATTATCTATTCCACTATCTAAGCTCTTTTTCGAAGATTTTGTATCTGGGTTTATAGTTGCATAAATAGGTTCTTCTGGTTCATTACCAGATGATCCTCCTAAACCTAAACTTGCTGTTTGTGATGCCCAATCATGAGTCTCACCTTTTGTTTCTTCTAGGGAAGGAGGTGGTACTTCAGTACTAAGATCAAACAAATTTTCGTCTTCTTTGTCTTGTAAACCTGGAGCTTTTGGCAAAATCGATGATGCTATATTCAGTATATCTGAGATAGTTTTTCCTGCTTCTTCAGGCGATGGTGGATTTATTTCTTCATCATTTTTTTTGAGAGTACTTGTTCTAGGCGTTGGTGTTGGTGGAGTTTCTGGTGTTACTTTGCCATCTTTATCTATTGGTGTATAAGAAAGTGGTTTTACTGTATCTTGTGTTCCTGGCATATTACCCTCCGAAATTAACTACAATGCTCTTTTGATTACGCTATAGTTATTAAGATGTAGTAAATACCAATTTACAGATAATGTATCTGTTTAGCAGAGTGGCAAAATAAGGTAGACGAGAAAAGACAACTATAGGAACAAATGGGTGTCATCCCAGTGCCCAGACACTGGGATCCAGAAAATTTGATTGTGTACTATACAACATTTTCGATCAAAAGCTGGATTCCAGTGTCAAGCACTGGAATGACATCACAGGGGCACTGGAATTTTTGTTTCAATATTTGTACATTAGCCATGCATCTGAACAGATACATTATTAGTATAGAAATTGTCTATCAAAGATCCTTTCATTCAGAGGGTAATCTTTGTCAAAAAGCAAAGTTATTGTGTTTTCGTGGTCTTTTTGTATTTTTATCTGTGATATATTATGAAACTCTTTGTAATCTGATACTACAAGTGCTGGACGGTTTTTTGTGTCGTTAATGTCAATTTGTACGATCGTATCATTTGAGATTAGTGCTCCATTCCAATGTCTTGGGTAATAGCTATTGATGGAGGTCAGTGCAAGTAAGTTTGAATTTAGTGGCAAGATTGGGCCACCGGCAGAGAAGTTATATGCAGTGCTGCCTGTGGGAGTAGATAATATTACTCCATCCCCTCTAAATTTTTCTACTTTTAGTTTATCATTAATAGTAATATTCATCTCTACTATTTGGTTTGCTTTCCTAAAAACATATACTTCGTTTACCGCTATATAGTGGTATTTCTTGCCACTTGTGTCTGTTGCTTCCATTTTTAGTAAAGTTAACTGAGTTGAAGTTGCGTGCTCTATATGATCAATTAAATCTTCACTGCGGCTAAAGCATTTATTCATCAAAAACCCAACATTGCCAGTGTTTACTCCGTATACGTGTGTGTTTTTGTTTTCTATAACGTAATTATGCAAGGTGCGTAGCATAAAGCCATCACCGCCAACAACTATCAATAGATCGATTTCGGACTTATTTTCTTCTGTTATATTGATAAAATTAAGTTTCTTTAATAGTTTAGATACTTCCTGCGATTTTAGTGACTCAGAAGCGATATAGCCTATATTTTTGTATTTATGCATCTAAAAAAGAAGCGAAAAACTAGAAAATATCCCCATATTTATCGTTAAACTTAGCTAATTTGCTAGTTTTACTTGCTGACCCGCTTGTCAAACTTCCAGTCCATGCAGGATGAGTGAGAGGATCCCTATCGAGTTTTATCCTATCTCCCTCCTTTCCATAAGTGGAACGAGTTTCAAACTCTTGACCATCTGTCATGACTATAGTAACCTTATGATAATCAATTTCTGCCATTGTTGCTTATAAACTTTTAGTCAGTTAATATTCTAGTGAACTTAATTCACTAAGTCAATCATTATTCTAAAATATTGACAAAAAATAAATAAAATGTTATACTTAATAAGGAATAAATAATAGTTATCATGATTTTTGCTTTCCCTGGTCAGGGCTCTCAGTTTGTAGGAATGGGAAAGAGCTTATATAGTGAGTTTTCCGTTGCAAGACAAGTATTTAATGAAGTGGATAGCATATTGGGTAGAAAGCTGTCTCATTTAATCTTCAACGGTCCTATTGAAGAATTAACCATTACAGAAAACGCTCAGCCAGCTATAATGGCAGTGTCAATTGCGACGCTACGTGTTATGGAGCATAAATCTCTTTTTCCTGGTCATAATGTTAAATATGTTTGTGGGCATTCAGTTGGCGAGTATACAGCGCTGTGTGCTACAGGAGCATTGACTCTTGAGTCTGCAGTCAAGCTGCTGAAAGTTCGCAGCGAAGCAATGCATGAAGCTTCTTTGAAATGTAAAGGTGGAATGGTCGCATTGCTTGGAGCAGAGATAAGCGAAGTAGAAGATATATTGAAATCAACCCAAATTGATGGAGTTTGTGAAATTGCAAACGATAATGGCGGTGGGCAGGTAGTTATAAGTGGTACTGCAGAAGCCCTTGAGATGCTACCTGATTTATTCAAAAACTCGAGTGTGAAGAAATTAATTAAATTACAGGTTAGTGGACCTTTTCACTCATCTCTTATGAAACCTGCTGATGAAAAAGTTTTGAAATTTTTGGAGGGTATTAAAATAACCCGTCCTATAGTTCCTTTGATATCAAATGTTACAGCTAAAGAGGAGAATGATCCCAAAGTTATAAAAGCTTTACTTGCTAAACAAGTCATAAGCAGAGTGAGATGGAGAGAAATGGTTTTACATATGGCGCGTTGTGGTATTAACAAGTTCGTTGAAATTGGCCCTAATAAAGTTTTATCTAATCTAGTTAAAAGAATTATCAGTACAAAAAGCGTAGGTAGTATTGGTGATATGGATAACTTCTTTAATGAGTCGTTAATATTGACAGCAGAGAATTTAAAAGTTGGGTTAAGTTAAAACACATCTATTTGCCAGCGCGTCTAGCTGGAATGACAGAGGGTAATGCAAGAAATCAACGAACTACCTGTCATTTTATCAGGTTTCTTAATTCCAAGTAGCTGTAAAATAGTAGGGGCAATATCGGATAACTCCTATGATGTCATTCCAGTGCTTGACACTGGAATCTAATCTTTCACTATCAAAGATATTATTTTTAATATAAGATTACAACTTAATCTTTAATCTGGATTCCAGTGTCAAGCACTGGAATGACACCTTTCCGGTGTCTCAAACTACAACAGCTGTGCATATCCAGTTAGAGAGTAATGCGAAAAATTATACAATCAACGAACTACCTGTCATCTCATCAGGTTTCTTAATTCCAAGTAGCTGTAAAATAGTAGGGGCAATATCAGATAACCTTCCGTCTCTTAGTTTTAGATTATCGCAAGACACAATAAATGGCACTTTATTTAGAGTGTGCGCTGTATAAGGTGTATTATTTTCTTCATCGAACATACATTCCACATTACCATGGTCTGCAGTAACAATTAATGCAGTGTTACTTGACTTTTTAACAGCACTCAGCACTTTCGCAAGACAATCATCTACAGCTAGCACAGCTTTCCCGGCTGCTTTTATATTACCTGTATGCCCTACCATATCAGGATTAGCGTAATTTACAACTATCAGTGCGAATTCTTGGGAGTGAATTTTTTCTACAAGCTTTTCTGTGAGCTCAAAGGCTGACATTTCGGGCTGCAAATCGTAAGTTTGAACTTTCGGTGAGGGAATGAGTATTCTTTCTTCACCAGAGAAAGGTTCTTCTTTTCCACAATTGAAAAAGAAAGTCACATGAGCGTATTTTTCGGTTTCAGCGATGCGTAATTGTTGCAATTTATTGTCTGCTATTACCTGTCCTAAAGTGTTAGCAAAAGATATAGGAGGAAAAATATAAGGAATTTTGAGATCTTCTTTATATTTCATCATGCTTAAAATTGAAGAGAGTTTTGCTATTTCAGTATGGTTTGTTTTACTAAGCAAAATACTTGCTAATTGTATCATTCGATCAGCACGAAAGTTAGCCAACAGCACTCCATCTTCTGGTTTTATACCTTGATGGTCACCTATTACTGCGGGCCTGACAAACTCATCAGTTATGTTATTTTGATAATTTTCATCAATCAACGATACTGCATTATCATGACGAGGTGCCTTTGCAAATGCGATAGCCTCATAAGCTTCAATTGTTCTCTCCCACCTGTTATCACGGTCCATAGCATAGTAACGCCCAGAAACAGTAGCAATTCTTATGTCATTTCCCTTTATACTCTTTATAAATTCTTGAATGCATTTTTTTCCTGAATTTGGTAATGTGTCTCTGCCATCTAAAAATGCATGTATCACCACTTTGATTCCATGCTGTGATATTTTATTTGCTAAAGTCGAGATATGCTTTTGATGCGAATGAACACCGCCATCTGACACTAATCCCATTATATGGCATACTCCGTTCTTACTTTTTAGATTACTAATAAAACTTTGTAGATTTACATTGTTTTCTATTGTTCCAATCTCTTGATTAATGCACTGAAGGCTTTGCATTACTACTCTACCACTGCCAATATTCATATGGCCAACTTCTGAATTACCTATTTGACCACCAGGTAACCCAACATCAGTTCCACAGGCGGACAAACTGCATTTTGGATAATTAGAGCTAATATATTGCCAACAGGGTGGATTTGCGTTGCTAATAGCATTATATTTACTGCTTTCTACTCCATTTCCCCAGCCATCTAGTATACATAAAACGATTGATTTAATGCCCATATAAGATTAACACTAGAATTTCATAGAGAAGAGCTCCCCGGGCCGGATTCGAACCAGCGACCAATTGGTTAACAGCCAACTGCTCTACCACTGAGCTACCGAGGAATAAACCGTCTTTAATTTATCACGTTGAATGTTGATTGTAAACGTTTTTTGTATACTTTGTAAGAGCCTGTTCAAATTCACTTCGCTTTATTACTTCAACAGTTGCACCAATAATATCTTTTATTTGCGTTGCAAAATTCCCTCCTGTATAGCCCGCATCAACCAGTATATTCTTAACTCCAGAAAGGTTTTCTTTTGCATTGTTGACCATTCTCACAGCACTAGTTGTTCCTGCAGTTGCTACATAAATTGCATGTCTTGAGTATCAACTGCGATATGGCCCTGAGATTTTTTTACCAGCGTCTAGCCTTTTTCTTCAGCAGTATCTGCGTTCTTTACACTCTGAGCATCAATTATGTACAGATTCTTAGCTATATTTCTAGCTGTAACTATAAATGTATGGATTTTTTATCGTGCCATGTTATAATTAACGTCTTGCTAAAAATTAAATATTGATGAATGAATTAAGAAAGTTAAGCATTACACAAATGCATGATGGGCTTAAAAAGAGGAATTTTTCTGCTGTTGAGCTTATAGAAGCACACATCGATGCAGTTGAAAATGAAGAGTTAAATGCATTTATAACAAAAACCCCAGAGATAGCAATGAAAGCTGCTAAAGTTGCAGATGAATATTTCTCTAGGCAAAAAGATGATTTAATCTCGCCGCTCATGGGTATACCAGTTGGCATCAAAGATCTATTCTGTACAAAAGGAATCAAAACAACAGCATGCTCAAGAATGCTGGAAAATTTTGTTCCGACTTACGAATCTACAGTGTCTGACTTGCTTTTAAAAAGTGGAGCAGCCATGCTCGGTAAGCTTAATATGGATGAATTTGCTATGGGTTCTGCGAACACCAATAGCTATTTTGGTCCTGTTGAAAATGTGTGGGTTAGAAAAAGTGACGAAGAAAAAGTTGTTCCTGGTGGATCATCTGGTGGATCTGCAGCATCGGTTGCTGGATTTTTATGCGCTGGAGCGTTAGGAAGCGACACCGGTGGATCTGTACGCCAACCAGCAGCTTATTGTGGAGTAGTTGGAATAAAGCCAACTTATGGAAGGTGCTCGCGTTTTGGTATGATTGCATTTGCGAGTTCTCTGGATCAAGCAGGAGTCATTACTCGTTCTGTCTCTGATTCAGCATTAATGCTGGAAGTAATTTGTGGCTATGATAAAAAAGATTCAATATCGAGCGAAAAGCCAGTACCTGAATTTTCTAGCTTTATAAATGGTGATGTCAAGGGTAAGTGCATTGGTATACCAAAAGAATATAGGATGGATGGAATTTCAGAGGAAATAGTTCATAATTGGGAAAGAGTTGCTTCCTATTTAAAAGAAAATGGCGCTGAAGTTGTTGACATTACTCTGCCACATACTAAATATGCAATACCGGTCTATTATTTAATCTGTTCTGCTGAAACTTCATCCAATCTTGCTCGTTACGATGGTGTGCGTTATGGATTAAGGGTTGATGCTGATACCCTTGAAGAAATGTATTCACTAACAAGAGCAGAAGGTTTTGGTAAAGAGGTGAAAAGAAGAATTTTAATTGGCGCTTATGCGCTTTCTTCAGGTCATTATAATGAATATTACGAAAAAGCGCAGTGCATTAGAGCATTAATCAGAAATGATTTTATAAAAGCGTTTGAAAAAATAGATTACATACTTGTGCCATCTGCTCCAACAGAAGCTTTTGGCTTAAATGAAAAGCCAGATCCGCTAATTATGTGCATCAATGATGTGTTTACCGTGCCAGCAAGTCTTGCAGGATTGCCTGCTATTTCTGTTCCTGTTGGGCTTTCCAATGAGGGTTTACCACTTGCCTTGCAAGTGATTGGAAATTATTATGACGAAGCTGGAATATTAAATGTGGCAAGTGTGATAGAGCAAAATTGTGGCAGAACAATTAGCTCTCTTACATAATCTGTTTTCTGATAGTAATTTTACATTAAAATTTGCTAACGAAAAAACTTCCTTGACAAACTCCGCCAGCCCCCCTTATCATGAAAGTGAAGCTATTTATTTATCTTCGCAATCTCTGCAGTGGATTAATGACAAAAAACTTAATGTATTTGGCGTAAATCATGCTTAATTTTTTGCACTATGTGCACCTCATGTCTTTATAAAACTTCTAGGTTTCTACCTATATAAGCTGAAACGCGCTTATAAAGCGTTTAAGACAGTAAAAGACGTCAAATAGACAAGGGAGAATTTGAATACTAGCCACCCTGGGGTTTCTTTGCCTTTTTTTCCGCTCAGTAAATTTCTTAACGTTTATAATTTAGGTTAGTTGCATTTAAAAGCGGCTGAATCGTAGCGTTTAGAATAAAAAAACGCCAATATTTTGAAGTACATATAAATAACTAGTCACCAACGGGGCTTCTTTTGCCTTTTTTTTCATTTGGTAAATTTCTTAATGTTTGTAGCTAACATGAACAAACATTTGAGAGTAACTTCTGCTAGGCTCTGTGGACAAAATTTTAGAGAAGCCATATGAGAGCTCCAACAAAATTTAGAAATCCCATGTAAACCTCTGCGGTCTTGTCAAATCTGGAAAAAATGCGCCTAAAATTTTTAATTTTACCGAAAAAGCACTCAATCAAATGACGTTCTTTATAAATATGCTCATCATAGTATCTTTGCACTTTTCGATTCCTTTTTGATGGAATTACGATTTCACATTTCCTGTTTTCAAGGCTGACCACAAAAGCATTGCTGTCATAACCCTTATCAGCTACTACAATGGAGTTATAGACATTTTTTGTTAATACTTCAGCTTGTGTAATTTCATTCCTCTGGCCAGGAGTAAGTATAAATTTTAAAGGATTTCCCAATGCATCAACAAGTGCATGAATTTTAGTCGTAAAGCCACCTTTACTTCGCCCTAAAGCCTCTTGATCCTTCGAATCTTTTGTATATCCAGCCGAACATGGATGGGCTCTAATGATCGTACCGTCGATTATGACGGCTTCTAAATCTGGCTCTTGTTTTGTGTACTCCAATAAATTTTTCCAAATACCCCTTTCGCACCATCTCTTAAATCGTTTGTGTATACTTCTGTAATTGCCATAGATTTTCGGCAAAAGTCGCCATTGGCAACCACTTCGCGCCATATACCACACTGCTTCTATGAATATTCTTAAACGTTTTTCGTCTTTACTATGCATTCCTTTTATGCCTTTTATGAATTCTAAAATTTGTTTCCAATTTCTTTCTTTTATATAATATTCCATTCGGTAGTTTCTCCATTTTTATGTTCATTTGGTTAAACTGCCACTTTTTTTCTCCCTCTTCATATTTTTTGTCCACAGAGCCTAGTAGGGTGTCATCCGAGTAGCTGACACTGGGATCCAGCTTTCTTTATAAATTCACCAAAAGTGCTTCATTCTATAACGCAAAACCCATACTCACCAAACCCAATGCATTACTTGCAACTAAGTTTCCTGGATCCAAGTAGTCAGGGCACTGGGATGACAAAAAAGGGGCTACTCGGATGACACCATTCTTTTTCCTGGATCCAAGTAGTCAGCTACTTGAATGACATCATAGGGGCACTGGGATGACATCATAGGGGCGCTGACCTGACAACCGTCATCCCGCTGCTTGTTAGCGGGATCTAGAGATACCGTGACGGTATGACGTAGGATTGCTGTCATTCCAGTGCTTGGCACTGGAATCCAGCCTTTATTATGCAGCCACTTATTTAAAGTTAAGTTTTCTGGATCCCAGTGTCAAGCTACTTGGATGACACCATTATAGAGTGAACCAGTGTCAGCTACTTACATGACACCATTTACAACCACTCCCCTACCCTTTCTAGCTGTTTATAGCTGTTAAATCTCAAGAATTTATCAAAATATGGAGAGGCAATAAAGGGTGTGGAATCACTTAAATAGTTAGATAAAAAACCAGGCAGATCATTTTTTAATTCTTGCATTTTGTATCTATAATTTTGTATAGAAATAACTTTTATTTTATCATAATCAAGTTTCCAATAAGCAAGTTCTGAGACTTCTCTTTTTGTTATATGTTCTACCGCTAAGGCTTGTAAAATTAATTGCGGAAAAAATCCCGACATTACTTCTTCATTGGAAGGTGGTGTACCAAGCTTATAGTCTATAATTGCCACTTGCCCACTTGGTAGATACTCAACTCTATCACATCTTGCTGTCAGTGAAATTTCTTGTGGCCTATTTGTCATCCAAGCAGTTTCATACTGATCACAAGAACCAGCGTCACGCGCTGGAATATGAAATATTGGACAGGAAAAGCTCTTTTCCAACTCAACATAATTGCTTCGAGTCTCATCAAATTCGACAAAAGATTGAATTATCCTTTGCAGTCTTACCCACCACATATTTGAAAAATTAAACTGACTAGTCGAGAATGCTTCTCGTACAATGCTCATTGGCGATTTTTTGTTGCGTAAATATCTTGCAAGAATGTTGTGTACCATAGTGCCAAATTCCAATATCGATGGCTTAAAATTCAAGTCTCTTAATTGTTTAAGACCCAGTATATATTCAACGTAAAATGAATAAGGATTACGAATTAGCTTTTCTATTGCACTGCAAGACATCACCTGCATTTTTTCTTTTCTAACTTCGGTTTGAGGTTTTGGCATAGGCTGAGTACATGGAACAATACATTCAGGCGTATTTAATATCCTTAGCCAATCACGATACGGCTGCTTCCTCTCCTTGAGCAGAATTTCCAAACGCTGCAATAGAATTGGCTTTCTATGGCTTAGCGATCTTGTAATATAAACCTTACTTGCACAAAACAAATTGTGTAAAGTATAAAAAAAATACCCCTGCTCTTCTTGCGCAGAAGGAAGGCTAAATTTTTCTCTCGTAAGTGCATTCAAAAGCGGCCCTTGAAAGCTTGGCGCTTCATTAAATCCAGCGAGTATTACAACCTTGTTGTGATATAAGCTGAATTTATTCAAGTCATTTGCTACAGAGAAAAACTCTTTCTCTAAAAATAAGGTCAGAATTTGGCTATATAACTCTAAGGAGCACTTAATTTCTATACCTTCACATGCATTTGAGAAATTACAGGTAAAATTACCTATTTCACTATTTAGCTCTGAAAAATTTATACCAGATAATATATTAATACACTGCAAATGAGTTGCCACCACATCAGAAATAGGGCAATTTATAGAGTTAAGCAAAAGATTAAGTATAGCCTCTAACTTACTGATAATAAGTAATATATCTTCTTTATATTTTAGCTTTTTATGGGCATTGATAGCATCTATAATATCTTTAAGGCCATTTGTACTAAAGTTGCGTAATATCTCTATTTCAAATTCAGATAAAATCTGAGAGTACTCTTCTTGAGTGTAATCAAAAGTCACTAGCCTATGTTTAAGGAGCGAAAGTAATGACACACTGCTCCAATTTGAGGTCAAAACTTCGATACTATAAAGTAGGAGTGTTATATAAGGGTAATTTTCCGGTATGGCACTGTGTTGCCTTGATAAACATGCTATACGAGCTGCAAGTAATTTATCAAAGACAACCAAAGAAACGTTTTCATAACCTTCATTCTCTATAATTAATGATGTCACTTGTGCTTCTTCCTCTCTGGAAGCACAAGTGATGACTTCAATATTGCCAACATGTCCACTACTAACTTTGCTTAGATCGGCAGTTGTATCAAAGACGTAATCTAGATATTCCTCAGGACTTCCTGTTATCCCAGCCCTTTCTTCTGTCATCCAAGTAGCTGACACTGGGATCCAGTTTTCATTATACAGCCACCTGGTGCGCTCATTTAAAGTTAAGTTTTCTGGATCCCAGTGTCTGGGCACTGGGATGACACCAGAACACGCTTCTGGCAGAAAACTAACATCCCTTCTATCCACTTTTAAATAATCGAGCAGATCTTTCAGGCAATATTGATAATGTTTTTTATCAAGTGATTGCCAATCTTTCTCTTTAATTTTCAAATTCAGATTAGGCAAAATTATTTTTCCAAACGGCAGGTCATATATAGCCTTAATTAACGATTTATCCTTTCCAATTCCAACAAAGATTATATGTTGGTCTTTTTGTAAAGAGATTATCATATTGTTTATGTAATCACTCTTATGTTCTAATATATCTACTACTCCTAAATCTTTTAAAATTTTATTCCAACTCTCAATGAGTAAGCTTATGAAACTTTCTATTTTTTTTGAATGTTCATCGAACTCTGCCATTTGGGTATACTGAATTTTATCAAGCAATGATGGCAGGCTATAAGCTAAATCAATTGGGAAATTATCATTATTTTTTCTATTCCACTCCAATATGAATTGAATGAGTAGCAGCATCCTCTTTGTTGGATTGATAACTTTAACTCTATCAAGATTTAATATTAAATCCTCTTCATCAATGTTTTCCAGTGAAACTATCTCTGGCAAAATTATGCATTTTTTAGCGTTATAATTCTTGAACGCACTCAGCAGCGCTATTACATCCCTTTTGCAGGGAAGTATGATCTTTATCTCGGGAATTTTTTCTCTTTCATATTCAGAAAATATGTGCTGAACCAATACATTGAAAAAGGACTCATCCACGTTAACGGTAAAAACTCTTCCCACTAACAGTAACAATTAATACAATATTTTATTATATAGAAATCACTCAAAATATAAATGTGCTCGCAGTTTCTTATGCTATGATATATTAAAGTCTTTCACAATATTACATGGCAAACATCAGAATAGAAGTTTTAAATAAATGTGAACAAGTTGGCCGCAGATGGTTAGTCAACGTTTACTCGATTTGCATGTGCAAAGAGTTACCACCCAAATTATATGAAGAAATTTGCGGGCTATTTTATAATAAAGTCATACAAGACTGCCGTTATTATTCCTACAATGAAAACCTTGAGGAAGTTCAATATGACTTCATAGAACCACAAGCAAAGTGGGGCTTGGAGATAAGCTTTTTACCTGGCATGACCGACAATGTAGGCAACACAGCAAAACAAATTATTACAGAATATTTAATAAGCAAAGGCTATATCGACCAGTCTGTCATCCCAGCCCTCCCTTCTGTCATCCCAGTGCTTGACACTGGGATCCAGAAAGAGAAAACGCAGATTCCAGCGTCACGCGCTGGAATGACATCAATTGAGATAAAAGCAAGAAGTTCAAAACTGATTCTAAGTCAAGGGAATTTGCCAACTGAAGATGATATAAAACAAGAATTCAACCCTATCACTGAGTATTGCACACTTGTCTGTAAGAACTATAGCTGGAAATATTATGGTAAATCGAATACAACACCTGGTGTCATCCCAGTGCCCCGACACTGGGATCCAGAAAATTTCAAGCAGTTGTATAATGAAAACTGGATTCCAGTGTCAAGCACTGGAATGACAAGAGAGGGCACTGGGATGACAGAAGAGGGCACTGGGATGACAGAAGAGGGCACTGGGATGACAGAAGAGAGCACTGGAATGACATCAGGTAGTAATGGAGCTAAATCTGTTGATTTAAATGTAAGTGACCAAGAACTTGAGAAAATCAGCAGAGATGGAATCGATGGTAATGGCACTTTAGGGCTCTCTCTGGCAGCAATGAAAGCTATAAAGGATTACTTTAAAAAACTTAATAGAAATCCATATGATATTGAACTTGAGTCTCTGGCACAGACTTGGTCTGAACATTGTAAACACAATATTTTTTGCTCTCCCATTGATGAAATAAAAGATGGCCTATACGCACATTATATTAAGCGTGCAACGCGTGAGATAAATTCTGACATATGCGTGTCAGTTTTCTCCGACAACGCAGGAGGAATAATTTTTGATGACGATTACTTGATTGTAGATAAAGTTGAAACTCACAATAGCCCTTCAGCTCTTGATCCATTTGGTGGAGCAATGACCGGAGTACTTGGAGTTAATCGTGATATAGTGGGTTTCGGGAAAGGCGCGGAGCCTATAATGAATACCTATTACTTTTGCTTTGCCAAAGAAGCAAAAGGCAAATTTTATAGGGATAAAGAGCGCACTGATGAGATCTTACCGCCAAAATATATAATGAAAGAAGTGATTCACGGTGTTAATGTTGCTGGTAATTGCTCTGGTATTCCAACACAACTTGGATCGGTATATTTTGACGATAGATTTTGTGGAAAGCCGTTAGTCTTTGTTGGCAGTGTCGGAATTATTCCGCGCAGTATAAATAATGTACCTTCACACATCAAAGGGCCTAAAAACGGCGATAAAATCGTAATTATTGGTGGAAGAGTTGGAAGAGACGGAATTCACGGTGCAACGTTTTCTTCAGAGGCATTGTCGGGAAACAGCCCTTCAACAATTGTGCAAATTGGTGACCCTATAACACAAAAAAAATTATCCAATGCCACCTTGGAAGCAAGAGATCTTGGTCTTTATAATGCAATAACGGACAATGGAGCAGGTGGGCTGTCGTCGTCCATTGGTGAAATGGGAAAGGATGGATTCGAGGTTGATTTAAGCAAGGTTCTACTTAAAAACGATGGTATGGCTCCGTGGGAAATATGGATATCAGAATCACAAGAGAGAATGACCTTAGCAGTGCCAGAAGAAAATCTCCCTATGTTTAAGCAAATCATGAAAAAACATGATGTGGAGGTTTGTGTGATAGGAGAGTTCAATGAGAGTGGTAAAGCTGTTGTTAAATGTCCTAAAGGGAAAGTAATAATGGACATCGAAACTGAATTTCTGCATGACGGTAATCCCAAAGTGCATTTACAAACAAAGCCATGGTCTAAGGAGTCTGCTGTATCCTTTCCTGTCATCCCAGTGCTTGACACTGGGATCCAGCAGGTAAAGCCTGCAAACATTTTACGCCAAAACTCATCTAATGGTGGAATTGAATGTGAAATGGATTCCAGTGTCAAGCACTGGAATGACACCCTTTGCATGTCAGCTACTTGCATGACATCAAGCCAAGAAACTGAACTAAAAGAAATGCTGAGCAGACCAAACATTTGCAGCAAAGAGTTCATAGTGGTGCAATATGATCATGAGGTTCAAGGGTCGTCAGTGCTGAAACCACTGCAGGGCAAGGGAAGAGTGTGCAGTGAAGCTATTGTTTCAAGACCAATCCTTTCTTCAAATAAAGGTGTTGTAAAATCGCAAGGATTTGGCTCAAGTTATGGAGAAATTGACACTTATCACATGGCAGCATGTGCGATTGACACTGCCATACGCAACTACGTAGCTGCAGGAGGAAATATAAATCATCTAGCGTTGCTCGACAATTTTTGCTGGTGCGATGCTTATAATCCAGAAAGGTTGTGGCAACTAAAGAGAGCTGCAGAAGCTTGTTATGACTTTGCAACTGCATTTAAAACACCATTCATATCCGGAAAAGATAGTATGTTTAACGACTTTAAGGGATATGATGAAAATGGCGAGAAAGTGATGATCTCTGCACCACCTTCATTACTCATTTCAGCAATTGGAATTATAGAAAATATTGAAAATGCGGTATCGCTTGATGTGAAAATGCCGGGGGACTTAATATACGTGCTTGGAGAAACACTTGATGAACTTGGTAGATCTGAATATCAATTATACAGTGGAATAGATAATAACAATGTACCAAAAGTTGATGCAAAGAGCGCTAGGAAGTTGTATGAGCGTTACAACCAGGCAATAAAAGATGGCATAATTGCCTCTGCAATTGCACCAAACTTAGGCGGATTAGTTATTGCTCTGGCAAAATCGCTAATTGCAGGAGACCTTGGTGCTGAAATCGATCTTTCACTAGTGCCAATAGGAAAAATACAAAATACGGACATAATAAACAAGATAATAATGTTTTCTGAATCGCAAAGTAGAATTTTGGTTACTATTGCACCACAAAATCAGAAGAGGTTTGAAGAATTGTTTGAAGGTGCAGTTTATTCATGTATTGGCAAAGTAACAGAGAAAAAGGTGCTAAACATAAAGGATGTTTTAAAAGTAGATCTGAAAGATGTGGCATGCTAATATAAAATATTTTTCTTATTATGCTAAATAACTCTTTTACTATATGTAATGTTTATTTAGAATGAATGTATGTTATTAATTTTGGGTAGGTAATTATGTCTATTTTATCGATACTCCTGTTTATCAGTCTTTCTTTACTCAACACTTCAAATAAATTGATAATATGTGCTGCCTTATTTGTGGGAGCTGCTTTAGTTGTAAATTCAATGGTTGAATTTTATGGCAGAAGCAAAGCTACGTACAACTTAATAGTGTGTACAATGCTATGTTGTGTTTTTAAATTGCAAAGTTTTAATTTGATGATATTGATTTCATATACTGCAATTTTAGTATCTCTTCTCTCAAGCATAATTATTTTTGAAAAATTGAAGTCCAAGTTGAATTTTCATATGGCAAATTTCATTACTTTAATTATAGCATCAGTTGTTGATAGTGCCGTTTTATGTGTTGGATTACTATACAAATTTTCTGCAGGTAAATGCTTATCAATATATATTAGAGATTTAATTTTTAAGTTTTCTTATGTGTCAATATTGAGCATCTGTTTGTTTGTAGGAATGTATTTATTTTGCTTGACAAGCAAGAAATATTTTAAGATTTCCACATAACCTGTTTTCTGATATAGCTAAACTGACTTTGGGTCCTGGGGGTGTATTTGGTGCGTAACAACAGTTTAGAATTTATAGGTAGCCTAAACCCACAACTGTACAAACATTATGATTTGAGCCTATCAGTGGGGCAGTGCCCAGACACTGGAATCCAGAAAAAAGAATGGTGTCATCCCAGTGCTTGACACATAGCTGTACGAACATTCATTTTTGAAGACAGCAAATGGTGTCATTCCAGTCTGGAATCCAGAAATTTTGCTTATAACTGAGCTGATGAGCTAAAGGTAGTTGTCTTACGCTAAAACAAACGCTTTTAATTAAGTTGCATAGAACCAGTGTCTGGGCACTGCCCAACTGATGGCCCAAACTACAACGTTCGTACAGTTGTGTGCTTGACACTGGGATGACATCATAGGGGCACTGGCCTACTTAACCGTCATACCGTCGCGGTATCTCAGCCGCTAACAAGTAGCGGAATGACGATTTATCAAACGCTGCCTAATTTTCCGTAACAGTTGAAAAATCAATAGAAAATCAACATATCACTGTAAATTCATGTATTTTAAGGCTATAATAGTTAAAATACGTTATATAGTATAATATGGACGATTTTATCAGAGTTAAGGGCGCAAGGGAACATAATCTGCAAGGTGTAGACGTCAATATACCGAAAAATAAGCTAGTTGTTATAACTGGGCTAAGTGGTTCTGGCAAGTCTAGCCTCGCATTTGATACGATTTATGCAGAAGGCCAACGCCGGTACGTTGAAAGCCTGTCAGCTTACGCGCGTCAATTTCTCAACATTCAGGATAAACCAGATGTTGAGTCGATTACAGGTCTCTCTCCTGCAATATCTATCAACCAGAAATCGATCTCAAAAAATCCAAGGTCAACAGTTGGAACTGTTACCGAAATTTACGATTACTTGCGCTTAGTATATGCACGAATAGGAGTTCCTTATTCACCTGCAACTGGATTACCAATAACAAAACAAACGGTGTCTCAAATTGTAGATACTATAATTGCGTTACCTTTAGAAACTAAGATATATATACTTGCCCCTGTTGTGCGTGGTAGAAAGGGAGAACATCTTAAAGAGATATTGGAAATTAAAAGACAAGGTTACGTAAGGTTCAAAATAGATGGTGAAGTGTACAATGTAGATGACTTGCCTAAACTCGACAAGAACAAGAAACACGACGTTTTTGTGGTTGGAGATAGAATATCAATATTGGGCGATATAGGAAATCGACTGCCAAGTAGTATAGAATCCGCACTAAAACTTGGTAATGGTCTAATGTATGTAGAAATAGTAAACCTACCTGACAACCATAATTCCGAGTATAAAAATGGTCAAATTCTGACTTTTTCAGAGAATTTTGCATGCCCCGAGTCTGGTTTCACTCTTGAGGAAATAGAACCAAGATTATTTTCTTTTAACAGCCCTTACGGTGCATGTGGTTCGTGTAATGGGCTTGGTAAAAAACTAAGTGTTGATATAAAGCTAATAGTACCGGATGAAACTCTTTCAATATCTGAGGGTGCTTTAAAGCCAGTGGGATCAATGTTCCGTCAAGTGCACACAGGTTATGGATTTCTAAAAAGTGCAATTCTATCACTGGCTGAAAACTACAAATTTAACCTTGATATTCCGTGGAAGAACATAGATCAAGAAGTAAAAGATATGATACTCTTTGGCTCTAATAAATTTCAAGGTTTGATCAGTATCTTGGAGAACCAGATGGATTATGATGAAACACTTGTTGAGCGATATTGCTCTGTCACTCACTGCAGAGAATGTACTGGCTATAGATTGAAAAAAGAAGCGCTTACAGTAAAAATTGATAGCAAACATATAGGTGAAATATCAGGGTTCAGCATCGATAAATCCCTTAAGTGGTTTGAAAATTTGCCAGACAAGCTCACAGAACAACAGAAGCAAATCTCAAGTAAAATATTAAATGAAATAATTAAGAGGCTAGCATTTCTAAAGAATGTAGGGTTGAATTACCTAACGCTCGATCGAGAATCTAGCACTCTCTCTGGCGGTGAGAGTCAGAGGATCAGACTTGCTTCGCAAATTGGCTCTGGTTTAACAGGAGTGCTGTATGTGCTTGATGAACCCTCGATAGGCCTTCATCAATGCGATAATGATCAGTTAATTGCTACACTGAAAGACTTGAGAGACATGGGTAACACTGTAATCGTTGTTGAGCATGATGAAGATACAATAATGGCTGCTGATTATGCGATTGATATTGGTCCTGGAGCTGGTGTAAATGGTGGAAAAGTTGTTGCAGAAGGAACACCAGACCAGGTGCAAAGAAATTCAGGGAGCATAACAGGGCAATATTTGAGTGGAGAGAAAAAAATTTTAATTCCAAGGAGAAGAAAGCAAGCAACTCAGTTCATAAAAGTAATAAATGCATGTGAAAATAACTTAAAAAATGTGAACGTTAAATTTCCTATAGGGAATCTTATTTGTGTTACTGGAATATCAGGAGGGGGAAAATCAAGTTTAGTCATAGAAACGTTATATAAATATTCAGCACATAAGATACATCATTCGTCTGCACGGTATGGTCGGTGTGATAGAATAGAAGGTCTTGAATATGTAGATAAAATTATAGAAGTTGATCAGTCGCCAATTGGTAGAACTCCTGCGTCAAATCCAGCAACATATGTCGGTATGTTTACTCATATAAGAAATTGGTTTGCAGGTCTTTCGGAGTCAAAAGCAAGGGGATACAATATAGGCCGGTTTTCATTTAATACCAGAGGGGGAAGGTGTGAGGCTTGTAAAGGTGATGGGCACTTAAAGATAGAGATGCATTTCCTACCGGACGTTTATGTGAAGTGTGAGCAGTGTAAAGGGCGAAGGTATAATCGTGAAACATTGGAAGTTACTTATAAAGGAAAATCAATCTCTGATGTGCTTGATATGACGATAGATCAGGCTTGTGATTTTTTTGAAAACCTTCCAATGGTAAAAGAAAAGTTGGTTTCTTTGCAGGAAGTGGGGCTTGGCTATATAAAACTCGGACAGTCGTCAACAACGTTGTCTGGGGGTGAAGCACAACGAATAAAGCTGTCCAAAGAGCTATCAAAACGATTTACCGGAAGAACATTGTATATTCTTGATGAGCCAACAACTGGATTACACTTTGAAGATATAAATAACTTACTAAAAATACTCCATAGATTAGTCGATCTGGGAAACACTGTTATAGTTATTGAGCACAATTTGCATGTTATAAAAACTGCAGATTATATAATAGACATCGGACCAGAGGGCGGAATAAAAGGCGGAGAAGTGATTGCTACTGGAACTCCAGAAGAAGTAGCAAAAATTCCAGAAAGTGTTACAGGCAGGTATCTTAAAACATATTTATCAAATAGAGCATACACTATTTTTTAATTATATTAGGCTAGGTTGCATATTTATGATTTGGAGATAAGAATGTCAGTATATCGATACTTTAGAAGGTACGTTGAATATGGAGTTGTGCCTGCTAAGAGAGCAGAAGATTGCACACTAGTTCCAGAAAATAGTTTCTATAAATCTGTACGTTACGTTGATAATGTGCTAGGACCTGTGAAAGATGTAATTTGTGGAGTTGAGAGTAAAGACAATTATAACAAGTATTATCAAGATAATGATAAATGTGAATACGTGGGCCACAGAGCAGAGGGAGTATATTCATTGTGTACACTGGGTGCTGTTTTAGCAGCCAATATAATATTGCAACCTTTATTTTTGATGGTGGCATATTTGTCATACTTTCCAACCAAGTTATTGTCAAAAATAACAGGGGACTATTGTTTAAAAGCAAATACAAAATCATTAGTTGATCATTCAAATGCATTTTTAAGTGCTGGGCAAGATTGTGCTAGTGCAGTAGCTGAAGTATTTAACAAGATTGTAAGTTATGCTTGCGCTGCTATCATTTGGGCTGCCGCGTCAATGATAACGCCACTTGTGTGGGCTTGCAACAAAGTGCAAAGTAAGTTAAGTGAAATACAGGAGCCAGAAAAATATCAGCGTTTATCTCATTGGAGTGATTCGGAGGCTACTTTAGCCAATAGTATACCGCAAACTGAGTTATAAGTTCTTTTTATATAGCTAAAGTAACTTAGGCTCTGTGGACAAAATTTTAGAGAAGCCATATGAGAGCTCCAACAAAATTTAGAAATCCCATGTAAACCTCTGCGGTCTTGTCAAATCTGGAAAAAATGCGCCTAAAATTTTTAATTTTACCGAAAAAGCACTCAATCAAATGACGTTCTTTATAAATATGCTCATCATAGTATCTTTGCACTTTTCGATTCCTTTTTGATGGAATTACGATTTCACATTTCCTGTTTTCAAGGCTGACCACAAAAGCATTGCTGTCATAACCCTTATCAGCTACTACAATGGAGTTATAGACATTTTTTGTTAATACTTCAGCTTGTGTAATTTCATTCCTCTGGCCAGGAGTAATACCAATTCTCATTGTTGGTCATTCAAATAGGATACATAGCAGAGTTGTTTAATTGTGGAGTAGGTAAGAGAAGTAATAAATTTACACAAAGCACTCTCAAGCAAAGCAATAGTATCGTATATTTTATTGCGCAAAATGTTCTGTTTTACATACAACCAAAGCCTCTCAACTGGATTGAGTTCAGGTGAGTATGGTGGTAGGTATATAATCTTAATATTTTTAGGTACCTTTAAACTTTTCGACTTATGCCAACTAGCACAATCCATAACAAGAAAGGCTTCTCGTGGTCCCAAATATTGAGACATTTGCTCAAGAAATATATTCATACAATCAGTGTTGACATTCGGTGCAAACAAGCTAGAATTCTCCCCATTTCTAGGATTAACTGCACTGTAGAGATAAAAATTTTCCCTACCTAATTTTACCTTAACTTTTGTTCTGACGCCTTTTTTAAACCATCCATGCCCGGTCTTTGAATGTGTGCCAAACCGCGATTCATCGAAGAAAAACAGCTCTTTTTCAGGATACTTGCCAATAACTTCGTTGAGATTTTTTTTTGAATTCCTCTTGTTTTCTTTTATCTTGTACATTGTGTACTGGTCTTGGTGTAATATAAGAGAATTTCATCTTTTGCATATAGCGGTGTACTGTAGATTTGCTAATATTTAAGCCGAACTTTTCCTGGATTCTTATTCTCATTTCTTTAATGGTAATATTAGGATTTTCTCCTACCCATGCTTCAACTTGCTGTAGTTGAGCCTGATTTAATTTAGTTTTTCTACGCCGTTGTGGAGGAGCAAACAATTTTTCTTCTCTGCCTAATTTCAAGAGTTTTATCCACGAAGTTAGTGCGCTTCTTGAAATGCAATATATTTTTGCTACAGCCGTTATACTATGCTTTTTTGCTGCAATTACAGCATTTAGTTTTTTTGCAACATATGCATTGTTCCTTACTTTCTTCAGCATTTTTTTTGCTGATTTTACTACTTCTTCATCCAATAATTTTGATCTTAGTGCCATTTATACCTCGACTATTTCACTTATTTCATTATGGCTTGTCTTCTATTATTGTCTATCTGTTTGCCGTGTAATGGGAATTGGTATAAGTATAAATTTTAAAGGATTTCCCAATGCATCAACAAGTGCATGAATTTTAGTCGTAAAGCCACCTTTACTTCGCCCTAAAGCCTCTTGATCCTTCGAATCTTTTGTATATCCAGCCGAACATGGATGGGCTCTAATGATCGTACCGTCGATTATGACGGCTTCTAAATCTGGCTCTTGTTTTGTGTACTCCAATAAATTTTTCCAAATACCCCTTTCGCACCATCTCTTAAATCGTTTGTGTATACTTCTGTAATTGCCATAGATTTTCGGCAAAAGTCGCCATTGGCAACCACTTCGCGCCATATACCACACTGCTTCTATGAATATTCTTAAACGTTTTTCGTCTTTACTATGCATTCCTTTTATGCCTTTTATGAATTCTAAAATTTGTTTCCAATTTCTTTCTTTTATATAATATTCCATTCGGTAGTTTCTCCATTTTTATGTTCATTTGGTTAAACTACCACTTTTTTTCTCCCTCTTCATATTTTTTGTCCACAGAGCCTAGGTTTTTGTGGGCAAAATTTAGAGAGGCCATATAAGAGCCCCAACAAAATTTAGAAAACCCATAAAAACCTCAGCTAAATCGAGAGAAAATACGCTTAAAATGTTTGATTTTGGTGAAAAAACATTACATTTTTCGGTTACGTTTTAGCTGTTCTTTGCTTTCAAACAAAAGCATATAGCCTTACTACAGTAGTATTACAGACATTTTCAGTTAATGTTGCTGCTAGATTCTTGCTTGGTATACTCAAGTAGCTTTTTCCATGCCAATAAGCCGTAGCAACGAGCTTCTTTAACGCTAACTATGGATTAGCCAAGAAAGAAGAGTAGGAAATAGATCTCACTTGCTTTAGCCATATATTTATATAAAATTAAAATAAATTAGAGTAAATAAGTTATTATTTTACAATATTGCCGTTTAAATGCTAACAAGATTCGCTCCAAGCCCAACTGGCTATCTCCATGTAGGAAATGTACGAACTGCTCTGGTTTGTTGGATGTACACACGCAATCAAAACGGAAAATTTTTACTCCGTTTTGATGATACTGACCTTCAGCGTTCAGATGTCAAATATATAAATAATATCATAGAAGACCTAAAATGGATTGGTATCGATTGGGATGCAAGTTTTAAGCAATCAGAGCGCTTTGAGCGCTATAACGAGGTGTTCTTGCAGTTAATAAAAGAAGGGCATATTTATGCATGCTATGAAACAAGAGAAGAGTTAGAAATTAAACGAAAGTTGCAATTAAAACAAGGACTTCCTCCTGTTTATGACAGAAGTGCATTGCTTCTAACTGAGCAAGAGAAAATCCATTATGAGCAAGAAGGACGAAAACCACATTTTAGATTTAAGTTGGATAGAAATGAAGTTATTAAATGGAATGATGAAGTTAAAGGTGAAATAAATATTGCAACCAGTAGCGTCAGTGACCCTGTGGTAAAAAGAGAAGATGGAATTTACACATACATGCTACCTTCTGTTATTGATGACGTTGACTTTAATGTAACCCATGTTGTACGTGGGGAAGATCATGTAACTAATACCGCAGTGCAAATCCAAATGATTAAAGCATTAAAAGCGAAAATTCCTATGTTTGCTCACCTTTCTCTGCTACATTTTGATGATAGCAAGATATCGAAACGGAAAGGCGGGCTGGATATCAAGTCCATAAGAGAAGATGAAATTGAACCAATGGCGCTAACTAGCTATTTAGTGAAGCTCGGAACATCTGATCCGATAGAAGCTTATGTTGACATACAGTCTTTAATTGACTCATTTGACATTAAAAAATTTAGCTCAGCATCTGTACAATTCAGCTTGAGTGAAATATATAAGCTAAATAGCAAAGTTCTGCAACAAATGCCATTTGAAATGGTGCAAGACCGTTTAAATCAAATTGGAGTGGACTCCTCAGAGTTTTGGTATTTTATAAGGAACAATATAGAAAGGTTTTCTGAGGTGGCCAAGTGGTGGAAAATATGCAAATCTGATATAGAGCCTGTGATTCTTGATAAGGAGCTTATAAAAATTGCGTTCAATGCATTGCCCCAAGGTGATTGTAATGAAAACACGTTGTCAGAATGGGTCAAAACTATTCGACAAACAGTGGATATAAAGGCAAAAAACCTATTTACGCAGTTGCGTTCAGCTTTAACAGGAACAGAAACAGGCCCAGAACTTGCTAAATTATTAATTTTTATCGGCAAAGAAAATATCATTGCAAGGTTAAAAGAAAAGTGAAAACCAAAAAATTATATAGTAACCAGACTGCATTCTGTAAAAAACGCGATCTTTCATTTGAGCTTTCTTCAATTTAAAGTAAATACAGAAACTAGCTATCTTCAAAAATATAGTTGAATAATTGTGTGTATAATTATTAATATTTTCCAAGCATTATGGCTCTTTCAAAATTTCTCGATCCTCGCAATGATTTGTGTTTCAAAAAAATCTTTGGAACGGAAAAAAATAAGAATATCCTTATTCACTTTTTGAACGATATTTTAGGATTTGCTGAGGCAAGTGCAATACAAGAAGTAGAATTCTTAAGTACTATCATGGATCCTGAAGTCGCCTCTGATAAACAAAGTATTGTTGATGTTCTCTGCAAGGATTCTATTGGTAATAGGTTTGTGATTGAGATGGTGCGACCTGAAAGTCTTCGGTCATATTGTTTAAAAGGAGAGGAATTCCTTCAGAAAGAAACTGAAAGAATCCTAAAACTTATTAAACCAGATGTTTTGCCATCTGAGTCTACGCATCAGTGCGAATTGGGTAACCAGTTGGTGCCAAGCGATGCGGACAATGAACCTCCTCTTGAAAAAGAAGATGCCCAATCGTGAGAGAAAGCATAAACTACAAGCATCATGTGGTTGGAGGGCTAGGCTTAGTGGTATGGTGAACGCAAGTGAAGTTTCATAAGTATCGTAATTACGAAAGAGCTAAAGATGCTGATAAGCTCTGACCAAAAGGTAATGTGGATAAGTTACATTTTTCATCTCTGGATGTACGCAAATAATAATTCCACCGGTATAGAGAAGCCACCTAACCCACTATTGTATGACAGAAGGAACAGGGTAAGCCTGTATTTCCGCCTATACGGCAAGCAAACCGCAAGGAATGCTGATGAAGGTGCAGGTAAAGGATAATGGAGAAAGCGAATGCCATTTTGTAACGAAATGGATAGAGTTTGTAACATCAACTCGCGTGAAAACGAGCAGACTTCCATTTGGTCCCTCGTGACAAGAAACTTTGTTAACCACTTAAGGTAGGAAAGCAGATGATTACAAGTAAAACTGTAAGTGCACCCACCAACAATTCCGAAGCATGGAACCAGTTATCCTGGAAGAAATACCAAAAAGTTGTTATGAGGCTACAAAGACGTATTGTTAAGGCTGTCCAACAAGGAAGATGGGGTAAGGTGAAAGCTTTACAACATCTTCTCACACGCTCCTTTAGTAGCAAAGCTTTAGCTGTTAAAAGAGTAACTGAAAACCACGGAAAAAACACGGCAGGTGTAGATCGTCAAATATGGTCAACTTGCAACACAAAATTTCAAGGAATAAAGCTATTAAAACAAAGAGGATACAAACCTTCTCCGCTAAAACGGATATACATCAGTAAGTCTAATGGCAAAAGAAGACCTCTTGGAATCCCTACGATAAAAGATAGAGCCATGCAAGCATTATACTTGTTTGCTTTGGAACCGATAGCTGAAACGATCAGTGATCGTCACTCTTATGGCTTTAGACCAAAAAGATCCTGCGCAGACGCTACTGTGGCTTGTCACTTGTTACTGGCAAGCCGTAACCAACTACAGTGGATACTCGAAGGTGATATTAAAGGGTGTTTTGATAACATTAACCATGAATGGCTCATGAAGCATATTCCTATGGAGAAGAAAATTCTTCATAGCTGGTTAAAAGCTGGCTTCCTAGAATCAAAAACTCTGTATTCCACAACTGCAGGTACCCCACAAGGTGGTATCATCTCTCCAATACTAGCTAATTTTACCTTAGATGGTCTTGAACGGTTATTAGAAAGTCGCTTTGGTAAATTAGGTAGCAAAAGAAGAGACAAAATCAGAAGTGGAGTAAATTTAATCAGGTACGCAGACGACTTTATTATTTCAGGTTTCACACATGAGTTACTGGAAGATGAAGTCAAGCCTATGGTATCATCCTTTCTTCGTGAAAGAGGTCTAGCTCTGTCAGAAGAAAAGACAAAGATTACATTTATTACAAAAGGGTTCGACTTTCTTGGCTGTAATGTGCGTAGATATAGTAAGAAATTATTTATTACGCCTTCGAAGGAAAGTATTAAGAGATTTCTTAAAAAAGTGCGTGCATTAATAAAAGCAAATATAGGCAGTTCACAAGCTGTAGTAATTAAATCACTCAACCCTTTATTAAGAGGATGGGGAAACTACTACCGTCATGTGTGTGCTAAAAAAGCGTTCAGCAAGATAGACAATGAAATTTGGCATAGTTTATGGAAATGGGCAAAGACAAGACATCCCCGTAAAGGATTACGTTGGATAAAAAATCGTTACTTTAAAGTAATGAATCATCGTCAATGGGTCTTTGCTACTTCTGTATGCAAGAACAAACCAAAGGAAATAAGGTTTATGAGCTTACTCAAACTAAGCGACATTCCTATTAGACGTCATGTTAAAATCAGGGCGGATGCAAATCCACTTGACTTAAAATGGAAAAAGTATTTTGATGAAAGAGTGAAACGAACAAGAATGTTAGCAAGCTCCTTTTCAAGAGAAGGTTCTCTACTGTTAGTGTCACCACTAAAGTTGATGTATTCTGAGGATTTATGAAAGACAAGCCGGTTCGAGAAAAGAAGAACTTAGATAAGGGGCTCAAGCGTAGTGTGGGGAAACCTGCATGCTGCGTTTCTAAGGGAGGAAGTAGTAGCAATACTACTTCCTTACCTAACCAACTGGCTCGTGATAAAGGTTTTGAGAAACGCGCTCAACTATATGCTGCTAAGGCTTACTCAAGACAATTAGATAAATCTGGCAACTACATTGATTTAAAGAAAGTCTTCTTTATTGCTATTTCCAATTGTAACTTACTTCCTGAAGAAGTTGGTTATATCTCTACTCATAATATACGTGATATAAAAACCAACGGCCATTACTTAAAAGATTTTCAATTTGTCTTCATTGAGTTGCCTAAGTTTACAAAGAACAGAGTAGAGCAGCTAGAGAGTACTATAGAGCGCTGGTGCTTTTTTTTCAAGTACGCAGAAGATACTACAGATGAAGACTTAAGAGATATAGCAGAAAAATCTCCAATAATAAAGCTAGCCTACGATGAGTTAGACAAGTTTCGCTGGAATGAGAAAGATCTGATAGCGTACGAAGAAAGGATAATGGATCTCCGCAAAGAAGAAGGCATCCTCGCTCAAAAACTTGATGATGCTACTGCAAAAGGTAGAGAAGAAGGTAGAGAAGAAGGTATCCTCATCGGACATGAAAAAGGCAGAAAAGAGAGGGAAATTGAAGTTGCAAAGAATCTACTTAAAGCAGGGGTTTCTACCGATATCGTAGTTCAAACTACTGGTCTTACAGTTAACGAAGTCAAAGACTTAAGCTCTTTTGGTGTCTAGATGAACATCTTTATACTAGATGAAAACCCAGCAATTGCGGCTCAAATGTTATGTGATAAGCATATAGTAAAAATGCCATTAGAAACTGCTCAATTATTGAGTAATGTTTTTTCAACAGCATTGAAAGTGCCAAATCCTTTTGTCAGTATCATAAATCAGAATATAGAAGTCCCATATAAACTGACTCACAACAATCATCCTTGTTCTTTATGGGCTAGACAATCAGAAGGAACCTTTCGTTGGTTGATAAAGTATGGGAAAGAGTTGTGTACAGAGTATACCTGGCGATACAAAAGAAAGCATAAATCAGAGGAAGTAATAAATTGGTGTGATAGTAATAAGGATTTACTCATTTTTCAATCAACCGATATACAAGCTTTTGTACAAGCACTGCCCGACCGGTATAAATGTAGTAGTCCCATAACAGCCTATAGAAAGTACTACCTACATGAAAAGATGAGATTTGCTAAGTGGGAAAAGGGCAGAGAAGCACCGGATTGGATAATAGGGAATCATTGCACTACGGTTATCAGCCAATAAACACAGAAGTCATCCTCATCGGACATGAAAAAAGCAGGGAAGAGGGCGAAAAACAGGCTAAAATTGCTGTGGCTAAAAACCTACTTAAAGCTGGTGTTTCCACTGATATTGTAGCTAAAACAACCGGCCTTTCGATAGATGAAATTCAAAAGTTAAGGAACTAAATAATCATATTAAAAACCTTGAGCTTGAGTCAAATGGACAAGAAACAGAAACATTACTAACATCACTTTTAGGCTGAGTTTTTTCATGTTCTTTAGCATGTTTGAGTTGTTTAAATATTTCAGTATCTACACCTATATTCTCCTCAGCATAATTACATAAAAGCTGCAATACCTTTCCACCAGCTTTAATAGCAGTTTTAATAGTCGTATTTTCATCATTACCATCTGGAGAGTAATTCAAACTTGGCTTAAAACCATATTCACTTTCTGGCCTCAGTAAATCCTTTATCTCTTCTATCTTATTTTCATCTACTTCTTTTCCTGCTTGTTTTACCGCATTAAGCAACTTGCGATCTTGAACTGATTTGCAGACAAGTTTTCCTTTATCTGCTTTTTCATTACTAACGGATTGAAGATCTATACAACCAACATTAGCATTTGGATTAGCAAGCAGAAGGTCAATTACCTTAGAACGGCTATGTTCTAGCGCTAGCGCCAGAGGAGCCAATCCTCCCACCTTAGCATTAAAATCAGCTCCACGCTCCAGAAGAAGTTCAACCACATCATAGTGACCATGTACTACTGCCACATGTAAAGGAGCAACACCTTTATTAGCCTCAGCATTAACATTAGCCCCTTCCACCAGAAGAAGTTTAGCTACATCATTATGACCTGCTTGTGCTGCCAAATGTAAAGGAGTAGAACCTCTCTCAGCCTTAGCATTAACATTAGCTCCTTTCACCAGAAGAAGTCCAACTACATCATTATGACCATTTTGTGCTGCAGAATGTAAAGGAGTAAAACTTTGGCTGGTCTTAGCATTAACATTAGCTCTATGCTCCAGAAGAAGTCCAACTACATCATTATGACCATTTCGTGCTGCAGAATGTAAAGGAGCAACACCTTTATTAGCCTCAGCATTAACATTAGCCCCTTCCACCAGAAGAAGTTTAGCTACATCATTATGATACCAATTCCCATTACACGGGAAACAGATGGACAACAATGGAAGAAAAGCCATAATGAAGTAAGTAAAATAGTTGAGGTATAAATGGCATTAAGATCAAAATTATTGGATGAAAAAGTGAGCAAAAGAAATGCTGAAGAAAGTAAGGAATAATGCATATGTTTCGAAAAAATTAAATGCTGTAATTGCAGCAAAAAAGTACAGTATAACGGCTGTAGCAAAAATATATTGCATTTCAAGAAGTGCACTAACTTCGTGGGTAAAACTCTTGAAATTTGGCAGAGAAGAAAAACTGTTTGCTCCTCCCCAACGTCGTAGAAAAACTAAATTAAATCATGCTCAACTACAGCAAATTGAAGCATGGGTAGAAGAAAATCCTAATGTTACCATTAAAGAAATGAGAATAAGAATCCAGGAAAAGTTCGGCTTAAATATCAGCAAATCAACAGTACACCGCCATATGCAAAAGATGAAATTCTCATATATTACACCAAGACCGGTTCATAATGTACAAGATAGAGGTAAACAAGAGGAATTCAAAAAAAAATCTCAATGGAGCTATTAGTAAGTATCCAGAAAAAGAGCTATTTTTCTTTGATGAATCCAGGTTTGGCACACATTCAAAGACCGGGCATGGATGGTTTAAAAAAGGCGTCAGAACAAAAGTTAAGGTAAAATTAGGTAGGGAAAATTTTTATCTCTACAGTGCAGTTAATCCTAGGCTCTGTGGACAAAAAATATGAAGAGGGAGAAAAAAAGTGGCAGTTTAACCAAATGAACATAAAAATGGAGAAACTACCGAATGGAATATTATATAAAAGAAAGAAATTGGAAACAAATTTTAGAATTCATAAAAGGCATAAAAGGAATGCATAGTAAAGACGAAAAACGTTTAAGAATATTCATAGAAGCAGTGTGGTATATGGCGCGAAGTGGTTGCCAATGGCGACTTTTGCCGAAAATCTATGGCAATTACAGAAGTATACACAAACGATTTAAGAGATGGTGCGAAAGGGGTATTTGGAAAAATTTATTGGAGTACACAAAACAAGAGCCAGATTTAGAAGCCGTCATAATCGACGGTACGATCATTAGAGCCCATCCATGTTCGGCTGGATATACAAAAGATTCGAAGGATCAAGAGGCTTTAGGGCGAAGTAAAGGTGGCTTTACGACTAAAATTCATGCACTTGTTGATGCATTGGGAAATCCTTTAAAATTTATACTTACTCCTGGCCAGAGGAATGAAATTACACAAGCTGAAGTATTAACAAAAAATGTCTATAACTCCATTGTAGTAGCTGATAAGGGTTATGACAGCAATGCTTTTGTGGTCAGCCTTGAAAACAGGAAATGTGAAATCGTAATTCCATCAAAAAGGAATCGAAAAGTGCAAAGATACTATGATGAGCATATTTATAAAGAACGTCATTTGATTGAGTGCTTTTTCGGTAAAATTAAAAATTTTAGGCGCATTTTTTCCAGATTTGACAAGACCGCAGAGGTTTACATGGGATTTCTAAATTTTGTTGGAGCTCTCATATGGCTTCTCTAAAATTTTGTCCACAGAGCCTAGCATAGTACTTTATATATTTAACAATTATTGGATCAATGCCTGAAAAAGAATTTTTAGATTTCATAAAAACCTCGAATAATCAAAGATTTATTACTAATTCTTCTTTCGAGACTCTGCAGAATTTAAATAAGAATAGTTTATCTATTATGAAAAATAGAATAAGACAATAATTATTTTATTAATAGATCAAATAAGACTTCTCTAAAATTAAATAAGACAGATGAAAATCGGATGAGAGAGAGTTTGATTTTCAGTGAATTGCTGAAATTTAAAATATATTCACCTTGGTCTTCCCAATAACGAAATTTGATATAAGCTAGTTAGAAAGACTGGCTAATTTCCAAAAATCTTATTTAAACAGTGGAATATTGTATTGGTGCACTACTTTTCTATGATTTAGTTGATTTTCAAAAGCTGCCTTAAAATTATTTAAACTTTTTTTTATATTGTTTGGACGAATTGTTGAGCAACCGTGTATATATATAATACAGGGGTCAAACTTTCAAATGTCAATTCTTACACAATCAGGTCGAGCAGCGATAGCAGCAAGTATAAAAGAGCAATCTCTACATCTTGCCTGGGGCATTGGTAATACAAGCTGGGAAAGTAGCCATCAGGTCGCAAAGGTTTTTATTGAGGGTGAAATAGCTCTAGATCACCACACTATTAAAGATGTAAGGGTTTTTATAGGACAAACAGTGTATCAATCCAGTATTGACTATATAGTTGAGAGCAGTAGTGGTATAATAAAACGTACGAAAAACAGCTCTATTGTAGAGAATAGTACAGTAACTATAGAATACATTCAAGACACACCACCAAAGTCCATTACATCTCAAAAACTGCTCAATGAGCTTGGCAGACGTACTGCAGATGAAGTGCTATTCTGCACAGGTGATGAAAACGGCGAACTTATAACTCCTTCTGGAAGGTTTAGGCCCTCAAATGTACCAACTAATAATCTTTTTCTCAAATTCACTTTCGATTTCACGGACGCAGCAAATCAAGTTATCAGGGAACTCGGGGTTATGGTTGGTACAAAGGTAAAGGAGAAAGCACCTCCTGGACAGAGATATTTTGAGCCAAAAGACGTGGAAAATCCTGGAATTTTGTTAGTTTTAGAACACACGGTACCACTGATCAGAACCGCAGCAACCCGGGAAACTTTTGCCTTTGTCGTTACATTCTGAAGAGGGGAAAAGAATGACTTTGAATAGCTATTATAATCGCTTTAATCCTGATAAAGAATATGAAAAAAGCTTATTTCTTGCAGGAAGAGGTCTACAGTCTGCAGAACTAAACGAGACTCAGGAATATGCTCTCTCTAAGCTTAAAGGTATAGGCGATGCAATATTTCGTGATGGTGATGTTATAACAGGAAGCAATTGTATTATAGATAGAGAAACTGGTAAAGTTACGCTTGAATCAGGAAAAATCTATCTTCGTGGAGCAGTTAGAAAAGTCGAAAAAGAAGAATTTATTATTCCACTGAGTACCACAGTTCGTATAGGTGTTTATTATCTAGAATCTACTATTACAGAGCTTGAGGATGAAAATCTTCGTGATCCTGCAGTTGGTACACGTAATTATCAAGAAATAGGCGCTGCAAGGCTTAAAGTTTCCACCATTTGGGGGTATCAAGCAGAAGGTCTTTCTCCACGTTTTTCTGAAGGAGAGTTTTATCCAATCTATAACATAGAAAATGGAGTATTAATAGAACATTCACCACCTCCACAAGCAAACATAGTAACTACCGCTCTTGCTCGTTATGACAAAGAGGCAAATGGTTCCTATGTCGTAAATGGCCTTGAAGTAATGTTCCTGCAAAAGGAAGAGGGGGAAGGAGGAAAAAAAATATTTGTGATTAATGAGGGAAAAGCTCATGTTGACGGCTATGAGATTGAACTTCCTCACAGTATTCGTGTTTCTTTTGATGAAGATCCAGATATAAAATCAGTTGAATCAGAACCACATACTTTTCAGCCAAATAGCCAAAGAGTAATGGAACTTAAAGTTAATGATTTTCCAATAAGTGAAATCAAAAAAGTAGATATAACTGTTCAAAAAACCATTACTGTTACTCATGGTTCATACTCTGGAGCTGTTGACCCGATACCTGACTCTGCAGTACTTGAGATTATTCAAGTTAAACAAGGCAATGTTATTTATGAAAATAGTGTAGACTATAAGTTAAATGCAGGAAATGTTGATTGGTCGTTACCTGGCAAAGAACCTGCACCTGGAAGTAGTTATCAAATAACTTACCGCTGTCGCACTCATATAAGTCCTGAAGATATAAGCGAAGAGGGATGTAAAGTAAAAGGAGCAGTTGATAACAGCTTGGTTTTGATAGATTATACCTGGAAAATGCCCCGTTATGATTTAATTACTATCGATAGCAAAGGAGTGGTAAGAAGAATAAAAGGAATTTCCCACTCTTGGAGACCATCAATGCCTAAAGCACCTTCTGGACAACTTTTGCTCTGCTACATTCACCAAACATGGAAAAACGGAGAAAAAGAAGGGGTGAAAATAGTGAATAGTGCTATTCATGCTGTACCGATGAATGAACTTGAAGCAATGAAAAAAGGAATAAATGATCTTTATGCGCTGGTTGCACAGGAACGTCTACGCAGTGATGCAAATTCAAGAGAACCTACAACAAAAAAAGGAGTATTTGTTGATTCGTTCTTCGATGATGATATGCGTGATCAAGGAATTTCGCAGTCTGCAGCAATAGTAAACAAGGAACTAATTTTACCAATAGATGTAACTATTGCTGATATTGATGGAGGAGAAAAAACTTATTTGTTGCCGTATGAACTTGAACCGGTACTGGAGAAGCTTTTACAGACCAAAGGAGAAAAGATCAATCCATATCAAGCTTTTGATCCAGTCCCGGCACAAATTACTCTAAATAAAAATATTGATCACTGGACGGAGGTAAAAACAAATTGGAAAAGTCTAGTAACCAGAGTATTTAATGTTAAAGAAACAACAGAGCTGCTGTCAAGTACTTCATATGAAACTGAATTTATGAGAGAAGCAGTACAGAATTTTGAGATCGAAGGTTTTGAGCCAAATGAAAAACTTAAAGAAGTAAAATTTGATGGCATTTCTATTACACCTATGGCATAGAGGAAAAAAAAGTGGAAGCTAACAATCAGGGAAAATTAAAAGGAAGGGTGAAAGTGCCGGCAAATATTCCAGCAGGTACTAAATTAGTGCAATTTTATGGAGATAAAGGAAGCTATGGAGAAGCAACTTATACTGGTAAAAAAACAATTACCATAGAAGAAAGAAGAAGAGTTATCGCAGCAAGACGAGTTGATCCTTTAGCGCAAACATTTACTTTAAATGAGAGCAGACACATAGGAGGTCTAGACTTATGGTTTATAAATAGCGGCAAAAAACGTGTTGTTGTGCAGATTAGAGAAACAGCAGTGGGAATGCCCTCGCAGACTGTCATTGCTGAAAGTTATGTTGAGCCAAAAGATATAAAGATAGATGGCACAGCAACACGTATAGAGTGGTCACCAGTGTTTTGCCATGCAGGACAAGAGTATGCAATAGTGCTACTCACTGATGATGCAGATACTGCAGTAAAAATAGCAGAACTTGGCAAATATGATGCAGTAAATAGCCGTTGGGTAACAAGTCAACCATATCAAGTAGGAGTATTACTCTCATCAAGCAATGCAAGTACCTGGACACCGCATCAAAATTTAGATTTAACGTTTCGACTACTAGCTGCAAAATTTAGTGAAAATTCTCATGTTATTGATCTGGGCAAAGTTACTGCAAACAATACTTCAGATTTAATAGCTTTGACGAACGTCGAAAAAGTAGCATTTGATACTAATGTGGAATTTATCTTAACAGATGAAGAGGGAAAAGAAAATTTTCTATCTGATAACTTGCCGCTCGCGCTGCGTGAAAGACTATCTGGAGAGTTAACAGTAAAGGCAAATTTAAAAGGGTCAAAAGAAAAAAGTCCGGTTCTTTATCCTGGGTTACAGTTAGTTATGGGTAATATAGGGGAAAAAGGAGATTATGTTACAAGAAGTATTACAGCAGGAGCTAACACTAAGATAACAATTACCTATGATGCGCTAATACCTGGCACTGCAGATGTTAAAGCATATGTACAAAAAAACGTGGATTGGCAATTAGTAAATTTAACATCAGGAAAACCAATTGGAGAAAATTGGGTAGAGAGAACTCATGTGCTATCAAATTTTAATGGCAATGAGACAAGGATAAAATTAGTTTTAAGTGGAACAGTTGTCTATCGTCCTAAAGTCAAAAATCTACGAATCATTATCACTTAGCAGAATGTCAGATGATAAAACAAGTAGAGGATATTCACTACCGCATCCAGAGAATATTGCTGTGCAAGATGTTGTTCGTATTCGTACCACAATTGAGAAAATAGATGAAGATATTACCGAAAGAGAAGATGAGCATAATCAACTAAAAAATAATTTTAAACGATTTAGATTTGAAACTTTTTTGAATTTTTGGGAATGAAAGAAGCAATATACCAAAGGATAAAGGATTTAGCAGCAAACAGCACACCTGATCAACTGGCATATCTTGCAAAATCGCTGGAGTTGATAGCAGATAAAAAAGCTATTGCTGACATTGTGCAGATGACTGAGGTAAAAGAGATAATTGATGCACTACAAAAGAGGCTTAAGGATTTAGCAGTAAACAGTACTCCAGATCAATTAGCATATCTTGCTAAAGCATTGGAATCAATAGTCGACAAAAGTGCAGTTTCTGAAATTGTACAGATGACAGATGGTAAGTTAAAAGAACTTCTTGATAGTGCAAAAAAACACTTAAATGACATAAACAGCAACAAAACAAACTCAATATCGTCAATAACTGCAGCAAAAACAGATTCCGTCAATGAAATCAACAAGCTTAGGGATAATGCCTTAAACACCTTAAAAGCATCATCAGATTCGCATATATCTCTACTTGATACGAGAAAGAATGCCAATATTGCAGCAATAAATAGCATTAGTAACAGTCATAAAGATGGCCTTAAAGGTTTAGTAGAAGATTTTCGTGCTGTTAATAATGTACCATCTGGCTCATCAATTATTAGGGAAATAGAAACTCGTGATAACCAATTAAAAATATCCCTGATAAACGAGATAAAAACTAGAGATGATGAGTTGAAAGCGTCGCTTACACAAGAAATAAGAAAGCGCAATATGGTTGAACCAGGGTCATTACCTTTCTTATTTGGTGTACTTGGAAGAAAAAATAATTACTTTGGCCACGGAACTTTTATGACAGAGCTTGGAAAGTGGAGTAGTGATATAACAAAAACTGACTATATGTTACAACTACTAGCAGGTAGCCATACATACGATACAGATTACGTTAGTTTTTATCGGCCAAGACAACTAAGTTTTATAGAGGGAAGTAAAGGAACCTTTATTTACGGAGAGTTATGCACAAAAAGCTTTTCGGGTAGTTATGATGAGATATACTATTACCCATATGCTGCACTTGGAGTAGTATTTATAAAAAATACAACCAATGTGAACATAAGTAAAACAATAGAATTTGTTGGATCATCATACTCTAGTACGGAGTATGGGGGTGCAGGATTATTTGTGGGGACACCAGATAATACTAACTCTAACAAATCAAGTATTTCAAGAATAATATGGAAAAATGTTTACCAATACACAAGTTCTGATACCAAATTAGCTGGATCTGGTAATGTGGAGATTCCAGCAGGAAAAACAGTTGCAATATTACTTTACACATCATCTTACCTGTATTCCAGAACACAAGTTAGTCAAGGTATGCTTGCATCAAATTATGTACACAACTATGTTCAATTTATTCAGTGGGGAATTTATAACATACGTAGCAATTTTCTGACTACAGGGCTTGAAGTAGATGTGGAAAGGACGCTCAGGGCTTGGCAATGTCCAGGGTTAGAACGAACTGATCAAATATGGCAATGAGGAGGAATTTGTGACTATTTATATACGTTTCAAAAATCATAAGCAGATTGAAACAACAACACTTGAAAACAAGCCAACTGGAAATGATTGGCGTGAAGCACCAGAAGATTTTGATTGGCAAAAAAGCTATTGTTTAACTGAAGGAGAGAAAATTGTTGAAAGGAATAAGGAAGATATTCAGTTGGAGTTACTCGAAAATGCAAAACTTTCTGTACTTTCTAATCTTCGTGCTCATTATGATAACTATACTCACCAATACACAGGAGTATCTCATCAAAAGTCTAAATCGTATCAAATACAAGAAAAAGCCGCAAAAAGCATTCTAGCATCACCAGAATCTATAGATGAAAAAGATGCAGAAATTATAGAGCCTTTAGCAAAAGTCCGTGGTATTACAGTTATTGAAATGGCAAGAATAATTGAGGAAAAAGTGAAAAAAGCAGTAAAAGCAATAATTAAATGTGAAGAGTTGGAAGACATTACCAAGAAGAAAATTGAAGAAGCTAAAAGTGAAGTAGAGCTACAGACTTTGCTCAATGATTTTAAACAAAAAATGCAAGAAAGTTAAAAAGAAAAAATGCCAGAAGAATTTTTACACGGAGTAAATGTTATTGAGGTAACCTCAGGGACAAGATCAGTACGTACAGCTAAATCATCAGTGATAGGTGTAATTGGTACTGCATCTGAAGCCGATGAGCAAAAGTTTCCACTGAATAAACCAGTGTTAATTGCAGGAAGCTTAAAGGAAGCAGCAAAGCTTGGAAAGAGTGGCAGTTTACCTTCTGCAATAAATGGAATATTTTCCCAAATTGGTGCAACAGTAGTAGTTATTCGAGTTGAAGAAAGTGAGAACAGCGATCCAAAATTAAAAAAAGAAGAAACGCTGAGAAATGTAATTGGAGGAGTTGATAAAGAAACCGGGGAATATCAGGGAATTGAGGCATTTCTCAGCAGTGAAAGTATAGTTCATGTTGCTCCAAGAATATTAATTGCACCTCAGTTTACTCACCAACTACCAGAAGATGGCAAAAATCCAGTAGTTTCAGCATTAATTCCTATAGTAGAAAAGCTGAGAAGCATAATAGTAGCAGATGGACCAAATACCAATGATGAAGAAGCAATCAAGTGGAGAAAAAGTGTAGGCAGCTCAAGAGTTTACGTGGTTGACCCATGGATTAAGGTATTTATTGAAGGAAAAGAAGAAATCTTGCCATCAAGCCCATTTGTAGCTGGTTTAATAGCGAAAGTAGATAGCGAACAAGGATTCTGGCATTCACCTTCAAATAAAGAGATAAATGGTATTGTTGGAACAAGCAGGCCTATTGATTTTACGCTTGGTGATACAAATTGTAGAGCAAATCACTTGAATGAAAATGAAGTAACAACAATAATTCATCAAAATGGCTACAGGCTTTGGGGAAATAGAACATGTTCAAATGATTCGAAATGGGCTTTTCTGTCAGTGAGGCGTACTGCAGATTTAATCAATGATAGTTTACTTCGAGCTCATCTATGGGCAGTTGATCGCAATATTACCAAAACTTATATAGATGATGTGATTGAGGGGGTGAATTCTTATTTGGCTAATTTAAAAGCGCAAGGAGCAATTATCAGCGGAAAATGTTATGCAACCCCAGAACTCAATACACCAACAAATATTGCAAGTGGAAAAGTATATTTTGATTTTGAGTTTACACCGCCATATCCAGCAGAACAGATTACTTTCAGGTCACATCTTGTGAGTGGTACAATATTATAAAAATGGGAGAAAGAGATGTTACCGAAGATTTTAAAGAATTTTAATGTATTCGTAGATGGTCGGGGTTATGCAGGAAAAATTGATGAGATAACCTTGCCGAAGCTCACCATTAAAACTGAGGAATATAGAGCTGGTGGTATGGATATTCCAGTAAATATAGATATGGGGATGGGGATGGAGAAACTTGAAGCAGATTTCACTTTTTCTGAATACGATACAGAGCTCTTTCGGCTATTTGGGTTGATAAATGGAAATTCGGTATCTTTGACGCTAAGAGGAGGATTACAAGGCAGCGGAAACAATGATATTGAAGGAGTAATTATCAACCTTAGGGGAATATTTAAAGAGTTTGATTTTGGTGGCTGGAAACCGGCTGAAAAAGCAACGCTAAAGTGTACTGTAGCTGCCCATTACTACAAACTTACCATAGGTGGTAATGAATTAATAGAAATCGATGCTGAAAATATGATTAGAAAGATAAATGGTGTTGATCAAATGGCCTTGCTGCAAACGGTTTTAGGCATATGAAAAGATTTCGAAATTTTATTTTAAGGAGGCAATAATGCACACTATAACACTAAACAACCCAATTACAGTTGATGGAATTTCTGTCTCAGAACTTACTGTTAGACGTCCAAAAGTTAGAGACTATCTTGCAATTGAACGCTTAAATGGTAGTGACCTTAGTAAAGAAGTAACTTTGACTGCTAATTTGACATCAGTTGCAAAAGAAGCAATTGAAGAGTTAGATATTGCTGATTATGTGAAAATTCAAGAGGTATTAAAGGATTTTTTTTCACCGATTATCCAAAAAACTTGAGATTAGAAGTATTAATGTTCAGCTCTGTTGTAGGAGGCGGGGTTGAACAAATACTTGATATGGAGATTAATGAATTTATCTTATGGCATAAAGCAGCGAGGAAGGTACAATGTCAACATTATCTATAAAAATCGGAGCAGTTTTAGATGGCAGTTTTAATACTGTAATAAAGGGAAGTAGTAGTCAACTCTCTAATCTTGGTGAGAATATAAGAAAGCTTGATTCATCTTTCAAGTCAGTATCAAAGTTTAAACAGTTAGGTCATGATGTTTTGACCAGCAGGAGGTCGTGGAAGGGCTTTGAAGATCAAGTAAAATCTTTAGCTAAACAAATGAAAGCGGTGGAGAAACCAAGCAAAACTTTAAAAGCAGAGTTTGACAAGGCCAAAACCTCCGCAACAAAAGCAAAAGAAGCATATTTGAAAAAGAGAGATGCTTTACATTCATTTAATGAAGAAGTAAGAAAAAGTGGAAGAAATATTAAGTCATTAGTAAGTGACCAATATAAACTTGGCTCGTCCATTGAAGCGCTGAAAGGCAAGTATGGTAAGCTTGGGTCTGCAATACGTAGTCGCCAAAGTTTTTTAGCAAGTAAGGCACATTTTAAGTCACAAATAATAGAAACAATTGGGCTTGGATTAACGCTTGCAGCTCCAGTTAAAGTTGCAATTGATTTTGAATCGGCTATGGCTGATGTAAAAAAAGTTGTCAATTTCAATAATGAAGCAAAGGAAGCTGATAAATTTGCCAAGAAGTTAAAAGAGATGTCACGTACTATACCATTATCGGCCGCAGAATTAGCACAAATAGCTGCAAGCGGTGGACAGCTTGGTATCAAGAAAGAAGATCTTTTTAAGTTTACAGAAACAGTGGCAAAAATGTCTACAGCATTTGATATGTCCGCAGAGCAAGCAGGTGATTCCATAGCTAAACTCTCTAACATTTACGGAATTGATGTTAGTGAAATGGAGCATGTTGGTAATGTAATCAACCACTTATCAGATAACACTGCTGCTAAAGCAAAAGACATGATTGAAGCTCTAGCAATAGTTGGTGGTACTGCAAAGCAGTTTGGATTAAAGTTTGAACAAACAGGCAGTTTAGTAAATGCTTTCATTAGTTTAGGCAAACAACCAGCAAAAGCAGGAACTGCCATAAATGCTTTACTTTCTAAGCTGCAAACTGCTGAAGGTCAAGGAAAAGAGTTTAAGGCAGCACTAGAAGAAATGGGTATAACCACAGAAGAAATGGTACAAAGGATCAGTGAAAATGGGGAAGAAGCACTACTTCACTTTTTCCAAACTCTAAAGAAAATGGACAACCAGGAACGCTCTACAACCCTGATGAAACTTTTCGGTCAAGAATATCAAGATGACATTGCATTATTAGCTGGAAGTTTCAGTAAGTACAAGGATGCAATAAAGTTACTGGCTGAAACAGAAGAGTATAAAAGATCTCTGCAGAAAGAATTCAAAAATCGTGCAGACACCACAGCTAATAAATTACAATTACTTAAAAATGCAATAGTTGAAGCTGGCATGAATCTAGGGTCAGTAATGTTACCTACCTTGAATTATGTAGCTGGAAGTGTGAAAACAATAACAGAGCATATAGCTTCTTTTGCAGAAAAACATCCAACTTTAACTACGGCAATCATGAGTACTTTAGCAGCTTTGATAAGTTTAAAAGTCTTAGTAGTGGGAGTAGGCTATGGAATTACTTTATTAGGAAGTACAATTTTTGGTCTTAAAGCAACGATACTGGCAACATTTTCATTTTTATCAGCTACAGTTTTTCCTGCAGTAATAACAGGGCTAAGAGCAATATCACTAGCTGTAATAACTAACCCTATAGGACTTTTAATTGCTGGACTTGTCACTGGTGCGGCTTTTGTTATCACTAATTGGCAAAAGGTGAAAGACTTTTTCTCTAGCTTTTGGAAATTGATAATAAAACCCATAGAAGAAGCTTTTTCATGGATAGGGGAAAGTGTATTTGGAAAAGTATTAGGGAATAGCCCACTGAAAGAGTTTGAAAAAAGAAAAACTGAAGTAAAAGCAGTACATAGTCCCCTAAAGAGTAATATTCTCAACAGTGGAAATCCTTTGCTAATACCAATTCTCATTGTTGGTCATTCAAATAGGATACATAGCAGAGTTGTTTAATTGTGGAGTAGGTAAGAGAAGTAATAAATTTACACAAAGCACTCTCAAGCAAAGCAATAGTATCGTATATTTTATTGCGCAAAATGTTCTGTTTTACATACAACCAAAGCCTCTCAACTGGATTGAGTTCAGGTGAGTATGGTGGTAGGTATATAATCTCAATATTTTTAGGTACCTTTAAACTTTTCGACTTATGCCAACTAGCACAATCCATAACAAGAAAGGCTTCTCGTGGTCCCAAATATTGAGACATTTGCTCAAGAAATATATTCATACAATCAGTGTTGACATTCGGTGCAAACAAGCTAGAATTCTCCCCATTTCTAGGATTAACTGCACTGTAGAGATAAAAATTTTCCCTACCTAATTTTACCTTAACTTTTGTTCTGACGCCTTTTTTAAACCATCCATGCCCGGTCTTTGAATGTGTGCCAAACCGCGATTCATCGAAGAAAAACAGCTCTTTTTCAGGATACTTGCCAATAACTTCGTTGAGATTTTTTTTTGAATTCCTCTTATTTTCTTTTATCTTGTACATTGTGTACTGGTCTTGGTGTAATATAAGAGAATTTCATCTTTTGCATATAGCGGTGTACTGTAGATTTGCTAATATTTAAGCCGAACTTTTCCTGGATTCTTATTCTCATTTCTTTAATGGTAATATTAGGATTTTCTCCTACCCATGCTTCAACTTGCTGTAGTTGAGCCTGATTTAATTTAGTTTTTCTACGCCGTTGTGGAGGAGCAAACAATTTTTCTTCTCTGCCTAATTTCAAGAGTTTTATCCACGAAGTTAGTGCGCTTCTTGAAATGCAATATATTTTTGCTGCAGCCGTTATACTATGCTTTTTTGCTGCAATTACAGCATTTAGTTTTTTTGCAACATATGCATTGTTCCTTACTTTCTTCAGCATTTTTTTTGCTGATTTTACTACTTCTTCATCCAATAATTTTGATCTTAGTGCCATTTATACCTCGACTATTTCACTTATTTCATTATGGCTTGTCTTCTATTATTGTCTATCTGTTTGCCGTGTAATGGGAATTGGTATTACTCCTGGCCAGAGGAATGAAATTACACAAGCTGAAGTATTAACAAAAAATGTCTATAACTCCATTGTAGTAGCTGATAAGGGTTATGACAGCAATGCTTTTGTGGTCAGCCTTGAAAACAGGAAATGTGAAATCGTAATTCCATCAAAAAGGAATCGAAAAGTGCAAAGATACTATGATGAGCATATTTATAAAGAACGTCATTTGATTGAGTGCTTTTTCGGTAAAATTAAAAATTTTAGGCGCATTTTTTCCAGATTTGACAAGACCGCAGAGGTTTACATGGGATTTCTAAATTTTGTTGGAGCTCTCATATGGCTTCTCTAAAATTTTGTCCACAGAGCCTAGAGACTTTTAAAATTTCTTCAATAGCTATACTATCTCCACATAGTATAGCACAAGCAAGTGGTGTGACAGTTGCTCTCCGACCATCTAGATATTTTATAGTTGTTGTTGCGTCAAGAATATCTTTCAGAATACCGTTCTCCTTAGAGACTTTTAAAATTTCTTTAATAGCTTTGCTATTTTTACATAATATGGCATAAGTAAGCGGTGTGTAAATTAATGAATCATCACTAATGATTTTTGCATTAAGAACACTCTTTAAAAGGTTGCTCAATTTGGCTTGTTGCAAAATATCCTTTACAGTTTGACTATTCTCGCAAAATATAGCATGAGTAAGTAGTGTAAAAGTTGATTCTTTACCCCGATGTTTGCTTACTTCCGTAGTAAGAATCCTTTGTTTTTCCTTTTTAGATATTTTTTCTAGTTCTTCAGCAATGCTACTTTTTTTGCCTTTTATTTTTGATGCTAATTTTAAAATACTTTTTTCATCTTTCTCTTTCAATTTCGAATCGTTTACCTGATAAGTCATTTTTTTCTCAAGGTCTTTCTTATTAAACTAAGCATAACATTTCCTCTCTTCGTGGTTATAATATTTGCTTTTATGAATCAGTTGTGTTGATAATGTATTAATTGCATAGTTCAGACATTGTTTTATAAAGCAAAATTTTAGTAGACCACCTTACAAGAACGTTTCTTGCTAATTCTGAATCAGAAAAAAAGACGCAGTAAAGTCATTGTAAGGGAAGAACGAAACTTGTAGCTAGCGTGAATCAGATTTACCGACAATTTGAAAAATGACAAATTCGTCATCCCGCTACTTGTTAGCGGATGAGATACCGAGGCGGTATGACGTAGGACTGCTGTCATTCCAGTGCTTGACACTGGAATCCAGCTTCTATGCAACCTCATCAAAAACATTCATTTAGTATAAGATCAGCTACTTTCCATGCTAGTTTGCTTATAAACAAGCAAACTTTTCTGGATCCCAGTGACCTTTGTTGTATTGCCAAAGAGATGGGTCGTTGAGCGCTCTTTTGCTTAGTTGGAAAAGTGTAGGCGGTTGTGGAAAAATTGCGAACGTAAACTCAATACCAGCTTGCAAATGATTGTCCTTTCCTTCATCTCTCTCCTATTACGAAGATTTTAAACAGATTCTTAAGAAAGTTTTAAATTTTTGTAGACCATACCTAACAATAAACAACTTTAGGTTTAAATTTATGAAATCAGTTGTTATATACATCAGCAAATACGAATTTAACTGGTGTTATGGACTTAAATAAATTTACCGAAAAAGCAAAAAGTCTAATTCAAAGTGCTCAGATGAAAGCGTTGGGAGCTGGGCATCAGATTTTTATGCCTGAGCATTTACTCAAAGTGATGCTTGAGGATGAATTAGGTTTAGTTCAGGATTTGATAAACGCTTGTGGTGGAAATGTGCAAAGTATTTCTGATGCTGTGGATAGCGCAATAAAAAAGTTGCCAGTAATTGAAGGTCCAGGAAGTGGTGGCCTTCAGCTTTCAAGAGAAATAGCAAAAGTTTTTGAAGATTCAATTGGTATTGCAAAGAGAAATAAAGATTCATTTGTTGCTGTTGAGCGTTTACTGCAGGGCCTCACTGCACAAAAAGATGATACTGTAGGCAAAATTCTGGCAGAGAATGGTGTGACTCCACAAAAACTGAACTCAGTTATTGCAGAAATGAGAAAGGGCAGCAGTGCGGACTCGCCAAACAGTGAGGAAAAATTAAACGCAGCAAAGAAATATACAAAAGATGTTACAGAGCTTGCTATGCAAGGAAAGCTTGATCCTGTAATTGGTCGTGATGAAGAGATCAGAAGAACTATGCAGGTATCACTGAGGCGGACAAAAAATAATCCAGTGCTGATCGGTGAACCTGGTGTTGGAAAAACTGCAATAGTTGAGGGGCTTGCAAATAGAATTGTTGCAAACGATGTACCACTTGGTTTGCGTGATGCAAAGGTCTTAGCCCTCGATCTTGGAGCACTAATTGCTGGCACTAAGTTTAGAGGAGAGTTTGAGGAAAGGTTAAAAGCAGTGATTAATGAGATTTCGAGAGCGGAGGGAAAAATTATATTATTCATCGATGAATTGCACACTTTAGTTGGAGCAGGAGCAACAAGTGGTGCAATGGATGCCTCGAATCTGCTGAAGCCTGCTCTTGCGCGTGGAGAAATTCGCTGTATAGGAGCCACAACTTTAGATGAATATCGTGAACATATAGAAAAAGATCCTGCACTTGCAAGGCGTTTTCAGCCTGTGTTTATCTCTCAACCAACTGAAACTGATACCATTTCAATACTGAGGGGTTTGAAGGAAAGATATGAGGTGCATCATGGTATAAGAATTACAGATGGTGCAATAATTGCTGCTGCAACGTTGTCCAATAGATATATAACAGATAGGTTTTTACCTGATAAAGCAATTGATTTGATTGATGAAGCAGCAAGCAGGGTGAGAATTGAAATGGATAGCAAGCCTGAAGTTATTGATGAACTTGAGAGAAAGGTTATACAGCTAAAGATTGAAGCAGAGGCTTTAAAAAAAGAAAGTGATGAAAATTCTAAACAGCGTTTAAAAAAGATAAATGAAGAGATCGAAAACCTAAACAGTAAATTTGCTGACTTGAACAGCAAATGGCAGATGGAAAAGAATAAAATAGCTAGAATACAAGAAACAGCCGAAAAATTAGATAACGCTAGAAAAGAGTTGGAATTAGTTCAGCGTAGTGGGAATTTGGGAAGAGCAGGAGAGCTGATGTATGGTGTGATTCCTCAGCTTGAGAATGAATTAAAAAATCAGGAAAAGGTTACTGATAGTTTCTTAAAGAAAGAAGTGACTGGAGATGATATTGCAAACATTGTTTCAAAGTGGACAGGAATTCCAGTTGATAACATGATGCACAGCGAAAAGGAAAAACTTCTTAACATGGAGAATGAAATAGGAAAAAGAGTAATAGGGCAAAAAGGCGCGATAGAAGCAATAAGTAATGCAGTTAGGCGCTCTCGCTCTGGTGTGCAAGATACTAATCGACCTTTCGGTTCATTTTTATTCTTAGGCCCAACCGGGGTTGGTAAAACGGAACTGGCAAAAGCCCTTGCTGAATTTCTGTTTGACGATCAATCAGCGCTTTTGCGTTTTGATATGTCAGAATATATGGAAAAACATTCTGTTTCAAAGCTAATTGGCGCGCCTCCAGGGTATGTTGGCTATGAGCAGGGTGGCAGATTAACCGAAGCAGTAAGAAGAAGGCCATATCAGGTTATTCTGTTTGATGAAATAGAGAAAGCAAATCCAGATATATTTAATATATTGCTGCAAATCTTGGATGAGGGTAGACTCACTGATAGTCATGGCAAATTAATTGATTTTCGCAATACCATACTGATTTTAACTTCTAACCTTGGCGCTGAGATAATGCTTAAAGGAGCAAAAGAAAATAGCTCTCTTGAAAAGCCCTCTGTCATCCAAGTAGCTGACACTGGGATCCAGGAAAAAAAGTGGATTCCAGCGTCACGCACTGGAATGACACCAGAGAGATCAAATGAAGTGATGCAAATAGTTAAATCAACATTTCGTCCAGAATTTTTAAACAGGCTGGATGAAATTATTATATTCCACAGTTTAACCAGAGATAACATCTATAAAATTATAGATGTTCAATTTTCTTATTTACAAAAAACACTTGCTAAGCGTAAACTGAGTATAAGTTTGTCGCAGGAAGCTAAAGAACTAATAGCACAAACTGGCTATGACCCTGAATATGGAGCAAGGCCCTTAAAAAGGGTTATACAAGAGTGTATTCAAAATAATTTAGCTAAATTAGTTTTATCAGGGGAAGTAGTAGAAAATGATGAGCTAATAGTGTACGCTCTTGATAATGAAATCTTAGTTAAAAAGGTTTAAGTTCACTGTGTATTTTTGTTAAAAAAATGTGTATAGATCATAATGTTGACACTGAGTCTTTATTTAAGTTAGCTGATCAAGAAAATCAGCAAGATAAAGAAAAAATTAAAAAATTTATTAAGTATTTTTATAGTTTTGTTTATAAAAGCGACCTGAAAGCCAACGATAAGTTTTTGCTATATATTGTAAGCGATGCTTACAATTTTGTTTCTCAAAAAGAGAAAGATGAAAGTAAGTTAGTAGTAAGCAATATAGATGATATACCAGGAATAGAAGGCGATTTTACCGCGATTAAGATAACAAGCGATGATATGCCATTTTTGGTTGATTCTGTTATTGCAACTATTAAATCGCACAATTTAACCATATGCTATTACAGCAACAGCATAATTAACATTAAAAGAAAAGATGGCCTAATAGACGAGATTTACTCTTTGGAAGAAAGCAATGGAGTCAAAGAGTCAGTTATATATGTAATTATCAAAGGTATAAGTGACAGTTTTATTGATATATTAAAAGAATCTCTACAAAAAACGCTGAAAGCAGTTAATTGCGTTGTGAAAGATTGGCACTTAATGCTCAAGAAACTTGATGAGGCAAGTCTTTCTGTCATCCCAGTACTTGATACTGGGATCCAGGAAAAGGACACGTGGATTCCAGTGTCACGCACTGGAATGACACCAGACCGAAATCAAGAGCAAAAAGATTTTCTAGTTTGGTTAAAGAATAATAATTTTGTATTTCTGGGTTATCAAGAATGCACCGCAAATCAGGATGAAAAATTCCTTGCTACTAGCAAGGAAAATCTTGGTTTGATGAGAGCAAGTGAAGAGTATCAAAATGCATCGATCTCATCTGAGGATCTAGGTTCTTTGTATATATTTAGGTCAGATCTAGTTTCAATAGTCCATCGGCGTACATACATGAATTGTATAGGAGTAAAAGAATTTAATGACCAGGGTAATGTGGTAAGGGAACGGCGTTTTTTTGGTTTATTTACTTCTGTAGCGGAAGTCCAAGATATTCGAACTATTCCAATAATAAGAGATAAAGTTAAAATTATAGAAAAAAATGCAGGGTTTGTAACCGGGGGTCACAATAACAAGGCTTTGATTTCTATTTTACAAACATTCTCTTGTGATGAATTATTCCAATCAAATGAAGACGAATTATTTAAAATTTGCATTTCGATCATGTCTCTTGCGATTAGACCAAGGGTCAGGTTATTTTTAAGAAGAGTAGGGGATTTTATTAGTTGCATAGTGCTGATACCGATGCGTTATGCTAGCGCTAGGCTAATGTTCAAGATACGTGATATATTGAAGGATGAGACAAGTGCAGAGAGTTCAGATATTTATAACAATCACATTATCAATGAATATGATTTGATGAAATTGCATGTAGTGCTAAAGACCAAAAATGCTAGCGTTCTTGATGATGAAGTTTTGCGTATCGAAAACAAATTAAGGAACATTACGGAAAAGTGGGAAGATCGTTTTATAGACAATTTATATAATACTTTTAGTACTGTTGAGGATATATTCATCCGTTATTGCAAGGCATTTCCAATAAGCTATCAAGAGAGTTTCGAACCTCATGACGCATATTACGATATGAAAAAATTGGAGATAGTGAGGAAAAAAAGAGTTAGCGAGGTCGATTTAAGACTTACTCGTGACAATCTTAATTATCAATTAAAGGTTTACACTTCGAGCAATGGAGGTCTTGAATTATCGAAGATATTAAGAATTACTAAGAATTTGGGAGCTAAGATTCTATCTCATAATGGCTATTACATAGAAATTAACGGCGGAATATGGATACACCATTTTGTGTTGTCAAGAGTTGATGAATTAATAGACAACATTACTCTAAAAGAGCAATTTGAAATAACACTTGCGAAAGTGTTTAGAAAGGAAATTAAAAATGATTATTTCAATAGTTTGGTCATTATTGCTGGACTGGAGTGGAAAGAAGTGCTTCTGGTTAGAGCGTTAAGTGCTTACCTAAAGCAGACGTCATTTAACTACAATCCAGAATATATCCAAAAGGTAGTCTCAGAGTATCCAAAAATAGTAAAGTATTTGATACAACTATTTCATGCAAGATTTGATCCTAGCATAGACATTGATAGAGCAGAAACCACGGACATTTTCATAGAAAAGATTGAGGAACTTCTAAAAGAGATCAGCAATGTTTCACATGATTACGTTTTGCGCTCGATATTTAACTTGATAATGGCTATTTTAAGGACCAGTTATTATCAAGACGATAAACCATATTTATCTACAAAATTTGACTCAAATAAAATAAATGGTTTGCCTGATCCTCGTCCATATCGTGAATTGTATATTTATTCAAATCTTTTTGAGGGAATACATCTAAGAGGAGGGGAATTGGCCCGTGGTGGCTTAAGGTGGTCGGATAGGACGGAAGATTTTCGCACTGAAGTTTTGGGGCTCATGAAAGCTCAGATGACAAAAAATGCGGTTATTGTACCTGTTGGCGCAAAGGGTGGGTTTGTAATTAAGCAAGTTTATAAAGACAAAGATATTTTAAGAGAGAAAGGTGTTGAATGCTATAAGAGTTTTATCAGGGGAATGCTTGACATTACTGATAATGTAGTTAATGGCAAAATAATTCCACCAGAGAATGTGATTAGGTATGATGAGGATGATCCATATCTCGTGGTTGCTGCTGATAAAGGCACTGCTTCATTTTCTGATTATGCCAACCAAATAGCCTCTGAATACAATTTTTGGCTTGGCGATGCATTTGCATCTGGTGGATCAGCAGGTTATGATCACAAAAAAATGGGTATTACAGCCAGAGGTGCATGGATTGCAGCGCAGAGGCATTTTTGGAAAATGAATAAGGATATTTACCAAGATGCAACTATTATTGGAATTGGAGATATGGCTGGCGACTTATTTGGAAATGGTATGCTGCTTTCAAAAAATATACATTTAATCGGCGCATTTAACCATATGCATATTTTTATTGATCCAAATCCTAGTGCAGAAAAGAGTTTCACAGAGCGTAAACGCCTTTTTGAGTTACCATTTTCAACTTGGATGGATTATAACAAAGATTTGATTTCTAAGGGTGGAGGAGTATTTGAGCGTAGCAGCAAGCAAATAAACATTTCTCAAGAAATAAAAAAACGCTTTGATATAAAGGAAGATATGCTACCTCCAAGTGATTTGATTAGATATCTACTCAAAGCAGAAGTGGACTTCATATGGAATGGAGGAATTGGCACGTTTGTTAAGGCAAAGAGTGAAAATCATAGCATGGTCGGTGACAAAGCAAACGATGAGCTGAGAGTAAATGGTAAAGATATTAGAGCTTCTATGTTTATAGAAGGCGGAAATTTGGGATGCACACAGCTTGGAAGAATAGAATATGCTGAAAGAGGTGGATATATCAATGCAGATTTTGTTGATAATTCAGCCGGAGTGATATGTTCGGACCTTGAAGTTAACATCAAGATTGCATTTGTTTCGGCTATGAAAGCAGGGGGTGTTTCTTTAGAAAAAAGGAATGAAATACTGGCAAGTATGGTGGACGAAGTTGCATCCAAAGTGCTTGAGAACCACAACAGAATTGAAACAAAAGCATTACTTCTTGAGTGTTTGCAAGCTAAAGAGAGATTGGAGCAGCACCACAGGTTACTGCTCAGTTTAGAAAAATCTGGGCTGTTAAACCGAAGCGTAGAATTTCTTCCAACTGAAGAAGAGATAGCAAGGATGTTAACTGGTGCAGAAGGTTTCAGTTCTCCTCAGCTTTCTATTCTAATGTCTTATGCTAGAACAGCAATAAAAAATGAAATTATACATTCCGATCTGCCTGAAAAAGATCTTATATCTAATGACTACTTGCTAGGTTATTTTCCTAAAAAGATGATAACAAAGTTTAAGGATTTCATATTAAAACACCAACTTCGTAGAGAAATTATCTCTACTTGCATTGCAAATGATGTAGTGAATAGAATGGGCTGTATATTCATCAATAATTTGGCTGAGAACACTGGAATTAAGGTACAAGAAGCGGTTAACATATATATTGTTGTTAACCACCTGTATGATTTAAACAGCCTGTGGCAGAAAATTGATGAATTGGATGGAAAAATTGATGTTAACTCATACTTACAAATAGTGAGGAACGTGCAGAAATTTATTGGCAGAGTATCATTTTGGCTAGTGAAAAATCTTGGCAAGCTTAGCTTTGTAGAATTGGATGATGTTACAAAATTTAAAGATGCAATTGAAACTTTAGGCCAGAACTTAACTGATGTTTTAGATGAACACCTATTAAAGGTCTATAGCCATGAATCAACTTCTTTAGTAGAACTTAATATAAATAAAGATCTAGCAAAAAAAGTTGCTGATCTATGCGTTCTTGCTTATGCACTGGACATTATATCTGTTGCTGAACAGACATCTTTGTCCATTCTTGATGCTGGTAAAATATACTTTGAGTTAAAGTCGCTGTTAAGATTCGATCTGATTAAAACAATTGCCATCAAGATGAAAAGCCGCTCTTCTTATTGGGATCGCAGCTTAGTTAATGATTTATTGGACGATTTAAGCAATTACCATCACAAGCTAGCTGTTAAAGTCATAAAAGCTACTGATAACCCTGAAGATAAGGTTCAAACCTGGGCTTGTAATGATAAGGACTACATAGAACGTTATAATAGTTTTTTAGATGAGATGGTTGCTTCTAAACTTGATTTAAGCAAATTAATATTTATAATCAGAAGGATTAAAGTACTTGCTTCATAGGAAAATGTTCAATATAGGTCTTTCAGAAATTTTAGTTGTAGCTTTAGTGAGCATAATTGTTCTTGATAAAAATAAGGTACCTGTATTTATTGATCTTATTAGGAATACATATAAGTATCTTATGATTATAAAATCAAAAGCTAGGAGGTTATTGAAAGACGCAGGAATTGAAGACTTATATAAAGAGTGTAATACTGAGAAAGTAAATTACATAGTTGGTAAAAATGGTAAGCTTTATCCTACTTACGATATAGATAATATATCCAAAGATAATGACAGCAAAGATCCTAGTAGTAGATGATGTACTATGTAATGTTAAGCTTTTAGAAGCTCGACTAAAAGCAGAGTACTATACGGTTATCGTGGCCTATGATGGTGAGGAAGCCATGGATTTAGTAGCAAAACAGCAGCCCGATATTATATTACTCGATATTATGATGCCAAAAATGAATGGCTTTGAAGTTTGTAAGGAGCTAAAGAATGATCCCTTGACAACCCATATTCCAATAATTATGGTAACTGCGCTGCATGACGCTCATGATAGAGTACAGGGCATTAATGCTGGTGCAGATGATTTTCTGACTAAACCAATAGACGAAACTGCTTTATCTGCAAGGATCAAGTCTCTCACGCGCTTAAAAATGATTATAGATGAATTGCGTTTAAGAGGAGAAACCAACGCTGAGATTGGCGGAGTAGCAGGAAACAGTATTATGGATTATTCTAATCAGATTTTTGATGCTAACATACTTGTTGTAGATGAAGATGTCTTTCAAGCAGAGCAGATATATAATGTACTAAAGCACCGCTTTAGGTCAATTAAAATACTGAGTGATCCAATGGAAGCATTGAAGGTTGGTATTAAGAATAATTACGACCTGATCATTTCTGATATGCAGTTTTCAAAAACTGACGGCCTGCGTTTGTGTTCTAAGTTTCGTAGTAAAGTAGAAACACGCTATACACCAATTCTGATTCTTTCTGAGGATTATGATAAAAACAATTTAGTAAAAGCACTTGATGTAGGTGCTAATGATTATTTAACAGTACCTTTGGATGAGGGTGAGTTAATAGCAAGGGTTAATTCGCAAGTAAAACGCAAAAGATATCAAGATGCCTTGAGAATGAATTTATTTAATAATGCGGAAATGTCTATAAAGGACCCATTAACTAACTGTTATAATAGAAGATATTTTGATGCACACTTAAGAAACATTGTTAAGGACTCTGTGGAAAAGGATAGAAGGTTGTCTCTTATGATACTTGATATAGACTATTTTAAGATAGTGAATGACAGTTTTGGGCATAGTGCTGGAGATGAACTTTTAAAGCAAGTACAGAAAAGAATTTCTGAAAATATCAGAGTGACAGATTTACTAGCTAGGTTTGGTGGTGAGGAGTTTGTTGTTGTAATGCCAGATACCAATGTATCAGATGCGTATACTATTGCGGAGAGAATACGAAAAATTATTGCTAAAGAACCTTTTGTACTTGCGGATAAAAATACAACCCATAATGTAACTGTGAGCATTGGAATTGCAGAAATGCAAGGATCTGACTTTGATGATATTAAAAAATTTATAGTACGTGCTGACAGATATTTATATAAAGCAAAAAACAGTGGTAGAAATAGAGTGGTTACTGGCTATAGCTAAAGTGGCTTAAGTTTACCGACAACCGTCATTCCGCTACTCGTTAGCGGAATCTATGCTGAGATACCGCGAATGAATCGCGGTATGACGTGTTGCTTGGGTTAGCTATAGATTTCTGAAATGATTTCAAAAAAATGATAACTAAGATTAAAGCGACAACATGAGGTTTCTCAGCTCTGGAAATTTCATGTTTAACTGCAAAAATATATACTTATTTAAAAAATATCCTGTGACTTTCAGTCCTAACTGAAATTCTTGGAATGAGTAGCTGTTTTGTAGGGTATTATTGTATACATCATGCAACATTTGTGGAAAAGGTAGGAGTTTATCTGCATAATAATCTCCTACTTTTTTTGACACTGCTCTACCAGTTTTTGGAGAAATAAATTGCAGATTTTCCTTAACACCTGTTACAGCGCATTTGGATAAGTCTAACTTGAATCCCAATTGCGTAAGAAGCAGAAGCTCTAAGTTAAGATAATGGCTTTGCCAAGACTGATTGTTGTGTTTAATTACATCGATGAAATATCGAAAATTGTCATACAGCATGGCACAGGGTTCACTTTCTGGAAGCACTTTTTCTAAAATAGAGGAGAAAGAAACAATAGTAATGCTTTTTAACCTATCTTGAAAGAAATGATGGAATGGAGATTCGATTAATTCGCACTTAAAAAAACCTAGATTTTCAGGTAACTTAGCACTCCATTCTGCATGTAATAGATTACTTATCTGAAACTTATAATTGCTATTGTTTGTTAGCTTAGTTAATCCCCTGCGCTTTCCATGATTTTTTGTAAACAGAGAAAGAATTAAGTTTTTATCGCCGTATTTTTTAGCAGCTATAATGATGCCTTCATCTTTCCATCTCATTTAGAGTATATTGACCGTATGATATTATAGAATAGTACACCTAGAGCTTGTAATCCATAAAAATCACTTACTCCGTTACTATTCCAAAGTTTCAAGGCTATGAGAGAGTAAGTTATTGGCTGCCACTCTTCTTCCTGAGCCTCCATGCTGAGCTTTTGGTTTGCTAAATAATTGTTTGAATGATTTTAGTAGCATTACTTTTCCTTATCTGAAACTTTCGATAATTCAGCTTCTAATTCTTCTATTGTTGGCAGAGCTGTTTTTATGTTTTCTGGTAGATTCTCAGTGATTTAATATTCTGCAAGACCTATTGGTTTGGTCATGTCTCGGAGTGCATATTCAGCAAGTACATTATCTTTAGATTTGCATAAAATTAATCCTATTGAAGGGTTATCTGTTGAATGTTTTAGCAAGTCATCAACCATTGATAAGTAAAAATTCATCTTTCCAGAATGTTCTGGTTCAAACTCAACTGCTTTAATTTCTATTACTACAAAACACCTAAGCTTTAAGTGATAAAATAGGAGATCTAAGTAGTAATCCTTTTGTCTAACTGTTAAATGGTATTGGCGCCCAACAAAAGAAAAACCAGCGCCGAGTTCCAGTAGGAATTTCTCAATATGTGCCACTAACCCTTTTTCTATTTCTCTCTCATGAGCGTCTTTGCCTATACTTAAAAAATCAAAAATATATGGATTCTTAAGAGTTTGATTTGCTAGATCTGATGTTGGATAAGGCAGTTTTTCTTTAAAATTTGTAATTGCTTTACCTTGCCGTTTATGAAGGCCAAGTTCTATTTGATGTATCATTATAGCGCGTGACCAACCATACTCTGAAGCATTTCTTACATAAAATAGCCTTGCTTCGTGATCTGTTCCATTAAAACGACATGATGATACCATGGTAATATTCCAGCAACTTGCTGGAGAAATTCAGGATTAGGATAAATCTCCGCAAAACGCCTCATATTATGCAAGTTAGCAATACCAAATCCTTTCATTTCCGGGAATTCAGCCTTTAAGTCTCTACTTAACTGCTCAATTACTTTAGCTCCCCAACCCTGACTCTTTTGTTTTTCTAGAATCCGCGTTCCAATATAATGATAAAGCAGTAGCAGTTCTTTATTTACTGTTCTTGCTGCCTTATAACGGCTTGTTGCAATACGATCTTTCAACTGCTCTAAAAATTCTGTATATTCTTTTGCTATAATTTTTGTCATACGGTTCCTTTTAATCCATTATACAATTCCTTTGTCTGTCGAGAAGACAATCTTCCGCTTGCCTTCAGCTTTGAAGGGATTCCTTATTGACTTCAAACTCGTCCATCAACTAAAATATATTGACTTTACGTGCAATATTAGCTTTAAACCAGTAAAACAAGCTGCTTAACATATGCGTTTTTTCTATTCTAATTATATTCTTTTTTTGTCTTTATGTTGTTTTTTGCTTTTTTCGTTATCTTCAACAAAAGCCCAAACGAATGATACGGTAGCTGTTCCTATACCACAAAGGAAAAAAGAAATAGTTGAGCACACTGTTGTAGCACAACCGAGGCAAATTATCGAAATGCAAGAAGAAGTCATTATTAACGAGGGTAAAGAATTCATTCCAATTCCAAAAAGAAAAAAAAGTGTAGAGAAAAAACTAAGAAGGGATGTTAGAGGGGCAAAAAATGAAATAGGAAACGAAAAAAGCGTTGAGAGCAAAAAGGATGAATTAGTTGTAACAGAAATTATTAACTCTATAAGAGACAAGCTCACAAAATGCTGGAGCATTCCTGAAAGCATAGCTTACAAAGAAAATTTTAATATAAAAATTAACTTATTGTTATCCAGTCAAGGCGAGATAATTATGGCGGATGTAGCAGACAGTGATTCCTATCGAAATAATCCACTTTTCAGGTCGATAGCAGATAACGCAATGCGTGCAGTATATAAATGTAGCCCATTGACCGGCTTGCCTACTCAGCACCACCACATTTGGCGTGAAGTAACACTAGATTTTATTCTATAGCTAAAGTAATTCTATAATTTAATAAGCCCACTGTATCCGTTCAGGATAGCAGCAAGACCATAGAGTAAAAGTGAGTTTACAACAAATGGTGTCATCCCAGTGCTTGACACTGGGATCCAGTTTTCTTTACAAATTCACCAAAAGTGCTTCATTCTATAACGCAAAACCCATACTTACCAAACCCAATGCATTACTTGCAATTAAGTTTCCTGGATCCAAGTAGTCTGGGCACTGCCGTCATAAAGGAACTAGTGTCAACTACTTTCATGACACCCTTCTGGTAGGCCCAAATCGCAATGTTCGTACAGTTATGGAATGAACCGCGGTATGACGTAGGAAGATCTGAGCAAACTTTCAATCAGAAACAGCCAAAGATCTCTCTAAGATGTCAGTTTCTTTTGTATCTTCAACTTTACCGTCCTGGTCGAATGAAATTTGCAGAGACTTACTACTATACTTCCTTTTTCCTAAAAAGTTGGCTTGTTTAATTTTATATGAGACATAGTACCAAACATTGTCATCGAACTTTGATACTAATGTTGGTGATCCTAAAGTGTGAACCACTTTTTCTTTATCGTCACCTACTTTTATCTTGCTCCACAATTCAACACTAATGCCAGGAGCTCCGTGATTGTGAATAGTGTGAGTGCAGCTCACTGTAAATAATAAAATAAAAGATATTAATACTCGCATTTCTGTTGATAAATTACTTGAAGCTATAATACACTAATAAATTATCTGCCGTCAAATTTCAAAAAAGTTAAATTGACTGATTCTCAATATCACTTAATATAATATTTACTTTAGAAAATAATAGGTGTCTTATGTCATTGTTAGAAGCAGATCCAATATACAAACCTTTTAATTACCCTTGGGCGTATGATGCGTGGCTGCAGCAACAAAGAATCCATTGGATACCTGAGGAAGTTCCGCTTGCTGATGACGTAAAGGATTGGAAAACTAAACTTTCAAACGTAGAAAAAAATCTACTAACTCAGATTTTTAGATTCTTTACTCAGGCAGACATTGAAGTAAATAACTGCTACATGAGGCATTATTCAAATATATTTAAGCCAACAGAAATATGCATGATGCTTGCAAGTTTTTCCAATATGGAAACCATACACATTGCAGCTTATTCTTATCTTTTAGACACAATTGGCATGCCAGAAAGCGAGTATCAAGCATTTTTAAAGTATGATGCTATGAGAAAGAAATATGAATACATGCTAGAATTTGAGGAAAGCAAAAAACATGATAAAAAACATGTAGCTAAAACCCTAGCAGTGTTTGGTGCATTTACCGAGGGGTTGCAGTTATTCGCATCGTTTGCAATTTTGCTCAATTTCCAACGCTTTGGAAAAATGAAAGGAATGGGGCAGATAATCGCCTGGTCAGCCCGTGATGAAACTTTGCACACCAATTCAATTATTATGTTATTTAATACATTTGTTAAAGAGAATAATGAAATTTGGAACGATGAGTTTAAAGAGGAATTATATTCTGCATGCCGCACTATTGTTGAGCTTGAGGATGAGTTTATAAAGCTTGCTTTTAATTTCGGAGACGTTGAAGGACTATCTGCAGAAGAAGTGCGCAATTACATACGCTACGTAGCAAACAGACGGTTAATGCAATTAGGTCTTGAGTCCATATATGATGTTGATGATAATCCTATTCCGTGGCTTGATGAAATACTAAATGGCGTGGAACATACGAATTTCTTTGAAAATAGAGTAACAGAGTATAGCCGTGCAGCAACTCAAGGCACATGGGAGGAGGCTTTTACTGAAAACGACACGAATAATAAGTGAGTGCTAATTTCACTCTTCTTTGTCATTCCAGTGTCAGCTACTTTCATTACACCATTTGCTGTACAGTTTAGACAGTTTTGCTTTACTTAACAACTAACTTACCATATATATGTCCATAGGACATTGGTATATAAGAACGTGCTACAACTATTAATCTTACTCACGGTCATCACTTCAGTTGCATTCTTTGGTCATTTAGTTCCAATGGAAGCAAAAACCTTCTTGTACTCAACGAGCCTGAGTATAAAAGAGGTTTTGCTATTTATAATGCCTTTTATTATTTTTACGTTAATCTTTAGCAGTGTTAACAATCTTAAGCAGTCAGCTATAAAGTTTATATTGT